>CAXXPU010000017.1:0-383712 GCA_963666875.2 Cloacimonadales bacterium (SeqCode)
ATAGTTATAATAGCTGGTGCCGATCAGCCTGCCGTCCTCGATCTCCATATAGCTGAAGTCGTCGATCAGGTGCAGCGATCCGTGCTCGCATTGCGATATCATGGCGCTGCATTCGTGCATGGAGTGGAAATCGAACACGCGCGTATTGTAGAGCGCTTCGATTCGCTGCCGGCGATGTTCGGATAGCATCTCACCGTAGGTGATGACGGCTCTGGGTGATGGAATGGATATACCGGTTTCGGAAGCGAACTGCCCGATCATCATGATGTCGAAGGGGAAGCCGATGATGAAGCGAACCGGCCGCTTCTCCAGGAACTCCACCAGCTTGAGCGCGGAATGCTTTTTCAGCCGGTTGGAATCGAATCGCACCACGTTGTAGAGCCGGTTGCAATGGAAGTCGCGATCCTTGAAGTAGTAACTCTGCACCGAGAGTGTACGCATTCCCGGCCGATATCCCGCCCAGCCGAAGCTCCGCAGCAACGCGGCGATCTTGTTCGCCTGTACGGCGTCGCTCAGGGCGAAGTGGAGCGGCGTCCCGGTCGAACCACTGGTGGAATCCCAGGTGATGCCGTATCGCTTTG
This sequence comes from Cloacimonadales bacterium (SeqCode), assembly GCA_963666875.2. Classification (GTDB taxonomy): domain Bacteria; phylum Cloacimonadota; class Cloacimonadia; order Cloacimonadales; family JAIOQZ01. Next base: position 582 of record CAXXPU010000017.1, read on the forward strand.
CCTGATCGGAGAGCAGTTCGTCCTTGCGGGTGCGGACTGTCTCCTTGTCCAGCGGTGGGATGCGATGCATGTCCTCGATCCCGCGGAAGGTCGAGGCATCCAGCCCGATCTCGCGGAAGAGTTTTGCGTAATAGGGAACATGCGTAGCTGCGTAGCGGACCAGGTCGATCAGCATCCGGTTCTGCTCGCGACGAAGTTCGTCACGGCTTTGCTTCTGCGATTTCCGGTAGTGGCGCAGTCGTTTCAATACCTCGAATGGTATTTGCAGAATCGACTTTTCCATTTTACGTCCGATTCATTTTCTGGATTCGTTCGTAGCGTTTGATGGTGTGCTTCGCCATCTTGAGCATGGGTGGCCCGATGAAGTGTCCGTCGATTACCGCGACACCCTTTTCCTGTATCCATGCCAGTTCGGTCAGGCGAACCATTTCCAGCGCTCTTTCGTATTCCTCTTTCGAGGGTGAAAAATATCGATGCGCCGGCTCGATCTCCTTGGGATGCAACAGTAGCATTCCCTCGAAGCCGAGTTTCCGCGCGATATCGAGGTTGTATTCCAGGTTTTCCATATTGTGGACATCCACATGCACCGTGTCGATGGGGATGATGCCGTTGGAGCGCGCGGTAATCGCGATCTGCGCGCGCGGATAGAAGAGGCTCTGCGCCTCGGGATCGTGGATACCGTGCAGGTCTGTGATGAAGTCCTCGCAGCCGAATGCGACGGCGATGATGCGCTTGGAGGCCTTGCAGATCGAATCGAGATTCACCACGGCGGCGCAGGTCTCGATGATGGGGATCAGCTTGAGCTTGCCCGGTTCCACGCGCGCTTCGGTTTCTACCACGTGTGTCAGGTGGTCGATGAAGAAGATGTCTTTGGCGGAGTAGGTCTTCGGGAAAACGAATCCATCGACATCGAGCGGTGCGAAGGTCTTCACCTCATCGCTCAGGAATTCGCTGTCAACGTCGTTCAGCCTGATAAAGACATGTTTACCATTGTAGATGCCTTCCATGATCAGTTGCGAACAGAGGATGCGCGCTTTGATCTTGTTAGCCTCGGGCGTTACCGAATCTTCCATGTCCAGGATTACCGCGTCCGCATCCGTGGCCGCGGCCTTTCGCAGCAGACGTTCGTTGTGTCCGGGAACGAACAGCATCGAACGCAATATGTATTCGCTCATGACGTGCTCCTCTTCGGGATCAGGACGTTGCGCACGAATCGAAGAACCTCGTCTCCGTGCTGGTTGTATGCGCGGGTCGATACCCGAACGATGCCGCGATCGCGCTTGCTGCGAGACTCCCGGGCGTCGAGAATCTCCGATGCAGCGTGGATTGTATCGCCGATGAAGACCGGCGCGGTGTGGTGGATTTCTTCGTAGTCGAGATTGGCAATCGCCTTGCCGCTGATGTCCCGTACGCTCATTCCCACCACGAGGGAAAACACCAGCGTACCGACCACAACGCGCTGCCCGAATTCGGTTTGCGCCGCATACTCCGCGTCCAGGTGCAGTGGATGATGGTTCATGGTCAGCAGGCAGAAGAGGTTGTTGTCGTTCTCGGTGATCGTTTTCCCGGGATTGTGCTTTATCGTCTCACCCCTGACGAAATCCTCGAAAAATCTTCCATAATCGTTTGCTTCCATAATGTTTCCCTCACAGAAGAAATCGATGCAAATTAAGTTCCAATTTATGTCAGGACTTAAAAATAGGATTTCGTAATTCTTTTGTCAAAGGAAAGATTTGAGGGTAGGCAGCAGATATTGAGGATTTTCGAGTCGAGTATATGTCAGGTCGATTGGAGACCTGCCAGAATATCCCTTCCTCGTTGTGTGATCAGGCGATAATCTCCTTTGCGAACCGTGATTCCCTCGCGATCGAACTTGTTGATCATCAGGAGGCATATCTTGCGGTTGCCGTCGATCAGGTCGCGGAAAGTTGCCACAGTAGCGCCTTCTTCGTGTTCCACCAGGTGTTCCAGCAGGATTCTCCGGCTGTCGTCAACGATGCTTGTGTGGATAAAGTTACCGTCCAGATTGTACGCTTTGTTTCTGAAGACCAGGAGCTGCATGATCTGTTTCAGCTTCAGTTCGTCGATGCCCTTATCGAGCGCGGCGGGAACCATCTCCGACCACAGCGGCGTGTGCATTCCCGATCCGTGCATGTAGTTCTCGATGAAATCGATTTGCTCGATATCGCGCGGAGATAGTTTGACATCATGCGATTTCAGCGCCCAGGTATGGCCGACCCGCTTCAATTCGTTTTCCGCTTCAAGTTGCTCCAGAACCAGTTGCATGACGGCTTCGGCAGTGGTGTTTCGATGAACGCCGAAGATACCCATCAATTCCTCGAACGGTCTTCCGCCTTCGTCCAGCGGATTTCGCTTGTGATAGGTATTGAGATAGCGTAAGATTCGCAGCCGTAGTTTGTCGTATTTCTTCCGTTCCAGCAGATAGACGTTCGTCGGTGTCGAGAGCAGAATGATGTCGTCGGGTAGATCACCGGCAAGCGCTTTCTCGATCTCGCTTCCGGTGCGATTGAGGAGCGTAGCCAGTTCATCGCCGGTAACGGGGGAGAGGCGTTTCCGAACTTCTGCGGCGATCAATTCGGGAATACCGCCATCGACCACTTCCTGGAGCTTCCGGACCAATTCTTCCGGCCTCCTTCGGTGGTGCAGCGGATGCGCGTCGATCACCTCGCCGCCCCCGAGCGTGAGATCGCTGGAGCTGTTACGGATGACGAATTTATCGCCGTGCATCAAAACGGCGGGTGATTCGAGATGGATCTGGACGATCGCGGTTTCGCCGCCGCTCAGACGGTCCTTGTCGATCAGGTGAATGCGTGCCTGCCCGGCGTAGGTTCCGAGCAGGAAGATCACCTGCGACCAGAGCTCGAGCGCTTTCGCGTGGTCGTAGAGCGTGAGTCGTGCGTCGATCATGCGTGTGGATGGTAAAATTCTATCGCTGACCAACATCCCGCGCTTGTACTGGTCGATGTCCAGCCCGACCAGGTTCATCGATGCACGGTCGCCTGTGGAAATGTGCTGCACCTCACCGCCGTGCCGTTCGAGCCTTCTGGCGCGGAGCTTGTCGCCGGTCGGCAGCAGATAGACGTTCGCGGAGCGGTTCAGTTCGCCGCTGATCACCGAGCCGTTGACGATGGTGCCGTGGCCCGGGATGTTGAAGATGCGGTCGATGTACATGCGGAAGATTTCTCCCGACTCTCGCTCGGGGATGTCCTCTGTCATGGCTTCGAGTTGCTCGATCAGTTCCGGGATACCTTCGCCCGTCTTGGCTGAGACCTTCACGATGGGCGCGTTCTCGAAGGCAGTGTCCTCGACCAGTTCGCGGATATCGATCTCGGCGAATTCGAGCAGTTCGTCATCCACCAGGTCGATCTTGGTCAGAACGATGACGCCCTTTTCGATGCCGAGCGTGCGGATGATCTGCAAATGCTCGCGCGTCTGGGGCATGACGCCGCCGTCCGCCGCGATAACCAGCATCACGAAATCGATGCCGCTGGCGCCGGAGACCATCGTGTTGACGAAGTCGGCGTGGCCCGGCACATCGACGATGCCAATGCTGTTGCCGCTGGGCAGGTCGAGGTGGCTGAATCCGAGGTGGATGGTGATCCCGCGGAGCTGTTCTTCTTTATGGGTGTCGCAGTTGAAACCGGTGAGTTTCTCGATGAGGGTGGTCTTGCCGTGGTCGATGTGACCGGCGGTTCCCATGATCAGATGCTTCATGTGGTCCTCAATTCTTCACATCCGCAATCCAGCGTGCGATGATGGGCAGTTGGTCCGACTGGATGGTATAGACGTCGAAAAGTAGTTTCCCTTCCCGCAGGACGCCCACGACAGGTTTCTCCGTCTGCATGAGCTGCTTCCAGGTGCGTTCGGCCCAGGTTTTATCGGGCTTCGGCGGATGAACCTGCACCGCCAGACTCGGGATGCTGAGGTGCGGAAGCGTTCCGCCGCCGCAATAGGCCTTGCTCTCCTCGACAGTCGCGTTGAGACCTTCGCGCTGTAATACGGCAACGAGTTCTTCGGCTTTATTCCGAAGATCGTCCATGTTCTGGTCGAGCATCCGGAAGAGCGGCAGGCGCGATTTCAGGCTTTCGTCGTCGATGTAGCAGCGAATCACGGCGGAGAGTGCGGCGAGGGTCAGTTTTCCGGTGCGCAGCGCGCGCATCATGGGCGCTTTCGCGATTGGTCGGATGTACTCTTTCTTACCTGCGATGATACCCGCCTGCGGCCCGCCCAGCAGCTTGTCGCCGCTGAAGCAGACGATGTCCACGCCCGATTCGATTACATTCCGGACGTCCGGCTCGCTTTCGAGCGGTAATCCCCTCGGCTTGCGCAGGAGCCCCGAACCGATATCGTACATGAAGATCAGGTTGTGCTTGTGGGCGAGTTCGACCATCCCGGCGATCTCCGGTTCCTCGGTGAATCCGCCGATGAAGTAGTTGGAACGGTGCGCCTTGAGGATGATGCGGGTCTTGTCCGTGATGGCGTTTTCGTAGTCCTCGACGCGTGTTCGGTTTGTGGTGCCGACCTCGACCATCTTCGCTCCGCTGGCCGCCATGATCTCCGGCAGTCGGAACGAGCCGCCGATCTCGATCAGTTCACCGCGCGAAACGATCACTTCGTAGCCTTCTGCGAAGGTTTTCAGACCGAGCATAACCCCTGCGGCGTTGTTGTTGACGACAACCGCGTCTTCGGCGCCGGTGACCCACCGGATCAAGTGCGAAATGTGGGCCTCGCGCTTCCCGCGCTTGCCTTCATCGAGGTCGTATTCGAGGTTACTGTAGCCGCGAATAATGGGTGTCAGTTCGCCCAGCACGAAATCGCCCAGCGGCGATCTGCCGAGGTTGGTGTGGATCACCACGCCGGTGGCGTTGATCACCGGAATGAGCGATGGTCTGGCGATTCGCTTGCAGTACGCTTCGATGTTCCGAATCATCTCGGGAACCGGTATCGCCTTGCCGCCATTGACGATGAACTTACGAACCTCTTCAAGCTCCTGGCGGATCGAGAGGGTGACAAGATGCAGCCCGTATGTTTCGGTCAGTACTTGAATGGATTCGTCGGTGAGTAGCTTATCCACGCCGGGGATCTTCTTGAACTCTTCCTGTTTCATATTCGCAGCCTGGTTTGTTTGTTGTTGAGAAAATGGCTGAGAGGGCAGGAATCGAACCTGCCACGGACGGTATTATCCGCCCGATACTGGCTTTGCAGACCAGCCGGACCACCAGATCCATCCTCCCGCACTGGATTCCCTTTTTAAAGCCGGTTTCTCATTCGTCAACGAAAAACTTGCTGTTGTCGAACTTCCGAATGTCCGACCGCAGGGCGGTCTTCTGAATGTTTGGAAAACTATTTCGTTTAAAACACCTTCAGCCATCCGTTGAACATAAGATCCTGTCTGAATCCACATTTTCTGTAAACCGTGTGTGCCGGTTCTTCGTTGGAACTCAGGAAAGCCCAATGGGCGCCTATTTCTTTCAACCTCCGGAAGCCTTCGAATATCATTGCACGAGCCAGCCCTTTCCGATGAAAGGCTGGTTTTACTCCAATAGGATCAAAATGTCCGGTACAGGAATACCTCCATAATTATCATGCCATGAAAGCCTATATTTCTGCTTTGCAACGACATACCTATGCTTACCGTTTATAAATGTTCGTAAAAAAAATCTGACATGAGTATGCAAAATAATTGTTGTCCTTCGACTCCGCTCAGGATGACACAATTATTTTGCAACCGTCTGAAATGGATGCAGTTATCCACAGTGTGTCATCCTGAGCGGAGTCGAAGGACACTGTGGATAACATCGATCAATATTCATCGAACCAAGATTCCACAGAAAAATGGGGGTATTCCAATGCTGGATTTCCAATAGATTGACACGCCCACACAGATCTTCACCTGTACCTTTCCGATATCCCCTTTCGGAGAGGATATCGAGTAACATCAAGTTCTGTTGCTCGCAAGCGACAGACAATCTCTTTCTGCCATCCGGAAGACTGCCGCAAAAACTCTGCTCCGATTGTTCGACCATGAATGTCAGCAATTCTCTGTTAAAATGATCGGGATGTACCTGAAGGCTGACAGCACCACCCACCTCGTTGATGATGGCTCCGATCAAGCTTCCATCGGTGTCTTTCACAATAAGTGCACCTTCTTCTGGCGGTAACTCGAAGCAATTCATCCAGATGTGCCAGTAAAAGTAATCGAGTCGCTGGACAGACCAGTTCTTCTCAGTGTAGTCATTCAGTATGAAGGTTTCACGCAGGAATTTCCTAAGAAGGTCATAGTCTTGCATGGGCTGGAATGGATGAGTATTGTACGTCATGGTATCTCCTTGTAAATAATCCGGGACCATTATCATTTTCTGTCGAATGGATGCTCGTATCTCGATTCGGACGGCATCCTCAGGCTGATGACAGGAATTGGGCGGTTACGGATTATCCGGTGATCATGATCGTTATTACTCCTTTTCTGTATGATTGAGGCAATGATGATACTCGCGCTGGAAATGGCAAATAAATTCGATGACGATCAAAAAATAGTGGGTCTGAGAAAAAATATCTTTACAACTTATTTCGTTGTTGTATGATAATGGGTTTTATAATGAATTGAAAATCAAAACCTGGAGGTAACGATGATAAAACGAATGATCCCTCTTTTGTGGCTTATGTGCCTGGCTCTTACGCTCGGTGCGTTCACACCCGTCATCGACGGCGTGAAAGATGCCGAATGGGGCACGACACCTACCGAAGCGACATTTACAACCATGCAGCCCACCGAGTTCAATCTGGAAGACGGCTGCTATGTCACCGATGATGCAAATTATATCTATTTCGGAATTGCCACCGATAACGATCCATGGGGCGACGGAAACTCCATCCATCTGCACCTTTCGATCGACTTGGGCAACACGGCTGCCGGTGGAACCAACGATGCCTGGGGAAGTCAGGTAGTTTATGGACAACCCTACCTTCCCGATTATGACATCATCATGCAGTGGAGCACAGACGATCAGAACGTCGGCTATACCGGCTTCATGACATGGAACGGATCCGGCTGGAATCAGGTTCAGCTCGATACGAGTAACATCGCCGGCGGCGGTGGTCAGTTCACCGAGATCGCCATCCCCAGAAGCATGCTGGGCAATATCGATCTGGACGAAGAACTCAACCTCTCACTCTGGCAGCGTCCGGGATGGAACAAGAACAACGCCAGTTCCTGTATCCCCGCAGATGAAGGATTCCCGTCGGATTGGGGCGATGGCGCAGGCGGAACGCATACGACGCAGTTCAACTACGTAGTCGGCACCGCGCTTGCGGACACAACACCTCCGCGCATGTCTTCCGCTGTGCAGACCGGGCCCGAAGTGGTCCGCGTGACCTTCAACGAGCCGATGGGCTTCAGCGCGATCGCGGCAGGTAACTATACGATAGACAACGGCGCTTCGATCACCGGCGTTTCGTCCGTATCTTCCAGTGTCTATAATCTGCAAGTCAGCGGACTGACACCCGGAGTCGAATACGAAGTATCCGCAACAGCCGCGATCGAAGACATCGCCGGAAATGCGATCGCCCCGGCGTACGATTCGGACACGTTCATTGCCAGCGCTTATACAGATGTGACGTTCACCATCAACGACAACAGCCACATCTACGCAGATATCAATATCAAGGGAAGCTTCGACGGATGGGTGCTTCATCAGGCGTACGACGACGGCACCAATGGCGACCCGACCGCCGGCGACTACTCCTGGACGTGCGTGGTCGAGGATGTTGCCGAAGGTAGCTGGGAATGGGGCGCGATCGAAGACGACGGCTCCGCATACGGTATCTGGCTGATCGATGGTCCGAACCTTCAATTCACAGTCGATAACACCGGAGCAATCACGGGTGATACCTCCTACGATATCGCCGGCGGTATCGCGCAGGATGTCGATGTCACCTTCCGTGTCAATGTCGGCTCGCTCGCTCCTGATAATGTCTCTATTCAGGGTAGCGTTCTTCCGCTCAACTGGACCCCAGGCAGCAATCTTATGAGCGACCTGGACGGTGACAAAATTTACGAAGTAATTATTACTTTCCCCACAGGAAGCAGCTTCGACGTTGAGTATAAATTCACCTACGAATCCACATCGCGTGACTGGAACTGGGAAAGCGTTGACAACAGAAGCTTTGTGATCGACGATACGCAGACCTCCATGGTTCTGGATATCGATTTCTGGAACAACATGGAAGTGGCCGAACTCACCGCTGTCGCCTTCATGGACAGCTCCGCTTCCGAATACACCAACTTCCAGGATGGCGACGTCCTGGGCGCAGGCAGTAACATCCTCATCGAAGTGGAAGCCGATGCGGTAGATGCCAACAACAACTCCGGTCTCAATATCGAGCTCCACTACAGAATCAACCAGGGATTCGAAGTAACCAGGGATTTCACCTGGCACAGCAATGAAGAATCGGTATCCTACTGGCGCACGATGCTCGACTACGGCGAGGACATCGACGACGGAGACGAAGTTCAGTTCCGTATCACGGGTATCGACTACAACGGACCGGAAGTCGAGGACAACAACGGTGGAAGCGACTACTTCGTCAGCCTCGGTACTTCAGGAACCCAGCAGGACGTCGATGTGACCTTCACGTTCAACCTCGGTAGCTCCGATGCGCTGGAGGTTGGTCTGGTGGGAACCCTTGCACCGCTGAGCGGATTGCCTGAAGACAACCTGATGTACGACGAAAACGAAGATAAAATCTATACGAAGACCGTCACCTTCCCAGCGGGAAGCCCTTATGCAGTCAGCTACAACTACGCACGGTACTTCGGTGAAGTGCGCTCCTGGCAGATCGAGCCGAGTATCCAGCGGAGCTTCAACCTCGACGATGTGACTGGTGTCATGGACATCGGCGTCGAATACTGGGAAGGTGTTGCGGTATCCGAGCTGACCGGCGTAACCTTCGTGGATAGCGACAACTCGGCATACACGAACTTCCTGGCCGGCGGCGCGGTCGATGCAGGTAACAATATCCAGATCGAAGCGCGCGTGAATGGCGTCGATGCCAACGCGAACTCCGACTTCAGCGTGGAGTTGTGGTACCAGGTCAACGGTGGAGAAATGGAGTCCAAGGCACTCAACTGGGCAAGCAACGACGGCGAATATTCATGGTGGCAGGTGATGCTCGAGAATGGCGTCGATGTAAATAACGGCGACGACGTGAGTTTCTACGTCATGGCGACCGACTATAACGGTCCCGAGTATTACGACGACAACGAGGGTGCATCTTACGCTGTCAGCGTGCTCAGTTCCGGGACCTCGCAGGATGTCCTCGTTACTTTCTCTATCAACGTCGGCGCGCTGAATGCGGACAGCATCTCGGTGCAGGGAAGCCAGTTCCCGCTCGACTGGATAGCAGGAAGCACCGTTATGATGGATCCGGACGGCGACAAGACTTACGTTGCCGAAGTCCTTTTCCCGGCTGGAACACCTTACACAGTCGAATACAAGTTCACACGCTCGACTGTCGATACCCGCGAATGGGCATGGGAATATATCGGAAACCGTAGCTTCCAGATCGACGATTCGGAATCGACTCAGGTTCTTGACCTCGATTATTGGAATCTCAACGAAGTACACGAAATGACGAGTGCCGCGTTTGTGGATAGTACCGCTTCCGAATATACAAACTTCGCCGACGGCAGCGTGCTTCCGCTTGGTAGCGATGTATTGATCGAAGCGAAGACCGGTGGACTCGATCCTAACTACAATTCCGGCTACGAAGTGACCCTGCATTACACCGTGAATGACGGTGCGGAGCAGACTGTCGTCTTCAACTGGCAAGGTAGTGACACGACGTACTCATGGTGGCGTATCGCTCTCGTGAATGGCGATACCATCGCCGATTACGATCAGATCGAATTCTGGGTCACCGCGACCGACTACAACGGCCCGGAATACATCGACGACAACGATGGCAACAACTACACTGTCAGCATCGGTCAGGCGGCTCCTCCGGCAGCGCCCGAGGATGTCACGATCTCGATCGTCGGCACGGACGTGCAGATATCCTGGACAGCCGTTGCCGGTGCGACGTCCTATCGTCTGCAATCGAGCGGTTCACCCGATGGAACGTTCAACAACGTGCTGGTCACACCCAACACATCCGTTACCATCAACGGTGGCGCCGGTGTCGCGGACAAGAAGTTCTACATTGTGAAAGCAATCAACTAATCACACTTTCACATAGAAAAACGCCCCGTCCGATCGGATGGGGCGTTTTCATTAAGTATAAAAGCACCTTTGCAAACCGAGTGAGTAGAACGATTTCTTCTGCCCGTTGCCCAAAGTATAAGACGTGTAATGAGGCAGGAAACGAAAGAGAATAACCTGATATGTTTCTCAACGATGCATTTGGAAAAGCCAAGCTGGAACTTGGCGCTCCGATGGAGAAAATCATGCTACCCGCTCTATGGCAGCAGCACCATATTTTATTATCCCGCATCCTTCACTTGACAACTGACGTTTGAAATCGTCGAATGTAGTTTGAATAAATGTATTCGGGAGGTCTTATGATCATCGATTCCCGCTACGAGGTAATCGAACGCATGGGAACCGGTCTCTGGGCAACGGTTTATAAGGTTCAGGACATTCGCACCGGCAACATCTACGCACTGAAATTGTTCCAGAAACTGGATTCGGAGGCATTCTACGAACGATTCTCCGCAGAGGACATGCACCACATCACCAAGATCGAGCACCCCAACCTGTTGCAGGTGGTCAATTTTGGCAACATGGGCAAGCACATCTACTACCTCAGCGAATTCTGCGAGGGACGTTCGCTCAGCTCATTCCAGTTCAAGAAATACAACACCGAGTTGCTCTACGATATCATCGTGCAGATCTGCTACGCGCTCAACGCCCTGCATCTGCAGAACATCGTCCACAAAGACCTCAAACCCGAAAACATCATGTATCATATCGAGCGCAACCGCCCGATCGTCAAGGTGCTCGACTTCGGTTTCGCCAAGATCGATTTCCAGAAGAGCCAGCAGACAATCAGCGGCAGCCTGCCCTACGTGGCACCGGAAATCTATCTCGGCAAGGGTGCGCAGTTTGCCAGCGACTACTACTCGCTCGGCGTGACATTGTACAAGATCACTACCGGCATGCATCCCTTCTCCGTCGAGCAGATCACCAATCTGATACAGGGGAATCAGCAGACTTTCATCCCGAAATTCCCGCGCGAACTCAACAAGGACATTCCGCCACAGCTCGAAAAATTCATCCTCACGCTGCTGGAGAAGAATCCCGGCGATCGCTACCCCGACATCGAAAGCATCATCAACTACATCAACCGCATCCAGTTGAAGAAATACCCGTTCTCGCAGCGACGCTCCGCCGTGACGATGCTAAAGTTCCGTTCCTACTTCGTACGGGAAACGCATGCGCATCAGCTATTGGACTACATTCCATTGGTACAGAACGGCAACGGGAAGCTGGTGGTGGTGATCGGCGGAGACGGCATCGGCAAGAACAACATGCTTTCGCTGTTCCGTTATCACCTTCTCAATGACGACTACTACATTTTCGATTACGAGTGCAGCGCAACGAACAAAGATCCTTTCTTCGCCCTGATCAAGGAATTCTACTTCTCGATGAAGACGAACGAGAAGCTCTCCGCCGACCTGAAGAATATCTCCGAAAAGCTGCGCATGTACCTTTTCGAATCGGAAGAGTCCGCCGGCAAAGTATCCGAAAATAAAGACGAACTGCGGCTCGATTTCACCTCGACCCGTAACTTCCTTTTCCACCTATCGGAAGAGAAACCGCTGATCTACATCATCCGCGCCGGGCAATATCTCACGCGCGAGACGATCGACTTCGTCAATTCCATCTCCAAGGACATGATCGAACGGAAGATCCTGATAATCATCAGCGTGGACGATCCGAGTAAGGTCAAGGGATTGATCCATTCCATCCAGTTCCGCATCGAGCCTTTTTCGCGTCAGCAGACGACAGATTACGTCCAGAAGCTGGTCCAGACAGCCGTCCCGGAATCCTTTGCAAAATTCATCTGGAAGCGATCGAGCGGTATTCCCGTCTTCGTACGCGATATCCTTATCGACCTGACCGAGAAAAAGAAGATCTGGCGACGAGCAAAGTTCAACCTCAATCTGGACACGAGCGAATACAAACTGCCCAAACACCTGCTGCATTCGATCTACAACCGACTCGGACATCTCTCCGAAGAGGTCTATGCCTACCTGCAGAAACTCGCGGCGGTCAATACGCCCATCTCGAAAGCGCTTGCCCAGACGATCCTCGACATCGACGAGAAGACCTTCTTCTTCATGATTCACGACGCGCTGAACAACGAGGTTCTCGTCGCGCGGGACGATCACTATCAGTTCGCGTTCGAGGAAGCAAAACAGCGTCTTCTCAGCGAATGCACCGAGAAGCAGATCAAGGAAGTGTCGAAGAAAGTCATCGAATTCTATCACGATATGGAGGTCTCGCAAATCTCGATCTGCCGTGGAATTATCGAAAACGCCAAACTCGCGGATAATTATGCCGAAGTGCGGAAATACAAGCTGCGTCTCGTACAAATCTACAGTCAGAATTACATGCAGGATGAAGCGTTCGACATGATCAGCGAGGTGATCTCGATCGATTTTTCGGGCAAAGTGAAGCTGAACAGCAAAGATCTCATGCACGACCTCTCGGTGTTCTCGGAAAAGGCGGAGCTGTCCGGCTTGATCCAAAAAGCGCTGGAACGCATCGAAATCATCAAGGAGCTTCCGGACATCTTTGAGAAATATTACATCCGTGGAACATTCCACGTTGGACTGGACAAATACCAATCGGCGCGAGAGCAGTTCGAGAAAGCGCTTGATAAATCTATTACCGGAAAGCAACGCATCATGGCGGTCATCGGGATCATCTGGAGTTCGTTCCGGATCAACGATCTGGAAACCGCTACCCGCAACATCCAGCTTTACGACACGATTTACATGCTGCCGGACCTTCGCGTGTGGTTTATGGACCGCAAAGCGCTGGTCATGGGATCGACCGGACAAACCAGCGAGGCGATCAACATGGTCGAAAAATTCCTCGCCGGACTCGAGATGACCGACGACACCAACTTCCTTGTCCGGCTCGGATCGCTCTACAACAACCTTGCGTTCCTCTATATCAGCCAGAAATCGATCGACGAAGCCAATACCAATTTTCACCGTGCACGCGAGATCTGGGAGAAAGTGAACTACATCCGGTCGCTGGGACTCGTCTATAACAACATCGGTGACCTGGCGCTGCGCCAGGGCGATACGCAAACCGCGTTCGACTATTTCACCAAAGCGCTGGACATCTGCGAAAAGGTCGATCAGAAGCGCGGACAGGTACTGGCGTACGTCAACTTCGGCGAAGCCTATATCAAGCTGGGCGAGTTCCAGAAAGCCGAAGCCTCGCTCAACCGCGCTGCGAAGATCAACAAGGAGATCGAGAGCCTGGAATACACCTATTCGATCGAGAACAACATGGCGCTGGCCAAGAGCAAGATCAAAGGCTTCGGGCATTACTACAAATTTGTCGCCAACACATATCCCGATCTGATCGAGGGTAAGGTCGAGAATTTCAATCCGCTGGTGAAGACCTACTTCTATTACCTCTATCAGATCGGGAACATCAGCCAGATCAATCAGATCATCCAGAACAACGCCCACCTCGATTTCATCAAGTTGCACGAAGAAGAATTCCAGTATCAATTGATCGGTTTGCGTTTCATCGCGATCGGTGATTGGAAAGAAGCCCTGGAGAATCTACAGAAGGCGAAGACCTATTCCGAACGCAACAAGAGCGCGTATGCCCAGGCGATCCTCAATATCCGCGAAGCGGAATGTTACATCGGTCTGAGACTCCCGGAAGACGCATCGAATGCGCTGGATCGAGCACAGGTCATGGTTGACAAGTACTCTTTCAGCTACTGGAAAAACCTCATCGATATCCTTCGTTGCGACGTTGACCTGCTAATTCGGCATATCCCGCTACGGAAGGTGCTCCGGCAGTTGCTGACGCTGCTGGAGAAAGTCCGCGGGCATGAGCAGTTCCTGTTGGAAATCGGGATCTTGCAACGCCTGGTGCATATCTACAACGAATTGAGCGCCCCCATCAAAGCCAAGGCCTACTTTAACGAACTCAAGGAAGCTGTCGCATCTGCTACCGACGGTATTCCGGTGGGCGATGCACGACTTTTTGCCCTCAGCATGTCTCTCGACCGAAACGACTATCGTGAAGTAAAAGCGCCATATATCGAAAACCGGAAGAAATATTACAAAGAGGGCTGGCAGGAGATGCTTTACGATCTCTTCAAGCTCAACGAGATCGAACGGATGAAGTTCTTCATCGATAAAACGATCACCAATCTGCTTGCGCCGGAGAGCTATGCGATCATCCTTACCGAAGAACGCCAGAAGAAGCGCAATCCCTTCCTTGCCTACAATATGGAGGAGGAAGAGCTCTTCAGCGAAACACTCGATGAACTGATCGAAAAAGCGCTCCAGGAAAACCGTATCATCAGCCGCTTCATTGACGGAGCGCATACGGTGATCACGCCGCTGCGCATCCGTGCGACGCAGGTCGGCTGCCTGATCATCGCGGATGCGGGAGAGATGGACTTCAAGGGTGTCGAAATGCGCATGATCAAAGCGCTGAAACTGCACCTTACCTCCATCCTGATGCGCATCAGGGAGTACGGCGAACTGAGCGAAAAGATGAAAATGCTGCAACAGCTCATGCACGTCGAGCAGGAACTCTTCTCCATCTACGATATCAACAAGCTCGAGATCGAGATCGTCTCCTTCGCGATCAATTTCACCCGCTACAGTCGCGGCTTCCTGATCAAGAAGGACGAGTACGGCAACTATGTCTATCAGGTCGCCATGGACGACAAGAACCAGCTGCTGTCCGAGTGGGTGAACATCAGCAAGACATTGCTCAGCGAAGTGCAGATGACAAAGGAACCAATCTACACCATCAACGCCATGGCGGACAATACCTTCAAGAACTCGATCAGCGTGCAGGACTACCAGTTGCATTCCATCTACTGCGCGCCGATCTATGTCGATAACGATCTGCATGGATTCCTCTACCTCGATAACTACAACTCCGCCCGTAAGGAAGTGCCGCTCAACAAGGATTTCATGCGCATCATGCTGATCCAGGTCTCGATCGCGCTCAAGAATGCTCGGCAGTACGACGCACTGATGAAGAAGAACCTCGAACTGCACACCCTCGATACCGTGAAGGATAATTTTATCGCCATCGTCTCGCACGAGCTGAACACACCGCTGGTCTCGCTTCAGGGATACGTCAACCGCTTGCGTAAAGAGACGGACTGGCAGGATGAGGACCAGAGCAAGAACCTAACGAAGGTCGAAGAAAGCGTTCACAAGCTCCTGACCACCACCAAGGACATCGTGACCCTCAACAAGTACAGCATGATCTCCTCCATCCACAAGGAGGATACCGACCTGCGCTCGCTGCTTGAGGAGATCGCCAAGAAAGCCGAACTCGTCTCGATGGATCGCCACATGAATATCCAGCTCGAAATCCCGGAAGATCTGCCGAGAGTCGATATCAACTGGGAGGCGTGCGATCTGATGATCTACAACCTGGTGCTGAATTCGATCCGCTTCACGAAGGACTTCGGCAAGATCGTGATCGGCGCGAGGCATTCGGCATTTCCGAGAGAGAAGATTGATGACAAGCCCTCCGTGGTGTTCTACGTGCAGGATAACGGCATCGGGATCCCCGTGCACGAGCAGGAGAACATTTTCAAGAAATTCTACGAAGTCAACGACCTGTGGTCGCATAAATCCGGATTCGTCGAGTACCGCTCCAGCGGTCTCGGACTGGGCCTCGCCACATCGCGTCGCATTGCGGAACTACACAACGGCATGATCTGGGTGAAGAGTAAAGAGGGGGAAGGCACCACCGTGTTCATCGCGATCCCGCTGGGAGGTAAGAGAATCGCCCTCCGATCAAACGAGCAATCGTAATTCATGTTGGCACTCCCCAGAGTGTGTGTGAATGTTTTGAACCTGCCCTTTGAATTGATATCGGGTTACCATTGCCAGGGAAAATAACCCCCCTTAGTCCCCCCTGATAAGGGGGGACTAAGGGGGTTATCTCTCTAAAAAACAAACAACGACAACGGAATCCATCTACCATTTCCAAAAAGTCTGTCCGTGCGAAGCCTACGGCATAATGCATCAAATGTGCTGATTCACCCACCAGAAATGCAACAGAACTTGAAATACCAACAGGCATAGGGATTACTCCGAATATAAAAAACCTCTCCCGGTTAGGGGAGAGGTTTGCAAAGGCCAATAATAACTATTTCAGCAGGATCATTTTCTTGGTGGCAGTGTAGCGACCACTGTTGATCTTGTAGAAGTAAACACCGCTGGTGACGTTCTTGCCGGATTCGTCGGTACCGTTCCAGGTAACTTCATGCTGGTCGGCGTTGAGGCGTTCGTTGATCAGGGTGGTGATCTTCTGGCCGCGGACGTTGTAGATTTCCAGCGTGGTGTTGCCGGCTTCCGGAAGGTTGAAGTTAATCGTGGTTTCCGGGTTGAACGGATTCGGGTAGTTATTGACGACGAATTGCGGCACTTCGATCGCTTCGTTGTCATTGTCTTGATTCGGATCGATGTCGGAAGGGGAAACAGGGTTGATCGCGAACAAGTCGTAGGAGTAGTCAACCAGACCGCGGATGGTTCCCCATACGTCGCCGAATTCAATCACGATGGGAGGATCGACACTGTCGAGGTAGAAGAAGCCGTCGTCAACCTGGCATTCTCCGGAGCCATCATCGATGTACCACTCGCCGTATTCGTTCTGCTCGGCAGTGACTTCGAGATCGCCGGTCACATACACGTAAACGCTCTCGAGCGCTTCAGATTCAGCGACTTCGCCGGTGGTTGTTCGATACACGGGCGGAAGCTCATTGCCCTGGCTGAGGATTTCCATATCGGAGATGTTCTTCAGCTCGGTCAGGTCGTAGTATTCGTCAATCATACCGGTGATCGATACCATGTCGCCTACAGAAACCAGATCGCCATACTCTTCGTCTCCATCATAGACGAAAAGACCGTGCCACGGACCGCCTTCGGGATCCGCGATAAAGAAATCGACGTAACCTTTCCACTCGGTCGCTACAACGATACCTTCAACGGTTACCGTCTCGCCGTAGTAGGGAGAAGTTCCACTCGACTCTGCGGTGTACTGAACGTCATAGCATGTCAGAGCGAACATAGCGCCGACAATAGCCAGTAAAACCATGAATAATGTCATCTTTTTCATTGTATTCCTCCTTGGGATTTTTCACATTTATTCACCGAATAATATCGTGTAATCTACAGATGAATTGTCAAGATATAATTCCACCCTCACCATCATTTCTTGTATTCCTAACACTCGACTGAAAAGAGTGTTTGACAGATATGGCTGCCTGTAAAACATCATCTTTCCAAGACTTCTGTATTCATCCGAAGCAGAAGTAGATTAAAATGTAATCGTTGGAGGATCAATGGATAAGACAGACGAATCGACGAAAATCCTGACCATTAATTGTGGAAGCTCTTCCCTCAAATACGAAGTCTTCGAGATGCCGTCCCAGACCAGTATGGGAAAAGGTGTTATCGAACGAATCGGCGAACAGATCGGGCGCCTCGAACAGAGAACGAAACACGGATTGATCGAGCAGGAGACGGTAGTAACTGATCACAAGGCCGCCATTGAACTGATGTGCCGCGCCATGATTGACCCGAAAAAGGGTATGCTGGCCGACATTCACGAGATACAGGTTGTCGGGCATCGCGTGGTGCACGGCGGCGAGAAATATTCGTCTTCGGTGATCATCGATGACGACGTGATGCGCGTTGTCGAAGAAAACATCGAGCTGGCGCCTCTGCATAACCCTGCCAACCTCACCGGTATCAGAGGTATTGTGGAATTGCTCCCGGGTATCCCGCAGGTCGCGGTATTCGACACGGCATTCCATCAGACGCTCGAACCGCCGGCATACCTCTACGGTCTGCCGAGGGAGATGTATCGGAAATTCAAGATCAGGAAGTACGGTTTCCACGGCACCAGTCATCGCTACGTGGCGGCAAGAGCGCTGAAAATCATGAAACGCTCCCCGGAAAACACGAACGTGATCTCCTGCCACCTTGGCAACGGTGCCTCCATCACAGCCATCGAGAACGGGCGTTCCGTGGATACCTCCATGGGATTCACACCGCTCGAAGGCGTCATGATGGGAACGCGTTCCGGCGATATCGATCCGTCTATCGTTTTCTATCTTCTCGAACGAGGCTACGAACCACAAGAACTCAATCGCATCCTGAACAAGAAAAGCGGACTGCTTGGTCTTTCCGAGATCTCCAACGACATGCGCGACCTCGAACACGCCGCCTCGCAGGGCAACCAGAACGCGCAGGAAGCCATGGAAGCCTACGCCTACCGCATTCGTAAATACATCGGCGCGTACGTCGCCAATCTGGTTCGCGTGGATATTCTCGTCTTCACCGGCGGAATCGGGCAGCACGGCATCAACATGCGCAAGATGATCTGCAACAGGCTCGAGAACCTCGGTATCGTGATCGACTACCAGAAGAACGTCGCCAACGGCTCGCGCGAAGGAATCATATCCAAGGACTTCTCCAGAATTTCTATCCTGGTGATTCCGACCAACGAAGAGCTGCAAATCGCGATTGACGCGTACGATCTGATCTTCGGTATCGAGCAGCCGCAGATGGATCAGGAGCAGCCGTTCATCCTGTGATAAAGCGAAACCTCGTCATTGTACTGTTACTGGCAAGTCTTGCCATTGCCGCACAGGATACGGCAGATTCGACCGAAGCCACTACGGATTTCATCCTGGTGCCGCTGGGTATGTATTCGGGCGAGACCAGCGCCGTGTTGGGTGGTGTCGCCGTATATACACACAGACCCCACAGTTTACCCATGCACATTTCACCCAATGCGCTGATGCTGAATCTCATGGTTAGCTTCAAAGGCCAGTTTCAGGGGATTCTCGTACCCGAATACCAGCTTTCAGGTGGCGCTTATTCACTTACGGGTTATGTCAAGTATCGCTACTGGCCCACCGCGTTCTATGGTGTGGGAAACAATTCCGACAAAGATGACCGGGAACGGTACGTAATAAAAGAAGCCCACTCCTATCTGCAACTGAGGAAGCGATTTCGCGAGATTCTTCTGACGGGTGTCGGATGGGAGTACATCAGCAACCGGCTGAGTGAGAAAGAAGATGGAGGTATGCTCGAACAGGAGATCATCCCCGGAAGCGAAGATCACGAACTTTCCGCCGCCAGATTCTCCGTCGAATTCGATACGCGCGACAACACCTACTATCCCACACGGGGTCTGTTCTACGATATGAACATCCGGCTGTTCGACCGCAAGATTGGCAGCGATTACAGCTTCGTGAAATACAAGGCCGATCTGGCGAACTTTTTTCCAATCGCGGTTGGACATACCCTCTGCTGGCACGGCATGGCTATTTTCACCCAGCACGAAGGACCGTATGAAGAATTATCGCGTCTCGGCGGCGAGATGCGCGGATTCGACAGTCAACGCTACATCGACAACCACATGCTGATGTCGCGACTCGAATATCGTGTATTCCCGTTCGAGAAGGGTATCTGGGAGCGTTTCGGAAGCGTCGTCTTCGCCGAATACGGGCAGGTGGCGCACGAGGTATCCGATTTCCGATGGGACGAGACCCACTACACCTACGGCATGGGGCTGAGATATCGATTCAACGACAAGGAGCGCTTCAATTTCCGGCTCGACTTCGGTTATGCCGGCGACGAATACGATATCATCTTTACCGCGCGAGAGGCCTTCTGATCGATGCCTTCAGTTGCGATTACCACACTCGGCTGTAAAGTCAATCAATACGAATCGGCATGCATTCTGGAGCCTTTTCTGAACGCCGGCTGGCGGCAGGTTCCGTTCCATGAGCACGCCGATGTCTATATCGTCAATTCCTGCACCGTGACCAACCGCGCCGACTTCAAGAGCCGCAACGCCGTTCGCCGCGCGATGAAGAATCCCGATGCGAAGGTGGTTCTCACCGGCTGTTACGTGATGCGTCACCCGGGCGTTTTCCCTGACGATGATGTAGTCATCGTCGATAACGCCATGAAACACCGCATCTTCGATCTCCTGGGCTACGAATCGATTCCGTATCATGCCCTGGATGGCAGCGAGGAATACATCGAGACCTTCACCACACAGATGTCCGAACGAACCCGCGCTTTCGTGAAGATTCAGGACGGATGCAGCTTCCGATGCGCCTACTGCGCGGTACCCGATGCACGCGGTAAACCGCGAAGTCGCGACCCGGAGAACGTGATGAGGCAGATCATCGCGCTGGCCGAAAACGGTTTTCGCGAATTCGTGCTGGGCGGTATCAACATGGGATTGTATGGATCCGACATCGGCTATCCGTTTTCGCGCCTGCTGCTGGATCTGGATGCTCTTCCGCAGGTTGGCAGGATACGTCTCAGCTCGATCGAGCCGCAGCTCTTCACTGACGACCTGCTCGATACCTTCACCCGGATGAAAACGCTTACGCCGCATTTCCACATCCCGCTGCAATCGGGATCGGACGATGTGCTCGCGCGCATGGGAAGGCGGTATGATACGGGCGATTTCCGTAAACTGGTCGATCGCCTGACGGATTTCATCGATCTTCCCGCGCTGGGATTCGACGTGATTGCCGGCTTCCCGGGTGAAACGGATCGCCATCACGAGGAGACTGTCGAGTTTCTTTCATCTCTTCCGACTACCTATTTACATGTGTTCGGCTTCTCAAAACGCAGTGGTACTCCGGCGGCAACCATGAAGAATCAGGTGCACGGTAGCATTATCAAACTACGATGTAACGATTTGGAACAACTTTCCGAGTGCAAAAAATTACACTATATCGACCGGCTGATCGCGAACCGGACGGAGCTTTCCGCGATTGCCGAAAAGTGCGATGGAGAGTGGATTGAAGGCATGTCGGATCACTATGTTCGGGTCTATATGAAACAGGATGTGGCAGGCACAATTACTGAAGGCGATGCGTTTTCGGGTGTCTCAAAAGAAAAACATTTTGACGGGATTGAATTAATGGTCAATCATGGATATGGAGGATTCGAATGAAGGTTATCGTGATCGCTGAGAAACCGAGTGTCGGCAGGGAACTCGCGCGCGTATTGAAGTGCAATGCGAAGCATCAGGGGTATTTCGAAGGTAAAGACGCGATCGTGACTTGGGCGCTGGGGCACCTCGTGACTCTGGCTGAACCGGGCGACTACGATGCACGCTACAAGCACTGGAGCCTGGCGGATCTTCCCATTCTCCCCGATAAAATGAAGCTGAAAGTCATTCCCAATTCCCGCAAGCAATTCAACACGGTGCGAAGCCTCCTCAAGCGAGGCGACATCTCGCAGGTGATCATCGCGACGGACGCCGGACGCGAAGGCGAGTTGGTCGCGCGGTGGATTCTTGTCCTGGGCGGATGGAAGAAAGACATCAAGCGACTTTGGATTTCCTCCCAGACCGACGCCGCCATACGCGATGGCTTTTCGAAACTCAGACCGGGGAAGGATTACGACAACCTCTATCACGCGGCGCAATGCAGAGCGGAAGCCGACTGGCTGATCGGACTCAACGTGACCCGCGCGCTGACCTGCAAGTTCGACGCGCAGCTCTCCGCCGGAAGAGTGCAATCTCCCACACTGGCGATGATGATCGACCGCGAAAACGAGATCCGCAACTTCAAGCCGGAACCATTCTGGACGGTTGTGGCAGATTTTTCGGGATTCACCGGGACGTGGCGGAATGCGAAGAATAACGAGCGGATATTCGATCCCGAATTCGCGCAGAAGCTGGTCGGAAAAGTCAGCGGTAAAATGGGGAAGATCGTCGAGATCGAGACGAAGAAGAAATCTACGCAACCGCCGTTATTGTTCGATTTGACCGAACTGCAACGAGCAGCCAACAACCGCTTCGGCTTCACCGCCAAGCACACGCTGTCCATCGTCCAAAGCCTCTATGAGCGGCACAAGGTAGTGACCTATCCCAGAACCGATTCGCGCTATCTGACCACCGACATGGTCCCGACGCTGAATGACAGGCTGAAGGCCGTGCAGACGGGAAGCTGGGCGTCGTTTGCGTCAAATCTCCTGCAGAGCGATCTGCGGATCACCAAGCGGATCGTCAACGACGCGAAAGTCAGCGACCACCATGCGTTGATCCCCACCGAACAGCGCGCTTCACAGAGCCAGCTCACGACCGACGAAAAGCGTATCTACGACCTCGTCGTGCGCAGGTTTCTGGCTGCGCTGTACGACGACTATAAATATCAGGTGACTGACATCGTGCTTGAGATCGAGGACGAGCGCTTCACCGCGCGTGGGAAAACGACGATCGACAACGGCTGGAAGGTCGTGGAAGGAAAGGGCGACGAGGAATCGGAGGACGACGCGCTGCCGGCATTTTCGGGTACCAATCTGAAAAAATGCGAGTCGGTGAAGGCCGATCAGGTGCGATTGATTCGTCATTCCACCAAGCCACCGTCACGCTATACGGAAGCGACGCTCCTCTCCGCCATGGAAAACGCGGGAAAATTCATCGACGACAAAGCGCTCAAGGAATCCATCGCGCAGGGGGGACTGGGTACTCCCGCCACCCGCGCGGAGATCATCGAGAAGCTGGTTTCGACGTACTACATCGAGCGACAGGGGAAAGCGCTTGTTCCGACGGTAAAAGGATTCCAGTTGATCGACCTGGTACCGGAGGAACTCAAATCGCCGGAGCTGACCGCGCAATGGGAGATGCGCTTGAATCGCATCGCGAAGGGCGAGGAAAAGCCATCCGCCTTTATCGGCGACATACGAGACAATGCTGTGCGCCTTACGCGAGACGTAGTGAATAGTACTTCAGAATATAAGCCGGACAACCTCACGAAACATAAGTGTCCGGTATGCGGAAAACCTTTAATGAAGGTTCAAGGAAAAAAAGGTGGACAACTAATCTGTTCTGATTCAAGATGCGGATATCGAGCCGACAGGGATGATCCCGGCGCTTTGCGCGCGGGGAAGCGCTCGAAGAAGGAAA
This sequence comes from Cloacimonadales bacterium (SeqCode), assembly GCA_963666875.2. GTDB lineage: Bacteria > Cloacimonadota > Cloacimonadia > Cloacimonadales > JAIOQZ01. The sequence continues at coordinate 23,786 of CAXXPU010000017.1, forward strand.
TGGTCATGAACAGAAAAATGATCCAGCAATACAGCGACAATGTGAAATCGGGGGATTTCGGGGAAACATTGGGCGACCTGCTGGATCAGGCAATCAAGAAGAAAAAATAAGCAGGGGATCGGTTCGATTATTAATTGGGGTAAATTCGAACCGGATATTTCAGTATTGGACAGAGGTGGTGTCTGTCGCATTACTCCATGTAACGGAGGTTTTATGAAGCCGGGTATCTATATTACGCGCAGGTTGACCGAACCTGTCATGAATGAAATTTCCAAACATTTCGCAATGGAATTCAATCCGCATGATCGTGCATTGACGCGCGATGAACTCATGGATATTGTTCCGCATTACGACGTCCTCTTGTGTATGCTTTCCGATAAAATCGATCGCGAAGTGATCGACGCCGCCAAGAAGCTCAAAGGTGTGGTGAATTACGCGGTGGGATACAACAACATCGATATCGATTACGCGACGGAAAAGGGGATTCCGGTGACAAATACGCCGGACGTCCTCACCAACGCGACTGCCGATCTCGCCTGGGCGCTTCTGTTTGCCTGCGCGCGACGGGTTGTCGAATCGGATCGCTTCACGCGTGAGGGGAAGTTCAAGGGCTGGGCTCCAACCCAATATCTGGGCGCCGAGGTAACCGGAAAGACGCTGGGGATTGTCGGAACCGGAAGGATCGGAACGGCGATGGCACGGCGCTGCAAGGGATTCGACATGGAGCTTTTGTATTGCAGCAATGGGCCGAATCTCGAGCTGGAGATGAAGCTGAACGCGAAGTTTTGTCCGCTCGACCTCCTGCTGGAATATTCCGACTTTGTCAGTCTGCACGTACCCTTACTTGCGCAGACACAGCACATGATCGGTGCGGACGAGCTGAAGATGATGAAGAAGCATGCGATTCTGATCAATACGTCGCGCGGACCGGTCGTTGACGAAAAAGCCCTCTACGATGCGTTGCGGCAGGGCATTATCGGCGGCGCGGGGCTGGATGTTTATGAGGATGAGCCGAATCTCTATTCCGGACTCGAAAAGCTTGACAATGTCGTCCTGCTTCCGCATATCGGGAGTGCGACCGTTGAAACGCGAACCAATATGGGCTTGATGTGCGCCGAGAATGCCAGGGCGATCGTCGAGGGCAGAATACCGCCGCAAGCCGTAAATCCGGAGTATGTAGAAAACGCTTCATGATTAAACCGTTTACATTGCCCGATAAAGCCATCATCGGTATGGTTCACGTCCCGGCTTTGCCCGGGACGCCGTCCAATATACTGTCCGTTTCGGAGATCATCGATATCGCCGTCCGGGAAGCAGGCATGATCGAAGACGCCGGTTTCGATGCGATCATGCTGGAGAACATGCACGATATCCCGTATTTGAACCGCGATGTGGGACCCGAAATCACCGCGACGATGACCGCTATCGCTTGCGAAGTGCGCAGGAATACCACGCTCCCGATAGGAATCCAGATTCTTGCCGGCGCGGGAAAGGAATCGCTTGCCGTGGCGCATGCCGCAGAGCTGAATTTCATCCGCGTGGAGGGATTCGTCTTTTCGCACGTTGCGGACGAAGGCATCATGAACGCCTGCGCGGGAGAACTGCTGCGGTATCGCAAGACGATCGACGCCGAGGATATCCTCGTGTTCGCGGATATCAAGAAAAAGCATTCATCGCATGCTTTGACCGCGGATGTCGATATTGCACAGACGGCGATGGCGGCGGAGTTCTTTCTGGCGGACGGCGTGATCGTCACCGGCGGTTCCACCGGGGAATCGGCGGATATCGACGAGCTTCGATCGGTGATGAAAGCCGTGAACATCCCGGTCATGATCGGTTCGGGTATCACGGCGGACAACCTGAAGGACTACTGGCGGCACGCGGACGCGTTCATTATCGGATCATGGCTCAAGGAAGACGGTTTCTGGAAGAATCCGCTCAACGAAGATCGCTTGCGACGAATTATACGGGAAAGGGGTAACCTCTCATGAAATACACGATTCTGATTATTTTTACGATATTGCTTCTCGGCGCTTGTTCTTTCATGCCGAAATCCGCGCCCGAAGAGCCGGACTCGATCGACGTCGTCGAGGTATATTATCAACCGGTGGAGGGTCTTACGGGCGACGCGCTGAAGGCCGGGCTGCACCACTTGATCCGTGATCACAAGTACTTCCCGTACTTCAGCGACGATATCGGCGCGGGGGAGATGATGAGGGATATCGATCGCGATCCTGACAACCCGCAGAACCTGATCCTGTTTTACACCGGTCGCTCGCAGAACATGCAATTCGCGGATCATGGAGATAACTTCGACTATATGACCGAATACGGAATTCCGTACGATGACTCCTGGAACCGCGAACACATCTGGGCGAAGAGCCACGGTTTTCCGGCCCAAAGCGATACCGCACATTGCGATATCCACCACCTGCGCCCTGTCGATCGCTCCACCAACAGCGCGAAGGGAGCCAAAGACTTCGACTGGGGAGGCTATCCGCACGAAGAGGCGCAGGGATCCTTCACCGATTTCGATTCGTGGGAGCCGCGGGACGGGATCAAGGGTGACGTCGCGCGCATGATCTTCTACATGGCGGTGCGCTACGAGAACAAACCCGATCTGGAAATCCTCGAAGAAACCGGAACGTCCGGTCCGTACTACGGTCGGCTCTCGTCGCTGCTCGAGTGGAATAAGCTCGATCCGGTTGACGACCGCGAACGCGCGCGCAACAACGCAATTTTCGAGAAGTACCAGGGCAACCGCAATCCCTTTATCGACCACCCGGAATATGCAACGGCGATCTGGGGCGAGCCATCCTCCGAACCGCGTATCATGCCGGCCGCACCCTATCTTCGCTTCGGCGACATGGCGATTGACGGCTCCTATAACGACGTGCTCTATGTGATCAGCGGAAGGAATCTGGATCGTGAACTGATCGTCGAAACACCATCCGGTTTCCTGCTGTCTCCAGCGCCGGATCAACTTTTCGAATCGCGCATCACGATGTATCCGGTTGACGGCGCGCTCAATCGTCCGCTCTACCTTCGCTTCATGCCGAATGAAAAGCGCGTTTACGAGGATTCGCTGAAGATAATGAAGGGGGATGATGTGCTGGCGATCCTGCCTATTTTCGGTCGCGGTATCGATCCGGCAACGGTCACCATCCTGGAGCAGGGATTCAATAATCGCGAGCACGACTGGAAGCGGGAAAGCAATGCGAGCAGAAACGACTGGCACCTCTCCAGCTACGACGACCGCAGTTTCATGAAAATGAGCGGCTACGATGCGGACGAACCGAGTGACGACTGGCTCATCTCGCCGCTTCTGAAGCTCGATAAATACCATGATATCGTACTCCAGTTTGAAACTGCGAAAAACCACTCCGACATCATTGACGGACTGGAAGTGATGATCAGTACCAGTTATATCCCGGGCGAGGATCCGGAATCGGTGCAGTGGTATCACCTTCCCGCGAAGATGTCACCAGGCAAATACGAGTGGGTGCATTCGGGTTATCTCAATCTCGATCGCTATCGTGAGAAAAACGTCCACATCGCCTTCCGGTATCGCTGCACATCCACTAAAAAAGCCACTTCCTGGGAACTCGACGATGTGAAGATCACTGGAATCCCGGTGCAATGATCGAAATACGGAACCTTTCCATCGGTTTTCAGGATATTCCGGTGCTGAAAGGGCTTTCCTTCGATATCCGCGAGAATGAGACGACCGTGATCGTCGGCGCCAGCGGAAGCGGCAAAACCGTGTTGATGAAGACGATCGAAGGTCTCTATCAGCCGTGGAGCGGAGAAATCCTGATCGACGGTGAAAACTTCTTCGTGCTGGATCGCAAGGGTCGAAAGAACCTGAGGCAGAAACTCTCCATGCTTTTTCAGGGCGCGGCGCTTCTCGATTCGATGAACGTCTATCAGAATATCGCGCTGCCGTTGATCGAGCACAGCGACCTCTCGGAAGAGGAGATCGAACGACTGGTGCATGAGAAGCTCGATCTGGTGGGATTGCAAGATGTCGATTCGAGGCTGCCTTCCGAGCTGAGCGGCGGGATGAAGAAACGGGTCGGACTGGCGCGCGCTATCATCCGCGAACCGAAATATATCATTTACGACGAGCCAACCACAGGGCTCGATCCCATTATCGCCACCGAGATCGTTTCGCTGATCCGTAAGCTCGAACAGACTCTGAAGATCACCTCGATCGTGATCACGCACGACCTTTACTGCATCGATCGGATCGCCGAACGGGTGATCATGCTGCACGATGGGCATGTGGCGTTCGACGGCACGTACGAGCAGTTCAAGTCTTCCGATACGCCGGAGGTGGTTCGGTTCCGTACCATTCAGGAAAACCGCTGATGAAAACCGCGCTCCGATTCCGTCCAGGCGACTGCGTTACAGTGCTGACCGGTTCCGGAATCAGCGCCGAATCGGGGATCATGACATTCCGCGACAAAGGTGGTCTTTGGGAGCAGCACCGGTTCGAGGATGTCGCTACTCCAAAAGCCTTTCGCAAGGATCCCGCGATGGTCTGGCGATTTTACAAATATCGCTTCGACAACGCTGTCCAAAGCGACCCCAATCCCGCGCATCATGCCTTGAAGAAGCTCGAGGATTACCTCGGCGACGGATTCCATCTAATCACACAGAATGTCGATGGATTGCATCAGAAGGCGGGTAACAAAAACGTGTTGGAGATACACGGCTCGCTGCATCGGGCTTTCTGCAGTCGCTGCCGGAATCCGCAGCCGACCGCCGAACTCGACTTCTCCGATCCGGTGCCGAAGTACGATCGCTGCGGCGGCTCGATGCGACCCGATATCGTGTGGTTCGGCGAGATGCCGTACCGAATGGGTGAGATTCAGGACATTCTCTCGTCGAGTGATGCTCTGCTTGTGATCGGCACCAGTGGCGTGGTCTATCCGGCGGCGCAATTCCTGATCATCGCGAAGCAGTACGGCGCGCGAACGATCGGCGTCAATCTCGAACGACCGCAGAACGCGATGTTCATCGACGAATTCCATCAGGGTATGGCGGGAGAGATTCTTCCCGGACTGGTGGATGAGTGGATTGGAGAGTAGAGAAACCCCATCCCGGCCTTCCCCTTTGGCAAAGGGGAAGGAGTGGAGAGGTGGTCGTTTGTATCTGGCAGCCAACCGCATCTTCGTCCGTCCCGCATATATCGACGTGTAACACCACGCCTTCGTCGTGAATGAACACGCCGAAAGATGCGGGACAAACAAATCTGCTGGCTGGCGATGCGAAAAACCCACGGCTTACGCCATGGGCTAAAATCTGTCATTCTTTCGGAATTCCGGGTTTCTGACAACCGATATCAGAACTTCTTCAGATCATCCTTTTCGAATGCTTCGAGGGCTTTTTCGACGGTAACATCGTCTTTGCAGAGATAGACTTCGATGCCGGCAGTCTGGAGTCCGCGCGCCGCGTTTCCTCCGGGACCGTTTCCGGTGACGAGGACGTTGACACCGTTGTCGGATAACGTTTGGACTGCGAGCGGACCTGCTCCGTGTGCGGCTTCGACGGCTTGATTGGATATCGCCGTCCATTCATTTGTGTCCTGATCTTTGATCATGAAGAATTTCGCCCTTCCGAATCGGGCGTCGATCTTCGATTGGGAGTTGCCTTCAAGGGCTGTGATTGCGATTTTCATGTTCGCTCCTATATTTTCATTTCGTGCTTGATTTGTTCGATGATTTCGTGGTATGTACCCGGGTCGTATTCGTTGATCGTCCTGCCGTGTCTGACCGCTTCCAGAACGTTCTCGTCGTACGCGATCCTCGCCAGCAGCGGAATCTGCATCTCAACGAGATAGGTTTCGATTTCGCTGGTCAAACCGGGATTGAGATCGTGCTTGTTGATCACGCAGCCGGCCGGGATGCGAAACTTGTGTACCAGTTCGTAAACCCGCTTGAGATCGTGAAAGGCGGATTGCGTGGACTCGGTGACCAGCAGCACGTAGTCGGCGCCGCTGAGCGACGAGATCACCGGGCATCCGATGCCGGGTGAACCATCCACCAGTACGTAGGGCTTATACTGCTCTTCCGCCAGTTTCCGCGCGATCTTCTTGGTGTGAGCGACCAGCTTCCCCGAGTTTTCACCACCGGGCAGCAATCGTGCGTGAACCATGGTGGTTCCGATTCGGATGGCCGATTGGTAACTCTTGCCGGTGTAGCGCGGTATCATGGAAATTGCGCTTTCAGGACACACCCGACTGCACAAACCGCATCCTTCGCAGGCAAACGGATCGATCCGAACGCTATCGGCATCCATTGTAATCGCGTGGAAACGGCATTTCTCGACGCACAATCCACACTGAACGCAGCGCTCGGGATCGACTTCCGGTTCCTCGCCGCTGTAGAAATCCTCTTCGGTTTGTGACTGCGGCTGGAAGATCAGGTGCATGTCCGCGGCATCGACATCGCAGTCGGCAAGAACACAATCTCTGCCCAGCGAATACGCCAGCGCGCTGGTGACGACGGTCTTTCCCGTACCACCCTTGCCCGATATCACGACGATTTCTTTCATAACACCCTCCTGCTCTTGAGATTGTTCTTCAGGATGGTTATCTGTCGGTAGAAATCGGGATTCTTGTCGTAGAGGGTCAGTCCGCGCGAATACAGCTCCGCGATTGTGCGCTGATGCGGGATTCTCGCCAGGATATCGATGGATTCGTCTTCGCAATACTTGACCACGTCGTTGTGCTTGCCATCGTCCTTGTTGATCACCACGCCGAACGGGCGATCCAGCAGTCGCACGGTCTCCACTGCGAGCGTGAGGTCGTGCAGCCCGAAAGGCGTTGGTTCGGTGACCAGCACCACGAAGTCGCTGTAGCGCATGGTTTCGACCACCGGACAGGATGTGCCGGGCGGCGCGTCGATAATAATCAGACGGTCGGCGTGATGCCTGTCGATGTAGTCCGACGCCTGACGGATCAATGGAACCGCCATCTCCTTGCCGATCTTGAGCCTGGCTTCGAGGAAGCGCAGACCGCCCTCGTCGTATTCCGACAGCATTCCGAGTTCTTCCGGCACCATCTTCAGCGCGCCCTGCGGACAGAACTCGATACAGGCGTAGCAACTGTGACACAGCTGCGGGAAAACCATGGTATGCTTGCCGAGTTGCGTAATTGCATGGAAATTGCACACCTCGCGGCATTTCCCGCAGCCGTTGCACAAGGTTTCATCGACTTGTGGGATGTCGGTATTACACTGGATTTGTTTGAGCAGATCACCCTGAATGAACAGGTGTGAGTCCGGCTCTTCCACGTCGAAATCGGTCAGAAGGACATCGTGGTCTCTACTCAGATACAGCGCGAAATTGACGGAGAGGGTCGTTTTGCCGGTACCGCCCTTTCCGCTGGCAAATGCGATCTTCACTGGCTACGACTCGTCCAGATCGTTGCGTCTTTTCCGATAATACTCGAGTTGGCGGGTTAGACCGCCGATTATCGATTCGAGAAAATTCTTCTCGTCCGTGGCTTCCTGTTCCCAGTAGCCGTATCCGCGATTTCCGCGTCCCATTCCGCCGCGACGAAATCCTCTTCCCGCAAAACCGCGTTGTCCGCCGCCGCACGGGCCGTTTCCGCGTCCTGTCATCGGGCCCTCGCCAAAGGGTCCTGTTCCGTTTCTTCCTGGCATATATCTTACCTCCTGTTTCTGCCGCGTCCCCGGCAACACCTTCCGTGCCCCAGTTCGCTGGCAAAGTCTCTGCGCGTGATTGCGCCACATTCGGGACATCGCCCGAAGTCTTCCTCGATGGTTACGCTAAAGATATGACCGCAGTTGCCGCATTTGAAGAGATTGTCGCGGAAGTGGATTTCGCCGCCGTCGATGTAGAGCGCTTTCCCGTCGATCAGGAATTGCGCGATCTTCTCGTGGGCTCTGTCCAGCAGTCGCGTGAATGTGGAGCGCGATATCTCCATCTCTTCCGACGCCTGCGCGTGATCCATCTTCTCGTAGTCCGCCAGCCGGATCGCCTCAAGCTCGTCCAGCGTCATCGCGAGCGATTCCAGTTCGCTGGCACGGACGCCCGTCGGCTTGAACCTCAGATACTGCGGCGGCTCCTTCACGATGCGGCATTTTTTCGGTCTCGGCATAACACATCCTTTCTGTTTCGGAGACAAGATAATGCACCATAGTGCAAAATGTCAAGTGGTTTTCGTATTTCTTTTATGCAAAACTATTCGCCCTTTCTCGTCGAATCGGGCAGGTAGAAGTCGCCCAGTCCGAAGATGGAGCCGTCGGGATTCTTCTCGGGCTGCCAGGTGCGGACGTAGATGCGGGGCGCTTTGATGTCGGTGAGATCGAACATCAGGAAGAGGTAGCCCTCGTCGGCGTAGCGCTGGCTGTAATAGTACTGGTGAATCTGGATACCGAACACCTTCGATGACGGGTCGTTGGAGCGCATGACGTTGTTGTCCTCGAAATGAATGTTCACGAACTCGTTAGCGTCGAAGAGCTTGCGTAGCCGCTCGATATACTGCTTCTTGGACAGCGGAACCGGTTCCCAGTCGCGGTTCAGGCTCTGGTAGCGATAATCTTTGTCGATTTCGTCGTGCTTCAGCATGCGACCAACGATGATGAGCGCGTTGTCGTCGAAGACCTTTTCGATGTAGTCCATGTTCTTCGTGCAGTAGGCGGTCTTGTAGTCCTCGATGAAGTCGAGGATGTGCTGTTTCTCTTCCGGCGTGGCATTCAGCTTGCCGACGATATCGCCGATTGCCATCTCTGAGAGCCCGAAGGTGATGCGATCCACGCGATTCTGTCCTTCGAAGGTGAAGACCATCTCCTCGGAAAAAGTTCTGCCGCTTTGGGGGAAGTTGAACTGCAACGGAAGACCGCGCACGTAGGTGATGCCGTTGATGGCGCGCACGTTCAGGATGGGATCCTGCGTAAGCATGTATGCCTTGCCATAGCGGACGATGCGCTGATAGTCGTCCCAGCCGTTATCGGTGAAGAGCTGCCTGATATTGCTGTCGTCGCGGGATTCGATGGCGCGGCAGATGCGGTTGACCAGTGTCTCGTACTGCACGAAATCGACACACTCGAGCGAGGGTTCGATCTTCACCTGCGGTCTGAAACTTGTTTCGACGTTATCCCGGCTTCGACTCAGTTCGAACCGCGATTCGCTGAATACGGGCAGCGATATGTATTCTTCTTGCAGCACCCGCTCGAGATCATTGTCGAACGATGCGCGACTCGGGTCGTTGAACAGCACCCGGATCGTGATGGGATCGGGGATGCGCTCCGGTCTGCCGTGGAATTCGAGCGAGCCGCGGCCGGATTTGAAGCCGTCGGGGATCGACCAGTCGTTGCCGAGATAGTATTTGATGCAGAGGTTCTGCACCGGCTTGCCGTCGAACATCGCGCCGACCGTCACCAGGGTGAGGTCGTCCGAATCGATATAGCGTGTCTGTTCGATGCTGAGATCGAGCAGACTGAAGATGCGGCTGATACGGTCGGGCAGCGAACTGATCAGCAGTTCGCCGTTGGCGTTGATGGTGTCCCAGTCGGGATGGGTACGCAGAAGAACCAGCGACCAGTAGTAGTTCAGCAGGGCGTCCTGAATGCGCAGTTCTTCTTCCGCCTCGAAGCCGCACTGGGCGTATTCCTGAATCATTCTCTTCCGGTCATCGAAGATTTTGTTGTAGTCCGTCTTTCGGATGAACCGATAGACAACGTAATCGTCCTCGCAGTTGAAGATATTTCTCTCCGCGGCGTCGAGTCGTGCGTTCGAGTAGGTGTTAACCGCGACGGTCGAATACTCTTCCACGCAGCCGTTGTCTTCGACGGTCAGCTCTTCAAACGACGCTTTCACCTGAACCGATATCTGTGACAGCAGGTCCTTGATCGCCTTCTGATCGGCCTTCGATTCGTTCGGACTGGTGCCTTTTCCGACAATCCAGTCGCTGTTGTTGCGCATCGCTTCCAGTTCCTGCTGCGTGTAACCGAACAGGCTTCCACCAATCAGCAGAACGACCATGATGAAAAACATTGCTTTGGTTTGGATATTTTGTTTGATCATGATAACACCTTTATCCCGAATCTTATCAGTCATTCTGAACAATCGTTCGATTCGTTGCAAGGAAAATATGTGGAGCCCCCATCACAGCCTTTAGAAGCCAACTTCTGAATGTCCGAGCGAAGTGAGGTCTTCTGAATGTTGGTTTTTTATCCGAATCACGATTTGCACGATTAACAGGATGAGAAAGAGACCCTCACCCCGGCCCTCTCCCGCAAGCGGGAAGAGGGAGTAGAGAGGTCGATGGTCATCCACCCGCATCTACGTCCGATCGCGCGGCCGGCGTGGATATACCGCGACTTCCTGACTACCGGGCACGAGAATTAAATCGCGGAACACCACGCCGGCGCGCGAAACGAACGAATCTGCTGGGCGGAGGTGCCGGGCTGGGTGCGTATAATCCACGACTTACGGCGCGGGTTGAAATCTGTCGTTCCTGCGGAACTCGATGGAAAGCCGCCTGGAGGTCAGCGACAACATAGGAATATGGATGTTTCGATGATGCGATCGTGAAAAAGAAAACCCCGCGTGTTGAGCGCGGGGAGGGATTGAGGGTGTTGGGGAGGATCTATGCTTTGTCCTGAAGCTTTTGCTTCAGTTCTTTTATTTCCTGCTTCATCTTGCGGATTTCTTCACGCAGGTCTTCTTTATCGAAGTCGATCGAATCGGGAATCGTCTCGTCGATCCATTCCTGCAGCGGTGTGAGGTCGATCAATTTGACGTTCTCAGAGTCGGGACCGTACATGAGGACGTTGTTGGCGGAGTCGTAACCGAAGTAGTATCCGAAGTCGATTGTCTGCGGCACGACCGCCACTTCCGCTTCGATCTGCTTTCTGTTGCGGCTCAGTTTCAGCCGTACGGTATCGCCTTTGTCTTTCCTTCTCAGGATGTTCCTCAAGTCCTTGCCGGAATGGATTTTCTTGCCATTTGCCGCCAGGATGACGTCTCCCGCTTTGATGCCGGCTTTGTCGGAAGCGCCACCGTCGGTAACCTCGGTCACCAGCAGCCCGTATTTCACGCCGAAGTAAGTCATGAGTTGCGGAGTGAGTTCCTGAACGTCGAGTTCGAGCCACTTGCTCCAGTTGAGGAAGAATTCCGGGTTGTAGGAGATCACTTCGCTGCGGTTGCCAAGCTGGGCCTTGAGAATCTTCTTCTCGTTTTGGTCGAGGACGGTGATTTTCAGCCGGTCGCCCGGGTGATGCCGGTCGATAATTTCTTTCATGCGTTCTTCGGTCTTGACCGGCTCCCGATCGATGTCGAGTACGATCATGCCTTCGGAGAGACCTGCTTCCTCCGCGGGAGATTCGGGAACGACACTGACAACCTGCACGCCATGGTCGATGCCGGACGCCTTAAGCTGTTCGGCAGAAAGGTTTTCGAGATAGACGCCGATGTAAGCCTTCTCCGCGGCATCGATCATGACGATGGTCAAAAGTAAAACGAATAACAATAAGGTCTGTCTCATTCACTCCTCGGATTAGTACATCTTCGGAAGCTTCTTGACTTCGCTGATGTAATACACGTTACCTTTCTTTTCGTCCGTTCCGCGACGGATGATGTACGATTTCCCTTCCACCAGGTGAGGGAATCCAGCCATTTCACCCTGAGTGCTGTCGCCAACGACCGATACGTTACCGATACGCTGGTTCGCCAGGTAGATATCCTCGTCGGTGAGGAACGGTTCCGGCGTATCGATAGCGGATTCAATCGATTCGACGGTGGCAACCTCGACAGGCTGCTCTTTTTCGCCCACCAGCACGTAGTGCAGACTGTGCGCGATGTCCGGTCTCGCCACGAAGCCCATGATCAGAAGGAACATGACGCTCGCGAACGCCGTTGCGAATGCGGGATACCACGATCGCTTGCGCTCGAAGAATTCCTTCTTCAGTTCGTATTTCAGTCTGACTGAAAAGGGTCCCGGCGGTGTGTCCGGTACATGCACGTTTTCAAGATACTTTTTGATAGACATCTTCCAATACCTCCTCCGGTATCAGTTTTTCCAGTTTTCTTAGCGCCCGGTGAAGATTCACCCGGAGCGTATTTTCTTTTTTACCGACAATTTCGGCGATTTCCGAGAAGCTTCGTTTTTCGAAGAATCGGAAGTAGATCAGATCCTGATCCTTCTGCGGAAGCTGCTTGATGTACTGGTGGACGAACTCGTAGGAGAAATATTCCTCTTCTTCCTTGAAGACGTCCACTTCGTCGAATACTTGCTGTTCGATCTTCCACTGCCGCTTCTCTTTCCGGAAGTAGTTGCTGATTTCGCTTATCGCGATCCGGTAGAGCCAGGCGGAGAACGGAATCGAGCGCCAGCGGAACATGTGCAGCTTGCTCATCGCCTTGTAAAACACGTTCGACACGATTTCCTCGGCAATGTCGCGGTTGCTGACCCGTACGATCACAAACCGGAATATCGCCGGAAAATACTCCTCATATAGCTTGTCAAAGTACCTGATGTCCGTTTTGGCCTTCAGGATTTGATCCTTGTCCATCATAATCACCTCTCGTAAATCATAACGCGATCCCTGCACACAGGTTTCACAAAAAAATTCACTTGATCTGGAAAAAGCGTCCAGAAGATTCAACATACCGTTACGCAAGCAATTCGCTTTCCGAAAATTCTCTGGACGGCAATATCGGTTCGATCATTTTCGGGATCGGGAGGACTGAATGAAACGGATCGTCGTCGTGGGCACGAGCTGCTCGGGCAAGACAACATTCGCCGCAAAGCTGGCGGCGCGTCTCGGCATCAAACACGTGGAGCTGGACTCGATCTACTGGATGAAGGACTGGCGGGAGAGACCGATCGACGATTTCAAAAGGCTCGTACAGCAGGAAGCCGAGCGCGATACGTGGGTCATCGAAGGCAACTACCGCAAGGTGCGCGATATCCTCTGGAACCGTGCCGATACGCTCATCTGGCTGAATTACCCGTTTCATCTGGTTTTCTATCGCGCGTTGAAACGGACGCTTCGAAGGATTATCTTGAAGGAAGAAGTCTGCGGCGGGAACCGGGAGACCTTCGTCGTCTCCTTCCTCAGCTCCGATTCGATTCTCGCCTGGGTGCTGAAGACCCACTGGAAACGTAAGAAGGAATATTCCATGCTAATGAAGTCGAACGACTATCCCAACATGAGGAAGATCAAGATCGGGTCGCCGGGGGAGGCTGTGTCGATGCTAAGAGATTGTCGAGTATAATTTTAGGGCAAGATTTAGCTAATTCAACCCTTTTTCTTTAGATAGCGTATATGGTTATATAGTTTTTCAAGATTTTTCTGCGTAAGTTCTTTTAGGGAGTTTATGGGTTTCTTCAACTTATATTTATCTGTAGCAAGAGTATATACTTCTGGCTTGGAAAGTCCCAGCTCCTTTGCCATTGCCCATATCGGTATTTCAAAGGATCGACGCCATGCTTCTGGGTCTTTTCGTCGGATTCTCGGTCTTAACATATTTATTTTAGTCTCAAGCCACTGAATAGCCTTTTCACTATCTCTGATATCGATCTCTTTGTATGTTGTAACACAAAATTCTTCTTTTAACTGGCTCCAGATTTTAGCTGAGGATTTTTTGGGATCATCACCGGCCATAATGCAGGTTTCTGTATATTTTTTTACTAGATTGGTAATTCTTCTTGCTGTAGCATTACTAATATGTTTACCGCCAGGATCTGTTTTCACGGTAACCTTTTTAACGACTTTCTCAGTTCTGATATTGATGTCTCTGCCGGCAACAGCATTGTTGTTTCCTGTTACTGTTTGGGTTACTGATTGATCATTGCTGTTCTCTTTACGGTTTGGTCCATTTTTTTCAATGATTTCGTACCATTCATCTCGGCGTTGTTTCAATTCTTCAGGTGAATACTTTCTTCCAATAGGGTGCTTCGGGTTGTAGGATCCAACAATTCCATGGCATTTTAAACAAAGAGGTATGCAATTCTCGTAACTATTATCCCCGCCAGAGCTTGTAGGTGTAATGTGGTGGGTATGTATATTGGTACCACAGTCTTCGTGGCACAAACAACAATGCCTGGCGCAAGCAACTAAGGCTTTATCTGAAACTTTTTTTGGAAAACTCATGAACATGAATATTGCTGCGCAATAAATAATGTCAAGTAAAATCTGAGTGCGTGTGCATTTTGGTGCAAGTATAATTCTTGACTTTTATATTTGTGTCCCAATCAATGCCAGCGAGGTAAAGGTATGGATGAATCTTTCATCATGGATCTCACGCCCAACAGCATTAAGGGCTACGGCGTCTGCGGCTACAAGGACGTGAAGCGCGTTGTCCTCAGAGATATCCTTCCGCAAGACACCCCCGACTATCGACGCTGGTTCACCATTGAAACCGAGTGGATGAGATGGGACGCGCCGTGGGAAAAGGTTGATGATGAGAAATTCATCGGCAGGCTGACCAGGATGCTCGACAGGGAACCACCGGCTGTACGGAGGCGATTCGAGATCGATTGCGACGGCAAGCACATCGGTTGGGTATCGTCCTACTTCATCAATGGAGATAAAGATCGACTGGCGATCGGGATCAATATACCGGAAAAAGACTGCTGGGGCGGTGGACTCGGCAGGCAAGCGCTGGAGCAATTCATCCGCTATCTGATGGGAAATGGTTTCTCGACGCTATACTGCCAGACCTGGTCCGGAAACGTCCGTATGGTGCGGTTGGCAAACTCGTTGGGTTTCAAGATTATTGACAGTTCACAAACTGTCCGTATAGATGGTGCGGAATATCAACGGCTGGTTTTCCAGCGAAAGGAATGAACATGGACATCACAATCAGAAAAGAGACTCGAGCAGACTTTGAAGCGATCGCAGAGGTTACCACCAGGGCGTTTAAAAACGTTCCCGTCAGCAGACTGACAGAGCCTTACATCATTCGGGATTTGCGCAAGGCGGGTGCGATGAGCCTCTCGCTGGTGGCGGAGGTTGAAGAGAGAGTCATCGGTCATATCGCCTTTTCGCCGATCGAAATCACCGACGGAACGAAAGACTGGTACGGACTGGGTCCGGTCTCGGTGCTGCCGGAATTGCAAAATCAGGGCATCGGCAAGGCGCTGATACACATCGGGATCGCCATGTTGAAGGAGAAAGGCGCGAAAGGAATCGCGCTGGTCGGCGACCCGGACTACTACACGAAATTTGGATTCAAGAACCATCCTCAACTGATCCACGAGGGCATCCCACAGGAGTATTTCATGGTGATGCCGCTTTCCGACGAGATTCCGCAAGGCACGGTGAAATTTCACGAGGCGTTCCTGGCGGAGGAGTAGTTGCTTGAGATTCAATCAGTCGATGATGCAGGAGGTGCTCGCTAACAGGCTGTGATGCAATGGGATGCTTTTGAATGTCGCAAACAATGTCGCAAATGTGTCGCAAACAATGTCGCAAACATGTCGCAAACATTTATTCCGATTTCGTTCCTGAATCTTCTTCGCCTGAAGTAATTGAGCTAGGCTTTATTTTGGGCAACATTTTATTATACATTATGTCAAGCGTCTGATCCATGTCCTTGAAAGTAGCTTCCAATCCTTGAAGGAAATCATCCGAAAGAACTTCTGTTTTGTTACTTCCAGAGTAGTATTTTAAAACGACTCCTTGGGTAGCATCGTATGATAATTCTCCATGAGCAAAGGCGTTGCGATATCTGATTATTTGAGCGAGTCCCTTCTCAATTCTTGAGAACTCAGATCCATGGACCTGGATAAAATCTTTAATAATTTTCAGAACGATTTCCTTTTTGAAGTGCATCGAAAATTTATCAGTTTCAAGAATCTCATGGATGAAGAAGAATCTCTGACTTGAAACTTGATGCGTATTGGGGAACAAGTAGGAGGAGATAATTACGCTTAACCGCTTTTCAATTCGGAGGCTTGAATTTATTACTTCTGTGCCATTCTTTCTGGCTATTGACAGGTCTTTGCTCTGTTCATCTCCACCCATTTGAGGTAACCTATATCCTTTATTACCACCTGGCATTGTTACAAGAGGAAGATTCCGGATATCATCAAGGCAGAATCCAGTTGTGAAGACGTTGTACTTAGGAAGTTTGATTTCATGCATAGTATCCTCCATTATACGTCGCCCTTATGGAATTGACGCGATAACCGACCGATATGATAGCGTCGAACAGCTTTGCCATCAGTTTCTGAGAGAGCCAGATCGTCTCGTCCATGTAACGGGTTTCGATGCTCTGCTGCCCGGTCTGTCCAGTGAAAATCAGAAATTCGATCGTGCTGTTTCGTATGAGCTGCCTGCGCACAGTACCTCCCAGTCAGGATTTATGATTCGCAATCTATCGATACGCGGCTTTTCGTCAATCAGAAAACTTCCTCGCGATCAACTGCGTCTTGAGTGTCTCTTCGAAGCCGAACCTTCTGTACAGCCTGGCAGCGTTTGGCGTATGGCTGAAAACGTTGAGCTGGAGGTTTCTACCCGGATGCGTGTTGATGAACCGCTTCAGCAGGCCGGTGGCGATGCCTCTTCTCTGGTATTCGGGCAGCGTACCGATGTTGTAGAGATAGACGTAGTTGTTCTCGTCGAGTGAAAGCAGGCATCCGGCGAGGGTGTCGCCATCGTAGCAATTGATGCAGGAGGGGTTGCTCTCGCTGGACAGGAAATGGGGGATCAGGTAATCCCAGGTTGGTTCCATGTATTCCGGGTCGTCGGGATAGATATCCAGATGGAACTTGAGTAGCGCATCCTCGTCGGGCATGATCCGGTTCCAGGTGAAATCGTCCGGCTCGATGACGAGTTCTTGATCCGGCGCCGTCATCTCGAATCGTGACGAGCTGTTTTCAATGTCGAAGAACTCAGCGAACAGGAACAGTTGATGCCTGGTTGGCGAATCGAACCGGTACATGACCGTAATCCATTTGTACTCGATCTCTTGCAGGAGACCGCACAGATGGGACACGATTTCACCGACTTCGCTTCGTTGGAGTTCCCGCAGGAAGTAGAGCAGGAAGTAGATCTTGGAGCCTCTCTGCGGCAGCATGAAGAATCCCGCGTCGCCGGTCAGGTAAAAGTCCGGTTTTCGGTCTCGCTTTGCGAATGTGGATACGAGATGCTCGCGTATTGTTTCGGGTATCGCCAGAAAGCTGTCGGAAAGTTGGTCAAAAGAGATTCGATGAATGTTCATACGGTTGCCCTGAAGAAAAATGGGGTGGCTGATGGGATTTGAACCCACGACACCAGGAGCCACAATCCTGTGCTCTGCCAACTGAACTACAGCCACCATGATCCAATTCGTGAAACCACTAATTCGATCGGGGTTTGGGTGTCAATGAATTTTCGATGAAATCCGAAAATCCACGTGTAATCTATTGCTGCATCAACTCGTCAATGAAAACGAGTGGGCAGCCGAGTTTCTTTTCCAGCTCTTCGGAGGAGTATCCGTCGAGTGTGAATCCGTCCGTGTTGAGGATGCTGGATGGGAAAAAGATCGCTTCGTATCGGGATCCGTCAACCTGTGCAACGATATCGGAACCGGTCAGCAATCCCGCCACGGTCACGCTCTCACCCAGAAAACGGTTCTTCACCGCGATCGCCTCGGCAGAAATCCCGGCGTTGGTGATCTCCTTCGCGATCGACCGGATCAATGGAAACGCCAGTTCGCCCGTTACCAGCGCAATGTGACGCCATCCTTCCTGCCGGATATCTTCGATGTACTCGTAACCGAATTCTTTCCAGTTCTCTGTCAGGGTACGGATCATGCCGATACCATTCTCGATCTGCTCGAAGTCGATGTAGTATTCCTCGTCCGGGATGTCGAAACCGGCGAGAAGGTAGAGTTCATCCGAGCAGAAGACGCGATTGATGTCCTGCGTGCGGTTGAACATGTCCGCCATCTCGATGATCGTTCGGGCCTCGTCATGATTTACGCGCCGAAGTTCGGGCAGATGCTCGCGGAACCGGGTGAGTCCCACCGGCACGATGCCGATGGTGGAAACATGGTCGAGCGATAGCAGATCGGTGATCGATTTCTCGAGCGCTTCTCCGTCGTTCCAGCCGGGAACCACCACGATCTGGGTGTGCATCTCGATCTCGTTGACGTTCAGGTAGCGCAGTCGCTGCATGATATCGAAGTCGAACCGGTAGCGGAGCATCTTCCTGTGCAGGATCGGGTCGGTGGTGTGAACGGAGATATACATGGGCGAAAGTCGTAAACGAACGTTACGCTCGATCTGCCGCATGGAGAGGTTGGTGAGTGAGACGAAGTTGCCGAAGACGAAGGAGAAGGCGTAGTCGTCGTCCTTGACGCTGAGCGAGGGACGCAGGTCCGGGGGCATCTGATCGACGAAGCAGAAGACGCAGTCGTTCACGCATTCGCGGCAGTCGTGCGGCTCCAGCTCGATGCCCATGTCGCCGTCCGTCATGTAGTCGTAGTGAACGCGCAGTATCTCGCTGTCCCGGTTCAGGTACTCGACGGAGAGGATATCGTCGTCGTCGGCGTGGAACTGGAAATCGAGGAAATCGCGGATCGGATTGCCGTTGATCTTGAGAATGAAATCTCCCTGCCGGATTCCCGCGGTTTCCGCCCAGTCGGTAGCGGTGAGTATTTTAACTGCCATGGTCGTATCAATCGTCGCTGAGGATGGCGGTGATGACCCGAAGCGAATCGAATTCGCGGATGACGATGTGAATGGTCAGTACCAGCGGAACCGCCAGCACCATGCCCACAGCGCCCCATACCCAGCCCCAGAAGATAAGGGCGAAGAGGATCACGACGGGCGAGAGGTTGTATTGGTCACCCAGGATCTTCGGCTCGAGTATGTTGCCGAATATCGTCTGGATACCGGTCAGGGCGATCAGAATCGCGAATGTCTGCCAGCCGAATCCATATTGGAAAATACTGACAACAATGGGGAACAAGGACGCTACGATCGAGCCGATATTGGGGATAAAATTCAGGATGAACAGCAGCAGCCCGGTGATGATCACGAAGTCGATCCCGAAGATATAGACGAAGAACATGCCTGCCAGCGCGGTGCCGAGGCTGATGAATGTCTTCACAACGAGATAGCGGATGATGTTCTTCTCCACTTCCTGGAAAATGCTGCTGGAGTGCTTCTGTTCTTCCTGGGTCAGGGCTCGCTCCAGCCGTCTGGCGAAGCGCTCCCTGCCGGCGACAATGAAGATCATGAATATGATGGTCATCATCAATTTGAAGAGGAAGTCGCCGAAGGTTCCCATGGTGTTCGTGATCATGTTCTGAAAGGATATCTGGCTGAGAATATCCGATATCTCCACCTCGGAGAAGTATTGCCTGAACTGGTTTTTAATGACGCTCTGTTTGGAGGTAACAATTGGTTTTCCGTCCTTGTCGTATTGCTCGGGATGTTTTTCGATTTCTTCCTTATCCAGGGCGTAATCGGGGATTTTAAGCGCTTTTGCGGAATCGTTGAGGAAACTGCCGATCCGGGCCTTATACCATGGCCAGTCGTCCGCGAATGTGGCGACTCCAGTGTAAACGAGAGTACCAGCCAATGTAAATGTGAAGAAGATGATTACGACCAATAGCGTGACGGTAAGCATCTTCGGCACGCGTTTGGCGGTAAGATATCGATTGATGGGCGAGAATATGAATGACAGGTACATCGCGAAGGTCAATGGAATGAAAACAGTCTTTAATTGCTTGAGTATGGTGACGATAATTGTCATCACAATGATCGCCAGACTTATATTGATCCAACGGTTACTGTTCATGGTTCCCTCGCTGCAATGCAAATCCACGGTCAATTTCTTTGTAACTGTAATAAAACAACAAACTCAGAAAATGTCAAATGTTTCTTTACAAAATCTGTGTCGAATGCGGAACTGAGAAAATTGTCGCTGAAACTGGCAAGGTAATTGCATACATTGTTTAAACGCAAAGTGTACCGTGAATTTACAGAGTAAAATAAAATAGACAACGGAGGAAACATGAGACTTCTACTGACTGTTTTGTTGGTCGCAATGACAACAATGATGTTCGCTGAATTTTTACAATGGCAGGAAAACGGAATCCCGGTTCGCCAGGGTGAGAACATTGAGTGGTTCCGTTCTGCGGCACCGCTCGAGGATGGATCGGTCGTTTACGTATGGTCGGATACACGGCTTGGCGATCGCGACCTTTGGGCACAGCGCGTTGACGCCGATGGGAACAACGTGTGGGGCGATGACCCCGTATTGGTCGATGGCAAGATCGATCGTCAGGAAGACCCGGTGATCATCGCGACGACCGATGGCGGCATGATTATCGCCTGGGTCGATTTCAGCGAACAGCCGATTTACGGCGACATTTTCGCACAGAAACTCAACGCGGCTGGCGAATTGCAGTGGCAGGAAGGCGGCGTGCCGCTTTGTACCGCCGCTAACGTTCAGATCAGCCTCAATATTGTTAAGGACCTCAACGGCGGCGCGTATGTTCTCTGGGTCGATTCTCGTAACGCGGGTGGCAGCGACATCTATGGATCGCATGTCAATGCAAACGGTGAAGACATCTGGGATACGAACGGTATCGCACTCGCGGGTGAAGCGGGTGAACAGCTTTCGCATACCTTCTGGGAAGACGGACAGGGTGGCGCGATCCTGGCGTACGTCAGCGATACCGGCTCCAAAGATCTGAAGGCTCGTCGCATTCTTTCCGATGGAAGCATAGACTGGACGATCGAACTTTGCAGCGCCGACATGGAACAATCCGGCGTCAAGATATGCAAGTCCAGCGCCAATACATTCGGATTCGCATGGCGCGACCTGCGCAACGAGAACGACGGCGATATCTATGCCCAGAGCGTCGATATCAACGGGAACATCTTGTGGGAGAACGACGTTGTAGTGTATCAGGGCTCCGGCGTTCAGGAAAACCCGCGCGTCACCTCCGCCGAAGACGGCAGCTTCTTCGTTACTTGGGAAGACAAACGCGCCATTCCGCAATTCTCCGATATTTTCGCTCAGAAACTCGACGCCGACGGCAACCTGCTCTGGGACGCCAGTGGCATTCAGCTCAGCGATGGAGAGTACGACGAACTCAATCCGCGTCTCCGCGCCGATAGCGACGGCGGCTGCTATGTCGTATGGGACGACGGCAGAGAGGGCGGTCACAATTATGAAGACATCTATATGCAGCATATCACCAGTGCCGGAGCCGTCAGTTGGGAAACAAACGGCCGCGTCGTGTGTAATGCGCAGTTCGAACAGTTCAGTCCGCTGATCAATTCGGCAGGCGACAACACTTTCATCTGCTGGGGAGACCGACGGGACGGCTCCATCGGTATGTATTATCAGGTGATGGATGCGAACGGTGATTTCCTTCTCGCCGATAACGGCGTGGAATACTACTGGGGCATGGAAGGCGACTCCCAGAATCCGAAGATATTCGAGCAGAACGACAACACCGTGGTGGTATGGAACGACTCCCGTTACGGCTTCATCGGTACCCGTGCATTCATGCAGATCATCAGACCGGATGGAACCATGTTCTTTGAAGATAACGGTATCAATATGACCGAAAACCTCGACACCGAGAGCGCGAATCAGACCAATATCGATATCTACGATTATCATAACGGCGGCGCTGTGGCTACATGGCAGCAGGAAGGTGAAGCCTATCCGCGCGTTTATGCACAGGCTGTGGACAGTGAAGGAAACCGACTCTGGGGTTCCGACGGTATCGCGGTCAGCAGCGCAACCCGTTCGCAGGAAGAACCCAAGATCAGCCGCGTCGGAAGCGATTATTACGTGAGCTGGGCGAACCTCGTATGGTACGGCGGCTTTACATACACCTACGGTATCTACGTTCAGAAGATCGTCGATGGCGCGCTCCAATGGGGTGAAGAAGGTATCCAGTTCCGCGCGACCAACACAATGGACTATTTCGTCAAGGATGTGGTCGAAGACTACATCGTCTATCAGGATATCAATGATGTATATGTGAACAGGATCGGTAGTGACGGAAGTCCGGCGGCGAACTGGCCCGCAGAGGGATTGTGCATTTGTAACGCAGAACGTGTTCAGAAAGATCCCAAAGCGATCATGACCGAGAACGGTCTGTTCGTGATCTGGGAAGACCATCGCGACTCTACCAATACCGCGGCTGTCTATGGACAGCTTATTGATGCTGACGGTAACATCCAGTGGCAGGAAAAACGGTGTTCCGATCGCATACTACGAAAACGACCAGTACCAGTCGGCGATGTCGGTATATGAAGATAACTATTACGTGGTCTGGTCAGACTTCCGCACCGGTATCGACGAAGATATCTGTATGCAGAAGCTCGATTCGGACGGTGTGTATCAGTGGGACGACGAAGGATTGTGGATCGCGCAGCAGGACTCGGCGCAGGCGAATCCGTCTGCCCTCGCCAACGACAACTATGTTCTCGCAGCGTGGGAAGACGCCAGCGTGCTGGATTCCGATATCAGTATGAATCGCATCAACAGCGATGACCAATCGACCCCCCTGGGGATCGGGTATGGTTCTTTGTAGCGCGATCAAGGCCCAGGAAAGCCCTAAAATGGTTCCGTCCGGACATCGCTACACGACCATTCTCTGGACCGATCTTCGTTCCAGTGGTAAGGACTCCGTCTTTGGCCTTTACGCACAGCGAATCAATGATAATTACCTCGTCGCCAACGACGACGAATCCGTTCCGTCCGTTACCGCGGTGCTGGAACAGAACTATCCCAATCCGTTCAATCCCGAGACCAACATCGTGTTCTCCATCCCAAGCAAGGGCAACGTGGAGATCAACATCTACAACATCAAGGGTCAGAAAGTGAAATCCCTTGTGAACGAGCAGTTTGGCGCAGGCAGACACAAGATCGTCTGGGACGGACACGACAATAACGACAACGCCGTTTCAAGCGGTGTTTACTTCTATCGTCTTGATAATGCGGGTAAGCAAATGACCCGCAAAATGGTCTTGATGAAATAATCGATTTAACCTCACCGACGACCGGCGGAATATACGTTCCGCCGGTGCGTCACAAAAAAAGGAGGAATTTTGAAACGCACACTGACATTGATGATAATCTTGTTGACATTGCAGCTTGCGGCGCAAACTTCCATGCCCAGCTTCTGGCATACGAATGAAGAAATCGGTGCCGAGCTTCAGGCCTGGGCGGACGCCTATCCTGAAATCGCTCATTTCGAGGTTATCGGTTTATACGCACGAAGAACCTTATATCGAGGCGATGCCGATTTACGCGCTGAAGATATCCGACAACGCGGCAGTTGATGAGGATGAACCCGCGCTATTTTTTGTTGGGCAATGCCACGCAGAAGAAGTGACAGGCGTCGAAATCGTGCTGTTCTACATCCAGAGAATGTTGGAAGGCCATTCAACAAATCCCTACAGCCTCTTCATCGAGAACCTCGAGGTATGGTTCGTTCCGACGATCAATCCCAGCGGATTACACGTCGTGATGGACATGGAAGACGTCTCGTTCCGCAAGACGATGCGCGATAACAACGGGAATGGCATATTCGACTATTCCAACAGCACCGGAAACGATATCGACGGCGTCGATCCGAACCGTAACTACGACTTCTGCTGGATCCACGGAGACTCTCTTTATACTCCGAGCGGCGCTACCGAGCAGTACGATTACTATCGCGGTCCCTATCCCTTCTCCGAGGGTGGAACAGCAGCGATTAAAGCCCTCGCCGACCGGCAGCATTTCATCTACGGTATCAATTTCCACGATTCTCGCTCCGGTTATTTCTCTCAGAAGCTCTATTATCCCTGGGAGTTTGCCGGACTGAGCAATCGCAGAAATCCCGATTACCTGATCTGCAAACAGATCGGCGACAACGTCGCCGGAGAGATTGCCACGGAAACAGGTGATGGAACATACTTGCCTGCCGCTTCTCAGGCAGAATCGGTAAATCCACGCAGTGGTTCTACGCAGAGTACGGCACAATCCAGCTCACCATCGAGGTGGCGGGTAATCAACCCGACTCGACGCACATGATCGACACTGTAATCAAGAATCACAACGGTATGAAGTGGATGCTGATGCGTGCTCTGAACGGCTACGCGGATATCAGCTCGATGCTCACCGGACACGTTTACGACGCCGAGACGGGCGACCCGATCGTTGCCGAAGTCATCGTCGAAGAACGGCAATCGAAATACTTTACCCCCCGCAAGAGTGACGAACCTCTACGGACGTTTCTGGAGACCGCTCGTGCAGGGTTCCTATACCCTCACCGTGCGGAAAAACGGCTATGAGACCAGCACGCAGACGGTGGTCGTAAATCCCACCAGTTGGTCGGTTCACGATGTCTATTTACAACCGCTCCAGCAATCCTGGTACAACGGCACCATGATTTGCGACGGACAGCCGGTCGATGGAGAGATTATCGTGTTCGATACCGAAAACGACACCATCGATGTGGTTGACGGAAGCTTCAGCATCCATTCCTGGACCGGAGATCGCAAGGTGATCTTCCGTGCGGAAGGCTGCGAGACCTGCATCGAAGACGCATTCACCTTCGAAGCCGGCATTCACGGTCTGGTTGTCGAACTCTCGCCTGCGGATGTCCTCTACCAGGAAGACTTCGACGACGCGAACGATCTGAGCGTGGATATCAACGGGCCGTGGCAAGTGATCGACGAGCTCGCCTGGATGGGCAGCGCTATCACCGACAGTTGGGGCGGAAACGGGTTCTACGCGCCAAACTGCGATGTGAACATCACAACCCAGGATCCGGTGGCACTCAGCGGCTACGACCACTACAATCTCGAATTTATGCAAAATCTTTACACAGAGGCGGATTTCGATTTCGCACGAGTCGAAATTTCTTCGGACGGCGAGACGTGGGAAGAAATCTGGAACGACACCGGCAAAAAAGACTGGTGGAATCGCGTGATCATCCCGCTGGACGATTATGCCGACGATACTCTCTATTTCCGCTTCCGCCTCACCGCGGATTCACCCGATGCCGTTCTGGTCGATCCGGGCTGGACAATCGACAACCTGCGGATCACCGGCGGCAGCTTTACCGTTACCGAAGTGGATCCCGATTCGATTCCCGACTTCACCCGGACACAACTGAACCCCAACTATCCTAACCCGTTCAATCCGGTAACGATCTTCTCCTATTCGATTCCGTCGTCCGCCAGGAATGCCGAAATCAATGTTTATAACACGCGTGGACAGCGCGTCGAGAAGATCGTGCTGAGTCGGCAGGATATGGAACGCGGAAGCGTCGCCTGGGATGCCGTCTCGCAGGCAAGCGGTATATATTTCTATCGCTTGAAGGTGGATGGCAAGACGACGATAACCCGAAAAGCATGTTTAATTAAATAGAATTGATGGAGGAATTATGAAGAAATTACCGATCCTGCTGCTGCTACTTGCGTGTGCTGCGATTGCGTTTGCCGCTCCTGTGATGGATATCGTGGAGAGTGCAGGCACAGTTCAGGTCACATGCAGCTATCAGCAGGAATCCGAGGTCAACCGTTATACTCAGCAGACATTCGCCATTCCCGCGCAGAGTGTTTCCGTCGATATCCAGTCGATGCAGATCGGAATCTACAATGCCGAAGGACAGCGGATCGACGAATATCAGGAGATCCAGACCGAGCGCGTTCAGGTGGTGAAGCAGTTCACATTCCGCGAAATGCGCGGTTTCACGGTTCGTATCGAGACCTCGCGAGAGGAAGACGGAATGGAAAGCCGGATCGACAACCTGAGCTACTCGCTTCATTCCCGTGGAAGCTTCACACCTTCGCAGACCGTTTCCGAAGCTTTTGCGCCGCTCTATAAAGAGGCTGCGCTGAACTACGAAACCTCGTATCTGCGTCATGCCTCGTATCAGAAGCCATCGATACTCATCATTGCCCATACCGCACTCGTCGATATGATGGAACCCTACGTGAGTTGGAAGAAAGCGCTCGGATTCGATGTGGCTGTGGAAACGATCGAAAACATCTCGGATAATTCCATACAAATTCAGGCTTGGATCGAGAATTACTACCAGAACGCCAGCAATCCGCCGGAATATCTGATCTTATTCGGCGATGTTGTCGGATCGTTCGGGATCCCCTCGTTCTACATCAGCTCGGAAAATGACGTGACCGATCTTCCATACACCCTCATTGACGGCGAAGACTATATGCCGGAAATGATGGCTGGTCGTTTTTCTTTCCAGGATGCTGGAGATATGCTGACTCTTCTCGCCAAGACAATGTCGTTTGAGTCGGCGCCTTATATGGAAAGCACCGCCTGGATGAATCGTGCACTGGTTGTCGCCGGTAATTATGGCGAAGGCGTCGTGCCGGTCACACCGGTTCTGATGTCCAAGTGGCTGGTCGATAAATTCTACGCCAACGGTTATGCCGAAGTCGATACACTCTGGTACCCGCCGCATTCGGATGGCGTCCAGTTTATCAGCAGCAGCATCAACGAAGGCGTTCAATATACCAATTATCGCGGTTGGGGCGCCTCAAACGGCTGGCATTATCCGCGGTTCCATACGGATGATCTCGGTACATTAGCGAATGGCAGGATGTTGAACATCGTCACTTCGATCGTCTGTAACACAGGTGACTTTGCGAACGTCGCGAACGGAAACGCCTGCTTCGGCGAAGCCTGGATGCTCATGGGTACTTCGCTTCAACCGAACGGATGCGTTGCGTTTGTCGGGCCGTCCGATCTTCACACCAGCACCGAGAACAACAACGCGATTGCAGCCGGATTCTATCAGGGCGTTCTCGAAGAGAATTACCGTACGTTCGGTTCTGCGGTGCTTCGCGGAAAATGGGAGCTGTACGACAACTATCCCAACGATCTGGAGACGGGCGGCGTTGTCGAATTCTACTTCCATGTTTACAACATTTTATCCGATCCATCCCTCACGCTGTGGAAGCAGGTCCCGGCTACGCCGACAATCAGTCTTCCTTCACAGATCGAACAGGGAACAAATTATCTCTCGCTGAATCTGCCCGATTGGGACGGCGGGATTATCACCGCAACCCGTGACGGCTCCGAATATACTTTCGCACGGATCGACAACGGATATGCCTTCCTGCATATCGATACCGCAGAGACCGGAAACCTTACGGTTACCGTGTCCCGCAAGAACGCGGTACCGGTCGTTACGACGATCCCCATCGTCGATTCGGATAACGTCGGTGTCGCCGATTATTCGTTCGGCGATGTCTATTCCGGTACGGATGTCGAGCTTTCGCTTACCGCGACAAACTACAGCAGCACTGAGGTTAGCGGCCTGACCGCTACTCTGTCATCCGATTCACCATACTTTGTCGATAACAGCTCCACATGGAACTTCGGCAACGTGACAGCCGGTGCGTCCGCAACCGCGAGCGGCAACTTCGGCATCGGCGCCGATTGCCCGTTCCACGAATTCGTCGAAATGACCGTCAACTTCTCCAACGGCGACCAGTCCAAGATCGTGGCGGTTGTCGGTGGACTGCTTTTCGAAGTGGTAAACGTGACGCCTTCCGGCGACGGATTCCTCAGCCCTGGCGAGCAGACCGACATCACCATCGAGATGACCAACATCAGCTCCATGAACGCTGTCGGCGTGACGGCTGAAGTCACCGCCTCGACCGATGCGGTGATCGTGAACTCTGGCAGCGTCAATTTCGGCGATATCGCGTCGGGATCAAGCGCTTCCGTTGTGATCAACGTTACCGCGCATGACGACGTTTATTACGGCCGCGACGTGCGTTTCCTTCTGAACCTCACGGATACGGATGGTCGCACCAGCCATGTATATGCAAACACCGAAATCGGTCCTGTCGATCAATCGGCACCGACCGGTCCGGATGCTTACGGTTACTACGCATACGACATCTACGATACGGGATACGACGTGGCCGCACCAACCTATCAATGGCACACCATCGACCCGGACGAAGGCGGGAACGGCACCGTGTTCCTTTGGACGGACGACGCATCCGAAACGGTCGATCTACCCTTCACATTCCGATTCTACGGACAGGACTTCGATGAAGTAACCATCTGCTCGAACGGATGGCTCTCGATGGGTGAGACCTGGATGGCGAATTTCCGCAACTGGAACATTCCAGCCGCACTCGGTCCACCTAACCTCATCGCGGCCTACTGGGACGATCTCAAGGGTTTGGTCAATGACGAGACCGAAGAAGTCGCCGATATGCGGATCGTTTACTACTACGACTCGGTCAACGAAGAGTTCATCGTTCAGTGGAACGATGCCTACAACCAGGAGAATAACTCCTCGATCGAGAAATTCGAGGTAGTGCTGATTCCGCGTATGGATCGTGATGGCGATATCGTCTTCAACTACCAGATAGCCGATAACCCCGATCTGGACGGAAACTACTGTACCGTCGGTATCGAAAGCGACGACCACGAATCGGGTATTTGCTACAGCTATGCGAACATCTACCCGGCAAGCGCGGCTCCTCTGGCGAACGGACTCTCGATCCTGTTCACCATCGATACGCCCGATCCGTACGTCTCTGCCGGTAACACCACGGTTCCGTACAAGGACGTTGTGCTGCAACAGAATCACCCGAATCCGTTCAACCCGGAGACGACCATCGAGTTCTCGCTTCCCAACGAGGCCGAGGTACAGCTCGAAGTGTTCAATATCCGCGGTCAGAAGGTGAAGACGCTGGTGTCCAGTCCGATGGAAGCCGGTAATCACAAGGTTACCTGGAAGGGCAAGGACGACAGCGACCGCGAGGTCGGTTCGGGTCTCTACCTGTACAAATTGTCGGTGGCCGGAAAGACCAACGTGAAAAAAGATGCTTCTTCTGAAATAGTGACAAATGTCCTCCAGTTGCTACGTTGGTTTAGCAGCGTCTGAATAAGGGGGACCCGATGCATCAGCGAGACAATGCGCTAAGGCGCGATGAGTTAAAGAGTTATGAGGGAGAGTTCTTGTATGAGTTGCAGAATTCATACGAACTCTCCCCTCGATTAAGCGAACAAATCCTTCAGACAGCCAAGTCCATTCTTTATCGATCCAGTACCGTCTATCCCGGTGTCGTTCCTGTCGTGGTAGCCGATATCGAAGAGAAAGAGCGGTAAAAGCATGGAGAACATCCGCAAACGCACCATTTACGTGACGCTCGATGATGAGCGGGATGACCTTTCGATCCTTCACCAATACGGGCGGACATATCTTCGCCAGGTGACCATCCAGCGGATCACCGAGGAAGCGATCGAGCAGGACGGGCTCCTTACCCAGGAAGACCTGAGCCGATTGCTTCGTTGCAGTAAGCGGACAATCAGGCGCGATATTCGTGCAATTCAGGATCGCGGTGTTCATGTCGTAACGCGTGGTGTTTTTCACAACGTCGGACGCTGCCAGACTCACAAAAGCCAGATCATCCGCCTGTATCTGGAAGGCTTTACCTACAGCGAGATTCACCGCAAATGTTACCACACGACCTCATCCAATCAAGCGTTACCTGGAAGATTTCAAGAAGGTGCTGATGAGCCTCCACCATGGTGTTACGGACTCCCGAAATATCGCGCAGGTAACCGGATTATCGGTCTATCTGTGTCAAGCAGTATCGGGCGCTGACTATCGGAAGCGAAGCAATCCCCCATCATGCAGGATACCCTTTCGATCATGATCGAGCAGAACCAGTATATGGACGGAGTAAAAAAAACGCTAAAAAACGATGGGCTGAAAGCGGCAGTTACGGAGGAACAATGAATCGGAACCAGCGAGATCGCTATGAATCGATCAACAAGCGCAATTTTCGCAATGCTCTAATTCATTTGTTGGAAACGGAATACAAGATCATCGGTTCGCGGAAAATCCTTTCGCTTCTGGCAGATGATATCGAGCAACTTCATTCGGAGTATTTCGTATCGACCTCGACAGTGGGTATCGGTGAGATCGTGTTTTCGCACCACCGCGGACGACGGACAACGCCCGAATTACGGTAAGAAAACCGAGGATTACAGCTCGACAACGGTTGTCCTGCCACTGGTGACCGAGGAGGGATATCGAGAACCGCGTCTATACCCGAAACGGAAATAAAAACACGAATTACGAGCACTGCGACCGACGTGAGATCAGGACGATGATCCGCTTGCTCGAGTCGGCAAAGTCCCAGGGCGGTCTTCTTAGCGGAGCCGAGGTTAGTGTCTTGCTGAATCGCAGTTTGAACACAATACAAAAATATCTCAAGGCATACGTAAAGGAGACGGGAAAAATCCCGCCATTGAAGGGCTACGTGATGGACATGGGCAGTCTGCCGACCCACAAGTCGATCATCATATCGTACTACGAACAGGGGATGTCGCCAGCCGATATTGTGCTGAAAACCTCCCACAGTCAGGATGCCGTGGATCGTTACATCAAGCAGTACGACCAGATCAAACTGTTGATCCGGAAAGGGATGTCCGCCACAGAGATCAAGGATATCGTTCGGCGAAGCATGAAAGTGGTAAAAGAATACATCGCAATCTATAACGAATTTAACGACGTATCAGAAAATCGTTGACAGTGAGGTGGTTAGATGAGAGAAAAAACACACACAACAAAACCGAGGGAAGGGACTGCATTCTTCATTGATTACTTTCCCTTCTTTCGGGAATGTATACCAAAAAACTATGGGGACATTTGGCACCATGGTAAGTAATCCGAAATAGAAACATTGAAGCCCTTTGCAGCTTTGCAGAGGGCTTTTCTTATGAAATTCAACTTCCGAATGTACCGAGTGGGTAGATTTTAAATCAGTCCTGAAGTCCCGTAGGGACGACAGGTGTTAGCCCGGTACGTAAGTGCCGGGTAGAGAACTCGGAGAAGGAGTGAAGTCCCGTAGGGACGACAGATCGTGAACTGGATAATGTGTCTGTCGCACCTCCGGAAGTCTGGCTATAAATGGACTCGCCGGCCTTGAACTGGTGGGGCCGGCGAAATCCGATCAGGTTAGGAGGACCTGATAATTCAAAGCGATACTTCCTCCGTCGATGCGTCGATGTTAACCGATCCGATACCGGTCGAGAGCTCGATATCGATCTTCATCACGTCTTCCTGGTAGAGATCGTTCTCATAGACGCCGTCATCGGTCTCGTGAAGTCCCTTGATTCCGACATCGCCCAGTCCGCGATCGACTTCAACGCGAATTCCGAGATAGCTGGGAAGGTTGATATCCACTTCGCCGATTCCCGTATTGATTTCAGCAGAGATATTCTGCTTGTAGTTGCCTCGCATGTTGATGAATGTGTCGCCGATTCCGAGGTCCATATATAGCGAATTCAGGTTGGCGTTGGACAGATCGATTGTCGATTCTCCGACACCGCAGTCGATGGTGAGATCAAGCGGAACTTCCTCATTAATGATAACTTCCCATTCGCTGTAGGCTTTCTTCATGGATGAATTTCCACCGACATGCTCCATCGTGAGTTGATAGCCGTCGTCGGTCGTTTTCAGGCTGTATTCGGGTTTCAGCGAATCGCTGTTCCATGCGAAATTGGCGTGGCAAAGTTTCTCGGTTCCCGTCTCGATATCGAGTTTACCGATGGCGAATTCGATGTCCAGATCGAGCGGTTTGATATCGTTCAGGTCGAACGACACCGTTTCCCGTTCCGCGTTGGACATATCGGTGTCGTAGCAACCGAATAGAGTCATGAGTATGGTAAAGACAATCAGCACGTAAACAGTGTTTTTCATTGAGTCCTCCCTTATTTCACTTCCTTGATTTTGTACAGAAAACTGCCGACAACGTATGTAACGCCGGCAAAGACGATTTTCCAAAGGTGTTCCCACCGGAAAAGGATGCTCCAGTTCATTGCTTCCCTCAGTCCGATGTCTTTCACGTCAAATTCGAAGAGGAATTTACCCAGTTCGAAGATTGGCTGCGGGATAGCCCATTGGAACAGTAAGTTGATGATCGCAATCAGGGCCGAGACGATGATGATGATACCCAGTCCCTTGGCGAATGCCTTGTCCTTGAAGATCGACGAGCAGAGGAATCCGAAGCTGCCCACCACCAGGATGATCAGCGCAAACTCGATATAGCCCAGCATCAGACCCTTAAATGCCGTCCACAGGCTGTAGGTGCCGATAATGAGATATCCGAAGGTGTTTGTGATGATGAAAAGCCCCAGCAGCACAGCCAGCAGAACAGCGAGATTGCCGCCGATGGTCACGATGAAGCGAGACGCGGTGACTTTCCAGAACGACACCGGCTGAATGCGATAGAATACCTCGCAATGCTTCTGCGAGTCGTTGTTCAACGCTCCACCCGCGAGCGCTGCCGCAAAGATCAGCGCCAGCATACCGGGGAAATTCACCAGCGAGACGTTCATGATATATACTGCGATGTCGAGTGGTTTCCCGGCTCCGTCCAGCACGCCCTGCAAATCAAAGATATTGAACTCGAATCCGTGATAGAAGTATGCCGAGACCGCCAGGATGACGCTCAGAATCATCATACCTCCCACAATCCACACAGTCAGCAGTGCGGTCTTGCGTGACAGGA
This sequence comes from Cloacimonadales bacterium (SeqCode), assembly GCA_963666875.2. GTDB lineage: Bacteria > Cloacimonadota > Cloacimonadia > Cloacimonadales > JAIOQZ01. Next base: position 56,292 of record CAXXPU010000017.1, read on the forward strand.
TCCAGTCTTTCTTAATGAGTCCCATGAAGCTATTCATTGTTACCTCCCATCTCCGACATGAAGAGGTCGGAAAGTCCGGGCCGCTCGTATTCGGCGCCTTCGATTTCGACGCTGTGATTCACGATCGCGGAAATCTTGCCCAGCGTGTAATTCACCTGCTTCGGGTTTGCCGCCATCAGTTCGGCCCTGCGGTCAACCGGGACGCTGACAAGCTTGAATCGGTCTTTGAGTGCTTCCACATCCTCGTGCAACAGAATTTGCCCCTTGTCGATAAAGATGATCTCCTGGAGTATCTGCTCCACCTCTTCTACCTGGTGGGTCGAGATGAGGATGGTCTTGTTCTCGTCGAAGAACTCGCCCAGAATGGTGTTGAAGAACTCCTTGCGGAAAACGATGTCGAGTCCCAGCGTCGGTTCGTCCAGGATCAGGAGATCGACGTCCAGCGAGAGGGTAACCAGCAGGTAGAGCTTGGTCTTCATGCCCTTGGACAGTTTCGAAATCTTGTGCTTGGGCGAGAGTCCGCTCTTGGCGAGCAGGTTGATCGCGGTCGATTCCTTCCAGCGCGGATTCTGCGAGGCGACGAATTGCAGCGTCTGCTCGACGGTCAGCCGGTCGTCCAGTCCGTTTACGTCCGGGATGAAGGCTATTCGCTCGAACAGCCTGTGCTTCAGCGCGCTGACCGGCTCATCCTCGAATAGGATTTCGCCTTCGTACTTGAGCAACCCCAGCATCGAGCGCATGAGCGTCGTCTTGCCGGCGCCGTTCTTGCCCAGCAGTCCGATAATCTTGCCGCGCGGAAGCGTCAGGTTCACGTCCTTCAGCGCCTCGAACTTGCCGTAGCGCTTGGTCAGGTTGCGTATCTCCATCAAGCTCATATCATTCCCCCTTTTCGGAATAAACCGATTCGACTGCGTCGATGAACTCGCCACGCGTGACGCCAAGCTGCTTGCCTTTGCGAATCGTCTGTTCCATCTCGTTCTTGCGGAAATCGGTCACCTTCTTCTGTTGAAGAAGCAGTTGCGCTTCCTTCTCCACGAAGAATCCGATTCCTCTTTTCTTATAGATCACGCCCTCATTCACCAGTTCACTGAGCGCGTTCGATACGGTTTGCGGGTTCAGCCTGTATTGCTGTGCCAGCGTCCTGATCGATGGTATCATCTCGTCCTCCTTAACCGATCCCAGGATAATCGCCTTCTCTATCTCCTCCCTGAGCTGGAGATAGATGGGTACGTTATCGTCGAACTTTTTCATCGGCACCCCCTTTGGTGTTACGGTGACATAGAACACCAATAATGTAACACTGTCAAGATCATTATGCAAATTTCTTTTCTTTTTTTCCTGGCACGCAGGTGTGAAGTGACACGCGAATTGGCAAATGCGCTGTCCACAGCTCTAACATCAACAGAAAAACTTTTATATTTCTGCATACCTGCGGCGATTATATTTCGCGCAATTGCAGGCTCTTAGCGTTTTCCTTTTCTTTTCATTGACATGCCCGTATGCCCTCACAGCATGGTTTCATTATCCGTGATGGTTAGGAGGTAGTATGAAGCTTGCCAGTTTACTCCGTCAGGATCTGATGTTCTGGGATTTCAATGCAAAAACCCGGGAAGATGTATATCGCATGGTGGCCCATCTTGTCAGCCAGCACTTCAACCTCGGGGAAGCGCTCGTGTTGGATGCCTTTTTGAAACGTGACGAACTCGGTCACATGGTGCTCGGTGACGGCTTCCTTATTCCACACGCGCGCCTGGAGGGGCTTGACGATCTGATTATCGTGGTGGTCAAGTGCTCGGAGCCTGTTGAGGTGAATGGCTCGAAGGCGGACTTCTTCTTCGCGCTGTTAACCGGGCATGTGAGTTCCAACTTGTATCTCAAGGCGCAGGCCACGTTGGTCACCCTGCTGAAAAAGGAAGGGAACGATCTGAAAAACCAGACGACGCCGGCCGCATTCCTGAAGCGTGTGGGAGAAATCGGCGGTACCCTCACAGCACAGCTCAGTGCTCATCACATCATGACCACGCCCGTGATCACCGCACGTCCGGATGAATCGTTGCTGGTTACGATCAACGCCATGAAGAAGAACAATATCACCTACCTGCCCGTGGTGGATGAGAACAACCGCTGTCTGGGCAAGATCGATCTACTGGACATCCTCAGTACCGTATATCCGGATTACCTTCGCCACATTCCTAATCTATCTTTCCTCAGCGAGTTACGTGCATTCGAGACTCTTGCCGAACGTGAGGCGGCCATGACCGTAAATCAGGTGTATGTGCGAGGCACGGAACAGACAGTCGAAGAGGACATCAGCATCATCGCACTTGGATTCACTATCCTCAAACAGCGCTGGAATCAGGTCACGGTGCTCGATCGCGAAGGTCGCGTCGTCGGCGTCGTGAGTCTGCTGAGTATTCTGCACAACGTGGTGCGACTATGAACATGATCATCGCTATTGCTATTTTTTCCGTGGCTTATATCTTCATTACGTCGGAGAAGGTGAATAAAATGCTGGCCGCATTGCTTGGCGCCGCAATGATGCTTCTGCTGCATATCATGCCCCAGCATGTCGCCTTCGAGCACATTGACCTCAACGTCGTCACTCTGCTCATCAGTATGATGGTCCTGGTGAAAGTTATCGAGCGCACCGGAATCTTTGAGTACATTGCCATTCGTTCTGCGAAGCAGGCCCGCGGAAATCCATATTACATTCTCATCGCGCTTTTCTTTCTCTCCGCAGTGTTTTCGGCGTTTCTGGATAACATCACGACGGTTCTTCTTATCGCGCCGGTGTCAATCCTGTTGGCAGGTGAACTGCGCATCACGCCCCATACCCTATCTCATCTCGGAGATCGTCGCCTCGAACATGGGCGGTACGGCCACGCTGATCGGCGATCCGCCCAATATCATGATTGGAAGTGCGACGGGACTGAGTTTCATGGATTTCATCGTCAACATCGCACCACTCATTCTGGTGCAGTTGGTGGTGTTCGCCGGGATATTCTGGCTCATTTTCGCGAGGAAACTGCACGTGACCAACGAGAACCGCGCCCGCATCATGGACTTCGATGAAAAGCGCATGATACGCAATCCCAAGCTCCTGCGTCGAAGTATGATCGTCTTTGGACTGGTCATTGTTGGATTCATGCTGCATGCCCAGCTAAAGCTGGAGGCCGCCACCATTGCGCTGGCAGGAGCCGCCGCGCTCATGATTGCAGGCAGAATCAATCCCGAGGAAGTGCTGGCTCAGGTGGAGTGGACAACCATCTTCTTCTTCGTCGGCCTTTTCATTTTGGTGGGCGGACTGGTGGAAACCGGCGTCATCAATCTGGTCAGCGAGAGGATCCTTTTATGGACAAAAGGCGACATCAGCGTCGCGGCACAGGTGATTGTTTGGTTTTCCGGTATTTTCTCTGCCATCGTTGATAACATACCCTTCGTGGCTACAATGATACCCCTGCTCAAAGATATGGGCGATCAGCTCGGTCAGCAGACGATCATGCCGCTGTGGTGGGCGCTGTCTCTGGGAGCCTGTCTGGGTGGAAACGGTACCCTGATCGGCGCTTCCGCTAACGTGGTGGTAGCGGGTTTTTGCCAAGAAAGCCGGATACCCCATCTCCTTCGTCTCGTACCTCAAGTACGGTGTTCCGCTCATGCTGCTCTCTTTGTTGTTATCCTGGATCTATATCATTATACGATTCCTGTAAACAGGAGGGTTGCGGACAGATCAGGATTTGTGTTTGTCATTGTTTTAAATGGATGTATGCGCCCGGAATGTACCGGGAGAGACACAACGCTTGACAGAAAATCGTCGCATGCCGAGCATGAGAAAAATATAAACGTACGGTAACGCGGGACGAGTATGAGCCGTTTTCTGAAGAAATTCACCTCGAAGGATTTATTGACCATCGCCATCTTCGCAGCGCTGGGGATCGCGATCAAGCCCATCGTGACGCCGCTGGTGCATCTGGTTTCTACGCCGCTGATGATCCCGGGCGGATCGCTGGCAGGTGGACTATACATGATGTGGCTGGCGCTTACGGTCTGCATCGTGTGGAAGCCTGGCACGGGCACGCTCTTCGGACTGGTGCAGGGTGCGACGGTGTTGGTGCTGGGTCTCTTCGGCAGCCACGGGGTGGTCTCGCTGATCAGCTACACGCTCCCGGGCATGATCGCCGATCTGGTCATGCTGCCGCTGCCACGCAGGCGAACCGCACTTCATCACGTGCTGCTTTGTGGCATCCCGAACATCATCGGCTCGCTCATCGTTACCGTACTCATCATGCGCCTGCCCGGTCTGATGATCGCCATCGCGATGGTCAGCGCCGCGCTATCGGGCACAATCGGAGGTATTCTGTCATGGATCATCGATCGACGTTTAATCAAATTTCGCGTTATTCCCGACGACTCTGTTTCGTACTGATCCTGTTCGCGGCGACCGCGCTTTCAGCAGCAGACGTGTTTCTGACTGTCCAGAGCGGCGATAAATCCGTCGAACTGACGCGGGAACAACTCACCGGTCAACCCATCACACAGCTTGAAACCACGCGCGAGAAGAAGGGTATGACTGTGAAGGAGCAGTGGACGGGTGTGCGCATCGACGCGCTGGCAGGAATGGTCTGCGGCAAAGATGCTTGGCAGGCTGTCGTGCTGCGCTCGGAGGACAACTATCAGGTGCGGCTTTCGAGGCAGGAAGTGACGGATAGCGCCGCCATGATCGCGTGGGAACGAGACGGCAAATCGCTGAAGAAGGACGGCACCCGCGTGATCGTCCCCGGCATGCGGCAGATGTACTGGATCTACGACCCGGTTCTGCTGCTGGTCGAGACGGAAGCGGCGACCGTGGAACCCACCGCTATTGTCAACGGCGATATCGTGCTGGAGCGGCTGACGCTACATCAAGCGCTCTCGCCCTTTGAAAAAGACCACGGCTACACCTTCGCGGAGCTTGCAAAGGCTACATTCCCGGACATCCGCGGCAGCTATCGTCTGATCGCGCGGGACGGTATCACGCACGATCTGACCTTCGATCCGTATCTGGAAAACGCCGTGATCGCGGTCAACGCCGACACACTGCACCTGAAGAGTCCGGATATGCCCGGCGGGATGTGGGTCAAGCAACTTGTCTATATCCAGAAGGACGACCTCGGCGTGGTTTTCACGAAGCAGTTGAAAGATTTCTCTGAACTCGCAGGTCTGATCGACCTCGACCTCGCGAACGTGAAGGTCCAGTGTGATGACGAGGAAAAAACCGAACTGAACACCGAAACGCCCTTCAGCGATCCGATGTGGAAGGCGTGCAAAAAGGTGCTGCTATGCCGCTGAGAATCGTTTATCTGCTGTTGATTGTCGTGCTGATCGTCTCCTGTGGCTGCGATACGCCGCGTCTGACGGGCGATCTCGATGGAAACGACCGGATTCTCGCAGGCAACTTCGGCGAGATGATTGACGCCGATTACGCGCTGTTGATCGCATCGGACGGCATCGCGGCATTGATCCCGGAGATTGGATTTACACAGATCGAGCTGATCCGCGAGTCGGGTGTGTGGCGGAGTGAGGCGAAAGTGCTTCCGGCGTTTTGCAGCATCGATTCGCTGAAGGAAATCTGCCTGTTTCGCGTCCTTTCCGATTCGACAACGTTCCACAGCCGCATCGAGTCATTCGAACGAATCGGCGGATCGGTGAAGAATAACTATCCAGCCTGGAAATACCGGAGGAAACAATGAAAATCGCGATAATCATCCTCGTCGCCATCGTGCTTGTGCTTGCCGCGCTTCTCCTGTTCCGCGCGAGCAGCGAACCGGAAAAAGTAATGACTTCTCAGACCATCCACCTGACCGCGAGTCTGGTGGGCAACGTGGAAACACAGCCGCTCAGTCTCGGTGATGACCAGAACGTCGATGCCATACGCGTCGAAGACATCCTCACTTTCTATCAGCTGGATACGAACGGCGTTATGGGTATCAATTTCATCGCGTCGGACGGCATGAACATGCAGGTCATGATCGACGAATTGCCCAACCTCTTCCTCGCACTGCACAATCGGACGACAGTTTCAGGCTGGTCATCCCCACCGACGAATTTCACCAGCGCTGGCTGAAGAACATCGAGAAGATCGAGCTGCAATAACCGATGGACGCCGTCACCGTCAGCAATTTGCATTTTCGCTATACAGCGGCTGGGAGCGAGATATTTCACGATCAGAACCTGAACATCCCGCAGCACAGCATCACGGTGATATGCGGCGACAACGGCACCGGTAAATCGACTCTGCTCTATCTGATCTGCGGGATTATCCCACGCGCGATCCACGGATTCCTCGCCGGAAAGATCCTGCTGAACGGCGTCGATTACACGAATGAAATGCTTCCCCAGCTTGCGCCGGTCGTCAGCATCCTGATGCAGGAGATCGAGTGGCAGCTTCATTTCCCGTCCGTCGAGCAGGAGATCGTCTTCGGACCGGAGAACCTCGGTCTTTCCGTAGATGAAATCGGACAGAGGCTTGAAGAGGCGTTGACGTATTTCAAGATCGATCATCTTCGATATTTGGAGACACACACCCTATCCTGCGGACAGAAGAAGCTTGTCGCACTCGCTTCGCTCTATGCACTGCGTCCCTCCATCCTTGTGCTGGACGAACCGCTGAACGGACTTTCGGAGGAATCGAGGTCGATCGTGACGGATTTCATTCGCATGTACAGTGACAAACATGGCACTGTGATCCTGACCGCGCATCAATCGGAAGCAGTCGATTTGGCAGACAAAGTCGTAGATCTGAACGAGATGCGGGAGACGCTGTGATTCTCCGCGATCTCTCGTTCGGGTATCGCAAGAACGCACAAATCCTCGATGGAGTCGATCTCGAAATGCCCTTCGACAAGAACATCCTGCTCGAAGGTGCCAACGGCTCGGGGAAATCCACTTTTTGCAGGGTCCTCGCCGGGCTGGAGTCGAATTACACCGGCAGTATTCTGCTGAACGATCTGGAACTGCGGTCGATCCCTCCGGCGATTCGGTCACAACATCTGCTCTACCTCAAGCAGGAAACTGATTTCAATCTGCTGGCGACCACTGCGGACGAAGATCTGGAAATCTGGCAAAATCGGTTTCACCGGGACGAAAAAAGAGAGGACTGGGAGCAAAGGCAGAAAGCGCTGGAAGAACTCGGCATGGCAAGATTCGACAATGTCCCGTTGTGGGAGCTGAGCGGCGGTCAGAAGAAGCGCGTCGGGCTTTCCGCGGTCGCGCTGATGCAGCGACGATTCTGGATTCTGGACGAGCCGGATGCCGGTCTGGACGAATCGGGCATGCAGTCGCTGCTTACATTACTGGAAAAGCGAAGAGAAGCCGGACTGGGCGCGTTAATCGTATCGCACAGGATTTCGAGGATTCGAGAGATTATCGATATTCGATGGATGATACGGAATCGAAGAATCGTAGCAATTCAATAAAAATGGTACCAGAGGCCGGATTTGAACCGGCACGCAGTAAAACTGCGAGGGATTTTAAGTCCCTTGTGTCTACCAATTCCACCACTCCGGCAAGATGAGAATGGAGGCGACACCCGGATTCGAACCGGGGGTGAGGATTTTGCAGACCCTTGCCTTACCACTTGGCGATGTCGCCGATAAAAAAAATGGAGCGGGAAACGGGACTCGAACCCGCGACAACTACCTTGGCAAGGTAGCGCTCTACCACCTGAGCTATTCCCGCCCGAGCAAGCAAAGCAAAAGCTATTTTCCCACAATTCCTTGTCAATGAATTTCTGCGATTTTTCGTGTTAATAAATCGTCTTTTTCAGTAACAATCGCGATCTCAGAGGATTATGCTCGAAACACTGCCGCAGAAAGGTAGCCCACCACCTGCGAATGATCACCGCTTGTATGCCCCGAGTGGGTGTAGTTGAGCACCTTCGCGCGGTTGTACTCCAGGGCGTTCGCCAGCTCGAGCAGTGTCAGGATACCTCCGAATCCGCAGGCCTCCGTGTGGTTTCTACTGATATGCTCCCACATCGCCAGCGCGTCCATCTTCTCGAGCGAATCGATCAGAATGCCGTCGAGTATCTCGGCCTCCTTGCTGTCGTGGTAGTGCGAAAGGTCGCTACTGACGATGAAGGTCGTGCGATCGAGCTGATCCCGGAAGACTTCAGCGAGGATTTCCGCCAGGCGTTTCGAGTTACGGTAATCCTGCGTGCCCAGCACGATGGGGACGATCTTCGCATCGGGCTGCACGACTTGCAGGAACGGAAGCTGAACCTCGAGCGAGTGCTCCATCTCGTGCGCTACGGGGAAGAACGACAGCTCCTCGTACTCGAGCAACCGATCAATCGCGTCACGATCGGTCTCCACCTCGCCGAGTGGTGTTAGGTAGGCGCGATAATCGCCCACCGAGCAGGTGAAGCCTCCCACGCGATGGCTTGGTGCCAGGATCACCGCCGTATCGATCTCTCGTTCCTCGATCGATCTGAAGGCATACCCCGCACATGCGCCCGAATAGACATAACCCGCGTGCGGAGAGACTACGCCCAGCAAATCTCCATCGATTTGCTCGTACTGCGCACGATCGATATAATCACGCACCTCGCGGAAGAGGCGCTGTTTGTTCGATGTGTAGAACATCCCGGCAACCACCGGCTTTCTGACAGAGTTCATATCGACCTCCTTACAACGAAATTATCACCCCGACATTCGTACCTGTCAAGGAACTAATTAACATCTTCTCCACATGCACCGATCTCTGTGAATTCAACTTCCTCCATTCAACGCACTCAGGCATAACATTCGGAAGAACCGCAAGCGGTACATTCATAAGTTATGCCAAAGGTCGAGCGCTACCACCTCTTCTGTAGCCGCCGATCTCCCAGACTGTGTGGAAATGGTAGATGGATTCCGTTTTCGCTGTTTGTATTTTGAGAGACAACCCCCCTTTGTCCCCCCTTGTCAGGGGGGTGAATTGGCGGCCACGCTTGGATCCTGATCACTTTCTCACCCCCCTGACAAGGGGGGACAAAGGGGGGTTGTTTTCCTTGGCAACAGTAAACTCGATATCGATTCAAAGAGCAGATTCATGACATTTCCACACAGTCTGGGAGGTCGAGCACTACGTGGGAAGAGAGGAACTCTGCGTCCCTGGGGAAGAGATTTCATCGGACTGGTAGTAATAACTATTCTGCGCCGCTTTTTCATTGACATCGTGAAGTAGGTGAACGAAATGAAAGAAAGGGAGGATTTATGCGCAAAACAATCGTGATTTCATTTATAATGGCATTCTTTGCTATGATGCTGGTATCGCAGGAACTTCCGGATCCGTACAGTCCGGACGTGCTCGCCCAATTCGAAATTGCTACCGACAGCCTCAGCCATGCGGCATGGAAAGCATACCAGAGCGGCGATTACGAAACATCCGCCGCATATTATCTTGCCGCACTCCAATATGACATGAACAATGGCTCCTCGCTCTACAATCTCGCCTGTTGCTACGGATTGCTTGGCGAAGATGAGCAGGCTTCCTTTTTTCTGAAAAAGGCCTATCGTGGTGGCTTTTCCAACATCGAGCACATCAAGACCGATCCGGATTTCGATAAGGTGCGATCAAGCACGGCATTTACCGCAGCCATGGATTCTCTTGCCGTCTGGGACGCGAAGAAAAAGCCGTTCAGCGGCGACGAGCACTTCGTCGAATCATCCGTTTACTTGAAGTACGAGGTATTTCTTCCGGATGGATACGACGAGGATAAAATATATCCGTTGATCATCGGTTTGCACGGCTACGGCGGCGATTTGAACGGCTTCGCGAAACTACTGCGCTACATGGAAGGTCGTGAGGCGATCTATGTGGTGCCGGAAGCCCCCTATCCATTCATGGTGGGGAAGACGATCGGATATAGCTGGTCGCTGTGGGATATGACCGACGACGAGGAACTGGCGAACGATTCGTTCTCGAAGTCGATCGGATACGTGATGAGTATCTATGAGAAGGTCAAGAGCGAATACCCGGTGGGGAAGACCTACTTGATGGGTTTCTCGCAGGGGGCGATGCTGACCTACCTCGTCGGTATTCTCGCTGCGGACAAGTTCGATGGCTTGATTCCGATCGGTGGCGATCTTTTTGTGGATGTTGTTGAAGACAAGCTCGACCTGGCGAAGGAACTGCCGATATTCATTATCCACGGGAAGAATGACACCGTGGTCGGGTACGATTGTGCTGAGAAGGCTGTGGAGGTTCTCGAGAAGCACGGGATAACCTGCCATCTGGAGGCGTTCGAGGGGGGGCACCAAGTCAATCGGGAAGCCTTCGTCAAGGCGTTGGAGTACTTCGGAGTCGAATGATCCAACCGAATTTTCAGCAGGTGAACAAGCTTCTCAGGCGAAGCCGTACGATCGACACCTATTTTCTGATCAAATACACCTGCGCGCCATATCGAGCCTGTCAGCATGCCTGCATGTACTGCGACGGCAGGGCGGAGAAATACTACGTCGAGGGCGATTTCGAGCGAGATATCGTCGTGCGCGCCAATTTCGCCGAACGACTGCGAATCGAGCTCCCCAAGCAGAAGGAACGAGGCGTCGTCTTCCTCAGCAGCGGTGTGACCGATCCCTATCAGCCCATCGAAAAAGAGCAGCGGCTGATGGCGGACGCTTCGGCGGTGCTCGCGGAGATGGACTATCCTGTCGCGGTGATGACCAAGTCGAATCTGGCGCTACGTGATATCGACAATTGGCAGAAGGTGAACGAGCGGGGCGGGTTCATGCTGATGGTCTCGCTCACCACGCTGGACGACGGTGTTCGCAGGATCTTCGAGCCGGGCGCGTCGAGCGTTGAAGAGCGTATCGAGATGATCCGGCGATTCAAGGAGGCGGGATGCGTGGTCGGAATCAGCGCGATGCCGTTTCTGCCGCTGATCAGCGACACGGAGGAGAGTCTGACGGCGTTCTATCGGAAGATGGAAGAGATTGGCGTTGATTACGTATTGTCCGCCGGACTGACGCTTCGTCCGGGCGTGCAGAAGGATTGCTACATGCGGGTCATTCGTGCGCATTATCCACATCTTGAAAAGGAATACGAGCGAATATACCGGCACAATCGCGCTTCGGGCAGCATGGATGCAGGATACGCGAAGGAGGTGTACGACAGATTCGCGAGGCTGACCTGGCAATCCAGCTTTTCACCCATGGTTCCGCACAGTTTATATCGTGACTGGATGCACATCTACGATTCGGTGTCTGTTCTGCTGCACCACATGATTGAGCTGTATCAGGCGAGGCAGATCGATGTCCGTCGCCTGAAGCAGGCTGTGAAACGGTACGATCAATGGCTCGACGAGGAGAGGCGATATCTGTATCGAAAGAGGAAGGCGACGTCGCTCGAACTGGAGCGGAAGCTTGTCTATCTGGCGGAAAGCGGAGAATTGAACCATCTTTTGGGCAATCGTAAACTGGCTGATTTTCTCGGGAAGGTGATCGTGGAGAAGAAGGTGTTCGACTATCGGGAGCTGAAGCTTCTGAGTACTTCTTAAGGCCGACAAGCCCAAGCTTGGAATTTTCTTGATCTGAACACGATAGAGTAATCTGCAAATCCGGGAGATACAAGCTCAGGTTTATCGTTCCTTAAAATCTATGGCTCTGTTGCATATTGAGGTAAGTTGATACCATACTGTAGCCTCCGATCTCCCAGACTGTGTGAAAATGTACGACCGATTCTCATCTCTGTTGTAGGGGCAGGTCTCCGTGCCTGCCCTTCCCCTTTCTCCCAGGCTTGTTGTCATGTTCAACGCAGTTCGAGAGATGAGAGAGGGCAGGCGCGGGGACCTGCCCCTACAACAGGAAAACATCTGGCATCGAAAGATTGTAAATGGCTATAACACAGCCTGGGAGATCGGCGGTTACAGAACCCAAAGAATAGCCATTTGCTCATTCGGTTTGCAACAGAGCCAAACCTATGGATGCCTGTACTCCAAAAAAAACGCGAAACCTTTCGGCTCCGCGTTTCAATGTAATCTTCTGATGCGTTACTTCATACCGTGACTGATGGCCAGACCGAGATTGAAGATCGGCAGGTAGATCACCACGATGATCGATCCCACGACCGCAGCCATGATAATGATCAGGATCGGTTCGATCAGCGATGTCAATCTGTCGATAACCGCATCGACGAGTTTTTCGTAGAATTCGGCGGCTTTCGAGAGCAGCCGGTCCATATCGCCGGTTTCCTCACCGGTCGCCGTCAGCTGAAGCAGCGTGGGCGGGAAGGCTCCGGTCTTGCGGAACGCGCCGGCTACACTGTAACCTTCCTTGACCATAACGCGAGCCTTGCGGACCGCGTTCTCGACGACAGCGTTCTGAACCACGTTTTCCACCAGTTCCAGCGTATCCATGATCGGCACACCGGCCGCCATGAGGATACTGAAGGTACGGGCGAACTTACTCATGATCGACTGTCTGATCAGCTTCCCGATTACGGGGATTTTCAGCTTGATCGAGTCGATGATGAATCTTCCGCGGTCGGTCAGATAGACCAGGAACAGCGCGAGGAAGAACAGGAATATCATGATGAACGTCAGTATGATATTTGTCCGTATGAAATCGCTTATCGAGATAGCAATCAGTGTCGGAGCCGGAAGATCGGCTTTGAAACGGGCATACACTTCAGCGAACATCGGAATGATGTAGTAGAAAAGTCCCCATACCACAAATGCGAGGAATATGATGATGAATATGGGATAAGTCAGAGCACTATAGACTTTTCTGCGTGTGTCTTCGATTTTCTCGAGGTATTCCGCAAGCTCATCGAGAACCGTATGCAGCGTACCGGAGACCTCACCGGCTTTCACCAGCGAGACGTACAACGGATTGAACACACCGGGGTGTTGCTCCATTGCTTCCGACATACTGAATCCCTTCTTGATATCGTCGGTGAGTTTCCGAAGGACTCGGCGGAATTTTTTATTCTTTTCTTCTTTTTCAAGATCACTCAAGGCTTTTTCGATGGTCAAACCGGCTGAAAACATAGTGGAAAGCTGGCGCGTGAAGAACACGAGGACCTTCAGCGAGACACCGGTTTTCCACTTGTAGAACGTAAGCATCAGTTTGTCGAACAGGGAGAGCTTTCCGGAGAAGGCACCTTCGGAGGCGCTCTTTACGGAAATAATAGTTCCGCCTTCCTTGCTCAATTTATCGATGGCTTCGTCCAGAGTTGCAGCTTTGACCCTGCCTTCCAGTCGGGCACCTTTCGCATCCTTGATGATGTACGAAAATGTTGCCATAAATCAATCCTTTTGATCGTGATGTTTAGTCATCGGAGAAGGTCAGCTTGATAACCTCTTTGATCGAGGTCATACCACGCTTCATCTTCGAGATTGCACTGTCGTGCAGCGACTGCATGCCGTTTGCCAGAGCCTGATTTCTGATCAGGTCCTGATTGGCGGATGCGAAGATGAGCTGGCGAATGTTCGGTTTCACTTCAAGTAGTTCGAAAATACCGGTACGTCCTGAGTATCCTGTGTTGTCACAGTGTACGCAGCCGGGACCGTACTTGAAGTTGATCTTCGCGGCATCTTCCTTGCTGATTCCCGCTTCGGCGAGTTCATCATCCGTCGGGGTGTAGTCGGTCTTGCAATTCGGGCATATCTTACGTACAAGACGCTGAGCCATAACCAGGTTTAGTGAAGAGCCCACCAGATAGCTGGGGACGCCGATGTCGATCAGACGTGTGATAGTTGCCGGTGCATCGTTAGCGTGAAGCGTCGTGAACACGAGGTGACCGGTCAGCGAGAACTTGATCGCGATATCAGCGGTCTCCTCGTCACGAATCTCACCAATCAGCACGATATCCGGGTCCTGACGCAGGACCGAGCGAAGCGCGGAGGCGAAGGTCAAGCCGATCTTCTCGTATGCTTCGATCTGAGTGATACCATCCAGACGATATTCTACAGGGTCTTCCACGGTTACGATGTTGTTCTCGATGTCCTGGATCTCTTTCAGCGCTGCATGCAGCGTAGTTGATTTACCACTACCGGTAGGACCGGAAACGATGATGATACCGTACGGTCTGTGAATCCATTTACGGAAGACCATGAAGTGCTCTTCGTCGAAACCGAGCGTGGTCAGCTTGAAACCGAAATCGCCCTTGTCGAGAAGTCGCATCACGACTTTCTCTCCCGTCACCGTGGGGGTGATCGAGACACGAACATCGACGCTCTTCATCGAGGTCTTGAGTGAAATGTGACCGTCCTGCGGCAGACGACGCTCAGCGATATTGAGCTTCGACATAACCTTGGTCAGAGAGATGAGTCCCGCATGCATACCGATGGGTGGATTCATCACCTCGCGGAGGGCGCCGTCGATACGGAACCGTACGCGCGTATGCTTGGTCAGGGGCTCGATGTGAATATCGGTCGTGTTCGATTTGATCGCTTCCGTGATGATCAGATTCATGAGTTTGACCACCGGTGCGTCGGCGTCATCGGACTTCTCTATGTTGATTTCGTTCTCTTCGTCATCGACGGCAACGAAATCGAAAGATCCGACAGCGTCTTCCACCTGCGTGGTTGTACGAATACTTTTATAATATCGTTCCAGCGTATCAGACAGGAGCGATTCGGTGATCAGGATTGGCTTGACCGATTTATGCAGAAGCTTCTGCAGTCCGTCCTGGATAACGATGTTATCCGGATCGGTCATCGCGACGACCACACCATCGAGATCGTTACGAATCGCCAGTACACGGTTCTCGATCGCGAAAGGTTCCGGGATCATCCTGACAACAGCCTGATCCAGATCGAGGAGCTCGTGCTCGTCGATAATCGGGATTTCAAGCTGCTTGTGGAGTGCGACCAGAAGGTCTCTTTCACCAAGATGTCCAAGCTTGATAAGCGTCTCACCGAGTTTCAGATTGAAGTTGTTCTGCTTGATCAAGGCTTCTTTCACGTGATCTTCCGTCACGAATCCTTCTTTAACCAGAATTTCTCCGATCCGGGCGAATTGAGGATTATACGACATTGATTCTCCTTATAGCAATTAAAAAATATACGAAAGGGAGACCGGAGCCTCCCCTCCGAAATGTAGCCGAACTAACGATAGTTCAGCAGAATGACTGTTGTCTGGTCCGTTACTTCCGTTCCGACGATGGTGGCTGTAACATCTACAGGAACCTCGTTTGGCGGCGGAATCACGGGAGGACATTCATATTCGTGGAACAGCATACGAGCTCTTGCAATACCATAATCCGAGGTCTGCACGATCCAGTATGCTTCACCGGGAACCACATATTCGTCATCGGGTTCGAGGAATTCTCCACGTGTTGAATAGAGCGTGATCATTGCGCCGTGAATCGGGCTGCCCTGACCGTCGGTGACGTTGATCTGAATTTCACCTGTGACCGTTGTATAGCCCGTTCCCTGGGTGAAGTCGAGATGCCCGGGCAGCGGAATCATTTCAAGCTGCGGTGAGTTCAGAGGAAGCTCGTAGTAAATGGTTTCCGAGAGTTCGCCGCATTCGATCCGAACCGGAAGCAGCTCAAATGTATGGCTACCGTCGTAGATCAGTCTTGAGAAAGCAACGCCCTGCAGGGAGTCGCCTTCTTCATTCAGGTTCCCGACATACGCTTCAGCGATGACGGTCGCCCAGTCGATCGTTTCGTCATCGATCGAGAACCACACGGCTGTACCGATATCCACCGGGTTACCCCAATAGTCTGTGATGATCGCACTGATGCCAACTTGCCACAGACCGCTTCCAACATTTGTACCCGTGTCGTATTCACCGATACCACCGTCAACATGGCGGGGTGGACCGGCGTGGATCACGATGTTGGACCGGGTAACGCTGACGCGCTGACCGTTATCGTTGAAGGTGAAGGCCTGTATCGTTACGGTACCGGGCTCGCTACCGCTGTTCACGGAAACGATAGCAGATCCGTTGACGGATGTAACGCGAACCGAATCGATGGTTGACCAGACGGTCTCATTGATGTTACAACCCATTGGCGGTTGATATACGAACTTGAACCAAACGTCCTTGCTGGCAAGAACGGGATTTCCAGTCATGTCCCAGAGATCGACGATGAGATCGCGTGATACGATACCGCCGGTTTCTTCGATATAGATATCGACCTGTCCGTCGAATTGGAAGGTAAGTGAGTGTACGTCATCGGAAATCACGTTCACGACAGCCGATCCGGATGCGGAGTCGGCAACGCAAGTGATTTCTGCCAGGCCAGCTTCGAGGCCGGAGGAGAAGGACGCGGTAGCGATACCTTCAGCGTTTGTGAAGTTCGGAGATGTAATCGATCCGATAGTCGTTTCAAAGGACACGGACTTGCCTGCAAGTACCGCGTTGCCGTAACGGTCTGTTACTGCTGCTGCCACCCAGTATTCTTCGTTACCGTTGACCTGGATGGTGTCTTCTTCCGTAGTTACGGTAAGATAGACCGAGTTTCCGGGTTTCACGGAGAAATCTACGGAGTCTTCCACTTCACCGATGAAGGCAGTGACGATATTCATTCCACTTGTCTGACCGGCGTTGAGATAGGCGGTTCCTGTTCCGTTTGATGTTTCGACCATCACGCGTTTACCCAGCGAAGTACCGGTGTCGGTTCCATCCTGGAAGTAGCCGTTAACGGTGGTGAAAGTCATCAGCGTACCGTCTTCGACGAATTCATCGTATTCGTTCTTCGCGTTGGCGCTGACAGTGCGAACCTGGTCGATCATAATGTTGGAGATGAACGTAGTGTCCAGGATAACGGACGAGATGGTCGGTTCGGGCAGCACTTCAACGGTGACCTGCCTGGTGACGGTTCCAACAAGCGCTTCGATGATTGCGGTGCCAATATCTTGCTGATCCCAGAAGGTGGTTTCCGCGACACCTGAGCTGTCCGTATATACATTGGAGATCAGGTTGCCGACAGAGTAACCTTCGTTATCCGGGACGATGCGGAAGCGTACCAGCTCTCCTCCAACCGCGAAGTTTTCCGCGTCGCGAACGACCGCACGAATGGTTGAGTATGTAAGGTTGTTGTCCGCATAGATCTGATCGGGAATAGCACTCATATTAACGATGGTGTAGCTTGGAGGTGCTTCGATCGGGAAGCTGATCGACATGCTCTGAGACCCGATACGAGCAGAGATGGTTGCATCGCCGATTTCATCCGTTTCGGTGAAGGTAGCGATCGCGATACCGGATTCGTTACTCACAGCCGACACGGTGATCTCGCCGAGGTCGGAATCGAAGTAAACAGTCTCGTTCGAGAGAAGAGTGCCTTCGCTGTTACGCACGGTAGCGTGGATTTCAGCGGTTGTGACATTTTCTTCGTCTGCGTAAAGCTTTTCAGGCGTGGCTGACATTCTGGAGATGTATTTCGCCGGAGCAGCCTTGATTGTCATGTTGAGTGTTTCGACCGAGTTCGCGATCTTTGCAGCAATGATGACAGGGCCAACCATGCCGAGATCGTGGAATTCGGAAGTAGCAATACCTGATTCGTTGGTTATAACGTCTTTGTTAATCTGACCGATATTGCTTGTAAATGTAACAGTCTGATCGGTTACAGGTACGTTGTCATTATCTTTTACGACGACCGTAATCGTAGCGAACGTTTCCGTATTGTTATCGGCGTATATCGTATCGAGGTCGGTACCAATGTACGAGATATAGTAATCCGGAACTTCCACACTTCTGTCATCGCAACCGGAGAAGATAAGAGCAAATCCTATAACAGATATCAGCAGGATAAATGGTAATGTCCTTTTCATTAATCCCCCTACTCTTCTTCAGAAGCAGTTTTAGTCTTGATCAATTTCCTGTTGAGTCGTTCGTCAACTTCATAATCGACTTGCTCGCTTTGGAGATCAACAATTCGAGGTGTGATTTCGATGATAAGGTCGGTTGTCTTGAGCTCTTGAACGGTGTGCTGGAACAGCTTGCCGATGAACGGGATGTCACCCAGTAACGGGATCTTGTTCACGGTGTTGGAGAGCGTCGAAGAAAGCAGACCGCCGACGATGATTTTACTGCCGTCGGGAACGGTTACTGTGGAATTGACCTGTCTGGTTTTTTTCCGGGGAAGGCGTCCATCGACCAGTTCGATGATGGAGCTGACTTCCGGAGCGATAGTCGTGGTGATCAATCCGTCGCGGTTAACCTTGGGCTGAACCGACAGCTTGATACCGATGGTTTCTTCTTCAGTCTGATATTCGTTTTCGCGATCGACCGCGACATATTTCAAAACTTCACCGATAAGGATGTTGGCTTTTTCGCCGTTGAGGGCGGTGATGCGCGTATCGGTGAGGAGCTTGGCTGCGTTGTTTTCCAGAAGGAAATCGAGCGTGATATCGAAGGCGGTCAACTGGCGGCTGAAGTGGAACTGGTCTTCCCAGTCGTCCATCTTCATGAAGTATTGCTGATCCGGCAGCACTTCGAAGTCTGTCGGGTCGCCGTAGATTTGTTGTCCGGTTGCGTCGCTGTAGCCGTAGGGAAGCCCCACTCCGTCAGCGGATACTGGATCTTCAGCCATGATCAGGGTGAAGTGGTTCAGCCTGGACCAGTCGATACCGTACTGTTTGGTGTCGGTAAGTGACACTTCGATGATTCTTGCGCGAATTTCGATCTGCTTCTGCGGGACATCCAGCTCAGCGATTCTCGCCGCGATTTCGGAGTATGTTTCCGGATTGGCGCGAATCAGAAGCGCGTTCTGTCCATCAAGTCCGGACACTTCGCCCGGCATCACTTCAAGCGCGCTGGCCAGCTTGCCCACATCGACGTAGTTCAAAGGAATCACATAGCTTCTTTCACCGACTTCCTCTTCGATTCTGTTCTTTTCACCGACGAGGAACGTGTTTTCACCGATCAGGCGGTATGAGAGTCCAACAGTCTTTACAACAAGCGCCAGAGCTTGCTCGATCGGCACGTCGTTCAGGTGGATGGTTATCCGTTGTTCTTCCTGATCTTCTTTGCCGCCGAGAGCATCGAGCGAAAGGACGATGTTGCAGTCACTCAAACGTGCCATGGTTGACAATGTGTGTGGTATTGAACCATCTTCCACGTTGAGAGAGATTTTCCTGTTCAGCAGGTCATCTTGCGTTATCGCAAAAGAGCTGACTATGCCGAACATCAGGATTGCGACAAGCAAAACCCATTTTGCAGAATACTTTGACCTTTGCATAGATACTCCTTTAATTCTATATTTCTTCATTTTTCTACCATTCCTGTTCCGTTGCAATCACATCTTTTTTCAAAGCTTTCGGTTTTTCCGGTATCGGCGCCAGTTCGAGCGTACCCTTATAGCTGCCGTGTTCATAAAGAATCTTACCCTTCTGGATATCGACAATCTTGCGTCCTTCGAATATATCGCCAACGCGATAGTCCGTCCGAACGCCGTGGTATTCGATGGTTGCGACCTTCTCGTTATCGACCAGATAGGTTCCGGTAAGGCGAATCATCGACTCTACTTCCTTCTTCCATTGCTTCTCGATATCGATGATTGTTTTCACAATCAGGTTCTGCTCCAGCGGATCCTTTACGACGGTAAACGCGAAATCCTTACGATCCTGGATGGATTGCTCAATGGACTCGATTTCCTTCTTCAGTTCAGCGCTGATCCCTTTATTGCGATCAGGCTGTTCCGGGAACTCGAGAGACTGGTTATACAGGAAGTAACCCCGTATGCCGAAAGCAATCATCATCAAAAAGATCAAGGCGATGGTGAAATCCTTTATATATCTGCCTTCCATCACGCCTCCTTCCTGATTTTGTACGTACTCAAATCAAGTGTCACGATATATCGTGTAACATCATCTATTCCTTCGGTCGGTTCGCCCAGTTCGGCTCTGAGACGTTTTACTTTCTCATCGACACGTTTGGGCTTTACATCGATCGTATTGAGCTTGATGATGCGATCAGATTTCTCAAGTTTCGTAATGTATTGTCCCAGCTGAACGTAGGTGCAATCAAGCGTAATGGTGAACTGGTGCTGCATTACCTTGTTCGGGGAGAATACCTCTTTCGGCGTCAGTGTTTGGATCGGTATTTTCAATGAATCAGCATAGGCTGCAAGTTTCTTTGCAAACTGGTTGATCTCGTCGGAATCGAATTCCTCGACATCGCTGCTGACCATCACGTTTCTGATAACACGCGATACGCCACTGAGTTCCTTATTCAACACTTCCGCGCTGTTAAGCTGTTCCTGCGCTTTGACGATCCTCTGGTCGAGCCGTTTGATTTGCTTCGCTTTCGCGGTCATCATCGTGCTCGCATAGTAGAAGAAGAACACGGTCGAGGCGGCAATCAGGAATAACAGCAACAAGTATCTTTCTTTCATCTTCATTGCCGGGTCCTCCTAAGTGATTTTTTACCCGATTCTGACGAAAAGCAATCGACCTGGAACCGGATGATATCCGTGTCTTTCTCTTTGTCACGCCGGTATTGCTCGTAGAAGATTTCCGGGAAGTCGGAGCTGATCTGCTCATTCTGTTTCAATTCTTCGATGAATTCGTCGATCAGGCTGTATTCCTTCACATTCTTATCCACCTGCGTGATACCGTAAAGCGTCAGAACGCCACGTTTGAACTGGAAATGCGTGATTGCGATCTTGTCACTTGTCTTGTCTGCCAGCGCTACCAGCTTCTTTGCCCAGAAGATACGATTCTTGCTGACATCCGCGATGGTCTTCAGGTCTTCGGAGGAGAGGTAGTCGCCACTGGACTGGGTCTCTTCGATACGATCTCCGATTTCCTTCAGGAAGTCGTTTCTCGCCTGGATACGGTCGTCCATCTGTCTCTGAATGTAGTAAACGAATCCGTACATGATCAGCGAGATGACCACAAAGCTGATGATCGAGTTGGTGAATGTCTTCTTTTCCTGGGCCATTTTGAGCTTCAGTTCCCCGAAGCGGTTCAAGTTGATTTTGAAATACATTTGCGTCATATTCCACTCCTATTCCGGCCGCATGGCCAATCCAAGCGCCAGCGCCAGTTGAGGGTCTTTTTTGTCCTTGAACTTCTCCGGCATTTCCAGGTTTGCATACGGGCTGTATACTTCCGTTTCAATATTCAGGTTCTCCTGCAGGTATTCGGGAAGCCCTTTCAATTTTGCGGAACCGCCAATCAGGAGTACCTTCCTGAAGTCGCTGTTTCCCGCTTCTTTAACATAGAATCGAAGCGATCTGCGAACTTCGAGGGAGATCTGTTCCTGCGTGGATTTCTCGGTGATGTCGAGCATCTTGAGGGTGGTTTCGGTCTTCTTGTCCTCTTCCACCAGACCGTGCTCGATCTTGTAATCTTCCGCTTCACTGAAATTGATATCGCGCTTGATCATGATATCACGCGTGAAATTGTAACCTCCCCAGGGGATGTCACGGGCGAAGAACTTCGACTTGGGACCGTAAACCACCATGTTGGTCTTGTGCCCGCCGAGGTTCAAAATAATGTAGGTCCCATCCTCAACGTACGTATTCAGGGCAAACGCGTTCGCTACGCCGAGCGCTTCGATATCGACGATTCCAGGTGCCAGTTGCGCATCCTGGAGGATGTCGGTGTGCTCTTTGAGCAGAGTCTTGGTTGCCGCTGCGAGAAGGATGTTCATGTTGTTGGTCTGTTCTTCCACGTTCAGCACCTGGAAATCGAGCAGCATTTCGCTACCGCTGATGGGAAGGTGCTTTTTCGCTTCGAAGAACAGGGCCGATTCAAGTTCTTCCTCCGGAAGGAAGATGGTCTTGATCTGCTTGATACTCGTGTTGTCTCCACCGATAGACGATACCAGGCGTTTCACACGTTTGGGACTGATCTTCAACGACTTCAATATCTCGATCAATACCGGGGCGAAACGCTCTCTGCGAAGATCGGAAGGGACATACTCGACTCCGGAAGGAACCGTAGGGCGAATCTCATAGTTCAGCAGCTTGAAGCCTTCGTGCAGCTTTCTGAGATGCACGAGTTTGATGCTGTGACTACCGATATCCACGCCGATGGATTCCCTGAACCTTGTTTTCTTCTGCTTTGCCATAGTACCTCTTTTCTATGTTTATTTACGAAATTTATAGATATGGTCAGAAGTTCTTGGGTGGCATGACGAATCGATAAGCCACTTCCTCAAGATCGGACTGACCCCCTTCTAAATGAACCTCGGGATAATCCGGAGGTGGATCCTGTATGAATCGATTATCGTATCGATAATCTTTATCGTAACCTATTCCATTTCCGTCCGCGCCGGGCGCATTGATACCTTGAACGGGAAGTTCGCCGAAACGATAGTTTTCCGGATCCCACCAGCCATTGTCCTGGTCTGCGTTGCCGCTACGGTGAACGAATCCTCTTCTTCTTTGTGCTACCGATCCCCAGATGAAGATGTTACCGCGTTCGAGGTAGGGGATATCTTCCGGCCAGATCGGGTTGTACCAGGGATAATCCGGGCGATTGTCCGGGAAACCGATTCCTTCGGCAGTATTTGCCGGCCAGGGCCAGTAGTGTGCCGGAGCTTGCGGCGGGTACTTGCACAGGTGCAGGTCGATGAACGAGTAGTCGCCCTGATCGGGAGTGCTTCTGTGCGGGAACTGATATTCGAACGTGAAGATGCCGTCATCTTGTGTATTGTCACCCTCGCCCATTGCGCACATGGCGGCGTAGATGTAGATTCCCGGGTAGATGCTGTCGTTGTCCAGCGTTCCGCAGTTGGGCTGCAAGCGCTGGTTGGTGTAGGGATGTTTGTATCCGTATCCGACGTAGATGCTCTCCTCGGAGACGATTCCGACGTAGTCCTGCGTGTTCAGCGTAGCGCCGTCCGAGCCATCGGGGGCGAGTCCGGGAGCGGTGCCGGCAAGGGTGATATCGTCAACCAGGTAAATATCTTTCGAGCAGCCCCATGTCTGTGCGCCGCGGAATTCACCCTTGAGCCAGAGCTCCGTATAAATCATGACCGATCCCTCGCTGATGTTCCAGTGATGGGGTCCGGTCCAGACCGTATCGACAAAGGTGATCGTGTTCGTGTTGATCTGATCGCCGACCGGGCCGTAGGGCGGGTAGCTGTTATAGACCGGCACCTCGGTGGGATATGGATCCGCGATGATTTCGCCGGTGTAATAGGTGACGCTCATCCCATCGACTTCGCAGTAGAGGATGTCGGTTGCACCCCAGTTGGCGGGGAATGTCTGTCCGTTCTGCCGAATCAGGTCCGCGGTGGGGGAGAAGATAACGCCTGGAGCATTTTCTTCCCATCCGTTGAGGAACAGGTCTTCATAGTTCGGTGTGTAGGGATTGAACACGAAAGCTCCGTTTGTGGTAACCTTCTCGTGGAAGAGCGGCCATCCACCGACATTCTTGAAATGGATATCGGTGTTGCTGTGAACCTTTCCCCAGAGTTCGTCGTAACCGTAGAACCACACTTCGGTATCGAAGATGGACATGTCGCAGTCGGTGAAATACATGTATCCCGCGATCGTCCTGTTGGCGTAGGTTCTGGTGGCGGCGGTCTCGACAGGGGATTTATCCTTACCGTTGAAATAGGAGACCGAATTGGCTGGTCTGCGGTATGTCTTGGCTTTCGAGATGACGGTTCTGCGATTACGATGTGTCGCCGCAGCTCCTTCAATATTGCGTGAAACCTGTGTTTTAATCGCGTGTGTCGATCGATTCATCCCGCTACTGATTTGAATTTCCCGAATGGGCAGCAGCATGTGGTTGGTCGATGATCCGAAATAGCCGGTTGCGACCAAACCGCGGGACATCTCAGCGCGTATCAGGTGAAGTTGTTGGACCTTGTCGAGAGCATAGTTCGTGAAGACGTTGTCACGAGATGCTATCGTACTGAAGATCAATCCAGATACAGCGGCAAAGATCATAAGAACTATCGACATGATGATGTTTCCGTTTTCCTTCTTCAGCATAGCTTCCACCTTGTTTCCGTTAAAAATCAGTTGGTGATTGAATAAACGACGTCATTACTTCAGTAAGTTCCAGATTTCCGTTTACACGCTGTACTATGGGGAAATCCGGAGGCGGACTGCCCATGAAGCGGTAATCGTAGTGATAACTTTTATTATATCCAATGCCGGAACCGTTGGCGTCGGGAACGTTCACTCCCCAGGCATTGGTTCCGTAAATATAATGATCAAGGTCCCAGTAGTTGCTCGAATCCATCGGATCGCTTCCGCTGCGATGCATGAAGCCTCTTCTGATCTGTGCGACGGATCCGAACAGATAGATCCTGCCGCGTTCCTTGAAAGGAAGCTGCTCGGGCCAGAGCGGGTTGTACCATGGATAATCTGGTCCCATCCTGTCAGGACATGCGCTCATGCCTCCTGGTGACAGCGGTGAGGGCCAGTAGGGCGGATTCTGCGGCGGATACCAGCTCAGATGCAGGTCCGGGTACGTATAGGTTGTGCCTCCGCTCGTGACATCGGGTGTCCCATAGTGCGGGTACTGGTACTGGAATGTGAACACGCCGTCCAGATGAGATTCGCCCTGTCCGTCACCGAGCGCGCAGAGCGCTCCGTAGATATAGATATCCGGGCAGTTGTAACGATGGCGGTGGCCGTCAGCCATCACGTCCCGTAGTCCGTACTGAATTAAAATCTGTTTTTCCGAGACAATGCCCAGATAATCGACACGATTTATCGGGACATCGCCCGTTCCGTCCGGATGCTCTCCAACCGGTGTGTGTCGATAGGTGATGTCATCGACCAGGTAGATGTTCTCTGCACAGCCCCATGTCTGAGCGCCTCGCACCTCGCCTTTGAGCCAGAGCTCGTTGAAAACGAATACGGAGCTTCCGTCTGGAACTGTACCGGACTCTCCTCTTGTCCATACGGTATCCTTGAACGTGATCACGTTGACTCCGATAGAATCTCCGACTTCGCCATAGGGCGGGTAGTCATCGTAAACCACCAGGGTTTCCGGCGCATGTTCCCAGATATTGCCAAACATCACGTCATACGAAGAGCCTTGGAGATTCACATAGACGATCTCATGGGAATCCGAAGGACGATCGCCGAAAGGCTTGATTCCGTGCTGACGGATCAATTCGGCCTTATGCTTGAAGACGACTTCCGGCGCTTCCTCGGTATATCCATCGAGGAAAACTTCATCCATGTCGGGCGTACCGCCGTAAAACTGGAAATGACCGGCTGTACTGACGTGATCGTGGAAAGTCGGCCAGCCGGCAAAGTTCTTCAGCCAGATGTCCGTGTTGCTGTGAACGCGACCCCATATCTCTTCGTATCCATAATAGTACACCGGGTCTTCGTGTACGGATTCGTTGGTTTCGGTCAGTTGCCCGAAGGAGGCGAAGGTCTCGGCGGTGTACATTCTGATCGCGCTGCATTCGCCAGGCGATTGCTCTCTTGAACCGTAGTAGTCGGCGTATGTGGCAGGGGCAGCGGAATGTTTTCGACTTGGACATCACGCTATGGGTATAGGAACGGGAAAGGCTGTTGCCTGACAGGTTGCGCTGAACCTGCGTCTTGAAGACATGCGTCGATGTGGTGACGCCGTTGTCCATCTCGACCTTGCGTATGGGCAATGTAGCGATATCGAGGCTGGGGGACATGCCAATCATGGACAGATATCCTCTCATCAATTCGGATCGCACGAGATGTACCTGCTGAACCGCGTCGAACTGGTAATTCGAGAAAACTGTATCGCGATTGGCGACCGTAGCGAAAACGAGACCCGATACGACGGCCATCACAACGAGCACCATCGAAATCAGAACATTTCCGTTTTCTTTTCTCAACATTTCCAGCTCCTTCGGTTAAAAATTCTCTGGCGGACGCTTGACACTCATCGCGACATTCCTGAACTGACCGCCTTTACCCCTGATACTGACCTCCGGGAAATCCGGGGGCGGGTTATCGATAAATCTGTAATCGTAATGATATGCTTTATCGTAGCCGGTTGGTCCGGTTCCCAAGCCGCCGTTAATCGTCTGTTTACCGTACGCATTGATGCCGTATATGTAGTTATCCAGATCCCAGTAGTCGGCAGTGTCGAGCGGATCGCTGCCGCTTCTACGGACATGCCCGCGACGGAACTGCGATAACGCGCCATACAGGTGGATTGTACCGCGCAGCCTGATGGGCTGAGCTTCCGGCCACAGCGGATTATACCACGGGTAGTCGGGTGCCATGGTATCGCCGGTCTGGCTGCCGTAGATTGCCTGATTGACCGGTGCGGGCCAGTAGGGTGGGTTGTTCGGCGGATACCAGCACAGATGCAGATCCGGATACGTGAAAAGTTCTCCACCGTACCAGGTATTGGGTGTGCTGTAATGCGTATATTGATATTCGAAGGTGAACTGCCCGTCTTCGTGCGGTTCGCCGCCGCCGTCGCCCAGTGCGCAGAGTGCTGCGTAGATATAGATATCGTCGCAATTGTAGTGATGCCGCAGAGAGTCTGCCATCATGTCCTTGAGTCCGTACTGAATGAAGATGCGTCTTTCGGAAACGATACCCATGTAATCCGATTCGTTGACAGGGTCTCCGAAGTATCCATCGGCTGCTTCACCGCAGGTTGTTCCCTGATAGTATATGTCGTCCACGAGGTAGATGTCTTTCGCGCATCCCCATGTCTGCGCGCCGTACACCTCTCCCTTGAGCCAGAGGGTGTCGAAGCAGAACACGGAGCTACCGGACGAAACGAATCCGGAATTGCCGTGCGACCAGGTCGTATCCACGAATGTAATGATATTGTAGCCGAGTGAATCGCCCACGGGTCCCATCGGGGGGTAGTTGTCGTAAACATAAAGTGTTTCAGGCTGGCTTGGATAATCGCGCACGTGAATATCGCCGTACATCACGTTGTATCCGGAGCCGACAAGCTCGACATAGACGATTTCATGCGTGGCAGATTCGGCATCGCCAAAGGGTTTCATGCCGTTCTGGCGGATCAGGTCCGCAGTCGGAGTGAATTCTATCCATCCGGCTTCCTCGGTATAACCGTCGAGAAACACTTCGTCCATGGGTGCTGTTCCGCCCAAGACCCGAATGTGTCCGGCGGTGCTGACATGATCGTTGAAGGTGGGCCAGCCGGAAGCTTCTTCGATCCAGATATCCGTATTGCTGTGTACGCGACCCCAGAGCTCGTCGCCACCATAGAAATATACCGGGTCTTCGTTTACCGATTCGTCGGTGTTCGTCAGATACATGTATCCGGCAAATGTCTCCTGCTGGAGCAGGTGCTCGCCGTATTTCTCGATCGGTGATTTGTTCTTTGAAGCGTAGTAGCTTGTGTGGGAAGGCGCGGTTCTGAATCCCTTGATCTTACTGCGAATGAGGCGTTTGTTGGACACATTCATTCCCGATGAAGAGGTGAACTTACCCAGGAGCGTCTTCATCGCGTATGTTGTTGAAGAGTAACCGTGTGCTACCTGAACTTTCTTGATCGGCAGCAGAACCTGGTCTGTCGATCCGGTGTATTCCTGGTTTGTGCGGACACCGCGTGATATCTCCGAGCGAAGCCAGTGCAATTCCTGCGTCGAATCAAGCGCCAGTAGAGTAGAGGTTGCATCGCGTGATGCGACGGTGCTGAAAACCAGACCGGACACAACCGCCATCATGACGATTACGATCGAGATAACAACGTTTCCATTCTCCTTTTTCAACATACTCAGCTCCTCGGTAAGAGAGTTCAACAGGTTCGTTCTAAAAATTCTGTGGCGGTCGCTTGATCTTCATCGCGACATGCTGGAATTGACCGCCTTTACCTTCGATGTTCACCTCAGGGAAATCCGGTGGTGGGTTATCCATGAAGCGGTAATCGTAGTGGTAGGCCTTATCGTAGCCTACGCCGGAACCATCACTGTTGGGCGCGTTCGTTCCCCAGGCATTCGTACCGTAAATGTAGTTGTCGAGATTCCAGTAGCTTGCCGAATCCAGGGGGTCTGCGCCGCTACGATGCACGAATCCCCGGCGAACTTGAGCGACAGAACCGTACAGGTAGATCGAACCGCGTTCCTTGTAAGGCGCTTGTTCGGGCCATATCGGATTGTACCAGGGATAATCGGGTCCCATCGGGTCGGGACATGCCGCAAGGCTTCCGGGTGCACGAGGAGCCGGCCAGTAGGGCGGGTTGTTCGGTTCGTACCAGCAGAGGTGGAGGTCGGGGTATTTAAAGTATTCTCCGCCGGCATAGCCGTTGGGAGAACCCCAGTGCGGGTACTGGTACTGGAATGTGAAGGTTCCGTCTTCGTGCGGTTCCCCCATTCCGTCTCCGAGTGCGCAGATTCCCGCGTAAATATAGATGTCCGGGCAGTTGTATCGATGCCGGAGGGAGTCCGCCATTACGTCGCGCAGACCGTACTGAATGATCACGCTCTGCTCGGAAACGATGCCCATATAGTCGGTATTGTTGACGGGTCCGCCTTCGCTTCCGTCCGGGGCTTCACCGAGGTCGGTGCCGACGTACTTGATATTATCGACAAGATAGATGTCTTCTGCGCAGCCCCAGGTCTGAGCGCCGTAAACTTCGCCCTTGATCCAGAGTTCGTTGAAGCAGAAGATCGAGTTTCCGCTGGGAACGTTCCCCGATTGTCCGCAAGCCCACGTCGTATCCATGAATGTGATGACGTTGTAGCCGATCGAATCGCCAACCGTTCCATGAGGCGGATAGTTGGTATAAACGTAAAGTGTTTCGGGTTGCGGAGGATAACTTTTTTGATCGATATCGCCGAACATAACCTCGTAAGTCGAACCGTCGAGCTTCACATATATGATGTCCTGTGTGGGAGACGCCGAGTCGCCGAAGGGTTTGAGGCTGTTCTGGCGGATGGTTTCGGCGGTCGGGTTGAATTCGATGACACCCGCTTCCTCGGTATATCCATCGAGGAAAACTTCGTCCATGTCGGGCGTACCGCCGTAAAACTGGAAATGACCGGCTGTACTGACGTGATCGTGGAAGGTCGGCCAGCCGCCGACGTTTTTGAGCCAGATATCGGTATTACTGTGTACGCGTCCCCATATTTCGTCGTAACCGTAGAAATAGACGGGATCTTCATTGACCGATTCGTCAGTGTCGGTCATGTACATATAACCGGCAAATGTGTTTTGCTGGAGCATTCTTTCGCCGTATTTCTCGATCGGTGACTGGTCTTTCGTTCCGTAATAACTGGTGTAGGACGGAGTGGTTCGGAATGCTTTGATCTTGGATTTGATCGTACGTTTGTTCGCCGCATTCATGCCGGAGGATGTAGTGTATCTTCCCAGCATGGTTTTCATGGCGTATGTTGTCGTGGAAAAGCCATGAGCTACCTGTACCTTTTTAATAGGTAGAAGGTAATTATCGGTAGAGCCGACGTACTCCTGGTTCGTCCTGATACCGCGGGTAATTTCCGATCGCATCCAGTGCAGTTCCTGTGTCGAGTCCAATGACATCAGAGCTGATGTCGCATCGCGAGAAGCGATCAACGACAGCGTCAGACCTGATATCACCGCCAGTAGTGTGATTAGAATCGATATCGCGAGATCACCGCGCTGATTCCTGAGTATTTTCTTCCACATATCCCCTCCAGGAAGATGAAAACCCATAATACAGCCTTCGTTTATTGAGTTTGGGCGTTTATTAATCTTCATGATCTTACTATCTGACTTTGATTCTTGTTTCGAAGTGAACCCTTTTAACCTTGCTGTCCCCAATATCCATTTCAGCATCCATCGATACACCCCAGAGCCTTAATCCGTCTTCAATTGGATCCGCATCGATGAACCGCAGGTCCGTTACGCGAATATCGTCGGAATGTTCGACAGGGAAAAGAACCGTCGGAATCGAAGGTGAATCAGTACCATATTTGTAGTAGGCTTTCACGTTTTTATCGATAGGATCGTACTCGAACTGCACGTAATCGCCCCGGTGAATTGTTTCGGTACCCTTGAATACGCACTTCAAGATACGAAATTCTCCTGGCGCGACCTGATCGTAGGAATGAAGCGTATCCGCGACCATGATTCCCATGAATTCCCCATCGTCCGATCCCTCAATGATCATGCCGTGCTTGAAAGTGTGCATCATGTCGAAGGCGTCGTTCTGAAGGTCGGCATACATGTTCAACTGGTTGAACTTGGTGAAGAAGATCATCATTCCTACGCCCGCCATGAAGATCATGATCCCCGAAATGGTCAACGCAACGATCAGTTCGATCAGCGTGAAGCCACGATCATTGGAACATTTCAAATTTACATCCTTATATTTTCTTGAAGTAGTCTTCTCGCAACGTTACTTTTCTGGTTTCTTTATCGTCTGGATTTTTCCAGGTTACGGTGATTTCGACCGCAGTGAACTCCATGGAGGCAAAGCCGGTCGAGTTGTCCGCATCGACCCACTGGCGCTTGGTCAAGGTACCACGCAGCGTGTGTAATGCGTCCTGGTCGATGATTACGGATGATTGGCTTGGCAAGTTACTCGGTTGACCGAACCTTTCGATATTCAGCATCTGGAAATCGAGCTCACCGGAAGCAAGCAGGATAGCGACCCTGTTGTGGTAATTTTCCACCAGGGTCGCCTCCGCATATAAAATTCCGATGTACAGCCCGATGAAGGCGACCGCAATGATCAAGCCTTCCATCAGAACCGATATCAGGGTAAAACCGCCATCCGATTGTAGAATGGTTTTACGCATTAAAATCCTACTCCGGTTACGAACATTTTCTGATTATCCGCTACACGTTCCGCGACGGAACGATCAAGCAACCCGTTCATGACCAGATTGTACAGGGATTGATCTCGAGACTGCATACCTTCTTTGGTTCCCGACTGAATCACGGAAGGAATCTGATAGGTTTTCTCCTCACGAATCAGGTTGCGAACCGCCGAATTGGCAATCATGATCTCAACTGCAGGAACGCGTCCTTTACCATCCTTTTTCTGAAGCAGTGTTTGCGCGACGACCGCTTCGAGAGATTCGGAAAGCATAGAACGAACCTGTGCCTGCTGCTCCTTCGGATACATGTCGATAACACGATCGATGGATTTGGTGGCGCTGCTGGTGTGCAGCGTCGCCAGAACCAGGTGACCCGTTTCCGCCGCCGTAAGGGCGAGGGAGACAGTCTCGAGGTCGCGCATTTCACCAACCAGGATCACGTCCGGGTCTTCACGAAGAGCCGAGCGCAACGCCGCCACAAACGACCAGGTGTCCCTTCCCAGCTCGCGCTGGTTGATCAAGGAGTTCTTGCTCTTATGCACGAACTCGATGGGGTCTTCAATCGTGATGATGTGGCAATAGCGGTTCTCGTTGATGATGTCGATCATGGAAGCAAGCGTGGTTGATTTGCCGCTACCGGTGGGGCCGGTAACCAGGATCAGTCCCTTTTCCTTCTTGGCAAGTTTGCCCAGGATATCGGGAATGAACAATTCCTCCAAGGACTTCACTTCATTGGGAATCACGCGGAATGCCGCGGCAAGCCCGTTGATCTGATGAAACGCGTTAACACGAAAGCGTACATCGTTGTCGAGCTTTGTCGAGAAGTCCAGCTCCAGTTTTTCCTTGAAGATCGCTCGCTGGGATTCGTTCATTACTCCGAAGATCAGGTCTTCGACTTCTTTCTGCGTCAGTTTCGGCAGGTTGAGGGGCTTCATGAGCCCGTGAACCCGCACCATCGGTACCGAATCCGTACTGATGTGAAGATCGGAAGCTCCAGCATCAGATGTGAATTCGAGCAGTTTCTGTATTGTCAAGAAATCCCCCTGTGGTTATTCTTCCTCGTCATCCGAGTATTCATCAACGCCCCATCCGTAGAAATAAGCATCTTCTACGTCATAGGCAACTTGATGACCTTCACCTGCCGGATGGTCTGCTGTCGATGTGGCAACGAATTTCTTCGGCGGGCTGCCGATAACTTCAAACTCCCAGTTCTTAATCGTGGACTCTCCGAGTTTACAATCTTCCAACGCTTCTTCCACCGTGTAGTCATCGGTGTTTCCAAATTTCTGCTTCTGGATGTTATAAGCATTGCGGATCGAGCGGATGGCGGACTGCGGTTCGGTGGCGCGAGCTTGCTCCACGTAACGCATGTAGATAGGTACCGCGATCGCCGCAAGGATCGCCACGATGATGACAACAACAAGGATCTCGATCAGTGTGAATCCTTTTTGGGTTTTCAGGAACTTTGACATTTTTCCTCCTTGGATTTGGTTTTCTATGTCGTGCTATTGACTTGCAAATAGTATTCCAACACGATTTAATCCATGGGTCATTTCCTACGCGCGGGTACAAAATTGTAAAGATAATTTGCACGACCCTTACACACGCGTCCGGCAATTTATTCCTTGACGGGAATATGCTACATTTTTGTAACTTCCACCTCCGAAAGACGTTTGAAAATCAAAAAGCTAACAGCATAGAAAGAGGAGAGTGACCTATGAGGTGTTCATTCAAAATGTTATGCATTTTATTTGCGATAAGCCTTGCTTTGACAAACAGTGCAGTTCTTCAAGCTGAAGAGTTGAAGGCGGACGAAGTTCTTGCAGAGTATGACGGTGGGAAAATCACCACCCAGGACCTGAATGATAAACTCGAAAAAATCCCGCCGATGCAACGAGATCGCTACAAGACGATCGACGGAAAAAAACAGGTGCTGGACGTAATCTGTACGGAACGCATGTATTATCAGGAAGGGCTTTCGCTGGGCAAAGAAACCGATCCGACAGTGCTCGATCAAATCGACCAGCAGACCCGCCCCGTAATCATCCGCTCCTACCGGGCAAACGAGTTTAAAAAGGATTTGGATATTTCCGACAAAGACAAGCGGGATTTCTACGATGAAAACCGCGAAAAAATGTTCAAGGAAAAACCGAATTACAGCATCCTGTACATACAAGTCGAAGACTGGGATAAAGCAAACGAGGCGAAGAAGATGTTCGACGACGGCAAGGACTTCGTGGACGTAATGAACCAGTATTCGGTAAACAAGTACTCCCGTGAACACGCCGGCAGGATCGACCGTATCCGTAACACGGGCTACATTCAGGGTATCGGACGCGACGCGGTCCTCGATAGCCTGATCGCAAACGCTCCCCTGAATCAGCTTATGGGGCCCGACTCGACCGAGACGGGTATCCACTTCTTCACGGTTACCGATTACCAACCTGCTCATTATAAGGAATATGACGAAGTCGAACAGCAAATCGAAGATCGCCTTCGCCCGATCAAAGAGAGCGAGTTGTACATGAAGGAGACAGAAAAGCTGTTTAACGAATTTAATATCGTGATTGACAACGAGATGATTCAGAGTGTAAACATCAATGACGATTCCCTGGCAGCCGATGTGCTTCAGAAGAAGGTTGTCACCAGCAGCACACCGGAGTTCGAAATCACCGTGCAGGATCTCATCGATATGCAGAACGAAATAAGCGCTGAACAGCGTGCCCAGTTCCAGAGTCCCGAAACCCGCGTCAGCATTGTAAAAAAGAACCTTGAAGACCGCGTGTTCTTCTTTGACGCCAAGCGGAAGGGATACATGGAATCCGATGATGTAAAAGAGACGCTCGACCAGATTCGTTACGCGGGTATCCTCCGCGCAGCATACGACGAGAAGGTCGTAAAAGCGGTCAACATCGCCGACGAAGACATCTTGAAGGCCTACGAAGACGAGAAAGACAATTATGCGGTGAAACCGACACGTAAAATCCGTGCATTCCACTTCGAGACCGAGAAGCAGGCGAAGAAAGCGATGAAGAAAGCGAAGAAGTATGCGAAGAAGGATCAGATCGACAAATTGAACGAACTGGTGCAGGAGTCTTCGTTGTTGACACGAAATGACGGAATCATTGACAACATCAGGGACAACAATATCATCCCGAACATCGGAAAAGACGATCAGTATTCCGGGCTTGTGTGGTCAACCGCGGTGGGCGAATTCTCTGAAATTTTCGAGTCTGAGAAGGGCGAATTCGTGTTCTTCCAGGTGCTCGAAGAGACCCCGCTGACCTACAAGGATTTCGAGACGGTCAAATCGACCATTTCAGCCAATCTTTACCGCACGAAGGTTCGAGAGAAATTCGAGACAGTAACCAAGGAGTTGGAAGAAAAATATCATCTGGTCAAGCATGAAGAAAAGCTCGATATGAGCCTCAGCGCCGAGGAACTCTTCAACCTTGCGGAAGATGCCCAGAAACGGAAACGCTACAACGATGCGGTGACCTACTACGATCAGATAATCAAGGTTTACAAGAACGGTGACGACGATTACAAGGCCACCTTCATGAAGGCATTCCTCTACTCGGAAGAGCTGAAGGACAACGAGAAGGCTAAAGAGCTGTTCCAGTCTGTCATGAACGATTTCCCGCAGGGCGATCTGCACGAGTCGGCCGAGTTCATGATCAAGTCGCTCGACGGAGATGGGGATTTCATGGAGAATCTCAAGGAATAGATTTTCACACGATAAATGGACGGGGTTGACAAAGTTTCAGCCCCGTTTTCATTTTGCTTGACAAGCCAGTGGTTAGCGCTTGCATTGCAAAAAAACACAACAGGAGGTAGGAGATGTTTTTATCGGGTTCCGAACTCAAGCAAGTTTTTCAGAAAGCGAAGAAAGATCGTTTCGGAATTATCGCGTCGAACGTGGTGTTCGATGGCGTAATCCGCGGCGTGGTGCAGGGATACGAAGCGCAGAAATCGGACGGTCTTCTTCAGATGAGCAGCGGTGCGTGCAAGTACGCTGCCGGTATGACCGGGGATATCAAGGTTGGCGCCGAGATGATCTCCACCATGATCAAGGTAATCGCGAATCAATATAAACAGTCGGGCGTCGGTTTGCACATCGACCACGCCACGCCGAACTACTTCGACTTCATCGTCTATTGCGTGGAAAACGGTCTGGTCACTTCGGTCAT
This sequence comes from Cloacimonadales bacterium (SeqCode), assembly GCA_963666875.2. GTDB lineage: Bacteria > Cloacimonadota > Cloacimonadia > Cloacimonadales > JAIOQZ01. Next base: position 91,090 of record CAXXPU010000017.1, read on the forward strand.
GATCGATGCATCCAAGGAAGAGCTCGCGGAGAATATCCGCGTGACCCGGGAAGTCGTAAGCGTCGCGCACAAGTACGATGTGCTGGTCGAGGGCGAAATCGGTTACATCAAGGGTGAAGAGGACGAGATTGTCTCCGACACCGAGCTTTACACCAACCCGGACGAAGCGCTGGAATTCGTGACCAAGACCGGCGTCGATCTCTTCGCGGCTTCAGTGGGAACGAACCACGGCGTTACCAAGGGATCCAAGGTCGTACTCAATCTGGATCTGATCAAGAGGATCGACAATCTTCTCATCGGCAAGGGCGTCGAGACGGGTATCGTGCTGCATGGAGCGTCGGGACTCACCGACGAGCAGCAGCAGATTGCGATCCGCAACGGTGTGGTCAAAATCAACAAGGATACGCAGTATCAGATAGACTATGCTGAAGCTGTCCAGGCATACTGGGAAGAGAACAAAGACGCCATCGTGAAACCGGCTGGAATGTCTGACGACGATTATATCCCCGACAAAAAGCGCTTCGATCCGCGCAAGTGGATTGCCAGAGGCGAAAATCAGGTTCAGGCGGCTGTCGAAGCGCTGGTAAAAGTTACAGGCAGCGCCGGAAACAGTATTTTTATTCATAAATAAAGGAGGAATTCATGAAAAACGTAGCCATTAATGGATTTGGAAGAATTGGCCGCCTGGTGTTTCGCGGCATGATCGATGACAAAGACCTCAACATCGTCGCTATCAATGATATCACCGATATCCCGACGCTGGTTCACCTCCTCAAATACGATTCGGTTCATCGCAAATTTAAATACCCTGTAGAAATCGTCGAAGGTGGAATCAAGGTCAACGGCAAGACGATCAAGATCCTCGCGGAACGCGATCCCTCCAAGCTGCCGTGGAAAGAAATGAACGTGGAGTATGTCGTCGAATCGACCGGTATTTTCCGTTCGAAAGAAAAAGCCGGTCTGCATCTTGTGGCCGGTGCGAAAAAGGTGATCATCTCGGCTCCCGCCAAGGGCGAAGTCGATGCGACCATCGTGCTGGGTGTTAACGAAAAGGACCTCAAACCCGAGCACAAGATCATCTCCAACGCTTCCTGTACCACGAACTGCCTGGCACCGGTCGCGAAGGTTCTCAACGATAACTTCGGCATCAAGAAGGCCTTCATGACGACCATCCATTCCTACACCAACGATCAGCAAGTGCTCGATCTGCCGCACTCGGATCTCCGTCGTGCACGCGCCGCGGCGATGAACATGATCCCGACCACCACCGGCGCCGCATCAGCGACCGGTAAGGTCATCCCCGCGCTCAAAGGCAAGATCGATGGGCTCGCCATCCGCGTTCCCACGCCGGACGGATCTCTGGTCGATCTGAATATCATCGTCGAGAAACCGGTGACGAAGGAAGCTGTCAACGCTGCCATGAAAAAGGCTGCCGAGAACGAACTGAAAGGTATCCTCGAATACACAGAAGATCCGATCGTTTCCTCGGATATCATCGGGAACTCGCACTCTTCGATCTTCGATGCCGATGCGACCATGGTGATCGACGATATGGTAAAAATACTCAGCTGGTATGACAACGAATGGGGTTATTCGACGAGAGTCGTTGACCTTCTTCGTTACATGATGAAGATGTAGTTTACAGTAAAATGGATTTCGGGACGGCATGACGCCGTCCCTTTTTTTGATTTTCCCTTCAGAAAAACTTTCTCGAACAGAATGCGATAACTGCTTGAAAATATTCAAACTATTGACGATTCTGGAATGGACATTGCATTTTTCACTGAAAAACCTTTGACAAAAAGGTTTTACTGTCCCTTTACTGGCAGTATATGAGAAAGAGAAAATGTGTATGCAAATGTATGCTTACAATCAAAGAGGAGGAATTATGAAAAGAACGTACGTTCTTGTGTTCGCACTGCTTTTCGCATGTTTCCTTTTTGCCGGTACAAATCCGGTGAAAGGTTCTGTAACGACACACAATCCAGCGCTTGACCGCGATGACGTGATCTACTGGGTAGAAGATTTCGAAGACGGTCTCAATGGCTGGGCAGGTCTTGATGAGACCGCCCCCGCAGAAAACTGGCACCTTTCCACCGAGGGAGCCTACGATGGCAACTCCTGGTGGATGGGCGACGAATCGATCGGCGGTTACACCAACCATCGTTATATCGTTCTCGATACACCGATGCTTACGCTTCCCGCTGCAAATCCCGAAATGACCTTCATGATGCACTACAACATGGAAGGACTTGGAACAAGTGGAAACTACAACGGGTGGGACGGCTTCAACGTTCGCGCTTCGACCGATGGTACGACCTGGACCCCGATCTCGGGCGATCCTGGTTATGACAATACAAGCTTCTACAGCTTTGGTTTTGAATTCGGCGAAGGTGAAGGCATTCCCGCTTACGGTGGAACCAACGACGATTGGGTAGAATACACATTCGATCTGTCCGCATACGCTGGACAGAGCGTCGCGATCCGCTTCGCGTTCTGCTCCGATCCTTCGGCCAGTACCGATGATGGTAATGGCGACGAATCCTGGTTTGGTGTTCGCCTCGACGACATCAACATCGCGGATGTTCTTGTTTCCGATGGTGACGGCGCTGCCGGTGACGATCAGCTGATCCCCGGAACCCTCAACGAAACCTCCGGCGACTTCTGGGAACTCTCGACCGCCAACTCCTACAGTGGCGATCAAGCCGCGCATTGCCCTGTTGAACCCGAACTGCTCGATGCGCTGGTCTCTCCGGGTATCACAGTTCCGGATATGCCTGAAGTCTATTTCAGCTACTACGCTTTCTGCGACATGATAGACTCGGACGGCAACGACGACAACTCCCTCGAGGACTACTATCTCGTTTATGTGAAGCCCGAAGGCGAAACCGCATGGACCCGTCTGCACTACCTGTTTAACGGTCCCAATTCCGGTGGACTTTCTTCCGACTGGACGAACGTGAATCAGGCCTGGGCGCTCGAGAACCTCTCCTGGCAGGATGGCGCAACATGCGACATTACTGAATTCGCAGGACAGAGCGTTCAGTTCAAATTCGAGATTAAAACAGACGATAACGACGACGGAGGAGTTGGCGACGGTATATACCTCGATTATATCGCGATTTACGCACCGGTATTCCTTCCTGCTCCGACCAATCTTGTTGCTGAAGACAATGGTCAGAACCAGGTTGAATTGAACTGGGAAAACCCGCTGGCTCCAGGTGAACCTGGTTGGATCCATTGGGATGACGGTGTTAACGCAGATGGTATCGGTGTAAATGACGCAGCGATTCTGGACGCGGCAGTCCGTTTCACGGCTAACGACCTTCTTCCCTACAGCGGTTTCTATATCACGAATATCAAGTTCTTCCCGAGAGAAGCCAACTGCGAATACAGTATCAAGATCTGGGATACCGGCGCTACTGAGATCTACTCACAGGATGTAGCAAGTGCCACGATCGAACAATGGAACGATATCACACTCGATACACCGTTTGAGATCGAACTGGGTGATGAACTCTGGATCGGCTACAGTGCTGATACGCAGACTGGACACCCACTTGGTTGCGATGCAGGCCCCGCAGTGAGAAATACCTCATACATCCGCCAGAATGGCGGTGGCTGGACGGAATTGTATGATGCAGGTACCAATCCTCTGGATTACAACTGGAACATCCAGGCTTACGTTGATACCAATGTCGATTTCGTCTATAACCCGGTACCGCTCACGACACGTGACATCACCGGCTACAAGATCTTCCGTTCATCCGAATCGGGTAACTTCGATCTCGGTATACCAATCGGCGAAATCTCCGATCCGAATGTCACGACCTTCACCGATGAAAATCCTGTAGCATTCGACATGAACTACTACATCGTCGTGGCGACATACGACGGTGGCGATTCAATGCCTTCCAACGAAGCCAGCCTGTTCATCATGGGCGCGACCGGCGCTGAGCTGATGTACGACGACGGCGCCGTCGATGACGACTACACACCCACACCGGGCGCTTTGATGGCTGTCAAATTCGTACCGTATATCCATCCCGACACAGATCATATCACCATCAAGAAGATGAAGGTATGGGTCGAAGATCTCGGGACGGCTAATGCCGTCGTGAAGATCTGGGATAGCGATGGCGATGAAGGCACACCCGGCACCGAGCTGGATGCGTTCGTTCTGGCGATCTCCGACCTGGTAACCGGTTGGAACATCATCGATCTCACAGAGGATATCGATATCTATGGAAACGCGTTCTACATGGGCTTCATGGGCTCCGCAAACTGCCCCTCCTACGGCGCTGACGACAGTGGTAGCGGTTACAGCTTCACTGGCGACACCTCAGGTAACTGGGCTGATTGGGGTGCCGGTAACTTCATGATCCGCGCGATTGTGGATACCTACACCGGAACCGGTGAGGAAGAAATCGTGCCGTTCGAACTGAGCGCGATGAACTACCCGAACCCGTTCAATCCTACAACGACAATCGCTTACAACATGCCCACCGATGGCAAAGTGACCGTCAAAGTGTTCAACACCAAGGGTCAGCTTGTCCGTACGCTGGTCAACGATGTCGTCTCCCAAGGTCCGCAAAGCGTGACCTGGCACGGTGACAACAACGATGGCAAGAAGGTATCGAGCGGTGTTTACATGTACAAGGTAGAAACCGGAAACGACAGCGTCATGAAGAAGATGCTGCTTCTCAAATAATACCTGAGCATTTCAACGACAGGGAACCTGCTTGCGGGTTCCCTGTTTCTATATCTGGTCCATGCCGACCACTCGATTTGCAACAGAGCCGAAAAAAAGAGTCGCCTACCAGGCGACTCCCTCTTCATCCATTATGCATAATCAATTGCTTGAATATTGCTCCCACGGCTTTCTGAGATAGTAACGAAGCAGGTGTCTGACCTGCTCGCCGATAACCTCGGGTACAATATCCTTATATTGCTCAAGAGCAAGGTATTCCGTGAACACAACACCTTTCATCTTCGCCGCTTCTCGAACGATCTCCACTCCCTCTCTCACCACATCGGCAGTCGTGAACTCCATCAGATTGGTGTTGCAAACGAATTCGCCGATCTCGAGTCCGGATGTGAATTCGAGCATACCTGCCATCGTGAGGATTTCAGCGACGTTGGATGTAAACGGTCTGCGGGTGTTGATAACCAGCTTCATGTGGTAGCCGCGTTCGATGATTTCGTTCTTGAAGCGAGCCAGGGCGCGGCTGCCGTTTGGATCGCCGCCTACATCGAGAATGACCAGCTTCTCTTCCTGCTGTATCGCACCGCGAACACGGGGTGAAATCATGGGAAGGTCGGCATGCGTGAAGCTGCCTTCCGGAGCGACGACCTCGATTCCGTGCTGTGCGAATTCATCCCGTACTTCACGACTGCGGAAGTAGGGATTAACCACGTCCAGATCAACCAAAACCGCATCTTCAGCCCGTTTCTCGAACGCCAGATTCACAGAATATTCACTCTTGCCGCTTCCATAAGCGCCAATGATTATTATCAATTCCTTTTTCATGTTTCAACTCCTTCGCAACAAACTAAGCCTGCGAACGCCCAAAGCAAACGAATTATCGGACAGGTATGTACAGTTCGTTGACCCACAGCGCTTTACGGTCGATATCGCTTGTATATCGATTGCGGATGTAGTCCCTGTCGAAATCCACGATCTGATTGAATACCTCTTCGCCATTGACGATTACCTGTACTGGATCCTTCATCTGAACCATATCCGGATGGATGCGGATCTTCAGCGCTTTGACTCTCGAAGTGCGGATATCGAACGTGTTGCCATAGAATTCCGCATCCGCGCGAGCCGATTTCCGCGGGTAGTAGAAGGCGTTGAAGTAACCGGCCTCCGGTATCGCACCATCGAGAAGAATCTGCTGTCCGTTGCGATCGACCTTCAGCGCAATCGGATTGCCGTGCCGGGTCAGGCTCTTCATGTGATCGATATCTTCGACTGTGTTGACCGGTTCGCCGTCGAATTCGAGGATGATGTCGCCGGCAGCCAGACCGATCGATTTGGCGACAGTCTCGCCGTCTGCGAGTGATAAAACACGTACACCACTACTCGCATGATTCGTGTCTATATGGAATCCAATGGTGAACCGTGTATTCATAATGCTGTCCTGGTATGTGACGTGCCATGGTTCAGCTTTCATTGTGGTGTCGATCCGTGTTATGGAAAGCCAGTCGCAGTTACCGTAGAGCGTGTTCTCCGCTTCCCATGTTATCTTGTTTGGGAAGGGATTTCTGGGATGGCTTGTCAGGAAATCAAAGGTAAATTCGAGGTCCTCTTCAACATAGGACTCGTCATGCCCGAAGCCGTCGAACTCTTTGAAGACGATGTTCGCGCCGGCTTTCTGCGCCAGCTCGATATATTTTTTCATCTCGATGGCGGGGTAGAGCTTGTCGCCGTCGGTATTGCTGGCGTAGATCGGTCGATTGGACAGGTTCACCACGTAAACGCCCTGGTTTGTCATGAAGCTTCCTACCGACATCATCCCGATGAGCGGAACGAAGGCGCTGAATTCGGACGGACGCGTCAGAGCGTAATGATAGGATCCGGAGCCGCCATCCGAGGCTCCGGTTACAAAAACACGATTGTCGTCGATGTTGAGCCGGGCTTTGAGATAATGCAAAATGCCGTGAAGCATCTCGTAGCCGGATTCGTCCCACCACTGGCAGTCGGATTTACTTTGCGGATAGACGACGATGTAATCTTTCGAATACGGATTCACCATGTATTTGTAATCTGCGAGTCCTTTCTTGAAATCGTCGTAGAAGGAAGGAACTCCCACTCCGCCGTGCAGATACAGAATCACCGGGGTCGGTTTCATCGGATCGTAGTTTTCCGGAACGAGCACATGAAACGGTGCGTTTGTGGTATCGTTGACCGGATAGGTGAAGCTGGCGATTGTGCCGACACTATCCCATGCCGGGAAATTGTTGAAGGTTGTCAGTCGAGAAAAAAGCGCTTGGGCATCCAGCGACGAATCATTCAGGATGGTCTGCATAGACTCGGGCAACCCATCTTTATCAATTGCGCTTAAAAGCATGGCGCAGAGCACGATAACGGCAAAGAATACAGTCTTTTTCATGATGTTCTCCAAGTTGATGAGATTTGTGTCAAAATCCTGTAAGAATTATCGCTTGGCAATGATTTTCCTCTTGGCAGACAAAAAGCTTGACGGTGGCACATTTTCTATGTATTTTTCTGAAGGAGATTTTATGGACTTGTATCGATTTCGCAAGATAACCCAGATCGTGTTCCTCGTGCTGTCTGCGGCGATGTTCGGCCTCTTGGCGTTCGGTATCATCGACGGCGTCGCGCACGAGTTCTGCCCGTATTCCGGTATATGTTTCGGCGTGTTCGGCTTGAACCCTAATGTGCGTACGTTGTTCTTCCCGATCGCGCTCGTGGTCGGGATCGTGCTGACCATCGCGCCGATCTTCCTGAGCCGTATATTCTGCGGCTATGTCTGTCCATTCGGGACTATGCAGGAGTGGCTTTTCAAGTTGCGCAGAACGAAGAAGAAATTCAAGCACCCGATCCCATATAACATCAACCGCTGGATGACGCTGATCAAGTACGGTGTGCTGCTGTTCACGATCGTCGCGGCGTTCTTCGGCTGGCAGCGACTCTACATGGGATTTTGCCCAGCGCTGCTATTTGCGCAACCGCTTCGAATCGCCATTCCCGGAATCCTTACGCTGCTATCGCTCCTGGTCGGCGGTTTCTGGATCGAAAGGTTCTTCTGCCGGTATCTGTGTCCGTTCGCGGCGTTGATGAATCTGATGGAGTATCTGGGGAAATTCTTCGGGATCAAGCGCCCGAAAATCTATCGCAATATTCAGACAAGTCTCAATTGCTTCACCTGCGCGAACTACTGTCCGATGCAGATCGATATCGGATATCTGGAGACCATCGAGAGTCCGAACTGTATCCAGTGCCGGTTGTGCGTCCGCAAGTGTTCGAAAAAGGATGCGTCCTGCTGTTGTTATCGGGATTAGGTAAAAGAAAGCGCAGGTGAAAACCAACTTCTGAATGTGTCACGTCAGTGACTCTTCCGAATGTTGGTTTTCAATGGCGTAACCTTCCACAGTATTCGATGCAATAAATCAAACATTCAGAAGACCTCACTCCGGTCGGACATTCGGAAGTTTGATTTCATCGCACGGGCAGGCAGGGGGTGCCTGCGTACCACGGTTATTAAACTCTGATCGGGCTGACCGCCGTGACCGACGACACGGTCGATGCGACGATCTCGTTGAGGTCGTTGACCGCCTTGTTCACTGCCTGACCGATCAAATCCATCTTCGAAAGCTGCACGATTCTCTTGTACGCCTTTTTTCGCTCGTCGGGCGAAAAGAGTTCATCTACCAGATCGCAAGCCTGCACCAGGCTGATGATAACCACGTCGCGCGGTTCGGGAATCTCGTCGGTGAGGATGATGTGCCGTATGCGTGTGCGGACCTCCGTCTCGCGCGTACTATCGATCATGGGATAGCGCCTGGTCTCGAACACCCACAGGATTTTATGCTTCTCGAGCTTGAGAATACCGCGATCCACCAGTCGTTGCAGCAGCACTTCCTTGATGTTCTGATAGTTACAGGCGATTTCCTGCACCCAGCACTTGGCGTTTTTCTCGTGCGAGACGAGCCGCGAGAGTACCGTATCGAGGATTTTATCGCCTGTCGGCGTCTTATCGACGACGTCCAGCATCTCCAGATCGGTGTCGATTCGGTTCTTGAACGCCAGATCCATCAAGATGGCACCCGCGAGCGCGTATTCCAGCGACATGGACGGCATTTCCACGAAGGATCCCTTTTCATCATTGATTGCCAGCAGCAGCAGTTCTTCGGCGAACGTAATTTCTCCGGTCATAGTTCCTCTATTTCATTGCTTGATGTAGCGTATAATTTTACCATTATCGGTCGGGATGAAACAGGCGTATGAAGCGTCCGGCATCATCCGGCTGCGGAAATCTTCTGTCTCCGGTACAAAGATGACGGCGCGTTTCAGTTGTTGTAAAGGAATTTCTGGGTTTCGGTCGATCAACTGCTCGATGATGCTCCGTTTATCGATCTCCGGACACAGAAGATATTCCGGGAACCAGTGGCTGTTTGCGATCTTGCACCAGTCCCAGCGCAGGCAGTCGATCGACTCCCTATCGTTGCCGATGAAATCCGCCAGATTCTTTGCCAGAACCTGCCAGGTTGCGCTTTGAATGGGAATATCGTTTTTCTGCCACCATGCAAGCAGGTCGTCGTAAAAATCGTAGGGCGAGGATGCGCGCATAACGAGACGCTCCAGAACGGCGCTGAAATTCCCGCTGTTGTGGAAGAGATCGACCAGCCGTGCAATCTGGATCAGCCTCGATATCTGCCGGAACGATAGCCAGCGGGTCTTGAGGATGTGGTAGGGCGGATGCTGCATGCAGTCGTAGTCGCTTTCATTCTGGAATATGCTTGTTCCGGGCAGTACCTTCAGAAAGCCCATCTGGAAGTGATCGGGCTGCAAATCGTAGATGCGGATGAAGCTCTCCCGGATGTGGTTTTCGGTCTGGAGCGGTAAGCCGCAGATCATGTCCAGATGGATGTGGATGTTGCCCATGCCGATCAGCTTGCGCAGAATGGGCTCGACCTTCGACCACGATTCGTGGCGGTTGACTCCACGCAGGATGTCATCGTGGATCGACTGGATGCCCACCTCGAACTGAAACAGACCGGGCGGCGCGGTCTTCAGCAGATCGATGTCCTTCTCGCGCAGCAGGCTCGGATAGATCTCGAAGTGGAAGCGTGTCGATGGATTCGATTCGATCAGGTGCTTCCAGATCGCGTGGGCATAGTCCGGATCGGCGTTGAAGGAGCGATCGACCAGCTTAACGATGTTCGGTTTATGTGAGGAGAGCCAGTCCAATTCCGGCAGAACCCTGTCCAAGCCGCGCTTTTCGAACTTGTGCTTCGATGAGACGCAGTAGGAGCAGTTGAACGGGCATCCGCGGCTCGCCTCGTAGTAGATGTATCTGCCTTTCAGCTCTTGCATGTCGCCATCGGTGTAGAGGAAGGGGAGAGAGCTAAACTCAAGGCCTAGTGTATTGTCTGTGCTTCGATACGCTTCGCTACTCAGCATGACAATGTGTTCTCGAAACGCGAGCTCGCCGAATCCTTCGATGATATGGCTGTCGGGTCCTGCGATATCCTGCCAGTACTGCGGATTGCCGGTCACCTCCGGGCCGCCGAGAACCAGCTTCACGTCCGGCAGAATCGATCTCAGCGCCGGGACGATCTCGCGGAAGAGCATCGAGTTCCAGATGTAGATCGACAGCGCGATTATATCGGGCCGATGCTTCTCGATTTCGGCAAGGATTTCAATGGGCGGCTGGTGGATGGTGAATTCGTGTATGCGAACTTCATGCGGCAGATCGGCGATCGCGCTACGAAGATAGTACAACGCCGGGCAGGAGTGCGTGTAGCGGCTGTTGATCGCGACGAGAGAGAGATTCATCACTGATCGATGCGCGGTAGTATTTCGTTCACCGCGCGCTCGTAGTCCTCTGGGAAATCGATCTCGATGCAGGCGAAGTCCATGGTCGGAACCGCGATCAGGGTGTGTCTTTTCGCAAGCAGATCGACTGCCCACTCAAAGTAGTTCTGCTCTTGATGTCGATCGACGCCTTCTTGCAGGCATGCGGCGAAATCGGGCAGCACATTGCGGGTGAACTTGCCGATCCCGATGAATTCTCCCGCGCAATCCTTCGGATCGAGCTTCTTGCCGATCTCCAGGATACGGAAGTCCTCGTCGATGATCATCTTCACTTCTTCCTCGGCACAGCGCTTGGTTTCGAGCAGCAATTCCGGATAGCCGCGGTCGGTCTCGATAAGGTCGAGAATCTTCGGATCGAAGAGGATATCGGCGTTGAAGTAGATGAAGTCGTCGTCGAAATGCTCCCGTGCAAGCCACAGGGAATAGAGGGTGTTCGTCGTCATGTAGTTCGGATTGTGGACGATGGTGAACTGGTCCAGCGCTTCTTCGATGTGCGCTTCCATCCGATCCTTTTCGTATCCGAGGACGAAGACGAAATCCTCGATCCCGATCCTTTGGCAGGCGTGGATCATGTGATGCAGCAGGGAGCGTTTACCCATCTGTAGCATGCTCTTAGGCAGTCCCTGCGTGACGGGATGAATCCGTTTTCCGTATCCGGCGGCGAGGATAATGGCTTTCATAATCTAACGATATTGCAGCATTTCGCGCAACTGCGCCCGGTTGTGAGCGCTTTCCAACGCGTTTTCAGCAGTGATTGCCCCCTTGCGTGAAAGCGCGTAGAGGTCCTGCTCCATCGTCTGCATGCCGTTCTTCTGTCCCTGCATGATCAACGTGTAGAGCTCGTTGATATTATTGTTCTGGATCGCTTGCTTGGTCTGCGCCGTGTTGATGAAAATCTCCTTGGCCATGACCATCGGCTGCTTCGTTCCGGGAACGAGTTGAAGCGAAATGATCGAATTCAGCGCTGCCGACAGCGTGACTCTGATCTGCTCCTGTTCGCCGGATGGGAAGAGGTTCAATATCTTTTGGATCGCTTCGGTGGTCGATTTACTGCGCATGGTGGCATAGACCATACTGCCGGAATCGACCAGTTTGAAGACCGTCTCGGCAACGTCGGCGTACCGAATGTCTTCGATAACGACCAGATCCGGATTGTAGTCGAGGCAGCTCTTCAAGCCATCGACCAGGTTGTTGACATCGCTGTGTATCTCCTGTTGACGCACCAGACATTTCATCGAATCGTGATAGTATTCGATGGAATCGGCCATAATGAAGATGCTGCCGTTTCCGTTCTGGTTGTTGTAATCGACCAGAGAATCGATCAGCGTGCTTTTGCCCGAGCCGGTCGGTCCGGTGAAGATTACCAGTCCAGCATTGTCGTTACGCAATGTTATCTTGTTCAGCAGCGCTGATGGCAGAGCGTATTTATCCTGTGGAACGACTTCGCGCCGTGTCGGCTTGATGCACACCACCATCTCGTTCAGCTCGAAGTAGGCTTTGACACGGTACCGGTAGAGGACGTCGTCGGTCTGGAATTCGTGGTTGAACTTCAGGAACTTGTACTTCAGCATCAGGTCGAGTTCTTCCTTGCTGAGGATGCTGAGGATCATGATGTTGATCTCGTCCTGGTTGAAGCTTCGCTCAATCTCGAAGGGGATGAATCTGTTCTTGATTTTAGCCCAGATTCGTCCCTTCGAGCCGTGGCCGCCCATCTCGACGTATGACGCGCCCTGCTTCTCGATGAAGAGCAGGAAGTCTTCGAGTTTATTGAACACCTTCTCCTGAAGATCGGGATTGGTGTTGAGCTTGTCCTTGAGTCTCTTGAGTTTTTCGCTCGTGGTTGTGCGGAAAAGCTGACGACGTTCGATCAAGCCCAGTTCGACTACCTGCAGGAATTCCTTCATGTTGATGGGCTTGGTCAGGAACCGGAATGCGCCGTAATTGAGCGCTTCGCGCGTGTATTCCATGTCGTCGTAACCGGTAACGATGATGACGATGGCGTCGGGGTCGATCATTTTCAGCACCTTCATGAAATCGACACCGTTCATCTCGGGCATCATGATATCGGTTATATAGAGGTCAAAACCTTTCTCGCCAGCCAGTCGGAAAGCTTCCTGACCGTTCTGTGCTTCTTGGATCTCGTATTCTTCCGTTTCAAGAAAGTTGCGATAAAGTTCGCGAATTTCAGGTTCATCGTCGATGATCAGGATTCTTGGTTTCATACGTCGATTATCTCCTTAATCAGATTCGACCCAGCGAGTAACTCTTCGCTCACCGGTATCAGGAATTCCCGGAGGGGATTTTGTTCGAAATCTCGTATCGTACACGATTCGTTCTTTAAAGCCTTTGGGTTGAGCCAAATTACCATTCCAGGTTACGACAGGCTGATCCTGAAGGCGGCTTCCGAAGACGGTCCAGAAGCCATAATATTTACCGCCCCAGTTCTTGATTGTGATATCGTTTGGTGTAACGACATTCGCCATCATCATACAGCCGGGCCATTCTCCGCCCGGATCGTAGTGGTTGTCGGCAGGGATGAACACTTCATCGGCGATGAGTCCCAGCATATCTTCGGAATCTGCTGGCATAACGGGATTTCCATTGACATCCTTGGTTGCGTCGCTGTAGATCAGATCGCCGTCGATCCACATATCTTTGGTAGTCTCGATACTGAGTTTCCCTTTCAGCGTTCCCTGAATATGGATATCTCTTTTTGCGATGATTACGCCGCTGGTGATGTCCGCCACACTCATGTTTATAACGCGTACATTATTCTTGTCTGCCAGTCGAATCGATCCGTCCGCGTACATCGTGATATAGACTTCACCGGGAATACCATTGAATACCGTTTCAATATTGAGCGGTGGACCTGTCACCTTGGAAAAATCGATGGACAGCGCCGATGTGTTGAAAGGGATTTGACGGTGCGTTAAATCGTTGCTGTCACCGGTAAGTCCGGTATAGTCAGATAACGGGACATCATCGTCATCGTTGTAGTGACCGCTTCCACGGACATACAGCCCATTGGATGTCGTAAGGTTTCCATGAAAGATTGGCCCCGGATAGAACACGCCCGAGTGCCACCGGTCGCGATCAACCCGGAATTTATCGTTGCAGTGAACCGGTCCCCAGAAATCCTCGCCGGTACCGTACCAGGCGCCGGGGAATCGATTGACGAAGTAGGCGAAATAGGAATAGGGCAATTCCCAGTCTGCAACTACGACGGTTACGACTTCTCCTTCGATGTCCGCTGTCGAGGTGATCACGACTTCGCCAGTCGCATCATCCCGGGCGACCTGAACATTGATATCGCCTCTCAGCGGATAGCGGATCGAGTGGTCTTCGCTGATCGTCTGCATGTATTCCGGCGTATCGCGAAACTCTGCCGATCGGATCAGATCGAGCTTCTGATACGCGTAGCTGTTGGCGATATTCAACGCCATGCGTTTATTATAGACTTCGATCGTCTCGCGTAGCGCTGATTCTTCTGGCCCTTTTGCGCTGATCATCATGTAGGTGATCGACACAAACAGTGCCGCGACTACATATATTGCATATCGTCCCATAATATCCTCCTGGTTTGGCTACCAGTCCCATATACTTTTCAGGAAGACAACTCCTTCAGCGATCGAGAGCGCTCGATCTCCAGCCTTGTTGTCTCCCGCGTTCTCGCCGAAAGTGTCTTCGCTTTGCATTTCAAATTGATAGGAGACGAATTGAATATCTTCAAGGTTCGCTGTCTCTTCATATTTATTATCGAAATACTTGAACGCAAAGGAGGTGACTCCTTTGAAGCCTGAATTGATCGGGGCGCCGTTTACAGTGAAGAGAATGTTTTTATCGTTCAGATCCGGTGTCGGATCTTCCACCAGTTTGTATAGGCGATTTTCACGGTATCGGCAACACCGTCATTATCGACATCCGCAATAAATTCGAATGTTTTCGCGTCTGCTTGCAAAATAGCCTGATCGATACTGGATACTGATTGTCCGACGTTTTTTATCTGGTTTCTCAACACTTCCTTGAGTAATTCTGAGTACGATTGCTGATTATAGGTCATTGTGGCTTCGATGTTCGATTCGTATGTGCTGATCTGCATTTTCAACACAAGTGTGATCAGCATCATGGTCAGGATAAATGCTCCAATGATTTCAAGCGCTGTCTGCATGATTCACCTCCTCGTTACAACTCGGTGAAGACGTGTTGAAGTTCGATCACGAAGGTTCTGTTCGGGTCCACGACGGTGACGGTCAGCATCTTGTAGTTCGTTTTCAATGCCGTAGTGCCGAAGCCGTTGTCGTTGAAGGCGGCATACTTCACAGCAGTAGTAACCTGGAAAACACCAGCGCCGAAATTGATATCCTCTTTATGTCCATCAGAACTGAATTCGTCCTCCAGATCATCGAAATCGACAGCCCATCCGTGCTCGATAATCGATTGCGCCAATGAGATCGCATCATTCTGGAGCTGGCTGTTGATGGTTGATTCGGCTGTATTGGTCTTGTGACTGTTCATGGTCACCACCAGATTCATGAACAGGAAAATAGCGATCAGGACATAGAGGTATTGGCTTCCCATAGTGTCTCCTAATCAGCGGTTGTTGACAGAACGTCGTTCAGGTCGGCGATTCCCTTGCGAACCAGCTCGATGCCTGACTGACGAAGTGTCAGCATGCCTTGTTTTTCGGCAACCCGGCGGATGTGATTTTCATCGATATCGGTTTTTGCGTCGAGAATCGCCTGCTGGATCTCGTGCGAGAAGAACAGCGTCTCGTGGATACCGGCACGACCTTTAAATCCCGTCCCGCGGCATAATTCACAGCCGACCGGCTCAAAGACCTTGCCTTCAAGTAACTCATCAGCAGTGATGCCGTATTGTTCATAGACTTGGGCTTTGTCTTTCGTAACTGGCCGCTTGCATTTTTTGCACAGTCGGCGAACCAGGCGCTGGGCGACGATGATATTGATCGCGTTGGCCATCAGGAAGGTCTCGATTCCCATTTTATACAAACGTGAGATCGCGCTGGGTGCGTCGTTGGTATGCAGCGTTGCGAAGGTTAGGTGTCCCGTGTTTGCCAGCTTGATGCCGATTTCGGCGGATTTCTTGTCGCGAATCTCGCCCACCATGACGATATCGGGGTCGTGTCGCAGAATCGCGCGAAGAGCGAGATCGAAGGTACATTTCGGGCTGATCTTGATCTGTCGTGCGCCTTTTACGACGTATTCCACCGGTTCCTCGACCGTCAGCGCGTTACGCTCGGGCGTCATCACGTGGTACAGCGTCGCCAGAAGCGTGGTACTTTTACCCGAACCGGTTGGGCCGGTGATGATCACCATGCCCTGCGGCTTGGCGACCGCTCGCTCGAAGTCGGTTCTCGATTGCGACAGGAAGCCCAGGTCGTCGATGTTGTCGATCACATTACGGTCGTCCAGAATACGAATGACGATACTCTCGAAGTGGCGCTCCATCTCACGGGAAACGATGGGCAGGATCGAGACGCGGAAACGGATGGTGTATGCGTCGATTTCACGCTGGATGAATCCGTCCTGCGCTTCGTCGATCTTGAATCGATCGACACCGAGTGAGCGGTCTTTCACCACCGCCTGAAATGCCTGCGGGTTGATATTTTCTTTTCGTTTCCATAGGGTCAGTTTTCCATCGATACGGAACAGGATGTCCGTCGTCTTGGTATCGAACGGTATAATGTGGATATCGCTGACCTTATTCTTCACCGCTTCCACCAGCGCCGCCTCGAACAGATAGACCAGCGCGCCCTTGTTGATCTCCTGGTTGATCAGCTCTTCGTCATCGGTCTTCTTGGTGTCTTCGATGGCGTTGATGTCGATCGTACCCTCTTCCGTACCGAGCAGATCCAGGAATTCATTCTCGTCTTTCTGGATGATATCGATCAGCCGTTTGATCTCGTCGAACGGCGTATAGACGATTTCATAGCGTTTGACTTTCGAATAGGAGGCGATTTCCTTCGCGAAGCTGTCCGTGGGATTCGATGCCAGAATGATCAGCGTTTCGATACGCTTTTTCTGGATCTTGTACGGTATGATTTTCTTCTGCAGCGCTTCGTTCTTCACGTCCTTCGGAAGTGAATCCAAGAGCTGCGTAATTTCCTCGACATCGTCTTCACTCAGCTTCTCCGGCTGGATATTCATCTTCGAGATCGCGTAGAGTTTCGCGACCTCCGTGTAAAGACGGTCTCTGTCAACCTGATATTGTTCGATCAGAATCTCTTCAAGCGTCTGGGTGTTGTCCGGTTTGTCCAGCTTCACCCTCGCCGCATTGAGAATCTCCTCGGTTATGATGTTCTTCAGAACGAGTAACTTACCTAAAAACTGATTTTCTTTCATCTCTACATGCCCGGTGCGGGAGGACGCATGAACGCGCTTTCAGAAGAAACCACGATCAGAGCGGTCATCACCACGAGAATAAACAATGCCGTGAAGACATCGATTGTTTGAAGAATCGACTGGAACTTGTACTTCGTTTCTTTTTCGTAATAGGAAGCGATCTGGAAAGCGGCGTTTTTCACCGACCCGGTAGCGGAACCGGCGTTCAAACGTGTGATCGCCGTGTCGGTGAACACCTCGGAGGCCTCGACAGCGTCGATCAGCCCTGCGCCTTCCTTGAGCATACGCGGGATGGTCACTTCCTTGATTTGTTTTTCCATATGCGCATTTCCGCATGCCTCCGCGGCGATCTGCAAGACTTCTATGTTGTTGCCAGATCCGCTATACACGATCGAGAACACACGAAAAAAGATCTCGATATTCATTTTGTGGATCAATCCGCCAACAATCGGAATTTTAATGATATTGCGATCACGCCATAATCTTCCTTTCGGCGTCGTGAACCACCACATCACGAATGCGATCGGTATAACGAACATTAAAAGGAGCCACCACCAGTTATCCTGCAGGAAGTAGCTGAGCTGCATTGTCGCGGCAGTCATGGGTGGGAGGTCGATCTTGAACCGGATGAACATCTCGGTGATTTCCGGGAACAGTTTGCCGACGTAATAGCCAATCGCGCCGAGAATCGCGAGAAAGGTCACGATGGGCATGACCAGCGCTTGCCGCAGGTTCTTCTGAAAGTCCGCCTGGCGTGTCAGATATTCCGCCGTACTTCGGTAGATCTCCGCCATGTTACCGGACTTGGAGGCCAGACCCAGCATATAGGCGGTGAATTTGCCGAACACGTCCGAGTATTTCTGGAACACGCTCATACCGTCCTGACCCTGCCTGAGATCCCGCGAGATGCTCTTCACGGCGTTTTTCAGCGTCTTGTTCTGGACGTCGGTGGCGTGGATTTTCAGAATTTCATCAAACTTCATGTTCTCGTTCAGCATGTCCGCGGTAATGGAAATGAACATCACGATGTCGCCGAAGGGCGGCTTGAGCCGAATGTTCATGAGATTCGGTTCTACGGCGACATTTTTATAGCCGAGGCTGGCGAGCGCGTTTTGCAGCTCTTCCTTGGTAAAGGCATCCTGTTCACCCTTAACCTTTTTACCTTGCGAAGTGACTGCCTTGTACAGGAACGACTTTTTTTGCTCGACCTTCTGCACCCCGAAATTATGTTCCAGCGCAAGCTGGTTGATCTTCTTTCGGGCAGTGCCAAGGCTCGCTTCGTAGATCGTTCCGCGCACGATTTTCTTGGTATCGCGCTTGACCCCTTGATACCGGAATTCCTTCAGCATTCGCCAGATCCTTTACGTTCACCGTTTTCTCTTATGAAAATATACACTCAACCGTGATGTTATGCAGATATTTTCATTCTGTCAACAAAAACCTTTTCGCTAAACGGATTTCCCTTGTGATTTCAATTCTTTCTACATTAATGAGATCACAAGGCCTCAACATGTATTTGACAATTAATGCTAATAAAACTTTTTAAGACTTTTTGTCAAGAACGATGCGATAAATCGGTTTTTTTACCGATGACAGCACTCGGTTGCCATTGATTCTCTATCGGGACGGATCGGAAAAATCCTGCCGGATGGTTCGAAGCAGTATTCCGTGCAGGCACGGACATGAGGAGAAATTGCTCAGATACCG
Organism: Cloacimonadales bacterium (SeqCode); assembly: GCA_963666875.2. Lineage (GTDB taxonomy): Bacteria > Cloacimonadota > Cloacimonadia > Cloacimonadales > JAIOQZ01. Next base: position 109,723 of record CAXXPU010000017.1, read on the forward strand.
CATTTCGATTCATGACAGAACTGGTTGACAAAGAAACGACTCCGTATGTTTTTCGTTTCGAAATGTAAAATACGAATACTGGAGGAATTATGACAGGTCATACCCAGCAGCAACCTTCAAACGATAAGCTTGAAGCGACGCTGAAAAGAATAAAACATAAAATCGTCGTACTCAGCGGAAAGGGCGGTGTCGGCAAGAGTACCGTAGCGGTCAATCTTGCGTACGGTCTGGCGCTTTCCGGCAGGACGGTCGGTCTCATCGACACCGATCTGCACGGTCCATCGCTTGCGAAGATGTTGGGAATCGAGGGACGCCGCTTCGAGATGAACGAAGACGGTCTTCCCGGTCCCATCCGCGTACACGACAACCTTTTCGCCGTATCGATCGCCTCCATGCTTCCGAACGAGGACGAGCCGGTCATCTGGCGTGGCCCGCTCAAGATGGGCGCTATCCGGCAGTTTCTGGAAGAAATCGCCTGGCCGGAACTCGACTACCTGATCGCGGATTGCCCGCCCGGAACCGGCGACGAACCGCTCTCGATCGTGCAGTTGATGGGTAAGGTGGATGGCTCGGTGATCGTTTCGACCCCGCAGGACGTAGCCTTCCTCGACGCCCGTAAGACCATCAATTTCTCGCACAAGCTGACCATGCCAGTGCTGGGAATCATCGAGAACATGGCGTCGTTCGTCTGCCCGCATTGCGGCAAGCCGATCAGCATCTTCGAGGGAGACGGCGTGAAGAGAGCTGCGATGGACTTCGGCGTCGATATCCTGGGTAGCATTCCGATCGATCCGGATATCGCGAAATCGAGCGATGCCGGACGTCCCTACATCTACGATTTCGGTAAAATGGACGGGGCGAAAGCAATGCAGGAAATTACGGAAAAAATTATAGTAAAGGTGGAGGGATAATCATGTTGATCGCGATACCAACCGAATACGGGAAAATGTGTGGACACTTCGGACACGCTCCGCAGTTCACGATCTATCAAATCGAAGGCAAAGAGATTCAGGAAAAGCAGGTTCTTGCAGCGCCGCCGCATCAGCCGGGTCTTTTACCCGCATGGCTCAAGGAGCAGCAAGTCAATATCGTGATTGCCGGTAACATGGGTTCCAAAGCGCGTGAACTCTTCACGCAGAACGGCATCCAGGTGATCTTCGGCGTAAGCGAAACCGACGCGGACACTATTATCGCCAGTTATATCAAGGACGATCTGAAGACCGACGCAGAACTCACCTGCTGCCATTGAGGGAAACTCCATCCCCAGCCCTTCTTCTTTGGTAAAGAGGAAGGGAGTAGGGAGCGGTCGTTCGCAGATTCTTCCCTTTCGGGAACGCGGACGTCCCCGTCCGCATTTCCCATTTCTCTTGTAGCGCTCGACCTCCGGGCGAGCCTCTCTGCAACATACATTTTTAAACCCGCTCTGCAATCGTGGGGCGGGTTTCTCTATGGTGCGCCAAGCTCCTGTAGGTATTTCCGAAGGTAACTAACCTGGGGTCTTCTGTAGCTTGGCATTCTTTTTTCTCTCAATGATTTATGGCTCTTTTGCATATCGCCGGCTGATACATTTCTCATAGTCCTGGAAGGACGAAAGATGTTAGCCCATGGCGTCAGCCATGGGTACGAAATCCACATGAGTAGCAAAGTCCCTGAGGGACGACAGGCAGAAAACGAATCCATTGGCATGTGGCACAGGCGGCGCTCTTTTTTTGCTTCCAATTGATGTGTGATATTGAGGAGGCGCGCCCGGAGTCGCTACTACGGGGAGATGCCGAGCTGGAGCTCGGCGGTCCAGAAGAAGTCCACGCGCTGCGGGGGAAATCAACTTCCGAATGTCCGAGCGGAGCAAGGTCTTCTGAATGTTGATTTTATTCCTACGCATGCAGGCATAACATTCAGAAGAACCGCAAGCGGTACATTCAGAAGTTATACCGGATGGCTACGCAAACACCCGATCCATGTTCGCCACGATATCGCCGTCGATGTAACCGTTTTTCACCATCTTTTTCATCAGGATCATTACTTCCTTGTGCGGTGAAGGATTCCGGTACGGTCGTTGTTCGGTGAGTGCCTGATAGATGTCCAGACAGCCCATAAGCCGGTCTTCGAAGGAGAGTTTCTCTGCGTCGAAGCCGTAGGGATAACCGGCGCCGTTCAGCTTTTCGTGGTGGTTGGATGCCCATTCGGTGATATCGTCGAAGCAGGTGATCTGCTGCAGGGCCTTGCGCGTGAAATAGGTATGCGATTTGACGATCTCGAAGTCGTCCATCGAGAGGGTATGCCGGTTGTCGAGGATGCGATTCGGGATGGCGAGCTTGCCGAGATCGTGTAAGCTGGCGGCGATGGCGAAACGTTTCTTCTTTTCCGTTGAGAAACCGTAGAAATCCGCCATGACCTTCGCTTTCTCGATCAGTCCGGTTGAGTGCCGGGCGGTGAACTTGGATTTCGAATCGATGATGCGCGAGAAGACGCTGGTGATTTTGAGGACTTCGTCGCAACCGAAATCGCGCTCGATGGGCGGAACCAGTAGCGGAAGCTCTTTTTCGATGAAGGGTTCCCGCAGGTCAAACCAGAACCTCGTCTGCGAGCTGACCTCGAAAAAGGCGTCCACGATATCATCGGAGAATCGTTTGCTCTTCTGATTCTTCACGTATTCGATGATCTTCTTGCGGTGTTCAATGGGCGGGATCTCGAAATGAAACCGGTTATCGATATAGTCGGCGATCGCCACGATCTGTGCCATTAAAGGGATTTCTTCGCTTTTCATACCGAAAAAACCGGTGCCGTTGAAATTCTCGTGGTGGTAGCGGACGATATCTCGATTCTCGGTCAGGAAGGGATAGCCCTCGATATTGCGTTCCCCGATGTTGCAATGCTCTTTGTAGCCCTCCATTCTACCCAGCCTGTCGATTTTGTCGATTTGAAGCGACGAATGAAGAACTTCCTCGGATAAGCCGTTGTCGTGCAAAATGGCGAAGGAGCAGAGGTCGAACGTCTCTTCGATGGTCAGCTCGAACTTTTCGGCGATCCGCAGAGATATGTAGGCAACCCTGCGAGTGTGGTTCGCGGTAGCACCGAGAATGTCCATCTCGACAAAATCCAGCGCCATCGAGACGGCGATCAGGAAATTATTCAGATTGAATTTCATGTTATCTCGCCTTTTTCAGAATATCTACTTGAAGGAGAGGGCAATGTCAATGTTTAATTTCCATTCAGGTTCTTCAAAATCCCTCGAAACCGGATGAACGGCAATTGACGCCATCGAGAATTCGGACAGGAACACGTTCAGTTCCAGTCGCTGCTGAAGCTCCTTGTAGGTGCTCCAGGTCATGATCGAGAGCGAGCGGATATTGAAGCGTTCCCACGACTGGATCATCTCGAGCGATACCTCGTGCGTCTCTCGCTCCAGGGTGATTTCGTAATAGTCGTCTTCTTTCTCGCCCGATGCGGAGTTCTCGTACTGGTAGCTCAGGATGGCAGTAAGAGGATGCTCGGTATCGCGATTCGTACGCAGGTGATCCCATAAGCCGCCGGATGAAATGCGCATATCCTGAGATTCGTCGTAAATCAGGCTCGCGCCGGCTTCCAGTCTGCGGTAGAAGCGATCGGTGTGGATGTCGCTCCACTCGTAGTCTTCGTAATCGGCGCGAATGGCGTACTCCTGCCTGATCTGGAATCTGCTACCGTAGGCGACGGTTATCTCCGGCTGGAGGTTGTAACTGGTGTTGACGCGATTGTTGCCGGACATCTCGCTAAAGAGATAGACCTGCTCGGTGCGCAGAACATAGAAGAGTGTCGAGACGTGAATCCGGTCGTAGAGGTAGTAGTATATACCGACGTTCATCCGCTCCTGGAGGCGGTCGTTGTCGGTGCGGATGGTTGCCTCGGGCATATCTGTCTGGCGCAGGTCGATCGAGCGATAGAAGGTGATCGAGTCGCGCTCCGATATGGCGTAATGGATGGTCGCCACAAACTCCCGGTAATCGGTCTCGAGAGCATTGATACCGGACTGGTATTCCTTCTCGTCGAGTTGCCGTTTCGCGTTTAGTGAGAACCGAAAACGATCCACCGGGAACGAAAAGTCCAGTCCCAGTGTTTTTCCCGTCTCATCATAGTTCTTGGTGGTGATGATATCGAACCGGTTTTTGATCTGCTGGTAGTCGGTGAAGAAATGAACCTGTTCGAGCGCGATGAGGGAGAATGTGTAATCGACGGCTCCGGAGAGCTGATCGCGATTCTGTTGGTCGGTCTGCGAAGTGGGCTTGTTGATCTCGTCGGTGAGTCCTTCCCATCCGATCTTCGCGGAGACGCGATGGTTGGGAAGCGTCATGTCCCACGCGGTCTGCACCGAGTAATTGCGGTCGTTGTCGTTTTCGATCTCGTTGAGGCGGTAGCGAGTATCAAGCTGGAGCCGATACCAGTTGAAATCCTGGTTCACCGAGAGCCGGCTGTCGCTTTCATAGCCGCGATGCGTCTCTTCCAGTTCTTCGTCGAACTGGTCGTAGTCCTCCTGCTGTTGCAGGTAGCGCAATCGACTGGAGAGGTAGAAGCTGTCGGATGGTGTCAGATCCAGTACGAAGCCTGCGCCATGCTGTCTTTGCTTCAGATCGTAGCTGCCGGATTCCAGCTTGCCTTCTTCGGTCGAGAGCTGGCTATCGAAGAGGATCGCCGGTCGAAGAAGTCCCTGTTGCCTTCCGATGCCCCAGGAGAAATTGGCGACACGGTTCTCGCGGTCGAAGGCGTTGTCCTGCTCGGTGATATACTCGCCGGTATAGAAGAGTTGCCATTGCGGCAGGAAATTGTAGCGATAGCTGGCGGCGTTCTCCATCTGCAGCGCGTTACGGTAGCTCTCGAAACCGGTGACGACTTCGACCTCGGAGGCTGGCAGGCTACCGGTCAGCAGCAATAAAACGATACAGACGCAGGAAATCTTCTTCTGCAAGGGTCTCTCCTCTGCGGGAAAGGTCGAACGCATCTTCTAGCACGGACATGGTCTCCGCGGAAACCAGGAGTTTCAGGTTGTTGCGCAGTGTCTTGCGACGATTGTGGAAGCAGGTTTCGATGATGCGGTACATCAGCCGCATGTCGTCGATTTGGGGCGGATCGGGACGAGGAGTCAGCCGGATCACGGTGGAGCGCACCTTCGGCTTGGGGAAGAAGAGGTGCGGCTCGACGTTGAACAGTCGCTCGGGATCGAAGGCAAGGTTCAGCTTCACTGTGAGGATGCTGTAGTCCTTGGTCGAGGGCTGCGCGAGGATGCGGTCGGCGACTTCCTTCTGGATCATGAGGACGGCGCATCGGATCTGCGACCGGTTGTCCGCCAGTCGGAAGAGGAACGGCGAGGTGATCTGATAGGGCAGGTTGGCGATAACCTTTGTACCGGCCTGGAGATATTGATTCCAATCGACGCGGAGGATGTCACCCGTCACGATCCGGAAATGTGGATACGACGCGAACTTCGCTTCGAGGTCTCCGATCAGTTCGGTGTCGATTTCGAACGACGTGAGGTTCCCACACGAAGCAAGGATGGCTTCGGTCAGGATGCCACGGCCCGGTCCGATTTCCCATACGGTGTCGTCCGGTTGTAAATCCGCCATGCGCGCGATCTTTCTGCTAATGTTGGGATCGACCAGAAAATTCTGTCCCCATTTCTTTTTCGGTATCATGCTTCACTCCGAAGAAAGGAAGCGACAGGCGGCTCTCAGTGTCAATTGGTTTCTGTCGGACATCTTGTGAATCCAATGATGCGATCGTTTTTACTTTACGTTTTTGAAACAGCATGAAACATTTGTGTCATACAAACTGGAGAGGATATGAGGTATTTGACGATTCTTTTCCTGTTCATTCTTCTATCCATGCTGACGACCTGCGAGAAGCATGAATTCACCAATCCGTATGCTTCCGATTACGAATTACAGCAATTACGGGATTTCGAGGTTGAGCAACTCACCGATTCGTCGGTATGGCTGACCTGGCAGCGAAACCAGGAAGTTGTCGGTTATTATTCGATCCAGCGTAAAACAAACGGCGGCGATTGGGAACAACTGGCGAACGTGGAACCGGACACGACCAGCTATGTGGATACCGGACTCAGTATCGAAAATACCTATTGGTATCGGCTGACCGGATGGAATGATCAGAACCGGACCAATACTCTGGAAACGAGTATACAAACGACTTTTCACGGGATTAGCAATTTTTATGGCAATGTGGTAACCCTGACATCTATAAAACTTTACTGGACTCAACATTACTGCCAATATGTAACGCAATATGTCATTGAACGGAAGGATATCACCGGAGAGGATGAAAGAACGATAAATAAACCAGTTATCGATTCGGGTCGGAAAGAGCACTCTGAATTAAAGACACGGAAGAACGATGATGTCAGAAAGAACCCAGAAAATGTTCGCGACGATTTCATCGTGATAGCAATCACGGATGAATCACCTCGCTCATTCCTCGATACAGGCGTTGAGCCGAATCATGATTACCGGTACCGGATTCATGCGGAGTCGGAGCATAATGTATCAGAACCGGAGTTATATGATATATCGAATCCGTTTCCGGTTCCTTTTAATTTCAATATTACTCAAACATGTTTGACTAGTTGCAAGTTGACGTGGGATTATCACGATGTAGGTGGTGAAGACGGGTATAAAATTGAACGGAAAATCGAAGGTAGTGACTGGGATCAGATTGCATTGATCGATGACATCGATACAGAAATCTATGTTGATAGTGAATTGACACCTGAAAACATCTATTCATATCATGTTTATGCATACGATGGTGAATACGAGGGAGATTCGGTTGAATTCGATATTCCGATTGTGTTTCCTATTCCTGATAATTTCCAGATATCTCAAACTACAATATCGAGTTGTCACTTATGTTGGGAATTCTCGGAAATTGGAGGAGAAAGCGGGTTCAAGATTGAGCGAAAGATCGAGGGTGGAAGCTGGGATCTGATCGCAACAATCGATGATATCGAAACGATGATATGCAAAGATAGTCTGTTGACTCCAGAAAGCGCTTATTCCTATCGGGTATATGCGTACAATGCAATTGGGAGTGGGACTGGGATCGAAAAAGTCATTCAATTACTGATTCCACCGGAAGGATTCACTGTCTGTTCGAATGGCTTTTTCCGAATGGGTGATACATATGGCGGTGGAGAAGATAATGAGGAGCCTGTTCATACGGTGAATCTCAGTGCATTTTATATTGGTATAAACGAAGTTACGTATCAGGAGGTAATCGACGTCTATAATTGGGCTTACCAGCAAGGGTACACAACATATGATAATACTTGTGTTAAAAATACTTCGGGAGATGTGCGGCCATTATTGTCCATCCATAACTCATGTGCTATCGATTTAATCGATAACCAATTGGTGTTTGGCGGGAGTTCGTGGGCATCGGACATTCGGTCCCCATGCCTTGAAATCAGTTGGTATGGAGCGATTGCTTATTGCCATTTCTTATGCCTGAAAGAGGGATTGCCGAGCTGCTACAACCTTTCCAACTGGAGTTGTAACTGGAACAACAGTGGGTATCGTCTCCCCACAGAAGCGGAGTGGGAATACAGCGCACGAGGCGCTGCCAATGTGCCGGATTATAGGTATGCAGGTAGCAATCATCTAAACGATGTTGCATGGCATGATGCGAATGCGAATTCAAGTCAGCCGGTAGGGCAAAAGAATCCGAACGGTATAGGTACCCACGATCAAAGCGGAAACGCAAAAGAATGGTGTTGGGATTGGTATAGCAGTGATTATTATGATACACCGCCAGAAGACAATCCTCATGGTCCCTCGAGCGGCTCATATCGTGTAATCCGTGGCGGTAGCTATGGTTCAGAGTATAACGAATGCAGGATTTCCAGTCGCTATCGCGCATCTTCCAGTGGTTTTGGAGCTATCGGTTTTCGGATCGTCCGTAATGCGGATTGACAATCCCTGATCCTGATCATTCACTTCCTATTCGTAATACGGTTCCTCCTTCAGGAGGTGGCTGACCAGTATTTTGATGAACAGCATGGGCGCGAACCACTCCACTCCCGGAGGTGCATCGAGGACATAAAACGCCAGCACGATTCCCAGCGCTGCGATGAATAGCGCAACCATGCGCTGCAAATAGTGCTTCGTGAGCAGGATGACGAGTGCTCCAATCACCAGAAAGCCATACGAGATCAGGATGTAGCGAAGGTTGAATCCCATGAACACCCAGGATATGATCACAATCTGCAACAGATGCAGCAGAACAAAGCCGAAGTGCTGCTTGAAGGTCTGTCCCTCGCGGTGATACCATCTTTTTGCGCTCGAAGTGGCGTTGGTTGTGATACCACCTGCGATATCGGCGGCGATCAGGAATCCGACAAGATACTGCCACCAGGTCCATCCCAGCTTCGCGAAAAAGGCGTAGGAAACGACCCCGACAGCGAAGAGTCCCGCCAGCGTGAATTGTACGATGAGTTCGGCTTTGGTTGCGCCGGGCCCGAAAAATTTGTCAAATCCATTGCGTGGTTCCGGATAGTTCCAATCGATCATAGTGTTTCCTCCTTGCCATTAATATTGATGTGCAATAATATAATAAGCGCTAAACACTATCTGTCAACTCATTCAAATTCAATGCCATCACGCGATTTTGTATTTTCACTGCATACTCAATTGGCATCACCGGCACGCGATCCGCGAGAACGACATGCTGCAACAGTATTTCTGCCAGATCGAGTGTGCCACCCTGCATTTCGATCGCGCTCCATCCGCCGTGCGGCAAATCGATCGAAGCGAGTCCTTCCGTCTCCGGTGATCGCTCGAATCCCACAAACGAAAACCACTCGCCCGGTAATTCTCCCGGATACCACCTGACAAACCAGACCGGATCGTCCTTTCCGGTGATCATCCTCAGCATCCGTTCGAGATCGTCGAAATCCCCAGGATTCATGATGCCGTAGAGTCTTCCGGGTGGCGGATCGGGATTCTCGATAACGGTCAGGTCGTTATGCAGGAGGTCGAGTAAGGCATAATCGAATGCCGGCATGATCAGCGAGGATGGATGCGGTGTGTCGCTTCGCCACCGACTGGGCAGCATTCCGAAGTAACGATTGAAGGCTCGCGAGAAGGTCTCCGGCGAATTGAAGCAGCAATCGAGCGCGATGCGGCTGATATTTTCGTCTGTTGCTTGCAGATCGAGCGCGGCCTGCGCCAGTCGCCTGCGCAGCATGTACTGGTAGGGTGTCAGATGTGTGACACTCGCGAACACGCGACAGAAGTGGAAGAGTGAGTAACAAGCGGCGTCTGCCATATTCTGTACGCTGCAATCTTCACGCAGGCTCGATTCGAAGCGATCGATCGCGCGGCAGACGGCTTCGATCTGGTATGGATCAGGCTTCATTGCGCAGCACGGGAACCAGGATGTCGAGTTCGCTTTCGTCGATGCGGTCCATGCCCTTGAAGCGGTCGTCGTAGCGTTGGATAAGCATGGGAAAACGCTGTTTCAGGCCGGCGTCCGGCAGCCACTTCTCCATCATGGATTGAAACCAGTCGCCGAAGATGTCCTTGCCTTTGAGCGTGAAAAGCGCGTAATCGCCGGTCGGAAGAACCTTGTAGAGCGGTCCAGGGATCGATCCGTCCATATTGCTCGATTCCGCGCCTACGAAGACGTCGAAGAATCCCTTCTCGGTGGTCTCGGGTGTGTCGGTGTGGATCTCGTACCAGTAGCGGTCGCTCAGCGATGGATTCTCTTTGCCCTCGATCTCCCAGAATTTCATGAAACGCTGCCAGAGTCTTCCGATCTCGTTTTCCTCAGTCCAGCCGGCGCTTTGCGTGAATGGGTCGCCGTAAAAGCTGTACCCGAGCAGAACGACGCGCTCCAGTGTCAGGATCGTCGGTTGCATGTCGCCTCCTTCATGATTCGCGATGACTGAAGGTTGCGAAATCGCCGATACGTGTCAACAAACTACTTCAGCAGGATCATTTTTCGTACGCAGTCGCTCTTTCCCGTCCACAGTCGCGAGAGATAGACACCGCTCGCGATGTTCTCCGGCTTCCAGACGACGCTGTGATTTCCCGCGTCCATCATCTCGTCCAGCAGCGTATCGACCTTCTGCCCTCTGATGTTGTAAATCTCCAGTCGCACATGGCTGCGCTCCGGCAGGTCGAACGCGATCGTCGTCTCCGGGTTGAACGGATTGGGGTGGTTGGGGTGGAGCAGTGGGGAAGATGGAATCATGGGCGTTGTTTCGTCGTCGCTGTCGAGGCCGTTTACCTCAGCCAGCACAAGCGACGAGCCGTCATTCAGCACGATGTTGTTGCCGTCCAGGAAGAAACACCTCAGATCTTGCCAGTGATGCATGATATTGAACTGGTCGTCGGTGATATAGGCGTTGAAGTAGCAGTCTGAATACATGAAATGAGAATAACCATTGTAAGAAACCAAGTAGTTGCCTAAGTACTGATACCCCGGAAGTTCCAATGCATCCAGCAGGATTGGATTATCCGGATCGGTGAAGTTCAGGGGACACAATCCCGATCCCGATGGTGCGATCATCGATTCGGTCGCGTAAATCTCGATTTCATTCGACACAAACATGATTTCCGTCAGAGAGTAATCGTCTTCGATTCGATAGTAATGATAGCCGGGGTGGTAGTAGTAGCTTTCGATGATGACAATATGCTGCGCATCGATGAACATGCACGTGTTGGTGTAATAATCGGGATCGAATTCGTTGAGGTAAATCAATTGATCGCCATCGATTCGATAGAATCTGTAAAGGACCTCGCTATCTACTATTTCGGACAGGCACGCCGTGTTTTCGTAAATATCAAGTGTGATATAATTGGACGGCACACTCAAGCTGCTGATCGATTCAATGCCATTGTTACCGAGTTTAACGATTTCGATGTGGTCGGAGAATTCAAAAATCCAACTATCGTTCGAGTAGTGTTTTTTGTAGTGTGTAAACCACCCTCGAGTCTCGAACGGAAGGAAGCTCCGGGTTTCGAGATCGTAAATGTTGTAGATGGAAGTAAAGATATCCTGTTCACTTTCAGCAAGCATCAGAAGGTAGCGGTTCATGATGATCTCTTGTATCCAATAGGTTTTCGATGTCGAGATCAGTGTATTCTCTTGAAAATCATGATCGAATCGATGGATGGCAGAAGAGGTGAATCCAACGTAACCGTCATCACACTTTGCCAGATTCAAAGTATAGCCTGTGATATCCAAATAAAAATCTTCTCGATTAGTTAGTTCCTCATTCAGCCATTGAAACCGAATTATAGAATAGTCGTCGATATTGGAGTAACCGGCATAAACAATTTCACCACTATCAAAAATGGTGCTTGCATTTACAGTATAATTCAGCGGGAATTCACTGTCCAGCGACAGTGTCCCATCTTCCAGAAAGGAATAGACAAACAGGCTGAGATAATCCCCTTGATACGAAGTCAGAAACAGATGATCGTCGTAATATTCGGCGTCCCAAACGTAGTCGAAGTGTTCAAGGTCGTCGGTTGCCGGTTGTAAATCCATTGTGGTTAGATCGTCGCACATCTTGACCACATCCAGATACTCGACGAAATAGTAATGTCCATTATGGGAAAAAGCCTTGTGTACGATACGGTCGTTGGGCAGATCAACCGAGGAGATCAATTCCGGTTCCAGAAGATTCCGAACTGAATATACCTCCCAACGCGTGAAATAATCGCTTTCGTCCGGATATACATGATGGCACTGGAACAGGACATCGTCCATTACGTCCAATCCATACCAGTAATACGATGTCGAAGGTTCCTGGTTGTCCAGAATCGTATCGAGGAACTGAAGGTCGTTGTCGCGGCATGCATAAACATCGATTCCATGATACATTCGGGGAAATAGCAGCGTGTCGCTATGCGCTTCTCGCAGATCGGGATTCATGACGTCATTGATTTCGCGATCCAGGACTTCTATATTGTCTCCATCGATACGGATCACTTGTTTCGATCGGCAAAAATTCGTGACATATGTGCCTTGTTCCATTTCCATTAGTTTATAGTGTTGGGTGCTATCCAGCGGGATTTTATCGCCGTACTGAATGTCGATGGCAGATAGTATTGAGATCATCGCAACGCAAATTCCTATAAACTTCTTCATAATTCACCTCATTCAATGGTCAGGATCGCTTCCGACCCTGACCATATTGACTGCATTATTCTGGCTCGTTATGCATTAGAATGATTACAGCCCCGACGGATCCGTTGGAGGTTCCCAGGGATCATATCCGAGATCACAAATTCCGACATTATAGGGTGTATCGCTTTGATTAGTGAATACGTTGCTACAAGAATCCGTAATAAAAGGGCAGTCTTTGCGATGACATTCGCAATAAACGGTTACATTGGCCCCGACTGTTGGTCCCTGTAAATCGTATGCAGCATATCTTCCGCCTGTGTTATCACCGATGTTTGAAACCCATACGAGCGTTCCGCTATCCACGGTAACGCCGCTAATTTTCACTTTCATTGTACCTGCTGCTTGATTGTTGGGAGCATGATATATGTTCACATAGTAATCCGCCCCAACGAGCATGGTGGCGACTACGATCAGTATTATGGTTAGTATTGCGTGTTTCATCGTTCCTCCTTTTCGTTTTGTTGTGGTTTGTGGCATGCAAACGAAACGAAGTTATGTGAATTTGTTTTGCCCCAGAAAGAAAATGTCAAGCAGAAAATGGATGTAACCTGTAGCACAACCTTCTTTATTGCAGCATTTTATTCTTAACTGGGGGGGCATTCGTCCTCCTGGATGTTGCAATAATACAAAAATTATAAATCACATGTCAAGAAATTTATTTGCCATATATTTAATGTGCATTGATATGATTTAAAAAAGATGTGCTATGCTTGTCGGGAAACGAAAAACGGGACAAGCGATTGCCTGTCCCATTAATATGCGGTCTTGTTATGCCTATTTCAGCATCACGGCTTTGCGGATCGAGCGGTCGGTGTCGGTCTCGATGCGGATGAAATAGACGCCGGATGCGACCTGCTCACCGTGCTTGTTGCGGCCGTTCCAGGTTTCGGTGTAGCGGCCTGCGTCGCGCGGTTCGTTGACCAGCGTGGTCACCTTCTCGCCCCGGACGTTGTAGATCGCCAGGAGGCACTTCGATGTAGCCTGCGGCAAGTCGAACCGGATACTGGTGGTCGGGTTGAACGGATTGGGGTGGTTCTGATAGAGCGCGAACACCTCCGGGGCGTCTACAGCCTCGCCGTCGATTGCTACGTAATCCATCTCGATATGGTTCGATTCCTCGCTCCAGTAGCCGCCCAGGTGCCGGGCTTTGACGTAGAATTCGTAATGTCCGGCTGCGATCAGGTCGAGCGTGTATTCGGTGTCATCGGTATCGTGGTGGATGACGAAGTTGTTGTTGAATATCATGATCACGTCGAAGTAATCGAGATTGCGATCGGACGTTGCTTTTTGACCCTTCGCCACCCGCGAACGATTTTCGTAGAAATCCCAGGTGAGATGAACCTGATCGCCGATTTGCTCGCATGCGAGATTGGACGGGGCCATCAGATAAGCAAGCTCCATGTCGAGTTGTGTCGCCTCGTCGTGGGTAACCACTACGTTCTGGCTGTAGAATGGAATGTAGCCGGTGAGGGACGCCTCAACAGTATAGATTCCTTCGGGAACCGAGACAATATAGCTTCCATCCGCGCCAACCGGGTAATTGATTCCATCGAGGGTCAGGAACACATCCTCCGGGCTTGCCGTGCCGCCTGAGAGGGTAATATTTCCTTGCAGCCATCCAGGATTGTGACGGATCGCGGATACTTCGATATTGTCCAGCGCAAGGGTCTGTGTGACTCCCTGCTCTGTAGGATAAATGAAGAACACGATGATGACATTTCCGGTAAAAGAGATGTCCGGTATGTATTCAATATGCGCGGCGCGAGATTCATCCATCTCTTCGTTTGATGTCCAGATAAACGAGCTGGTGAAGGGTGTGCTGTTCTGCTGGATCAGGATGCCGTACTGGGCATTGCCATCCATGTTTCGATATCTGAATTTGATGATGAGCTTCTGGAGATCCTGATACAGGAATTCGCTCGGTACCGCGACACGCGCATCGTAACTTACTGACTGCAAGAGCATTTCACCGACTTCACCACCGGCATAGTTGGTTTCAGAATAGGTGCCTTGAACGCTTAGCCAATGCTCGTAATTGATATAGCCGTCGAATGAATCGCTCATGATCACTTCGGGATGGCCAAATACGTAATCGACCGGCAGATCGACATCGAAAGAATCGTTGTATTGCGCGTGAAGATTGAATCGCACCATTTCACCGTTGTACGTGGTGTCGTCGAATGCGATTTCATAAGCGACCGAGATGGTCTCGTCCGATATCTCATCGAAAGTGTAACTCGGAGGTGTGATTGTGAAACCCGGTTCGTCCGTTTCGAGCGTGATGGTCGCATCCTCGATGTTCAGGTAGGACGCTTTCTCCAGATAGAACGTGAAGGTGCCGGTCTCGCCCGATTCGATTTGATCATCGTTGTCGTCGGAGATGTTGAAATCGACAATCTCGAGTTCCGGGCTATAAACGACAAACGGGATCATCAGTTCTTTGCTCGTACCTGAATAGAATATCGTCAGTACCAGATTGACCTGATGACCGTTCGGGCAGTCGGTGGCGATATCCAGCGAGAACGGCTGATCTCCGTCGGCGGATTGACCGTTTGCCAGATCCGGGAAATTGATCGTGTTCTGCTGGATGGTCACATACGGATCGTTCGCGGTGATGGCGGAAGAAATATCGGTGGCGATCTCGAGCCCGAGGTTCGAGAGCGTCATTGCGATTTCTACCGTCTCGCCGAAGTCGATAATACCGTTGTTATTACCGCCCAGATCTTCGATCTCGATGTTGGAGACGAACGGATGCGGGTAGGGAATCGGCACGTTCGGGCCGGTGAAGAGGAGTGCCATTTCGTCTTCGAGCGGTTTCGCTGTGACAGGATAGATGTCGGAATAGGTATATTCCAGTCCGTAGTACGTGGTGTGATCCGCGATTCCGACTGTGGCGTATTCGCCGTGATCGATTTCATCCGAGTTGTAGTTACCCAGATCGACATTGTTCACTTCCATATACTGGAACTTGATTTTGCTGTCGCCCAGAAGGGTGTTGTGGTACGCCGGATCGTAGAGAATCGCCTGGAAGGTCTCCGGAGAGCCGTCATAGCGATTTTGCAGACGTGACCACTCCACGACGAAGTAGTGTTCCGCTTCGTTGTACCAGAAATAGACGTTGCCTTCGTCGATGATCAGGTCGTCCCAGAACGGCGCGATGATGGGGCTGGGCACGAACGGTCCAGGAATGGGCCAGTTCATCCACTCGAAAGTATAATACGACCCCAGCACGATGTAGCCGTTCGAGGATATACTGATCTGGTTGTAATTGATTTCGTAGAAGCGGAAGATGAAGGGCATATCGATGGTGAGCATAGCACCCCAACCGTTATAGTCGTTGTCGGTCATCGCGAGTGACGTGCCGCTGCCGCCGTAGTTGGGGTCGATTTCGATCCAGTCGTAGGTCGGGCAATCGTCGTATGCCGTGTCGCCATCGTCGTAGCAGAGGTAGCCGTAACCGTCCGGTCCGGTAGGATCCATAACCGATGGCTGTCCGATGTGCAAATCGAATTCAAGATTCTGGGTGATGCCGTCAATATTGGTTGCGATGAGCGTAAAAGGTATAATCGAACCGGTGATCGCATCGTTTCCAATGGACAGGGTGAAAGGAGAAGCCTGGTTGTCTGCCGTATCGCCGGATACGATATCGCCGATGGTTCCTGCGTTGTCGCTGATTGTGATAAGCTGCGATACGGTTGCGATCTCGCATGTAACTGCCTCGAACGTCTCCGCCCCGATATTGCTCAGCGTGAGATACATATCTACAGTACCTCCGGGAACGGCCACGGGGGTCGTGGTAACCGCCATGACTTCCAGCATCGGGCCGGATACTTCCAGCGGGATATGTGTGGTTCGATTTCCAGAATTCGACGAGATGTCCAGCATCAGATCGAATTCGATGCCGTCCAGACAGAGTGGCGAGATCTCGATCGTGAAATCGGTGTCGCCAGTCGCATCCTGTCCGGCAGCGATGGTTCCGTAGTTCGCGGTGGATGTCGTGATATCGAGCTGTGTGTCCGCGCAACTGATGGTTGCCGTTACATTGGAAAGGGATGAACTGCCGTAATTGTGTAGTGTGACATTAAATTGTGCCGTACCACCGGTCACGGCTGCGGATGTGTATTCGATGTCCGTGTAATCGACGATGTTGCCTTCAATTACTTCCGGATTGCTGATACTTGGCAGGTAGTTGTGTTTGGTGACAACGAGTTGCGTTGTGCCGGTTTCAGCAGGCTCGAAATAGAGTATCGCGACGCCGGATGCATCGGTGAATGCGCGTGAATCGATGCCTTCGCCTTCCTGAATCAGGGTCACGACAGCGCCTTCGACAGGATTGTCCTGGCTGTCGGTAATCGTCACGGCATACGATGTCGCGCCAATTTCTATCGACAATGGCTGATTGACGGTGAATGCTTCCGGTTCTCGCGTCCAGAGAGACATTCCCGGATCGCCAAGCAGGTTTTTACCAAGGGTGTACCAATCGACATAATCGTTCGGATTGGTAGGATAGCTTTCGTAAAGCGCCAGCTTGCCCAGGTTCAGTGCAGCGCTGAGGTTGGTGATTCCCTCGTGATAGATTCCGTAGGCGATTGTGGCGGTAATGATGTTGTTGAAGCAGGTGTGCGTGGGACTGGATGAACCGATTACAGCGGACGCACCGGTGGGATTTGACGGCGTTCCGGCACGGAGGAAGGACTCGATCACGCTCATGGTTCCCTGGGCGAATGTTCCCGTGTAGCAGGTTATCGCGGACATGAAGGGCGTCATGTTGTAGTTGAAGAGATTGAACGAGTCTTCATTCACCCAGTTACTGAAATTACCGAATCCACGGTAGAAATACGCGCCCATACCCTGGTTCAGGGCATTGGAAATCTGCATCACGAACGGATCTTCGTTGATGAAGGTGAAGTCGTATGCCGGGTTGTAATCGTGCATCAATTCGCCGATGTAGATCATGGTCGTATTGGTAGAAATTCCCGAGCTGTAGTAATCGCCGACCAGCAGGATGCGCTCGAACCAGTTGTCGTCGGTGGGCGGATATACTTCGTAGGTCAATATCTTGGAGACGATGATCTGGAGCTCGGTGATGGTGTTGAAGGCGAGGCGTCCGACCATCGCTTCCGGAAAGAGGTCGTCGCCATCCAGTCGCGTGTAGGGATGATCGCCGTGAACGCTGTGACTGCTGTAGTTTTCCCAGAAAGTCGGGATGCTGTAGTTCATGTTGCCGTCGCCGAGGAAGCAGATGAATTCGGGAGGGTTCTCCCATGTTTGATAAGCATTCACGATATACTGGTGGATCTGGTTCGCGTTGTTGCCAACGGTAGAAGTATCGAAAATGTGAATTTCATGCCCCTTGGCGTGCTTCCACTGGATGAGAGGCTCCGCGGTGGTGAGGATTTCTTCCGAGCCGTCGTACAGGAAGAGGTACACGCCGGGTGTTTCTTCGCTACGATCGGATGCGGTTACCGGATTAACGGTCATGCCGTTGGTGAGGCTCCTGAAGAGCGGTGATTCGGCCGTTGGGCGTTTTGGAGTGAGTCCTCGACTGTCCTGATGGTAGATCAATTCGATCTCGATCTCGCTGGCCGCGTATAACTGCTGTTCTTCTGCGTCGTACCGGAACGGGTGAGTGATCACGCGCTGTAGAACCGCGCTTCGCATGATCCCCGCGTCGCCGAGTTCGACGGATTCGGGAAGATTCCGGCTCTGGGTGTAATACGCTTCCGGATCGATCGTATAGGTCAGGATGTTGTCTCTGATGTCGTTCAAATCCCGATGCGGGACAAGTGTGGTGTTTTCGATCGTCTCTTCGTCAAGAATCCGGTAGCTGAGCTCAACCCGCACACCGGCTGGTATATTGACCAGCGTGGAAAACACCGGTAATTCGGGTGTTCCCGGGACACCGGCCCAATCCTGCGGATAGGAGTCGGGAAGCTTGATCTTCTGCATACCGTCCACGGTCGTCATTTCCCAGGTTGGTGTGCGGAAGACCAGTCGTGTCTCAAACTCGTCGTTGCTTGTGCATTCAAAATCGTTTGTTATGGCGCCAAGGAATGAACACAGCATGAGCAGCGCCGCCAGAATCATCGTTAATCTGAAATCCATGTCTCTCTCCTCAGATATTGATAGTCGTACATTTCCATGCAAAACCCAGACCAATGGCACATATCGATATGAACTGATTGACATGCCCCCTGATCACCATTTGAATGGTTCGGATAAAATTGTCAATGAACAAATTCGAACGTTATCCGTACATGGGTGGACGTTAAATATTTATTGAAGGACTTATATGCAGATCGAAGTAGCCGGCTCGAAGTCGATAATGATACGGATTCTTTTGATTGCCGGACTCGGAGAAACGCCGATCCGAATCGAAAATCCGGCCGATTGCGCCGATACACAAGAGCTTCTCGACGCGCTCCAAACACTGGGAGCGCATTATCGCTTTGTTGATGGTTGTCTCGAGATCAAGCCGGTCAAGGAAGTTCCCACGGGGTTGATCGCCATGCATTTTGAAGGCTCCGCGACGGCTCTGCGGTTAATGATAGCGCGTTTGGCGGTAATGGATGGAGTCCATGCGGCGATCGGCTTGAGTCACGAACTGGCGCGTCGTCCGCATGGCGAGTTATTCGATGCGCTTCCCGGCGTTACATTCGATCGATCGAGTGCGACAATCGAGATCCACGGGTGCAGAATTAAGCGCTTGCATCTTACAACGAAAGGCAATGTCAGCAGTCAGTACATCAGCGCCATGATGCTGGCGGCGCCGTTCACGGAAGATGGATTCGATATGAGGATCCCTGAAGACCAGGTCTCAAGACCGTATCTGGATATCACCGCCGGGGTCATGCGCGATTTCGGGGTGGATGTGTCGATCGAAGATGGCGTAATCGACGTTCCGGGTGGACAGGAGTATGTTTATCCGAAACGGTACGAGATCGAGCCGGATGCTTCCACGGCTGCGTTCTGGCTGGTTGCGAGCCTGATAACGGGCAGAGAGGTTGTCGTTCGCTATCCGAAGTGTGATTCACGACAGGGCGATGCGCGGTTCCTGGATGTGCTGAAGGGCATGGGCGTGAATTTCCGGCGATGGGAGAGAGGCGTGTCGGTGAATGTCGATCGCCTTCGCGGAATCGATGTCGATATGCGGGATATGCCCGACTGTGTTCCTGCACTCGTCTCGCTGGCGCTGCATGCGGATTCCGCGACCAGAATCGCTGGGATCGGGCACCTTCGCTGGAAGGAGAGTGACCGCATCGAGCGTATCGTCACGCAGGTTCGCAGGATCGGCGGCATGATAGAATATTCCGCCGAAACGCTGGTCGTGAGTCCACTGTCAAAGCCGCCGCGTCCCGTCGTGATCGAGACGGGATCCGATCACCGGATTGCCATGATGTTCGCGGCGCTTGCGTTGCGGTACCCGTCCATCGAGATCGACGATCGGATGTGTGTTCGGAAATCGTGCGGGAACTTTTGGGACAATGTTCAGATTATATCTTCTTGAAGATGAATGTTACCTCGGTGGATTCTGTTGGGGCAGGTCCCCGTGGCTGCAAAAGGGAGGTTCGCCCGGAGGTCGAACGCTACAGAACGAACAGGGAATGAGAGAGGGCAGGCACAGGAACCTGCCCCTACGAAAAAATCAGGTTTATTGCAGTTTTTCCTTAGCTTTCTGCGAACCGTATTGCGCCGCGAGCATGTAATTTTCTCTCGCGATGGCTGGTTCTCCCTTCTTCGTGTAGCATTCCGCGAGGAAGTAGTAGGCGTCGGGATTTCCCTGATTCGTTTCCAGCGAACGGTTGTAGTACAGAATGGCGTCATCCCATTCTTTCAGTTGATAATAGCAGCTCGCCATCGGGAAATAGACGATCGTCATGTCCGGCTTGAGTTCCAGCGCTTTCTTGAATGCGACAATCGCGTCCTCGTGGCACTTGATCATCTTCTGTTCCGCCGCCGCGATCTTCTCGTGGTCGATCGAGACATCGATTTCGCTTCCCTTGCTGACGTCTTTCCCTTCCGTACTCACCGATTTCTCCTGGGATATCTCGAGTAGCAGCGGGACGGTCATCTTTACCAGTACGCGTCCTTTGCGATAATAGAAATCCGGGTTGTTCGGCTCGATTTCGATCGCTTTGTTGTATTTGTCGAGTGCGATATCGTATTTCATGACACTCTCGAAGTATTCGGCGTGCTCGATCTTGGTTTGTGCGTTTCTCGCGCAGGCAAACAGCGAGAAGATAATCATCAAAACAAAAAACCATCTTGAAAGACTCATTTCGATCCTCCCAATTAATCAATTATATCTTATTATGTTTATGGTATCTGTAAAGCGTCAAGAGAATTATCGAAATACGCTCATTTTCGCAGTGCGGAAAATCGCTCATCCAGGAAAAACCTCGATTTCAGCATTTTCTGCTTTTCGGCATTATCGAACCGGTGGGGATTACGATTCAATGCATCGTCGATCGGGAGCACTTCGTACTGGATTCCAGCGTCGTCGTAATAGGCGTGCATCCACAGCGGAATATACCCGATCGCGGATATCGCCACTTCCTCTTTCTTTTCCAACGTGACCTCCAGAATCACGCCGTACTGCGTGTGGATGCGATCCGTGTGTCGTTCGAGCTGGGACGAGAGGCAGTTTCCCAACGAGTAGAAGACGGGGACATCGCCGATGTACGCCATTTCCTGCACGACGTGCGGGTGCGTGCCGACGATCAGGTCGGCGCCCCATTCGACCATCTTGGCTGCGAGGTTTCGTTGTTCGTTGCTCGAATGTATCTCGTATTCGTTACCCCAGTGCGGCAGGACGATCAGGAAATCGCAGATAGTTCGCGCCCTGCGGATATTGGCTTCGAGTTCGGGATCGTCGATGTAGTTGATGTGTCTCAGCGCGGTATCGTGCGGGATCTGCTTTCGCATACCGTTGGTTCCGTAGGTGAATGCGTAGAATCCCATCCGGATTCCGTTTTCCTCGATGATCGTGCAGCGGAGAGAATCCTGTCCGGTGAATGTGCCGCAGTTCAGCAGCCCTTGCTCACGGATTTTCTCGATTGTCCGGTTCAACGCTTCGATACCCTGATCCAGACAGTGGTTGTTCGCGGTCTGGAGTATATCAAAACCGCATGAGTCTATTGCGTCGAGGATATGGTCGGGGGTATTGAAACGGGGATAACCGGCATAAGGAACTTCCGGTCCGGCGAGTACAGTCTCGAAATTTGCCACTGCGATATCTGCCGAATCGACGATGCCCTGTATCGATTGAAACATCGGCATAAAATCGTAGGAATCGATATCGTTGTCCCAAGCGGACCGATAGACGGAACGATGAAACATCAGGTCGCCGGTGAACGCGATCGTGATGTTCCGGGTTTCCGGAACCGGTACCTCCGTCTTCTTCTCCATCGATCGACATCCCGCCAGCAGGATGAAAATTGCCAGGCACAGCCTCATAGGTTTCTCCACATGACGAATCCTTGATATGTGCGATTGGTTTGTAAAGAGAATTCGAGGCGACAGGAGAGAGATACGGAGCGCTCCCACCGCAGCGCTCGACTATTGGTTCCCCTTTTCCTCACTCGAGGAGACGGGGTTAGGGGATGAGATTCTTCCTGACTTATTGCTTGACAGATCGCGGTGGAAAATCCGGTACTTGCGGTGAATACTTATGAAAAGGGATGTGCAATGAAGAAATTCATGTCAATCGTGATTCTGTTGGGCGTAATCGCCTCCGGTTTCTGTATGACGAACACCTATCCGATGGTGAACATCGGCTACAGCTTTCTGAACCACGCCAAATTCAACGATCCGTATGATGAAGACTCCGAATGGGGTAGCGCTACGATCGGCTTGAAGACAATGGACGTTGATGTAGGGTATCCGATGTTATTTCACGAGAATAGAACGCTTTTCATTCCTGCGGTCGAATACAGCTTCATTCAATCGTATTACAAGCATGAACCGGAAAATACGGAGCACGAGGAATTACACGATATTCAGTTCGCGCTACGTTTTCAGCGCAAAGTGGGCAGCATGTTCCGGATAAACGCAGTTGCTTCGCCGGGTTTATCTTCCGATTTGCGAGAGGTGCTTTCGTCCGACGACTTCATCGTTCGGGGCGGACTGTCGCTGAGCGTCAAGGTGAGTGAGAACTTGAGCGTGGAAGCGGGTGCGCTTTACGATACGCCGTTCGGGAAGCAGGAAATTTTGCCGGTACTCGGCGCTACCTGGCAGAAGGATCAATTCTACGCGTCCGTGGTGTATCCGAAATCTGTCGATGTTCGCTGGACCTGGAACCGCGAGATGACGTTCGGGCTTCTCGGCACGATCAACGGCTACCGGTTCAACATTCAGAACGGAGAGCCGGAAACTGCTGATGAGGCTAACGATTCGGACTTCCAGAAAGTCGATTATCTCGAGTATTCGCGCATCGACCTGGGTCCGATCATCTACTGGAATATATTCGATCATTTCTGGTTCGATATCCAGACGGGTGTCACTTTCGGGAAAAGATACAAATTCTACGACGTAAACGAAGACGAAATGGCGTTGATGGATTATTCGAGTGAGCCGGCATGGTTCATGAGTGTGACCACTCGCTATCGGATCCCGATACCGGAATAATTTTTCCGCAGGGGCAAATCCCTATAGAACAGATTAGGAATGAAAAAGGCTGCCGGGCGGCAGCCTTTTTCTATACCTCTTTAAACAGTATCTTCATGGGCTGATTTCGATAGAAGATCATATCCGCATCGAAATCGGATATTGCTTTATCCATTTCCTCGAACGGAATCGTTTTCGGGAAGGGCAGTAGTTTGTCGTGCTCGGGATAGAGCTTGCCGATGAAATTCCCGCCGATCATATTGACGATCTCCTGCAGGCAGTCCGAGATATCCTCAGTCGAGGGTTCTTCCGACAGACCGAGGAAGTTGACGGTCAGTTCGGTCGCGAGGTCTTTACCCAGGAGGATTCTGAACTTGAACTTGGGGTCGTCGAACAGCGTACAGAAACGATATGACTCAATGATCTCATCCGGTGGGGTCTCTTCCACCAGAAAGAACATCTCTTCCAGGATATTAGAAATCGTATCCCTCAAAACTTTCATCTTCTTCATCGAGCGCTTCTCCTATATCTAAAAGACGTGTCAGATAGTCACGTACATCTTCGGGTCTGAAGGGCTTATGCAGCAAGCCCGCAACTTTATCGCCCAGCACGTTGAGGATCTCATCGCTTCTCGTTTCCGAGGTGATGACCACGATAGGCGTGTATTTGAACATATCGTTCTTTCTCACTTCGTTGACAAAGGTAAAACCGTCCATGCCAGGCATGTTGATATCGGTAAAGATCATATCGACCCAATTACCGGCAAGCACTTCCAGTCCTTCGATACCGTTTCCGGCTTCCAGAAACTCCACATCGCCTATATGGCACATCCGAATGACTTTTATCATTACTTGTCGAAGCGAGCGCGAGTCATCTACTATCAGCAGCTTCAATGACATACGAATATTCTCCTAAAGGGTTAAATTATCAACCAGGTCTTTTATTTTATCGACTGAACCGGATATGATCTGGTCCAGTTCGCGGCTTTTGATGTTGTATTTGAGCAGAAGCTGCTCATAGCCGGAATAGGCGAGAGAGTCCCGCGTGGACATCTTTCCGATCAGGAATGAGATATAGTCGGATAGTGCCACGATATTCACGTACGGGCTATTACTGCGATCCGGGTTGTGGTGAAATTTGGCTACGTCCGTGATCACCTTGCTGAAGTTCCATTTCTTCAGAATCGCGGAGCCTACCACCGGGTGTGTGAAGCCGATGATCTTCCGTTCCGCCGTGGTGAAATCGATACTGGTCTCCTGCACAAGCGTTATAATCTTCTCGAATTCGTCCGAGACGTACTGGCTCATGATGATCTTGCCGATATCGTGCAGCAGCGCAGAGGTGAAGAGGATCGCCGAATCGAGATTGGGTTCGTAGGTCCTCAGCTCTTGCGAGATCGTCGCCACCGAGAGCGAATGCTCCCAGATCTCGCCCTGGATCGATTCGTAGCCGGGCAGGAACTTCTCGAAGTACTTCCTTGCGGCGGAAATCATGATGATCGAAGTCATCTGGTTAACGCCCAGATAGCTGATCGCGGTTTGCAGATCGTTGATCTCGGTGCTCTTGGCGTAGGCGGCCGAATTGACTACTTTGAGGATATTCGCTGTCAGCGCCGGATCGTATTTGATCAGATCGGTCAACTCGCGAACGCTGAAATCCTCGTTGCGGATTATGGTCATCGCCTTTTGTGCGACTTTGCTGAAAGGAGGAAGATATTCAATATCCGCAACAATGTCAGACATCTTTATCATATCTCGTACTCCTCGGACGAATTGGAAATCACGCATCGTCCAGTCTCCACATAAAGCTTGACTGTCCTGCTCTTCGAGCCGCCAACATCTTCGGCTTTGATCATGATATTGTTACGCCAGAGAATCTTACGGACGGCGGCGTAATTGCGCTCCCCGATATTGAAAAATTTGTTCTTGTCCATCACGTTACTTCCGCCGATCACTTTGACGATCACCCGGTTGCGCTTCGCGCCAAGCTGAAATAACGACTTGAACAGCAAAGGTACGCCAGTATCGACGTATTTGTATGCAACAAGGTTGTTTCGGTCACGTTCAATGGACGAATCCGGCAGCATAACATGAATCATTCCACCGACTTTCTGTACCGGGTCGTACAGAACAACAGCTACACAGGAGCCCAGAGAGTATGTAACGATCGTGTCTTCCGTGTTGTCTGATACTTTCATGTCGGCGATATTGACTACAACATATTTAGCCATATTATGTCCTGACAATTATTTGCAGTGATATAGAATCCTGAGATAAAATCAATAAATTCAATCACTGAGTTCTTATCCGGTTTTGTCAATTGGAATTCGCATTGTAAAGCTTTTTTTTCGATCAGCCATGAAGTTATCGCGAACTTCCTGTCAATCTCAGACAGACTGGCAGGAAAAGCTTGCTCAAATATTTCCATTGACGTATCATGGAGATATAATACGAATATCCGAGCGAAATGCAATAAATCTAAATCAGGATCATGATGGAGAGTCATTCTTCATGGATGCTTGCATTAGCCTAAATGCAGTAAATATAATAGCCTGTAAGGAGGCCCTCATGAGAAAACATTTCAGATTTCTTGTTTTTATCATATTTACGTTCACATGCCTGGCTGCGCTGGATCTTAGCATGGAAAACAGCCCTTTGACCCCGGTTCAGCGTCCTGCCATGGTTCGAGGTGAATCGATGATAAATCTGATCATCAAAGGGGATGTGCCGGAATCGATCCTGCAAGCTTACGATATCGAGTCGGGTGGACGAGTAGGCGATATCCAGACAATCAGAATTTCGACCGACCGGCTGGATGTGCTGGATCGGATTCCCGGAATCGAAACGATTTATCCCTGCAAGCGTCACGAACTGCTGCTGGACGATTCTACTTCCGATCTGCTGTCCGGATCAAACTATGCCGGATGCAATGCCGATGAAGTGCAGGCTCTGGGTGTCGATGGGTCGGGCGTAATCGTCGCGATTATCGATTCGACGCCGTTCAACTGGAAGCACGAGGATTTTACAGATGGCGGTCTCTCCGGGGTCCGAACGCTGTATATATGGCAGCAGACCGGTATCGGTGGATCGGCTCCCTCCGAAACAGGTTGTGGATATGGTCGCGAATATACGCAGGCGGATCTTCAAGCCGATAACGGTCCTGCGACAACGGGAACCAACCACGGTACACCCTGCGCGGGAATCGCCGCGGGTGACGGCTCGGCGAGCGGCGGCGCTCGCATGGGTATGGCGCCTGGGGCCGAGATCATCTACGTGCAGGTCGATTCGTACGATTACAACATCGTCGATGCGCTGTCCTACATCGAGCAAAAAGCGGATGCGCTGGGGCAATCTGTATCTGTCAGCATCAGTCTTGGCAATAAATACACCATCGCGGATGGAACCGATGCCGTATCGCAGGCAATCGACAGCTTCTCTGCGGAAGGACGATCCGTTTCCGTCGCCGCCGGGAATTACTATACAACCACAGATCACGCGTACGGAACCGCGACCTACGGCTCGCCGACGACCGATCTGACGCTCTACATCTTGAGCTATAGCGATACCGGTACAGGCCGATACGACGATTATGTCGGCACAATGATCAGTTACAAGCAGGGCGACGACTTCGACGTGACCGTCACATCTCCCTCCGGAACCGATTACACAACCACTGTTACCGATGGAGACGAAACCTTCACAACTCCGGACGGATGGCTGGAAATCTGGCACGATTCGGGACCCACGATCGTCGTTGTTATCTGCGATACCACCGGAACCGTTACAATCGGCGACGAATGGGAGATCGATCTCACACCACCGGACGCCAGCTATGACGACGAAGGCGGAACCTGGAGTGCATACACCCTAGAAAACCATATCGGCGGCTATTTCACGACCTATCAGACCGGGCAGTACACACTGAACGAATACGCGTCAGGCGAGTCTTGTATCTGCGTCGGAGCGCATAGCAAAACAACCGGTGTCATGTATGGACTGTCCAGCTCGGGTCCCACCAGCGATGGACGCGATAAACCCGAACTCACGGCGCCCACAAATGCGTACGCTCCGAACACGACCAGCACGACCGGTTACTCTTCTCTCTGCTGCACCAGCGGCGCTACGCCGCATGTCGCGGGAGCGGTAGCGCTGATGTATCAGAAGTATCCGGACGCCAAACCGGACGAACTGCGGCAGTTGATGATCGACACAGCCTACATCGATTCCGAGACCGGCGCGATTCCGGACGATACGCCCGACAATCGCTGGGGCTACGGCAAGCTCAATACCGCCGGCACATACGAGGAAATGCCCTATCAGCTCAGCGAGGATATCGGCGGTAGCGGCAACTACGCCTTCGTCATGGCAGACGAAACCGGCGCGCCGGCCGTTGCGGAGATTGATTTCACGACGGAAGACATCGACCGGGTTACCCTGACCAAGCACCTGAACGAATTCCCGCCGGAAACACCCGTAGATGACCGCGTGGTGCGTTGCTGGTTCGAGATCGAAACCAAGGGCGGAAGCGGAACCTTCGAATGCGATCTTACGCTTTACTACACCACGGACGAGCTGAACAACGGCGGATTCGCGGATCCCGCCACCTCCGAGACAAGGCTGGTGCTCTATCGCCACAACGGAAGCGAGTGGGTCGAAATGGGCGGCACGGTGGATACAGCGAACAACTGTGTAACGCTTGCCGGTGTCACCGAATTTTCCAACTGGTGTATCACCGATCCCGACGACACTACGCTACCCAGCGGATTGATCAACATGATGTGCTCGCAAGTCTCCGGACAGAGCGTTCTGCTCGAGTGGATTGTTGAAGCGGAGATGGACCGGCTCGGGTACATGGTGCTGCGCTCCGATACGGATGTGCTGGAAGAAGCGGTGCCGCTGACCATCGATCTCATCCCGGCGCAGAATTCGACCAGCAGCAGTTCGTATCAGTTCATGGACGACGCTGTCGAATCGGATTCGGATTACTGGTACTGGCTTCAGATAATCGAGGCGGACGGAACCGTGTCGTTCCTTGGTTCGTATCATGTGACCATCGTTGAGGAAGGGGAAGAGGTCGATCCGGTGACGCCGTTTGTCACGAGATTGATCGGTAACTACCCCAATCCGTTCAACCCCGATACGCGGATCAGTTTCGATCTCGCGTCCGATAACGATCGGGAACCGGTCCGGCTGGAGGTTTTCAACCTGAAGGGCCAGCGTGTGAAAGTGCTGTTCGACGGCTGGATGGAGCCGGGCAGGAATCGCTCGGTGGTTTGGGACGGAACCGACGAATCCGGCAAATCGGTATCCAGCGGTATCTATACTTATCGCCTGGAAATCGATAATCGGATCATGACCGGAAAAGCGCTATTAATAAAATGATCGCGGCTCTCTGCATCTTTCGCTTTCGGGAGGATGTTTCATCAGCGCTCTCTGCCGTGCAAAGCTATGTATCTAAAGCAGCGGAGAAGAATTGCGACCTGATCCTCTTTCCGGAGACATGCCTGACGGGGCTGGATATCACGGATGATCCCGAACAGGATTACATGAATACGCTTTCGATCGATTCGAAGGAAATCGGCGAACTGCGCGACCTTGCCCGGGAGCATGCGATTCATGTCGGTTTCGGATTCCTCGAACTTGAGAACGAGTCGATGTACGACAGTTACCTGCTCCTTGACGATCATGGTGAGGATATCCTGCACTATCGCAGGATCAGCTCGAGCTGGCGTCATTTTGATTCACCGGAAGATATCTATTGCTGTGGCGAGGAAACACCCGTTGCGGAGACTACGTTCGGCAGGATGAGCATTCTCCTGTGTGGCGATCTTTTCCACGAGGAGATTGTGCAGTCCGTCGCGAATTTGTCTCCGGATATCGTTCTCCACCCGGCCGCTCGCGGCATGCGTTGCGACAGGACATATCAGGACGCCTGGGATGCGGATGAGCTGCCGTTTTATCTGGAGCAATGGGCGAAGTTCCACGCGAAGGTGCTTTCGGTCAATGCGCTGTCCGAGTGTCACGAGGATGGCGACCGGTATGGTGGCGGCGCCTGGATTGTCGATGCGAAGGGTGACATGGTCGAATCCATGCCGCTGTTGTCGGAGGGTCTTCTGCTGTATGATCTTTCAGGGGAGTGAATTATCAAGTCGGATATAATCGATATACATGAAAAGCCGAAAGCCTGTCCCGAATGCGGACAGGCTCTGGCCGAAATTCAATACGGTACACCTGTGCTGAACGCAAAGCTGATCCAGGGTCTTGCGGACGGATCTGTCAAACTGGGCGGTTGCTGTACCACCGGCAATGATCCGCAATACTACTGCAAGAACTGTGGGAAATACTATCGGGTAGGCTAAACCCTCTTCTGCCTCGCCTTGAAGAACACCGAGGTGACCAATTCGATCAGGAATCCGTAGATGACGCCCATCACGATGGTGCCGATCAGTAGTTGCGTTCCGGTCATGTTCGGATTGCCGCCCATCATGGCTGCCAGACCGCCCGGGACGCTGAGTATCAAGCCCATCAATGGACCGTGAATCGCCCAGTGCATTCCGAGTGCGCTGATGCCGATAAAGAATCCGATCAGAAGCCGGCTTGTGAAGATTGAAGCCATCATGAACCAGGGCAATTCACCACTGCTGGAAGCCAGAAGACAGCAGATCACGCCGCAGATAGCGCCCATTACGGTGGCGATGATAATTCGTTTCAATGAAGTCATGGATTACCTCCTTATAATGGTCAGAGTAGTCGATGCCGAAGAATTTACGCAAGTATTTTAATAATCGATGATTGCGGATGGGGGTATGGTGGATAATTGAGATTCAGTTTTTGCGACGCTTTTTGCTTTTTGGCTTAAGTTGTTGCTTGATCTTCTCGACCTTCACCTTCTCGAACGGAAACAAATCATCGGGAACGTGATTGGAGCCCAGTTGGATCGCGATTTGGTAACGGGCACATTTTTTATAATCCGCTCTGCAATATATTTCTTTCATAGAATCAGTCGTAGAGGTCGGCTGTGGCATTTCGCCGTTGAAAAAAGGACAGATTTCTATCTTGGGGCACGCACTCATGGTTTATCCTTTTTATGGATAATATAGTGGATATGCTTGTGCCGTCAATCCATAGGCGACGAATTAATGAAATTTATTCAGGTAAATCCGTGATACAGGAGAAGAATACATGATGCAGCGCCTGATCGTCTTTCTCCTTGTATCGGAATCGATCGATTGCCTTGTCGATCATGTCGTTCAATTCGGTGAATTCCTCTTTCGTCAGATACAGCTCGCTGTCCGATATTCGCTTCCCGCCGCTGTGTTTTCTTCGGCTGATCTCGATGAATTTCTGCTTGCTCTCCTCGAAGGCGATCTCAGCATCCGATGCGAATGTCAGGTTGACCTGCATCTGCGTCCCGGGATCCAGCTCCCTGCAAGAAAGTTTGAAAATCATTGCGGTCGGCTCGTAGAATTTGGCGATGATGCCGTGTACTTCCTCGGTGCGAACCATTTCCAGGATTCCGATCTCCTCCAGCTTTTTAACGTGAAAATGCACGTTGGCCGGCTTGACGCCCAGTTCGTCCGCGATTTGTTTCACCGTCATGGGCTCATCGCCCTTGCGCAACACTCGCAGCACTTCCTGCCGCTTCTCATCCACCATGATCTTGATATGACTCGGGTCCGATATTTCTTTGATCGTCTGCATTGTCCTCTCTCCTCAGTGTCAGGATTATCGATCGAGGAAAATTGCACAATAAAAAAAATGTTGACAACGTAACGATCGATGCGAGACTAACGTTAGATATTTATTTAACGAAGGAGACATGATGAGAACTGTGCTGGGAATTATACTGTTGATCGTATCGATCAACCTGATAGCGCAAGATTTCGAACCACCTGTAATGACGAACGAATACAAGTCAACGCTGGTTGATTCGCTGGCATCGGTATTCGATCGGATCTATATCTTCCCTGATAAAGGCAGAGATATCGCCAACGCGCTGAGATCGAATCTGAAATCTGGCGCATACTCCGATATAGACGATCCCATGACGTTGGCGGGGAAGATCGAGCAGGATGTGCTGGACGCATGCCACGACAAGCATCTGGGCGTACGATACAATCCCGATGAGGTTCGACGCATGGGTCTGGAAACGGGCAAGACCGAAGAAGAACAACAGCAGGCCTATCATGAGAGGGTCGAACGGGAACGAAAGAACAATTTCGGTTTCAATCGTCTCGAAATCCTGATGGGAAACATCGCGTATCTGCGTTTCGACCGGTTCTCTGGACTTCCCGAAGCCTATCCCGTTGCGATCGCGGCTATGAACTACGTCTCGCACTGCGATGGACTGATCATCGACCTCCGATACAACGGTGGCGGCTCGGCCTATATGATTCAGTTGATATCGAGTTATCTGACCGACGAATTCAAGGATCCGGTTCACCTGAACACCTTCTATCATCGTGAATCGGATACCAGCGACCAGACCTGGACACTGCCGTACGTACCGGGAAAGCGCATCCCGGATGTGCCGGTTTACTTGCTGACCAGCGAATACACCTTCTCGGCAGCGGAAGAATTCACGTATAACCTGAAGAACTATCAGCGAGCCACGATCGTGGGCGAGACGACCGGCGGAGGCGCGCATCCCGTCACATTCGTCGCGGTCGATGACTGGTTCATCGCCAAGATTCCAAACGGTCGTGCGATCAACCCGATCAGCAAGACGAACTGGGAAGGCACCGGCATCGAGCCGGATATCGAAGTACCCGCTGACGATGCGAAGGATGTCGCCTATCGGAAAATCCTCGAGAAGTTACTTGAAGACGCTAAAACACCGAGCGACCGATTCATGTATGAATGGGTGTTGGACGGTCTCAAGATCGCGGATTCGGAATACGAACTATCGAAACGCCAGATGAAAGCATACACCGGCACGTATGGACCGCGTACGATCCGGTATCGGGACGGAAAGCTCTACTACCAGAGGACGGGACCCGAATTCCGGTTGATACCCTACAAGGATGACCACTTCATTCTCGATGGACTGGAATACTTCCGCATTCGGTTCGACCGGGATGTGAATGGTAACATTGTGTCGCTGGTCGGTCTCTACGACGACGGCGGAACCGACCTTTCACCCAAAACGAAATAATCCTCCCCCAATGTAAGCATACCGAAGAAGGCTGGCGAATCTGCCGGCCTTTTTTTATTTCGTATAGATACCAATTCTTGCTGTAGAGGCAGGTCCCTGTGCCTGCCCATCTCTCGTTTCATGATTATAGTTACACATGATATCCTGATACGGGAAGAGAGAAAGGGATGGGCAGGCACAGGGACCTGCCCCTACAACAGGAAAACATCGGGCATCGAACGATTGTAAATAGTGCTCTTCATCTTCGCACAGCCAGGGAGACAAACTTCACAACAGAACTCGGACAACGTCAAGATTCTAACTGGTTGTCGGGATAACCGCGATGATATCAGAAAAAACCCACGGTTTTCGCCATGGGCTGCGCAAAATAAATCCGTATTCGAACGGGCGATCAATCTCCCACGTTATCCAGCAGTTCTTCGTGGATGCGTTTGCGGGGTGAGCTGTCGGGCAGCTTGCCGAGGCTGATGAAGAGCGTCACCTCGGTACCCTTGGGCACCATCGATTCGGACGATGGCTGCGTGAAGATGATTCTGCCGTTATCGACGTCCTCGGAATAGCGCGTCTGGATCTTCTTGTTCTCCGCCAGACCCATGTTGTTCAGCGTCAATCGCGCCTCTTTGCGGGTCATGTTGACCAACGACGGTACGGATACAAGCTCGGGTCCTTCGCTGACGATTACCTCGATCACCCTGCCGATCTTCGAATTAGCGCCGGCTTCCGGTTTCTGGGTGATGATGGTGTTCTTCTTGAACTCGTCGTTGTACTGGCGGTCGGTTTCCTCGATATAGAGGTTGAGTTGCTTGCATTTCTTCCTGGCAACATCGAACTGCAATCCGGTGATCTCGGGAACGCGGACTTCCTTGCCGTGCCTGGTGATAACGTTCATGACCAGGTTGGTTCCCACGAAACCGATGATAAAGACACCCAGCAGCAAGAGCAGCGCTCCGCCGACAATGATGATGATTCGGATGATTTTATTCTTCATAACGCCCTTATTCCCGTTAATCGGATACCCGTGTCAAGCTTTTCGTTGCATGAGCACCGCAAAAGCACCGTCCATATTGTGCCGGTGCGGGATGGTTTTGAGATAGCCCTCGCTCGTGAATTCGGCAGGGATCTTCTCTGCGGCGTCGATCTTGACGAACTCCGGATGCTGCTTCAGGAATTTCTCCGCCTGATCCTCGTTCTCCTTCCGGTTCATGGTGCAGGTGCTGTAAACCAGATATCCCTCCGGTCGTACGAATTTCGCTCCGTAGTTCAACGCGCTTTCCTGGATTTTCAGCAGCTCGTTGATATCCTGAGCGCGCTGCCAGCGCAATTCGGACTTCTTCTGAAGCACGCCCCAACCTGTACAAGGGACATCCAGCAGTACGCGATCGTACGCCGGCGCAACGGGTCCATAGCGGAAGGAATCCTCCACGATGGTGTTGACGTTGTTGATCTTGAGTCTCTCCAGCGCCTGTTTGATCTTCTTAACCTTGTTGGGGATGCGGTCGATCGCGATGATCTCGCCCTGATTGCGCATCATTTCGCCAATATAGGTCGTCTTGCCGCCGGGACCGGCGAACAAATCCAGAACCGATTCTTCCGGAGCGGGACCCATCAGCTCGACCACCAGGGCAGCGGCTGTGTCCTGGATCGAGAAATAGCCTTCCTCGAATGCGACATCCTGAAGTACCTCGGTGGGTTGATTGGTGGTCATCATCATTCGTGAAGCCTGGCTTGGCTGCAATGCGATGTCCTTCCTCGAGAAGTACGAGATCAATTTATCCGTGCTGGTCTCGAGTTGATTCACCCGGATGTTGAGACGCGGCACATCGTTGAAATACATGCAGAGCATCTCGGTCTCATCCTCGCCCCAGGTATCGATCCAGATGCGGATCAGTTCTTCAGGGTAGGAGTATTCGACTGCCATGCGCTGGATCGGGTCTTCCGGGTAGGTGACCTTGTCCGGCTCGCGCTGATACGATCGCAGCACCGCGTTGACGAAATCGGCGACTTTTCGGTCGAATTTCGATTTCACCAGATCGACCGTCTCGTTGATGGCGGCGTGGGCGGGGATGTTCTCGCAGTAGCGGAGCTGGTAGAGTCCCATGTAGATCAGGATGCGTATCGTGAGGTTGGTCTTTTCGAATTTCTCGCTGTCTGTATAAAATGTAGCGATATGATGCAGGTGTTCGCGCAGCTTGACGGTTCCTTTGACGATGGTGTAGAAGAGGTCGTGGTTTCCGTTGTCCCGCTTGATCTTCTTTCCCACGTTGCGAAGCAGGTTGTCGGAGAAGGCATTATCCTTCAGTACCTTCGTCAGAACCTTGTATGCTTCAGCTCGTTCGTTTACCATAGATCGTTCCTGAAGACAATATAATCGTCTATCTACTTCTTGTAAAGAAAACGTATGACATCTTTTATGAGAATCTCGACGTCGTTGTATTTCGACGGCTCATAGACTTTCTTCAGCGCTTTGGCGATCTCCGGTTTCTTGTAACCGAGCGCCATGAGTGCCGACTCGGCTTCTCTGGAAATCTCGTCGTGCTGAGCGCCGGGTTCGTGGTCGGGAAGCTTGATCTGAGGGATCTTGTCCCGCAGATCGACGATCACCCGTTCCGCCGTCTTCTGGCCGAGTCCCGGCACCGTCGCGATCATGCGTACGTCACCTGCTTCGATCGCCTCGACCCAGTTGCGCACCGATAGCCCGGAAAGCGCTGCCAGCGCGATCTTGGGGCCGATCTTGGAGACGCTCATCAGGAGCCGGAAGAGGTCGCGCTCTTCGTCGGTGGCGAATCCGTAGAGTCGGATGCCGTCTTCGGACATCGAGAAATGGATCAGTAGAAGTGCGATCTCGCCTTTCTTGGGAAGCTTCTCGTATGTACTCAGAGGGATGTTGACCTCGTACCCCACGCCGGCGCATTCCACGACGACATGGGAGAATTCCTTCACGGACAGGGTACCTCTCAGGTATGCGAACATAATCTACCTCAACCGGTTGTCAGCGTTCTATGAGTCCGGATTTCAATCGATTGTAATGACAGAGCGCGATCGCCAGCCCGTCGGCTGCGTCTTCGCTGGAGGGTGGCGTCATCTGCGGCAGCATCTGGGTGATCATGTATCGCACCTGCTGCTTGGTCGCGTTTCCGTTGCCCACCACCGAGCTTTTCACTTCGCGCGGTGAATATTCGAATACGGGAATACGATGTTGAGCGATGGTCATCAGGATGGCTCCGCGCGCGTGCCCGAGGGTGAATGCGCTCTTGGGATTCTTGCCGTAGAAGATGGTTTCGACCGCCGCGTGATCGGGCTTGTATTCTTCGAGGATTTTTTTTAGGGATTCGTGGATGGAGAGCAGTCTTTCGGGAAGGCTTCGATTTGTATCGATTCGAATCGAGCCGCTTCCGGCAGCGAGGATTCTCCTGCCTTCGATCTCCAGCAAGCCGTATCCGAAGACACGGCTGCCGGGATCAATACCGAGGACGATCACTGTTGTGCGATCCTCTCCATTACTTCATCGGAGACTTCGGTGTTCGTATAGACCTGCTGCACGTCGTCCAGCTCTTCCATTTTCTCGATAAGCTTGAAGACGCGTTCCGCGAAGTCGTCCGCGTTGATAGTATTTTTAGGGATGCGGGTAAGTTCCGCTTTCTCGATGGTGAAATCACCTTCGAGGGCGGAGTTGACGGTATGAAAGTCATTCAGCGATGTGATGACTTCGAAGAACTCTTCGTCGTCGAGAAGCACGTCTTCCGCGCCTGCCTCCAGCGCCTGCATCATGAATTCGTCCTCGTCGAGTCCTTCCCGCGGAATCAGGATGGAACCCTTCTGGTCGAAATTCCATGAGACTGCGCCGGTCTCGGCGAGGTTTCCGCCGTACTTGGCGAAGATGTGGCGAACTTCCGCGACGGAACGGTTTTTATTGTCGGTCATCACTTCGACGAGCATGGCAACGCCGTTCGGGCCGTAGCCTTCATACAGGAATTCATCGTAGCTGACGCCTTCGATCTCGCCGGTACCGCGCTTGATTGCCTTTTCGATGTTGTCTTTGGGCATGTTGGCGTTACGGGCGTTGGCGACGGCGGTTCTCAGGCGTGGATTCGTGTCGATGTCACCACCGCCGTTACGGGCGGCAACGATTATCTCTTTCGCAAGTCGGGTGAACAGCTTGCCGCGTTTGGCGTCTGCCGCTCCCTTTTTATGCTTGATCGAGCTCCATTTATTGTGTCCGGACATGGTGCCTCCGTATGGATTATTCCTGTTCTTTGTATTCGGCGATCACTTTCTCGGCGATTTCGTACGGCACGCGTTCGTAGTGCGAGAATTCCTGCTCGAAGCGTCCGCGACCCTGGGTCAGGGACTTGAGTGCGGGATAGTAGCTGAACAGCTCTGCCAGCGGAAGCTGCGCGTTGAGGATCTGCTTCTTACCGGACTGCTCCATACCGAGGATCTTGCCGCGGCGGGTCGAGATATCGCCCATCACGTCACCCATGTATTCGTTCGGGATCACGATCTTCACGTTGTGGATCGGCTCGAGAAGGATCGGATTCGCTTTCGCGAAACAGGCTTTCAGACATTGCGATGAAGCGATCTTGAACGCCATTTCGGAGGAATCGACATCGTGGAATGTACCGTCATAGACTTCAACGCTGATATCGACGACCTTGTAGCCGGCGATAACGCCTCGATCCATGGTTTCAACGACACCCTTTTCGATAGCGGGTATGAATTTGCCGGGGATACGACCGCCAACGATCGAATCGATGAATTCGAAGTTCTGGCCGCGTTCGGACGGTTTGAGACGGAAATAGACTTCGCCGTACTGTCCGCGTCCGCCGGATTGTTTTTTATGGCGATAGCGCTCGTCGGCCTTGCCGGTAATGGTCTCGCGGTAGGGGATACGCGGTGTATCGAGGACCGCTTCCACTTTGAAGCGCTTCATGAGGTTTTTCACGATGAGGTTCACCTGCTGCTCGCCGGCGCCGGAAATGATCTGCTCGTGCGTTTCGGTATTGAGGGTGAGGCATACGGTGGGATCTTCGTCCAGAAGACGGGTCAGCGCGGCGCCGATCTTGTCTTCGTCGCTCTGGTTGGCTGCCTTGATGGTCTGCCAGTAGATCGGAGAAGGAAGCTTCGGTGACGGGAATTTGTATTTCGCGTTCGTCGGCACGATGGAGTTCATACCGCGTGCGAGTTTGAGCTTGACCAGACCGCCGATTTCGCCTGCGCGAAGCTCGGTGGTGTCGGTGCGGTTTTTGCCTTGTACGTAGGAGATGCCGCCGATCTTGTCCTTGCCGTCTTTCTCTGGGATGAGGACGTCTGTACCGCTCTTGAGCGAACCGGAGAAGACGCGCACGTATGCGATGTCGCCGATGTTCGGGTCGGCGAAGGATTTGAAGATGTATGCGTAGAGGTCTCCGTCTTCTGAAGCCTTGATCTTCTGGATCTTGCCGCCGAAGTCAGCCAGAACTTCCGGATGATCCGCGGGAGACGGAAGGTAATCGACGATCGCGTCCATCAGGGTATCGACACCTACGTTCTTCACGGCGGAGCAGGCAAACACTGGAACTACCGCGCCGCTCTTGATGCCTTTCTTGACACCGGTGGTGAGTTCTTCGTCGGTCAGTTCGCCTTCTTCGAAGTATTTCTCGAGCAGTGCGTCGTCTGTCTCTGCAACCACTTCCATGAGCTTCATACGAGCTTCTTCGACCATATCTGCCATGTCGGCGGGGATGTCGGTCGCCTTACCGTCGATGAAGGCCTTGCCTTTGACGATATCGACTACGCCGGTGAAGGTGTTCTCTTTACCGATGGGGATCAACAGCGGTGCGGGGATGATATCCGAGTTTTCCTGGATCATGTCGATCGCCTTCTGGTAATCGGCGTGTTCGTTGTCCAGGCGGTTCACGATAATCGCCTTGGCGATGTTGTCGCTCTTGACCATCAGTTCCAGCGGAAGCTCGATACTGACGTCAAAGGTTCCGGCGCCGTTCACGACCAGCATTGCGGTCTCGACAGCCGTGAATCCGGCGATCTGCTCACCGTAGAAGTCCGGGTAGGACGGAGCGTCGATCATGTTGATGCGCGCGTTCTTCCAGTCCAGGTGTCCCATGGAGAGGCTGATCGACATCTTCTTCTCGATTTCCTCCGGATCAAAGTCCATCATGGTGTTGCCGTCGTCGATCTTCCCGATTCGGGTGGTAGCCTTCGCGTTGTAGAGCATGTGCTCGATCAGCGTGGTTTTACCGGAGCCGCTGCCGCCCACGAACAGGATGTTACGAATGTTTTTCATATCGTAGTTTTTCATAAGTC
This sequence comes from Cloacimonadales bacterium (SeqCode), assembly GCA_963666875.2. Taxonomy (GTDB): domain Bacteria; phylum Cloacimonadota; class Cloacimonadia; order Cloacimonadales; family JAIOQZ01. The sequence continues at coordinate 147,961 of CAXXPU010000017.1, forward strand.
CCTCGTTGTTCCTTTCTATGTATATTTTTTTTATTACTCTGAACAAGCTTGAATCCGTCCGCAGAACTCATTCGATCGCATTTGTGCGACAGACGGCGTTCACGCGGAACATGAAGCGTCTCAGTCATTTCCAACGCCATCTCCGATCCGATATCGACAATCGAATACGGAAATGGTGCAAGTTTGCAATTTTTCAGAGACGCGTTTTCTTGTCAAACTATTCCGTTGAAAGAATTAGCGAATCGCCCAAGCTAATTAACCAACGACTTTTTACTGGATAAATAAAACGGCTATGGATTAAAGTCTGTGGTTTCTTCTTCCTCAGAAGGGAGATATTGCTGATATTTCTTAGTTATATAATTTCTTCCTTCCTGGTTTGTGGCGGTATATTGTAATCGCTCTTGGAAAAAGGACATTCTTGCACTGCACTCATTAATAATTTCGCTCCATTCTTTAGCCCAAACAACAACACGGCGATCATTGCTTTCATAATAAATACCATTTGCTCTGCCACTTTGAGAAACACGCTCTTTTGCATCGTCTGTCAGGTGGTTTGATATTGCTATAAAAACCCATTTTGTTCGAGTTTTGTCAAATCGTTCATCCTGAGCAACAGCTAATGCGTAGGATTCGGTTTGATGTAGCACTTCTGCATTGATAGGTTGCGATGGACGTTTCAATTCAATAACAATATAGAGATGTTCTAATTTATTTGATTGGGGAATAGTGCCTGAAAGTACTAAGTCAACGACCCCTTCTTTACCGTTATCACGCAATACAGGAGAGTAGATATCAATGTCATCTTCTTTTAGCTCCCGGGAATGCTTCAGTAAAACAGTCCTCAAGTTTTCGTCATCACATATTAGCGCATATTCTTCTCCAAAAATCCATGATTCTTTTGCAAGTATCCGATGTAAATGTTGTCTCTCAAGTATATGCTTTTTCATGTCTTTATCAAAAAGGATATATTTCAACGCTTCGATAAACTCAAGGCGATCAGCAACAAGGTGCGAGGCGGATATTATTGCATCTAGTGATGTCTTTTCTAATAAATCAGCAAACTCTTCCTGCTTTTCCTTTGGTAGATCAAGGATATTCGTAAGTAATTTTCTTACCATTGATGGACTCGTCTCGAGAGAATGCTTCAGAAGGCTAAGGATTACCTTTTTATTTTTATAGTCATTGTCATTAAACGATGGTGAATACTCCGAGTAATTCATCGCAACTATGTCAAATACTTGCCGCTCGGAGGTTTCAATAATCGAATTGGGTTCGCCAGTGTAGGGGTACACCTTTTCATCTTTCCATTTCTCGACAATTGACCTAGCCCTCTCGGCTGTTCTTCTTCTGAAATGGTCTTTCAATGACGCTTTTGACAACTCGATCACTTTTTCTTTAAAAGGCATGTTATCCATATCGAATGTGTTGTTATCAATCATTTCTCTGAATTTTCCACATTTTACGAAAGCTGTGAAATAAAATCCTGGTGCATGAATTCCGGCCGATACTTCTCCTAAGGCAAATCCTTCTTCATCACATAAAATGATTTTTCTATCATTTGGTTTCTCCCATTCAATAATTGTGATTATTGCGGGATAAATGTCATCTTCAAATTCAACATCGAGTTCACGCTCTTCCTTATTTTGTACAAGCTCAGAAGGGTTGATCCGAGTACCATTGTAATCTAAAACCAGTTCAGGGTATTTTAATAAATACAAAGCAAATTCTTGGGTCAGTTCTTGGATGGCATTTTCATCAAAATGTGGTGTGTAGTCCTTGTAACAATCATACACAGTAACTGTAGTTCCTGTCTCGGGACTGTTCGCTTTCCGGGGTCCGTCAATATCAAATGATCCCAGAGATTCCTTTGTTCCAGTTATCTCATGGCATAAAATAGAACCATTTTCGGCGTATTTCGATATCCACCTAACGGATCCGCCTAAAGCAAAAGCTTTAAACCGCCCTTTTCCCGCTTTCCCGTGATAAGCACGTCCATTACTTGTTTTATCTTTGTGTTTCTTCCATGAATTTCCTAGATTCCTGAACACATCTTCAGCTTGTTTATAGCTAAAGCCATCCCCATTATCTTCAACAATTATCTCTTCAAGTGCTTTGAGCGTATTGTACTTGAGATACACAGATACTTTTTTTGCATCAGCATCAAAACCATTCCAAATGAGTTCATGAATACTTTTAATTGGTTTGCTTGTTCTCGTTACCGACTCGAGAAAATCCTTTTGTACCTCTACTTGGATCTTTTTCATTTCCTCTCCTCTAGCGTTGTTGGCAAATCAAAAAAACGAGGTGAAGCACTGCAATAATCAAACGAAAATAATTATTTATCACCATATTAACATATGAATCTTGCTGAGTAAAATACAATCAGATTGCACAACTTTGTCAATAACGTTTTAATGTCGATATTTCGTCCAGAAATGACGGATCAGAAGGTATCCGATGATGAACTGCGCAAGCCACGCCAGGAAGTCGATCAGCAGGCTGCCGGCGCTGAAGGGTTTCTGGAAGAGTTGCCAGTCGAAAACGAAGAAGTAGTAGAGCATGCTCTTCAGAAAGTAGAGAATCAGAACGGTGATTGCAATCAAAAATATTCGTTTCATAGTGTATCCTTTATTGTAGCCTCATCCCCTTTGCGGGAGGTGAGTGGAAATCAACTTCCTTCTGAATGTTGATTTTCGCGAAAATTTCATATTCGATGATATCATTCGGAAGAGTTCGCTATCATCTAGCTCCTGACTCCTGTCTCCTATTTCAACAGCATCGCCTTGCGGGTCCGGGTCTGGTTTCCATGCTGGATCCGCACCAGATAGATGCCCGATGCGACAGGCTTTCCATCCAGATCGACGCCGTTCCACCGGAATGTTCCTGCATCGCGGTTTGTTGCACGATACACCACTCTTCCGCGAACGTCGAAGATGCTCAGCCTGGTCTCGCCTGGTGTCGCAACGTTATACGATACGGTCATTTCCGGGTTGAACGGATTCGGGTAGCAGGACACATCGAGTCCCGATACCGTCTCGGGTACGGTCTCTTCGTCTGTCGTATAGCCGTGCAGTACGATTTCCTCGTAGTGGTTGCCGTTTGAGATCGTGAAACTCCCTTCGTATGTCGTATAAAGGAAGTGAACGACCGTGACATCGTAGGTGCCGTTAAGCAACGGTATCGAGAAAGCGCCCGTGGAATCGGATGTCGCTACGGTGTAGTCGGAGGTATCCTCCTGGTTGACGACGAAGATCGAAGCGTTGGAAATCGGATTCTCCTGCGCATCCATGACGATACCCTCGAAGTAACCGTCCGGATCGGCGTAGTAGAAATCAATACCGCCTATGTGACCGTTGATCTGTACGATCTGCGCATCTGGCGCCACGTAGTCGCCTTCGATGTCCAGAAGGCTGAGAACCCCGACCAGGCACGTCGCGTCTTCAACGTCGTCAGGAACGTAGATCTGATAGGTTCCCAGGAGTCCTGTCATCTCGGACAGGAGGTAGTGTCCCTGCTGCATGTATGCGAGGAATTCCTCCAGCGAGAAATTCTCGATCAGTTCCATGATGTCAGCGATTCCGACGTTGTAAAAACAGTAAACAAGCGCTCCCGGCACCGGAAGGTCAAACCACGAGCCTTCTGAGGTAACGGTTCCGGAGATGGAGTAGTTGGAATCGAGCTGCTCGAACTGGAGCGTAACAGAATCGTATATATCCTCGTCGGTCACGGTGATCACGACCGACGCCGCTTCCGGTATGGAAACGAAGTTGTTCAGGTGCATCATGAAGACGCCGTCCTCGTCGGTCTCGTCCAGCATGCCGCCGTCGGCGAATGTGTCGTCATTCGATTCGATCGCCGGAATTTCGTATCCCAGAAGCTCGATCGAAACAGCGTAACTTGCCGAATTGCCTACAGATTCGAATTCGAAATATACTTCGAGTGAGTCGCCGACCGAGATGGTCGGGTTCTCCTCGCCGTTTATTGTGAAGTTGTGAGCAGCGCTGAGAAGCGTCGCCAGCATCAGCATCCATATCGCAATATGCAGTTTCCTCATGATGTCTCCTTTCAGTTCGATACGTTTAGCGCTCGATCTCCGAGCGAGCAAACCCCAATCTTCAGGTTGGTATATTTACGATGGATGTCAATGATTATTTCCACAGAACAGGAATACCACCAGTTTTTCGTAATACCTTGGTTCGATACCAATTTGATAACGTTATCCACCATGATCCTTCGATACACCGCTTCGCGGCACTCAGGATGACAATGGCGGATAACTCAATGTAAAATAATAGTTTGTCATCCTGAGTGCCGCGAAGCGGTGTATCGAAGGACAAACAATTATTTTACACAGCAAAGAACCATTAACACTCAGATAGTCTACCGGATTTTTCACCAAAAAACATACATAAATGATAGCATTCCATCACCTTACAGCTACGCACTCAAAAATTCTGGGAGTATTCCTGTTATTTCCACAGAAACACATTCATTGCGTTGAAAGAACTTCTTCTGGCAAGAAAAACCCCCGGATATCGCTTCCGGGGGTGTATATGGTGCGTGTTTGTTATCTTGCGTCTTCTTTTCTTGCGCTATCTTGTTCCTCGTTGCGGGTCTCGTCTTCGATATGCGAGGTCAGCATGTAGAATCTTCGGTCATGCGTGAGAGGAGCAGTCCAGGTGGTGTTATCGAATGTACCGGTTGTATCTTCGACCATCAAACCATCCGGAGCGGCTCCGGAGAATACACGGTAGCTATCCACATAAGGTACGATGTCCCACGTGATATGGACTTGACCGTTCTCGACGGTAATGACGACATTCTCCGGTGACGCCGGTGCGACAGGCGTGCCTTCTTCCCATGAGAGTAACGGGTAGCCGTTGTTGTTGACGCCGTCGAGCTTCCAGAAGTTGTCGGTGCCGTTGAGCGTTTCACCCATGAAATCCCATCCGGCTGCCATGAAGGTATCGAGGTCTTTCATGTCGGCAGTGGGCAAGCCGGTTCCGGCGGCGCTGGTCGTCATGCCGGATGCCTCGGTGTCGTAGAAGCAGTTTCGGACAACGCAGTTCTCTCTGGCTGCGATGAATCCGCCGGGATCTAAAGTACCTGTCACTTCTCCCGTACTGAAGCATCTTCTGATCGTGCTGCCATCGACTCCGTCTCCGACGAAGCCGGCGCTGTAAACAAAACTATCTACGTCTCCGGTACTGTAGCACTCCTCGACCGTTGTGCCTGCTATTTGTCCGAAACAACCTCCCGTATTGAATTGCCCGAAGATTTCTCCCTTGTTGCAGCAGGAATAAATCTCTGTGCTGACCGCTTCACCGGCAACTCCACCGCCGTTGGAATGAGATGAGGTAATCGTACCCAGATTGCAGGAATTCAGTATTAATCCGTAGAGCTGTTTTCCGCAAATACCGCCGATCCCCTGCCAGCCTTCGACCGGTCCGGTATTGCAGCAATCGTCGATATTCGTTTCCTGACTCCATCCGACGATACCTCCGATATGGGTGTTTCCGATAACATCCGCTGCGTTGTGGCTTCCGGTAATCGTTGAGATTATGCTCATGCCGGCGATTCCGGCGCAATACAAGTCCTGACCCGTTATTTGTCCCGAGACGTAGCATGCATCGATTGTGGATTCTTCGATTCTACCGGCAAGACATCCGCTCTCGGAATCTCCACAGATCGAGCAGTTCGTCAGCCGGACGTTTCGGATGGTTCCGTACACGACATATCCGAACAGTGCCTGGTTGGGGCTTCCGGAACGATCGATCGTGAATCCGTCGATCGCGTAATCCTGTCCGTTGTAAGTTCCCATGAAGTAGCCGGCGCTTGTGCCGATTGGGTCCAGCCCTTTACCGTCGTTGTAGGATGCGCTTATCGAAGCGTCGATGTCCGCGGTCTGGATGAAGTGGGACGACAGGATATCCGATTTACAGCTCATCCAGTAGAGGTGCGAGAAGTCGGAGATTTGATAAGGGTCTTCCGTGGTGCCGCTTCCCGCGGGTAGTCCGGGATAGGTGTTGTCGAATCCCTGCCAGCTCAGGAATGGGTAGCCGTTGTTCTGGTCGGGATTGATTCCCCATATATCCGCAATGCCGTTATCCGATTCTCCTATCATATCCCAGTTGTTGAGATAATAGGTTACATACGACTTCATCTCGGCGGTTCCCATTCCGATTGCCGTGTTGTTGGTGGTGTTTCCCGCTAGGTCTTTGTCCCAGATGCAGTCGGTTATCGTTACATGCGACGGATAACCGAAAATGAATCCAGCGTTGGTGTTTGTAAAGCTGCATGCGCTATAGCAACTGATGAATTCATCGTATGATGCTGCGGAATAAAGGAATCCTGCCGCTGATCCGTAGTCGGAAACGATCGCACACTGGCTGAAACAGTCTTGCGCGAACAGGTAGCCGCCTGATGAGCCGAAGAATCCGCCACCGATATAGCTTGCAGTCACATCCATCATGGCATAGCATCGCTCGACCGTAGTACTGGCGATTCTTCCGATGAAGCCACCGGCGCAGAAGGCGGTAATCGTTCCGGAGCAGCTTGATTCGAGTATCTGACTGCTGTTGTTCGCGCGCCCGATCGATCCGCCTGCGTTTTCGTTCGCGTTGACCGTAATCACGCTCGAGCAGCTTGTGACGAAGGATGCCGTGCAATACCCGATCAATCCGCCGACATCGTCGTAGCCATTGATGGTTCCCGATGTCGCGCAGTTCTCGACGGTGCTTGCTTCCGCTATTCCGGCCAGCAGACCGAGCTGGTTCGATAGCGATGTGATCGTGCCTCCGGCAGAACAGCCGGAGATGTTCGAATCGTACGAGTAGCCAACGAGTCCGCCGGTGTGCCCCGCGCACGCGATATCGATGTTTGTCAGAAGTACATTGCTGACATCGGCTCCGTTCAGGTACCCGAAGAATCCCTGGTATCCGACCGCACGGTCAACGAACAGTCCATCGATAGAATGCGTCTGTCCATCGTAGTTGCCGGTGAAATTGGTTGCGTCGTTCCCGATTGGCGTCCATCCGCTGCCGTTGTCCCACTGGCTTGATGCGCTGAGGTCGATATCCTGAGTCTGGACGAAGTACGCTCCCCAAACACTGCTCGTGCTCGACAGCCATTTCAGTTGTGACGCTGTACCGATCTGATACGGATCGCCTTCTGTTCCGGAGCCAACCGGCGCTTCGGGATTACCGGCTGTGTGGGTGTAGCCCTGCCACATGAGGAACGGATAGCCATTGTTTTCCGATGCGTTCAACCCCCAATAATTATCTTCGCCGTTGCTGATTTCCTCTGCGAAATCCCATCCGGCGTTGTAGTAGGTCGAAAGCTCCTGCATCTCGGTTGTGGTGAGTCCTGTGCCGCCATCGCTGGTACTGAGACCGGACAATTCGGTATCCCAGAATGAATTGATTACATGCGGAGTGTTGAACAGGTCGCAGACGAATCCTCCACAGTTGTATGATGATCCCGTTATCGTACAGGCGGAGTAGCAATTCTCGATTGTGCTGGTATCCATCATCTGCGCAGCGAATCCCCCGGTACTATTCGTGCAGGATGCGATCGTCCCTTGATTGTACGAGTTGGTAATCATGGACGATCCTTCCGCTTTCCCGACAAAACCTCCAACGTTACCGCAACCGACCGTGATATCGCTGATACAATAGCAGCAATTGATCACGGAATCGTCCATTGCAGTCACGAATCCCGATCCTTGATTATTCCCCGTTACAGTGCACGCCGCGCTGGAGTTCTCGATCAGCGTATTGTTTATTATGGATCCCACGAAGCCTGCGCCGTCGTAAAAACTGTCAACAGAGCCCTCTGCGGTGCACCCGGTTATTGTTGAAGCCCCAGCTTTACCGACAAGCCCGCCAACGCTGATTCTACCGTATATTGTGACATCGGACTCGCAACCTTCAAGTGTGCATGAATTGGATATTATGCCGGCCAAACCACCGACATTCGTGTATCCATCTTCTATCTCGCCGGTTACTTTGCAGTTCAGGAAATAGGTGTTGCTGGCCGATCCGACAAGACCGCCGACTCGTGTGGCTCCACTAATGCTTACGTTGATCAATCTCAAGTCGTGGATCAAAGCGCTTTGTGTATAACCGAACATGCCCTGATTGTTTGTGTTTGTCCTGTCGATATACAGGTCGGATATCCTGTAGTCGTTGCCGTCGTAAGTTCCCGTGAAGGGGAGGGTGCTGTGTCCGATGGGTCTGAAACCATCTCCGCCAGTCCAGTTCTGCGTATCGCTGGCATCGATGTTCGAAGCCATCCGAAAATATTTATCCCAGGAATCGACATGGGAGCTGACCCAGAGCAGATGGTCGAGTTGCGTTATCGTATAGGGATTGCTGGATATGCCACCACCATTCGGCTGTGTTCCGGCAGGAGGAAAATGTTCGTGGTCTTCCCAGGCGAGGAAGGGGTAGCCGTCGTTATAAAGCCCGTTCATGCCCCAGATATCGTTTGTGCCGTCATCGGTCTCGATCATGAAATCCCATGCCTGGCTTTGATATATTTCCATCAATTTCATGTCGGAAGAGCCAAGACCCAAACCTCCGGAACTCGTAGCTTGTCCTGACGTATCAGTATCCCATAAGCTGCAAAGTATAAGCATATTATCGGAATATCCGACAATTCCGCCGGTAGTTGTCGATCCGTTTACCAGACCGGTGCTGTAACAGAATTGAACAGTAGAAGCTTGATTCTCGCCGAGTAAGCCACCGATAAAACTCGTGCCGGTTACCGTGCCGCGAGCATAGCTGAATTCGATGACCGCACTATTGTTAGTCTTGCCGACCAAACCGCCGGTATCGGTAGCTGCCGTTACAGAGCATATACTCCAGCATTGCGAGATACTGCTGCTGTAGCGAAGGAAGCCGACGAGGCCACCCGTTGTTGCGGCTCCGGTTATCGATCCGGTACTGTAGCAATTGAGAATGTCCGACGATCCAATGCATAACGATGCAATTGCGCCAACCCTTGTATTGCCGGTTATCGAGCAATCCGTGACTCCAAGATTCTGGATCGTAGCGCCGTTGACTCGTCCGAACAGTCCCTGATCGTTCGCGGCACGGTCGATGAACAGATTTTCGATTTCGTATGAATCACCATCGTAAGTCCCAGTGAAATCGAGGGAACCGTTACCGATGGGCGAAAATCCTTCACCACCGTTCCAGCTCGATGTTGTGGTCGCATCGATGTCGGCGGTTTGAATGAAGTGACTTGACCAGCTTGTGGAATTCGTACTAAGCCATAGCAGATTGTTGAGCGTTTCGATTTCGTAGGGACTTGACGATGTCCCCGCCCCGAATGGTTGGGTACCATCAGCAAAAATTATTGTGAAGGATAAAATGAAAAGAGTGATTACAAAGCAACGCACCATAGTAACCTCCTTATATTACGTCATTATGGAGTATGGAGTATGGAGTTGAACATGCGTCAAGAAATTTATTATTGAACGAGACTCATAAAAATGGATGGGCGATCGATGTAAAGAAACCCCGCTTCGCAAGTCGGCGGGGTTCAGGTAAATTTGGTTGTCATATCAAGGCGCGTCGATGCAATTCACCGGGCACTCCTGCGCACAGGCACCGCAATTGACACACTTCTCCGGATCGATCCAGCGTTTTCCATCGACTTCGGATATCGCATCGACCGGACAGACCACTTCGCACGCTCCGCAGTTGATACATTCATTCTTTCTGATCTTGAACGCCATAGAGCCTCCTGGGGTTAGTTCACTCTCATTGATGCTGCGAGCTATTTCCTTACTTGTCAAGTAGATTATAGCCAGAAACATTGGAATACCCCCATTTTTCTGTGGAATCTTGGTTCGATGAATATTGATCGATGTTATCCACAGTGTCCTTCGACTCCGCTCAGGATGAAACACTGTGGATAACTGCATCCATTTCAGACGGTTGCAAAATAAATGTGTCATCCTGAGCGGAGTCGAAGGACAACAATTATTTTGCATACTCATGTCAGATTTTTTTACGTACTTTTATAAACAGTAAACATAGGTATGTCGTTGCAAAGCAGAACCATAGGCTTTCATGGCATGATAATTATGGGGGTATTCCTGGATTATAACCAGAGACAGGCACACCGGGGTTCGACGTGCCTGCGGCGTCTTGCGTCAAAGAAGCTTCGACGATTCGGTCGGTCTGGGCGTCTTGATGACGAGGATCCTGAGCGTGCTGCCCGATCGGTTGTGCCAGCAGTGCGGGATATTCTTTGGACTCTCGATAAGGGTATCGCGCGTCACCTCGAGACTCTCATCGCCGATATCCACGACGCCGACGCCTTCAAGCACGTAGAACACGACATCCACCGGCGTGATATGCCGGATCAGCGATTCGCCCGGCTCCAGCGTGATGTGCACGACCTGCGCGTGCTCCGAATCGTACAGTTTGCCGATCTTTACCTTGTGCGGTGTGTCGATATGCTTTGCCATTTTGTATGTATTGATGATCATGGATTCTCCTTAGTGCCCCTCATCCCCCGCCTTCTCCCGCAAGCGGGAGAAGGAGCTACGGGGGAAGTTGGTTTATTTACCATGGTGCCAAATGTCCCCATAGTTTTTTGGTATACATTCCCGAAAGAAGGGAAAGCAATCAATAATGAAAGCAGCCCCTTCCCTCGGTTTCTTTGTGTGAGTTTTTTCTCTCATCTAACCACCTCACTGTCAACGATTTTCTGATACGTCGTTAAATTCGTTATAGATTGCGATGTATTCTTTTACCACTTTCATGCTTCGCCGAACGATATCCTTGATCTCTGTGGCGGACATCCCTTTCCGGATCAACAGTTTGATCTGGTCGTACTGCTTGATGTAACGATCCACGGCATCCTGACTGTGGGAGGTTTTCAGCACAATATCGGCTGGCGACATCCCCTGTTCGTAGTACGATATGATGATCGACTTGTGGGTCGGCAGACTGCCCATGTCCATCACGTAGCCCTTCAATGGCGGGATTTTTCCCGTCTCCTTTACGTATGCCTTGAGATATTTTTGTATTGTGTTCAAACTGCGATTCAGCAAGACACTAACCTCGGCTCCGCTAAGAAGACCGCCCTGGGACTTTGCCGACTCGAGCAAGCGGATCATCGTCCTGATCTCACGTCGGTCGCAGTGCTCGTAATTCGTGTTTTTATTTCCGTTTCGGGTATAGACGCGGTTCTCGATATCCTCCTCGGTCACCAGTGGCAGGACAACCGTTGTCGAGCTGTAATCCTCGGTTTTCTTACCGTAATTCGGGCGTTGTCCGTCGTCCGCGGTGGTGCGAAACACGATCTCACCGATACCCACTGTCGAGGTCGATACAAAATACTCCGAATGAAGTTGCTCGATATCATCTGCCAGAAGCGAAAGGATTTTCCGCGAACCGATGATCTTGTATTCCGTTTCCAGCAAATGAATTAGAGCATTGCGAAAATTGCGCTTGTTGATCGATTCATAGCGATCTCGCTGGTTCCGATTCATTGTTCCTCCGTAACTGCCGCTTTCAGCCCATCGTTTTTTAGCGTTTTTTTTACTCCGTCCATATACTGGTTCTGCTCGATCATGATCGAAAGGGTATCCTGCATGATGGGGGATTGCTTCGCTTCCGATATCAGCGCCCGATACTGCTTGACCAGATAGACCGATAATCCGGTTACCTGCGCGATATTTCGGGAGTCCGTAACACCATGGTGGAGGCTCATCAGCACCTTCTTGAAATCTTCCAGGTAACGCTTGATGGATGAGGTCGTGTGGTAACATTTGCGGTGAATCTCGCTGTAGGTAAAGCCTTCCAGATACAGGCGGATGATCTGGCTTTTGTGAGTCTGGCAGCGTCCGACGTTGTGAAAAACACCACGCGTTACGACATGAACACCGCGATCCTGAATTGCACGAATATCGCGCCTGATTGTCCGCTTACTGCAACGAAGCAATCGGCTCAGGTCTTCCTGGGTAAGGAGCCCGTCCTGCTCGATCGCTTCCTCGGTGATCCGCTGGATGGTCACCTGGCGAAGATATGTCCGCCCGTATTGGTGAAGGATCGAAAGGTCATCCCGCTCATCATCGAGCGTCACGTAAATGGTGCGTTTGCGGATGTTCTCCATGCTTTTACCGCTCTTCTCTTCGATATCGGCTACCACGACAGGAACGACACCGGGATAGACGGTACTGGATCGATAAAGAATGGACTTGGCTGTCTGAAGGATTTGTTCGCTTAATCGAGGGGAGAGTTCGTATGAATTCTGCAACTCATACAAGAACTCTCCCTCATAACTCTTTAACTCATCGCGCCTTAGCGCATTGTCTCGCTGATGCATCGGGTCCCCCTTATTCAGACGCTGCTAAACCAACGTAGCAACTGGAGGACATTTGTCACTATTTCCCTGCCATCATGTTTTCGACGTCCGACTGGACATCGCCGATGGGCTTGATATCGAAGTTTTCGACCAGCACTTTCGCGACGTTGGGCGAGAGGAATGCCGGCAAGGTCGGTCCGAGCCGGATACCCTTCACACCGAGGAAAAGTAGCGCCAGAAGCACCGCGACGGCCTTCTGCTCGTACCAGGCGATGTCGAACGAGATGGGCAGGTCGTTGATGTCGTCCAGTCCGAAGACCTCCTTGAGCTTGAGCGCGATGACCGCCAGCGAGTAGGAGTCGTTGCACTGTCCGGCGTCCAGCACGCGCGGGATACCGCCGATGTCGCCCAGATCGAGCTTGTTGTAGCGATACTTGGCGCAGCCGGCTGTGAGGATGACGGCATCCTTCGGAAGCGCGACGGCTACGTCGGTGAAGTAGTTGCGGGACGGGAATCTGCCGTCGCAACCCGCCATCACGACGAATCGCTTGATTGCGCCGGATTTGACCGCGTCAACCACCTTGTCAGCCAGTTGCATCACTTGGTGATGCGCGAATCCGCCCACGATGTGCCCGGTCTCGATCTCAATAGGCGGTGCGGACTTCTTCGCCAGCTCGATGATCTCGGAAAAATCCTTCTTTCCGCCTTCGGGACGCCCCGGAATGTGCTTCACGCCAGGGTAGCCGACCACGCCGGTGGTGAAGATGCGATCCTTGTAGGCATCCTTCACGGGAATGATGCAGTTGGTGGTCATGAGGATGGGGCCGTTGAAGGACTCGAACTCCTCGTTCTGCTTCCACCACGCGTTGCCGTAGTTGCCCACGAAATGATCGTATTTCTTGAAGGCGGGGTAATAGTTTGCTGGAAGCATTTCGCTGTGGGTATAGACATCGACGCCGGTGCCTTCGGTCTGTTCGAGAAGCTCCTGCATGTCCTTGAGGTCGTGGCCGGAGATCAGGATGCCGGGATTGTTCCGGACGCCGATATTGACCTTCGTCAGCTCCGGATTACCGTAGGTCTCGGTGTTTGCCTGATCGAGCAGCGCCATCGTGTTGACCGCCATTTCGCCCGTCTTGAGCGTGAGGGCGACCAGATCGTCGAGAGGCAGGTCCTTCGTGGTGGCTGCCATCGCCTGGATGATGAAGCTGTAGATGTCGGGATTCTCTTTGCCCAGCACGGCGGCATGTTCGCCATACGCGCAAATCCCCTTGACTCCGTAGGTGATCAGTTCGCGCAGAGATCGGATGTCCTCGTTTTCGGTGTCCTGCACGCCAACGAGCTGCGACTTGGCGATAATCGCCTGTTCGTCATCCGAATACCATGTGGCGCAGTCAGGCAGATCGCCTTCGACGTTGTACTTCTTTTTCAGTCCGTCGCGCAGTTCGAGCGCGGACTTGATCTGCCGGAGAAGGTCGTCGCGGTCGAAGTTGGCGTTGGTGATGGTCTTGAACATAGAGACCATGAAGAATTTTCCCGTCGCGGGATCGACCGGCTGACCCGATTTCTCCTGGATCATGGCGGCGCCCTTGAGCGTGTAGATCAATAAATCCATCATGTCGGCAGCTTCCGCGGGTTTTCCGCAGACGCCTTTCGCGAATCGACAGCCCTTGTTTCCGGCTGTTTCCTGACACTGGTAACAGAACATAGTTCCTCCTTAGGATAGGTTTCCGTTAATGGTTACAATGTGTAATCTGACAAAAAGGGTTTTGGCGGCGAGTTCCAGCGCCTTGCGGACAATCGCCTCGATACCGCCGCAGCATGGCACTTCCATGCGTACGATGGTCAGCGACCGGATGTCCTGTGTCCGGAATATCTCCGCCAACTTCTCGATGTAGCGGTCGATACCGCTGTCCAGTTTGGGACAGAGCGTGATCACGACCTTGTCTTTCACGAATCTTCGATGGAAATCGGCATACGCGAACGGCACACAGTCGGCGCTGATCAGGAGATCGGCGTTGCGCAGGTAGGGTGCGGCAGGGTTGATCAGATGGAGCTGCACGGGCCAAGTTCTGAGCATGGACGGCATGTGTTGCGGTTCGGTAGCTAACGGGGTCACTTCAATCTGCTTCGACGCGCTGCCCGGGCAACCACCCGCCACGCTGCACGACTTGTTTTCGAGCTGTGGTATCTCGATGCCGCGAGATTTCAATGCTTCGAGCGCCTGCGAGAGATAGACCAGTTCGCCGTGATCCTTCAGGTGCTGAAGGTGCGCCTTGATGGTCGCCGGTCCTGCCTCGATGATGGACTGGATCACGGTTTGTTCGTCGTAGGGCTGGGCTTCTCGTTCTTCGATGGTGATCGCGCCCAGCGGACATTCGCCGATGCAAGCGCCGAGACCGTCACAGAGGTAGTCGCCCACCAGTCGAGCCTTACCGTCTATGAGTTGCAACGCGCCTTCGGGACATCCCGGGATGCACGCTTCGCAGCCGTTGCATTTCGTTTCGTCGATCGATATGATTTTTCGTTTCATCTATGTTCTCCATTTATGCGAGTGAGCGCTCACTAACATTGGTTTACAAAATCAATGGCGTCGTTCACCCCTTGTTTTCAGCTTTTCAAAAGGATTCGCAGTGATTGGATCAGGGATTTGCCTTCTTCCACCAGGTCGAATTGATGGTTTTCGAGTGTCCAGCGGGTGACCAGCAGTCGCAATGCGCCGACGGTCATGACGAAGATGTGGTCGAAGGCGAGGTCGTTTCGAATTTGATGATGATCGAGGGCTTGTTGCAGGCAGCTACGGACGAACATGCGATGGTGCTTCATCATGTCGAGCATCATGCCGGTCAACTCGCTGTCCAGCTTGAAATTGGCTTCGCACATGAGCACGGCTGCCCAGTCGGGATTTTCTGTGAAATACCGGAACCGCATGGCGAAGAAAGCGTCCAGCTTGTCGATACCGGTCAGGTTGCGATGCTCGATCTCCTCGTGGATGCCGTTCATCGTGTTCTCGAATGATCGGATGATGGTCGCGAGGATCTCTTTCTTGCTTTCGAAGTGACGATACAACGCCGGCTCGCTGAATCCGATCGCGTTCGCCAGATTCTTGATGGTCAGATTCTGTACGCTGCTTTCGGCGATCAGTTCGACGGCCTTTTCGATGATCTCTTTTTGACGTTCGGTCAGTTCCATTTTTACTCCACTTTCGCTATTTCGCTTCGCGAAAGGAGATTGTTAAAAATATCTCCGCTAACATAATTTCGCTACGCGAATTCACAACGCTCATGTTTTCGTTTTCGCTTCGCGAAAGCCGAAAATAGTTAGTTAATACTCACAAACAAGATATTTCAAGGTGCTCGAGATGTCAAATGATTTTTTGTCTGAATCAGGAATTGCAGGAACCCCTATCCCGGCCTTTCCCCTACATAGGGGAAAGGAGTAGAGAGGAGGTTGTTCGCAGCGCTTACCCGCATGCATCTTCGTCCGATCTCCTCCTTCGTCGTGGATATACCGCAAATCCGAGCTACCGGACACGAGAATTGATTTGCGGAACACCACGCCTTCGTAGGTGATCGAACAAATCTATCATGCGGTGGTTCGGGTGGTGCGCGGTACCCAGGGCTAACGCCTGTGATTTTGCTTGCAAAATCGAATCCCCCATGTGGGCTAAAATCTGTCGTTCCTGCGGAACTCGGGATGGTGCAGCCTATGCGATATCATCGACCGGTGTCATGCTGAGTGTGACGAAGGAGAGTATCGAAGCACGACATCGACTCCCTATCCTGTTAATCGTGCTAATCCTGCCCATCCTGCTTCAGAAATTCCTTGACTTCCCACACCCATCCATTAACAGAAAGTAAATCCAGCAGGGGAGAACGATATGGCAGAGTGGGCAGATTACAGAGTCGAGATACTCGTTAAACCTTTCGTGCGGCAAGCAACAGATGATTGGCCGGAGACGGTGTTCGAGAAAACGGCGCGAGTGCATTTTCTGGGTGAGCAAAGCGTTGAAATTGAAGCTGAAAATTATGGATTTATTGATCCGAATGATGTTCTTGCTGATGTTCATGCGGGGAAAGAAATCAATCTGAGTCGGTGCTATGTAAAGGACTTGCATCTCGGGAGAAAATGGGAAGAGGTTGTACTCACACAGAACATTCAGATTTACCTTCAACATTCTGATCATGCTTTTTTCGATTCGGGACTCAAAATACTTGGTGCAAATTTTCCACTATGCGAGACTGATTTCAGCTCCTCTTACTTCGTGGGTGGTGATTTTCAGATTGGGTATTCGGATTTTTCTCTGGGGATTAGTTTTATTGATGTAAAACTTTTGCATTCTAGATTCCGAATATATTCAGTTTGTGTTGATTCTGGATATGTTGATTTCAGTGGTATTATATGTAAAAATTGTGAGATAAGCCTTTGCCGAATGGTATTAAGGGACGGAGATATTTTCTTTGTTGAGGGACGATTAAATAGAAGTGAGATTGTTGTTGAGAATATCAAATTGTATGGGGGATTTCTTTCTTTTGTGGCATTGGAATGTTACTATATCTATATTGAGTCATCCGATATACAGTTTGAGATTGATTTCAGTTTTTCAAGAATTACTTGTCTGGAATTTAAGCAGAGCATTATTCGCAGCAATTTGAAGTTTGAGGATTGCCTCATCGAGATGTTGGTATTCGAAAATTGCATCAATTATTCATTGCTTAATATCGGATGGAATGAAAAGCAGATTGAACCAACGGGAAAATATTTCTCTACAATCCGCGAAATCGGCTATTTTGGAGATGAAGAGCGTGACTCTAAAACTGCCCGTCACCACCGCGCAGCCGAAACCGCCCTCCTCCTGAAAGAAAACTTCCGTAAGATGGGGCGCTACGAGGACGAGGATTGCGCGTACTACACATACAAGAAGCACGATATCCGGGCGGAGCATTACGGAAAATCGTTCTGGAAAAGGATGTTCGACAAGCCCGGTTTCTGGTTCAAGTTGCTGGTTTACGAGCTCATCGGCGGGTATGGAACCAGGCCGGTGAGGATATTCTATACAATGCTTGCAACGGTCGGCATTTTCGCACTTATATACCACGTCATCCTGGCGTATGGCGGCACAATCAAGAATCTGTCGTGTGGTGGCATCTTCGACTGGAAAGCGTTGTCGTGTTCTCTCTATTTCAGCGCGATCACATTCCTCACCATCGGGTACGGCGATCTGTCGCCGGCACACTGGTCGATACGAACACTTGCCAGCATCGAGGGTCTTATCGGGCTGCTGTTGATATCCTATTTCACGATCGCGTTTTCAAGGAAGGTGCTGAGATAGCCCTTCGTTACGCTCGTGTTGTCCTTCGACTACGCTCAGGATGACACACGAGCTGATCAAGATGACACAGAGAGTTTACGCCGCCCGGAGGTCTGCGCCTACAAAGAGCGGAGGCACGCTCCCTATCCTGTCCATCCTGTTAATCCTGAAAATCCTTGATTCAGACTTCCTCTTCTTCCTCCACGCCGAACATCCTTTTCACCGACGTCCCGACTCCCTTCACCGCGCCCCAGGTTTTTTTGCCGCTCATCACGATGAGGTCTTTGTAGATGCGCTGGGTGACGTCGGAGAGGATGTTGCGGGTGGTGCTGGCGATGGTCTGCACGGCGGGGAAGAGCTCGCTCTGCTTCTCGATATGGAGCACGGTGCAGTAGCGTTCGGTGATGAGCGAGATGCGCGTCAGGAGGGCCGCGTTGACCATCCCGTCGGCGAGCGAAGAGAGCACGATGTTCGCGCCGGGCAGCTTCTTCATGCCGTCGGTGGCATACTTGGAAAACAGCTCGGTGATGAAGTACTCGACGCCCTCGGAACCCGCGATCATGGTCGAGAGCATGACCAGCCTGCCGATGGAGAGCAGGTCGCGGTTGGTGACTCTTCCGTGGTAGAGCTGGAAGAATTCGCGCACCATGTTGATGCTGGCGGTGAGCATGAGAAAGGCGTCAATGAAGCCGTTCTGCGACAGGCTGGTGCTGTAGAACAGCGAGGTGACGTAGCGCTTGCGGATGCGTTCGCCTTCCTTCTTGAGCTCCTTAACGACCGCATTGTAACCCGCCTCGTCCGCGGTGATCACGGAGAAATCGAACTGCTGCGCGGTCAGGTACTTGTTGTCGCGGAATTTGGTCAGGCGCTTTTCGATCAGGATGGGCACGCGCGAGCGGTCTTTCGTGGGCGGCTCGTTGGGACGCAGCATCAGCACCTTGAACAGGGGGATCAGTACGAAATAGATCGTTGCCGCCGCCAGCAGGATGAGGAATCCGTAACCCGCCCACGGATGCAGCAGGTAGAGCGAGGTGTAGAGCTGAAGGAACTCCTTGATCACGAAATAGATCAGAAAGAGCGAGAAGAAAAACAGGATGCGCTGGATGGTCTTCATGATTCCTCCCGTTTATTCGGGGAAGTTCGGCGCTTTGGAGACGAGTCCCGCTGCGTTGAAAATGACATACACCTTCTTCGAGAAGTCCCACTTGTAGATCCACAGATTCTTCTCCGGGATCTCGAAGCTTGAATCGAGCGGAAAGCCCAGCGTGCGAATGACCGCTTCCTTGCTCATGCCGGGCAGCACTTTACCCTGCACGATATTCTGTCGCTCGGTGTCGGTGAGGTGCGCGGTCAGTTCGTCGAAGGTATGCGATGTGAACATCCGGTGAAGGAGATCCTCCGTCGCCAGGTCGTCGTCATCGCGGTCGATGATCACACAGAAGTATTTTCCGCGAACCTGAAACGACACCTCCGGCTTGCTGCTCTCGCTGAGGTCGTCGATCACGTCGAGCTTGTCGATGCGCGTCCCGGCCGGCAGAAAGCGACCCTCGATACGGTTGATCGATTCGATGTGCTCCGGGTCGGTGTACCACAAGTTGTGCGCCAGGTACCAGGTTTTGCTCTTGTCCAGCTCGGGGTCCGTACAGAACAAACCGCTGGTGAGCATTGTGAGCATGATAAGGTAAAAAACTCTCTTCATTGGGCGATCCTTTGCCTCTTGTTGTTCTCTATCGGTCCGCCAAGCTCCAGCTTGGCATCTCCCATGTCAGTCTTGAATACAAGTCCATTTTTCTTCGGGTACAATAATCCGAAATGAAATCAAGGCATTCCTTGCCAAGCTGGAGCTTGGCGGACCATTTCGAATGCCGGAAGCACAACACATCCCCTGTTACTTTTTTACTTGCACGAAGCCGCGCACGGCGGACGAGAAGACGCTCTGGTCGTGCTCGGTCAGAAACAGGATGGCGATATCTTTCTGTCTCTGCGGGTCTTTGGTCAGTTCGAGCCGGCGCAGTTCGGCGTATCCGGCGGCGATTTCGTTCGTGTAAGTCCTTTCAAGCAGTGTCAGTGCGGTTTCCGTGCGACCGCTCATGATCGCCCAATCCGCCGCCTGGATGAGGTATAATTCGTTCTGCGAGTGCTCGTAGAGGGTTTGGAGCTTTTCGAGTGCGGTATCGAACCGGTAGAGGTTGAATGCACGATATGCGTCGAGGAAGAGCGCGCGATCGTCCCCCTTCAGATTCGTGAGTAGATGTGAGATGGCAAGCGCGTCGTTGACCTTCTCCTGTCCCGCGTTGCGGATGACCATGTCGTTGAGCGTGGTATCGGCACGGGCATCGGCCTGCAAAGTATATGCGAGGAAACGATAGTAAAGGCTCATGGTGTCGGCGTCGGAGCCGATTATCTCGCCGCGCAGGATCTGCTGCATCTTGCTGTCCGCCTCCCGGAACTGTTCGTTCATCAGCAGGAAGTGAACAACCTCGAACTGGATGCGCTTCTTCTCGTTGTGGTTTGCCGTAAAATTCTCCGCTTCTTCCAGATAGCCGATCACCTCGCTCGCGCTCCGTTGCCGTATCAGGGCAATGTTCGCCAAAAGTTCGCGGCAGTCGCGGTTGGCGTTGAATCTGGTGCGGTTTGGACCCGATTGCAATTGCTTGTTGTCGCGAATCTCCTGCAAGATTTCCTCGGCCGTGTCGAGGCTGTCCCGCGCGATGGCGATCTTCGCCAGCATGATGTAGGCGTCGGCAGTCTTCAGGATGTTCTGCACCTTCTCGATGAAGTCGTTGTAGCCGCGCTGAGCCAGATCGAGATCGCCTGCCGCCAGCCGTTCGTTGGCGAATTGCAGGAGTTTTTCCGGCGCCAGATCGCGATAAATCTCGAACGCCTTGTCCAACTCGCCGGATTCCACCAGCGCTTGCGCGTAAAGTTCGATCAGAAGGTCGTTTCCGCTGTCGATGGCGTTCTCGCGGATGATGGACAGCACTTCCGGCTTTTCCATAATCATGTCCTTGAGCTTCCGATTGACATAGTGGTAGTAGCCGGGATTGTCCTCCATATAGGTGAATAGCTCCGGTATCGCCTTGTCAAACTGCCCGTCCGCCTGATAGACCCTTGCCAGTTCGAGGTGAAATCCGTGCCCCGATGAATCGACCTCCCGCGCCTTCAGCAGGTAGCGGATGGCGTTGTCGTAGTCGCGGAACGACTCGAACACGGTGGCGATCTCGCTGAAGAGGATCATGTCGTTTGGTGCTTGCTCCGCCTGCTCTGCGGCGTATTTCTCCGCCCGAACGAAGTCGCTGTCCAGCAGAATGATGGAAAGCCGGTGCCGGACGAGTTTGGTTCTTGGAAGCGCACCGCTGTAATCATCCAGTACCGCGCTCGCTTCCTCCGTCTTCGATTGCAGGAGAAGGTTGCGGATCAGATTTTCGACAGCGGGAGCGTGGTCTGGATTATCCTTCAGAAGCTCCCGGTAAATCTGGTTGGCGTCGTCGTACTGGCGCCTCAGCTCGAAGCTTCGCGCGCGCTGCATGTAGATCGTGGTGACGTCGTACTGTGCGAACAGTGTCGAGGTAACGATCATGAGGATGAGGATCATCATCGAGCGTCTCATTCGGTGCCTCCGCTGTTATCGATCGAGCCTTCGTTGAGTCGCCTGAGATATTCGAGAATCACATCCTGATATTCGCGCGGGTAATCCTTGTAATCCTCCTGCAACAGTGCTCTACGGCGTATTTCCTCGAACCGCAGCCTGAGGTCTTCCGGAAGTTCCCAGTCCTGTTCTTTGCCGGACTCAGCTTTGCGCTTCTTCGAATACTCGCGGTCGTTGATCGATTTCTGTGCGTCGAGCATCCTCGAAAGGATCCGTTGCTGCCGATCGACCAACTCCTGGTCGAGCCGGTTGTAGCGCAGATCTTTGGCCACGTCCTCGAGTTGCTGCGCGGCGTCTTCCAGCCCGGTTCCGCCTTTCATCGCGTCGGGGTTGTTCTGCATCATGCGACGCATGTTTTCCGCCAGCCGTTCCTCGTCCTCCGCCATGCGGCGCATTTCGGAGCGTGCGTCCCCGGGGAGTTGCCCCTGCGACAGCATCTGCTGCAAGAGCTGCTGGGTGATGGAATTGAGCATCATCTGCTCGCCGCTCATCTGCTGAAGCTGCTGCATCAGGCTCTGCATGCCGCCGCCCTGTCCCTGCGACATCGAGGACGCCGATTGCATCAGGTCGTAGATCATCAGGTTGATCCCCTCCTGGATGCCGTCGAGGTTCTCATTGATTCTGCCGTTCGGCATGTCGTTCACCGAGGTGAACATCTCCTGATAGCGTTTCATGGTTCTGGACGCGTCCGTGAAAAATTTGGGGTGCAGGTAAAGTGGGATCATGGGGATGGCGTACAGTTTCTGGAGCGTGAGTTGGATACCCTCGAAATTGGCGAGTTGCCGATCCAGGATTTCGAACGGATCGCGCACGTATCGCTGGCTGGATCGCTCGTGCATCTGCGAGAAAAAGAGCAACCGCGTGATGGTGTCCTGGATGATTGTGCCGATGTCCGCCTGCATGCCGCCCGACATCATCGACTGCATCTGCTTGAGCTTCTCCAGCATCGATTGCATCTTCTGGGAAGCGCTCTGCTGGCTCTGCTTGGCCTGTTCCATCTGGTTTTGCTGAAGATTCTCTGAACTCTCCTGAATATCCTGCGCGAGGCTATCCTGCTTCATCATCTCCTGCAATTCTTCCATCATCTTTTTCAGCTCGCTGTCCTTCTGCTCGTCCAGCATTCCGTCGGTCTTCTCGATCTGCTCCTGGAGTTTGTCGAGCTTCTCTCCGATCTGCTGCTGCTCCTGTCCGAGCTCCTGCGGCGATTCCTCACCCTTATCGGTGCGCTCGTTCAGATCCTTCTGCATTTCGAGCATCTCTTCGGCGATTTCGGTGGATTTCTGAAGCGCTTGCTCCTTCTTGATATCCTCCAGCAGGTCGATGGTCTGGTCAAGCTTCTGCATGAATTCTTCCATGGAGAATTTCATCTGCTCCATCGCCTTCTGAACATCCTCCATCTTCATGTTTTCCATCGCGTTCTGCATCTTCTCCATCGCCTCGCGAAGCTGTTCGCTACTGATCTGTTCCATGAGTTCCTGGATGCGCTCCATCTTCTCGAGCGTCTCCTGCGACAGCGCATCGTTGCGGTTGAATTTCTCCGCCAGTTCCTTATATTCCTGCGCGACTTCATCGACCTGTTTGTTGAGGTCCTCCTGCCGCTTCATCATCTCTTCCAGCGACTTCTGATCCTCCCAGTCGGCTTCTTCTTTCTTCATCAGCTCGCGTCGCTTCTCCTCGAACTCCTTCGAGAGGTCTTCCGCCTTTTCCCGTGCCTCTTCCAGCGCTTCGCGCTTCTGCTCTTCCTGCGCTTCGATCTCCTCGTAAATCTCCTCGATGGAGGGGAACCGCACCGTGTAGCGCTCGCTGACGCCGACGTTCTTCTGTGGCGAAAAGTCGGTCAGTTCCGCCCAATAGACCACCCGATCGCCGGGCAGCATTTTCATGGGGGAGAGGTCGAAGGTGGTCTGATAATCGAGCAGCTTGCTTCCGATGCCCAGCCTGAGATCGATCGCTTCCTCGCCGGCGCTGTTGAGGTCGTAGTGCAGGCTGAGGTGGTTCAGACCGAAGTCGTCCGCCCCCAGGATGTGCAGCGGTAACTGGTGGTTCTGGCTCAAGATCGTGTCTCTGCCCGGATACGCGATGCGCACTTCGGGGATTTTGTCGTCGATGGCGGTGATGCCCTTGACCAGGCGATTCGATTCGTTGCCCAGCAGGTCGGTCATCTTGAAATAGTAGGTGCCGCTACCGTCGATGGGGATATTGACAGAGAAGGTCGTGCGTCCCTGCCGCGTCATCTCTTCGGTAGTACCGCTGCCGAGTACGATGCGCGCGTCCTTGATGGGATTGTTGGTCTCGACGGTGAGGCTGGCGACGGTCCCCGCGATTGCCTTCAGGTTGCCGTCCGTGTTCAGGTAGGTCTCCGGTTTCATGCCGGTGTATGCGGGGAAGTAGTAGCGGACGTCGATCTTTGTAACAGCAGGAAGCTCGAACACTTCCACGCTGAACGTATCGGAAACGGCCCACGTATTTTTCACGTAGTATCGAAAGCTCTGTTCTGTGTTGGTAAACTTCTTGCGGCTGTCGATCATGGGCGTCTCGCGCCACATATCGCCGATCGTATAAAATAATGCGTATTCGACCTGCGGCTCGGGATCGACGACCGTGATCTCGACGGTGTCGTTGCGCAGGATGGTCATGTCGCCGGGCTGCACTTCGATGCGCGTACGGTGCTGCACGCGCGGATATTCCTTCATCTGGAAGGCGCGCCAGCTTGACGAAAACGCCTTCGGGCTGATGAAGATCGCGGTCAGGGTGATAAGGATGATCATCATGGACGGCAGCAGGATGCGCTTGAGGTTCGCGGTCTGCGGCTCGATCTTCTGGTCTTTGGCCTTCTTGTCCGCGAGGTCGTAAACCCGTTCCAACAGAGGATTGTCCTGCTCCTGTAACTTCAGTTCGCAGGCGTTCTGATAGGTGTCGTGGGTGTCGTGGTTGTATTCGTCGAGTTGCTTCGCCGCCTGGAACGTTGTCAGGAGGCTTCTCCACGCTTGCATGGCGAGGTAGATCAGTAGGAGCGCCACAAGGATACGGATGCCCAGCGCCATCAGGAACATGGCACGAAGTTCGTGGATCAGTCCGCCGCGCAGCAGGATCACCTGATAGCTGCCGTGGAAGATGCTGAACAGAACGAGCACGACCAGCACCGCCAGGATCACGTAGTATGCGATGCCGATCAGGTTCTGTTTGCGCCGTAGCGCTTCTATCTTCCGCTGGAATTCGCGTTCCATGTCGCTCCCTGTCTGATGTCGCCTTCTCGCAGGCGTTTTCCCAGTTCGTTCATTACTTCAAGCTTCGATCCCGAGGCGATCGCCACGCCGCTACGTCGTACGTTCGAGGTGAACAAACGACTCACCACGATGTGCGCGTCCAGCTCGGGAAGCAGTCTTGTCAAAATGGCGAGGTAGTCATCGGTTGTCAACGGGATAAACCCGTTTTCATGAACGATCTTCTCCAGCGCCGTCTCGCGATAGACCACCAGTTGATGAAATTTCACCTCGTCGATCAAGCCGCAACCGGAAATCCAGCGCACGGTTTGCAGCATGTTTTCGATCGTTTCGCCCGGAATGCCGACGATCAGATGCACACCGCTACGGATAGCGTATCGACGTAGTAATTGCAATGCCCGGATGGAGTCTTCATGCGTGTGACCGCGCCGTAGAAAATCGAGACTTTTGTTGTGGATCGTCTGCATCCCGATTTCGACGGTGACCGGTTTTTCGAGTTCGTTGAGCATGGCGCAGATTTCCTCGTCGAGATAGTCCGGTCGGGTTGAGACAGCCATCTCGAATACATCACGCTCATGTAACGCCGATTGGAAGATTCGTTTCAGCAGGGAAATCTCGCCGAAGGTACTTGTCTCGGCGTTGAAATACGGTATCCACCCGCAATCGGGGAAGGTCTTCCGCATTCGCGTTGTCAGGATGTTGAACTGCGTCGCGGTATCCTCGGTGGAAACAGGATCGGTGAAAGTGTCCGGACGGCAGAAGATACAGCCGCCCGTCTTCTCCCGATGGGGGCATGGGATGCCGGTCGAGAGCGGCACGCGCTGCATGCGACGACCGTATTTTCGTTGCATGTACGCCGAATAAGTGTTGATGCGATCACTGAGGTTCATGGGGAATCATGTCTTCGAGCTGGCGCATCTGTCCTTCGGCGATTTCGATGAACTGCTTCGCGCCGATTTCGGTGAAGAGGTCGATCGCTTTCCGGAGCTTCTCGATCGCTTCGGGAACCTCTTCCCGCTCCATGTGAACCATCGCCCAGTTGAACCACGCGCGTCCCTCGCCGTCCTTGTCTCCGATTTCCTCGAGCATGCTCTGTTGCTTCCGGTAATACTCGATCGCGAGCGGATAGTTCTTCTCGGCCTTGGCGATGTTCCCCAGGTTCCCGTAGGTGTGTGCGACGCCCTCGAGATCGTTCAGCTTCTCTTGCAAGCTCAGGTTATCGAGGTAGGTTTGACGGGCGTTCTCGATATCGCCCTGGCTGAAGGTCGCGTCGCCGATGGCGTCGTAGCAGTAGGATATCGAGACCAGGTCGCCGATCTTCTTCGCGATTTCGAGCGACTGCCGGAAATAGTCGAGTGCTTCATCGAGTTTTTCGAGGTAATAGAGGGCCTCGCCGATGTTGTACAGCACGGTGGTTTCCTGCTTGCGATTGCCTGATATCCGAGCCAGCTTCAGGGAATTTCGATAGACGTCAATTGCCTTTTGATTCTCACCATTGTAGCGTAGCAGAGTCGCCAGATCCATCTGTACTGTGCCGTAGCCGTCTTTATCGCCGAGTTTCTCCGCCACTTCCAGCGCCTGGCGATAGTACTTTTCTGCGCTCGGAATATCGCCTCTTCGCAGGGCGAGTGCGCCCAGTCCGCTCAACGCCAGCCGGACATGCACCTGATCCTTGAGTTTTTTGACGATGCGATAGCGTTCTGTCATGAAGGATTCGGCGTTGCCGTAGCGTGCCTGATCCAGGTAGTATTGACCGAGAATCGCGCACATCTGACCGACGATCCGTTCGTCGCCGAGTTTGCGCACTTCGTCGAGGTATTCAAGCGCTTTTTCCTCGAAATCCATTCCGGTTTCACGAAGTGCGTTCAGGTAGAGGATTTTCACCTGATGATAGCGCTCGAGGTCGTGGAAGTGCTCCATCACCGATTCAGCGAAGGAAACCTGCTCGCTGAAGCGTGAGGTTTTATCGTTGAGGCGTGCGGTCAGATAGCGGTGGTAGTCGCGGTTTTTCTCGTCGAGGTACGATTCGTCGATCGCGTGCAGCCTCGTTTCTGCGTCGCTCGTATCGCCCTGAAGCAGAAGGATATCGATGATGTGCAGCTCGATCTCGATTCGCAAGGTTTCGTCTTGGCAGTGTTCATGCGCGATGCGAAAGAAATATGCGCTTTCGGTCAGCGAATAGAGGGAGAAATTCTTGTGCGCCGCATCGAGAGAGAAGCGGCAAGTCTTCTCGTGATTTTCGGACAGGATATAGTGGTTCGCGATCAGCTCCAGCCAGGGATAGAGGTCGTTCTTGTGCTTGTGCTCGTAATATCCGGCGATTCGGTTGTGCAGATCTCGCTTCTCGCTCTTGAGGATGGTGCGGTAGATCGCTTCGCGCATCAGGTTGTTGCTGAAAATGTATTCGATCTCGGGGTTGATATTCTTCTCGTCGATGATGGCGATCACGTTGAGCATGTGCAGGATTTCGACCACCCGGCGCGAAAACTCGGCCTTGCCAATCACCGCCAGCGCGTCCACCGAGAAGGCGCGACCGACGATGGAGGCGACCTTGAGCAGTTGCCGCGACGATTCGTCGAGGTGCTCGTACTGCCGGATGAAGAGGTTCTCGAGCGTCTGCGGAATGATTCCCTGCCGCAGCATGATGCCGATGTGCGCTTCGGTGAGGATGTTCTGCTGGCAATCGAAATTTTCCCGGATCAGCCGACACATCTCGTTGATGAACATGGGATTGCCTTCGGTGATGGTGATCAGATTTTCCACCGCGTCTCCGGCGATGTTTTGGATACCGGACCGAATCAACGTTGCGGCGTTTTCGCGATCCAGATTTCCGAGTGAGATAACGGTGGGGTTAAGGCTTTCGGGAATATCCAGGAGCGTTGAATCGCGCGTCGTAATCATGATCCCGACACCTTCGTACAGCAGACCGGGGAGCGCGCGGTCGAAGACCTTTCGTGATTTGGCGTCCATCCACTGCATGTTGTCCAGCGCGATGAGTCGAACGTCCTTCCATAGCTTTCGCAGGATGTCCGAGAATACCTGTTCGACGATCTCGACTGCCTCGATGGGCAGCGCGTTGCGGCTTGATTCGACGTTGTGTCGGAAGAAGCCGCGAATCAGCGATTCGTCGATGGCGAGATTCACTTTATCGCACCAGGCGAGGAGCTTGTCCAGATCGTCCGGAAAATTGCCGGCGTCGAGTTTTCGTCCGAGTACCTTGCGGATGAATTCGAATGGCGAGTTCCTGCTGTATTCATCCATCACGTACAATTCGATGGATTGTCCCCTTTCGATTCGCTCCTTCAGAATCCGATAGGTGAGAAAGGACTTTCCGACGCCCGATTCGCCCGATACGACGATGAAGTTGCTGTCCGTTTTGGTGATACCGCAGATTTCCGCCTCGCAGCCGATCAGCTCCTGCTCCTTGTATTGCTTGCGGAAGGCGGTCCAGTTCTCGGGCAGTTCGCGAACTGGCGAATAGATATCGATTTCTTCTTTGATTCCCTTTACGTGAACCCGTTTGACGAACCTCGATTCGAAGTGCGACTGGATCTTGGGCAGGATTACGGCTGAGAAGGCGATCTCGCCATAACCCGCCTCCGACATCAGACGTGCCGAGATGTTCACCGCGTTGCCGATGATTCCGTATTCCCAGCGGTTCTCGGTGCCGAGTATGCCGGCGTAAATGTTGCTGTAGGTAATCCCGATGCGGATGCGGATATTTTTTACAGGGATTTGCAATAATTTCCATGTGCAGATGAAGGCGCGCTCGGTGTCGTCGAAGTGAACGCCCGGTACGCCGAAGGTGATGATAAGCGTGTAACCTTTGTCGGTGTAGTCGATCTTGTTGATGTTGCCGCCCATGGCATAGACCTTCTGTTGGACGGCGGTGTAGAAGGGATGGTAATCCTCGCAGGAGATATGCGATTGACCTTCCGACGGGCTGATTCCGATGAATACTACGGCGGTGTTGCGCAGTTCGGCGGAAAACTCCATGCCGCTGATCTTGTCCTTCACCGCACTGCTGACGAATCCGGATGCGAATCCGCTGTCCACAATCTCGCGCGTTTTCTTTTCCGGGGATAACAAAGGCAGTTCGTTAAACGAGTTGTGCAGCCTGATTTCTCCCGCCTGCGCCGTTTCACCTACCTCGTACGCTTCTTGCAGCGCGTCGCCGACGAAGTAATAGTCGAGGTGGTACTTCGGATTTCCCACGATGCGCAGCTCGGTTCTGCCCCAGGATATTCCGCCGTGAATCTGAATCTGGATTCCGTATTGCTGCTGGTAGAAGTGATTCAGGTCGGTAAGTTGATCGAACATCGCGACGCGGCAGCCGAGGATGCGTCCGACAGAATGAGCCTGATCGCCCGGGAATACCGACAGCAGCGAATCGCCGCCGTATTTGACCAGGTATCCGCCGTGATCGCGGATGCAGGATTCCATCGCCTCGAAGTAGCGTTTGAGGATACCGGTGATCGTCTCGACGCCGTAGTGTCCAGCGCCGCTGACCTGCTCGGTAAGACGGGTGAACGATTTGATATCCGTGAAGAGGATGCCCATATCGCGCTCGTGCGAAATCGGTAACGGTATGCCCTCGATATTCGTGTATTCACAAAGCGATTCGTGGACGTTATCCGGTACGATACCGCGCAAATCTCTCATCCAAACCTCGGATTATAATACTTCACGATAAGAATGGGGAATCGACTGGATTTGTAAAGAAATATTATCGGGAAACAGGAGACAGGAATCAGGAGTCAGGAGATGGGAGACATGCCCGTACCCGCATGCATCTTTGTCCGATTGCAAAGAGTCACCAATAATGTCAAATTAGGTCACATTGTCCAAGTGCTCGTGAATCGGCTCGTGGTGCCGGTTACGGGCACTTTTCTTTTGGACTTGTGAAATCCAGTCTTGGAGTGATTCTGGACGTATTTGGGTCACGAAAATGTCAAATTTGGACTGGGTTTGGAGGGATTCGGCGGGGTTGCGAAT
The DNA here is from genome assembly GCA_963666875.2 of Cloacimonadales bacterium (SeqCode). Lineage (GTDB taxonomy): Bacteria > Cloacimonadota > Cloacimonadia > Cloacimonadales > JAIOQZ01. The sequence goes on from CAXXPU010000017.1 coordinate 177,461, forward strand.
CAACCCCTTGTGCCGCAAATCAATAGAGCCGGAATTGGAGCACCATCGGGCCGACGAGTACGGTGGACGAATCGGACTCCGAGTCTAAAATCAGAGGGGTAAACTCCAAATTAAATGGTTGCAGGATAACGTGTTTCTTCTTCCGGTCGAACACCACTTTCTTCAGGGTGACCCCATCCTCGGTCCGCACGGCGCATACCTTACCCTCGACAGACTGCCAGTCGTATTCGGGGCGCACAACGACGATATCCCCATGCGAGATATGCGGTTCCATGCTCTTTCCGTTCACCACGAACACCATGTGGTTGTTGGGGGCTTCCTGAAGGTAAACCCTTGGAATTTCAACTAATACAATTTCTGCTACTGATTTTTTTACAAGCAACATTGGAAAAGCAGAAATTGTTCTCCATGACGATTTTCCGAATCGTTTGATTCATTGATGACAAATCGGAAAATCGTCGCATACTTGCTGATGTCGTATTCGGGTTCGATTGGGAGGGGTGTTCCCGCCGGAATTTGGCCCTCGATAGAGAGCACAATTACACGAGTGTTAACTTGCTCTTGATGCATGAGCTTAGCTTTCCAGGGGTGGATTAGCTCGAGCGTTTTCTGCCTGAGGCGGGAGCCAAAAACGAAGGCCGCCTCCTCCAAAAACATCTCGCCCTCACCCGTCAACAACCAGTTCGCGTTGACTCCGTCGCGGGATAATTGGCTCAAAAAATCCGAATCCGGACGCCGGTCGTTTTGCTTGTAACGGATAATCGTCGAGTATGAGATGCCATATCGATCCGCAAATTCGTACATATACGATTTTCGCGATTGAGATGCCCAAAATCGATAGGATGCAAGATCGGAAAATCGTTCCCGGAGAACAATTTCCGCGAATTGAAAGAAGGAATAGTACTGTAACATGCGGAAATTGTCGTATTTGTAACGGAATGTTTTCATCAGCACTTGCAGTCGGTCACCCAGGGTCTTATCATCTGCCATATCATCTCCAATTGGACACGAGTATCCTAACGAACATCCATATAATCCTATCGTATGTCCATACGACGTGAATAGCGAGGTGAAAGGATGATTTTTATTCAAAGCCGGTTTTTCCGGCGGATTATTCCGGCGGGAGAGGCAAAATCAAGCGCGAAGGCATCCCGGCGCGCAACGTGTTCGCCGAGGTCATACGCAACCGCGAGTCGTGGATTTTCCAGCAGCTCGATAGCATCGAGGTGGCGTTATAAAGGAAATGCCTTAGTAAAATACTACTGAGGAGGCTTATGAATACTAATATCAGAACAATTTGTGAAATTGTAGGTCGGTTCTTTGTCGTGGGATTTCGTGGGTGATTTTTCTGTTGTTGATTTCTTTATAATCACCGTATATATTTGCCTGAATTCCTCTGCCTTTATATGGCGGGAAAATGAGAATAGCGAAGCATTTAATTCATCTCGCATCATGGATATCAATTTCTGGAGTTTTGTGGTCAGAACTTCCATCTTTTCAGCTTCATTCTTAAACCTTTCATTGTGTTTCATGTCTGACACCATATCTGTTGCCTTCATCACGATTTCTCTATTGGCAAACAGCAAAATCCTGAAAAAGGCTTTATTAAGTGCATGGTGTTCCCCTGGGGTGGGTTCATAAACAGCTTTACTCATATGTGTAAGTGCTTCGAGAAATGCTTCTTGTTTGACTTTGTATTGGGCGATCATCAATCCGAACACAAAACCAAATACTGCGGTAAGAATAGTTGTTACGATTGCGATGTTTTGGGAAATACGCTGGTCAGCCCAAAAGGCAAACAAGTAAAAAAATGCAAGTATTACGACCCATATAACAGAAAATACTATTTTCCTCATCATTTATGTCCTGCCTTTTGTATTACCATGTTGTATATACAGTGTGAAATGTATTCTGAACGAGCCTTTTCACCAAGAGCATCGAGGATGATTTCGCCGATTAAGTAATGCTTCTCCATTTTCTCGTCTTCTCTAATTAGCTTCCCGATATTATCAATAAAGCTTTGAACAAGCGATTCCGAAGGCAGTCTTTCACGAAGATATGCAACAACAGCGTCTTTGTCAGAGAAATCATTAATTTTGTCGTTGATTGATTGTCGTTTATTTAATGAAAACATGAAATCAAAATCATTGTGAAAAGGATATGCTGATTTTAGAAGCTTGGTGAGAGCAAGTTGGTAATAATCAATATCATCCTGATGGAATTCCATTGCAAGCGTTGAAGCAATTGAAACAAATCGATATTGTAATGTTCTACTTATTCCTTTCCATCGAGGATGCAAGTTCTCCCAGTAAAATCCGTACTGTATTCCAAAGAGAATCATCAAAATGACAACAAAGATAATCCTATAGGCTGGAAGAATTACAGACAATATAATGATAAAACACTCAGAGAGAACAAGATATGCGTAAATACGTTGTCCATCAAATGGATTTATGCACACTTTCGAGGACATCGTCATTTTCTTCAGGTTTCTTCTGATTAATTCGTTATTGAAAAATCCGAGAAGCACCAATAATGTTATCGCTGCTAAACAAAACCAGGATTTGATTACGTAGAAGTAAACAATAAAACCAATCGATACCAACAGAGAACCCGGTAGAAATTGAAGAACAAAATAAATCCCAAGTGGGATATACTGATGCTGGGAAAACATGATGGTGCCCACAAATACTCTTGCTGGCAAAATGAAATGTTCCAATATACTACAAAATCCACATATTCCTTCTCGACTCTTCATCGTGTTAACATATTCGGTGTAAAAACTTGAGCGAAAAACTCTTTGTGGTAGAGTAATAGGGGAACAGGTTTTATCATTCACATGTTTTGATTTCTTATCTGCCCGTATATCTCTATACATCATAGCCATAACAAACAATAGCAGCCCCACGCTGCCTGCAATACCGATCCATGTCCACAATCCCTTGGGTGCATCAGAAACAGCAAAAGCGAATACAGGGGATAGTAAAAACAGGATTATGCACGATTCTACTTTTCTCATGGCTACTCCCTATCAACACCATGCAATGAAGTCAATTATCTGTCAATATAATTAATACCACATACGACGAGCGGACGGAGCAGTTCGAGCGCTTCGTGAGCACCTTTCGCGGCGCGAATGTCGCCGGCAAGTCCGCCGCCTACTGGCAGGATCTGGCGGAGCATATCGCCCTGCGCGTGCGGGAGTTCGGCAGGCTTCAGGGCTACAAGAAGGCGAAGGCGCAGTACTACCGGCTCGTGGTCATCCTCGACGACCGCACGAGTGACATCTGCCGGGCCTTGGCCGCCCAGAACAATGTCTATCCGCTCAATACCGCGCTCGAGGCCATGGACAACCTGCAGTCCCTTAATACCCGCGCTTCCAGCCTGGACGACGCCCGTGACTACATCAAGGCCCTCGCGCCGTGGGTCAAGGACGACCAGGTGGTCTATAATGACGAGGACGAACCTATCGGGGTATCGGGCGCACACACGCCCTTCCCGCCCTTTCATTGGCGGTGCAGAACGACGACGGAGATTGTGGGATAGGGGATTTGTGGTGGGTTCTGCGCAACGAGGAAAACTTACAGCGTTTCCGGAACGGAAACGGCCCCCAGAGAGCGCGCAAGGCGCGCCATGCTTGTCGCCAGTTTTCGCTGCTAAAGAGGGCTTATTCGGCTTCGGGGGTGGGGTCTGGTTCAGTGTCTGGCTCCGTATCAAGGTCGGGGTCGGAGAAGTTGTCGGCGCGGCGAGAGCAAATTGTGCTGACGCATCAACCGCAGCACTCGCCTTAGCGAGACGTTCACGCCTTGCACGAACTTCAGTCGCGCCCACACCTTACGGTGTCCCTCACCGACGAACGGGCTGTTGGTCAAATCATCGCGGATCAGGCAGGAGCGCTTCGTCATCGATGGCGGGTATAGGCCCCGGCTTCCGCTTCGCGGGTGGGTCGGCGAGGCGTTTCTTCCGCTCGTAGAACGTCGAGCGGGGCAGGTTCCAAAGCGCGCAGACACGCCTGACGCCGTAGGGCTTGTCGGTCGTTTCGGAGACGGCGTCGGCCTTCACTTCCGCCTCCGCTTGCGAAAAGGGGCTTCCTGCCTCCGGCAACGCTCCAACAGCAGTTCGTTGTCCATGGTGATCTCGCCAATGCGCTTCATGGCCTTGTCGAGTTCGATCTGGAGCGGGTCGCCGTCGCGTTCGCGGAGTCCTTCGTCCATGCCTCGCAGGGCTTTGTTCCGCCACTTCTCCAGACGATAGGTTTTCACGCCGAGTTCGCGTGACAGCGAGTCCAACGACTCGCCGCGCAGCAAACGCATCACCGCCTCACGCTTACGTCGCAGGCTCCAACGTTTCAGCGCCGGCGGCGCAACGGCTTCCAGATATATCCTCTTCCTCAGCTCATGATCATACAGGAAGTCATTACAATGACCGTCTTTGCTCTCTTCTGCCTGCTCTACATGCGCCAGCGACTGACGCTCGATTACCTGTGGGCAAGCCTGTGTCTCCTTGGGGCTGTCTATTTCATATTCCGAAAAGGAATTGGATAGTCCCCAGGAGACATACGGCACTATTTAAGCAGCAGCATTTTACGCACGAACCGACGGGTATCGGACTCCAACCTGTAGAAATAGACGCCGGAGCCCACCTTCTTACCCGTTCTGTCCTTCCCATCCCATATTATGGTGTGATAACCTTTTTCAAATCCGGTCCAGGATTGTATGAGCTGACCCCTCAGATTGAAAATCCGCAACTCCGCTTCATCATCCTCAGCCACGCTGAATCGGATATTCGTCTCGGGATTGAACGGATTGGGATATGCTTTTTGAAGTTCCGTCACCAGCGGCACATCCGGCACTTCCTCATCTTCGTCATCGTTATAAGAAACCAGAAGCGTCAGAGGACCGTAGATATCGGCACTACCGTCCAGCCCGATACCTTCCAGCCAGTAGTAGTAGGTCACAGACTTCTCGACATCCTCGTCGGTGTAAGTGTAAACTTCCGCATTTGTCTGGTTGGATGCCTCGATGAGTCGGGGATTGATCCTGAACGCCTGATCGAATTCATTGGCGAAATACCGGTACAGGTTGTAGCCGCACATGTCCGTCTCGGACTGCGTCACCCATTCCAGTTTCGCATGGCTCTGTGAGGTGACCGTTGCTGTAAAGGTGGATAGTTCCACCGGGAGGGTGTTGTCTTCGTTGCCGGCGACAACGAAGTCGGAAAACGACGTCAGCCCCTCGATAGTGATGTACGGATCGTTGAAAACGAGGGTCGCGCCCAGGTCGTCCACCACATCCAGCCAGGCGGAGGCGCCGTCAACGCGCTTGAGAACATGGAGCGTGTAGAAATTCCCGATACCGTCGATCCCGCTCGTGTCGAACGCGATGTTGTAGGTGCCCACGTTTCCAGCGGTGGAGGACACCGTCCAGTAAACGTGTGCAAGGTTGACAAGCCCTCCCGGTAGCTCTCCCACGGTTGAGGGCTGAATGAAGTATTGGGTGATGCCGAGGGTGGTCGCGATGTGGGTGCCGGTGAACTGCATGGAAGCGCCGACGTCGCCAAAGACGTGAGAACCGGTATCGTCGGCGGGGATTACCGCGCTCTGGGTGATAGGCCCGGACTCCCGACTGATGCTGAATTCGCTGAAGGACGTCACATCACTCAGCGTCCAGGTCAGAGCAATCTCGTCGAGCGTGGCGGAAGAGGATACATCCAGCCAGGGTGAAGCCGCGTCCTGACGCCTGAGCAGGCAAAGAGCGTTCCCCTCTGGCAGGGTGACGTTCGAGAAGTCGATGACCATGTTCGCGGTGCAGCTTCCGTATTCCCCGACGCCCCAGAAGATATTCGCTCTCGCTTCAGTTCCCTCGGGGAAGGTCTCCGCGTCGATGAGGCCGTTGCCGTCGCCGGTTCGGTATATCCCGAGGTAATTGGAGTCGTCACCGCCATCGGTTATCGTGACAGCGAGGGTCTTTCCCGCATCGCCGATGGAGGTCGTAGCGGTGCTGCGGACATTCGTGCCCGTGTCGCCGAAGGGAGCCGTCGAAACCGGCCAGGGATCGCTCGGGAAGTTTTGCATGGTTCCGTTGTAGCCATGCCCCGTTCGATCGACGATCGGGCCGGTATCCTCCTGGTCGAAATCGTAATACAACAGAAGCCCCGACGCGCCCGAATCGACCTTCCGGTTCATGTCCTGGCGTATCTGGGTCTGAGTGCGGACAGCGCTCCAAACGCTGAATTCATCCATGCAACCCTGGAAGTGGTATTCATCGACCTGGCTGTTGCCGAACCGGATCATCGATCCCGGGCTTTTAGACCATGATTCGCCCAGGTTGGAGTCGATCAGGTTGCCGTTTACATACAGGTTGGCGTTGGAGTAGTAGTTGGAAAAGACCTGATATTTGGTCCAGGTAACCGCGATGTGGTACCATTGCCCACTCACTACGTTTTCGAGATACATGGGTCCATTGGAGCAATACACCAGTAGCTCATCGTTCTGGATCAGAGCCAGCCAGCGATATTCGTAGACGGCGTTCCAGATGCAACCTTCGTTCGTATCGTCGATACGGATCCACGCTTCGATGGTGCCGTTGTTAGGTAGGGTGACGGTCGCTTCTGCCTGGTCGTTCACACCGTCGAAACTCAGCGCGTTTGCCAGACCGGTGGGCGTTCCGAACTGGATTTCATTCCCGTAACCGATACCGGCGTCGTTAATCGCATATCCGCGGACGTAGTAGAACGTGTCGGCGGAAAGTCCCGACATGGAGCAGGTATATTCGCCGAGACCGGAGCCGTTTATCACGACGTTATCGGCGTAGGTCGGATTCGAGTCCGTGCTCCAGCAGATACCTCTCTCTGTGATCGTGTCGCCGTTCTCGCCGGTCGCTTCGCAGGATACGACAGCGGAAGTCATGTCGATGGAATATACTTCTGTCGTAGAAACCGAGGGGACGTCGTCGGTGGTGAATTCGCGTTCTTCGCCGTATGCGGTGCCGTCGTCGTTGGAGGCATACGCCCGGATATAGTAGGTGATTCCCTTGTTCAATCCGGTGAGACTGGAAGCGAATACTCCGGTTCCCGTGCCGTCCGTGGTGAAATCGTCGGCGAGAGTCGGCCCGGTGGTGGTGCTCCAGCAGACACCCCGCGCCGTGACGGTCAGTCCGCCGTTATCGGTCACTTCGCCGCCGCAGGCAGCCGTATTATGCGTGATGTCTGTCACTTCGTCCGTCGTTACGGTGGGGATGCTCGTGGTGGTCTGGAAGGTTACCACATCGCCGTAGATCACGCCGAAACGGTTCACGCAGAAGGCGCGATAGTAGTAATCCGTAGCGGCTGCGAGTCCGTTTACCGGCAGATCGAAAGCGCCTTCACCGGGCGTGCAGTAATACTGGGCGTCACTCCAATCCGGTGTGTTGTCGCTGAGGAGAAATCCTATGTGCTGGATCGGTACGGCGTTGTCATAGTCCAGAGTGCCGTTCAGTGTGGCGGAATAGACCGAAATATCCGTCGCGGCGTTAGTCGTGACGGCGTCCAGATCGACCGTGGCGGGTGTCGCCTCCCAGCGTTGCGTTGCGAATGCATCCGATCCGATCAACAGGTCGAGCCTGCCATCGCCATCGAGATCGCACAGGAACGGCGCTGACTGGTTTCCGACATCGATCGCGTTCAGGTTGGCCCACTCCAGGGTGAAGGTGGCCGATCCGGCAGCCTCCTGCTCGTAATGCTGGAGCTTTCCGTTGTTGCCGCCGACGAGCATATCGAGCTTGCCGTTATTGTTGAAATCCGCAATGGTGGGCGAAGCGAAATTCGTGACATATATTCCGTTGAAATCGCTGGAGACCAGTGAAAAGCTGTCGGAATACTCGGCGTCCTGCTTGTAATACACGAGTTGACCGCTTGCAAGGCCCACGACAAGATCGAATCGTCCGTCATCCGAAAAATGCGCGAACGCCGGCCTTGCAGTCGTGCCGAAGTATATCGACGTGAGGGCCGACGACACCTCCGAAAAGCTCGTGGAATTGACGGCGTCCTGCTCGTAGTGCCTGAGGTAACCTGCGTAGGTTCCGAAGATCAGGTCGAGCAGCCCGTCGCCGTCGAGATCGATGAGCGTCGGCGCCGCGTAGAAATCGTCGATGTCCATGAACTCGCTGTTGCGCAGGGTGCAGGTGGCGGATCCGGCAGCGTTCTGCTCGTACCACATGACCGTTCCGTCGTACTGGCCCACAAGCACGTCGAGCAGCCCGTCGCCGTCCATTTCACCGACGGCGGAGCAGTGGCAGAAGCTGCTGCCGGAGAAAAATGCTCCCGATTTTTGCTCGAACTCGATCGGCGTGGAGAATGCAACCTCGTTGCCATAGAAAACTCCCAGTAAGCTCAGGCTGTAGGCACGGCAGTAGTAGTCCGTATTACAGGATACGGTTAAACTGCCGGAGTACGCTCCCAGACCGGAAGAATGGGGCTGGGCCGTGTTGCTGAGCGTCGGCGTTGGGCTTGTGCTCAACACGACACCTCTCTGGACGATAGGAACGCAGTTGTCATCCAGGGCGTTTCCGCCCAGAGTAACGGTTGTTTCCGCGACATTCGCCGGTACGTCGGTGGTGATGCACGCGGTATCGATGGTCTGCAAATCGGATTCGAAGCGATAGAGACCGCCGTCACGGGCGCCGATCAGCAGGTCGAGGTAGCCGTCCGCATCCAGATCGCAGAACGCGGGGGTGGTCTGGATATCGATACTGATACCGCACCAGTTGTTCGTTACCGGCGAGAACGTATCACCGCCGACGGCATCCTGCTCGTAGTGACTCAGCGATCCGTCGGCCTGTCCGATGATGAGGTCGAGCTTGTCGTCGTTGTCGATATCGGCGATCGCAGGAGCAGGATCGTCGAGGGTGATCGAATTGAAGTTGTCCGTTACCAGGTTGAAAGTACGGGAATGAACGAACGCCTCTTCCAGGTGTACAATGTGGGATGTCTCACCGATACCGATGAGAAGATCGAGTAGTCCGTCCTGGTCGATATCGGTAAACACGGGTTTCGCATCTTCGCCGTAATACGCTCCGTCCAGATTACCACCGGAGATCACCGCAAGCTGTTCTGGCATACTTGTATACTGCTCATAGTGAGACAGATCCATATAACTTCCACATACCAGCTCGAGATATCCGTCCCCATCGGTGTCGATGATAAAAGGAGCCGAGTCGGAACCCACATCGATACTGGAAAACTGGCTGGTAAGCAGCGTGTAGCTCAGCGAACCGACGGAATTTTGCTCATAGCGTTGCACATGGCCTATCTGTGTACCGGAGAAGATATCCAGTTTTCCGTCGTGATCGATGTCCGAGACACAGGGTGCCGAACGATTTTCATATGTCGTGATGAACGTGTCTCCGACCTGTGTGAACGTTTGCCCGAAGGCCGCGCACGCGATGGAGAGAAAAAGGATTGTAAAAAGGTGTTTCATGATTGCTCCTTTCTGATTTGTTGAATCGTTTCATAGACTTGCGACACCTGCTCCATCAAGCCGGTATCCGAAGAGTCTTCGTTATCAGGCAAAATGTAAACGCGGCAGCGATGGCGAGTGTTGTTGAAGAGGCTTATATCGAATCGTTCGTTCACGAAGATGATATCCGGCTCGACCTGACGGAATAACTCCACGAACTCCGATTCGTCGTACGAAAAATGGATGCTGATGTCGTACATTCCCACGAGTAGTGGCAGCAGTTTGTTCATGACTTCGTTTGAATTGCAGATGCAAATATCCATCGGTCGATCCTTTATGATACTTAATGGTCGATGATGCAGGAGCTGTGCCGATGGCCTAATGGGTTAATATAGAAGAAGATAAGGCTGTCGCTCGTAGAGAGTGAAGATGTTGAAAGGAATACGGGACGGATAAAATGGCCGGAAATGGCCAGGGCGATATCCGTATAGGATGGGATAGGCTTTCTATAAGCTTGTAGATTAGTCAGTCAGGTGCGATTAGCGTGATTTGGCCGGATATGGACGTGAATCTACGATATCACGTATTGCGGCAGTATTCGCGCCCCCTTTGTGTCAGGAATCGGCCAGCGATTGCCTGTTGATCCCGAGTCGGCTCATCTTACGGGCCACCACCCTGCGCTCGACGCCGAGGAGTTCTGCGGCTTTCGACTGGTTGAAGCCGGTAAGTTGCAGCGCTCTTGTAATATGGAGTCTTTCCAACTCGTCCAGCGTTTGAACGTTGGCTATGCCGGTATCAGTATCGGGAATCAGAAAGTGGCTTCGCTTCAGTGCGGATGAATCCGCCACGATCAGCGCCCGTTCGATGATGTTTTTCAGCTCGCGGACGTTTCCGGGAAAATCGTATTGAAGCAGAGCGGGAACAATCGTTTTATCGATCTTGCGAATTCGCTTCCCGAGAAGGACACTGAACTTCTTCACGAAGTATTCCAGCAGCAGCGGGATATCTTCTTTGCGCATTCGCAGCGGCGGAATGTGGATGACGAAGGCGGCGAGCCGGTGATAGAGATCCTCGCGAAACTGCTTTTGCCGAACCATCTCGAACAGGTTGACGTTGGTGGCGCTGATGATCCGCACGTTGAAGGGTATCTCGTGGTGCGATCCCACCCGGATGATCCTCCGCTCCTCGAGTGCCCGGAGCAGCTTGACCTGCTGCTCGACGGACATTGAGCTGATCTCGTCGAGAAAGAGGGTTCCGCCGTCGGCGACCTCGAACCAGCCGATGTGGGTTTTTTCGGCGCCGGTGAAGGCGTTCTTTTCGTGCCCGAAGAACTGGCTCTCGAAGAGCGAATCCGGCACCGCGGCAGAGTTGACGCCATAAAAACTCTTCGCCTTGCGGTTACTGCACTGATGAATCTTTCGGGCGACGATTTCCTTGCCGGTGCCGCTTTCGCCCACGATCAGCACGTTGGTGGTGTCAGACTTGGCGACAATGGAAATCAACTCCGTGATCTTGCGAATGCTGTTGTGCTCTCCCACCAGATCGATGCTGATGGTTTTTTTCAGCTCTTCGGCTACGAGATTGTATTTTATCTCGCTCTTCTCGAGGTCTTCCAGCGTTTTTTCCAGCGCATCCTTCTGTGCCTGAATCTGCCGGTTTTTCTCTGCGAGTTCGATGGACTTGAGGCGATAGATTTCCGCCTCTTTCTCCTTGCGTTCCGTCTCGAACCGGGTCTGCATCTCCGATATCTGCCGCTGATTTTCCTTGGTGAAAACCTGGTCTTTCAGGGTGACGTATTCACCGTATAAATCGAGTGCGGAAGAATATTCGCCCAGCGCGCGGTACAAGTCCACGCCTGTCTGGTATAATTCCAGCTTTAATTCGTATGCATCACTACAATCGAGCAGTTCGCGGCACTCACGATACTTATCCTGCGCCAGGGCGAGGTTTCCCCGCGCAATGTCGATTTCCACAAGCGAAGCCAGGGTGGATGCGATCATGTCCATTTTCCCGAGTTCACGCGCCAGCCGCAGGGCTTCCGCCAGGCAGCTTTCCGCCTTATCGGACGATTCGGGGAGCTGCATGCAGGTAATGCCGATGTTGCTCAGCGCCGACATCGTTCCCGCCTTGTCATGGAGTTCTCGCCACAGGGAGAGAGCCTGGTTGAAGTGGCTCAAGGCGTTCTCGTAATCCTCCGCATCGAGGCAGAGGTTGCCGATGTTGTTGTACAGCATGGCCATGTTCGAGCGATCACCCCGGTCTCGGAAAGCCTCCAACGCCATGTGGAAGTATTCGAGGGCACGCTCCGTGTTGTTCCAGTTCTTGCAGATGATTCCCAGATTCGTCAGGCATCCATCGATGTTTTCGTTTATCTGTTCCTTGACTTTCATGGCCTGCTGACCGGCTTCCAGCGCTTCCTCGAAGCGTCCGAGCTTGAGCAGGATGGCGGAGATGGAGTTCATTGTGCGCCCCAGGAACGAGAGCGCTCCGGTTTTCCTCGCGATGTCCTCGGCCAGCCTCTGGTATTCCAGCGCTTTATCGTATTGGCCAAGCTTGAAGTGGCAGTTGCCCAGGTTTCCCAGGGAGAATCCCATGCCGTTATCGTCCTTGAGTTCCTGAAAAAGCCGGATCGCTTTTTCGCTTGAGACGATGCTGTCTCGATAGTTGCCTTGCCTCATTTTCAGCACGCCGATGTTTGTCAGATCGCGCGCGCGGAGAACTGTGTCGGTGTCTTCGCCCTGTATCGCTACGATTCGGGTGTAGATGTCGAGGGTCAGGTCGATACTCCCGGTTTCCCAGTATGATTGACCGGCCAATCGCAAGGTCTTTTCAAACAGGGGATCGTCTTTCCACTTTTCCTCGTTGTCTATGACCTTGTTCAGCCATTCGAGGCAGGCAGTGTAATCTTCTTGCAGAAATTCGCACTCGCCGAGAGTATAAAGGGCTTGGATCTCCAATTCCCTATTGCCGGTGGATGTCGCTTGCCCGAGAATCTCTCGCGCGGATGTCATACAATTTCCGGGGTCGGAGTTCAACGAACGACGGCATTCTTCAATTACGGCTACCCATATCATCTCTGTTTTTTTATCCATTTATTATTCTCCGTATCATTACAATCCTTATCTGGCGCACAGGGCTCAAAAAAATATGAACGGCTAAATTGTGATACACCCGTTTCTTTTCGAATTGATCGATGTATCCGTCTTCAGGTCAAGCAAAATCTCTGGCGCATCGTTCAGCCTGATTTTCCGTTCGGGATCAGAAACCTATTAAATTTGAAAAAGGCGCTTTACCAAGGCGGAGTATCGAATAGTGCACGATACTCCAAAGGGTGATGATTTAAAATATTCCTTGCCACAAGTCGCAATTTCAATCATTTTGTTCGGCATAAACGAGCATTCAATACTCATATACTTCATGCTATTACTGGCCGGTGGAATCGCTGGATTCATCAATACGCTCGCGGGTGGCGGATCTGTGCTCGTGCTTCCTGTGCTGATAACACTGATCGGTATGGAGCCAATGTCGCCAATGCAACCAACCGGATCGCAGTACTCGCGCAAAATATTTCAAGCGTACATCACTTTCGTAAACGGAATCTCATCGAGATCAAGGGGCGGTGGCATATTCAAATCTCGGCGATCATCGACTCTCTCCTGGGCACGATGTGGGCGGTTTACATCAGTAGCCGCACGTTCGAGATCATCCTTGCTTTCATCCTCATCGGCATCGTTCTTCTCATGATTCGTCCGCATAGGATGGCCCAAACCTTGCGAAATTTTCCAGCCTGGGCGGAGAGCCTACTCTTCATCGGAATCGGGTTCTATGGCGGATTCATCCAGGTGGGCGTCGGGCTGCTGCTGACGGGTATCAAGAACCTCTTCACCTGGTTCAACAACCTCTCGCCGGTGATGCGCGGGTTCGTGACCGGCCTCGCCGTCGCCATCCCCACCATCGTGAGCGTGACCTCGGTCATCACCGGGCTGACAGTCGCCATCAACGCGCTCAAGGTCGCCATCAACCCCGTGGCGGGAGTCATCGGCATCGTGGTGGGATCACATTGTCAGCATGCTGTTCGCGCAATTTTCGCAGTCAAAATCCCTGCGGGAAATCACCAACGGCTTGCGGAGCTGCGAGGGCAAACTGAGCCATCTGGGCATGAATCGCGCCCCCAGCAAGTCGAACCTTGCCTACCGCAACGCGAAGGGAACCGTCGAGCTTTTCGAATCGATATTCTGGGATACGCTGGATCAATGCCGCGCGATTTGCCCGAGAGGAAAGCGCAAATTTCGTCTGCCCTTCAAACTCTACAGCCTGGACGCCAGCTTGATCGGGCTCTGCCTGAGCATCTACGACTGGGCGCGATACACCACGGCGAAGGGCGCGATCAAGCTTCACCTGATGCTCGACCACGACGGCTATCTTCCTGCGTTCGTGCACATTACCGAGGGCGCTGTCCACGAATCCCGGATCGCGCGGATGGTGCCGCTGCAACCGGACACCGTGGTCGCCATCGACAAAGTCTACATCGACTACGCCCAGTTCCATCAGTGGACGCTACGACGCGTCTGGTTCGTGACTCGACTGAAGGAAAAAGCGCGCTACGAGGTGGTCGAGACGAGGTCGTGCGAAGGCAATATCCGCATCGATGAGACGATCCGGCTCACGTCTCCCAAGTCCCGCAAAGACTGCCCCAGTCTGCTTCGGCATGTGGTCGTGTGGGGCGCTGAAAACGAGCGGGAAATCTCGCTACTGACCAACCAGTTGAATCTGCCGGCGGCCACGATCGGCGCGATCTACAAGGAACGCTGGCAGATCGAGAGTTTCTTCAAGACCAGTCGCGTTTCCGTTCCGGAAACGGCTTTTTGCGGATCGCGAAGCGACCGCCAGCAGAACCTTCAAATCAAGACCTTCTACGGAACCAGTGTCAATGCGGTCATGATCCAGTTTTGGACAGCAATGATCACCATTCTGCTGCTGAAATTTCTCCGATTCAAATCGACGGAGGATTGGTCGATGTCCAACCTGGTGGCGCTTCTGCGCATGAACCTTTTCACCCACAAGAACTTATGGTTGTGGATTGATGATCCGTTTATCAAACCAGAACTGCCACCCGATCAGCAGCTTCATTTGGCGTTTGGGACAGCATGATCATCGGAAGAAACGTAAAAAAGGGAGGATTAACAAGTTTAGGGGCTGTTTTTGAGTTGAAAATCGAGATCGCGCTATAACGGCGTCCTAAATGCGTCCAATATCCGTCCCGGAGTTATTTAGGACAGCTGTGCATGTCTCCACAGTCTTCATTATTAATATTTTCCATCATAATGACAAACATGATGTTTTGTCCTGATAAACACTACCATCAATCCGTTATGACAGGGCTTCGGGATCGCTTGATTGTGAAATATCTTCAAGAATCTTTTGTGCATCACTGTCACCCTGATTTGCTGCTTTGGTCAACCATATCTTGGCAGAATGTATATCTCTTTCAACGCCTTTTCCGAGTAAATAGAGATATCCCAACATAAATTGAGCGTTTGAATCGCCATTCTTTGCAGATCTATAGAACCAGGGAAACGCTTGTTCGCTACTCATCTCTATGAATAGATTTCCAGACTCCTTTACCTCCTGACCATCACTAATGTCCGTTAACTTAATGCTACTGCAAACTGTCTCCAAAGAAGTGAGGAGCATTAAATCATTAAGACTGGCAAGCATTTCATTGCACTTAGGATATTCCCTTTGCATCGCTTCTAACTCTGTTTTCAGAATAGGTAAATGATCAACGATTAATACATTCCTCGACTTAGCATAGTGCACTGCTAGGTTGTAGTGGCTCACCACGGCTATATACCCATGCCCCTCAGGATCAAATTTACTCAAAACTCTGTCGATCTCGTAAAGTTCTTCGAATTCTATCTCTTCTGATTTATACAGCTTCATTCCTTCAGTCAACACAATGAATTCCTCTAAGAAATCTTGTGAGAGCATAAAATCATAATGTTGTATTATGCTGTCTTCAGAAATTCCATCGCGTATATCGAGATAAAGCTGCGAAAGCTCATACTCTCCTAAATCATTATATAAACTAGCAAGATTATTATAGTTATCTTTTATTGCGTTTTTGATCGATTTTCTGCTGTTTTTTCCATGCTCATGCAGCAAAGACACGCTAAACAAATAACACATTTCCGCGAAATTAAACTTACCGATATTATCGAAAACAACCCCAATATTATATACGATGCTCGATAGTATTGCAAGATTTGTCACGTCTTCAAGCTCACGAAGATATAAGAACAATGCCATTTGGGGATTGCCCTTGTTTAACTGCTCATTGCCCATAAAAAAATTGGAAATCCCATCATTTTTTCTTTTCTTGTAGCCAATACGTTTTCTGCTTTTTCGTTCACCATTATCAGATCGAATATCTCTATACATCATAGCCATAACAAACAACAGCAGTCCCACGCTGCCTGCAATACCGATCCATGTCCAAAGGCCTTTGGGTGCGTCTGAAAAAGCAAAAACGAAAACTGGGGACAGTAAAAACAGGATTATGCAAGATTCTACTTTTCTCATGACTACTCCCTTTCAACACTATGGAATGAAGTCAATTATCTGTCAATATAATTAATACCACCTACCAGGAATACCCCCAATTTTTTATTCGAATTTGACCTTGAGCTGTAATTGCTCTTTCCACCTTCCTTTATCGGGTTTTATCCAGTACCAGTCAAACCATCGGAAACACTCCGAAATGACGTAGGTTAACCTGTAGTAAATACCGAATCCACGGCGCTTCCAGTCACTTTTTCGTTCGATAAATGCCGACATCATAATCGATTGTAATCCGGGCACATCCGTAATCATCGAGTAAAGGAAAGTTACTGCCAGCCAGAATATCGCATTCAAGTTTTTCAGCCTGTGATACTGCAAAAGGCGAATTTGCTCCCATCCGAAATCTTGCTTGAGTTGCCGGTGCATTTCTTCGATTTTCCACCGCGCACGGTAACTTGTGAGTGTGAACTCGACGATCTTTCTTGCGTCCCAGTCACGCCCCGGAAAGTCGCACAAACAGTAAAAGAAACCGCCCTCTTTTCCATCGTGGTATCGTGGGATCACAAGCCACACTTCCACGGTCTCCGGATTCTGCACGGGATGCGGATTCAAGCGTATCTTGACACGTTTCAATCCAACGCGGAAATGATGTCCCGCATTCCCAAAATCCATGGTCAATTTCACTGACTTGCAGACACGGAGAAAGTCTTTTTCTTCATCATCCTCGTCTATCAAATTGCGCGTACCTTTACTGCGAATAATGAACGAGTTTCCATTGGCGTGGAAATGTCCGATCAACGAACGAATATCGTACCATCGATCCAACACGAAAACGCCACGATTGTTGCTATGGATCGTTATTTCATCGATTTGATCACGTGTAACCGTTGAACGGGTATCATGCTCGCTCTTGCTACTGTATATCTTGCTGCAAAGCGGAACAATCGAATGATTTGAAGGCGTCCCGACCAGGGCGACAGCATTGATCAAGTGAAAGCCTGACTCTGTCTTGTTGGCACTGGCGTCGCGTATCTTTTCCAGACCTTCCATGCGAGTGGCATAGGGTTTGACAATATCGCTTTCGTCGATAAAGATCAGGCTGTCGCGTTCGAGCCGACGACTTTGCGAAGCTAATAGAATATCATGGATATCCGATGCTAAATCTTTTTGATCGAGATGTCGGTATAAGCGTTCACTGGTCTTACGCAATGGAATCTGCTCGTGTAGCGAACGGGCTGCTTGGCGTACAATTACGCTTTGACTGGCGAGAATACCTTTCGTCATTTGTTTCAAGAAGTTGAAGCGTGGAACACTGAGTTCCGCCTTGTACTTGCGCATGAAATTGTGAAATTTTCCTTGCATATTGGCTCCTTTGTTAGTTTTTTGGTCGAAACTATTTTGGCGAAGGAGCCTTTTTTCACAATCTATTTCTTCTCAAATCCGCTAATAATAACATGTCTCCAGCTTTTGCCTAAATCTTTCTGGGGGTATTCCTGTTTTATGCTCAAGGATGATGGTGATAGATTGAGAAGGATGCCTGGAGCGCCCGTGACTATATCAAGGCCCTGGCCCCTTGGGTCAAGGACGACTAGAACGGCAGCTTCAGCGGCAAGACCTGCATCATCGGCCCCATCGACGCCTTGGGCTTGCAGAAGGACGCTGTCACCCGCGACGCCATCCTCGACGAGGCGGTCAGCGAGGACAAGCTGGAATCCGGCGCTATCAGCTCCAAGCAGCTAACGCCGTCCTGCGTGTGCCTGAGCAACCTGAGCGCGGAAGTCCAGTGTGAGACCGACGGCAGGGGCGAGACCACCGGTAGAACCCCGGCCACCATCGGCTCGGACAAGTACGCCGTCCACAGCCTCGAGGAGACCTACGACGTCGAGCCGCTGGTGCTGCTCATCCCGATGTGCGACCTTACGCTGTTTATCGGCGAGGTCTCGCTGGCTCATGGGGTGGTCAAGGTAATGGTGGGTCTTGGGGCAAAGGGTGCGGCGACGGCACTCAAGTACCGGCTGGTGGCTATCAGGAATTGAGGGAAGAATGTGCGAAAAACCACCGATTACGTCGTTGTGCATTTCATTGGCATTGAATACGATACGTGCGTTTACCCATGAACCGCTGCTTTGTATCCAACTGCAAGCCAATCGTTTGAAATTTTCGGTGATCCAATTTGTCATTTCCGTGACCTTTTTTGACATTTTCGTGAACCTTTTTCCCGCTC
Organism: Cloacimonadales bacterium (SeqCode); assembly: GCA_963666875.2. Taxonomy (GTDB): domain Bacteria; phylum Cloacimonadota; class Cloacimonadia; order Cloacimonadales; family JAIOQZ01. Next base: position 195,679 of record CAXXPU010000017.1, read on the forward strand.
CGGAAGCCCGTCGGAAAACATGATTCCGATTCATTTGACATTTTCGTGATCGAATTTGACAATTTCACAGACCCTTTGCACCGATCCCCGGAAGTTGATGCCCATCGCCATTTCTTCTTGACAACATAAGCGTTCAGAAATCTTTCTTGATGAAGGAATAATGCTAAAATGTATTTCGATTTTGTAAAGGTGCAGAGGATGCCATGGATACGATCGGAAAATACCTGAAAGAGGCGCGGGAAGCTAAGAATCTGTCGATAGACGATGTCTCGGACACCACCCGTATCAAAATCGCTTTTCTCGAGTGCATCGAGAAGGACGATTTTTCTCCGATCGGTGGCTTTGGTTATGCGAAAGTCATGCTGGCGACATACGCGAAGGCTGTTGGTGCGAATGTCGAGAAAGTCATGGCCATGTTCGAGCAATACTACGATTCCGACGATTTCGAGATGAAACCATTGCATCGCAAGTCTCGTGATCGAAGGAAGCTCCTGCTGCCCGGCAACATCTTATCCATCCTGTTCCTCATCGTTGTAGTCGTGATTCTGACCATCGTCGTTGTCCAACTATATAAAAAAGGTCTGCTGGATTTCTCGATGGGCAAGCAGCTTGAAGAGGTTTCCACAGAACAAGTCGAACAGCAGCCGGAGCCCGACCCCAAGCAGGATAACGATGAACCCGAACCAGCCACAACGCAACAACCTGAACCGGTTCAAGAACAGCAGGTAGTTCTCGACAAGGACGCGCTTCGCGACACGATCGATTATGTCGATCAGATCCTCTTCGAAGGAGAGGAAAGCACGTTCAACCACAAAGAATAACACGCACACAAACTGGGTATCTCATGAATCTTCCAACTGTAGATTTCTCCTATCTGCTTCCGTCCGTGGAAAAGCCGGCGCGCTACATCGATCACGAAGTGAACACCCGCAAGAAGACGCCCACCGACGATTCGCTCAACTTCTGTATGGCGTTTCCCGACGCATACGAGGTTGGCTTTTCCCACCTCGGACTGAAGATATTGTACTCGATTCTCAACGACATTCCCGACGTCACCTGCGACCGCTGTTACGCGCCCTGGCTGGATTTTGCCGAATTGCTCCGTAAAGAACGGATTCCGCTATTCGGCGTGGAAAGTCGCGTGGCGCTCAAGCATTTCGACGTGATCGGGTTCACGCTGCAAAGTGAGCTGACCTTCACCAACGTGCTCTACATGCTCGACCTGGCGGAAATCCCACTGATAGCCGCCGAACGAGCGGACGAGGATCCCATCATCCTGGGCGGCGGGCCCTCGCTGAGCAACCCGGAGCCGATGTCGCGCTTCTTCGACGCCATCGTGATCGGTGAAGCGGAAGAGGTAATCGCAACGATCGCAGATACCTTGAAACGAACGGACGGAAGAGTGGAGCGGCTGAAAATGCTGGCGTCGATCCCGTCGGTCTATGTGCCGTCGCTAAGGGAACAATCGATGCCCGTGGAGGCGGCGAAGTTCACCGGATTCAGCGACTCGAGTCTGCTGCACAACGACCAGTTGATCCCGTGGCTCCAGCCAGCGCACGACCGCTATGTGGAAGAGATCATGCGCGGATGTACCAGGGGATGCCGATTTTGCCACGCCGGATTCTTCTACCGTCCGGTGCGGGAGAAATCGCCCGATGCGATACTGGAACGCCTGGTGCGCGAAGTGGAGACCTACGGTTGGGAAGAGGCGGGGCTCTCGTCGCTTTCGTCATCGGACTACACCTGCATACGAGAACTGATGCCGGCGCTCTACGAAGGGCTTGGCGACCGCACCACATCGCTTTCGCTGCCCTCGCTGCGGGTCGATACGCTCGACGAAAAGCTCATTCGCCTTATGAATTTCATCGGTGCCGCAGGACTCACCATTGCGCCCGAAGCCGGCACCCAGCGGCTTCGAGATATCATCAACAAGAATATCACCGAAGAAGAAATCCTGCACGGATGCCGAATCGCACTCGACAACGGCTGGAAGCTGATCAAACTCTACTTCATGATCGGTCTGCCCTTCGAGACGGACGACGACGTGATGGGGATCGTAGATGTGGTCGAGAAGATCAACGCTCTTTCCCGCAGACGCCTCAAGATCAATATATCGCTCTCGCCTTTCGTGCCAAAACCGTTCACGCCGTTCCAGTGGGCGCAAATGCAACCGCCGGAAGAGCTTCTCCGCCGCATCATGCTGGTCAAGCACGCGCTCAGACCCTATAAGAACGTCCGCACGAAGTACCCGGAGGTGGAGTCGTCGATCCTGGAGGGCATCCTCTCGCGCGGTGACGTGAGCCTGGGCGACACGATTCTGGAAGCCTACCGGGAAGGCGCCATATTCGACGGCTGGACCGAGATGGAGGACACCGACCGCTGGATGCGTATCTTCGATAAACAAGGCAGTAAACGGTTTCTGGATGCGATTCCGCTCGATGCAAAGCTGCCCTGGGACTTCATCGATCTTCGACTCGACAGACAGTTTTTCAAGGATGAATGGCAACGCGCATCGGAGGAAATTACCACCGGTGATTGCCGCGAGATCGGCTGCTACAACTGCGGCGTCTGCGACAAGGACGTGAAGCCGGTCTATTCGAAGAGCGTCGATCTGCCTTCGTCACCGAAATCGGTTGCGGCGGAAGCACTTGCGCCGGAGTTCTATCGGCTGTGGTACGAGCAGACAGGCGACACGCGATTCGTCGGACACCTCGACCTGCTGCGCATGTTTCAGCGCGTGCTCAGGAGCAGCGGACTGCCCATCGCGCATACCGAGGGCTTCAATCCGCACCCGAGAGTCGCGCTGGGACCACCGTTACCGGTTGGCGTGGAGAGTTTTTGCGAGTACATCGATTTCGCGCTCAACGACATGATGTCGCTGAAGGATATCGCAAGTGCGCTACAAAAGGCCATGCCGGACGCGCTCGGATTCGTCCGCATCGAGTCGGTGCCGACCCGCGCGCAACGAGCCATGGACTTCTACCGGCAGGAGCTTGTCGAGGTCACGCCGCCCGGATCCATGCACTCGATCTTCCCCGAAAAGCTCGCAGCCTACAATCATATGACCGAGTTCCTCTACGACCGCACCCGCAAGGGCAAGACGAAGACGGTCGATATCAAGTCGATGATCGAGTCGATCGAGTGGAAGGACGGCAAGCTGACCATCGTGAAACTGCTTTCCGGCATCAGCGTGTTCGAGATTCTCGATCGGGTGTTCGGTGTCCCGCGCGACCAGACGGGACGGTTCCGCATTGTCAGGTTGCAGATGATACGATAGAGACCCTCATCCTGTCCTTCTCCCGCAAGCGGGAGAAGGAACGTTATTTTATCAATGGGTGGTTTCTTGTGGATTTTGTGGGCGCTGATCACCGAGTGGCGTTCACTTCTTGTGTCATCCTGAGCGTAGTCGAAGGACGACACGCACCCTACCGCAGCACCTTCCGCATGAACGACACCGTAAACACCGCCATCAGGAACAGCCCAAGGAAGCCCTCGATACCGCTCGCAATACGTAAAGCCGGTGAACTGGGATAGATATCTCCGTACCCAATTGTCAGAAATGTTATTGCACTATAATATAGGGAATACCCAACTTGACAGAGATAGTCAACGCCAAATTCAAACTGATGATTTGAAATTAGTGAAGTGATTTTACATACACAATACTCCGATGGCTTGTCGAGCAGCTCATTATATATAATTATCCGGAAAAGATAAAAAAATGCAAACCCAAGCCAGATGGTTAACATCCAAAGGATAACATTGAAGGGTTTTGTTCCATAGCCAGATATCTTGCCAAAGCAGAATCGAATGAACTCGTATTTACATCTTGCTTTTACCCAATTCCAGAAGCCAGGTTTTCGACTTGTCAATATACCGTCGATAGGAATTGTAACTGTTTTCGTCACACGCTTCTTTCCAGCGAAGAGAATCAAGACAAACCCAAGCTGGTTGATGATTCGGAAACATCTCGATAAAATTTCCAACCTCTTCCCGATTCGTTTTATCCAAATCATTCCACAGTACTACAACACGCCGTGGGACACAAGCCAACAATAGGATGAGCATCACTATAGCCAGTAGTTGCTTCATGATATCCTCCAGTATTTCTTCACATAAAACCCATCAATCGTTTAACATGTCAAGTCAATAATTTCGATGCCAAGAACTTTCTCGGCATTATAGAAAATCCACATCGAAACTCAACGAAACGATAACTAATTATCGAACGTTAGCGCTCCCTATTCGCAGCGATTCGCACTCAACTGGTTACCCATCACGGTGATGGTCATTTGTGTAATAACGCTACCCACCCTTTCGAAATCCACGAGGAACGTATAGGGAGCTTTGACGAAGAAGTGGTCTCTCGATTCTGCCCGAAGCGCGATGGACTGCCCGTGATCGAACAGCCTAAGCTCGCCATCGACCACCTTCAGTTCCATGTGGTCGTCGGCAGAAATCTCGTACTCGCCGACATATTCCATCAGTTCGCTCCCGGAAAGCGTGATGAAGGTCTTTTCGGGAAACACGGGCTGGCTCGCGCGCGCTTCACGAGCAACGAGGTATTGCTCTCTCAATGCGTCTTTCTTCCCCGAATCGGCTCGGACGCCGGCGTCGATCTCATTCCACGGCACCGCGTTGTGGTACTGCCTGCCCGAATCTTCGAGGACGAAATTGCTCCACGCGCACAGGCTTCCGTTCAGAATCGTTCCATCACACAGCTTCTCGATTTCTTCCCGATTCATCGCGGAGCGATAGACACCCGCGTTGGCGTATCGGACGCCGTCTCCAGCACGCAACGTGAAAGCCAGCGGCTCGGTTCGTGCCTCGATCGTCCTGACCTTCCTGTCGTTCGCATAGACCTCGATTCTTTCGTCGAGATAGTATTGGGAGACCGTGATCCGAATCGGCTCTTTCCTATCGAATGCAGCGACACGCGTGTATTGCTTGTCGTTCCACTGGATATCCAGTCCGCTTCGATCCCACGAAAGCAACAGATAGCCCTGAACGCCTTCGATGATCGCTTGATGGACACCGCTCATCACCTCGCAGTCGAACGTAAACGTGAAGCTGTGCATCATGCAATCGGGTGTATAGCTGAAATCCTTCTGCCCGTCGCGGTACTCTTTCCCCATGGCGGGATTCAGCGCCCTCCGGTTCCACGCCGGGCTGACGCGGAACATCTGCGGTTCGATCGCGTAGAACATCTCCTCGTGGCCGAGATTCTCCGGGTGATCCCCTTCGTACGTTGTGCCTTCGGGGAAGTGGCAGTGACCGTCGTCGAGCGCGCCAAGGAAGTTGATCGTCGGGACATCCCATTGCGCGACCTCGATATTCATTGCTCGAACCGCGGCGTAGTCGTCCTCGTTGAAGCTGTCGTTGGGATAGCACAGACCAACGATCGGCTCGATACCGCTCTCCCGGCATAGGGCGATGATCTTCTTCAATCCCTTGCGGTAGTGTGCGGTCACCGAATCGACCGGCGCTCTGCCGAGTCCTTCGTTCGCCATGGCGAGCCCGATCAGCGCGTAGTCCGGCTTCAGGTCGAGCAGATCCTCTTGAATCCTGCGGAGTGATGATTGCGTGTTGTCGCCCGGGACGCAGTTGACGATCACCTCACAGTCGCCGAGATTGCGCCGGAGCCGGTACGCATAGCCGTTCTGCATGTCGTACTGTTCATTATAGCTGGTGACCCAGCCGGCAGCGACGGATGAGCCGAATACGACGATCCTTCTCTTCACATCGGCGTACAGGGTGGCTGACCAGATAATCAGCAGAATCGAAATAGCCGTGAATTTGTGGAACCATATCCTGTTTTTCATTTGCATATCCCTTCTTTTTCCATATAACATTTGCAAGAGCAATGCCAAAAAAAACGTAGGAATTCAGCGAAAACACCCCCATCACGATATCGACATGATATAATATTGAGGGAAACGATATCAAGAAATAATCGATGATGAAATATCCTTGACCATTCTCGGCACGTGAACAGAAATAGCGCAAATCAATAGTAACTGGAGGAACCATGAAAGTATTAGTGGCAACCGAGAAACCATTTGCGCCTGTTGCAGTGAACGGTATTCGTGAAATATGCGAAAAGGCGGGGTATCAATTAGTTCTGCTTGAAAAATATACCGATAAATCCGAACTTCTGGAGGCGGTCAAGGATGTCGATGCGCTGATTATTCGCAGCGACAAGGTCACAGCAGAAGTCATCGCCGCGGCACAGAATCTGAAGATCGTGGTTCGCGCAGGCGCCGGCTACGACAACGTCGATCTCGCAGCCGCTACCGAAAAGGGCGTTACCGTCATGAACACGCCCGGTCAGAACTCCAACGCCGTCGCCGAACTGGCGCTGGGTATGATGGTCTATATCGCGCGCGGCAAGTTCAACGGCAAGTCGGGAACCGAGCTGAAGGGTAAGCGACTGGGTATCCACGCCTACGGTCATGTCGGCGTGAACATCGCCCGTATCGCGATAGGTTTCGATATGGAAGTCTGTGCCCTCGATCCGTTTATCACCGCCGAGAAGATGGAAAAGGATAACGTCACCCCGATGAAGACTGTCGAAGAGATGTATTCCTCCTGCGATTACATTTCACTGAACCTTCCGCTCATCGAAGCGACCCGAGGCATGGTTAACTACCAGCTTATGAGCATGATGAAGGAAGGCGCATGCATCGTCAACACGGCTCGCAAGGAAGTTGTGGATGAAGCCGCGCTTCTCGATATCATGGGAAAACGTACCGATCTCAAGTACGTCTCCGATATCGCCCCCTCCATCGCCGGCGAACTGCTCGAGAAGTATCCAGACCGTTGCTATTTCACGCCGAAAAAGATGGGCGCGCAGACCAACGAAGCGAATATCAACGCCGGTCTCGCCGCAGCAAATCAGATAGTTGCATTCATCGAAAAAGGCGACGCCACATTCAAGGTGAATAAGTAGATAATAAACGATATCTTGTTGGGCAACCGAATGCGGTTGCCCTTTTTTTGCTCTGTTGCAAACCTGGTGGGTAGAATGGATTTCACAATAACAATCCCGCAGGGATGACAGATATTAGGCGCGTAGGGGATTCATGTTTTCAGCTTGCTGATAATCCGGAATCCCCAATAGGCTGAAATCTATCGTCCTTCCAATATTCAGAAGAGCTTCGTTCACTCGGTACGTTCGGAAGTTGGGATTTTAATTGAAGAGGCTATTATTTCCTGTCGTGTATCAGATCGACCGGCTTGTATTTCGTTGTGCGCGACGCGGGATAGATACTTGCCAGGATCGCCATGAGGAACGCGATCGCCGGTACCAGAACCAGATCGGACGCCCGGAATTCGACCGGAACTGAATGGAGCGGAAAGCCGGGAACAGGTATCTGTACCCATTGCCACGCTTTTTGCGATAGCAGAAGCCCGACCGCAGTAATGTAGCCCAGAACAATCCCGAGCACACTGATTATCATGCTGCTGCGGGTGAAGATGCCGATCACATCCCGGTTACTCATGCCAATCGCCTTCAGAATGCCCAATTCCTTGCGTTTCTCGACGACCGTCTTGAGAAAGCTGCCGGTGATATTCAGCGCCACGATCACGAACATCAGACTCAGCACGGTGAACATGACGATCTTCTCGATGCGAATCGCGGTGAAAAGGTTCTTCTCGAACCGGCTCCAATCCTCCACCACATATCCGTTACCGATCAGATGGGAAATCTCTTCGGCGGTACGCATGGCGCGATCGGGTATCCTGCTCCTGATTTCCAGGCGATCGATCTCGTTTTCGTAGCCCAGGAAGTACCGGGCGTTCTTCAGCGAGATCATGCCGTAAAGTTTGTCGTAATCGGGCATACCGGTTCGCAGAAGTCCCACCACCCGGAAAGTGCGCGAACGCGGCAGCAGTCCGAACGGACCCGGCTCCATTCCCAGCGGTGTGGAGAGCCGTACCTCTTCGCCGACCGTCACCCGCAGATCGAGCGACATATCCATACCCAGAAGAATCCCGTCCTCCTCGAGGGCGGCGCGATCCGGATCCCCGATGAGAATCTGCTCCTTCAGATCCGTGACCGCCATGTGCCTGTCGAAATCGATTCCGATGCAACGAATAGCGCCAACCTTGTCCCGATGCTGGATCAGAAGCTCGTTCCTGCATACAGGAGACACGCCTTCCACGTCCCGCACCGATTCGATCTTTCCGATAAACGATTCCCAATCTTTCATCGGTCGATAATCGGCGTCGCTGACACGGATATCCGATTTAAATCCGATCACCTTCGAGCGCATATATCGTTCGAAGCCGTTCATCACCGAGGATACGACCAATAGCGCAAAAACGCCCAGCGATATTCCGAGCATTGCCAGAATGCCGGTCAGATTGACCGGGTAACGGGTGGCTATCCAGGTTGAGGGCTTCAAGAATCGTCTTCCGTTGAGGATGGATTCATGAGGTTTTCCAGAATCCGGCTGAGCTTCTGCACGTTATAGGGTTTCATGATGACATCGTCGAAACCGGCATTCTTGAGATCGCCGACTACACGTATTTCCGAATACCCGGTTGTCGCAACTGCTTTGATATCGGGATCGATCTGACGCAGGTCCTTTAGGATTTCTACTCCGCCTTTCTCGCCGGGGATGGTGAGATCGAGCAGAAGTAATTTATATGGTTCGTCGGAGCCAAACGCCTCCGTGAACAACTCGGTAGCCCGAGCACCGGACAACGCTGTATCGATCCGATACCCGAGATGCTTTCCAAGTCTCTTGAGCATGTCGCAAATCTCTTTCTGGTCGTCCACTGCAAGGATTTTTCCCGACCAGCTGATAACTGTATGCATCGAACCTGGATCCTCCTCTTCCTTTTCTTTTGAAGCAGGCAAACAAATATCGAACGTTGTGAACTTTCCCTCCTCAGAGCAGACCGTGATCTTCCCCTTGTGCTTTCGGATGATCGAGTGCACGACTGCGAGGCCAAGTCCGTGTCCGGTTTCACGCGTCGTAAAATACGGATCGAATATTCGAGCAAGGTTTTCTTCCGAAATGCCATGTCCATGATCGGTAATTCTGATATGGACGTAATCGCGAAGCTCGTCAGGTGCCTCCAAACCTTCAATGTTCTGGCAATTCCTCTGAACATTGTCTGCCGTAATCCGAACCGTTCCTCCGTTCGGCATCGCCATGCTGGCGTTCAGCACGATGTTTTGAATGACCTGGCTGAGCTGGTTTCTATCGGCGATTACGTTGTTCAGATCATTTGGGTGCTCGAAGTTGCAGACAGTTCTGGATCCCCGCAATACGAAGTGTGCGGATTCCTTGATAATGCTGTCCAATGATGTCGATTCGAGGATCGGCGCGCCACCCTTGGAGAAAGTAAGGAGCTGGTTTGTTAGCGATTTCGCCCGACGAATCGCCAACGTCGTTTCTTGAAGATTTTCGAAATCCTGACTCGACTCGGCAAGATTCATCATGACCATCTCGATGTTGCCCTGCATGATCAGGAGCAGGTTGTTGAAGTCATGCGCAATGCCTCCCGCGAGGATGCCCAGTGAATCGAGTTTCTGCAGCCGGATCTGCTCTTCAGCCAGATTTTTTCGCTCTGTGATATCACTTCCGATACCGATCACGCTGATAGGATTACCGTCTCTGTCCTTCACCAGTGATGAGGTGATTGCAATGATTCTTTTCGTGCTCGTTGAATCCCTGAAGAAGAGATCGCCATTCCAGAATCCGTATTCCATGATATTGTGGAGAACTTCATCCATATCGTTCTCATCACCGAAGATATCGCGAACATGCTTGCCAATCAGCTTCATCTGACTTTCGACATCAAGCAGCTTGAGCACGGCATTATTCACGTACGTGAAGATTCCGTTCATATCGACGATCGCGATACTGCTTGGCGATGAATCGATTGCGGCATCCTTGATTCGCAGCATATTTTCGGATAACCTTTTCAACGTGATATCTTCCAGAATCCCCAATATATAGCGTGCCTTTCCAGTCTCATCGAAGATAGGGCCCTTTTTCGTGTGCACCCAGGATGTTTTTCTTCCGGTATCGATATATTCTTCATCGATTTCCTTGAAGACGCGCTTTTCGATCGTCTCGAGATCATCGTAAAGATACGAGTTCGCCAGTTCTGCCAGGGCAGTCACATCGAAATCCCTTTTTCCGAGCGTTTCCTTTGAGGATAATCCGGTGATTTTTTCCATTACCCGATTCCAAACCATGAATCGAAATTCGTTCTCGATATCCTTGACCAGAACGCCAACCGGGAGCTGCTGTATGATATTTTCATAGAATATCTTCTGTTCTTTCAGGAGCCTCTCGCCAACCACCCAATCCGTGATATCGATCAGGGACGCGATGCGTTCCATCGTCTTGGGATCGATGCTGATTTTCATGAGGAGATGCCGGATTTCTCCCTTGCGATTGTAGATATCGAACTCGTATTCAGTAGGCGGATCGCCTTTCTTATCCGAGCGCTGTCGATGGTAGCCGGAGAGCCGAATAAAATCTTCGGGAACGATAAAATCCTCGAGCTGTTTGTTACCTTCGATCTGCTCCCTCGGAAAGCCGACAAGCTCCTCGAACTTGAGGTTGCATCGCGTGATGATGCCGTCGTTACCGAACATACAGGTCGCGGTTCCCGTATTCTCGAAAATCAGACGGTACCGCATTTCTTCGTCGTTCACCATCTTGTCCACTTCATCTCTGTCGGTGATGGGTACGATGAAGTAGTGAATCGCTTCCTGTCCTGGCGGATGAATCCCGATCATACGCAATGGTACCACATTGTTCTTACTCCGGGCTACATATCGAACGATCTGGTGGGTGTCTTCCTCAACAAGCTGTGAGAGCATATTCTTTATCATTTCGGCGATATCGGTCGGGAAAACATTCGCCACCTTTTTACCGGTCAGGTTTTTCTCATCCGTATGAATCCATTCGATCGCCGCCTGATTCAAAGCCTGGATCTTCGTCGAGCCGGTAATTACAATGTGTGGAATATCTGCAATCGTGCACAACAACTCGAGTGTCGGCAAATCAACTACGTCCTTCGCTGGAGTGTTCTTCATCGTTCGATCCTCGACAAGGAAATTACGTTACATTTCATTGATGACCGCGATTTGATCAAGTAAAAAACTCCATGATTACTGAATATCAGTCAAACGACCATTTTTCTGAAGAATTTCTTGCCTGTTCTCGCAGGCCTCATGTATAACTGCATTGTGACAAGGAGGCCCGTATGAAAGGCGTTAAAAGACTGGTACCGATACTTTTCCTGATTGCATCCACACTCTTCGCGGCTGACGGAATGCCCGATTTCAAGAGAATCATCCAGAAACGACAGGAGAGCGAAGTAAAACGCTGGAAGCAGTTCAACGAACTGCTCAACGAGATGAATCGCCCCATGGATTTTTACGACACGAGGGAAATGACGATCGATATCACACTCGATTTCGAGACAGAAAGTTTCGAAGCAATCTGCACGCTCGAAATCGAATCGCTAATCGATAGTCTCGATTACTTCTCCTTCGACTATGACCATAGCTATGCCATTCAATCGATAGAGCAGAACGGAGTCAACCTCTGGTGGACATCCTGGCCAGCCGTCATCACCGCAACGCTGAACGAACCCGTGCAGGCCGGCGAGACGTTCACCATCGAAGTCGAATACCACAGCTTTCTCGATGACCGCCTCAGCGACGGACTGAAGTACGAATACCATTCCGGAACGCCGGTCGCCTTCACCATGTGCTCGCCACACGGCGCCAGAAAATGGATTCCCTGCAACGACACGCCCAACGATAAAATCGACACCGTCGATCTCTATATCACCTATCCGACGGAATACCTCTCCGCCTCCAACGGACTCCTGCAAGGCACGACCGACAACGGCGACGGCACGAAAACCGACCATTGGCACGAATCGCACCCCATCACATCGTACCTGATCTCCTTCGCCGTGACCAACTACGAACTCAGCAGCTCTACTTTTATATGGGAAGGGCAAACCATGCCGATAGACAATTACGTCTATCCAGAACAATCAGAAAACGCGCTCGAGCTTTTCAACCAGTGCGGCGAAATGCTCACATTCTATTCCACCATCTACGGACCGTACCCGTTCCTGGATGAGAAATACGGTCACGCCGTTTGCACCAACCTCGGTGCGCTGGCAATGGAACACCAGACCTGTACCTCCTTTCAGGCAAGCTATATCAACGATGAAGATGCGCCCTACACCGTCGCGCACGAACTCTCCCACCAGTGGGGCGGCGATTGCCTCTCCATCGAGGGATGGTACGATGTCTGGCTGAAAGAGGGTTTCGCCACATACTCCGAAGCGCTCTGGGCAGAACACCAGTTCGGCACCGAAGGACTGATCGAATACATGGAAGTTCTCGACTCCGGTAGCGACCTCGATCCTTGCCTCTACCGCGATCCAAACGGCTCCGCCAACGACATCTTCGACTGGACCATCTATGCCAAGGGCGGATGGGTCATGCACATGCTGCGCGGTGTAATAGGCGATGAAGCCTTCTTCGATACCATGCACGGCATCCTGACCGATCCCGAATTTCGCTACGGAAACTACAACACCAACCAGTTCCGGGACTACGCCGAGGAGGTCTCCGGGATGGAACTGGACTGGTTCTTCGAATGCTGGTATCTGAACGAAGGACGGCCGCGCTATGAATACGCCGTGATGACATCGCTGTCCGGATTCCCCGAATTCCAGTATCCGTTGTTTATCATCCAATCGGAAGGGACAGCCGGAGACGAATTCACCATGCAGATACCCTTTCAATACGGCGATATTTCCGATTCGTATCTCGTCGAGCCGGGAATCAATTATTTCCAGACGCACCTGACGGACTACGGATGGGATATCGAATGGGATCCCGACAGCTTCGTGCTGGACGGCGGATTCACCGAGAAACTCCCCATTCTGAGCGAAGTGCCGCGCCGCGACGGAAAGGTCGGCCTGGTTTGGGAACCATATTTTGATGAGAATATCGATGGATACCTTATCTACCGTAGCGAGAACGACAGCGATTTCGTGCGCATCACGGACGATCCCGTTGAAAGCACATCGTATCTTGATGAAGATCTGAATCCCGAATCGCAGTATGCTTACAAAATCCAGGCTGCGCACATGCCCTGGGTGTCCCGATACTCAAACACGATTGTAACGCAGCCGGTCGATTACTCGTTCGACACGGGGATCCTCGTGGTGGATAACTCGATGGACTACAACACCGGGTCACTACCGACCGACGAGGATATGGACGCCTTCTACGACGATATCCTGATGCACTATCCGCACCACGACTGGGATGTGAGACAGCAAGGCATGCCGCCGCTTTCCGAGATGGGCAGGTTTTCGACCATCATCTGGCACGCTGACGACATCCAGCAACTTCCACTGGTTGACGATATGTATCGCTTGAGAAATTATGTGCTGGCAGGTGGGAATCTGCTGATATCACAGTGCAAGAAGACATCATCCATGCAGCCGGCGACGCTCGACGACTTTTTCGGGATCCTGAGCGTGAATTTCAGCAACAGTCCCGATTTCGCCGGCGCGATCGGTTCGGGCGATTTCGTGGATATCCCGATCGATCCGGATCGACTGCCGCTTCCCAACTGGACCGACGGGCTGGGGTATGTCTCCCGTTATACCGTCGATATGGATAAGGCGGACGTGATCTATGCCTACGACTCGGTTTCAGACGATCCGGAATGGGAACTTGAGCCATGCGGTATCCGGCTGCACGATTTCGATCTGGTGCTGCTCGGCTTCCCGCTCTATTTCATGATGGAGCAGGAAGCGCGGGATTTCATGGATTATCTCATGAACGATTTCGGCGAGCTTCAGCCTGCGGTTGACGACCAGTCCGCACCGGAATACGGCGCGAAGGTCTCGCTCTATCCGAATCCGTTCAACCCGAATCTGAATATTCGGTTTTCGCTGGCCAGTCCGGGCAAGACGGAGATCGGCATCTACAACGTCCGCGGCGAGTTGGTGCGAGCTTTCGAGCCGGAGATGCTCGACGCCGGTACCCATCATCGCGTATGGGACGGCACGAACTTGCGCGGAACGCCGGTATCGTCTGGGATATATTTCGTTCGGATGCGTCACGCGGGTAAAATCACCGTGACACGGGCAGCTTTGATTAAATAGAAAATGCAATAAAAGGGGTAAACGTTATGGATCGTTTGCATGAAGTCATCCTGGATCGCGAGAAGCTGCGGCTATCGCATCTGGTAAAAAACTACGGCGATATTATGGACGCCGAATCGCTGGTTCGCGATTTCGCCGACAGGCTGCGCTACAGCCTTTGCTCCGACCGCTTCTCCGCCTCCGCGTACGACTGTTTCATCAGCTTTGCGCTTGCGGTTCGCGACTGCCTGACCGCGCGCTGGATTCGCACCCAGCAGGAATACTACAAAAAAGACGCTAAGCGTGTCTATTACCTTTCCATGGAATTCCTGACCGGCAGGACGCTGGGCAACGCGATGATCAACCTCGGTATCTGGAACGAGGGCATCGAGGCACTGAGTCGCCTGGGACTCGAGCTGGAGGACATGCGCGAGATGGAGTGGGACGCCGGCCTCGGCAACGGCGGTCTGGGACGTCTGGCGGCATGCTTCCTCGATTCGATGGCGAGTCTTCAGCTTCCCGGCTACGGCTACGGCATCCGTTACGAATACGGCATCTTCTCCCAGAAACTCTGGGACGGTTATCAGGTCGAGACACCGGACAACTGGCTGCGCTACGCCAACCCGTGGGAGATCGAGCGACCGGACTTCATCTATCCGGTAAAGTTCTACGGCAGGTTGCATCAGTACCTCGACCCGACCGGCAAATGGAAGGTCGATTGGGTCGATACGCAGGACGTGATGGCGATGGCGTACGACACCCCCATCCCGGGTTACCGCAACAACACGGTCAACACCCTGCGGCTGTGGTCGTCCAAATCGACGCGCGAATTCAACCTGCAATATTTCAACAGCGGCGACTACATCCGGGCTGTCGATGAAAAGAATTATTCGGAGACCATCACCAAGGTGCTCTACCCAAACGATAACAACATGCAGGGCAAGGAATTGCGGCTTAAACAGGAATACCTCTTCGTCTGCGCGACATTGCAAGACATCCTGCGCCGGTTCGAGAAGATCCATGGCGACCTGCGGCACCTGCCGGACAAGGTTGCGATCCAGCTCAACGACACGCATCCGGCGCTGGCGATACCCGAACTGATGCGGCTGCTGGTCGATGACCGCGCGATCCCGTGGGACGTCGCGTGGGATATCACCCGCAAGACCTTCGCCTACACCAACCACACCGTGCTGCCCGAAGCGCTCGAGCAGTGGCGCGTGGATCTGATGGAGCGCGTACTGCCGCGGCACTTGCAGATCGTTTACGAAATCAACCGCAGATTCATGGATCAGGTGTGGTCAACCTACCCGGGCGATATGGTACGTATGCGCAATATGTCCATCATCCGCGAGGAACCGGTCAAGACGGTGCAGATGGCAAAACTCGCCATCGTGGGATCGCATTCGGTCAACGGCGTTTCCGCGCTGCACACCGAAATCCTGAAAGACGACATCTTCAAGCCATTCTACGACATGATGCCGGAGAAGTTCAACAACAAGACCAACGGTATCACGCAACGGCGCTGGCTGAAACTCTCCAATCCGAGGCTGTCCGAGTTGATCGATTCGGCTATCGGCAAGAAATGGACGAAAGACCTGTACGAGCTGAAGAAGCTCGAACCTTTCACGGACGACGATTTCTTCCGCGATCGCTGGGCGCAGGTCAAGCAGGAGAACAAGAACGAATTCGCGAAATGGGTGGAAGAGACGCACGGCATCCGCGTCAATCCGATGTCGATGTTCGATTTCCAGGTCAAGCGCATCCACGAATACAAGCGGCAGCTTCTCAACGTGCTGCACGTGATTGACCTCTATAACCGTATCCGGCTCAGCCCGAAGGAAGACCACCTTCCGCGCACGGTATTCATCGGTGGAAAGGCGGCGCCGGGCTATCACGTGGCGAAGCTGGTCATCAAGCTGATCAACTCCGTGGCGCACATCGTGAACAACGACCCGCGCGTCCGCGGCAAACTGCGGCTGGTCTTCCTGGTCAACTACAACGTCTCCATGGCGCAGCGCATCTTCCCTGCATCGGAGCTTTCCGAGCAGATATCCACCGCGGGACGCGAAGCCTCCGGCACCGGCAACATGAAGTTCGCGCTCAACGGCGCACTGACCATCGGAACGCTGGACGGCGCGAATGTGGAGATCAAGGAGGAGGTCGGCGACGACAACATCTTCATCTTCGGTCTGAACGCCGAGGAAGTCGAGGAGGTCAAGCGCTCGGGCTACAATCCCAGGATGTATTACGAGACCAATCCCAATCTGAAGCGGGTCATCGACATGATCCACGACGGGTATTTCTCGCCGGACAAGCCCGATCTATTCCGTCCGCTGGTCAACTCGCTGCTCGACCGCGACGAATACCTGCTGCTGGCGGATTTCGATTCGTACATCGCCGCGCAAAGCAAGGTGGAAGAAGCGTATCGCGACAAAGAGCGCTGGAACAGGATGTCGATCGTGAACGTCGCCAACTGCGGTAAATTCTCATCCGACCGCACCATCCACGAATACGCCGAGCAGATATGGAACATCAAACCCGTCGATGTCCCGCTCTCGGACATTGACGCCCCGATCAATACAGACGACGAGTGATCGTTTCGCGGTCACCTTGTGAAAGTGGCCGTGTATAATTTTCCCATCGTAGGGGCAGGTCCCCGTGCCTGCCCTCTCTTTGGACCGCCAAGCTCCAGCTTGGCATTTTTCTAAGGAATAGGCAATTTTTTCTAAGGAAAGGGCAGGCACGGGGACCTGCCCCTACAGCAAAAAACACCCAAGCCCGACGTTTCCTCACCCCCTGATAAGGGGGGACAAAGGGGGTGGGTACATATTTTCCTTTACAACTTCAACCAAAGATTACATCATTGCAAAACAAACCACCATCGGAGACATTATGAGACACGGCTCGATAATAATCGGTATTATTGCAGGCATCCTGCTTCTGGCGCTGCTCTCGTGCGGAGAGCATGAATTCGAGAATCCGTTTTCGTCGGACTACGCATTGCAATCCATAGAAGGCTTCACCGTCACGCAGTTGACCGATTCTTCTGTCAAGCTGACCTGGCAGCAGAATCCCGATATCGTCGGAAACTACCTGATCCAGCGGAAAGTCAGCACTACGGGAACCTGGGAAACACTGACAACGCTCGAAGCAAACGCTACACAACACACCGATACGGGACTCAGCACCAGCACCACCTATTACTATCGGCTGACCGGTTGCAACGACCAGAACCGTACGAACGCACAGGAAACAAGTATCAGTACGACATTCCCACCAATTACTAGTTTTTCTATTGAAATGCAATCATTAACATCCACAAAGATATCTTGGACTCATGAATATGATCATGTTTCACAATATATAATAACGAGAAAGGACATCACAGAAGGTGATGAATATGAGATAATTGCTTCTCTTGAAGGTGATGCTCGCACCTATATCGATACATCTTTAGTTGCCTTGCACAATTATGGATACGCATTTTATGGGACGTCTGACGTCAACTACACTGATGTAATCTGGCGATCAATTTCAATGACATTTCCTCCACCGTACAATCTTGAAATTGTTCAGAGTGGCATAGGAAACGCAACTCTTACATGGGATTATGATATTTTCGGTGATGAAGAGGGTTTTATAATTAAAAGAACGATTTGGACAGGAGAATGCAATTGGATTATAGTTGGCACAACACCAATCAATACATATGAATTTACAGATAGTGGATTAGAAGCTGGTACTCAATACTACTATCAGGTTTATGCATATTCTGGTGACTACATCGGAAATGAAGTAAGTGGGATGATTGAGTTGAATAGCATTCCAATAGAGGGATTGGTGGCATATTATCCGTTTGATGGGAATGCGGATAACGCTATTTCAGAAGAATTTAACGGTTCTATTAACGGAGGGGTTGATTTATACTTCGATCGTTTCGACAATTCATATTCAGCTTATAGGTTCGATGGCTCGACCGGATATATAGATATCGGAGATAATCCGAACTTACCATCATGGAGTCATTATTCTGTTTCTCTATGGTTCTGCGATGAAGGTTCGGGTGAATATGATGGTTATGGAGCTAAGATAGTAGATAAAACCTGGCTCTATCACGACTGGTACTTAAGTGTGAGGGAGAACGATGAAAATAATCCGGGATGCCTTTCTCTGAGATTGTATGAAGGTGGAGATGGATTAACGCTGTCTTCATCTGGGCACGATTATCGCGATCAAACATGGCATCATGTTGTCATTGTGAGAGATGCAAGAAATATCTATCTTTATATCGATGCAGTTATTATTGATCAAGGTATTTCGTTCGATGTTGAGAGTCAAGCAAATCTTGCATTTGGTTATTGTTTAGGTAATCATTCACACCAGTTAAGGCATTTCGGAGGAATTATCGACGATATCCGCATCTATGACAGAAAATTATCGGACGAAGAAATCAACGCCCTGTATCATGAAGGTGAATAATGACATGTATTGTCTGAATCCTGATTCGGACAAAAGAGATAGAGAAACCCCCTCTTGCTCCCTCTTTGAGAGATTCGAGTTATTGCTTCCAGCATAACTCACACTTGTCAGGGGGATGAAGGGAAACAGAATAAAAAAGATAAAAAAACATACACGAGGTAACACGATGGTACGGAAGGTTTTTCTTGTTTTTATGATGATGGCGTCGCTTGTGTGGGCCGCGGAGATGCGGGTCACGGAGGAGCTGCACGCGGTGCTGGGCGATCTGACGCTGCGGAAAACGCCTGTGCGCGACCTGAGCGGCAACGACTGCGCGCTGGTCAAGATCAACACCGATCTGGCGCCGCTGGACAAGATCGAATCGTCCATGACGCCGGTGGAGGTGGATCAGGAGCGCCCGGGCGAGGTGTGGGTCTATCTGTCGCCGGGCGATCGTCGGCTCTACTTCGGGAAGGAAGGCTACGCGCGCTTGATCTACGACATCCCGGTACGCTTGCAGAGTAACACCGTCTATGCGATGACACTGCTGGGCCCGGGCGGCGGATTCGGCGAGGTCGATAACGTGGAAACCCTGACCTTCAACCTGAACGTCGAGGGCGTGGCCATCAGTCGCGACAGCCGCGCACCGGTGCGGGCGAACTCCACCGTCTCGCTCAACAGGCTCCCAAAGGGCAAATATACCTTCACCTTCGAAAAGGAAGGCTACCAGACGCAGACGAAGACCATCGACCTCGATTCCGACCGGACCATCGACGTCACAATGGTGCTGGGGCAAAGCGACGCGCAGTTTACAGCGCCGGGCATCGTCTCGATCAGCTCGGAACCCAGTGGCGCGGAGGTCGAACTCAACGGGCAGAAGGTCGGCACCACGCCGTACGAGGGCAGTCACTACGCCGGCGAATACACCCTGACCCTGCGCCGCGACATGTACTACCCCGCCACCAAGACTTTTAGACTGAGTCCAAGCGAAACCTTGAAAATCCCAATTGAAACTCTCAAACCGCGCTTCGGACACTGGTCGGTAAAGACAACGCCATCGGGCGCAACGGTCTATCTGAACGATAAACTCATGGGTAGATCGCCGTTGTCCAGACAGGAAATCCGCAGCGGAAACCACGCTCTACGCGTCCAGCTCGACCAGTACAAGACCTATTCCGAGGACTTCATCGTCGAGGACGGCGACGAAAAGGATTTTTCCCTCACGCTCGAACCGAACTTCGCGCGTCTGGAGATCAGCAGTGCACCGGTCGATGGCGCGACTGTGTTCATCGACGGTCAGCAGGTGGGCGTCACGCCGTGGGTCAGCGAGCGCATGGACGCCGGAACCTATCGCGTCCGCATCGAAAAGCCGCTCTGGAGCGGTCCCACCGAAACGCTGACCATCGAGCCGGGCAAGCCGCTGAAGAAGACCATGGTGATGACCAAGGACTTCGGGATGCTTATCGTCAACGCGCCGGAATGCCAGATATATATCAACGGAAACCTCGTCGGAACAGGCGGTTATCGTGAGAACATGAAACCGGGCAGCTACACCGTGACCGCGAAGCGCGACAAGCATACCGACGACCAGTTACAGGTGTATGTCAACATCGGTCAGACCGAGGAAATCACGCTCGATCCCAAGCCGAAGCTGGGCAGCATATCCGTCTTCGCGGTGGAGAAGCGCGATCCGTCGAAGAAGATCGGCGGCGCGGAGATTCACATCGACGGCAAGGACTCCGGCAAGAAGACGCCCTCCGTGCTGGAGATGCTCTACGGCGACTACAACGTCCTATTATCGCACCCGGATTACCTCCCGATATCGCAGAATGTGAAAGTCGAGGAGGGTTCCAGCCGGAATGTCACCTTCCAGCTCGATACCTACGCCGGATCGCAGCAGGCGAAACGGAATTTCTGGAAGACACAGGGCTGGATCGGGCTGGCGGCGACAGCGCTGGCGACGGGCGGCGGACTGTACTGCAACATGCAGTCGGACAGCAAATACGACGACTATGAAAACGCCACTGGCACATCGGAAGCCGATAGCAAAATGGACGACGTGAAGCGGTTCGAGGACTACCGCGACTACTGCATGTACACTGCCTCGGGACTCGCGATCTACACGGCGTTCAGTTGGATCAAGACATTGATGTATAATGAATAACCCCCCCTTAATCCCCCCTTGTCAGGGGGGTGAGTGAGAATGCAGATATGAAATATATATGGTGGATACCGGTTGTGTTGCTGTTGATCGTGATGTCTTGCGAGAAGCACGATCCGACCAATCCCTACGACAAAGATTACCAGATGGATAACATCCTGGATTTCCAGGCGACGCAGCTTACCGATTCTTCGGTGCGGCTGACCTGGCGGCAAAACGAGGATGTTCTGGATTACTATCTGGTGGAATGGGCACCGAGAGAAGAACACGGATATATCAATGTATCTCATGACACGCTTGACGTGTCTGTGACTTCGTATAATGTCGAAGGGATCAGCACGGAATACTCATACAAATCGTATATTTGTGGCTTCAACGATCAGAACCGTACGAACCCAAGCTCTGTGACCTTCCAGACGACATTCGCGCCGATCAGCAGCTTCACGGTCGAACTGCAATCCACCACATCCGCAGAACTGGTCTGGGTTCACAACTGCGACTACGTCAGCGAATACGTGCTGGAACGTCGTATCGCTGGCGGCGAATTCGATACGCTGACGACTGTTGGAGGCGATATCCGCTCCTGGCTGGACACGACGCTCGTGCCGGATCAAGGCTACGAATATCGCATTCATGCAAGATCGCTTTTCAACAGCTCCAACACTCTCACGGACGACGTGCTGATCGTCACGCCTGTGCCGGATGACCTCGATATAGAACAGGTGACGCTTTCGTCATGCCTTCTGACCTGGGATTACACGCCGAACGGCTTCGAAGACGGCATCCGGATTTCGCGCCGCATCGAGGACGCCGAATGGCACCGGATCGCGGAGATTTCCGCCGATGCAGTGGAATACACGGCGGAGAGCCTCGAGCCGGGCGTCAATTACACCTTCCGCGTCTATGCCTACGAAGGCGATTACGACTGGAACTACGCCGAGGTCGGGATCGAGATCCAGAGCAATGTTGACGGATTCGTGTTTGTGCCGGGAGGAACGTATCAGATGGGCGATACGCACTTGGCGGGTGACGGCGACGAACTGCCCGTCCACGCGGTTCAGATCAGTTCATTCTGCATGCAGGCAACGGAGGTCTCGATTCAGGATGTTATCGGTGTATTCAACTGGGCTTTGGTCAATAGCTTGATTTATTGCGACGCCACAACGGTAACCAACACGCAGGGTAGCGTGCAGGAACTCCTCGATCTGGACGATGAGGATTGCGCCATCGCGTTTGACGGCGAGGAACTGGTCTTCCAAGCCAACGAATACGCTCACTCTGCCGATTGCCCCTGCATCGAAATTACCTGGTACGGCGCGGTCGCGTACTGCTATTACACAAGCCTGCTAAGCATGATGACGCCGTGCTACGACCTCACCGACTGGTCGTGCGACTTCAACGCCGGGGGCTTCCGGCTGCCGACCGAAGCCGAATGGGAGTACGCCGCACGGGGCGCGCTGGACAATCCGGACTACCTTTACGCCGGCAATGATGTCTGCGAAAACGTCGCCTGGTACAACGGCAACGCCAACGGCCGCACGCACGATTCGAACGACCTTTTATCTCCTGTCGTTCAGCTTTACGGCGGGTACATGTTCAACATGAGCGGCAACGTCTGGGAATGGTGCTGGGACTGGTATGGAATCGATTATTACCAGACATGTGACAATCAGGGCACCGTCGTCGATCCCACCGGGCCCTACTCCGGATATTATCGCGTCATTCGCGGTGGAAGCTGGCACGACGGCGCGGAAGACTGCCGCGTCAGTTCGCGATACTATTTCTATATGTATAATTCTTATAATTACGTCGGTTTTCGCATGGTCCGAAACATGGAATAAACAAGTTCCGGCATCGTAATTGCATCACGGATATCATGGTCCCGGATGTGGAGGTACGATGTTACGCGCACGAAACATAGTTCTGCTTATATTACTCGGGTTCGTTATCTTCGCCGGATCGGTACGCGAAACCTATCAAATCCATCCCGGAATCTGCGATGGCTGCGCCGAATGCGCGCTATCCTGCCCGAACAGCGCCATATCCTACGACATGAACCTGCACTGCATGCGGATCGACCAGACTTTGTGCGACGGTTGCGGCGACTGCGAGTTAATCTGCCCACTGAGTGCGATTTATCTGAATGACGCAAGATCGTTCATCATGGGTACGGTAACGGACAGCAGCACTCAGTTCGGAATGCGCCACGCGGTGATCGAGGCCGATACCTGCACGACGGTCAGCGGTCTGTTCGGCGATTACTGCCTGACGTTGTACGAAGGCACCTACGATGTAATTTGCCGCGCGGACGGCTATGAAGACCGACTTGTCGAGGATGTTGTTGTGCCGGCGGATACGGTGATTCGAATGGATTTCGTGATGATCCCCCAAAACGATATCGATGATAGTTGCAACGATAACGACCCGTTCGATATTCGATGCTTCCCCAATCCTGTCACGACCGGTGGAAATGTGATGCTCTCGCTTCCGGAAGGACAATCCGGCTCAATTGATATCTTCAACGCGCGCGGACAAAGGGTGCGAACCATCACCGCATCCGACCGATCATCTTCGACCTCATGGGATACGCGCGACGATCAGGGAAAGCAACTCACCCCCGGTGTCTATCTCTATCGTGTGCGGTCAGGTCGATCGGAAACGAACGGCAAAATACTTTTATTCCGCTGAGCGTTTGCCGGTTTTACTGGACAACCGGAGCGGGTTCGGTCATCGTTTGATCCGGAGTGTGAAACGATGAGAAACACCGACAACGAAGCAATCGCGGCAACCAGGCGAGTCACCTGGGTGGGACTGGTCGTCAACCTGCTGCTCTCCGCCCTGAAGTTCGTCACCGGTATCCTGGGCAACAGCCAGGCGGTGGTCGCGGACGCGGTACACAGCGTATCGGACACGGTGACCGACCTGGCGGTAATCTTCGGCGTCAAGTTCTGGAACGCGCCGCCGGACGAGGATCACCCATACGGGCATCGGAGGATCGAGACGCTGATTACGGTCTTCATCGGCGTGGTGCTGGCTGTTGTGGCGGTGGAGCTGGCGCGCGACGCCATCCACGGCATCCAGTCGGCGGATGAACACATCCCTCGCTGGTTTGCACTGATCGGAGCCGGCGCGTCCATTATCAGCAAAGAGATCCTCTACCGCGCTACGGTACGCATCGGTCGCAAACAGAAATCCCCCGCACTAATCGCCAACGCCTGGCATCACCGTTCGGACGCCTTCAGCTCGATCCCGGCGCTGCTCGCAGTGGGCGCGGCGATCATCGATCCGAGGCTCGCGGTGCTCGACCACGTGGGCGCGATCGTGGTGGCGGCGTTCATCCTGAAGGTCGCCTGGGATATTGCCTGGCCTGCGCTGAAAGAACTGACCGACGCCGGAGCCGGAAAGAAGGAGCACGAGACCATCATCCGCATCGCACTGAGCGTCGAGGGTGTCCGCACCGCGCACGCTGTACGATCGAGACGGATCGGCCAGACGCTACACGTCGATATGCACATTGAGGTCGATTCCGATATTAGCGTCTATGAGGGGCACGAGATCGCCACGAAGGTCAAGCACAGGTTGATCGACGAAGGACCTGACGTCGCGGATGTGGTGGTGCACATCGAACCATACGGAGAATCATGATGAGTAAGAAAGAGCTGTTTCAAGCGGAACGCGAACGATTGAACGAAATCACCATGAAATACGCCGGGCAGGAACTGAAGCGGTTCTTCAGCCTGGACGGACAAGTCTATCGCGAAGGCGCGCTGCCGGCGAAGACCAAGGAGATGCTGGGACTGGTCGCGTCCATGGTGCTACGCTGCGACGACTGCATCAAGTACCACACCATCCAGTGCCACGATTGCAGCGTCACAAGCGAGGAATTCACCGAAGCGGTCTCCGTCGCGATGATCGTCGGCGGCTCGATCGTGATCCCGCACCTTCGTAGGGCGATGGAGCTGTGGGACGAACTGGTGAGTAAATGAAACGGATCGGAGCCCACGTAAGCGCCGCGGGAGGCGTGTTCAACGCGCCCTTGAACGCGCAGAAAATCGGCGCTAAAGCCTTCGCGCTGTTCACCAAGAACCAGAAGCAGTGGAAAGCGAGACCGCTGACCGACGACGAGATCGAGGAATTCCTATCCAATTGCAAGATTACAGGTTATAGCCCAAAATACATCCTGCCGCACGATTCCTACCTGATCAATCTCGGCAATCCGGACAGCGAGAAGCGTTCCCAATCGCTGGACGCCTTCATCGACGAGCTCCGGCGCTGCGAACAGCTCGGTCTGATGTATCTGAACTTCCATCCGGGTAGTCATCTGGGCAAGGTTTCCGAGGACGAGTGCCTTCAAATCATCGCGGACGGTGTCTCGGAAGCGCTGAGCAGAACGAAGTCGGTGATCGCGGTTATCGAGAACACCTCCGGCATGGGCAACCACGTCGGATACCGGTTCGAACACCTCGCTCGCATCATCGAGCTTGTCGAGCCGAAAGACCGCGTCGGCGTCTGCATCGACACCTGTCACGCTTACACCGCCGGCTATGATTTCCGTACAAAGGAAGCCTACGAAAAGACGATGAAGGATTTCTGCGATGTGGTCGGAATCCGCTACCTGAAAGGCATGCACCTGAACGACACGCAGAAGGCGCTGGGCAGTCGGATTGATCGTCACGCCTCCATCGGCGAGGGCGAACTGGGCGAAAAAACCTTCCGGCTGATCATGAACGACCCGCGACTGGACGATATTCCAATGATCCTCGAAACGCCCGACGAAACCATCTGGGACAAGGAAATCGCGCTACTTTATTCGCTATCCTCTTCGTAGATAAAGAATTCAAGCTCCCAGTCCTGCAAGAATCCCTCGACATGCGCCTCGCTGTCGAGCGTGACACTACCCCTGTCTCCATGGCGCCAGAGTTCCAGCGTCGCGGAGTCTTTCAACAATCCGATCACCTGTAAACTATTGGCATCCGGAGTCTTCAACGCGATCAGACGATCCTGCGGGATGAACAGCAGTATCTTGTCCAACTCCGCATCGACGTAGTGGTGTCCCTCTGCGAGAATCTCCGCATCGAAGTCGTCCCATCTGCGCACCGCCAGCATCAGCCAGGTTCCCTCCGGCAGATAGACGTACCGTCCACGCGTATTCTGCTGATGAATCGGCGCCGCCATCAGCGATTCGCCGATGAAAAACTGATCCTCGAACGTCGCCAGGGTCGGTTCGTCGTAGTGATACGCCAGTGGCCGGATAAGCGGTTCGCCCTTGTGCACAGCCTTCAGGAATTCGGAATAGAGGTAGGGCAGGAGTGCGTAACGTAACCGGATGGTATCGCGCAGGATATCGAGCGTCTCTTCGTCGAACTGCCACGGCTCCTGCGGACGGGTTCCGGCGGCGCTGTGGTTGCGGAAAAACGGCGTTAGCGCGCCGAGTTGCGTCCAGCGAACGAGCAGTTCCGGGCTGACATTGTCGTTGAAGCCGCCCACGTCGGCGCCACAGAAGAGAAAGCCGCACAGGTTCAGGTTCTGGATCATGCGAATGTGCAGGAGAAGGTGTTCCCAGCGACTGCTGTTGTCGCCGGTCCAGAGTCCGCTGATCCGGTGCATGCCGCTGTAGCCCGAACGTGAGAAGAGGAATTTTGCGTCACGCGACGCCCTGACCATCCCGTAACCGTAGAGGTTGTGGATGTCCGTGTGTTTGATTCGTTTGCCGTCGTCGTCTCGCTGGAACATCGCGCAAAAATTTTCCGGGAAATTCTGGATATCCTCGCAGCTCCAGCGCATCTTGAAGATGTCGTGCGGCTGGAGATCGTTGGGATTGTTCAGCTTCGGAACCGACCGGCGGATGCGTTCGAGGCTGCTGTCGGTGCAGAACATGGCCGGTTCGTTCATGTCGCACCAGATGCCTTCGATGCCGCTTCCGAGCAGGTGTCGAACGTGCGAAGCCCACCAGTCGCGCGTCTTCTCGTTATGAAAGTCCGGCAGGTGCGTCCATCCGGGCCAGACCATCGCGCGATAGGGTTTCCCATCCTTGTCGGTGCAGAAATGCCCATCTTCGATGCCCTCCCGGCAGACAGGATATTCGGGATCGATTTTAACACCCGGATCGAGGATGGCGACCAGCCGGATACCCTGTTTCATCAGGTCCCGAGCGAGTTTCGGCAGGTCTGGGAAGCGCTCTTCATCAATCGTGAACACTCGATATCCATTCATATAGTCGATGTCGAGGTGGATAGCACTGCACGGGATATCGTGCTTTCGGAATGACTCGGCGATCTCACGCACGGTCTTCTCGTCCGGGTAGCTCCAGCGGCTCTGGTGGTAGCCGAACGCCCACTCCGGTGGGATGTAAGGCGATCCGGTCAATCGAAGATACTCCGAAGCACATCCGCGAATGGTATCGGACTGCCACAGGTAGAGGTCGAACGCGTCGGACGGGATATCGATGGTCAATTCGTCGCGCCGGGTGAAGCCGATATCGAAATCGATTTTTGCGGGGTAATCGACGAACAGCCCGAGGCAGCCCTCGCCGCAGATGTAGAGGACGGGATGCGAGCTGTAGAGCGCGTCCTTGTCCGGATTGTGGTGCGGTTCATCGACGCACCAGCTTCGGTATCGGCGACCGCGTTTGTTCAACGGACCGAGTTGCTCGCCCAGCCCAAGCACGATTTCGTCGTTTTTCATCGCGAGTTTCAGTCGGTAACCTTTCTCGTTTTGTTCGAATAAAATACGCGAGCCGAAGGGGTGTTTTTCGCATCCATCCCACAGCTCGAGAATGACGGCGTCAGTCTCGATCGGCTTCGAGAATCTCAACCGGAAAATTCTATCATTTTGTTGAATCTGCATGTTGCCTCCATGTTAACAATCCGAATGACGCCCTTTCGTGTCCAGCCTTTTCTATATGCCTGATTTAACAGCATCTTAACGCTATGCTAACCCATGATTTATTCGGCTTTTTTGTTTGACAAAGTACCTTATCTGAAAATTTGTACCAGTAAATCATAAGTGCCGATTTCTTTTTGATGAATTCGCGGTAGGCATTACAATGCACATGGAAATCAAGAGAATGCCAAGCTGGAGCTTGGCGGTCCAGAAGAGAAGATAACGGAGGAGTCTTGTGGAAAATACGATCTACATTCTCGATGACGAAGAAGATATTTTATCGCTTGTTTCATTGAATTTGAAGAAATCAGGTTTTCATCCGGTCGCGTTCGACAACGCGCGGGATTTTCACAAGGCGCTGCAGAGCAATATCCCGGCTCTGATCATTCTGGACTTAATGCTGCCGAACACCGACGGGATGGAGATATGCAAGTCGCTGCGCAAGGACGAGCGACTCTCCGGCATCCCGATCATCATGCTGACCGCACGCGAAGATGAGATGGATCGCGTACTCGGGCTCGAGCTTGGTGCCGACGACTACATGACCAAGCCGTTCTCGCCACGGGAACTGGTCGCGCGCGTCAAGGCGGTGCTGCGCAGGGCAAAGCCGGCGAGCAAAACAACCCGGAAGCTGTCGGCAGGTATGCTGACCATGGACTTCAACACCTACGAAGTATGGGTCAAGGATGAGAAGATCAGCCTGACGTCAACCGAGTTCCGGCTGTTGAAACTCCTGGTGGAGCGCAAGGGCTGGGTGTTCAGTCGCGAGCAGATTCTGGACTACCTTTGGGGCAAGGAGAAGATCGTGATCGACCGCACAGTGGATGTCCACATCAAGAACCTGCGCGAGAAAATGCTGGACGCCGGCGACTACATCAAGAACGTCCGGGGTGTCGGATACAAGATAGAAATCTGATATGAACCGGGATTTTATCTCCAGAACCGTCGAACGCCGAATCGCCGTCGTGTTTTTCGCCGTACTGGTGTTCATCGTCATCAGCGTTTCCATGCTGTATCACCAGCGCAAACGGATGGTGTTCCGCAATCTGAACGCGATCGCCGGAATCCTCAACGACGACCTCGCCCGAATCGAGCCGGATTCAACCATCATCGATCTCGCACAATATAAGTCGGGGAATTACCGTATCACCATCATCGATCGTCATGGCGACGTTATCGCGGACACCCACCCGGAGTCCAGCGATATCCCCTACCTCTACAAGCGCCCCGAGATTGTGCTGGGTCTGAGCGGCAACCCCGATATCCGGATGCGGAAGAACTCCGGCAGGCGTGAATATTCCTGCGTCGCACCGTTGCAGTACGATGACGGGGAGACAAATCCATCCACAACACTGCTCTATCTTCAGTTTGTCGATACCGATCCCGTTGTTTTTCCCTATCTTGGTGTCATATTCGGTTTTGCCGGACTGGTATCGATGTTTGCCTTTGGTATTTCCTATTATCAGGCCTGGCGGGAGAAACAGTCGTTGGAACAGGTAGTGGGATCGTTACAATCACTGATTCGCGGGCGATTCTCGGCGGACAAAATTCCACAGGATCTGGAAAATCTCCGCGAGATACAGGACGAGATCGAAGTACTCGGTCAGCGTGTCCTGCATGACAGCTCGGAACTGAACAGGTTGAAGAGAATCCATGACACATTCTTCCATTCCGTCGATGCAATGATCTGCGTGATCAACCTCGAAGGCAGAATTCTCTACACAAGTCGGAAATTCAACCGGATGTTCTCCAATAACGATATCACTGACAAGAAACTTACGGAAGTGGTTCGCGACGACGCATTCGCCAGATTAATCGACACGACGTTCAGGAGCAAGGAAAGTCAAATAACGGAAGTCGTATGGAATCGCGAGTATTTCACTGCCAGCACGTCATATATCCCTATTGAAAACTGTGTGGCGATCTTTCTGCACAATATCACCGAAGTGAGACATACGCAGGATTTGCAGCGTGAATTCATCCAGAACGTATCACACGAATTAAAAACGCCACTCACTTCGATCAAGGGCTTTCTGGAGACGCTTCAGGAAGACATCGTGGAACAGGAATACCTGAATTACCTGACCATCATCGAACGAAACACAAATCGGCTGATACGTATAATTCAAGACCTTTTCGTGCTCACGCGAAATGAAAATGCAGTCGTTACGACGTTCGTTCCCGTTAACACAGGCAATATAATCCGACAAATCGGCGCCGGACTGCACAACGAGATAACAGGCAGAGGGCTTGAGTTGTCCATAGATATCGCGGACGACGACATGACGATCCAGGGCGACATGTTCAAGCTGGAGCAGGTCTTCATCAATCTGATTCGCAACTCGATGCAACACACCGAGGAGGGATATATCCGACTTCGCTGCATCCGAAAGAACAATACGGTCGAAGCCATCGTCCAGGACACCGGGATCGGGATTCCGGGAAAACACATTCCCTTCCTGTTCGACCGCTTCTATGTCGTTGATAAATCTCGCTCCAGGAAATACGGAGGCACCGGGCTGGGGTTGAGCATTGTCAAACAGATCGTAACCCAGCATTCGGGGCAGATCGAGATCGAGAGCAGCGTCGGCAAAGGCACGACGGTCATAGTCGTCTTCCCGGCATTGAACAAAAACCTTGAAACCCAATCCAAACAGGATGAAGATGGAAATGAACAATCAAAACGCGGTTGATCCGAAAGCCATGAAGATGGTGCGGGCAATCGCGGCACAGTACTGCCGATACGGCGCTGCGTTCGACGACCTGGTTCAGGAAGGTCTGATCGGATACATGGAGGCGGTTAAACGCTACGATCCTTCAAAGGGAGCCGAGCTTTCCACCTACGCGCCTTTCTGGGTTAAGAAGATGATCCTCCAGTTTCTGGATCAGGAGATCAAGTTTCGATCTCGAACCGTGGAACTCAACGAGGGGGTTCTGTGGGACGAAGAGGTCGAAGCGGAGTGTGAGGAGAGCGCAATAAACCTGCCGGACGATATGCCTTTCATCGAGCAGAAAATCATCCGACAGGTGTTCGAGGAAAATCGGTCTTTGACCGAAATATCCAATCTCATGGGAATCCGCCGCGAGCGAATCCGTCAGATCAAGCAAAAAGCGATGCGAAGGCTGCGCCTGACCGTCAACGCGGAGGGTTTTTAGAAGGCTCCGTGCCGGACGATCTTGCCGTTGACCATATAGATGGTGTCCTCGGCGATGTTCGTCGCCAGATCTCCGATGCGCTCGAAGTATCGGAAGATGTTGATGTAGCGAAGCAAGACGCCGATGTTTGCCGGGGTCTTGGTCATCTCGTTCTTCAGGTACGAGATCATGTTGCGAACCATGTCGTCCAGCTCGTCGTCCATCTTGCAAACATCGGCCGCGAGCTTGTCATCCTGGTTTAACATCGCGTCGAGGCTCATCCTGACCATCTCAAGCGACTTGCTTGAAATCTCTTCGAAGGTGAAATGTGGATTGAGCTCCGGTCTGGAATACTCGCTCATGAAAATGGCGTTCTTGGACAGGTTGACCGCCATATCGCCCATACGCTCGAGATCGTTGTTGATCTTGAGCATGCCGACGATGAGGCGCAGGTCGTTCGCCACCGGTTGATAGAGCGCGAACATTTTCAGGCAGTCTTCCTCGATCTCCACTTCGCGGCGATCGATCTCGTTGTCCTTGAGGATGATCTCGCGCGCGAGCTCGATATCGTGATCCTCGATCGCTTTCGTCGCTTCCTTAAGCATCGCCTCGACCGACATGGCCAGAGACATGATATTTTTCTTCAAATCTTCGATTTCTCTCCAAAGGTGAATCATCCTTTCTCCTTATCCAAAACGACCCGTGATATAGTCTTCCGTTTTCTGCTTACGCGGTTTCCTGAACAGCAGCGATGTCTCTGAGAATTCGATCAGGTCGCCCTCGTAGAAGAAGGCGGTGTAATCGGAGACCCTGGCGGCCTGCTGCATGTTGTGCGTCACAATGATGATCGTATAGTTATGTACCAGCTCGTCAATCAAATCCTCGATCTTCAGAGTCGCCTGCGGGTCCAGCGCCGAGGTCGGTTCGTCCATGAGCAGGATATCCGGATTCGCCGCGAGCGCCCGTGCGATGCAGAGTCGCTGCTGCTGACCGCCGGAAAGCCCCAGCGCGTTTTTGTCGAGCCGATCCTTGACTTCGTCCCAGATCGCCGCTTTGCGCAGGCAGGTTTCCACGACTTCGTCGAGCTTCTTCTTGTTCCGAACGCCCTGAAGCCGCTGACTGAAGATTATGTTCTCGTAGATCGATTTCGGAAACGGATTCGGCTTCTGGAACACCATGCCGATCCGCTTTCTGAGCGTCACCACGTCGATGCGCGGATCGTGGATGTCCTGCCCCTCGAAGATCATCCTGCCCTTGTTGTGGCAGACGGGGATCAGGTCGTTCATGCGGTTCAGCGCACGCAGGTAGGTGCTCTTGCCGCATCCGCTCGGTCCGATGATCGCGGTGACTTTCTTCTCCGGGACGTTCATCGAGACCTTTTTTACCGCCTCGTGGTTTCCGTAGAAGATAGAGAAGTCTTTCGAATAGATATGGGCCTGTTCCCGCGGGATCAGCGTGCCCTCGATTTCGGGATATGTATTTCCGTTTTCGATATCAGTCATTCCGTTAACCTCGCAGTTTCTTTGAGATGCGCGCCCTGAGGATGATCGCGAAGAGGTTCAGCGCGAGTACCAGCATGATCAGGGTGAGAACCATTCCGTATTGCACGTGGCGGATTTCGTCCACGGCTTCGTGTTCCGTCGCAAGATTGTAAATATTCCATGAGAGCGCGGGAGTACCGTTGTTGAACGTTTCGAGCAGCTTCAAGGGCTTCCCGACGCTGACCGCCGCGGTGAAGATGATGGGCGCGGTCTCTCCCGCCGCACGTCCCATGCTGATCACGATTCCGGTAAGGATTCCGGGAAGCGCGGCCGGCAGGATAACCTTGAGCACGGTTCCCCACTTGGTGGCGCCCAGACTGAGCGCGGCTTCCTTGTAGGTGTGCGGTACCGATCGAATCGCCTCTTCCGCCGCGCGAATGATGGTCGGCAGAATCAGGATCGCCAGCGTCATCGATCCGGCGAGAACGCTCTTGTTCGAGGAGACGTGCATCGTGTTGATGAAGAATGCCAGGCCGAACAGACCGAACACGATGCTGGGTACGCCGGCGAGCGTGCTGATACACGTCCTTAGCAGACTGACGAATTTCCCTTCCCGTGCGAACTCCGCCAGGAAGATCGCCACGATGATACCCAGCGGAACGGCGAAGAGCATCGAGCCCAGCGTCAGGTAGAACGTACCGAGCACCTCGGGCCAGATACCGCCGAAGAAGTGGGAGTCGTGCGATTCGTCGAAGAGAAAACGCCAGTAGAAAGTGAAACGTGGATTGAGGATACCTTTGATATGAACCTCAAACCAGGGGAAGAACAGCTCCATGGTGGTGCCTTTGAAATCATCCACGCGCGACACCTGTCGCAGACGTCCTTCCTCGCTTCCGCTTTCGCCGTAATACCACTCTTCGCGGTTCATGACCAGATCGACCAACAGTTTCGTGCGGTCGTCCCATCGCGTTCTGCCGTAGTTATCGTTGGGCAGAACAGAATGGGGTTCGGTGCCGGGCTGCGGGCCGAGAAGCTTGTAGAGGTTCTCTTCGATCTCTTCAAGGTCGTTGTTGAAGTCTCTGCGCTCAGCGTAGGAAAACTCGGGCAGTTCATTCTCGCGGAAATGCTCGATCATTTCGTAGATCGGTTTTGCCAATTCGTGGCTTCGCTCTATTTCGACTTTGATCTTGTCCGCATTCCCCCTTCCGAAGGTATCGAGCTGGAATCTGCGGAACTCGACCGTCCCCTGAAAGAAGAACGCACTGGATCCCTTGATGAAGATGGGAACCAGCAACACCAGCAGCGCCAGCGCCATGAATGTAATGGAGATGAAACCGAATCCGGTGAAAGAGCGGTCGAGGATCTTTCGTGTTCTCAGTTGAGCCATGTCAGCTCCCCTTCAGTTTCTTGCGTGCGCGAACGACGATCCATTCGCTGACCAGATTGCTGATGAACGAGAAGACCAGCAGGCACAAGCCCATCGCGAAGAGGACGTGAAATCTGGCGGAACCGGTTGACTGGTCCGCCTCGCCCATATCGCCGGCGATGGTCGCGGTGAGGGTGCGGATCGGCTCGAAGAAGTTGTACCACGGCTCGGGAATCTGTGCCGCGTTTCCGGATGCCATCCACACAACCATCGTCTCGCCGAGCGCGCGCATCGTTCCCAGGATGACCGCGGCGATGATGCCGCTGCTGGCGGCGGGGATCACCGCCTTCATGAGGGTCTCCGCTCGAGTCGCTCCGAGTGCGTAACTGCCTTCCCGAAGCTCGCGGCCGACCGCCTGGAGCGCGTCTTCCGAGACACTCACCACCGTTGGAAGCGCCATGATCCCGAGGATCACGGACACGTTCAACGCGTTGGTTCCGCTGGAGATCGCGATACCACTGGCTTTAGCGCTGATGTAATACAATATGCCGATTATGACGATTTCAAATAATGCGAGTACGGTAAAATTGAGCGGCCTGCCGAGCTTGAACTTCGTATGGATCATGTCCGACAGCATGAACGCGAGGATGGTCAGGATCGGTAGCCCGACGACCCATATCGCCACGGCGAGGAAATTGCCGCCGTGATTCTGCAGGAGCGGCGCGAAGATCACCAGCGCGAAGAATCCATAAACCACCGACGGAATCGCCGCCAGGATTTCGATCACCGGCTTGACCATCTGGCGTACCTTGAACGGCATAACGTCGCTAAGCGACACGGCCGCCGCCACGCCGAGCGGAACACATACGAGCACCGCACCGAGCGTGACGATTGCGGATCCGAAGAAGATCGACAATGCGCCGAATTTCCCCGGATCGTGCGATGGATACCACGCGGTGCTGGTGAAGAACTCTTTGAAGCCTTCGATCCGAAAGAACGGTATGGCGTCCTTGGCAATGACGTATATAATGAAAAAGAGTGTGAGCATTGTCACGGACGCTATTATAAAGAGAAAACCGTGCGCGAGGTTGGAGGCCAGCCTGCGCAGCAGACTGGCCCTTTCGCTCATTAGAAGTGATTTTCCGTTTGGTGAATCAACGGTGATTCTTTCCATGACTCTCTTCGGTATTAATAGGATGTGACCGGGATGTAGCCGATCGATTCGATCATCTTCTGCCCTTCTTCGGTCAGATAGATGTTTATAAATTTATAGATCCAGGAACCCATCTTGGGATAGCCGTTGGTGAACATGAAAAGGGGGCGTGCGATGGGGTAGTCGCCGAGGGCGATGGTCTTGGCGGAGACTTCGATTCCGTTGACGGTCAGTGCCTTGACGGTGCGATCGACGAAGCCGAGTCCGACGTAGCCGATAGCGCCCTTGGTGCTCTGAACGCGCTGACGGGCCTGTCCGTTGCTTCCCACGTATTCCGCGCCGTCCGCGATCTTCTCTTTCTTCATCACCAGACCTTCGAATGTCTCGTAGGTACCACTGTTGGTGTCGCGGCTGATCACTACGATCTTCTCATTCGCGCCACCGAGGTCTTTCCAGTTGGTGATTTTGCCCATGTAGATGTCGCGAATCTGATCGGTGGTCAGGTTTTTGACCGGGTTGCTGGGATGAACGATCATCGCGATGCCATCGAGCGCGACAACATGCGCGACTGGTGTTACGCCGTTATCGGCGCAAGCCTTGAATTCTTTGTCCTTCATGAAGCGGGACATGTTCGCGATGTCGCAGGTGCTGTTCATCAGGCTCTTGGCACCGTTGCCGCTGCCTGATTCGCTGACTTCGACATTCACTTCGGGATACATCTTCATGAAATATTCCGCGAACGCCTTCGCAATCGGACCCACCGTGGTCGATCCGTCGAGTTTGATACTTTCTTTGGCGCTCAGAGAAACGATTGCCAGTGCGGTAAGGATCGCAATCATCAAACCTTTCGTATTCATTCTTACCTCCAGACTACAATTTCATTGTTCGGGAATTTACACACTGATACGATCGCAGGGTGAATTCAGTATAAGGTGGACGTTAACACATTCCTAACACGATGGGCAATCGCAACATGCTCGAATTATATCGATTACATTTCTCATTGTTGGGCAGACACACGCGCCTGCCCAATTGAGGGAAGCTCGCCCGGGAGGTCGAGCGCTACAATCTCTGTAACCGCGATCTACGAGCGGCGTTTTCTTGGGATTCAATCGATGAGATCAAGGTCAGATAGTAAAATAGTCGAAAAAGAAACTACCCCTGAAATATAATTTGATGCAGTCAATAGCGACGAAGGAGCGTATCGAAGGATGGGCAATGGATAGTACTTTTTGCTTTACAAAAAATCATTCGCGACATACGTTTGTGAAAATTCATCGAGAAAGTGGGAGGCGCGGATTGTCGTTGCGGTTGATTCTGTTGATCGTGTTGTCGTGTATGCTGTTACAGGTATCTGCGATTGGAATGGGCGCCGGGTTCGAAGGCGGCTGCGGCTGGGGCGAAGAGCGGGAAGAGGACGTGAACGAAGACACGGACGGCACGTATGAATTCACCCGGTCGAAACTGATCTTCATGCTCATGGACACCTATGTCGGAACTGACAGGATATTCCTTTACCGGCTGAAAATGGGTGCCGGCAGGATCGACTACTCGCACGACATCGAATTCCTGGGCGGTCGAACCGACCACTGCGACACCTTTTCGACGGATCAAATCTACGGTTATTCGTTCCTTCGTACCGGCACTTTTAAAGTATGGGCCGGGCCCTCCATGACATTCGAATCTCTCGTCAGCGAGGAGAAGCATAACAGGATTCATTTCGGCATCGGTCCGGCACTGGGATGCCACCTGATCGCCACGCCGGATGTCGCCTTCTCGGCGGAGCTGGCGTACCACTATGAATTTGACGACCGCAAGACCTTCAACAGCACGGTTTACCTCTCGATATACACCATCCTGATCTCGAACGAAACCTGGAGCGAGAATCCATGAAGCGCTATGGAATCGTATTGATCCTGCTGCTGATGGGGTGGAGGCTCTTCTCGCTCGGGATCGGCGCGAGTTTCGGCAATGGGATCGAATCGGGATTCTATTTCACCCGGGGTTTCTCGGATACGGAAAAATGGCGATTCGATCTGGTTCTCGACAGCAATGTCGGTCGGCAAGGGAAGACGGATCACCGGCACACGCTCGGTTTCGGCTACACGACGCGCGACTATGCCGGCGAGATGGATGATCTGGATGAAGAGGAGTATCGGGTCTATACCTACATGTACCAGCTTCTCTATCCGGCGGTTGATATTCGCAAGCATCGTTTTTCCACCGGGCCGATCGTGGTGGCGGAATACCTGGAAAGTGTGCCGGAAACGGACTATGTGAATGATTCCTATTCTAGTCATGATCGCTGCGAATCGTGGCTGTTCGGCGTGGGGCTGGGCATAACCTTCAGCTATCTTCATCGCTATTCCGACAGCATGAGCACGTTTGCCGATCTGATGTTTTACGGCACGATGGCACAAGGTAGAAGGAAGATCGAGTTCATCGGAACTGACCGAACACAGTATGAAACGACCGGATTGTTCGCCACGAGTTCGATGTGGATGGTGAAAGTCGGCGTGCTGTTCACCGTGTTCGAGTAGGGCGGATTCATGAAAACATTGTTGGTAATTCTTCTCCTGACGATTCAGCTTTCGCTGGCTGCAATTGGATTCGGCGGAAGCTTGCGGTACGGTCGAGAGACCGGTGACGCCTGGCACGATATTGACTATTCCATTCCTTCCGAAGGATACAATGAAGGCCGATCCGTTCCCTATATCGTCGAACAGTATGGCTTCGAGATTTTCCTCGATACGGCGATGTTCAAAGAACGGACGACAAGTTTCCGTTTCAGACTCGGTCAGTCGGAGAACCACAGGAACTGGGGCAAGATTTTTCCATACGAGAAAGAGGTCGAGCTGGATACTCGCGAGACGCATGTCGGGATGTCCGTTGGCTTCTGCATGTACCGGACGAAGAATTTACGGCTTTGGTTCGGACCGAGATATCAATTCAGTACGGAAAACGGCGAAGAGGACTTCGAGACGAGCCTCTCCAGCAGCTACTATCGCAAGACAACATGGCGATCAAGAGTATCAAGCAACGCGTTCGGTGTAGTCTATGGCGTCAATTACAGGCTGTTCCGGTTCATTGCCATGTCCGCGGAGCTGTCCGTCATGTACCGGGCGAGTTATGGCGAGATCGAAATCGACTGGATCGACGATGGACCACGGCGTGCGGTGTGCGACGAGATCAAAACGGACGGCTACCTCATTATACTGGAGCTGTTCACATTGTTTTCTCCGAGAGACTAAGTTAGTCGAAGTGCTTTTCCGGATAAAAATATCGAATAAATGAAACGAAATATCGACAGCGCTGTTGTCTTTACGAGGACGGTTTCGTAAAGTAAATCTATGTAGGTAAGTATTCGCTTTTGCAATGAATTACATGTGTGTCATGAGGATAGAACGATAAATTGAGGTGAGTATGCGAAAATGTCTGATGATCCTGTTTATCGCTTCTGCGTTCGGCTGTCTTGCAGCGGCTGGAATCGGACTCGGCGGAAACGCGGGTATTGATTTTGGTGCGCACGGCAATCTGGTTACAGAGAGCATGAACGGCTCGTCCTGGAACGCGAATATCGTGTGGGACTCGAACCTGATGCAGAACGACAGGCGGAATTTCCGAGTGAAATTTTGCTCCGGCAGAAGGACCAGCAACTACGGGGGAGAGAGCAATATCTTCGAGAACTACATCGTGGAGCGGGTCACCCTCGATATGTTGTCACTCGAAACAACGTTTGGCTATCACGTCACCCACGGTGAACATTATCGATTCTGGTCGGGTTTCAATATCGGCGCCGAGACAGGGTACGTATCGGACACGGCATGGCTGAGAGAGTCGGACTGGGTACATACAAAACGGTACAACTATAAAATTCGCGAGTACGGAGTCAGTCTTGGGATGTCGCTGGGGTGGAATATTCCGGTTAGCCCCTCGTGGGTAACGTCGCTCGAGTTTATTCTGAAGGGAACCATTGCGATAAGCGAAGGTAAGTTCAAATCGGTCGATGATCCCGAGGAAAGCGGCGATATCAGGTCAAGACGCGAAAATCGCATCGCGCTTCTGGTTAACCTCATACCGTTCTACAAGTTTATGGAGTAAAGAATACCCCCCCTGACAAGGGGGGATAAAGGGGGGGTGACAATATTATTCCGTCAATTCCTTGATCGTCGTTTTACACAATTCGATGGAACGTTCGGGTGATTCGGATTCCGCATAGACGCGGATGATCGGCTCGGTGCCGGATTTACGGATGTGAACCCAGTACTTGTCGCCGATGATCTTGAGGCCGTCGGTGCGGTCGAGCTTCATGTCCGCGTAGATGCGCTCGGCCTTCTGCATGATCGTATCGAGTATATCGGGCGCGACCTCGATCTTCATCTTGCCGAAGTAGTAGCGCGGGATTTCATTCGCCAGTTCCGAGATTTTCTTCTCCGTTTGTGCCATGTACGAGAGAATCAGCGCCATGCCGACAAAGGCGTCGCGCGTGTAGTGGACGTCCGGGCAGATGATCCCGCCGTTACCTTCGCCGCCGACGGGACTCTGGATTTCCTTCATCAGCTTGCCGACGTTGATCTCGCCGACTTTCGTCCGGTGAACCTTCACGCCGTGCTTTTCGGCGATGTCCTCGGAAGCCATCGATGAGGAGAGGTTGGTCACGAGGTCGCCCTTCTTGTGCGTCAGGATGAACGATTCCGCCAGCAGCAGCGAGAATTCCTCGCCGATCGCCTCACCGTCCTCGTTGATGATGGAGAGCCTGTCGGCGTCCGGGTCGGACGCGAAACCGATGTCGCAGATTCCAAGGCGAACCGCGTCCTCGAGCTGGGCAAGATTTTCATTGAGCGGCTCAGGCGGATGCGCAAAGATACCGGTCGCCTCGCAGTTAAGCTCCATGACCTTACAGTTCAAATGCTTGAGCAGTTCGACGGCCATCTTGCCGCCGGCGCCGTTCACACAATCGACCGCGACGGAATAGTGCTTCTCCCGGATCGCCTTGACATCGACATAGGGCACACTCAGAATTTTATCGATATGCCGCTGGATCGCCTGATCGTCCTGTGCGAAGGAACCCATGTGATCCCACTCGGCGTAGTAGATGGGCGTGTCGATCATGGAGAGGAATTTCTGGGCCTTTTCGGGGTAGAGGAAGAGTCCGTTGGAATCGACGAACTTCATGGCGTTCCACTGCGCGGGGTTGTGGGATGCGGTGATGCAGATGCCGCCGGTCGCGTCGCTTTCTTCGACTGCCAGAAGCACGGTCGGTGTGGGTACGATGCCGAGGTCGATCACTTCGCAGCCCACGCTCATCAAGCCGGATACAACCGCATGCAGCATGGCGGGACCGGTACGACGCGAGTCGCGCCCGATGATGATTTTACCGCGTTCCTGCATGATTCCGAAATGCGCGGCGTAACGAAGCGCGATATCGGGTGTCAGGGTTTCGCCATAGACACCGCGAACGCCGGAAACGCTGGTCATAAGTTTACTCATTGATAACTCCATACTTTATTTTACCGTCGATGATGACGGTTTCGATTCGATTTCTGCTGTCGAACGGATCGCCGGAGAAAATGTTGAGATCGGCGTCTGCACCCGGAAAGATGCCGCCGATACGATGAGATTGTCCGAGGATTTTTGCAGGGACACGTGTGATGGACTTGAGCGCGGTTTCTCTGGACAGCCCGTTGCGAACCGCCAGGCATACGTCGTCGAACAGTGCGCCGGCTCGTTCGTAGGGCGCGTCGGTCATAACGGCGAATTCGATCCCGGCTTCTTCGAAAATGCGTGCCGTATCCAGCCTTCGTCCGCGCAGCTCCTGCTTGAGTCCGGCTGTGTTGATGGGTCCAAGCACGACGGCTACTTTCTTGGATGCCAGCCAGTTCGCGATCATCCAGCCCTGTGTCGCGTGTTCGATCACCAGATCGAGGTTGAATTCCTCCGCGATGCGGATCGCCGTCTGGATGTCGTCGATGCGGTGGGCATGTATACGGATGGGTTTTTCGCGGTTCAGAATGCGGCAGAGGACTTCCTTCGATTCGTCGATGGCGAAGAACCGACCGTGTTTCTGCGCGTCCTGTTTCGCAAGATTGTATTGTACTGCGTCCAAGAATGCCTCGCGGATCAGTTTAACGATTCCCATTCGCGATGAGGGTGTCGTTTGCAGCGCTGAATAGTGCACCTTTGGATTCTCGCCGAGCGCGCATTTCAAGCCCGTGAAACCATCGATCAGAATTTCGTCGAGGATGACGCTTCCGCTTTTCACCAGCGCCATCTGTCCTGCTATCACGTTGGTAGATCCGGGCGAGATGCATTGGGCGGTAACGCCATGCTGAAGCGCGTCGTTAAAACCTTCGTCGTCGGGCTTGATTCCGTCCAGCGCTCGCAGCATCGGTTGCACTGGATCGCCGGGGTTGTTGTTGTCTTTGCCGATGCTTCCTTCGCCGAGCTGGATCAATCCCGTGTGGCTGTGCGCGTCGATGAATCCAGGCGTGATGCATTTCCCGGATACGTTGAAACACATCCGGTCCTTTTGTATCTCGATACCAGTTTTGACTGCCTCAATGACACCTTCGGCGACCAGGATCGTGCCGTATTCGACCGGACTGTCATCGACAGCGGTATGGATGCGGGCGCCTGTGAGAGCAAACGTTCGCGGAATGCCTGTCAAAACAACATCCTACTCGCTGAAGATTTTTTCGACGAGGTTTTCGACGAGATTGTCGTCTGCGAGATACGGCACGGTGATGTGTCCTTCGCCGTGATGCTTCTCGTTCCAGTCGCGCGCGGTCTTGATGGCGTTTTCGTTGCGCGCCCAGTTGCGCCGCGCGACGCCGCCCATCACATCCCAGGAGAGTCCGAGTTTGATGATGTTGTCGGCTTTCTTGCTGCCGTCGAGCACGATGCCGTTGCCGCCGTTGCTGGCGCGTCCGATTCCGACGCCGCCGCCGTTGGAGAGCACGACCAGCGTCATGCCTCGGGCGATGTTTCCGCCGAAGCACTGCACCGACATATCGGCGGTGACGTTGCTGCCGTCGTAGATGTTGGCGGTTTCGCGGAAGGGGGAGTCCGTGCCGGAGACGTCGTGGTGATCGCGTCCCAGCATGACGGGACCGAGTTTTCCCCGGCGAATCATCTCGTTGAACTTCAGCGCGATGCGTACGCGGCCTTCCTCGTCGGCATAGAGGATACGGGCTTTGGTTCCGACCACGAGCTTGTTCTGCTCGGCGGTGCGGATCCAGTGGTAGTTGTCAAAGTCTTGTGGGCTGCGGTTCGGATCGATGCAGTCCATGGCGAGTTTATCGGTCAGCTTGAGGTCTTCTTCCTTTCCGCTCAGGCAGACCCAACGGAATGGGCCGTAGCCGTTGTCGAAGCAGATCGGGCCCATGATGTCCTCGACGTAGGAGGGCCAGATGAAGCCTTCGCTGGTGTCGATACCGTTCTTCGAGATCGATTTCTCGCCGGCCTCGAAGATGGACGCCATGAAACTGTTGCCGTAATCCCAGAAGTATGAGCCCTTCTTCGTCAGCCGCTTGATCACCTGGAAATGGCGCAGCAGCGATTCATCGACCAGCTCCTTGAATCTATCGGGGTGGTCGTTCATGATGCGGCGACCCTCGTCGAACGTCACACCCGCCGGCGTATAGCCGCCCTCATAGACGGCGTGGCAGGAGGTCTGGTCGGAGATGAGCGGGATCTCGATATCGTGTTCGTCGATGTATTCGAGCAGATCGACCACGTTGCCGTGGTAGGCGATGGATACGCTCTCGCCGCTCTTCTTGTATTCATCGACCCACTGGAAGATTTGCTGAAGGTTGTCCGAAACCTTACCGACCCAGCCCTGCGAGTGGCGCGTCTCGATGCGGCTGTACTCAACCTCGGCGATGATGCCGATTCCGCCGGCGATCTCGATCGCTTTCGCCTGTGCGCCGGACATTCCGCCCAGACCGCTGGTCGCGTAGCAGATGCCGGAGAGGTTCTTGTCGCTGGACAGTCCGAGGTATTTACGTGCCGCGTTCAGCACCGTGATGTAGGTGCCGTGGACGATGCCCTGCGGACCGATGTACATCCATCCGCCGGCGGTCATCTGACCGTAATTGGTGCAGCCCAGCGCGGTGAGCTTGCGGAAGTTCTCGGGATCGTCCCACTGACCGACGAGAAGCCCGTTGGTGGAGACGACACGCGGCGCGTCCGGCTTGGATGGGAACAGCCCCACCGGGTGACCGGAGGCGACGACGAGGGTTTGATCCTCGTTGATGATCTCCAGATAGCGTTTGATGAGCTGATACTGCATCCAGTTCTGGCAGACCTGTCCCGTTTCGCCGTAGGTGACCAGTTCGTAGGGGTAGAGCGCGACGTCGAAATCGAGATTGTTGTCGATCATGACTTGCAATGCGCGACCTTCGATCGAGCCTTTGTACTGGTCGATGGGCTTTCCGCTGAGCTTTCCGGCAGGACGGTAGCGATAACCGTAGATGCGTCCCATGGTTCGGAGCTCTTCCATGAATTCGGGTGCGAGTTTCCCGTGCAGCGGTTCGGGTATGTATCTGAGGGCATTCTTGAGTGCCAGCGCGGCTTCGCGTTTGTTGAGATTGAATCCACGGGACGGCGCTCTTCGGATGCCGGGTTCGAATGTCGGTTCTTCTGGTAATATATCGGGTAATGTGATTTGGATTAGCGCCTTGGGCATTCTATCCTCCTTTATTCGATCACACCGCTCTTGATGATTTGCTTCTTGTCCTGATCCCCTTCCGCAAGATATTCCTCGATTTTCTCGTCCAGCAATTTAACGATTTCCAGAGAGAACGATTTGGTCTGTCCATTCCGGGACTGACCACGCAGCAGGAAGATGTTGTCGATGTTAGAGTCTTCCAACTCAGGATAGAAGTTCTCATCGATGGTCTCGGCGATGACGATGCTTTTGCATCGATCGTAGCTGACCTTTGCCAGGCGTGAATAATAATCTACGCGGATGAAGTGCTCTTCCATGAAGTTACGGAAGGTGTGGAACAGCAGGATTGGGGTGGTGATCTGGTATTTGTTGAAATTGCGTCTTCCCTTGAGCCGGAATTGCAGGTCCAATTGTTGTGAAAGCATCAGAAATTTAGGCGATTCAGGGAACTGCATGTCGGGGTTTTTATCGCTGAAAAGGTTCTTTTGGTAGAAGCGTAAGTTCATACAGAATCTCTGATAACCCCAACGAATTCCGCCATCCTGAAGCATGGGGTGCCGATTCAGCAGAAGTGTGAGAAGATCGTCCAAATAGGCGACAGAGAAGATTTCGTGGTTGCTCTTGAATCCACTCTTCGTGCTGCGATCAAAACGATATTTCGGATTCTGCAGCTCGAGCGAAAAATCGTTGAGCGCTTCGACAAACTCTCGCATTCCGCCGGTCCTCTGCGCGAGATCATCCGCCGCTTTATCGACCTTCTTCCATTTGATCGTGATTGTGTTGAGATACATTCTATTAATCGGATTCTTCTCCGATTTCAGGTTCTTATTCAGAATGTCGTTGAAAAACATAGCGTTACTCCTGTGGACGGTTCGATCGCTTTACAAGATTGATGTGATAAACAGCGGCGTCAGGAATTCAGCAGTTGATCCCTGAATTCGTTCAGTTTGCGAACGTGGCTGATTTCTTCGTTGATGATCTTCCGAATAGCAGTTTTTGCCTTGCCTTCAGTGACCTGATTGTCGATCGCATGGAAGTAGAGCAGGGTGTCTTTTTCGAAAGATATCGCGTTCAACAGGACTTCCGTTATGTTCTCTGCCTTCGCGGCGCTTTGGATGGCTGTGGACGGGGATCTGAAAATGCGGGAATCGACGATTGCCTGCAGATAGGAGCTTACGACATCCCAATCCTGCGACTGATCAAGCTCCACATCGTCCAGATGATCGCGTAATGCCATGAAAGTCTTTTCGTGTTGAATTTCTTCATCCCGCAGGAAGGTAAGCAGGCTCCTCGATTCATCGTCAAGATCCTTGCGTTCCAATGCCTTATCGTAATAGGAATAACCGCTTATCTCGATTTGAATCGCCATCTCGATCACTTCATTGAGAGAAAATTTTTGCATTTATCCTCCAAAATGTCGTTGATTTCAGAATTCACTGTGTATCGTAATCGTTCTCCAGTAACAATTTCCCCTTTC
The DNA here is from genome assembly GCA_963666875.2 of Cloacimonadales bacterium (SeqCode). Taxonomy (GTDB): domain Bacteria; phylum Cloacimonadota; class Cloacimonadia; order Cloacimonadales; family JAIOQZ01. Next base: position 240,617 of record CAXXPU010000017.1, read on the forward strand.
CATGATGGAAGTATATTGATATCTCAATGCGGAAATTGTACAATTCAATTTAGTTGCCCATTTTGATTTCGTCAAGCAAAAAGGATGAAATTGAAATCCTGCCGGAAAAGATAATCGGCTTTCAGCATCGTCGCTCCTGAAAACATTGACAGGTTTTCTCATTTCAAGATGATTAATCTGATTGAACAGAATCAAGGAATGAGCGCTATGAAATCTGAAAAAGAGATCCAGCAATTGCTGGAACTGGCACGGGCTAATTGGGAACAGTCCTTCGAAAGTAGTCGTACTTACGGGTTGCGTGCATTGAAAATAGCGGAAGATATCGGTTCGATAAAACTGATTGCCGACGCATGCAATAATCTCTCTGTCGCGCATTTCTACATCGGGGACTACGAAGAAGCACTCGCGTACGGCAAGAGAGCGCTCGATTGTATTCAGAATCTGTTCGATCCCACTCTGACGCCGTCGATCAATAACAGTCTCGGAATGGCGTATTTCAGGCTGGGACGGCTCGACGAGTGCCTGTTCTTTTATCTGAAATCACTGTACTATGCAGTTCGCTCCGGTAATCCCGATCATATCGCAGTAACGATGTGCAATCTCGGTGGCGTTTTCTGGCAGGCAAGTGCCTCTCCCGCCAAACTCAATCGGAACGATGCGATTGAGGAATTCAAACGGTCCATCGAAAAGGAAATCAAACCCGATAATCCTATCGCGGAACTGGTTCGGCAATTTCACGAACTGGACAACCGGGAACTCGGCTATCAGTTCTTCAATCGAGCGATGCATATCATCAAGGATAACTCGTCCAACCCACGCCTTTACGTTAACATCCTGATAAATATCGGTTTGTGGAATAGCACCGAAGGAAATTACGAGGAAGCGGCTCATTATTACCATCAGGCGTATGAAATGGTGAAAACCTTGAATATGCCCATACTGATGCCTTGTGTACTGATGAATCAGGCTGATAACGAGTTCAAGATGGGGGATGTCGATTTAGCGCTTCAACATGCTATTCAGGCAATGGTTGCGGCTCATAAGATGAAGATAAAACCTGACGAAGGCATAGGGATGGAACTACTTACGAGAATCTACATAGAAATGGGCGATTATCGAAGGGCGTTTTCTTCATTTCGAATGCAGCATCGCATCCAGAATGAAATCCAGGAAGAGAAATTCAGACATGAAATCGAGCAGCTCAAGACGAAGTATGAAGTAAAACTGAAGGATTTGACGCTCGAAAACGACCGTTTTACGCAGATCATTTCAAGCTACAAGGATCAGTCTGAAGATTAATTGAACTCGGTCTTCTGATAAGGTAATTCGATGGTGAAGACAGTCCCCTTTTCGGCGGATGTATCCACCTTTATCGTTCCATTGTACAATTCAACCGTCTTCTTGCAGTAATACAATCCCAGCCCGGTACCGACAGGTTCGTTGTCCTTCTGCTCGCTTGCGGGGGGCTTCGTCGTGAAAAACGGATCGAAGATATGTTCGAGATGGTTCTCAGGTATCCCGGGACCGTTGTCTCGAATCGCTACCCACACCCTATCCATAGACCATCCTGACTCAATGTATATTCTCGGCTTACTCACTTCGTGGAGCGCGTCGAGTGCGTTCCTCACCAGATTTCCGATCACCTGGGAGAGCTCCGCGGGAATCACCTTGATCCAAAGCGAGTGGTTGCTGTAGTCGATCGACTGTAATGCCAAGTTGAAGAATTTATCAGCCTTGAAGAATTCCATCTCGCGCTTGAGTATCGTGTTCAGATCGATCAACTCGATCTTCTCTGCCTGGTCGCTCCTGCTTTTGGACATCAACTGCGCGACGATCTGGTTCATCCGACTGAGCGATTGCCCGATGCCGGCAAGGGTTTCATGACCCTCATCGAGCTGCTTGAACACCGGCTGGATGTTGTAGGGTGTCTCCTTGAGGATTTTGTACACCTTTTCGCAGATCAATTCTAGAAATTCCACTCCCATGGACATCACGGACAGCGGTGAGCGCAGATTGTGAACAATGCCCTGGATCATCTGCCCGAACGCCGCCTGTCGTTCGGTACGAATGAGGTCCTCGGTACGGCGCTCCAGCATCTGTTCCAGTTGACGGTTATACTGGTCGATGATGTCGAGCGAATGCTTGAGTTGCAGGTGTGTCTTGACTCTCGCCAGCACCTCTTTTGGATGGAAGGGCTTGGTGATGTAATCCACCGCCCCGATCTCGAATCCCTTGATTACCTGTTCGGATTCGTTGCTGACAGAGACGAAGATCACGGGGATGTGGCTCGTGTCGGGATCCGCTTTGAGTCGCTGACACACTTCGAAGCCGTCGATGTCCGGCATCATGATGTCCAGCAATATCATATCCGGTGTCTCCTGGCTGATCGCCATGAAAGTCTCTTCGGCGTTTTGCGCGATCGAGCACCGGTAATTCTCTTTCTTCAGGATTGTTTTCAGCAGGAGGGTGTTATGGGCTTCATCGTCAACAATCAGTATGTGAGATCCCTCCACGTTATCGGCAGATAATCCCATCATAACAAAATCCTTTGCTGTGTCTGACAGCTATTTCATGGAAGATAGAACCCGAATGATTTCACGCGGCATTTCATCCAGCGGGACGAGCCTTTCGGCGCCACCACGCACGTACGCCTCCTTGGGCATACCGAAAACTACACTGGATTCCTCATCCTGAGCCAGCGTTCGCGCTCCCGCTTCGCGCATCATCACCATTCCGTCTGCGCCATCGTGTCCCATACCCGTCAGCATTACGCCCAGGGCGTTCGCTCCGGCATGCTTTGCTACGGAACGGAACAGAACTTCGACAGATGGTTTGTGACCGCATACTTTTTCGCCTTGCTCATGACAGACAACTTTATAGAGTCCACCCGAGCGAACCAGCTCCATGTGATAGTCGCCGGGAGCGATCAGGACTCTGCCGTTCATCACGCGGTCGCCACTCTCGGCTTCCTTGACCTCCACCTGCGAAATTTCGTTCAGTCGTTTGGAGAACATGCTGGTGAATCCGGCGGGCATATGCTGCACAATGACGACGCCACTGATGTTTCGCGGAAAGCGTGTGATGATCGATCGAATCGCCTCCGTGCCACCGGTCGATGCGCCAATCGCGATCACCTTGTCGGTAGAGACCGCCAGTGCGGTCGGTTTGATCGGGGACGGTTTTTCGGCTTTTACGCTTTTCTTCAGGTGAGAGACGTCGATTTTCGCCGCCATTTTGACTTTTTCCGACAACTCGTTCAACATGCTGTTCAAGCCGCTTGCCACCCCATACGACGGCTTGGTCACGAAATCGATTGCTCCCGCATCGAGCGCGTCGAGCGTGATAGCCTTACCGCGCTCGGTAAGTGCGCTGACCATCACGACCGGTATCGGATACTGTGGCAGGAGTCTTCGCAGGAATTCGACGCCGTCCATTCTGGGCATTTCAACATCCAGCGTGAGCACGTCAGGCTTGTACTGGAGTATCTTGTCCCGTGCATCGTATGGATCCTTTGCGGTATCGACCACGTTGATGTCGGGATCCTGCGAAAGACCCTTGGCAAGTATGTTTCGTACTAGCGCCGAGTCATCGATGATCAGCAATTTATAGGGTGGATTTGGCATTGATTAATACTTCCTTTTGTACAGTGCTGGTTTGATGTATTCGAACTGACTGAATCGCCTGATCGTCTCCGAATGCCCGATGAAGAAGTATCCGCCTGGCTCGAGAACGTTGCAGAAGCGATTTACGACTTTCTCGCGCGTTACTTCGTCGAAGTAGATCATCACATTTCTGCAGAAGATGATATGGAAATGCTTCTTGAACGGGTAGGTCTCGTTCATCAGATTGAACCGTCCGAACGTAACTTCCTTTTTCACCTCTTGCTTCACCTCGTATCTGTCCTGATCGAGGCGGTTGAAGTATTTCTTCTTGTACATGTCCGGCAGCAGATCGAGACGCTCTTTGTCGTAGATACCTTTTTGCGCGATTTCCAGAACCTTCATCGAGATATCGGTTGCCAGAACTCCGGCATCCCAACTGCCGTAATCTCTTCCCAGGAATTCCATCATCAGCATGACGAGAAGGTAGGGTTCCTCACCGCTGGAGCACCCGGCGCTCCACACGCGGATGTCTTTCGATCTTCGGGTGTTCAATTTCTGGATGAGTTCAGGGAGGGCATACTGGCTGAAAAAATCGAAGTGGTCGTGTTCCCGGTAGAAGAAGGTGTGATTGGTCGATATGTAATTCACCAGCTCCGTTAACGATGTTCTCGATTTATCGGAGGTGACGAAGTCGTAGTACTCGGAAAAGGATGTAATTCTACGAGTGCGGAAAAGCTTCTGCAATCGTGAAACGAGCAGTGTCTTCTTCTGTTCGGTCAGCTTGATGCCAAACTGGTCGTAGATCAGCTTGCGCATCTTCTCGAACTCGGAATCCGTAATTTCAACCAAAAAACCCATAATCTCTCAATCCGTTGATATTTTGAGGTGCAGGCATCGAAACGCCTGCACCTCTATTTGTTATCAGGTATATTTACCGAAATCACCATCATCGAGTGAGATGATATCATCCGGCGAGTATTCTTTGACCTTATTCTTATTGTCCGGCAGCATCCTCTGCGACTGTTGACGTCGATTCGGTATCTTCTTGCCGAAGGAATGAGCGTTTTCCTTGAGCTTGAACTGGCTGATCATCTGGCGCAGTTGCTCGGACTGACCGCTGAGCTCCTCGGAAGCGGAAGCGCTTTCTTCCGCGGTGGAGGTGTTCTGCTGGGTCACCTGTTCAATCTGACGCAAACCGATGTTGACCTGCTCGACAGCCTTGGCCTGTTCGTTGGAGGCGGCGGCGATCTCGCCGACGATGTCTGTCGTCTTGGTGGCGCCGGTTACGATCTCGTTCAGTGATTCTGCCGTTCGATTGGCTATCTGAGTACCGTTGTCAATCTTCTTGATTGAGTCTTCGATCATCTCGGAGGTTTCCTGCGCAGCTTCGGCGCTACGCGCCGCGAGGTTGCGCACCTCTTCTGCCACGACTGCGAAACCCTTACCGTGCTTGCCGGCGCGAGCCGCTTCCACGGCTGCGTTCAGCGAGAGGATGTTGGTCTGGAACGCGATTTCGTCGATCGTCTTGATGATCTTTTTGATGTTATTGCTCGATTCGTTGATGGCGTTCATCGCCTGCATCAGGTTCTGCATCTGTTCGTTTCCGGCTTTTGCTGCCTTCTGCGAATCGATGGACAGGTTGTTCGCCTGGTTGGCGTTATCGGCATTCAGGCGTGTTTGCGAGCCGACCTCGTGCAGCGATGCGGAGATCTCTTCCAGAGAAGAGGCTTGTTCCGTGGCGCCTTGCGACAGCGACGTACTCGCGTCGGATACCTGCTTCGATCCCGATGCCACCTGATCCACGGCAGTATTGACCTGCTCGAGGATTTCATTGATCGAATCGATTGATTTGTTGACCGCTTCTTTCAACGCCTTGAAGCTTCCGGCGTACATGCCGTCGATCGATCCGGTCAGGTCGCCGGCAGCCATACGCTGCATGACTTCGAGGATTTCTTCGATCGGCTCGAGATTGGCTTTGGCAGCCTGATTCAAGCCGTTGAATATTTCGCGATACGAACCGGAGTACTTCTTCAGATCGTAGTTGATACGATCGATTTCACCGTCCTTGATCGCGTCGGCATAATCCGCGACGCCATCGACCAGTTCGTTGATCGTTGCGACCATTCGTTCCAGGTTGTTTGCGATAGTTATGAAGTTATCACGCACATCCTGCGTATTTTCATCAGCCTGGGCGACGCTCATATCGATATCCAGGTTACCTGCGGCAATATTCTGAAGATTCTGGGTCAGCCGATCGATTTCAACCTGCGTATAGGCGGCTTTCTGTTCGATCGCCTTTTTAATGGTCTCTGCTTCCGTGATATCCTGAAGAACTTCCATCAATGCGAGATTTTTTCCATTCTCGTCTTTGATGAATGCAGCGTCAGCCTGAATTTTAAATTTGTTGAATTCGAAGAACTGACGTGTTTCTCCCTTCGGTACGGTGTCGAAGAATTTCACCGCTGCATGTGCGAGCGGAGAATCGATTTGCGTATTATAGACACCGATAACATCCTTCCGTTTGAGACTGCCCAGCGCTTCCATACCGTCGTTGATGAAGCTGGTCCGTTTATCCATATCCATCACGGCGATCGGGAAGGGAATCGAGTCTATGATATTTTCGAAGGTAATCATGATACCGTTCAGACCCTGGATCAATTTCTTCCAGCTATTCTCGTATCCGGTCATGTCCGCACGGTAAGTAAATCTACCGTTTATACATGCGGTGTTAAGATCCGAGGTTCCCTGGATCAATCCGTTCATCACATCGATCGCGTTGTTGAGGTTGTTTTTCACCTCGTTGAAATCCCCATGGTATTCGTCGGTGATCTTTTTCGGGATATTACCCTTGGCGATTCCGTCGATGCTGTCAACCATCAGCTTGATCGGCTTGACAAACGATTCGATGAGATTGTTAATCTGTTCGATAATCTCGCGGAAATCGATTGAGACGTCCATGGGAGATCCACGCGTATTCAGATTACCCATCGAGATATCGTGGCTGATGTTCGTTGCGATGTTTACGACCTGATTGATCGGCTTGAGAACGATAATCTGGATGATGAAGTAGAAGGCGACCAGGCTCAGTACCAGTATGAGTGCGGAAATTAACAACACCAGCTTGATGTAGTTGTACTTCTGCGCGAAGAGTTCTTCCTGAGAGTCGCCAATCACGACGAGCCAGCCCCATTGTTCGAATGTCGAGAAACGGGCGTATTTGACCAACCCTTGGTATTCATACTTCATGAATCCATCTTTTTTTTGCAACATCTCCACGGTGAAATCGTAATCAAGACTTTCGCCGGGTTTCAGGACTGGATGGAATACGATGTTCTTCTTCATGTCCGTGATAAACACATATCCAGATTCCCGGAACTTGTAATCCTTCAACTCTTGTACCACTTCATGCTGGGCAGATTGTACATATCCTGCCATCTCCGTAAGACCGGTATCTTCCAGAACCTTGTAGCTTGCCTGGATTTTCGCCATCAAGTCGTTCAGTTCTGAAGTCATGACCTCGTAATTGAGGTCAAACGTGATCTTGTTGATCCGATTCAGCCCCACGAAAAAGAGGACCAGTATCAGTATCAGAAGAGCAGCCCCGATGAATAGGAATGTCTTATACTGAAGTTTCATTGCTAACCTCTCTTTCTATGTTTGTTTATGTACAGTTGCATGGTTATTTGTAGAATCCGGTACCGAGTATCAACAGGTATTCGCCGTCTTCGTCCGTGCCCTTGACCTGCATTACATACGTCTCTTTCGGCTCGACAGAACCAGCCACCGGTTGCAACCATTTGTAGTTGACCCATCCGTGATATGGTTCCTTAGCGGTTACTTTGATCATTTCCCTGAAGAGATACACCCCGTCGGGATCCTGGACGTCGAGTACTTTCTGTCCGTTCAGTTTCGTTGAGATGGGATGAAGAACCATAACGCCCTGGTAATCTTCAATAAAGATATAGAATTCATCGAAAATGAATTCGCCATCTTTGTTGGCGAAGGCTTCGAATGCTTTTTTCCGTCCGTTTTCTTGAAGGTATTTTGCTCCCTTCTCGACAAGTTTCTTTGCGGTGTCTCTTTTCTCTTCAAGTGTCATGGCAGCAAGTCCGGCAAACAGCGCCAACAACATGAGTGCGATTGCGATCTTACGCAACATAGTTACCTCCTGAGTGTATTGGGATGAGTCTTTTTCTTCAATTTTCCTCAGCTTCCTGAATCATCTCCAGTAGATGTTTTTTTCCAGCAAAGCTGACCATTCTGTCCACATCGAGGATAATTTTCACTTTCTTACCGATGATGCCCATTCCTTTGATGAACTGGCTCTTCGTCTCGGATATACTTGTGGGCGGCGGATCGATCGATTCCTCCGGGATATCCATTACTTCGGATACCTCATCGACGATCAGCCCCGTAACAATATCATCGATGTTCGTGACGATAATGCAGGTTCGGTCCGTGTAATCCCGGGATGGCAGACCAAAGCGAAGTCGTACGTCGATTACGGGCACGATCTTTCCGCGAAGATTGATTACGCCTTTTTCGTAAACGGCCCGTTCCGGGATCTCGGTAATCGGCTGCATTCCGCCAATGATCTCTACGACGTTATAAATCGGAATTCCGTAATCTTCCTTTCCCATGTGGAATGTCAGATAGCGGTTTTTCTGGATGTCCTCATCCATCAGTTCTTCATTAAGCATTTCATCTTCTTTCATGAAGACCTCCTTAACCTCACTGAATTTATTATTGAATCAAGGATGCCAGATCGAGTATTGGGCATACTGTTCCGTCACCCAGGATCGTGAATCCTGAAATCCCCTCCGTCTGACCGAAATAATTCGGTATTGCCTTGATAACCGCCTGCATTTGCCCGATAATATTATCAACAAACAGGCAGAATGCCTTGCCATGGAAATTAATAACGATCAGAACGCCTTCTTCGATCTTCTCGAATTTCGATTCGATCATGTACTTTCTGTGGAGACGAACAATCGGGATCAGTTCGCCACGAACGTTGCAAACTTCTTCGCCATCGGGCATCTCCGTGATATCATCCTGAACGGGCTGGAAAAATTCCCGGATCGACAGCAGCGGTATGATGTAGCGCTTTATGCCCACCATCACCTGCATACCTTCGATCAGCGCCATGGTCAACGGAATACGAAGCAGGATCGTCGTGCTCTTGCCCGGATCGGATTCTACGTCGATGCGACCCTTGATCTTCTCCAGGTTCTTCTTCACCACGTCCATGCCCACACCGCGACCGGAGATTTCGGTAACCTTCTCCGCGGTGGAGAATCCGGGCTGAAAAATCAGCTTATAAACGTCCTGATCCGTTAGCTCATCGGCAGCTTCCTCCGCTACAAGATCCTTCTCGATCGCCTTGCTCAGGATTTTATCCCGATCCAGACCGCGACCATCATCCTTGACAACGATCCAGACCTCGCCGCTCTCGTGCCGGGCTTCGAGCTTGATGGTTCCCATCGGGTCTTTTCCCGCCTTCGCGCGATCTTCCGGCGTCTCGACTCCGTGATCGATCGAGTTGCGGATGATGTGGACAAGCGGGTCTCCGATCAGATCGATGACCCCTTTATCGACCTCTGTCTCCTCGCCGACGATCACCAGACGGATGCGCTTCCCGGCCTTATGGGAGAGGTCGTGAACCAGCCGCAGCATCTTCTTGAATGTCCCGGCGATGGGAAGCATCCTGAGAGACAAAGAAAGGCTCTGAATCTCGGTAATGATGCGTCGAAGGTTCAATGCCGACTGATAGAAAATGCGCAGGTACTTCTTCTCGAGGTTGTCCAGAACCGGATTCTGCGTTACCATCAGTTCGGCGATGGATAGTTCTCCGACCCAATCGACCAGCTTATCGACCTTGTCGATGTCGATACGAATCGACTGCTGAACGACGGACGCTTTCATCGGATCGACAACCTTGCGATTATCGGATGCATTCGTAATATTGTCTATTGCGTTTTCTTTGTTTGGTTTCGGTGCTTTTTTAGGTTCCGGTTTTTTCTCGACCGGCTTGGGCGGTGGCGTTTCTTCCACCGGCTCCGGTTCAGGTTCCGGCTCGGGTATGAGCGCTTCGTCCTCTGGGAGTGCAGATTTCTTCTGCGGCTGGAGTGAACGCTCGGGAACTTCTTCCTGCAATTCGGTGATCGTATCGTCGAGCAGGAAAAGCATCCCGTCAAGACCCTGGATATTGCCTTCCTCGCCTTGCTGAATGCGGACGATCGTATCCTGGAAAACGCTGATCAGCTTCAGGATCATGCGAATATTCGAGCCAAAATCTTTTCGCGCGCCGTTTCGCATGAAATCCAGCACCGTTTCCGTTCTATGGCTGAGCCGTTCGAGGTCGTCCATGCCGAATATCCCGCAGTTGCCCTTGAAAGTATGAATGCCGCGGAATATCTTCTGGAGGAGGTCTTCATCGTCCGGGTTTTCCTCCAGTAACATCAGGTTCTGCTCTGCCTCGTCGAGGATCTCGATCGCTTCCTGGATGAACGGCTCGAGAAGTTCGTCTTTCAGATCGATCGCGATTGATTTGCGCTCTTCCGGCTCGGGATCGCCATCCAGGACGACCTTATTCTGTACCGGCGGAGCGGCTTTGGCCGGCGCTGCCTGCGATCCACTCGAACTGGCAACGTTGAATTGGCGCACAAGATCTTCTGCTTCCGGCTCGAATCCCTTATCATGAAATGAAGTCTCGACACCCGAAAGAATCTTGCGAAGGAGATCGATCGTCTTGAAGAACAAAGCAGCCTGTTGATCGCTCAAATCCATCTTCTCTTTGCGATAGAGGTCGAGAAGCGTCTCAGCTTCGTGGGTGATTCCCTGCATGTTGTGAAGATTGAAAAAGCCGGAGGTACCTTTGATCGTATGGAAAAGCCGGAAGATCGAATTCAGTATCTCACTGTCGAGACGTCCATTCGACTGGATCGCTTCCTGAAGATTGATCAGGTAGGGCTCTACCTCGTCAAGCATCTCCGTAGCTTCGATGACAAAGGATTGTAACATCTCTTGATCTTCATTTCTCATGCGTATCTCCGTGCAGGGACACAATGTCTTTCTTTAAATTATCGAAAGATTTCAGTAGTCCCTTAAGTTTTTTATATTCTTTGGCGAAGGCAATCATGTCGAGCTCTTCGCGACGCTTCCGGATTTCCTTGTTGATTCGCTCGAGAGTCTCATAGACTATGTGCAGGTCGAGCGGCTTCCTGAAAAAGAAATAGGCGCCGTTGTTGACTGCCTCGATTGCGTTATCTTTGTTTGCGTACCCGGTCATGATCAGAACGTATGCTTCGGGATTGATCTTCCTGATTGTCTGCAGCACGTCGATGCCGTTCATTTCAGGCATCTTGTAGTCGGTAATCACGACATCGAAATGTTCCTTTCGATACTCCTCGATCGCCTCGATCGGGTTCAGGAATGCGCTGACTTGCAAGTCGTTCAACAGGAGTGCTTCCTTCAGACTTTCGAGGTGTCCCTGATCATCGTCAACAATCATGATTCGTAAGTTGTTCATAGATTCTCCGCTTCGCCGATTATTGCTTGCATGGTAATTGGATAGTAAATCTCGCGCCACCGCCGGGGACATTTCCGGCATGAATATCGCCGCTGAATTTCGTGACGAAATTTCTCACGATTGCCAATCCCAAGCCGCTGCCTTTGCCGGCTTTCTTTGTTGTGAAAAACGGTTCAAACATGTGTTTCAGGACTTCCGATGAAAATCCCGTTCCATTATCTTCGACAGTGATAATAATATTTAATCCGTCCTTTTTCGTGGAAATTGTCAATATCTTCTTTTCCCGATCCACATCATCCAGGGCATGAATCGCGTTAACTATCAGATTTACAATGATTTGCTCGAACTGGATTTTTACGCCCTCGATCAGCATCGGATTCTGCTCGAATTGAAGATAAAGGTCGATGCCATGCGATTTGAGCTGTCTTTCGAGCAATGTCAGACCTTCCTTGATCGCCTCATTCACGTTAATACGAACAGTCGCTGTTGGCGTGGCGGAGATCCAGTTCATACGCATGTGCTTGATGATCGTGTCGATCCGGTTGGCGCTCTGGTGTATAATCGCGATTCGTTTGACGAATTTCTCCGGTAGTTCGTCCGGATGACTATCCGCCCAAAGTTGAATACTCTCTGCGGTGACTTTTATTGCGCTGAGTGGCTGGTTGATCTCATGGGTAATACCCGCAGACATGATCCCGAGTGATGCCATTTTTGAAGCCTGCTCCACCATGCGCACGGATTCGGTCAGCTTTCCCTGGGCTTCGATCTTCAAATGCACATTCATGTCTTTTTCCCATGCATTCGCGATCAGGCTGGAGATTGTCAGCAGGAGATCGTTCATTTCGGTACTCCAGTCCCATTCGCTCTTTGTGGCGAAGAGGATGGAGCCGATGAGGCATTTTCTGGTTTGCAACGGGCAGATGTTCGCTACCTGAACGCTCAGCGAATCCAACGCGATGGCGATATCATCCGATTTCGTCTTATCGCGCTGAATCACGATCTGGTTGTCGAGTTCGATGGTTTCCAGCATTCGCCTGACTTTGACCAGCTCGATATTCTTCAGGGGTGTGTCATGATGACTGCGTGTGCGTAGTATGATATCTGAATCGTTGAACTCGGTATCATCCTCGCGGATGCGATAGATAAGCACCATATCCAGGTCGAGTGAGAACAGCAGTACGTCCAGAAGATTTTCGATTTCTCTGGCGAAATCCTCGATGCCGTTCAGGGCAATGGCGATATGTGATACTGTATGCTGATGATAATACGAACGCTCGAGCAGTTGACTCAATTTTGTGTTGTCGCGCCGAAGTTGAATCTGTGTTATGCAGCACTGGATCTTCTGTCGGAGACGATTGAAGGAAGTGCCGATTGGCGCAGTGTCAATCGCTCCCTGCTTGTGCATTTCTTCCCACATTTCATCATTCACCTGATCGGCAAGGACAAAGATTCCGGGTTTGTTCTCATTGTCGATATCCGGCATGCCGGCAAGGATGTCGTTAACTGCCGCGATATCTTCTCTATGGGTAACGATCAGCTCTGGAGTCGTTTCATTCCAGCGTTCCTGCGCAGTCCGAATTGTTTCAACTTTCGTAATTTGCATTTCCGGGATTGTCAGTAGTGATTCCCAGTCGATGTCAATTCTTCTCGCCGAATCAAATATAGACACTATGAACGCTGATGATAGGTTTCGTGCTTTCCTCTTCATATCAATCCACCAAATAAATGATAATCGATTTCACGGGTTTGTAAATTAAAAAGGATACTGGAAAAATTAATTATCGAATCACGGTCAGTTTTTGTATGTGACCGAACCATGATTCAGGCAATTCTCGATTGTTTTGATCAGGTCGCTTATGATAACGGGCTTGAACATAAGCTCTTTTATACCGGCATTTTTAATGTCTTCTGGCGTGAGTTTTTCCGTATAGCCGGTACACATGATGATCGGCATTTTCGGCTGGTATAAAAGAATATTCTTTGCCAGATCCACACCGGTCATCTTGGGCATCGTGAGGTCGGTGATGACCAGGTCGAATTTATCGGGACTTTGCTGTACCCACTGGAGCGCTTCGAGGCTCGATGCGGTCGATACGACTTGATATCCTTTCCTGCGCAGGTGCTTCTCGTGAAGTCTGACGATTGCAATTTCATCATCGACGAAGAGAATTCTCGCGGGTGTAGTCACGATTTCGTCCTGCGCGATTTTGCCTGTGTCGATGTCGGCCTCACCTTCGTATATGGGAAAATAGATATCGAATCTCGTGCCGTCTTCTGAGCTGCTCTCGAGATGGATACCGCCGCCGTGATTTTTCACGATTCCGGCAACAATTGCGAGACCCAGTCCGGTGCCTTTCCCTTTCTTCTTAGTCGTGAAGTAAGGTTCGAATATACGTTCTCGAAGATCGCTGGGAATTCCGGGGCCGGTATCGGATATCGCCAGATTTACAAAGCATCCCGGTTTGAGGTTTGATCTGACCGAGTCATGCAATTGCTCGTAGGGTATGTCTCCGAGTTGGATATAAATTGTTCCGCCCGTTTCTTCCATCGCATGGAAGGCATTGGTGCAAAGATTCATGATGATCTGATGCATCTGGGTCGGATCGGCGAGAATAATATGCTGACTGTTCAGGGAGCTTTGAATCGCGATCGTGGAAGGGATGGAGGCCCGGAGCATCTTCGTGGCTTCCTTGATAATCGTACTGAGCTTGAGCGGTGCCTTTTTCTGTTCGGTCTCGCGGCTGAAGGTGAGGATCTGCTGGACGAGTTCCTTCGCTCTAGCGCTGCCGTTGATGACTTCTTTCATATCCCGTAGCGCTCGGCTGTTCTCGGGTATTGAAGACATGGCCAGTTCGGCGTAACCCATGATGACAGACAGGATGTTGTTGAAGTCGTGGGCGATGCCTCCCGCGAGATTGCCGATCGCTTCCATCTTCTGAGCCTGCCGGAGATGATCTTCGAGATTGCGGCGCTCGGTGACATCTCGGAAGATGGAGAGAACATGCTGTTCACCCTCGAGCTGAATAAGCTGGAACGAACTGAGCGAGATACGCTCTTTTCCTGCTTTGTTGCGGAAATGGATCTCCTGAGATGATGCCTGACCTTCTTTCAGCACGAGGGCCATAACGGCTTCTCGATCCTTGGGGTTTACCCACAGGCGGTACGAATCGAATGTGGGATCGAACAGCTCATCACGGGTGTAGCCAAACATCTCGAGGAATGCGTCGTTCGCATCCTTGATGGTCGAGTCGTCATGCTTCACGATACAAATCGCGTCCGGATTGTAGCGGAAGATTTTAAAGAACTTCTCTTCGCTTTGTTTTCGTGCCTCTTCGGCTTCGAGCTTCTCCGTGAGGTCTTCGGCAGAACTCAGCGTACCAATCACACTTCCTTTCTGATCGAGAAGAAGCGTGTTGTGCCAGGTAAGCATCTTGATCTTTCCCCGCAGGGTCAGTAAGGAATGACTGAAGCCCTCGGGGAAATATTCCAGAACGTCGGTGTAAAGATTGGCTGTTTCCATCAGAGTGATATATTGATTCCGCAAGTCTTCCCGAATGCTTTCTGGAATGAAGTGGTCGAACCAGTTCTTCCCGACGATATCTTCCTCGTTTCCTTCAAGGATAATGCAGCCCATGCGATTGATCTGTTTGACACGTTGATCGCGCCCCAGCACCAGCATGATAACGGGAGCCAGATTGAAGTAATCGGTGGCGCGGTTCTTCTCGATGATCAGCTCCTGCTCTGCCTGCATACGCTTGAAGGCGATGCTGACAGTCGAGGCAATCTCCTCAAAGAAACGTATCATCTCTTCGTTCATACGATTGGGCGCTTGATCACTCAGATGTATCAAGCCAATGACGCTGCCTTCAACGATCACCGGGATCACCGCCATGGTTTGATCCAGGATCGTCTTGTCATCCAATATTTCGGATTTATCCCGATATGCTGGAGGGGCTTCAAGCAAGAACTGGTCAATGTTGTTCGTCCAGAAGCTTCCATAAGGAGTGGTGTTGTTGGGATAGCTCCCCAGCCGTTTACGTAAAACCATCTCATGCAGAAAGGTGGTTCCCTCTGTGCTCAACATATTGCGGATGATGGTTTTATATTCGTTTGTCCCGGATGTGCTTTGGGATACGAGTGTCGAATCATGACCGATAACTTCGACATACGGGTCTTCGTCTTTTTGTTCCAGTCGGATACCAATTGTGCTGAAACCGGTTTCTTGATGGATTTCGTTCAGGATGTCGCGAATCAGGTATTTCCATTCGTTGTGACGATTCAAGATGGAAAGAATATTGAGGATCAACCTCTGCTGATTGTTTACCTGTTTCTCACGGGTGATATCCTGAACAGCGGCAAGCGTCCCATTGATCTTGCCTTTTTCATCCAGTACGGGCGATGTGGTGATCATCGTACAAAACTCCGAACCATCAGATTTTTTAAAGGTAATTTCCCGTTTTACCGGATTGCCTTTCAGCATGTTCTCCTGAACGTCGGTACATGCCTGTATCGATGATTCCGAGACAAGAGAATTCAGCTCTTTACCGCTCAGATCGTTGAGTGTCCTGCCGAACATATTACAGAGACTTGGATTGGCAAAGATTGTTTCGAGTTTTTCGTTCAGCAGCCAGATCCCTTCCTGCAACTGCTCGACAAGTTCCTGATACCGCTTCTGACTCTCCGCAAGCTTCCTCGCGGATTCTCTGCTTTCGGTTATATCATGAATTGCGACAATCGTAACCGGACGGTCGTTCCAATCGACCTTGAAATGGGATATATTGCCATGATGAATCTTACCGTTGGGATTCTTGATATCGAGGTGGTTAACTGCCGGAAGGGTAAACTTTTGTCCGATCAATTGCTTTTCCGATTGACCGAAGAAGGCAACTGCCGCAGGATTTGTGAATTGGATTTGACCATCTTCGTTCAGGATCAGAAACGCATCCTTGTTTTTCTCGACGATCATGCGGAAGCGCTCTTCGCTTTTCTGTAGCGCGTTGGTCTTCTCTTCGAGTTCGATACGCAGCGCATTTCTCTCGATCGCGTAGATGATCGATTTAACGATATCCGCACCATCGATTTCGCTTCTTACATGGTAGTTCTGAGCGCCGAAACGGAGAGCTTCGATTGCGGTCGCTTCGTTCAGTTCCTGTGCCAGCACAATGATCGGGATCCTGGAGCTTTGTGTAGAGATTGTCCGGAATGTATTGATTCCTTTGCTGTCGGGCAGGTCGAGATCGAGAAGAATGACATCGAAATTCTTGCTGGATAGAGCGTGTAACGCTTCAGCCAGGGTTCCGGCGCTGGTCAGATCGTATGCGAAGTTTTCGATCTGCCTGAGCATCTCCGCGGCCATGAGCACATCGAGTGTGTTGTCTTCAACGATAAGAATCCGGATATTCCGTCTTGCCATAGAAACACCTTGTCTTTGTTAAGGCGCTGAGATGGGGATCTCGATCCTGAATCTCGTTCCCTCTCCCTCAGCTGTCTCGAAGTCAATCTTCCCACTGTGTTTTTTTACTACGATATTATAAACAATTGCAAGTCCTTGACCAGTACCAATTCCTACCGGTTTGGTCGTGAAGAAGGGTTCGAAGATGTGTTGCTTTACACTATCAGCTACTCCCATGCCGGTATCACTGATTTCTATGATCGCGAAGTTATCCTTGTAATCGGTCTTGATACTGATTAATCCCTTCTTGTCATGGCTGTTCTCTTTATTTTGCTTATCGCCAATCGTGTGTGCGGCATTTACGATCAGGTTCAGGATGATCTGCTTGAAATCCCCGGCATAGCACATCACCGGAGGGAGGAATTCATTGTAGTCCGTAACAATATCCGCGACATACTTCCATTCGTTCTTTGCCACGGTGATGGTGGATTCGATCGCCTCGTTCAGGTTCAATGGCGCTTTTTCTTCGATCCCCGGGTGGGCGAAGCTCTTCATTGCCTTGACGATCTTGGTGACGCGTTCGATTCCTTCGATCGATTGCGATATCGATGACGGTATCTCTTCGAGCAGGAATTCGAAATCCCGCTCATCTTTCAGGTTCTCAATTGCCTGGATATCAGCGCAACGCTTGTCTTCCGGGGTTTTTCCGATGGTTATATTCACCAGATTGACAAATTCAATAAAATCCTGGAATGAATCGTTCAGGAAATCCACATTGTCATGCACGTATTGGATCGGGGTGTTGATCTCATGGGCGATGCCGGCAGCAAGGCGTCCGATCGATTCCATTTTCTGCGCGTGATACAGTTGGTCCTCGAGTTTCTTCTGTTCTGTGATGTCCTTGCAGATCACCATGAAGTGTTTTTCCGATTCGATCGTAAGTGTATCGATCGAACACAGGACATGCAGGATTTTCTCGTCTTTGTTGCAGATTCGGTGTAATCGAGAACGTATTTTTCCTGTCTTTTCGAGGTCTTGAAAGATATTCTGTCTATCGTTTTTATCCATCCAGAAGCCGATTTCGCTCAGGTTCTTGTTAAGAAGTTCCTTTCTTTGATATCCGGACATGTCCTCGAACGCTTCGTTGACTTCGACAATTTCGTCGGATGAATACTTGCAAATGGCTATGGGATCCGGGTTGCTGTGGAAAATCGTGCTGAATTTCTTTTCACTTTGCTGGAGCCTGAGTTCGAACGCCTTGCGGTCTGTGATATCTACGATCAAGCCGATGATCCCGCCCAGTGTATCGTCTTTATGATTGAAAGTCGCTTTGGTTACCAGGATATGCTTTTTATTGCCAGATGCGTCATCAAACGATTTTTCGTAAATCTGTGTCCCGGGATTACCGAGCAGTTCTTTGTCTTTCTCGAGAAATGTATCGAGCAGTTCAGGTGGAGTGAAATCGGCGAGTGTTTTTCCAATGACTTTTTCGCGCGTCAAACCAAGGAATGTCAGAAAGTTGGAATTACATCCGATAAAGACGCCGTTCTTGTCTTTGAAGAATACGTTGTTCGGGATATTCTCGATCAATTTATTCATGAAATCGAGGTTTTCTTCAAGTGCGATCTCCGCGTTTTTTCTCGATGTGATATCTCGTATGGAGATCAGGAAATCGTCGGAGGAATTCCAGAATGTGCGTACGGCTTTGATTTCAGCGATCACGGGCTCGCGATCCTCATAGAGGATATCGATTTCGAACGGTACGTTCTCCACGATAGGGAAGTGCTTCCCAAGTAAATCTTCATGACTGTATGAGAGCAGTTTGGTTGCAGCCGTATTCACGAAAAGTACATTAGCGCTCGAATCGGTTACCACAATCCCGTCTGAACTCGATTCGGCGAGAGTTCGGAATTTCTTCTCGCGATTCTCGATTTGCTCGTGCCGGAACTCGATCTCCATTTGCAGCTTGTGTTTCTCGATTGCATACAGAATCGATTTGATCAGCAGCAATTTATTGAACTGACCCTTGGGCAGAAAATCCTGTGCGCCGATTTTGACGGTCTCAACCAGGACACTTTCTTCGTACGATCCACTGATGACGACGATCGGTAGGCTGAATCCCTTCGAGATCATGGTCTTGAGCGTAGAAATACCGTGGCTGTCGGGGAGATCAAGATCCAGCAGGATTATGTCGTACTTATCTTTGTCCTGCTCCAGCTTCTCGATACCGGAAGTGAGATTGTTGAACCAGTCGATTGTGAAGGAGAGTTCAGCGTGTTTGGTAAGTATCCTCTTTACCAGATGATAGAACTCCTCCAGGTCTTCGATCATGAGAATTCGGTAGGCTTTCCTCATATCACTCCCCGTTACTTCGTCGATTTCAGGAGCTTCTTTTTGATTTTATCGATTTTTTTCAGCAGGTCGAGACGCTCGATATATTCTTCGTCGAGTGTGCTCGGGCTACCTTCTCTGCGAGATGGATTGAACTCGTAATCGAATGTATTGGCGAGATGCACCGCAGTGAGTGGTGTAATCGTATCGGTATGAGACGCGGATGGTACGTGATGATATGCAATCGCCTCGATTACCGGCTGTTGCAATCCCCAGATGCCGAGAACGTATGCACCCAGTTCTGCATGACTTGCTTGGAATGTCTCGGCTTCCTTGATACGCAGCGGGACATTTTCCTCGGCGGATTGCTTCAGGATGTTCTGGTAGGTTTCCGGCACTTCGGCGATGAAGATCAACTTGCCGATATCGTGCATCATGCCGGCCATGTAGGCGTAGTCGAGAAGCTTTGAATCGAGGCCCAGGATTTCGCCAAGTTTTTTAGCGTTGTTCGCCACATCCATGCTGTGGTTCCAGACGCGATTCAAGATCGGAATACTGACCTTGCTCTCTTTGAATTTCTCGAAAAGGTGTACGGAAAGGACAAGGCTTCTGATAATATCGAGTCCCAGAAGTGTTACGGCTCGTTCTACCGATTCTATATGTTTTGCGACTCCGAAGAAGGATGAATTCACGATTTGCAGGATTTTCGCGCTCATGCCGATGTCCTGAGAGATAATTGCACCGATTTCTTTCAGCGATACATCGGGATTCTGCAGTTTGGTCATGATCTCATTGTAGATCACCGGCAGGCTCGGGATTGTTTTAAGCTGTGTCGCAAGACGTGTCAGGCGAGGTTCCTTCAACAGTTTGCGGAGGGAGAGGCTGCGCTGGATCGCTGCCTTGATATCATCTACATTGCACGGCTTACTGAGATACTGGTGCGCAGTCTTGGTGGTTTGCATGATGATTTCCTGATCGCTGTATCCGGAAAGGACAAGGCGAATCATCTCGGGGTATTTCTCGCGAACGATGTTCAGCAGATCCTGTCCGCTGGTTCCCGGCATGCGCATGTCGGTAACGATCACGTCGAACTTCGTTTCCATCATCATTTTCTTCGCTTCGTATCCTCCGATAGCAAAAACCATGTCCCATTCCCGGTGCATCGAGTGCAGTTTACGGCGGATGCCATCCAATATCTTTCGCTCGTCATCTACGAATAGAATTCGGAGTTTCTCATTCTCGTTCATCTTCAGGTTCCTCTTGTTGATTTCCGGGCATGATCGGAATTCGGATTGTGAAGGTCGTGCCAACGCCTTTCCGGCTTTCGAAGGTTATTGTTCCGTGATGCTTATCGACGATGACAGAGTGGCTGATAAACAATCCCTGTCCGGTACCCTTGCCGACGTCTTTCGTGGTGAAGAACGGGTCGAAAATTCGCTTCTGAACTTCAATCGGAATACCGCTACCTGTGTCGGATACCTGGATAATTGCAGTATCTTTATCTCTGAGGGTACGAATCGTAATCGTACCTTTTTGATTCTCCGAGTCGTCCAGCTTGTCCTGAATTGCATGTACAGCATTGATGATCAGATTCAGGATAACCTGATTCAACTCACCGGGATGGCAATATACCGGCGGGAGATCCTCGTCGAATTCGGTCTCCAATTCGGATACGTATTTCCATTCGTTTCGGGCGACCGTGATTGTGTTCTGAATCGCGTTCGCGAGATCGGTGGGGATCATCTCTTTCTGCGCGGGGAAAGAGAACTCCTTCATAGCCTTGACGATCGTCGCGACCTTCTGTAAACCTTCGAGATTCTGGCTGATCGCGGAGGGAATTTCTTCCAGCAGAAAGTCGGTGTCATTCTCTTCTTTCTTCTCCAAAACCTCGACCAAGAGTTCTGGGCAGGAATATTTTTCTGCGCACTGTCGGAGAGTATTTTCGCAATATTGCAGGATGTCGGCAATGGTGTCGAACGACTCCTTGAGGAATTCCGAATTATCTGTCACAAACTGCACTGGAGTATTGATCTCATGCGCGATTCCCGCAGCGAGTTGACCGATCGATTCCAGTTTCTGGGAGTGCATCAGTTGTGATTCGATGAATTTCTGCTCGGTCACGTCGTTAGCCAGAATGAGGAAACCACGTTTGTCGATCGTGCTGCCGATATAGGGATTGATATTGATATTGAGAAAGCGCTCACGCTCCTTCTGATCAATGTAGGTGAAATCATTCAGAGTAACAACCTCGTCGGTGATGATGCATTGATCGATACTGGGACTGAGCGTGTTCCAGTTCCATTTGATAGGCAGGACAGAGAAGTTGTTGTTCAATGCTTCCGATTCTTTGATTCCGAATGCGTCCTCCGCGCTACGATTCCAGTGCATGACAATATTGTCTTCGTTGACGCTGATCAGAATGGAATTGATCGAATTGACCAGTTGCTCATTCGCCTTGAGTTGATTTTCAAGCCGTGACTGCATCTCTACAATGCGCTTCCCTGTTTCCAGACGAGCTTTCAGCTCCGCCAGATCGAACGGTTTTCGGATATAGTCGTTAGCGCCGGCCTGGAGAGCGCTGACAAGATGTTCTTTTTCGCTTCTGGCCGTCAGGATGATCAGATAGTATAGTGCGTCCGGGTGTTCCTCCCGGATTCGTCGGCAGATTTCAACGCCACTGAGACCGGGCATCGACCAATCCACAATCGCGACCATGGGCGGATTGGGTTCGTTCAATATCTGCAATGCGTCATTCCCGTTCTCGGCAATGATCGGGTCGTAACCCCACGGCTTCATGTAGGATTTCAGAATTTCCCGGATCAACATATCGTCATCGGCAATCAATACCTTCATAAATACTCCTATAAGTATTCGATAACCCGTAAAGGCTGTTTCACTCCAATGCCTTCGGCAAACGATTTCAGCAGTTCGATCACGGTAAAAGTCACTTCTTTCCCTTTTCTGACCAGGACAAGCCCATTCGCTGCCGTGACGTTCTGATCGAATACCATGTGAGTATGGAGTTCCGGTATTTTCACCATTCGTAAACGAGTTTTGGTCTTTTCAACCTGGATCCGTCTCATCGCCTCGAGGATGTCGGGATTGTACTCATTTTGCTTACGTTCCATGAAGTGAATCGCTTCCGACTGATGCATTCCCTGATAGATCAGCGAATCGAAATCGATCGCGATCTTCAGGATTTGTGCTCCAATCACGAAGGGAGTCGTACGGGCGTTGTCGGGAAAATCGGTATGCTTGCGAAGTTGCCCCGATATCATGTAGGCGACCGATTCCAGCCGGGGAATATTGGCGATCATTTTCTTGGCAACTTTCGGGTGTTGGCAGAACAACTCGTATTCTGCTTCAGTGAGTTTCTCGCCGGCATAATATTTATCGACGATTTCAGGCGGAAGCGTTATGCAGCCCACCTGAGACAGCATGGCAGCAAGGTCGTATTTCCAGTCGTCCTCAAGCTCCATGACCTTGGTCAGTTCGCGGACATATCGCTGGATCCGGGTTGTCTTCCCGGATGCTACCGGACTGACCAGAGACAGAATCTCCGTCAGTACCTTCACGCTGCCACGAAGGGTTTTCCCGAGTAGCTCCTTCTCCGCAGTAATCAGCCTGTATTGTTCGATGGCAGCCGTAACGGCATTGTAAATCACCGCCGGAGGGCATGGCTTGGTCAGAAACCGGAAAATGTGCCCCTCGTTGACCGCCTCCATGGCCGTCGAGATATCCGCCTGCCCGGTTAGCATCATCCTGACGGTGTTCGGTGAGTGTTTCTTGACTTCTGCAAGGAGCTGGATGCCGTTCATGCCCGGCATCATCTGATCCGCCACAATCACTGCGTAATCCTTCTTCGACATCGCTTCAAGCGCTTCCTGACCGCTGTTGACGCAATCGAATGCCAGCTTCTTTCTCAAGGTCCTCCGAAACGAATCGAGAATATTCTGCTCATCATCTACAAACAACACATATTCATTCATGTTCGCATCCTCAATTACCGGGCATGGTCGCGCATTTGCTCCAGCTCGTCATATAGCTTCTTGACACAATCGGGACACACACAGTGTGAAAATCGGAATCCGAATTTTCGCGACAGGTAGAGCTCGAATCGCTCCCATCGAATCTCGTCGTTCTCGCCGAGTTCCTTGATCCGGTTGCAGTAGGAGCAGGTCGAGATTGTCTGCCCCATATCCTCACGGAGTTTCGATTCTGCGGATATCTCGGAATTCAGGTGATACTGCTCCGTCGCCAATTCGAGAACCTCGATCAGTTTTTTAGCCGGAAATGGTTTGGACAGAAAGCGAAAGACGTTTCCCTCGTTCACCGCGCGAACGGATTGGGTGAAATCCGCATTTCCAGAAAGCATGATTCGCACGGTATCCGGCGCGACATCCTTAACTTTAATTAGAAAATCGATTCCGTCCATGCCGGGCATCTGAAGATCGGCGACAACAACGGAAAATCCAGGGTTTGCAGTCAGGATGTTCAGCCCGTCAGCCGCACTCATCGCGGTTTCAACGAAAAAATCGCGATGTAGTTGCCTGGAGAGGGCATTGAGGAGGTTCTCGTCATCATCGACCAGCAGAATTCGCTCTTTCATATTGGTCTCCATCAAAGCATTAAATCATTTAGGGTTAAGTAAGATAGCACGCTCTACATTTCATGAGACAGCGATTCGGTCGTCTTTTTCTTGCCTGAAACTCAAGATTCTCTTTTCGCGGTAAGTTCCCGTTCGTCATCCTCAATAATACCGATATAAAAGTTTACTATCGATGAGGTATTGCGTCAACATAAAAAAGTAAATATCCTGTTATTATCAAAGGTGGGTTTCGATAATTTCACTCGATGTTGTCTCAATCATGTAACTGCAATGTTACGATAGAAATACGGTTTTTGTGTAGTTGCAATTTTCTCGCATCGAACTATGTTTTTTTCTTGCGTGAATCTGTATCGATAACATATTATCGTGTCTTTACTGTGTATTTTTTCGGGACGTGAAAAGCAACCATATAAGGAGAGACAATGAAAAAATGTTTGATCCTGTTTATAACGCTGATCACTACTGCAATTCTTATGGGTGAAGTATCCAGCAAACCGGGAGCGGTTAAATCGACAAAGCAATGGAGAGTTGGCTATTATCAAGGTGGGGAGTATGTCGATTACCAGATGAATTTCCTCGGTATTCTTCAGGGACTGAAAGAATTGGATTGGATCGAATATGATGAAATACCAGAATCGATCCGAAACGGTGAAGTAAAAGATATGTGGGCCTGGCTGGGCAAATCGGTGAAGAGCGATTATCTTGTCTTCGCCCAAGACGCTTTCTGGGATGCGAACTGGGAGCAGGACACTCGTGAAAAACTGCGAGAAGAGATTCTGAGGCGTTTGGGCGATGAGGAGCGTAAGCTTGATCTGATGTTTGCAGCCGGTACCTGGGCAGGATTGGATATCGTAAACGATCGGCATGATACGCCGACAATCGTTTTCAGCACGTCCGATCCAGTCCAGTCTGGGATTATACCATCCTATGACAGCAATCGTTACGACCATACGTTCGTGGTATGTTTCCCATATCGTTTCAGAGCACAGCTGCAAATATTTCACGAGATTGTGGGTTTTCACAGGTTGGGTGTCGTATATGAAGACACCGAAACAGGGAGAAGTTACGCGTCTCTCGCCACGATCCACGAGATGGCGCAGGAGTATGATTTCGAAGTGATCGAGGAACACTGTGTGCAGGATCGTCCAGATAAGGAACAGACTCTGAAGGATCTGATTGCATGCCACAAACGGCTCGCCCCGAGGATCGACGCGATGTATCTGACGGAGTTCGAAACCATGGAGCCGAAGAACATGGAGATTCTGTTGCATCCGTTTTTCGAATACAAGATACCCACGTTCTCGCAATCCGGCATCGAGGAAGTACCGTACGGAGTCCTCATGAGCCTGGGGAGCGAAGATCCCGTTTATGTTGGGCGTTTTGTCGCAAAGACGATTGGTCGGATTCTCAATGGCGCTACACCGGGAAAGCAGGAGAATCGGTTCAATTCTCCTCCACGCCTTTCCATCAACATGGAAACGGCTCGCCGGATCGGATTTGATGTCCCGATGGATGTTCTGGAGATGTCGGACAATGTCTATAACGAGATAATTCGTGCTGGTTCTCGAAAGGATAATGAATGAAGCTAAAGAATCGAATTCTCCTGTTTCATACTGTATCGCTTGTCCTTATGACAATCGCCCTGATTTTTGTGGGCTGGTTCAGTATTCAACAGATCATCAAGGGGCAGTACGAGCGGGAATTGACCCAGGAGCTGAATCGGATTGTTCTGCGCGCAAGGCAGGTTACCTTGACGCTGGAGAAATGGGGAATCGACAATCAGGATTTCCTGCACAGAAAGCAGCAGGAGTTTATCGGTAACTACATCAACTATCGGTATGGCGAAACCGGTGGATTGAATATCCTCATGACAAACCAGGCGATTGATGTATCACAGGTTAATCATCTCGAATTACAAGAACAGACGGTGGCAAGCCTTCACAATCGCAAGAGCGGCTTCTCCTGGATCGAATCGAATGACGATGACTATTTCGCAGCCTATAAGGAATTCGATCCGTGGGGATGGATATTCGTACTCACTGTCAGTGAAGACGAAATGTTCGCATACAGAGGGAGCTTTCTTCGATTGGTTATGCTCATCGCTGTCGCTGTAATGATGATTACTCTGACAATCGGATCTTTTCTGATTAGCCAGATTATTCGACGACTCGACGAGATGTTGACTTGCGTCCAGAAGGTCGAAGATGGCGATTATAAAACTCGGCTTGGAAATTTCGATTCCTCACCGGAAATCTATCGTCTGCAAACAGGCTTCAATTCGATGGTGGAATCGCTTCGAGACAGGACGATCTCCAGAGATAACGCTGAAGCGGCTTTGAAAAACAGCGAGGAGAAATACCGGAGCCTGATCGAGACCAGCAATGATGTCATCTATCTGATGGTGAACAACAAGTTTGAAATCGTGAACAAGAAATTCACGGAAGTTACGGGTTACAGCAAAGAAGAGGCGTGCGATCCCGACTTCAATTTCATGAAGATGGTCGCCCCGAAGAGCTTGAAGTTGATGGAAGAGAGGAGAAAACGCGTTCTACTGGGTCTGCCGGTATCCAGAACATATCCCATGACTGCGTTGGCCAAAGATGGGCGCGAGATCGAATTCGATGTCTCCGTGACATATCTGAGTACGGGAGATGGCGTAACGGTTCAAGCAATTCTGCGGGATATCACTGAACGTAACATCTCCGAACAGCAGAAGCGCCAGAAACAGAAAATGGAGGCGATCGGTACGCTGGCGGGTGGTATCGCGCATGATTTCAATAACATTCTCTCGGTGATCCTCGGATATGCCGACTTGCTAAAGATGGAAATGAAATTCAATCCCGAAAATCTGATGAGCTTGCAGGAGATCATCAATGCAGCTACCAAGGCAAGAGACCTCGTAAACCAGATCATTTCCTTCACTCGAAGGTCCGATCGGGTTTTGAAGCCGGTTTGTGTGAACGATGTCGTTCAGGATTCCCTGAAGTTGATCAAGTCACTGATCCCCGAAAATGTACGGGTATCTGTCGAATTGGACACCAAGAGCAATGTCCTGGCGGACACTTCCCAAATTCATCAGATCATGCTCAATCTCTGCATGAACGCTGCGTTCTCAATGGAAGATAAAGGCGGATTACTGACCATTCACCTCTCGGAAGATACATTTGATAAAATTCCCGCGCTCATTCAGGAAAAACTCGATATTGGTGATTATATCCATCTCAAGATTCAAGATACCGGGCACGGCATCCCGGCCGATATTGTCAACCGCATCTTCGATCCCTACTTCTCGACCAAGCCCAAGGATAAAGGTTCGGGGCTCGGGCTTGCTATCGTTCAGGGAATCGTCTCGACACTGAATGGAGCGATCGATGTGAATAGCACGGTTGGCGAGGGCTCCGTATTCGACATCTATCTTCCTGTATTAAAGAAGGATGGAGCCGACGAGGGACGATACATGGAGGAAGCGAAGCTCTCGGAAGAACCTTTGCGGATCATGTATGTCGATGACGAAAGCTCCATCATCGTCATGTCCAAAAAGGCGTTGATGACGTTTGGATATGCCGTAACCGGGTGTACCGACGGTAAGGAAGCCTTGAGGATATTCTCCAAGGATCCCGATCAGTTCGATCTCGTGATAACCGACCTCTCGATGCCGGAAGTAACGGGTATCGATCTCGCCCGTCACGTTCATTCCCTGAGACCTGATCTGCCGATCATCGTCTGTACCGGCTTTCACGAGCGGAGCGAAGAACTGGGGATCGGGCAGCACGGCATCCGTAGCGTGATAACCAAGCCGCTATCGTTACGGCAACTGGTTTCCAAGATCGAAGAGGTAACCGGTCGGGAAAACGATTTGAAGTGATCGGTGTCTGCGGAAATATTTTCCGTAAAAACGCTGAGAGATATTCATCGATCGATAAACTCTGGTGTCATGTAAACTCCTATATAACAACGCATAACAACTCGGCAACGCATCCGTTTTCCCCAATGATTTCTTTGGCACGAACATTTCATTAGTAATGTTCGAGAAAAAAGTGATAAGTACGTGGTTCGACTCGATTTATCGATCGAACGACGTGACTCGAAAACGATGCAACATAAATCAAGGGAATGAGTTATGACGATGTCACAAGGACGTGATCCGCAAGATGCCACAATCATGGACAATTCCGGTCCGGTAGCGCGCACGTGCCTTTTTTTCCGCATGACATCGATTCGGAGGTCCTCATGAATCCTGTAAACTTTCCTTTGGGCGAGGATATGACGCCCACCGACGATCAGAACTACTTCCAGATCGGTCTTAAATTCTTTCGCGAGAACGATCTTCCGCAGGCTGTCAAATACTGGGAACTCGCACTGGAGAAGGATAAAGACCAGTCGGAAATCCACTCCGTGCTGGGCAACGCCTACAAGATGCTGAACGATTTCGAGCGCAGCAGCGAACTGCTCCACCGCGCGGTCAGTCTGGAGCCGAACAATTTCAAGTACCTCTACAACTATGGTCTGATCCTCTACGAACAGGGGAAGTTCGACGACGCGCTTCAGGTGCTGAGCCGCGCTCGTGAGCTGGAACCGGACAACGCGGAGCTGCTCAACGACATCGGCGTGATGCTCTACAACCTCCATCGCTACGGCAAGGCTGCCAATGTCCTTCAGGAGGCGATCGAGATCAACCCGCGCTACTACTTTGCCAAGCTCAATCTGGGCTATGTGCATCTGTCGAGCGGGAATATCGAAGGCGCTCGGAAATTGCTCAACCAACTGCTGGCGGACAACGTATCGCAGGTGGAGGTGATGGAGTTTCAGCGGCAGCTCGAGGTCTTCGAAAAGAATCCGGACGAGCTCCCCGGCGACTCCCTGCGGCTGGAGTTTTCCGACCGTACGTACAACATCGCGCCGCTCAAGATGCTCGCCGAGTTCGACATCGATCCGGTAGAGAAGGAGATCGATCTCTCGGTCATCGTGCCCATCATGGACGAGGTCGATAACCTGCCCATCCTGCACGAGAAGATCACCAAAGCGCTCGAACCGCTGCGGCAGAACTACGAGATCATCTTCATCGACGACGGCAGCACCGACGGCAGCCTCGATCTGATGAAGAAAATGGCACGCGAAGACGAGCACATCAAGGTGATCCAGTTCCGGCGCAATTACGGCCAGACCGCTGCGCTCAGCGCCGGGTTCAAGTACGCGCACGGCAAGGTGATCATCACCCTCGACGGCGACCTCCAGAACGATCCAGCCGACATCCCGAAGCTGCTGGAGAAGATGGCGGAGGGCTACGACCTGGTCAACGGCTGGCGTAAGGATCGCAAGGACAAGATGATCACCCGCAAGATACCCTCGCAGATCGCCAACGCGCTGATCAACAAGCTGATCTCGGGCACCGGTATCGCGCTACACGATTTCGGCTGCACGCTCAAGGCGTACAAGCGCGGGATCATCAAGAACATCCACCTCTACGGCGAGATGCACAGGTTCATTCCGGTGTTCGCTGCCTGGTTGGGCGTCCGCGTGGCGGAGATTCCCGTCAACCACCATCCGAGGATTCACGGACGCGCAAAGTACAACCTTTCAAGGGTCTCGCGCGTTATCTTCGACCTCCTGGTCGTGCGATTCTTCTCGGACTACATGACGCGCCCCATCCAGTTCTTCGGCAAGCTGGCGCGTAAAATCTTCACCGCCGGCACGATCGGGATTGCCGTTGTCACGCTGGCGAAAATCTTCCTGCCCATACCGGTATCGTTCGATGTGCTGCTGTTGATGTTCGGCATCCTGGGCATATCGTGTTTCCAGATCGTGATCATGGGTCTCCTGGGCGAGATCATGATGCGTATCTACTTCGAAGGACAGAAGAAAGACTACTACATCGTCGAAAAGATCATCACGAAAAAACTCACCTCGTAGGTCTGTGCACATGTGTGGAATTGTCGGATTTGTCGATCGGCGCGAGATTGCCGAAAAGCACCTCCAGCGGATGACCGATGCGCTCGTGCATCGCGGTCCGGACGCGGGTGGTCTGTGGCTGAAACAGACTGCGAAGCTGCATGTCGGGCTGGGTCACCGGAGGCTGAGCATCATCGACCTCTCCGACGCCGGGCATCAGCCGATGTGCGATATTTCCGAAGATATCTGGATAACCTTCAACGGTGAGATATACAATTTCCAGGAGCTGAAAGCCGATCTGATCGCCAAGGGCTACGTATTCCGTTCCGCAACCGATACCGAAGTAATCATATACGGCTATCAGGAGTACGGCGTCGATTTCTTCAAGCGGATGAACGGCATGTTCGCGCTGGGCATCTGGGACGCGCGAAACGAAACGCTGGTGCTCTGCCGCGACCGCTTCGGTCAGAAACCGCTGTACTATTGGCAGAATTCCGGTGGCATCGCCTTCGCGTCCGAGATCAAAGCGCTGCTCGAACACCCGTACATCGAGCGCCAGATCGACTTCCGGTCGCTCAGCCGCTACCTCGCCTACGAATATCTTCCCGCGCCCTATTCCATCTATAAGGACGTCAAGAAGCTGCCGCAGGGCTGCATGATGGTCTGGAAGGATTGTAACGCGACCATCGAACCCTACTGGCAGCCGAATTTTGCCGATCTTCCGAAGAGGATGGACGAGCGCGAGATGGGCGAAGAATTGATCGAGAAGCTCAAACGCGCCGTCGAGCGCAGGCTGATGAGCGACGTGCCGCTGGGCGTATTTCTCAGCGGCGGGATCGACTCCAGCAGCATGATTGTGCTACTCTCCGAGATGATGCCTGCGGACAGGATCGAGACTTTCTCCATAGGATTCCGGGAGCAGAGCTTCGATGAATCGAGCTGGGCGCGGAAGGTTGCCGAAAAGTTCGGCACCAACCACCGCGAGGAGATTCTCACCGCGAAGACCATGCTCGACATCCAGCCGGAGATATGGTCGCGCCTGGACGAACCCTTCGCCGACGCGTCGATCATCCCGACCTATCTCCTGTCGCGCTTCACCCGGCAGCACGTGACGGTCGCGCTGGGCGGCGATGGGGGAGACGAACTTTTCGCGGGTTACGATCCTTTCCTGGCGCACTACTGGGCGGATCGATACGAGATATTGCCAGAATTCCTGCACAAAGCCATCGTCAAACCGCTGGCGATGAAGCTGCCCGTCTCGACGCGTAACATGAGCCTGGATTTCAAGGTCAAGCACTTCCTCAAGGGCGTCTACCACAAGCGCGGCATCCGCAATCAGATATGGCTGGGCGCGTTCACGCCCGAGCAGCAGCGCAGCGTCCTGACCGACGACGTTTTGCACGAGATCGGCGGCATGAATCCCTACGACCAGATCGTCGAGGAGCAGCGCCAGATGCGGTTCCGGGACTGGCTGGACGAGATCGGCTGGAACTATCAGCGATTCTACCTGGCGAACGACATCCTGGTCAAGGTGGATCGCGCCAGCATGATGGTGTCGCTGGAGGCTCGGACGCCGTTCCTGGATGTGGAATTCGCCGAGTTTGCCAATTCGCTGCCCTCCGGCGTGAAGATGAAGGGCACGGTCCGAAAGTACCTGCTCAAGAAGGCGCTGGAAAGTCGTCTGCCGCGCGACGTGCTCTATCGCAAGAAGAAGGGCTTCGGGATACCGCTGGCGAAGTGGATCAAGCACGACCTTCGCGACGGGATGGAAGCGGTCTTCCAGCCGCGACGGATCGAGGAAGTCGGTATCTTCAGACCGGACGCGATCCAGACGATGCTGAGAGAGCATGTTGACGGAAAGAAAGATAATCGCAAGCCCCTGTGGGCGTTATATGTGTTTGAAAAGTGGAGAGAGAATTTTGGATAACCCCCCTTTATCCCCCCTTGTCAGGGGGGTGAAGAAAGGAGTAATCGATGAGTAGATTCATCGTCATATCGAAGCAGCGATCGGGAACGGGATTCCTGGAGACGCTGCTCAACACGCATCCGAACATATTCTGCACGGGCGAACTGCTGCTATTGGATCGTGGGGATTCGTTTCCCAAAATCTGGCTGGAGGCTCTGCGCAAAGAGGATAAATACATTCTGTACAAGTACGCCTCGAAACTGTTCAGGGACTATTTCGGAAAATTCTTCGCGTCGCACAGCGAGAAGCACGTCGGGTTCGACATCAAGTACGACCAGATGAACACGATAGCGAACCTGACCGAGCTTTTGAACGAATTCGACGTGAAGATCGTACACCTGATCCGACGTAACTACCTGAAGACCTATCTTTCGCTGCTGGTCAACATCGAGAAGCAGAAGCGCGGTCGCAAGGCGCACGACCTCAAGAAGTACGACCCGATCAAGGTACGCGTCAACACCGACGAACGGTTGCACAGAGAGCTTACCAGTCGCAAACGGGAGATCGAGTATTTCTCCGAATTTCTGCCGAAGCACTTCGAGACAATGACGCTTTTCTACGAGGACTTCTTCGACAAGAGCGAAGAGGCGCAGACCATGAAACCGGAAATCCTGAGCTCGATCTTCGAATTCCTCGGTGAGGATGAGCAGATGTTCGACCTTGCGAGCCCGATCCGCAAGACCAATCCCAGCCGCATCGAGGATATCGTGACCAACTACGACGAGCTTGTTGTGTCGTTGAAGGGAACCGAGTTCGCGTCGTTGCTGGATCATGAAGAAAAGCCTGCGATGCCGTTTGAAGAACGGATGCAAAAAGGGCAGCGTTTCTTTGTCGGCGGCGATGTCATGATGGCGATCGAAGTGTTTGAACAGATGGCAAAGCTGCATCCCGACAGCGCGGAGGTGATGAACAACCTCGGCGTCTGCTGGTGGAAACAGGGTGATGTGGATCGCGCGAAAGTCTTTATCACGAAGGCGATCCGTCTCGATCCCGCGCAGAACGAATATCGTGAAAATTTGTATAGATTGGAGAGAGTGTAGTAAACGTGTCATGCTGAGCGGAGTCGAAGCAGCACGTTTACTATATTCGCATCATTGATCCTTCGACTACGCTCAGGATGACAATGATGTATTGATGGTGATACTATGAAAATACTGCTATTGAACTACGAGTACCCGCCCCTGGGTGGCGGCGCGGCGGAACAGACAAGGCTGCTGGCGACCGAATTCAGTCGCATGGGTCATCGTGTCCGGGTGCTGACCGCTCACTACAGGGGACTGCCTCTGTATGAGCGGGCCGATGGCTTCGAGGTCTTTCGGGTGCCGTCGTTTCGCAGGCACAAAGACCGTAGCGGCATGGTGCAGATGTTCCTGTTCCTGAAGATGGCGTGGATACCGTATTTCTGGCTTTTGTTCGGCTGGAAACCGGATATCGTGCTGACCTTCTTTCTGCTGCCGACGGGGCTGCTCTCGTGGTTCGGAAGTTTTTTTCGCCGGACGCCCTACGTGCTGTCGTTCCGCGGCGGCGATATCCACTCCTTCCTGGTGGATGAGCTCGCCGGGTGGTTCAGATTTTTACGTCCCATCGCGCGCATGGTCGGTTTGAAGGCAGCGGCGCGGGTGGCGGTGAGCAAGGACCTTGCGGACATGGCGCAGGAGGTCTTTCCGACGTTCGGCGTGCGGGTGATCGAAAACGCGGTCGCACTGCAACCGGAGGCGTTCGACGAGAAGACCGGGATCACGACCTTCCTTTTCTGTGGCAGGCTCTCGTTCGAGAAGAACCTACCGCTGGCGATGCGGGCGTTGTCTCGGGTCAACGGCGATTTCCGGTTGGAGATCATCGGCGACGGACCGCTGTCGGAAGAGCTGCACCGGCTGGCGTCGGAGCTCGAAATGACCGACCGGGTGCGGTTCCACGGCTGGCGGGATCGCGCGTATGTCCGATCCTGGATGAAGAAAGCGCACTATCTTCTGCTGCTTTCCAAGGTGGAGGGGATGTCGATGTCGGGACTGGAGGCGTATTCGAACGGACTGCCGATCATCGGATCGAAGTCGCCCGGGATGGCGGAATTCGTGCTCGACGGCGAGACCGGCTATCGAGTGGATACCGACGATATCGACGGCATCGCGGCTCTGCTCGAATCGCTTTGCAACGACAAAAAGAAATCGGTCGAATTGGGCAAGAATTGTCGTCGTCTGATCGAAAATCGCTATGGCATCCGTCGTGCGGCGGAGGAATATGCAAACCTGTTTCAAAGGATTTTGGAAGGAAGTATCCGATGATGGAGCAAGCCGCGCTGGAATTGAAAAAGAGACTCGAAAAGCTCGATATGACGCTGCTCGAGAAGTATCCGGTCTATCGAAAGTATTTGCAGGTCTATCTGCGCGAGTACGATTCGGTGATCGTGCGCTACAAGTACATCCTACAGAAGGCACTCAAGCTGCGCGACGCGGAAGGTACCTCGCTGCTCGATTTCGGCGGCGGCACCGGCATCCTGTCGTTTCTGTCGCTACTTTCCGGCGTGGGAAGCGTCACCTATCTGGATATCAATCCCGAGATGTGCCGTGGCGCGGAGACCGTGGCCAGGGCGCTGGGATTTCCGCTAAAGGAGACGATCACCGGCGGCTACGAGGACATCGATGGGCGCAAGAAGTACGACGTGATCATCAACTACGACGTGCTCGAGCATCTCTACAGGCCAATCGAGGCGTTCCGCGCGCTGGGCGGCGTGCTGAACCCGGGCGGAACCATCCTCATGGCGTCCGGCGCGAACTGGCTCAATCCGGTAATAATGTTTTTCAATACGCGCCGTCAACTGCTCTGGGAGAAGAAGGGAACGCCCAACATGATCCCGCGCAGAGATGCGCGCAGGAAGATTATCCACACACTTTTCCCGGACATTGAGCGGGATGTACTCGAACTGATGACCAGAAAGACGCGCGGCATGAGAAGGGACGACATCGAGCGCGCGGTGAAATTCTTCCTGAAGACGGGTATCGCTCCGAAACCACCGTTCTGGACGGACACTTGCGATCCGGAGACGGGTAACTGGGGTGAGCACTCGGTTAACTTCTTCCGGCTGGCGAAAAAGCTGCGCGAGGAATTCGACGTGGTGCGCGTGGAGCCGGGATTCTATCCCGAATCCGGTGGCCAGTACAGCCAGTACGACAACGCGTCCGACGACAGGATCGTGTCCATGATCTATCCCTGGATGCGGTTTTCGATGATCAAGCTCGCGCCCGTGTGGAACCGGATGATCCGAAGGTTTCCGGGCGTGTTACGATATATGATTGCACCGTACTATCTGGTGCTGGTGAAGAAGGTTGTGTAGTTTATTTTGTTGTCCTTCGACTACGCTCAGAATGACACAAAATAAACTGAAATCTGCCAGCAGTGTCATCCTGAGCGTAGTCGAAGGACAACACTGCTGAAAGCATCGACAGGTCGGAAGCTCTCCTGACTCCTGACTCCTGTCTCCTGCATTCTGATAAAAGGAGCGAAAATGTTTGATTTGAAAGACGCGAAAGTGATGGTGATCGGCGGCGCCGGATTCATCGGATCGCACATCGTGGAAGAGCTATTGAAGGAGCCGGTGCGGGAAGTCGTGATTTACGACAATTTCACCCGTGGAACGCGCGAGAACATCGAAGAAAGCCTCATGGACGAGCGTTGCCACATCTACCAGTTTGGCGGCGACATTCGGGATCGGGACATCCTCGACCGCGCCATGGAGGGCGTCGATTACGTGATCCATACCGCGGCGCTGTGGCTGCTGCACTGCTACGAGTTTCCGGAATCGGCGTTCGAGGTGAACGTGCGCGGGTTCTTCAACGTGCTGGAGGTCTGCAGGAGGCACAGCGTGAAGAAACTGGTGTGGTCGTCCTCGGCGTCGGTTTACGGCAACGCGCTGGAAATCCCCATGACCGAGGATCACCCCTACAACAACACGACATTCTACGGCGCGACCAAGATCGCAGACGAGCATCTCGCCATCGCGTATCACCACCGCTACGGCTTGAACCAGGTGGGACTGCGCTACATGAACGTCTATGGCCCACGGCAGGATTATCGGGGAAAATACATCGCCGTGATGATGAAGATTCTGGACAGGCTGGACAACGGGCAAGCACCGGTCGTCTATGGAGACGGTTCGCAGTCGTATGACTTCATCTACGTACGCGACATCGCGAGAGCCAACATCGCGGCACTCAAGTCGGAAGCGAACAACACCTGCTTCAACGTCGGCACCGGCATCGGCACCTCGATCAAGGAAATCTGCCGGATGCTGCTCGACCTCACCGGCTCGGACATGGAAATCCACTACGAACCGGAGGGGCAGACCTTCGTGACCAACCGAATCGGCTCCACGAAGAAGCTGACCGAGGAAACCGGTTTTTCGGCAAAAACGGGCTTGACAGAAGGATTGAAAAAGCTTATAGAATGGCGCAGCTTGCACCAGGAACAGGTGCTCATGCGTCAGAAGTCCATGGAAGGAAAATGATACCGATTACCAGACCCTATTTCGACGAGACCGAAAAAGAACTCATCACAAAGCCGCTTGAAACCGGCTGGGTGGTGCAAGGGCCCTACGTCAAAGAGTTCGAAGGGCTGATAACCGCATTCACCGGCGCGAAGTACGGCGTCGCGGTCAACTCCTGCACATCCGGGCAGTTCATCCTGTCCCGCGTGATCGACCTGAAGCCCGGCGACGAGGTCATTATTCCCGCGTTCACCTGGGTCTCGACCGCCAATTCGGTGGAATTCCTCGGTGCGAAGGCCGTCTTCTGCGACATTGACTCCAACACCTTCAACCTCGATCCCGACAAAATCGAAGCGCTCATCACGCCACGCACAAGAGCCATCTACCCCGTGCATCTGTTCGGACTTTGCGCCGACATGCCCCGGATCATGGAACTCGCCGAAAAGCACGGTCTCAAGATCGTGGAAGACTGCGCGTGCGGTCTGGGCGGCAGGATCGACGGAAAACACTGCGGTACCTTCGGCGAGGGCGGCGTGCTGTCGTTTCACCCGCGAAAGTCGATCACCACGGGCGAAGGGGGCATGATCATCACGACGAGCGAGCAGGTCGCGACACGCTCCGCCAGTCTGCGCGATCACGGCGCGGTCAGAACCGATTACGACCGCCACCACTCCAAAGGCAGCTTCCTCCTGACCGAGTACGCCGAACTGGGCTACAACTACCGCATGACCGATTTCCAGGGCGCGTTGGGCGTCGCGCAGGCGGCAAAGCTCGATAGGATCATGTCCATCAAGCACCGGCTCGCGGTCGAGTATCGCGAGAGACTCGAGGATATCCCGTGGCTGATGGCGCCGCATGTTCCCGAAAACTGTTTTCACGGCTATCAGGCGTATGTGACGTGGTTCAAGCCCGAAGAATCGTTCGACGCGATGGAGAGGGGAGACGTGGACATGATCGATCGTCTGAACGAAGAGCGAAACCGGATCATGTACGAACTGGAGGCGGAGGGCATCGCGACCCGGCAGGGAACGCACGCGGTGCACATTCAGAAGCTTTATCGTGAAAAATACGACCTGAAGCCGTCCGATTTCATCGCCTCCTACGCAGCGGACAGGCTTAGCGTAGCGCTGCCGTTCTTCCCGGGTATTACCGGAGATGAGATCAATACGCTCTTCAACAGCTTGAAACAAAAGAAGGTATAATATGTGCGGAATCGTCGGAATTCTCGATCGGAAGCCGGTTGCAATGCCTCTCCTGAAAAAGATGACGCATACTATCCGGCATCGCGGACCCGACGCGGAAAACTGGTGGATCAAGGGCCCGGTCGGCTTCGGGCACACGCGGCTATCAATCATCGACCTTTCCGAACGCGCTTCGCAGCCCATGCAGAGCGAGGACGGCAACTTCGTTCTGGTCTATAACGGCGAAATCTACAATTTTCAGAACCTTCGCCTGGAGCTGCAACGGCACGGCTACAGCTTCTTCTCCGATTCCGACACCGAGGTGGTGCTCAAGGCGTACCAGCATTGGGGCACAGACTGCATCGAGAAATTCAACGGCATGTTCGCGTTCGCCATCTGGGATCAGCACAAGCAAAAACTCTTCATGGCGCGCGATCGCTACGGCGTCAAGCCGCTTTACTACTACAATCGCGGCGGTCTGCTCGTTTTCGCGTCCGAGATCAAGGCGATCATCCAGCATCCGGAGGTCAATCCGCGCGTCGATATCCGCGCCCTGAACGAATACTTCTCCTTCCAGAACGTCTTCTCCGATCTGACCCTGTTCGAGCACATCCATATCCTCCAGCCCGGTCACTACGCCATTCTCGACCGCCGAGACAAACCGGCGCTGGACATTCATCGGTATTGGGATTTCCGCTATCGGGACATCGAGCACTTCTCACAGGAAAAAATCTACGTGAACGAGGTGCGTCGGCTGTTCGAGGAGGCTACCACGCGGCAACTCGTCAGCGACGTTGAGATCGGCAGCTTCCTCAGCGGCGGTATGGATTCCGGTGCCATCACCAGCATCGCGGCACGGAACTTCCCCGATCTCAAGACCTTCACCTGTGGTTTCGACCTCTCCGACGTCTCCATGCAGGAGTCCTCTTTCGACGAGCGTCGCAAGGCGGAATTTCTCTCCAATCTGGTCAAGACCGAGCACTACGAGGTGGTGCTCAAGGCTGGCGACATGGAGCGGGTGATGGACGATCTGGTGTGGCATATCGAAGACCTGCGCGTGGGCCAGTGTTACCCAAATTACTATGTCTCGCGGCTGGCGGGGAAGTTCGTCAAGGTTGCGCTCTCGGGCGCAGGTGGCGACGAGATTTTCGCGGGCTATCCGTGGCGATACTATCGGGCTGTAACCAACGACAATTTCGACGATTACGCCGACAAGTACTATCGCTACTGGCAGCGTCTGATCCCCGACAGCTACAAGCCGAGGTTCTTCCAGCCGGATGTATTCCCCGAGGTGTGGAACTACCAGACACGCGACGTCTTCCGTGACGTACTTGGTGGCGTTATGCGGGAAGATTCGACAGAGATCACGCCCGAGGATTACGTGAACTACTCGCTCTACTTCGAGAGCAAGACTTTTCTGCATGGGCTCCTGATGGTCGATGACAAGCTCAGCATGGCGCACGGACTGGAGACGCGCGTGCCCTTCCTGGACAACGAGCTTGTCGATTTCGCCATGACCATCCCGGTCAAGTACAAGCTGATGAATCTGCGGGAGGTCGTGCGGCAGGACGAGAACGAGCCGGGCAGGAAAGCGGAGAAGTATTTTCAGAAGACGCGCGACGGCAAGATCGTGCTGCGCAACATGCTGTCCCAGTACATCCCGGGCGAATTCACCGGCGGCATCAAGCAGGGATTCTCCGCACCGGACGCCACATGGTTCCGCAGGGAATCGCGCAAGTATATCGAAGACATGTTTTTCCGCAAGAAAGCGCGTATCTACGACTACCTTCGTCCCGCCACCGTGCGCGAACTGATCGAAGAACATTTTAATGATACGAAAAATCGCCGGCTCCTGATCTGGTCGCTGATCAGTTTCGAGACCTGGCTGAAACACTTTATACCGTAGGAGAGAGGATGAGAAGGAAACAGGAGTCAGGAGTCAGGAGACAGGAGGGATGCAGGCAGGGATGCCTGCGCTCCACGGCCGCTCTCGGTCTCTATCGGAACGCGGGTATTCCTCTCGGACCGCCGAGCTCAAGCTCGGCATTTCTCCCCTGGAACGCGGACGTCCCCGTCCGCATCTCTCAAAATTCTGAGGAAAAGTTGCCAAGCTTGAGCTTGGCGGACCATGGGAAAGCGAAGTTGCCAAGCTGGAGCTTGGCGGTCCAGGAGAGAGCGAGCATCCTTATATCTCCCTCGCCAATGAAATGGGAGAGGGTCGGGGTGAGGGTCTTCAACCAACATTCGGAAGACCTCGCTCCGCTAAGCTGGCATTTGCAAGCAAATGCTACGGCTCCGCTCGGACATTCGGAAGTTGGTTGGGTATGATTCTACACTCGAGGCCCACGATCACGAAAACCGACATCGTCACGGTGATGGAGCAGCTCGGGAGTGGCATGATCGCGCATGGCGAGAAGTGCTGCACGGTGGAAAGCGTGCTGGAACAACTCTTCGGCTGGGAGAAAGCGGTATGCTTCTCGTCCGGCAAGGCGGCGTTGATCGCCGGGCTTAAGCTACTCGGAATCGGCGAGGGCGACGAGGTGATCCTGCCGACCTATGTCTGCCGCACCGTCTATGACGCGATCCGGTACGTGGGCGTGAAACCGGCATTGGTCGATATCGGAGAGGATTACTGCATCGATCCGGTGCTTTTCGAGAAGTCGATAACACCCGGTACGAGAGCGGTGATCGCGGTGCATCCGTTCGGGATCACGGCGGATGTGGAGCGGATCGGCGCGATATGCCGGAAGCACGATATCACGATGATCGAGGACATCGCGCAGTCGATCGCGGTCGTCGATGGAAGACCTCCGACCGGCGTCGCGGCGGATATGGTCTTCGGATCGTTTCACGCTACCAAGATGCTGGCGAGCGGCGAGGGCGGTTTCCTGGGCTTGAATACAGAAAATCTGGCGTCGAGGTGGGACGAGGTTTCGCTTGATATCGACGCGGGTGCGAATTTCTCCGATCTGGCTGCGGCGCTGGCATTGAGTCAGCTCGCGAAGCTGGAGGATTTTACCTCGATCCGCAAGGAGCTTGCAGGGCGATATCGCGAGAGGCTTTCCGGTGTGGATGGCGTTACGATGCCGGAGCTTGCCGACACCATCTATTCCCGTTATCCGGTGTGGATCGAGCATGATTTTGAAGAGATTAGATTGTGGATGGAACGGGGTGGCGTGCAGGTCAGGAAGGGTGTGGACTACCTGTTGCATTGGATGGAACAGAGAGATAATTTTCCGGTGGCGGAGCGCATGTACGAGAGGACGGTCTCGCTGCCGATCTATCCGTCGTTGACGATGGAAGATATCGATATGATTTGTGATGTATTGATCGAAGGATTGAGGC
This sequence comes from Cloacimonadales bacterium (SeqCode), assembly GCA_963666875.2. Taxonomy (GTDB): domain Bacteria; phylum Cloacimonadota; class Cloacimonadia; order Cloacimonadales; family JAIOQZ01. The sequence continues at coordinate 280,943 of CAXXPU010000017.1, forward strand.
GTGGATTTGCAAGTAGTTGATTTAACGAGTATTACCGAGCGAGAGCTGTTCGACCTGAAGGTGCTGGATTGCCCGGCGTGCTTCATTCAGCAGACGACTCTCTGGGCGGATATCGTCGCACCTATCGCGGGAGACGAGCCGAAGTTCTGCTATCAGCGGAACGACAGGTGGTTCATCGGCGCGAGCATGTATCTATATAAGAACGAGGCGGGGAATATCCTGGTCTCGAACGTGCAGGCGGGGTCGCTGGGCACAATCGTCTATCAGGGCAGGGTATCCGACCGCATGACGGCGTATAACGGATTTTTGAAAGCGCTACGGGACTACGCGAAGTCGTTGGACTGCGTGGCGATGACGGTGACAACCAATCCCTTCGAGGTGGATGACGATCCCATTCGCGCCGGGCTCGAGCCGCAGACCGGTATGGACACCTTCATTATGGTGATCCCGGTGAAGCGATTCTTCGGTCACGACGGCGAGGCGATCACGGACGACAAGTCGCGCAACTTCCGTCGCAATCTGAAGAAGGGGCTTTCAGAGAATTTCCGGTTCGAGGTGGTGCGGGACGAGAGGATCGTGCGGCAGTGGTACGACACGCTGCACGTGAAGCGTATCCGCGAGCTGGAGGGCGAGCCGTTGCCCTGGGAAATCTTCGAAAACGCGATCCGGTCGGAGCGATTCGCCAACTACTGGAAGTTCTTTGCGGTATATGACGGCGACGAGATGGTGAGCGGCGATTTTTGCATCCACAACGAGCAGGGCTTGATGGACAATTTCATGATGTCCTCGAGCCTGGACGCGATGGACAGGCGGCTGAACTATTTTCTGGTGCACGAGACGCTCAAGTGGTGCCGCGACAACGACATCCGCATCTATAACTGGCAGTCGTCCAATCCGCCCAGCGGTGGCATATTCCAGTTCAAGCAGGGATGGGGAAGTCACCTGCTGCCATACAAATACATGACCCGCATACTGGATGAGAAGGCTTTTAAAAAGATGCGAAGCGATTATACACTGGATGATTTATTGAAAATCTACAAAGGACACTTTCTGGCACCCTGGCACGCGGTGAAGACGGGCGAACTCGGATTTCAGGACAAGAGCACCATCAACCGCGAAGCCGGGATTTACCAGACCGGAAACGGAGAAGACGCATGAGTACATTGACGAAGTTTATTGCTGAAGAGAACAAACTCAGGACGCCGGATTACATGAAGAATATCGAGGACGAAAGGTTTCTCGGCGAGCTGAACGACCTGCTTTCGGGGTACGACTACTGGGTGCGCAATCCGGATGAAAACGGCATCCCGAACGTGTATGTCTTCGGGCTTCCGCGCTCGGGCACGACGCTGGTCTATCAAGCGCTGATCAACAGCCTGGACGCCATCTGGCCCACGAACCTCATGGCGCGGTTCTGGGAAGCGCCCATCGTGGGGATCAAGCTATCGCGCATGCTGGGGCTGTACGACGCGGATGTGAGCTACAAGTCGGCGTTCGGCGTGACCAAAGGTGTGCAGGAGCCGCACGAGTTCGGTTATTTCTGGATGAAGTGGCTGAACTACACCAATGTGACGATCCAGGATCGCGGTCACGAGGATTCCATCGACTGGGACGCTCTTGCGGAAATCCTTCGGTCGATGCGAAACGAGGCGCGCAAGCCGATCGTTTTCAAGAACATGCTCTACGCGCTGCATCTGGAAAAATTCGCGCAGATCGAGAGGAACGCGGTGTTTATCTATTGCCGGCGCGATCTGGCGGACGTGGCGGTCTCGATCCACAACACGCGAATGAAACGCTACGGCGACACGGGTAAATGGTGGTCGTACAAGACGCCCGATTACCATGAGGTCAGGAAGCTCGATCCGGTCGGGCAGATCGTGCGTCAGGTGAAAGCGGGTCACGATATCTACGAGGGCTGGCTGAATAATCCCGAGCTTGCCGAGCGTATCTATACCGTCCATTACGATCAGATCAATCGGGACATGCCGAACGTCCTTGCATCGCTACAAGAAAAGCACAATATCAGGATCAAAATGAGCCCGGAGTGGGACTTCTCGCCGGTCACGCATAAGGGCAAGGAGCTTTACGAGCAATTTGCATCGGAGTTGAACCATGCTTGATTATCTGCTGATCGACCTGACCGGCATGTCCATCCTGCCGGAAACGATGCTCTACACCGCCGACTACCTCGGTTCGGACAATATCCGAATCGTCAAGATTTCGGAGAAGAAGCACTTTCACGACTTCGTGCTGGAGGGCTTCGAGGACATCGACAGCAGCACGATCGCCATCCTGTGGCAGCAGGAGTGGATCAGACCGGAGAACACCTTTCTGCTGCTGAAGTGCGCGGATGTGCTCAAGCGCGTGCGTCCGAAGATGCGCGTCGTGGTGGGCGGCTATCTTCCCACGCTCTCGCCGCAGCTCTTCGAGCCGAACGAAAAGTTCGACCACATCCTGATCGGCTACCCGTGGGCGTTCGACGGCTGGAAGAATCTGGGCGAGCACGAACGTGTAATCACCGCGCACCACCCGGACGTGTTGCCCGAGAATCTCTCGCTCGAACACGGAATGCGGTTCGTGAGGGATCGCTCCACCATGTACGAAGTCGATCTCAAGGGCGTGGTCATCACCACCTACTATTTCTCGTACCACTGCAACAACAAGTGCCGGTTTTGCTTCAATCACTGCTGGGCGAAGTACGGCGGCGGTATGATCAAGACGCTGGATCGGGTCGAAAAGGAGCTCGATTTCCTGGTGAACGAGCTGGGCGTCGAGGTGATCCTGCCCAAGGATCACAACATCTTCGTCGATGAGGTGTACGGTAAGAGCATCCTCGAGATGATGGCGAAGCGTACCGACCTGCGCCTGGCGAATTTCATCGACGTGATGGTGCGCGACATGAGCGAGGAGCACATCGAACTGCTGGCGAAGGCCGGCGTGAAGCGGATTTTCTTCGGTCTTGAAGCGCTCGACGCCGAGGAACGCAAACGCATCCACAAGGACTACTCGATGGAGCACCTCGAGGCGATGGTCGCGTACGGCAAGAAACACAACATCATGTTCGCGGGGAACGTCATGCTGGGTCTGACCTCGTCGCATGACCGACCGCTGGATCGCGACTACGTGAAGAGCGAACTGAAACGGACGATCCCGCTTCTGGTCCGGCATCGCAATCTGTCGGTACATTTCCGGCTCTACGCGCCGCTGCTCGGAACGCCAATCGGCGAGCAAATATGGCAGGATTGCGGTCAGCGCGAACAGATCAACCTCGACAGCTACCTGAAGATGATCCAGACGCTGATCCACAACGACCGCTTCAAGCCCGGTTTGCTCTTGCCCTGCATCTATCGCTCCAGCGATGCGGCGGATTTTGCGGCGAAGATATCGAAAGTACTGGAGCTGATCAACTTTGTGCGGGAACTGGTTTGCGGATATACGAAGATAGGATGGAAGCGGTTTTTCTTGCTATTAACAGGTGATTTCGTGAATTTTCTGAAGAGGATGGTGGGGTAGGAGCCTGGAGACAGGGGAGAATAGTCATCCACCCTCATCTTCGTCCGATCCCTCGCTCCACCGTGGATATACCGCGACTTGCTGACTACCGGACACGAGAATAAAGTCGCGGAACACCACGGCTGCGCTCGCGATCGAACGAATATGCTGGGTGGAGTAATCGTTACCCAGGGTTAACACCCTGGGCTATATATGTGTCATCCCTACGGGATTAGGGATTGCCCGGCTATGTCACTCTGCATGCCGCCGCAGGCGCTGTCGAAGGAAGAAGGTATAATTGGACTCAATAATTCTCTGTGACAAGGAGGTCGGTATGACAGGAATACGTGATCGTTTGGAAGATGCAAAAGTGTTATGGGCTAATGGGCGAAAGGAAGGCGCGTTACTTTGTGTGTTTATCGCTTTTTCAGCAACTGCACAAAAACGATACCCAAAACTTGGTGATAGAGAACGTTTTGAACAATTATATGCAGATTGTTACCATGGAAGAGTTTTCATTGAACACAAACAAGAAATGCACACAATTGAACATATCTTGTATAAATGGTTACGATGTAATCTTGTACACACGGCTGATATGCCACCCGACATTGAGTTAATAGATGAAGAAGATGGTTATATGTCAATCAACCCAGGAAAAGATAGTAGTCGAATTGGATGGGGTTGGATTAAAACGTTGATTAATGCAATAGTGAATGCGCCTGAGAACAAAGAACTTTTCTCTGATGCACATCAATAAGGATTTAGATGATGAAAATCGCATGCATCGGTAACATGAACAACAATTTCTTCACGCTGGTTCGGTACTTGCGGGATCGCGGGATCGACGCGGAATTGCTGTTATTGCAATACGAGTCGCCGCACTTCCATCCGTCGTACGACAGCTTCGATCTCGGCTATCAGGCATACACCCGGCAACTCAACTGGGGCATCCAGTACTTCTTTCAACGGGTCACGAAACAGCAGATCGCGAGCGACCTCGAACCCTACGATTTCCTGATCGCCTGCAACACCGCGCCGGCGTTTATCCACAAGGCAGGACGCCGGGTCGATCTCGTCTCGCCGCACGGCGACGACATGTACCTGCTGCCGTTCGTATGGCGGAAATCCCCCATCGATACAGCGATGAACATATTCAATCTGCCCTTCCACATCGCGCAGAAGAAAGGCATCCAGAACGCCGTCAGCATCAACTGGCATCCGGTGCCGGCGTTCAATCAAAAAATGATCCGTAAGCTCGGGATCGCCGAGAAGATCGACTTTATCCACAACCCGTTCGTGTATGACAATATCTTCTCGCTGGATCACATCGGCGACTACTATGAGCAGTCTTTATATTATGAGCAATTCAGGAATATCCGCGATAAATATGATCTGTTAATATTGCATAACTCGCGTCATATCTGGAAGACATGGGTCGATCCCGCCTCCAACAAGGGCAACGACAGGCTCATCCGCGCTTTGGGCAATTTCAGCAAGCGGCATCCCGACGTACGATGCGGCATGATCACCTTCGATTATGGCGTCGATGCGGGAAGGCAGCCGCAGGCTGGCGGAAGAGCTGGGCGTCGGGAAAGACATCCACTGGTTCGACCTGATGCCGCGCAAGGAGATCATGGTTGCGCTGTCGCTATGCGATATAGGAACCGGGCAGTTCGTGACCGGACATCCGGGCGGCGGAACCGTCTATGAGACGCTCGCGATGGGCAAGCCGCTGATCCACTATGTCAAGCCGGGCATCGAGCAGATCGAGGGTGTGACCGACTACCCGTGGCTTCAGGCGCATACGGAAGAGGACATCGAACGAGCGCTGGAATCGTGGCTGCACAATCCTGATGAGATGAAAGCGTGGGGTAGGCAGGGCGCGCGCTGGTATCACGAAAACTATGCGGAGAAGTGCATCGACCGGTTTGTCGGGAAGATACGGGGGAAGTCATGATCCTGGCTGGTGCAATCCTTTTCATCCTCTCGTTCGTTCTACTGCTTCCGATGCGCCGCAAGCCGCTCTATTGCGACGATGGCAACTGGTTTTACTACGCGATTTTCAGACATCTGGACCTGGACTGGTACGTGCGCAAGATGGCGGGTGGCGGATTCTTCAAGATTCAGTGGATTTTCCGCGTCCTGTGCGCGATCTGTCTTGGTAAGAAAGTATCGAGAATCTACGTCGTCAAGGCTTTCTGGTACGCGCTCACGGTCGCGTCGCTGTATGCGCTGAGCTGGCTCCTGACCTCGGATATCGCCATTTCGTCGATCGCGGGTGCGGTCTTCCTGTTCATGTTCTTGCTGCCCGATTCGAGGGCGGCGGTCACCTACGGCGAGGTCTTTCTGATCCTGCCCGTGATCCTGAGCACGGTTTTCGCGATTCTGTCCGTTCAGACCGGCAATGTCTGGTGGATGATCGCGTCGGGCGTTTTTGCTGCGTGGTCGATGCAGATCAAGATCATCGCGCTGGTGCCTGCGTTTCTGATCAGCGTTGTCGCGTCGGTCTTCATCGGGTCGGCGGTGGCGTTCGGGCTGTTCTGGCTCGGATTCGTGCTGCTGTACGCGTTGCCGATCGTGTTTGTCCCCTTCGGCGTGAAGATCATTTACATCAAGGAGACGATCGGATTCTTCGTGCGTCTGATCGCGGGATACTGCGGCGGAGCGAAGTGCCCAACGTGGCTTGGAAAGCTGGTCTCGTGGACCGTCACCGACGACCACCGTATGGGCGCCGACTACGTTTCCGGCATCATGCGTATCACCCTCTCGCAGCAGATCGACCAGATGCGAAAGATGGTCTTGCCCGTTTTGAAGACGATCCCGGTGGTGCTGCTGTTCGCGCTGACCGGACTGGTCGGCGGGGATTGGCTCTCCATCGCGTTGATCGTTTCCGCACTGGTATTCTGGCTGTTAATCGTCGTGCAAAAAAACGCACCTCCCCAGCCGCTACCTGATGGTTTGGGCGCCGGTTTCCATGCTCACAGCGATGGGGTGTATGCGGGTAATGCGATCACTCGACTGGCATCACCCGGCGTTCATCGCGCTGGCGATCGCGATTTTGTGGCAGATCATTCGGATGGTCGTCATCGTGATACGCAGCATGGGGAAGACGGAGATTGATCGTCTGGCGAACTACAACGACCGCTTCAACGGCTACTTCCGCGCGGCAGAGACCATCGGCGAGTATATCAAAGCGCATGCGCAGCCGGACGACACGATGCTGGCGTGGGGAAACATCCCGAGTCTATATCTCTATGCGGGCGTGAAGATTCCGGACATCCGGTTTACACATGTCTATCCCGCCGGCACGATCATGAGTCCGAAGATGTTCGAGATCATGCTGAATAAGCTGCACGAGGAGCCGCCGGCATGGATCGTCTTCATGCAGGGCATCACCGCGCGGGACGACTGGTCGATGCCGAAGCTGCAAGCCATGCTTCCGGCGGCGTACGAGGCTGTGCATCAGGTCGAGATCCGCGTTGGGAAGACGGTCGAGTATATCCCGATCTATCGTAGAAGCGATGCCGTCTGGCGCGAGGTGTTGATCGACCGCTGGATGCGAACCGGCGATGTTGCGTATCTCGGGAAAGTGACGGACAACGACCTGCTCATGCAATACGCGCATGCCACGGACAAAGCGCAATTTCTGCAAATCTGCACCGTGAAGTCCGATCGCGACAAGGCGGTTGTTTCGCGTCTTCAGGGCGATCTGTTCAAGGAGAGCGGTCAGCTCGAGATTGCGGAGCAGTGCTATCAGGAAGCGCTGATGAGGAAGCCGGACGATTTCCGGTCGGTGCTGGGGCTTGGCGAGATCGCGTTTCATCGTGGCGACGTGCGGCTGGCGCTGACCAGCTTCCAGAAGGTCTATGAGCTGCATCCGTACTCGGTTGAGGCGCTGAACAACATGGCGGTGATTTTGTTCCAGATCGGCCAGAATGAAGACGCGAAAAAGTGCCTGCTCGAAGCGCTCCGCATCGCGCCGGATTACCAGGAAGCGATGGATAATCTGCAGCAGATGCAATGAAATCAACTTCCGAATGTGTTACTTCGTAACACATTCGGAAGTTGGAATTGACAAAAGGCTCCCGTTTCCGAGAGCCTTGATATTGACAAGCTTACAACTTAGAATTTGTATCCCAAGCCAAGCGTATAGCTGAAGATATCGAACGATTGCGTACCGGGATTGTTTTCATAGTCGGATTCATGGATTTCTCGTTCTTCGCCGAACAGGTATTCGATACCAAAGTCGGCGGTGAAGTTGCTCATCGTGAAGCCGAAACCGCCGGTGACGGCGTTGTAGGTCGCGGACGGGAAGAGGATGGTTGCCGTCTCTTCCGGAGCGGGCGCCGGATCGTAGTAGTAGCCGAGACGGGCCTTGAACATTTCGTTGATCGTGTATTCGGTACCGATACGAATCTGGAAGCAGTCTTCCCAATCCATGACGGTTGTCTGTGTTACGGTGGTGTCGGGCATGGTGATTTCTGTCGTAAGTTCGTCGATCTCCGACCACTGTGTATATTGGACATCGAAGGCGACAAGGATATCGTCCGCCACCTTGTAGGATGTACCCAAACCGACCCATGTGGGCCACTCGATCTCGCGTTCGACATCGATCTTGGTTTCATTCGTGAGGGTGGTAATCGTGCCGTCGCCCTCGAATTTCACCTTCACCGGGCTCTTGTAGGTCAGACCGATGTTGAGGTCGTCCATCGGGGTAAGCGTCACGCCGAGAGAGAAGCCGTAGCCGGTTCCTTCGAGGTCGTCCGAGTACTGGGAGTCCATCATACCGTCCGGTACGTGGGTCGTAGGATTGGTATTGCCTGTGTTGTCCATCGGTCGATCCATGGTCATGGTACCCCAATAGATGCAGGCTGCGAGTCCGACAGATATCTTTTCGTTGACTTTATAGGCGAAAGCGGGGGAGATATTCATCACGCCCAGTTCGCTTTTCCAGTCGAATTCGTCGCCGTAGAAGTAGTTTGGGTTCGAACCAACTGAATCTGGTCCACTGAATGCGACAAAGTCTCCTCCGTCCCATTCGGAGCCGATGCCGGCGATTCCGTACGCGCCGAAGCCGAACGACATGTTGTCGAGACCGTAGTTGAAGAACAGCCCCGGGTTCAGGTAGTGGTTGTCTTTTGCGTCGGCATCGATGCCGTAATCTTCATATTCATAGCTACCCGGCAGCATGATGTCGGTGATCCCGAGCGCGACCTTCGTTTCCTGACCGGCGAGTCCGGACGGATTCCAGTGAATAGCGGAAATGTCGTCATTAAGCGAGACGCCTGTCCCGCCCATACCGAAGGGACGTGCTCCGATACTGTTCAGGCTGAGTCCATTGGCTGAGAGTGCTGCAATCGTGATCAAACAGATCGAAACAGTCCAGAATATACGTTTTTTCATACGCGTTGTTCCTCCATGTGAGTATTTCATTCGTTCCAAAGTGGAATTGACGTTCCTTTTTTGTAAAGTAAAAATGAATTCACTCCATAAACATGAATTACCATTCACTGTATTTGCCGGGTCGCGGTTTGTCCGTATGGTATGCGAAACAATGCGTTCCGTTTCTCGTTTCATCGATTGTGGTCTGGAATGACAGGTTTCGCTTGACAGCTTAAAAGAATGTGATTGAATTGTCGAAACGAAATAAACCATAAAGGAGTGGTGCAATGAATCGAATGATTACCGTGGCAATGATTGCCGTAATAATCCTTACGTTGCTGCTTTCAGCCTGTGCAGCACCGCCGCCGCCCGTAACGCAGGATCAATACGATACCGCAGTGCGGGAGGCTCAGGATGCCGAAGCAAGAGCGGATCAGCTCGGAAAACAGAAATCTTCACTTTCACAGGACCTTTCGACCAAGCAGTCCGAGCTGAACAGTCTGAAAGACTATCAGCAGGAACTGAAGGCAGAAGGGAATTAAGGGGGACAACATGAGAAAGTACATCATCGCATTCTTCGTATTTTGCATGGTTGTTCCGATGCTTTTCGCCGATTTCACATATCTGAGCGAAGCGGAGTACAAGGAGCTTTCCAGCAAGGAACGCCAGGCGTACAACGACAATCTGGTCAAAGAAATGGAAGTCCTTCAGCAGCGTAAGGCTGACGCCATCGCTCGTTCGGAAGGATATGAAAAGGAAATCGGATCTCTGCAGGGACAAATCGGCGAGATCGATACCGAATACGAAAACGTGAAGCAGGAAATCTACGATTTTCTCGGCGTGAGCGCTGCCGACCTGCCGCAGATTCGCCGCAAGATCAGCTATTACAGCTCGAAGATCGATAACTGGAACAAGCTTTCCGATACGGACCTCTGGAACGCGAAGAAAGCCGTGACCGAGATGATCGCGGAATACAACGAATATCGCAATTCGAAGTATGGCAAAATGCCCGACGTCCGTGGCGATTTCTCCGATCTGGATAATCGCATCGAAGGTCTGATGGCCGATCTGGAACGCGCCAAGCCCAAGTACTTCGAAGACGAATACACCGTCAAAAAAGGCGACTACCTGGCAAAGATCTCCGGCTACAGCTTTATATACAACGATCCCACCAAGTGGGGTATCATCTATCGTGCCAACCGCGACAAAATCAAAGATCCGAACCTGATCTACGCCGATCAGATTCTGAACATCCCGCGCGGAAAGCCCTACAACTGGTCGGTTTGGAAAGGTGAGAGCCTCTGGAAAATCGCATCCTATCCCGAAATCTACGGGAAGGGAAGCGAATGGCCTCGCATCTACCGCGAGAATGAGGATCAGATCAAGGATCCGAACCTGATTTACCCGAAACAGGTCTTCTCGATCCCTCGCTAAACGATCATGTGACATAACTCTTAGAGAGCCTCTCCGATGTTGAGAGGCTCCCTTTTCTTTATGAAAGCTGCACGACTGCAAATATTCCTGATCTTGATCATGGCTTGCCTGTTATCGGCGCTGTATCTGATATTCAAGCCTGGGGAATCCGTGTCCATGTTTCGGGACATCCGCATCGGTCAGGTCGCCGAACGGGACATCATCGCGCCTTTTTCCTATACGGTTTACAAGGATGAATCTCAGCTCAAGATGGAGCGCGAAGCCGCCGCCCGAGAAGCCAGGCAGATCTACCACATCGACGAACGCACCAACTTCGATATCCTGAAGAAACTCGATTCGGTCTTTGTGCTGCTGAACGAGATCTTCAGTGACAAAAAGACGGCGGAAGAGGTTCAGACCATCCTCGCCGAAGACGGCTATGCGCTGTCGATCGAATCCATTGGCTATCTTGAAACGCAGTTGAATCGCTCTTCAATGATGAACTTCCTCACCAATCACATCCACCGAGCGCTCAAGATCGGTATCTACCCCGACGATTACACCGAGGACACCATCGCCCTACTGCGCAACAACGAGATCAAGGAGTACACGCTTCGGAAGCTCTACTCGCTGAGCGAAGCCAAGGAGAAGATCGCCCAGAAAGTTCGCAACATGGTGCAGCAACGTGCGGTGATCGAGTTGCTCGACCAGGTGCTGACCTTCAATATCGTGGAAGATACCAAGACCACGGAGAAGATGCGGCAGGAGGCGATGGACGAAGTGAGTAACGTCGTCGCGCAGGTACTCAAGAACGAGAAGATCATCAGCAAAAACCAGCGTATCACAGATTCCGACTACCAGAAGCTGATCGCCATGCAGGCGACCGCCGGCAACGTCGTTGTCGGACGCAAGCTCGATACCTACGCTTCGACGGTCGGCATCTTCATCTTCAATCTCTTCGTCATGCTTTCGTTCTACCTGATCCTCAAATCGTATTTTCCGCTCGAGATGAAATCCACCACGCGGCTCAATATCATGCTGCTCACCGTCCTCTTCACCGTGATCATCACCCTGAGCATCAAGCGTTTCGCGGGATTTCACGAACTGCTGGTGCCGCTGGCGTTCGGGCCGCTGTTTGTTGCGACGATCTTCAATCCCAATATCGCGTTCATCTACAATTTCTATCAGATGGTGTTCGTGGCGGAGTTCAACGGATGGCAGTACAACCATCCGCTGACCATGACGCTTGCCATCCTGGGCGCGCTACTGGCATTGAAGAAGGTGCGGACGAGGTTCGCGATGCCGGTGTTGTTCTTTAATCTGGCGATTCCCTTCGTGGTGATCTCGGCGGGAACCTTCATGATCCACAGCAGCGACTGGGAGCAGCTCGCCAAGCAGATTCTGTACGGCTCCATCTCGGCGCTGGTCTCGGTGTTGCTGGTGATTTTCATCACGCCGTTCATGCAACGCAGACTCAAGATGGCGACGAGACAGGTGCTGCTCGATCTGCTCGATTTCAACAACCCGCTCCTGAAGAAACTGGCCGAGAAAGCGCCCGGCACATATTCCCATTCTCTTATCGTTGGGAACCTGGCGGAAAGCGCAGCGGACGCGATCGGCGCGGATTCGCTTCTGGCGAGGGTGGGAAGCTATTATCACGACATCGGCAAGATCGATAATCCGCGGCTCTTCATCGAGAACAGCAGCGAATCGGTGGAGATTCACAACAGCATGGAACCGGAACAGAGCGCGGTCACGATCCGTGAACACGTCGCCAACGGCATCAGCATGGCGAGGCGGCAGGGACTTCCCAACGCGGTCATCGACATCATCAAGCAGCACCACGGGACAAGCCATATCCGCTATTTCCTGGAAAAAGCGCGGCGGACGAATCCCACGGTCGATGAACGGAAATTCGCCTACTACGGTCCTCTCCCGCAGAGCAAGGAAGCGGCGCTGGTCATGATCGCGGATATCGTCGAATCGACCACCAAGTCGCTGAAACAGCCCACGCCGGATGCGATCGCGAAAGCGCTCGACGATACCATCGTGAGGCTGATACGGGACGGACAGCTCAAGGACGCGCCGATTACGCTGAAGGAAATCGAGACGGTCAAGAGCTACATGCTGCCGATCCTGCGGGGCGTTTACAGTATGCGAATCGAGTATCCGGAGGACGACGGAGACTGATGCGATGCTGACGATCGGAACCAGACAGGATACAGGATTGACGAAAACCGTTTTCGGATCGTCTTTGAAGTCTTTTGTGACGAGGAATACATTGACAGAAATAAAGACGTGAATCTGATTTTCGATACGGAAGAAAATGTCCGCGAATTGAACAGAAAATATCGCGGCGTTTCCAAGGGCACGGATGTGCTTTCCTTCGGATTCGACGAGACGGATTTACCGGTTCTCGGCGATATCGTGATCGATATCGCGTGGGCGGATCGTCATCGCGAGGAGCGTCCCTTGCAGCAGGAACTCGAGTACCTTTTTCTGCACGGGCTTCTGCATCTGGCGGGGTACGATCACGGTACGAAAGATTCGAGAGAACGCATGGATCGGAAACACAATACAATCTGGAACAAGATCGAGGAGTAGGTGGAAGACAGTTTTTTACATATCGGCGGGATCATCGTGTGTCTCATTTTATCCGCGTTTTTTTCGGGATCGGAGATAGCCTTTTTCTCGCTGTCCAAGATACAGCTCAAGAAGATTGAAAAGAAGAAAAGCAGTAGCAGCAAGCGGGTTTTCAAGCTGTTGAAATCACCGAGAAAGCTGCTGATTACGATTTTATTCGGCAATACGATCGTGAACATCGTAGCGGTCTCGCTTGCGGCGATTGTCACAATCCGGATCAGCGACGGCATTGCCGGCGGTCAGTACAAGGAACTGATGCTGCTGGTCGAAGTGGTTGTCATGACCGTCATCCTGCTGCTGGTGGGGGAAGTCACACCGAAGCTGCTATCGTTCACGAAAGCGGAATCGATGGCGGAGTTCTCCGGCTTCATCCTGAATATTCTGATGATCGTGCTCTATCCGATCATCAAGCTGCTGGAGTGGATCAGCATCATCTTCGCGCGGAAAGAAGTAACCACGGATCACCAGTCCTCACGCATCACATCGGAGGATATCCGCAATCTGATCTCGTCCAAGACCACCTATCATTCGCTGGACGAGAGCGAAAAGAAGATGATCGCCAACATCATCCGGCTTCCCTCTACCCACGCCAGCGAGATCATGATCCCGCGCGTGGATATTGTGGGCGTCGAGATCAACGACGACATCGACGAGGTGAAGCGGATCATCAGTGAGTCGGGACATTCGCGCATACCGGTCTATAAGAACATCATCGACAACATTGTCGGCTTCATATACGCGAAAGACCTGATCATGAACGATCATGCCAACAGCATCCACAAGCTGATGCGCAAACCGGTCTTTGCCACCGAGAACATGAGCATCCAGAACCTGCTCAACTTCTTCAAGGCTGCCAAGATCCACATCGCGATCGTGGTTGACGAATACGGCGGAACAGCCGGTCTGATCACGCTTGAGGATATCCTGGAGGAAGTCTTCGGCGAGATCATGGACGAGCACGACAACGAGCTTCCGCGCAAGATCAAGGTCTCCAGCGAGGAGTACATCCTCAGCGGGATGTACGGTGTCGCGGAGCTCAACGCCGAGTTCGAGCTCGATCTGGACGAGGATCAATACGACAACCTCGCGGAATTCCTCTATGGCGAGTTCAACCGCGTTCCCAAGAAGAACGAGCGGATTCAATACGGCGGGAAGGCAATCTTCACCGTTGCCAATATCAAGAAGAACCGGATCAATTACGTTCGCATGAAGCTGGTCGAGAAGAAGGATGAAGAGTAGGCTCGCAATAGGTCTGCTCCTTCTCTTTTTTATCGCCAACCATGCCGAAGTGCTTGATTTTTCCATAAACTACCTGGGTATCGGCGTCGTCGATGTCCGCATGACCGATCGCGATCATTGCCTGACCGTGACGGCGAAATCGACCTCGGTCGCCGGAATTTTCTCCGAGATGGACAACATATACGTCTCGGAATACGGTGAGGATTATCTGCCGGTTCGCTACAGCAAGGATATCCGGCAGGACAGATACAGCGAGGATCGCACCACCTGTTACGACCGGGAATTCCTGATCGCGCGGCGGATCAGCCGTATCGATTCCGCGCGGTCGATCACGTATCCGATCGTAGCCGAGAGCCGCGATTTCTTCTCGGCGCTCTACTTCCTGCGGAATGCGAATCTCGACAGCCTCGAATCGGTGCCGCTGGACGCGAATTCGTTGATCTGGACGGCGCGTATTTCGAAAGAGGAGACCGAGGAGATCAAGACGATCCTGGGTAAGGTTTCCGCGACCCGCGTTCGTATCGATTTCGAGCGAACGTCGGATCGGGAGAAGGAACGTAGCGATATGCTCACCAACAACCTGGTCAACGAAGAAGTGCCGATGTATATCTGGTTCACCTGCGACGAACGGAGGCTGCCGATAAGGGCAAAGTTCGATTCGTCTCCTTTCACTGTGACATGGAAGCTTACCGGATACGAAAAATGACGAACAACGAGAGGATGAGATGAAGGTCAAGAATCCGATTATTCACAACATCTACCCTGACGAAGTCTGGAAATGGCAGGAGATCGAGAAACGAGTCCGCCAGATAGCTGAGTTGTACAATTTCAAAGAAGTGCGGATGTCGATCCTGCAACAGCAGGAGACAATCGAGAAGATCATCAACAAATCGTTCGGTCCGAGCGAAGACCTCGATATGGCTGAGCGGTTCTACCTGATCGACGATCCGAACCAGCTTGCGTTGCGACCGGAAAACACCGTGTCCATTCTTGCCGGCGAAATCGGCGAAAAGGCAAAGGAAGAGATCCAGCGGGTGTATTATCACGGTCCCGTGTTCCGGCGCGAAATGCCGGTGCCGCTCTTCGACAAGGTCTATGAAGTCGGTTTCGAGATTCTCGGCAACGACTCTCTGATCGCGGATATAGAGACCATGAAGATCGCGTACAACCTTTGCCGCAAGCTCGGGCTTCCCGATCCGGAAATCCACCTGACAAGCTATGGCTGCGACAAATGCAGGCCGGGCTACATCCAGTCCCTCGAAGAATATCTGAAAGAGCAGAAAGCCGAAGATTGCGTCCACTGCAATGGCGTCGTCCTCTTCAATCCATTCAAGTTTACACATTGCGACAAGGAGCAATGCAGCCAGATAAAAGGCAATGTGCCGAGGATGATGGATCATCTTTGCGACGACTGCCGCGGTCATTTCGAAGACGTCCAGCGAATCCTGCAAAACCTGATGCTGGATTACGTGATCGACCAGCGAGTATTACGTCCGTTCGGGTATTACAACCGCACCGTTTTCAATATCGTGATTCCGCTGGATGACGAGGAGATCACCATCGGCGGCGGCGGTCGCTACGATACGTTATCCCAAAAGATTCGAGGCGAATCGATTCCCGCGGTCGGCTTTGCGCTGAATCAACTGAAGCTCATCAACGTTATGGAACGATTCGAACTCTTCGAGGATATCCGGAGCGATTTCTGCATCCTGGTCAGTGCGCTGGATAAAGGTCTGGACTTGAACTTACTCCAGATCGAGCAGGAACTGCACGAAAACGATTTCCACACGGTACTCGAATCCAACTGCGACAGCCTCGCCTGTGCCCGGGAAAAAGGCCCGTCAGCATCAGTGCGCGCTGGCGATTATCCTGAGCGAAAACGATATCCGGCGAGGAAAATGCCAGATCGTCAACCTCCTGAAGGACTACGAGGAACACATCAATCTCAGCGATATCATCCAGACCGTGATGCGAACCAAACGGGCTACGGAGATCTTATAGAATGGAGTTGACCGAGATTTTCGGACAGATGCTCTGTGTGGGTTTCGAGGGAACCGACCTGGATCGGAATCCGCGACTGCGTGACCATATCGGAAAAGGGATGGTCGGTTCGGTGATCATCTACGGTCGAAACACCGGCGATGAATTCAGACATTTGATGAGACAGCTTCGTTCGATCGATACGAAGTATCCCCTGTGGATTATGGTGGATCAGGAGGGTGGACGGTCGCAGCGCATGAAGGATCTCGATATCCTCTCTCACCGCGATATGGTCCGTTCGTGTACCACGGAACAGGCGCGTACATCGTATCGAAAGATGGCTGCCATGCTGAAAGAATACGGATACTCGATCAATCTAGCGCCTGTCGTCGATCTGGATATCAATCCCGATAATCCGATCATCGGATATTACGGCAGAAGTTTCTCGAACGACCCGGAGGTCGTGGTGCGGTACGCCAAAGCCTTCATCGACGCACACCGCGAAGAGGGCGTTTTGACCTGCATCAAGCATTATCCCGGTCACGGAAGTTCCCGGCTGGATACGCATCTCCACTGGGCGGATATCACACCGTTCTGGCAGCCTGTGGAACGTGAGGTCTTCAAGAGACTGATCGATGATGGGTATGCCGATTCGATCATGACATCGCACGTTTATCATCGGGAAATCGACGAAGAACTTCCCGCCAGCATGTCGCGCAAGCATGTCCGGAATATTATACGCGATCACTGGGACTATCAAGGATTGATACTTTCGGACGATATGTTGATGAATGCGATCAGCAAATATTACAATTTGCCGCAAACCATAGAGTATGCGCTTGATGCCGGAAACGACGTCCTGCTCTTCTCCAATGTCGATCATTTTGCTGGTGATTATGTCGCGAATCTGCATCGCATTGTCAAAGAATTGATCGAAAATCAGAAAATTTCCATGACAGAAATGGAGGAATCGTTCAATCGTGTCATCATACTGAAGCAGCGCGTTGAGACTTGATACAGGCATTTATCGGATATAAAAACATAAGAGCAAAACAATAAATAAAAATTGGGAGGATCACATGAGGAGAATCTGTTTCTTCTTTTTTGCATTGTTCACCATTTCCGCCGTCTTCGCGCAGACCGGTAATATCGCCGGACGCGTGATCAACGGAAAGACAGGTGAGTACATTTCCAATGTTAGCGTCATGATCGCCGAGACCGAGCAGGGTATGTACACCAAGGAAAGCGGTAGCTTCATTTTCAAGGACTTGCCTTTAGGCAACTACACACTGGTCGTCAATCAGATCGGCTTCAAGCAGGCGCGAATCCCGGTAACAGTCAGAGAAGGCTACACCGAGACGATTAAAGTAACGCTCGAGATCGAGCCCTACGCTCTGGAAGGAATCAGGGTCAACGCGACCCGCGCGGTCGATCGTGAGACTCCGGTGGCGTTCACCACACTCGACGAGGAAGAGATCGCGGACAAATACACCACCGAAGACATTCCGCTGCTTCTGGAAGACGTCCCCGGACTCTTCTCATCCAGCTCGGGTCTTGGTGAGTCGGACATCAGCATCCGCGGTTTCGATGCCGAAAAGATTCAGATCCTGATCAACGGTATCCCGGTGAACGACCCCGAAAGTCAGAAGGTTTACTGGTCGAACTGGACGGGACTTTCTTCGAACGTTAAGTCGGTGCAGGTACAGCGCGGCGCCGGCTCGTCGATGTACGGCTCCGGCGCGTTCGGCGGCTCGGTCAATATCGAGACGATGGGCGGGAACCCCAATCGCGAAGTCACGGTTCGAACCTCCGCCGGTACGTACGAATCGGGTCATATCGCCGACGGTAGGGGGGGCAAGGAAGATTATCATCCAGTCAATTACAATGTCCTCACACGCTTTAATTCGGGCGCGATCTGGAACAAGCATCTGACCTACAACCTGATGGTCGAGCGGAAGGCCGGTGATTCCTACAACAACGGTACGACGTACGACGGATGGTCGTTCGGTGCGGAAGCGCTGACTGTGTTCAACCAGCACTCGATCAACCTGAGCTTCATCGGCGCTCCGCAGAAGCACAACCAGTCGCGCACGATGTCCGATATGGAACTCTGGGACAAGCTGGGACGTAACTACAACCGTAACAATCACACGACCCAGGAAAACTACTACTACAAACCGCAAGCATCATTGCGATGGGACTGGAATCCGGACGAATTCCAGCAGATGCGGACCAACGTCTTCGTGACATCCGGTGAAGGTGGTGGACGCTATCTTGCGCAGGATTACTTCAACACCGAGACAGGCGAGGTCAATTATATCGAGACCAGCCCAACCCTCGATGATCGCGTCTATCGCCGTCACGCGATGTGGGCCTATCTCGAGACGGGTGAAGCAATGGACGAAATGGAGATCCTCAATGATGAGGGAGAATACCTTGAATACAACTATCTCGGTGAATACTATCGCGAGAAGAAAGACCGTGCTTCGAACGCAGTGAATGAATACGATCACAGCCGTATCAACGACTCGCGCAACGAGCACTTCCAGTATGGAACCAACCTCTATTACAACGTCGATCTCGGTAACAAGCTGGGATCCAACCATGCCTGGTGGCTGAGATGGGTCGTTCCGTCGATTACCGCAGGTGGTGAGTATCGCGTGTGGGAAGCCAGTCACTATGCTGCGACGGAAGAATGGCGTTCCTACGACCCCGTCGATAGTGTCAAGGTCTATAGCGACGTTCAGCGTCGTTACGACTATGATTCGCGTGTAGTCAATTCGTCGGTGTTCGGAAGAACCGAATTCAAGCCCTTCGATATCGTCACCCTCATGGCGGACTACCAATATGCAAGTTACTACTCGGAAGTCGAGGAGAATCCGATTGAAATATACAACTTCGGTACCGGAAAATTCACGGGTATCGAGTATTACAACACGAAAGACATGACGGAAGAAGATGAAGAGGGTAACGAACAACTGAAATTCTCGGATGACGATTATAACCGTACCTTCACCTTCAAATCGCCGAAATTGGGTGTCAACGTGAACCTGACTGAAGAATTGAACATATTATCGAACTGGTCGATTGCCTACAAGGAACCGAAGGTATCCAACTGGTACAGCTATTCGTCCGGTCCCACCGACTATGATCTCGATCCAGAAAAGGCAGAGACCTGGGAAGTCGGCATGGGACTATCTACTTCGGATGGTAACTTCGATTATGACTTGAACATCAACTATTACCACACGAAATACACCGACAAGATCGGTTCTGCCGAGTGGGAAGATGAAGAAACCCACGAGACGATTTCCCGCACCATCAATGTAGGTAGCGCGACGCACTCCGGATGGGAAATAGCATCGGATGCGGTCTATGGCAATGTCGATATCGGTGGATCGTTGACCATCGCGAGATATCGCTGGAACAAGATGAACTACCTGAAGGTATTCAATTATCCTGCAGAGGATATCGAAGGCAAAGTTGTACCGTATTCACCGGAGAAAATGGCAAATGCCTATCTCGGATATACCTTCCGCTTCGCAGACAGCCAGAAACTACGCGTCGGCACTACATTCAAATGGTGGGATGAGTACTATGCCAGCTACGACAATACCTACCGAGATATCAACAACGACGAGAAGGAAGCCAAACTGCCATTCTATCTCACATGGAGCTTCGATATCAAATACTCGTTCAAACTCTGGGATAATAATGCCAGTGTTCGGCTCGATTTGAACAACGTCAACAACCGTGAAGAAAATTGCGAATCCGCATACTACGGAACGGACTACGGTCGCAACGATATTCTCCTCGACAAGAAGTACATGTACGTCGAACCGGCTCCCCTCTTTAACGTCTTCCTTACCATGGAATACAAGTTCTGATCCATCACGATAAACGACGACGCCTCCTCATCACGGGGAGGCGTTTCTTTATAGGTGCGCCAAGCTCCAGCTTGGCATTTCTCTTCTTGTCTGAATCTATGTGTTTTACCGGAGGTAATAACTCGAATCTCATAACGATTTTAAGGATTAACACGATTCACAAGATAGGGAGTAGTCGTTCACAGATGGTGGATATGCTTGGCGTTACTGGAAAGCGGACGTCCTCGTCCGTATAATCATTCTCGCAGCGCTCAATCTCCGGGTGTGTTCCCTTTCCCTGTAGCGCTCGACCTCCGGGCGAGCCTGTCTTTACAAAAGGGTGTCGGAGGTAAGTGCGCCAATAGAAATCATTTCCCGTGGTTTTGCCCCGCTACGTCTTCAGCTTTTTCTTTTCGGCGGCGGGGAAGAGGACGTTGTTGAGGATCAGGCGGTAACCGGGCGAGTTCTTGTGCAGCGCCAGAACGCTGGGCGGATCGCCGACGCGATGCTGGTAATCCTCCGGGTCGTGACCGCCGTAGAAGGTGAAAGTTCCTTTGCCGAAGTTACCGTGCAGGTACTTGACTTCGTCCGCGCCGGGCACCTCGCCCATGATGATCACGCTCTTTTTCACGTTGTTCTTGTGGAAGGTGGTCGTCTGACCGAGAAAGCCGTTGATGTAGTTGGTGTGGCATTGGGTGAGCATGGTGGGTACCGGATCGTACTTGGCTGAGAAATCGAAGAGCAGGAAGTAGTCCTGTTCGGCGCCGCGGAGCTTTGCGTAGTCGCTGGCGTCGATCGATGAGAATTCATAGACGTTGGGATCGGTGATCAGCGAGAAATTCTCGAACGCGAAGCAGCGCGAGTAATCCAGTTTTCGTTGGTATCCCGGTTCGGGTGGAGTTCCATCATATACGACATCGACAATATCCGTGTCCTTTGCGGCGAGTGCGATATCGAAGGTGTCGGTAGCTGCGCACATGGCGAAAAGGAAGCCGCCGTTGCGGACGTATTCCCGGATGGTTTCCGCTACGTCGTGCTTGAGCTGCCAGACCGTTGAATAACCGAGATTCTGCGCCGTTTCTTCGTCCAGGCGCACTTCTTCCTGGTACCAGGCGGCGTTGCGGAAGCTGCGATAGAATTTCCCGTACTGCCCGGTAAAATCTTCGTGATGCAGATGCACCCAATCGTAGTCCTCCAGCTTCCCCTGCAAGACTTCCTCGTCCCAGATGATTTCGTGATCGATCTGTGCGTAGTCCAGCGCCAGCCTTACCGCGTCGTCCCATGGTTGCGAATTCGGTGGCGCATAGACGGCGATCTTCGGCTCTTTCTCCAGCACGATGGCGTCCATGTTCGCGCCTTCGATTTCCTGCAGGATCGCAGCGTACTGAGCCGAACCGATCTTCTCGTAGAATACACCGCGTACACGGCAGATGCTCTCTATTGTGGAAGACTCCGGCATGACCCACGATCCGGCGCGGTAGTTGAGCAGCCACTTGACTACCAGACCTTCCTTCAGACCCTCGAACGCCACGCCGTAGGCCTTGAGATGGTCGGTCTGAACCTCGTCCATAGGGATGAGGATTTCCGCATTCAGCACGGTTGCAATGGTGATTATCAGCAGTAAAACACATAGCTTTCGCATCGAATACCTCTTCTTTGTGCGACAGAATAATTCAACCCGGTATCGGCACAAGTCATTTCTATAACGTTTTTCAGCATGGTTCGTGACTACGAGGAAGTGAGATATCCCGCAGAAATTTCTTGACCGGAATCCACCCGTTCGGAAGGTTGTTCCCGACGTGGGGCATTAGCTCAGTTGGGAGAGCGCCACACTGGCAGTGTGGAGGTCAGCGGTTCGAGCCCGCTATGCTCCACCATTTTTATGTCCAAAATCGGGTCTGAAGACGATTCGCACCATTAGTACGAGAATCATGAATGTTTTGACATAACAACCATCTCACCTATACTGTATTGAAACATCGAGGAGGAATCATGAGGAAATTAATACCCATATTCGTTCTAATCTTTGTCGTAACAACCCTGAGCGCTGAATCCTGGACATTCAAATCGGATTTCAATCTGCTGCTCAGTCAGAGTTCGTATTCCGATAACTGGAACGGAACCGAGAAGAGCAGCGTTTCCTGGACCGCCAAGATCAACAGCTCCGTGGAGAAACAACTTCTGGAATACCTGCACAACCGCAACACGCTGAAGCTGGCGTTCGGCCAGACGCACCAGCAGGAAGTGGATGACAACGATGAAAAGTACTGGGCGAAACCCGAAAAGAGCACCGACATCATCGATTTCGAGTCGATGTTCCGGTTCACGCTGAAGAAATATGTCGATCCGTTCGTGTCGTTCCGGCTGGAGTCGCAGTTCATCGACCAGAGTCAGGAAGACAACACGAGGACGTTCAATCCCATCCTGCTGACCGAATCTGCCGGTATCGCACGGACGTTTATCGAGCAGGAGAATCATAAGCTTTCGAGTCGGCTCGGCGCAGCAATACGGCAGCATATCGACCGCAATTCGATGGACGAGAACGGCAATCAGAAGACAGAGACCATGCAGGACGCGGGTCTCGAATTCGTTGGCGAATACATGAAAGCACTCAACGAGATTCTCACCTTCGAGAGCCGTCTGGACGTATTCCAAGCGCTCTATAACTCCGAGGAAGATGACCTCGAAAACGACGACTGGAAGGCGACCGACGTGAAGTGGCTCAACACCCTTAACGCCAGGATATGGAAAGCCCTCACAATCAACTTCGAGGTCGAGTGGGTTTACGACAAGGAGCAGGACAAGGCCGGTCAGTACCGCGAGAACCTCGCGCTCGGATTCAGCTATTCGATCCTGTAAGAGATAACGGATTCTTCTAGGCGGTGATCTTCGCGGATCGCCGCCTTTTTTTTCGGAAACCGTGAAACAGGACACTGTTGCTGTCGTTTTGGGAGAGAAATGACCAAAAATTCGACCCAAAAAAAATTTTTCATTGACATGAAAACGATTATACTGTTTTTAGCAATCGTCATGAGTGACTGCTAATAGCGCAATGACGGAAACATTGAAAAGAAAAATACAGTACAGGAGGAAATTGATTATGGCAAAACAAATGGAGTTCAGTCATCAATCAAGAACCGCTCTCAAGAAGGGCGTGGACAAACTTGCAAACGCGGTTAAGGTTACTCTCGGACCCCGCGGCAGAAACGTTGTGCTGGACAAGAAATTCGGCTCTCCGACCATCACCAACGACGGCGTGACCATCGCGAAGGAAATCGAACTGGAAGACCCGTTCGAGAACATGGGCGCGCAACTGGTCAAAGAAGTCGCCGAGAAGACACACGATGTTGCCGGTGACGGAACCACTACAGCAACCATCCTGACCCAGGCGATTATCGAAGAGGGACTCAAGCATGTGACCGCCGGTGTCAACCCGATGTATCTCAAGCGTGGACTCGAAAAGGCAGCTAAGATTGTGGTCGAGCGCATCCACGAGCTGAGCAAGGAAATCAAGAGCTCCGACGAGATCGCACAGATCGGAACCATCTCCGCGAACAACGACGCCGAGATCGGCAAGCTGATCGCACAGGCGATGGAGAAAGTCGGAAACAAGGGTATCATCAACGTCGAAGAGGCGAAATCGATGGATACCGACCTGAACGTTGTCGAAGGTATGCAGTTCGATCGCGGCTACCTTTCACCCTATTTCGCGACCGATCCCGACAAGATGATCGCCGAGATGGAAGATCCTTATATCCTGATCCACGACAAGAAGATCAGCGGTATGAAGGACATCCTTCCGGTGCTCCAGGAAGTCGCGCAGCAGGGCAAGCCGATGCTCATCATCGCGGAAGACGTGGAAGGCGAAGCGCTGGCGACTCTCGTGGTGAACAAGTTGCGCGGTACACTGAACGTCGTCGCGGTCAAAGCGCCGGGATTCGGCGATCGCCGTAAAGCCATGCTCGAAGATATCGCCATCCTGACCGGCGGAACCGTGATCTCCGAAGACATGGGTCGCAAGCTGGACAGCGTTACTTCCGCCGACCTCGGTCGCGCGAAAAAAGTCATCGTGGAGAAGGAAAACACCATCATCCGCGAGGGCGCAGGTGACGAAACTTCCGTTCAGGCTCGCGTAAAGCAGATTCGCAACCAGATGGAAGAGACTACGTCCGACTACGATCGCGAGAAGCTTCAGGAACGTGAAGCCAAGCTCGCGGGTGGCGTTGCCGTGATCCGCATCGGTGCGGCCACCGAAACCGAAATGAAAGAAAAGAAGGCACGCGTTGACGACGCGCTCCACGCGACGCGCGCAGCCGTGGAAGAGGGAATCGTTGCCGGCGGCGGCGTGACGTTGCTCTATGCATCCCGCGCAATCAAAGAGATGAAGCCCGAAACCCACGAAGAGAGAGTCGGCGCAGAGATTCTGAGAAAAGCGCTGATGGTTCCAACCTTCCAGATTGCCTACAACGCAGGCGAAGAAGGCGCTGTGATCGTCGAGAAGCTTCAGAAGTCGAAGCAGACCCACTACGGCTTCAACGCCGCGAACGGAACGTTTACCGACCTGTTTAAAGTCGGCGTCATCGATCCGGCCAAGGTGGTTCGCAGTGCGCTGCAGAACGCGGTCAGCATCGCGGGTCTGTTCCTCACAACCGAGTGTATCATCACCGATATCAAAGAAGAGAAAGATGCAATGCCCGCAATGCCCGGTGGCGGCATGGGTGGCATGGGCGGAATGTACTAAACCGTTTCGCACACAATATACAAAGCCCCGGAGCGATCCGGGGCTTTTCATTTCAACTTCCGAATGCCCGAACGAAGTGAGGTCTTCTGAATGTTGAAATGCTGTTCTCTTACTGTCTGAATCAGGATTTACTTGATTTTCACGATTAACAGGATGGAGAAGGAAACCCTCACCCCGGCCCTCTCCCGCAAGCGGGAAGAGGGAGCAGGGAGGAGGTCGGTCGAAGCTGGTCATCCGCATGCATTTTTGCCCGATCGCCCTGAAAGCGTAGATATACCGCAAATCTGGACTACCGGACACGAGAATTAATTTGCGAAACACTACGCTTGCAGGGCGAAGCGAACAAATCTGCTATGCGGAGGGTTTAAATCACTGAATCCAATAAATCAATCCAGCGATCCAGCCCCTCGCCGGTCTTGGTGGAAATCTCGATGATCTTCATGTCGGGATTCACCTTGAGGATGTTTTGTTTGAGCGTATCGATATCGATATCGAGGTAGGGTAGCAGGTCGGTCTTGGTGATGACGCAGGTCTGGCTGACCTGGAAGGCGAGTGGGTACTTGAGCGGCTTGTCCTCGCCCTCGGTGACGCTAATGAGCAGCACGCCGTGGTGGGCGCCGATGTCGAACTCCGCGGGGCAGACGAGGTTGCCGATGTTCTCGACGAAGAGGATGTCGATGTCGTCGATGCCGGCTTCCTCGATGGCGGAGCGAATCCAGTCGGCTTCGAGGTGGCAGGAACCGCCGAAGAGACCGGTGTTGATCTGGTAAGCGCCGATGCCTTTGCTGGAAACGCGCTGGGCGTCGAGCGTGGTCTGGATATCGCCCTCGATGACAAAGAGTCTTTTGCCGGTTCTGCCAGCGGTGGCTTCGATGAGACTGGTCTTGCCGGAGCCGGGCGCGCTGATCATGTTGAGCAGGGTGATGCCGCGCTGTGTCAGGCTGTCTCTCAGTTGCTGTGCGATGGTGTCATTGGTATTCAGAATCTTCTGCATTACCTTGATTTCTTTCTGCATCGTCGGTCTCTCCTTGTATGGTTTCGATGAACAAATCCTTTCCCTGCGTCATATCCGTCTCGAACGATCCGCATTGCTCGCACATGAAGATCGGCGGTTCCACCTCGCCGCTCCAGCCGCATTTCCGGCATTTTATCTGCACCGGTACGATTTTCATATCGAGCTGTGCGCTTTCGAAGCCTTCCCACTCCAACCGCATCAGATCGAAGTAGTGCCGCATCACCTGCGGAACCAGATGGTGCATGCCGCCGACGACGATCTTGATCCGGGTTACGCGGTCGATGCCCTCACTTTTTCGGACTTCGTCGGACGACTCGAAGATGGCTCGGACAATCGAAGCTTCATGCATCAGCAAATCCTCGGCAGCGGATCGGACTCGAGCATGGGCAGTTGCCGCAGGCTTCCGATCTCGGTTTCGAGATAGACGCGCCCCGATTCATTCGTGACGGTGCCGATGATGCTGGCGTCGGTTCCGAGCGGGTGTTTTCGCATACGACTGACGAGCGCTTCGGCATCCCCACGCACGATCGCGACCACCTTGCCTTCGTTGGCGAGGTAGAGCGGATCGATTCCGAGTAGCTCCGACGCGGCGCAGACGGAATCTTTCAGCGGGATGTCGTTTTCGTAGAGGTGGAATCCGGCGGAGAATTCTTCGGCGATTTCATTCAGGACGGTTGCCAGTCCGCCGCGTGTAGGATCTCGCATGAAGCGGATGTCGGCGGTCTGGAGCATGATGTCGATCAGGTGGTTGATCGGGGCGCAGTCGCTTTCGGGTGCGGGATAGAGCCCGAGGTTTTCGCGCGCGTTGATTACCGCGATGGCGTGGTCGCCGAGGGTACCGCTGACGACGACGTGGTCGCCTGCGCGGATGGAGGGATCGTAGCCATCATGCAGCATGCCGATCCCGGAGGTGATCAGGTAGAGCCCGTCCGCCTTGCCATGCTCGACCACTTTCGTGTCGCCGCCCAATATCTTCACACCCGCTTCCCGCGCGGCTTGGTGAACCGATTCAGTGACACGCTCGAGGTTTTTTATCGGGAATCCTTCCTCGATGATGTAGGCGATGAAGATGGAGAGTGGAATCGCGCCGCTGACGGCGAGGTCGTTTACGGTGCCCGTGACGCTGAGCCTGCCGATGTCGCCGCCCGGGAAGAAGATCGGCTTCACCACATGCGCGTCGATGGTGGAGACCATCCTTTCGCCGATCAGAGCCGAATCGCTCATGGACGGCATATCGAACCGGCTATTCATGACCTCCCGGATCAAGCGCCTGGTCATGTTGCCGCCGCTCCCGTGCCCGAGTTTTATAATATCATCTTTCATAAACCTTTAACTCCCTTCGCCTGCTTGTGGGAGATAGGATCTTTCATATCTGTGGTACGCTGCGCAACTGCCCTCGGACGAGACCATGCAGGGTCCGATCGGGTTGGCCGGTGTGCAGGTTTTCGCGAAGAGTCCGCACTGGTCGGGCTTGACGATGCCCTTCAAGACATCACCGCACCGGCAGGCAGGATTCTCCTTGGTGTTGGCCATTACGATGTCGTATCTCGTTGCCGCGTCGAAGGATTGATATTCCTTTCGCAGTACGTACCCCGAATCCTGTATTACGCCCAGTCCACGCCACAATGCGTCACCAGGTTCGAGCACGCGATCGATCATCTTACGCGCGTGTGGGTTGCCGTTATCGGATACGACGCGCGCGTAGCTGTTGGCTATTTCAGGTGCATCGCGTTTTTCAATCAAATGCTGGATGGAATTAAGGATATCCAGCGGTTCGAAGCCGGTAATCACGCCGCCGACAGCGAATCGCTCCGGCAGAAAGCGGAACGGCTCCATTCCGAGTACCGCGCAGACGTGACCGGGCAGGATAAGACTGTCGATTTGCACTTCATCCGATGTCAGAAGGGCGTTCAGTGCGGGTGGGATGGCCTTCAGGGAGGTCAGAACGGAGAAATTGTCGATGCCTTGTTTCCTCGCGGTCTCGATGGTGTGCGCGATGCCGGGGATGGTGGTCTCGAACCCGATGGCGGCGAAGATTGTCTCGCGCTCCTTCGCGATTTCCAGCGCTTGCATGGGCGAATAGACGATGCGGACGTCGTGACCCCGCGATCGCGCGTCCTCCAGTGTGCCGCTTGAGCCGGGAATCCGCATCAGATCGCCGAAGACACACACGATTGCCGACTCGATCGCCATCAGCGCGTCGATGAACGACGCCGGCGTAACGCAGACCGGGCAGCCCGGACCCGAGATCAGCTCGATCGATTCGGGCAGCATCTTGCGGAGGCCCCACTTGCCGATGGCCATGGTGTGCGTGCCGCAGACCTCCATGATGCGGATGGGACGCTTGTTTTCGCGCAGCTTTCCGACGATCTTCTTTACCAGATTGGGATCGCGGAAATTTTTAGTCGTTTCCATAGCGTTCCCGGAGCAGTTCGAGTGTCTCGCGCGCCTCGTCCTCGGACAGGATGCTCATCGCGTAGCCGGTATGAACCAGCACCCAGTCGGACAGCGCCGCCTCCGGTACGAAGACCAACGAGATTTCCTTCTGCACGCCGTCGAAATCAACGGTGCCCTTATCTTCCTTCATCCGTAAAATTTTACCCGGTATCGCCAGACACATCCGTCACCTCGCTATGCCACCCGCGATGAAAATCTGACCCAACGCGATAGCGCCGTCGTTCGCGGGATATTTTTTGGGATAGTACACGTCAAATCCTGCTGAAGCGAGTTCATTTGTCAAGCCATCCAGCAAAATCCGGTTCTGCATCACCCCACCGCAGAGCACCACTTTTCTAATTCCAGTTCTCTGATAAACCTCGGAACAGGAACAGGTCGTCCAGTCGATGATCGTTCGGTGAACCGAGCGCGCGATAGCTGCGACCGGTCGATGATCGCACAGGATTTCACCGAGCATGGGGCGGTGGTCGATCACGCCGTTATCGATCGTGAATGGGTACGGCGATTCGTTGGCAAGGATGCCACCACAGAGGTTTTCCAGACGGATCGCCGCCTGTGCCTCGAAGGTAATCTCGTCCTCGAATCCCAGCAGCACCGAGACGACGTCGAACAGCCTGCCCATACCGCTGGAATGGGGCGTGTTGAAACCGGATTGGATCACGCGCCGTTCCGCATCCGACAAGCCGAAATCCCGTGCGCCTTCAAGCCATGCGTACGCGGCGCGCTGCGGCTTCCTGACGGCCGCGTCTCCACCGGGGAGCGGCATGGGGATCAGGTGAAAGAGTCGCTCGAAGCCGGTTCGATCCGCGAGCATGATCTCGCCGCCCCAGATCGTTCCGTCGTCGCCCAGTCCGGTGCCGTCATAGACCACGCCGATGACCTTCTCGTCCAGACTATACTCCGCCATGACCGCGCCGATGTGTGCGTGGTGGTGTTGCACTTCGACGAGTGGGAGCCCCGTCTCACGCGCGAACCGACTACTGAAATAATCGGGATGCCGGTCACATACGACTTTTTCAGGCTCGATACGAAACCACTTTTTATAGCTCGTCAACGTGTCTATGTAGAATTGCTCGATGTCTCGTGTAGCGCCGCTTCCGAGATAAGGCGAGACAAATACGCGGTTGCCCGATCCGACGCAAAAAGTTGATTTCAGTTCGGCGCCGGTTGCCAGGGTGGGCGCGATCTCAAAGGGAAGATCGATGGGCTCCGGCACGTACCCGCGCGACCTTCGGAACAGGGACGTACCGCGCACTACCGAGTCGTCGCACGGATTGAGGATGGCGCGGTCGTGGGTGAGGCAGTGGTCGAAGAGACCGTCGATTTCGTTTTCGTCGCGCGCGATGGGTTCGCCCTTGCGGTTTGCGGATGTCATGACGAGGAAGGGAAGATCGTCGGTCAGCAGAAGATGATGTACCGGAGAATAGGGGTACAGCACGCCGATGGTGGGGTAGTCCGGCGCGACCGATTCCGCGAGATCGTATTTCGCCGACTTCTGCAGGATCACGATGGGTGCTCGCGTGGATTTCAGCAGTTGTTCGCTATCATGATCGAGCTGTGCGATTTCTACGGTGCGGTCCGGCCTGACCATGACGGCGAAAGGCTTGTGCGGTCGCTGCTTGATCCGGCGTAGTCGTGTCACGGACTGCTCGTTTCTTGCGTCGCATGCCAGGTGGAATCCGCCGATGCCTTTGATAGCTACGATTTTACCCTGAAGAAGCAGTCGGATCGTTTCGTCGATGGGGGCGCCGTCGAAGCCGATCAGTCGCAATGTTGGACCGCATTCGGGGCAGGCGACGGGCTGGGCGTGGAATCGTCTGTTCAGCGGATTCTCGTATTCGGAACGGCAGTAATCGCACATCGGGAAGGCTTGCATGCTGGTCAGGGGGCGGTCGTAGGGAAGACCTTCGATGATGGTGTAGCGCGGTCCGCAGTGGGTGCAGTTGATGAAGGCGTATCGGTAGCGCGGGTCGTCTGGATCGGACATCTCGCGCAGGCAGTCGTCGCAGGTGGCAAGATCGGGTGAGATCAGCGTTACACCCGGATCGTCACCGCTCGGAACGATACGGAAGCCGTCAATAGTCTTTGGTTGTCCCTCGGTTATGTCGATGCGTTCGATCCTCGATGCGGCGGGTGCTTCCGAACGTATCCGTCGAACGAATTCGTCGAGTTCGGTGCCCGTCGAACGAAGCAGTACCACGACGCCGCCGGGGTTGTTCAGCACCTCGCCGGTCAGATGCATCTCGCTGGCAATCCGGTAGACGAACGGTCGGAAACCCACGCCCTGGACGATGCCTCGGATGGTGACGCTGTGCCATGTCGGTTCATTCATGTTTCCGAGAATGTGAACCGGATTCGATTATGTCAATGAAAGTCTTTAATGGAGTTTCAGAGCTCTCGAGTCAAGGTTGATACTGAATTCTCCCGGTTATGATTATTTGCTCCTGATGAACTTGACTGGCAACATGTTTATCATTTCAATCATTTAGAATTCCTATGTTTTTAATTAGTTTATCCCACGTGACTTTGATTCCATTATTTTTGGTTGTTTTACCCTCACACCAGATCAGAGAAGATTTTGTTATAAAGATATCTCCGATCTGTGTTTTTCCGTCAGGTGTCCTAATCTCCAATTCCATTCCTTTAGTCATGATTTCAGGATTTATTCCCCATTCTTTGATTTTTACTTTCATGAATTCCTCCTTGTTTGATAATGTCCACTATTAAAGAAGAGTGAGTGAAATGGCAAGTATTTTCTTAACTTCGCTTTGATGTTGTAGGTTCAGCCGTGCGCATCTTCGCTCGATCCCACCTCCGACGTGGATATACCGCGACCTCCTGACTACCGGACACGAGAATAAGGTCGCGGAACACCACGCCTCCGGTTGCGATCGAACGAATCTACTGCGCGGTGATGTGCCAATCACCCAGGGCTTACGCCCTGGGCTACGCATCAGTCGTTCCTGCGGAACTTGCGAAAAGTTCGTGCCGATCATCCTGGGCAAACATCTGCCGTTCCTGCGGAATTCGAGAGAAGGTTTGTGCCGATCACCCAGGGCTCACGCCCCGGGCTACGCCTCTGTCGTCCCTGCGGAACTCGAGAGAAGGTTCGTGCCGATCACCCAGGACTTACGCCCCGGGCTAAAATCTGTCGTTCCTGCGGAACTCGGGGAGGGATGGCTATTCGAGTAAGAGCATCTTGCGGGAAGACTGTCCGTCGTTTGTCGTCAGGCGCGAGAGATAGACGCCGCTGGAGAGTCCTTGCGGCTGCCATACAATGCGGTGGCATCCGGCGTCCATCGGCCGGTCGAGCAGCGTATCGACCTTCTGACCTTTGATGTTGAAGATTTCTAGCTTTACGTGGCTTTGGCTGGGCAGATTGAAGCTGATGGTCGTCTCGGGATTGAAGGGATTGGGGTGGTTCGCAAGGGATATCGCGGGTTTTTCGATGTCCTCGCTTTGGGTGCTCAGCAGGGTGTAGGCGTAGATGGCGAGGTTATCGACCGACTGGATGTAGAGGTAGTCGTCATCCCACATGATCGCACCCGCGGTGGAGTATTGCGGGATGGAGAAATCGGGCTCGACGAGTCCGGTCGGGTGATCGAGGGTATTGTAGAAGTCGAGCCGGGTCTGGTGGGCGATCACGATGAAGTTCTCGAATGGGAGCGCGAGGACGTCGCCCAGGGCTTCGAACGATTCGTCCTGCCGGATAAACTCGGAGATTATCGACAGGCGCGGATTAATGGTACGCAAGTGGATGTATTTCCCCGCGGGATGGATGTTGCAGCTCGCGTCAACGGTGGCGTCGTGCTGTACGATTTCGCCCGGATCGTCGTCTTCAGCGCCGTTGAGATAGTAGAGGTGGCGCGCCGGTTCGGAGTAATGGTCGATGAAGTAGAAGACGCCGTCGGCGAAGTAGCACTGTCCCGCGACGTGCCCGAGCGGATGACTCCACATCAATTCCGGCTCGGTACCGTCGAGGTCGTACTTGTTCAGGGTGGAGCAGTTTGCGTCGAGGCAGTAGAATTTATCCGGTTCGTTCGGGTTGAACTGGATTCTTCTTTCGTTCGTGGCGATGTACGGTGTGGAATATAAAAGCTCGGGATTGAGGATGTCGGTGATATCGTAAATTTTTTCCAGATCAGGGGATGTGCCGGTTGAGTATCGCACCCACATGTAGTGCCCATTGACGACAACGGGCATGTCTTCACCCGGGAAGAGCTGATGCGCGCGAAAAGGATTGTACGGATCGGAGATGTCGTACAGGATCAGACCGTGGTCGCATTCCGGCAGGATGATGTAGTTCTCGTATTTCGCGGCGCAATTATACGTCCAGTACCCTTCGTAGCAACGTGCGATGGATTCAATTCCGCCGTCGGGCTCCGTCTTGATCAGCAGGTATCCGATCCATCGATTCTGTTGCAGCAGGTAGGTTCCGTGACTGCGCAATGTGTAGTTTTCGAAAACCGCTTCTTCGTGCGGCAGGGTATAATTTCCGATCAGCGTGGGATTCGCGTAGTCGGAGATATCGATCGCGTGCAGCTCGTAGCGATGCTGGGCAGCGTTGTGGAAGGGAACGTAGAACGTGTCGCCGATCGCGGTGCCGTAGTGCGAGACGTCGATGTTCATCGTGGAGGTCAGCACCCATTCGAGCGGATCGGAGTAATCCCAGAAATCGATGGTTCCTTCGTACTGGAACGCCATGCGACCGCTGCCGAGATCGACTTCTATGGGCAGGAAGTTGATGGGATAGCCGAGGTCGAGGTATCCGAGCGAGACCAGTCCCGAATCCGGATCGACCGCGAACAACTCGAAGGACTCGGCGTAATACTCACGAACGAGGATATAACCGGTCTCGAGCACCAGAAAGCGGTAGTAGTCGGGGTAGATATAGGGGCTGTCGAAGGTGATGGGGTCCATGAGCACGAGCGCTTCGAGGGTATTTTCTCGTTGTCTGCACGCAACCAGGAAACCGTTAACGATGGACAACTCACTGAAGACCGGTTCGTCGTCACGCGCGGGGTATTCGGTGACAATCTCGGGATGCAGTGGGTCTTCGATGTCGAGACGGTAGAGGACCGCGGCGTCGAAGTCGGTGGGGATGATGTTGTCGTATTGCGTCGAGACGATCAGCGCGCCGTTGTGCTCGATAATCTCGTTCGCCCTTCCGCCCAAGCCGAATTTCCCGACCTGCGTGACCGTGTTTGTCAGGCTGTCCCATTCGCATATCTGGATGCCGAAGTCGTCCGGCACATAGACGTAGGGATAGACGATGGCGATCTGGTTTCTCGATCCTGTGTTGTGCACGGAGTAGGCGAATCGTGAGATTTCCTCGCATTCGAGGGTGACGTTCTGCGCGTAGAGGCTGCCGAACAGGGCCAAGGCGATCAATAAAATGCGGTTCATCCGGGCTCCTTGGTTGTTGGTGAAATACGATCGAAGATAGAACGTGGTTATTAAACATTTGTTACGCGCATCTTCGCCCTCCCGCACCTGTTGACGTGTAACACCACGCCTTTGTCGTGAATGAACACGCCAACAGGTGCGGGAGAACGAATCTGCGCTAAGCGTGTAAACGTGCGCATACCCGGGGCTTACGCCCCGGGCTAACATCTGTCGTTCCTGCGGAACTCGGGGCCAATCGTAACAAACCTACAAACCAACGATCATGATCGGGCCATAGACGGGCTCCCATATCGATAGGGCGAGTCGGTCGGCGTCGTAGTCGATGCCGAACCTGCGGAAGAACTCGCAGAGGT
The DNA here is from genome assembly GCA_963666875.2 of Cloacimonadales bacterium (SeqCode). Lineage (GTDB taxonomy): Bacteria > Cloacimonadota > Cloacimonadia > Cloacimonadales > JAIOQZ01. The sequence continues at coordinate 314,933 of CAXXPU010000017.1, forward strand.
TGCGGATATCGCGCAGGAAGATGTCGAATCCGTTGGTGTTGGTGCTCGGATTGCAGCTCTGCGGGAAGTCGATGATCCAGGGTTCTTTGTCGTGGTAGAGGATGTTGAAGGGCGAGAGGTCGCCGTGCACGATGCTGTTGTTGAGCATTATACCGAGGTGGTCGATGAGCTGATCGAAGCAGCGCTGCGCGAGGTTGCGATCATCGAATCGCACATGCCTGAGGAGCGGTGCAGCGTTTTCGCCGTCGCCGATGAACTTCATCGCCACCGCGTCCTCGGTGCAGGCGACGGGTTCGGGCACGTTCAGACCGAGGTCGAAACAAGTCTCGAGGGCGTCGAACTCGGTGGTGATCCAGCAGTGGCGTTCGGCGGCCATGCCGGTCGCGGTGTTCTTCTTGATGGCGCGCAGGGCACGATGATCCCAGATTTTGCCTTCCTGGTAGATGGCGTCCTTGCGGAAGTTGCGGAACTTGCGTTCGCGGTAGAGCTTGAGCGCGATGTAGTCCATGTCGAGGCTCTCATGCGCCTTGCAGCAGACGACCACCGCCTCCTTGCCCTTCTTGACCACGCGCAGGAATTCGGTGATCAGCCTCTCGTTGATGAAGTCCTCGCAGGACTCCCGGTACCGCATCAGATCGGTTTTCATGATATTGTCCGTGTGCATTTTCAATTCTCCGTATGCTGGTTGTCGGATGCAAGCGGGCGTTGGTCGCCCCTTCCGGATACAGAAGAGCCTGCGTTCCCGGCCGGTTCGCAGGCTCCAATATCATGAAAAAAAGAAACCGGTCGGGGAGACCGGTTCCTCATTATATGAACACCTTCGGTATCGCTACCTCCAATGTGTCCTGTCAGCTTGTAAGGAAGACCGATCTCGTCTTAGCGTACTACTCCATTGTTGTGTCTGAATTGATGCATATCGTTCCTCCTTGGGATATATTTGTGTCAGAGTATGGATGTGGGCTACGGATTGTCAAGGATTGTGTGGATGATGTGTCTATCCTGGTAATCTGAGAATATCATTGAGTACTAAGAATTCCCCCACCCATTATCAGCATAATGATCAAGGATTTCCTCGAGATCTTGCAGTGCACTGTTCAATATTTGTTTCTTCTTAACTTCATCGTTTTCGTCACATGATATATAGTCGGTTGTTAGTCTTTGCCTTATACAGAAAAGCTTTGTGTTTGTAAGGAATGCCAATTTTTTCTTGTTTCCGGGAGAAAAGATTGTATCAATTGATGACAGGACGATAATCAGAATGCTGCCATAGATGATATATGATGGCTGAATCTCGGGTGGGAAGACTACCTTACTGCCTGATATCTTTGTGGATACTACAAAAATTGTTATCAGAGTAGATATCAACGGGACTAGGATGCGAGTTCCGACATAGAGCGCGATGTTGAGGGTGCGATATGCGGCAGTTTCTCTTTCCCAGAATCTGATACGTTTTACCAACGTGTTATAGCTCTGATCAATGTCGAGATTTTGCTGTTTTTGCTTGAAGGGAAACATGATTACTTCTCCACGTAACTTTGAACCCAGAAAAGGATAGGATAAAGGCTGTGTTAAGAAGATTGTTAATGGATACAAAGAAATTGGGTCGGTAAGTGGGATAACAATATAGGATCGTGTTGTTACGAGATATGCGATTTCGTGGTTCAGTGCTTCAAGCATCCTTTTTTGCATTTTCAAACAGACGGTAAAACCCCGAATTACCTTAAATTAATACTACATCCGATAGGATAATCTAAACTGATGAGCCACTAAAGCCTCTAAACGTGTATCTTCCTAAGAACAGTTCTCAGTTGTTTCTGGGCTATCTGAATGATGTGTTTTTTTGTCTCGAGATTCTTGTCCTCGGCAGAGTAATAATCGACTATAAGAGAATGTCTTAGGTTTAAAAGCTCTGCATGGACAATGAAGGCTAGTTTCTTCTTGTTCCCTGGCGCGAAGTAAGTATCAATTGCAGACAATACTGTTGCCCCAATACCACAAGCCATAATGTATAATTTTATATGTTGCGACTTGATTGTGAACAATAGGGAATTGTCTTGAGCCACTGCAGGTGATATTAAGATTGCCGTCAAGGAGGACAAGATAGGGACCAAAGTTTTCATGGCAAAATAAAGGAGAATATTAAGCCATCGATAACGTTTAGTCTCCTTCTCCCAAAAGATGATTTCATTAATCAGCTCTGTGATTTCCAGGTCTCTATTCTTGCACAATTGGATTATCATGCTTAGTCTTTTTTTTCTGGCCATTAGCCACATGCATTCTCCTCCGATCGTAAAATAATATAATTCTCTACATCTGCTCTTCCTGTCAAGGAGATCACTAAAAGCAACAGTATTGTCACATTTCACCCTCACACAAACCTTTTTCTCACGGATTCTCAATTGAGAAATCGGTTTTTCAATGAAATTTCTCGATCGCATGCAAGCAATCCACGAAAAAGATGCGAAAAAAATGTAATTTCCAGTGCGCAGGATGGATAAACCCCGACGTATATCTAACGCCAATAATATCAAGCGCTTAAAATACTGAATAATTATTCGGAAAACCACCGGGAAACAATGCGCACAAAGATTCACGAAAAAAAAACGCTGAAATCAAAAAAACGCTTGACGGTTGCCGTGCGAATATCAAAAAATCGCACAAGATATCAATCAATCTCATCGGTTCTCACGAACCAGGGGGTCAAGATGGCGATCGATTTTACTGGAAGTTTCGAAGGCGCAATCCACAAGCAGCGGATCGTGATACCGTCCGATTTCCGTAAGCAATTCGAGGAAGATCCCTTCTGGGTCGCCACCTTGAGTCCCGGGAAGATCAAGACCATCCTGCTTTATCCGGCGGAGAACTGGAGCAAGATCCGCGACAAGCTGAAAAGCGGCGACGCTCGTCAGCGTAAGATATTGTCCTATTTTCAGATTTTCGCCATGGCGCCACAACAATACGAAGGCCCCGGGCGTGTCAAGTTTACACCCAAACTTCTCGAGAGCGCCGGCATCGACGACAAGGCAATCCTGATGGGCGAGACCGATTTTATATCCATCTGGTCACCTGAGATGTTCGAGCAAGAAGAGAAAAAACGCATCGCCAGCATCGTCAGCGACGACTTCGAATCAACGGACTTCCAGATATGAGGTATTTCCGAATATGACTGAGTATCATGTTCCCGTATTGCTCGAAGAGTCTCTGGACGGGTTGAACATCCGTCCAGAACGCGTTTATATAGACGCGACGCTCGGTGGCGGGGGACATACCAGGGAGATGCTTCGGCGGCATCCGGACATCCGCGTATTCGGATTCGATCAGGATCCTGACGCTATAGCACAGAGTGAGGAATTGTCTCGTGAATTCGGTGATCGGTTCAAGGCGATCCACGCCAATTTCAGCGAGATGCGGACGCACCTGGCGCTGAACTTCGTGCGGAGGATCGACGGCATCCTGTTCGATCTGGGCGTCTCGTCGCACCAGTTCGACACAGCGGAGCGCGGCTTCGGGTTCCAGGACGACTCGGTTCTGGACATGCGGATGGATCGCGGCAGGGGGCAGTCGGCGGCGGACGTGGTAAACAAGATGCCGGTGGAAGAGCTGAAGAAGATTTTTATCGAGTACGGCGAAGAGCGTGAATCGGGTCGCATCGCGCGTGCAATCGAGCGCGAACGACTCGGCGCGGAGATCAGAACAACCGCGCAGTTGGCGTCGATTATCGACCGTGCGACGCAATCACACATGAAGTCCAAGGCGAGAGCGCGAATATTTCAAGCGCTGCGCATCCATGTCAATCAGGAGTTGGAGCACCTGAAGAAGGGGCTCGAGGATGCGGTGGATCTCCTGAACGAGACAGGCCGGATCGTGACGATCTCCTATCACAGCCTGGAAGACCGCATCGTGAAGCAATATTTTATCTACGAAGAGAAATCGTGCGTATGTTTACCGTCCTTACCAACGTGTATGTGTTCTAAAACGTCGAGATTGAAGGTTTTAACCCGCAAGCCGCTCTGTCCGCCCGATGAAGAGATTACCAGGAACAGTCGGGCACGGAGCGCGAAATTACGTATTGCCGAAAGGAAGGGGGACTCGAATGCGTAAGAAACTGGTGTTATTGTCCATTTTCATCTCCATGCTTGTATTTGCTCATTACTACAATAAACACACCATCCTGAACAACGAGAAAGAGTGCGCGCGGCTGGAAACGATCTGCACGGCCGAGCGTCTCACGAACAGCGATCTCAAGCTGGAGTACATCCGCCTGAGCGCACGGGAGAGAATTCAGAAATACGCGCGGCAAAACCTCGACATGGTGCTGCCCGATCAATCCGACAACAGCGTTCATTACGTCAAGGAGACGAAGCTTAACGACGAGACCAAGCGGTTCAGTCTGATCGATTTCTTCGTTCCTTCGATGGAAGCGCTTACAAAAGAATAGTCATTTCGTTACATGAAGCTTCGATACTACACGCTCCTCGGCGTCAGCGCAATCGCGGTACTTCTCTGGATGGTGCATCTTTTTGCCGTCCAAGTGCTTGACGTCCACAATCTGAGCGGCATGACGAGGCTTCGTTACAATCCATCCAACGAAATCCTCATCCCCTATCGCGGCAATATATACGACGCCAACGGCAATCTCCTTGTCGGCAGCGTGAAGAATTACCAGGTCGAGGTGCATCGACCCTCCGTCGAACAATGGTGTAAAAACAACGGCATGGAAGTCGCGGCGTATTATGATTCGCTGGCGACAGTCTTTACCGAAAACAGCGACCTTACGAAAAAGTACGTTCTGGACAAGCTCAACCGCAAGACCACCGCGTCGTCGGTCGTACTCTCCAATCGCATTAAAGAGGCGCAGCTCGTTCTGATAGAGAACATCCTGCAGGAACGGAAATACCCGCGTCTCATCAGCAGTTTCGCATCCATGAAACGCACCTACGCGCAGGGCGATCTCGCGGCGCGGCTCCTCGGCATCGTGCAGGAAGAATCGCTCAACAGCAGCAACAGCATTTACACCCTGAAAGGCATCTGCGGTATCGAGTACGCGCTGGACAACTACCTGCGCGGCGAGCCGGGCTGGCGCAAGGTTATTTACGACGGAAACCGTCATGCGATTCCCGATCCCGAGATGAAGGAGAAGAAGGCGCGCGACGGGCACAGCGTCGAATTGACCATCGACACCGAGTATCAGGAGATCCTCGAGACAAGCCTGCATAGCGCTCTCGATGAATACGGCGCCAAGAACGTCATGGGCGTCATCATGAACCCTAACGACGGACAGATCCTTGCGATGAGCGGTATTTCTCAGTTCGACAAACACAAGCAGACCGCCGCCATCCGGGCGCTGCCCAACATGCCGGTCTCTTTTCTGTTCGAGCCCGGATCCACAATGAAGGCGTTCACATCGCTGCTGGCGATCGAAAAGAACCTCTACAAGGGGACAGACATGATCGATTGCCGGAAATACAAGCTCGAACGACGCACCATCAGCGACGCGCACGAATTCAAGAGCCTCAGCTTCAAGGACGTACTGGTTCATTCCAGTAACGTAGGCATCGCCAAGGTTGCCGAGAAAGTCGGCGAGAAGCGACTCTACGAGCGTCTTACCGAACTCGGTTTCGGACTCAAGACCGGTCTGGAAGTCACGGGCGAGAGTCCCGGAATCTTCCGCAAACTCAAGGACTGGAACGGTTTCAGCCTGCACTCGATTTCCTTCGGTCAGGAGATCGCGGTCACCGCGGTTCAGCTTGCAAGCGCTTATGCAGCGCTCGCCAACGATGGCAAGATGATTCAGCCCACGCTGATCAAGCGGGTTCTCGATGCGGATGGAACCGTCGTTTTCGAGCACGAGACCGAGGTGCTACGAACGATATCCGATCAAGCTTCTCTCGATACACTTCGCACCTACATGAAAGACGTTGTTAACTACGGTACAGGAACTGCGACCCGTTTCCCGCAAATGCAAATCGCGGGAAAAACCGGCACTGCGGAGAAGATGAAAGCGGGTGGCGGATACTCCGACGACAAATACACGGCGTCCTTCGCGGGATATTTCCCCGCCGACGATCCGCAGATTCTGATGCTCATTGTGGTCGATGAACCGGAATACAAGTACCATTACGGCTCGATGTCAGCGGTACCGACCTTCCGCGAGATCACCGAGAATATTCTTGCGCTTCCGACCTGCCGCATCATGCCCGACATCCGCAACGAGCGGCACGACATGATCGTGATGCCAGACGTGGAAGGACTCACCGTCACCGAGGCCGTTCGCATCCTGAACGAACAATCGATCGCATTCGAGCACATCGTTCGCGATCCGAACGGCACGGTTATAAATCAATATCCCAAGGCAGGCATCTCCTTCGACCGCAGCAACAAGGTGGTCATTGTTATCGACGGCAAGCCCTCGAAGGTCGAGGTGGACCCCGGTTCATCGACCATGCCGAACCTGATGGGCAAGACACTGCGCAGAGCCGCCGATCTGGCGCGTCGCAGCAACATCAAGCTGAATATTCGCGGCAACGGCGTTGTTAAAAAGCAGTCGATCCAAGCCGGCGAGAAGATCAAGTACGGGCAAGTCTGCCAGGTGGAGGCGGGATGATCGATCGTCTGATTGAAATGCTCGAGGCGCGCAATTTACTCGTCGAGCACGATGCTCCCGCCGGCATGCGCATCAACAAACCGGAAACCGATTCCCGCCTGGTGGAGCCGGGCGACCTCTTCATCTGCATCCGGGGATTCAGCACGGACGGTCATCGCTATGCGCCGAGAGCGGTTTCGCAGGGGGCGTCGGTTCTGATCGTCGAGGAGCGGCTGGATATCGATATTCCTCAGATCGTGGTGAAGGACGCCCGTAAAACCGCGGCGCTTGCGGCGAAGCTCTTCTACGACGACCCCACAAGGAAATTCCACCTCATCGGCGCTACAGGCACGAACGGCAAGACCACCATCACGCACATGATCCGCGGTCTGTTGGACTACGCCGGCTACAAGACGGGACTGATCGGCACGCTGGGTTATTATATCGGGAACGAATATCATCCCTCCGAGCGAACCACGCCGGATATCATGGAACTGAACCGCATATTCGCGGACATGGTCGAAGCAGGCGTGCAGTGCGTGATCATGGAGGTCTCCTCGCACGCAATCGCGCTGGACCGCGTCTATGGACTGAACTTCGATCTGGCGGTCTTTTCCAACCTGACGCGCGACCACCTCGATTTCCACGAGACGCTGGACAACTACAAGCGCGCCAAGTTCACCCTGTTCGACTACCTTACCGAGAACGACGGCGTGGCGATCGTCAACATCGACGACCACTACGGCAAAGAGCTTTTCGACATGCTGGCGTGCGAGCGCAAGAGCGTTTCGTTCGAGCACGGTCACTACATGATCGACAAGACCAGCAGCTCGATCCTGGGCTGCGAATTCGAGCTGCGTTTCAACGACCGGAGCGAGCCGTACAGCATCAACTTCATCGGTAAACACAACGTGCTCAATACCGCGCTGGCAATCGCCGCCATCAAAGAGAGCTACGATATCAAGCTGCACACGTTGCAGGACGCGCTCCAGCACATTAAGGGCGTGGACGGTCGGCTCGAACCGATCGAACCGGGCAGCGGCGTCTATGTCGATTACGCACACACGCCGGACGCGCTCGAACATGTCCTGCAATCGCTCAAGGAGATTCCGCATCGCAGATTGATCTGCGTATTTGGCGCCGGTGGCGACAGAGATCGCGGCAAGCGTCCCGAGATGGGCAGGATCGCGGTGAAGTACGCCGATCTTTCGATCATTACAAACGACAATCCGCGGCACGAGACAGCCGAGTCTATTATTAAAGGTATCACGCGCGAGCTGGACAGGGATGCCGCGATCTGGATTCTCCGGGATCGCAAGCTGGCCATCGAGGCCGCGCTTCGTCTTGCAAGTAATGAGGATATCGTGTTGATCGCCGGCAAGGGACACGAGAAGTACCAGCAGATCGGCGACAGGAAGCACGACTTCGACGACGCGGCAATCGCACGGAAAATCCTGTCTGATCTTCAACTGCGACCGGATGCCACCGACAGCGGCACCATCGAGCTGGACATCCCCATCGACGCCATGATGCTCGAACGGATTTTCGGCGCGGAAATTGACGCTCCCGAGCGTTACTTTCGCCACGTCTCGACCGACACGCGCACTATCCAACCCGGTTCGCTCTACTTCGCAATTCGCGGTGAGCGCTTCGACGGTCACAGCTTCGTGTTCGACGCGCTGGAAGAGGACGGCTGCATGGCGGTGGTGGGTCGTGAATTTCCCGACGACCGCATCATCCGGGTCAAGGACACGACGGATGCCTATCGGAAGCTGGCACAGGCGTATGCACGCATCTTTCCCGCCACACGCATCGGGTTGACCGGCAGCGTGGGCAAGACCACCACCAAGGCGATGCTCACGAACATCCTGTCCGAAAAGGGCGACGTTCTGGCGACGCACGCGAACGAAAACAACCAGATCGGCGTGCCCAAGACGCTCTTCAAGCTGCGCGCGCGGCACGACTACGCGGTGATCGAATTGGGAACCAACCACCCGGGCGAGATGAAGCCCATCGCGCAGACACTGTCGCCACAGATCGGTTTGATTACCTCGATCGGACCCTCGCACCTGGAATTCTTCGGCGATGTCGAGGGCGTCGCGAAAGAGAAAGCCGAACTGCTGAATCATACATCGAGCAAGAAAGTCATTCCGTCGGATTTCGTATTGAAAGAATATCGCAGAGGATCCGTAACTTTCGGCAAGAAAGGCGATTATGTCATCGAAACAATCGAGCCGGATCGGGATGGCGTGTCGTTCAGTGTGGAGGGACAATCCTATCGCATCGCCACGCCGGCACCGTATTTGACCGAAAACGCGCTGGCTGCCATCGCTGTCTGCACGGAGCTCGGAATCGATGCTGATTCGATCCGCAGAGGATTGGGTAAACCGCTCGATATCGGGATGCGCATGAATATTTTTACCTCAGGCGACCGCATCGTTATCGCTGATTGCTACAACGCCAATCCCACCTCGATGACCGCTGCGATCCGGTTCTGGAAAGATTTTGTGCAAGAGCGATTCCACGTCGCCTTCCTCGGCGATATGCTGGAATTGGGAGAGGGCAGCGAGAAATATCACAAGGCGATCGGCAAAGAGCTGAAGGGTCCGGGCAAGAGGATTTTCTCGATCGGCAGGGATGCGATCCACTATGGTGCCGGTCGTAACTTCGACAACGTAAATGCGCTGCTCGATTCGGACGCGCTCGAAGACATCCCGAATAACGCGGTCATCCTGATCAAGGCGTCGCACGGGATTCACCTGGAAAAACTGACGGGAAGGTTGTAGTATGTTTTACCATCTGTTTTCACCGCTGGCAGAGCAGAGCATCGTCTTCAACGTTTTTCGCTATGTGACCTTCCGGTCGGTAGCGGCATTCATCACCGCGCTGGTTTTCTCGTTTCTTCTGGGACCGCGCCTGATTCGGCTTCTGCGGGATCGTCAGGCGGTGGAGATGATCAACAGCGATGTCCCAGCAGCACACAAGGCCAAGCAGGGTACGCCGACCATGGGCGGACTCATCATCCTGAGCGGCTTGATCATCTCGTCACTGCTGTGGAACAACCTGGTCAACACCAACATCCTCTTTATGTATCTGACCATGCTCTGGCTGGGTGGACTGGGATTTCTGGACGACTACCTCAAGAATTTCAAGAAGCTGGAAAAGGGTCTGGTGGCGCGCTACAAGCTCTATGGGCAGATTTCACTCGGGTTGATCATCGGTCTGGCGCTCTACCTGAATCACACCAACGTACCCAACATCACCGAGATCAGTATGCCTTTCTTCAAGGGTGCAACGCTCTCGCTGGGAATCTTCTTCATCCCGTTCGTGATCCTGATGATCACCGGCACCTCGAACGCGGTCAACCTGACCGACGGACTGGACGGTCTGGCGGGTGGAACGACGGCGATCGCCAGTTTTGCGCTCGGCATCATGGCGTACTTGAAAGGTAATTTCAAGATCGCCAGCTATCTGCACCTTGAATTCATGCCCGAGGCGGGTGAACTGACCGTCTTCACGGCGGCGCTGATTGGGACGCTGTTAGGATTTCTGTGGTTCAACATCAAACCGGCTGAAATATTCATGGGAGACACCGGATCATTGACCCTGGGCGGCATCATGGCGAATCTGGCAATCCTGCTCAAAGAGGAGATTTTTTTCCTCATCATAGGTGGAATCTTCGTAGTTGAGGCGCTGTCCTCGATGATGCAAACATACTATTTCAAATATACGCGTCACCGCACCGGGACTGGCAAACGCATCTTTCGTTGCGCACCGCTTCACCATCACTTCGAGCTGAAGGGGATGTCGGAGGAGAAGATCGTGGTTCGATTCTGGATTGTCGCCACGCTGCTGGCAGCGATAGGGCTGGCGACGATCAAGCTGCGCTGACGTTTTTCACAGAAGAGGTTGTCATGAGTGATGTTACGATTCAGATTTGCTGTGCTTGCAACAAGATACAGCAGAGCGAGAACTATTGGGACTACGACATCCCGGCGAATTTCGTATCCGCGACCCTAACCTACGGGCTTTGCCCGCAGTGCATGAAGGAGATGTATCCGGTCGAGAAGGAGAATCGAAACCCCAATCCCTTCGCAAGAATGAAAGAAGCATACGGACTATCGTAAAGAAAGAGAAAGACATGAAATGGAATGAAATGAGAGTAGCAATAATTGGCGCGGCTCGCAGCGGTATCGCGGCAGCTGACAAATTGACGAAACTGGGCGCGAAGGTTCTCCTTTCCGACACGAAATCGATGGAACAGGTGCCGGATGCCGGAAGCATGATGCAGCGCTTCGAGTGTGAATTCAACGGACACAGCGACAGGGTGCTGGAAAGCGACCTGATCATCCTTAGTCCAGGCGTACCGGGAACTATCCCCATCCTGAAACAGGCGCAACTCAAGGGGATCGAGATCATCAGCGAAATCGAGCTGGGATTCCGGATCAAGCATCCATCCAGCCGTATTATCGCGGTGACCGGCTCTAATGGGAAGAGCACCGTCGCCAGCCTGATCGCGCATATCATGAAGGAAAAAGACTTCACCACGATCCTGGCAGGCAATATCGGGCAGGCATTCACCGCGTTTCCCATCGAAGAGCCGGGTATCGACTTCATCGTGCTGGAGATCAGCAGCTTCCAACTGGAAAAGATCGTCGATTTTCATCCCGATGTCGCGGTGCTGCTCAATATCACGCCGGATCACATGAATCGCTACGACTCCTTCGATCACTACGCCCTGACCAAGATCGACATCACGCGGAATCAGACGAAAGACGATTTCACGGTCTATTCGGCTGACGATGCCGTGATCGCGCACTATGAGCACTTCTTCAATGCGCAAAAGATGCGCTATACCACGCAGGGAACTGGCGAATTCGCCAGCTGGTTCGATGGAAAGCTTATTCGATTCAACGACAGCGATCATTGCCGGGCGTTCGATCTCGATCCGAAAGAGATGAAGCTGATCGGACCGCACAATCTCGGCAACGTGATGGCGTCGGTGCTGGCAACGCTTCCGTTCAAGAAAACCTGGCTGAGGCCGGCATTCCACGCGGATCTGATCCACGACGCGGTGAACGGATTCGAGCCGCTGGAGCACCGGTTGGAGACGGTTCGCGTCTTGAACGACGTGTTATTTATCAATGACTCGAAAGCCACCAATTCCGATTCGGTGCGGTACGCCCTGCAGTCGTTCGACAAGCCGATCCGGATCATCATGGGCGGCTCGGACAAAGGTGAGGACTACACGATCCTCAAGATGTACGCGAAACAAACGGTGAAAAAGGCGTATCTGATTGGTGAGACAGCCGGGAGGATTGAGGAAGACCTTTCGCCGGAAGTACAGTGCGAACGATACCAGAGTTTGAAAGCTGCGATACAGGCAGCGTATGAAGAAGCGTCACCGGGTGAGGTGGTTCTGCTCTCGCCTGCGTGTGCCAGCTATGATATGTTCGAGAACTTTGAAGATCGCGGTCGGCAGTTCAAACAGATCGTGATGGAACTGAAATAACGGGAAACGACATGGAAAACGTAATCGACACCGGGATCAAAGCGGACAAGCCGTCAAAGTCTTATATCGTCTCGTACGATCACCTGCTTTTAGTGAGTTATGTGGTGCTCTGCCTGATCGGTCTGTTCGTGATGCTCGATATCAACTCGGTGCGTACCGGATTGCGTTTCTTCTATCGCCACCTGATCTTCCTGGGATTCTCGGTTGTGGTGATGTATCTCACCTTCCGCTTCAGGAACATCATGAAGCTGCGGAAATGGATCTTCGCCGCCATGGTTCTTGTGATGCTTTTGCTTGTACTGGTTTTGATCATCGGCAGTTCGGTCAAAGGCGCCACGCGAAGCCTCAACCTGGGTCCGATCAATATTCAGCCCAGTCTGCTGGCACGTGTTTGCCTGGTGTTCTATTTCGCGCACATCCTGGACAAGAAAAAAGATTTGATCTCGAAGTCGGGCCCGAAGGGTTTCATCAAGCACTTCAAGTCGCTGATCATCATGCCGATTCTGATTTTTGGACTGATCCTGGCCGAGCGGCACCTGAGCACGCTTATCATCTCCGGCGCAACGCTTTTGGGGATGCTCTGGGTGGCGCGCATCCGACTCACAACGATCCTGGTCATTCTTTTGATCCTGGCCGCCGGCGCGGTAACCGTGATCTCTTACGGCGCGAAATACCGCAATGCGCGCATGGAAATTTTCGAAAAATATTCGGTCTTTCACAAGGTATTCGGTAACGAAAACAAAGCGAAAAATATCACTGGAGATTATCAGGTTCGCGAGAGCCTCACCGCGTTGACCAGCGGCGGCTTTATCGGCGTCGGGACCGAGAGCGGTCTGGCGAAGCAGGCCTATCTGCCGGAGACCCATACCGACTATATCTATTCCATCATCGGGGAGGAGTTCGGCTATCTTGGCGCGCTGGTGGTGCTGTTGCTTTTTGCACTCTTATTCTACCGCAGCATGCAAAGCTCGTGGAGCCAGGAGGATTTTTTCCTGAAGATGGTCGGAATCGGCTTGGCGCTCAACATCTTCGTCAACGCGATGGTCAATATCGGCGTGGCGATGTCGGCGCTTCCCTCGACTGGCGTGACGCTGCCGTTCATCAGTTACGGCGGAACCTCTCTTGTGGTCAATTCGTTCTCTATTGGCGTGTTGCTCAACATCAGCGCGAAGAGAAGGCAGGTATGGTAAAGGTCATGATCGCTGCAGGTGGAACCGGCGGACATATCATCCCGGCGATCGCGCTGGCGAAGGCTTTCATCGAGCGCGATGTGAAGGTATTGATGATCGGCAACCGCGGTGGCATGGAAGAGAACCTCTACCAGCGGCATTCGCTCGACTACCGCCTGATCGACGTACAGAAGATTTATCGCCGCTTGACGCTGGCGCATATAAAATTCCCCTGGAAGCTTCTCAAGAGCCTGGTGATTGCGATGCGTGCAATCGCGCATTATAAGCCGGACGCCGTGATCGGCACCGGAAGCTTTGTGACCGGTCCCGTCGCGATGGCGGCGATCCTGATGAAGAAGCCGCTCTTTCTGCAGGAGCAGAACAGCTATCCCGGCTTGACCACGCGGCACCTGGTGACGTACGCACGAAAGGTGTTTCTCGGAAACATGGGCGCGATCGCGCATCTTCCGCACGAGATTTGCTTCTTCAGCGGAAACCCTGTTTTACCGCTGGAAGATGACGACGCGGTCAAAATCCCGCGCGACATGAACCTTCGCGAGGGTACCCGCAAGATGCTGATCATCGGCGGAAGCCAGGGATCGCACCGGATTAACCGGACGGTCGCCGAAGCCGCGCAGCATATTCTCGACAGCGGTGTTGACCTCATCTGGCAGACGGGCAGGATTGACTACGAGGAGATGAAAAAGCGTTTCGAGGGCGTTCCCGGAATTCATCTGTTCGGTTTTACCGATGCGATGCGTTACTATTATGGACAGGCGGATTTCGTTCTGGCACGAGCCGGCGCGATCACGCTGTCCGAGGTCGAAACGATGCGGCTTCCCTCGATCCTCGTTCCGCTTCCCACCGCGGCACACAACCATCAGTATCACAACGCGATGGAACTGAAGGAGAAGGGGCTCGCGCTTGTCGTGCGGCAGAAGGGTCTGAACGTCGATAGCCTTCTGCAGGCTGTCCGTCAGATCATTACGGATTTGGATGGTATGAAATATCGATTCGGCGATTCGCCGCACCCGCGTGCCGCGAGTCTGATCGCCGAGATCGTCTTACAGATATTGAAGGATGAAGAGAATGTTCGGATCGACTAAGAAAGTACATTTCGTCGGGATCGGCGGAATCGGTATGAGTGGAATCGCGGAACTGCTGCACATCCAGGGTTTCGAGGTAACCGGCTCGGATATGCGCGAATCGGATATGACCAGGCACTTGAGCGATATCGGAATCGAGGTTAGAATCGGACACGATCCGGACGTGGTCATCGATGCGGATGTGGTGGTCAAATCCTCCGCGGTGACCAACGACAATCCCGAAATCAAGAGTGCGCTTTCCCGTAAGATTCCGGTGATTCGGCGCGCCGAGATGCTAGCGGAGATTACCCGCATGAGCTACGGAATCGGCATCGCCGGTACCCACGGCAAGACCACCACCACCTCCATGGTGGGGCTGGTGCTCAAGGCGGCCGGACTCGATCCGACCATCATCGTGGGTGGCAAGGTCAAGAATTTCGGATCGAACAACCTGCTCGGTGCTGGGGAATACATCGTCGTCGAGGCGGACGAATTCGATCAGTCGTTCCTCTCGCTGACGCCCATTGTCGCCGGCGTGACCAACATCGACGCCGATCATCTGGACTGCTATCCCGATCTGGACGGCATCAAGGATGCCTTCATCCAGTTTGCCAACAAGGTGCCGTTCTTTGGCAGCATCGTCGCGTGCCTGGACGATCCGGGCGTGCAGTCGGTCCTGCCTCGTTTCCAGAAGAAGGTCATCACCTACGGGATGTCGCGTCAGGCGGACGTCCGAGCCATGAACATCGAGATGAAGGACTTCAAGTCGTCGTACGACGTTGTCTTCAAAGGATACACGCTGGGCAGGGTAGAGCTTCAGGTCCCGGGGCATCACAACATCCAGAACTCGCTGATGGCAGTCTCCATCGCGCTGGATCTGAACATCGCGTTCGAATCGATCCAGAAGGGCTTGTCCGACTACAGTGGTGTGTTCCGCAGGTTCGAGTACAAAGGCGAGTGGAAAGGCGTGACGGTCTATGACGATTACGCGCA
Organism: Cloacimonadales bacterium (SeqCode); assembly: GCA_963666875.2. GTDB lineage: Bacteria > Cloacimonadota > Cloacimonadia > Cloacimonadales > JAIOQZ01. Next base: position 330,275 of record CAXXPU010000017.1, read on the forward strand.
CCATCCGTCCGAGATACTCGCGACGCTCAAGGGCATCCGCGCCAACACGGACCGCCGTCTGGTGGTGGTGTTTCAGCCGCATCTGTTCTCCCGGACGCGCGATTTTTACGAGGAATTCGGTCGGTCGTTCTTTCAGTCGGATATTCTGGTGGTTGCGCCCATCTATCCGGCGCGCGAGAAGCCGATTCCGGGCGTAACCGGCAAGATGATCGCGGACGCGGCGATCCAGTCGGGACACCATAATGTACATTATATCGAGAAAAACGAGGAGATCGTTCCGGCGATAAAGTCTCTGGTGAAGAAGGACGACATTGTCATCACCATGGGCGCCGGATCGATCTGGCAATACGGCGAAGAGCTTCTGAAAGGGTAAACGATGAACGGAAAGCAGATTTTAGACATGATCACGCTGATGGATGCGCGAATGAAGGATTTCTCGCACATCCGCATCGGCGGTGGGGCAAAGGCGATCCTGGCTCCGTCGTCCGTGGATGAGCTGCGCCTGATCATGCCGTACCTTTCCGAGCGAGGCTATCTCGCTGTTGGAGGCGCGTCCAACCTGCTCTTTCCGGATCAATACAACGGCTATGTGCTGCTGGACGAGAAGCTTCCGCGGGAAGTCACATACGATCGCGGCGTCGCAAACGTGACCGCGAACGTCAACGTGAACGCCATGCTGATGAAGCTTGCTGCGCGGAATGCAGGTGGCTTCGAATTTCTGGCGGGGATCCCGGCACACCTGGGCGGTGTGGTGAAGATGAACGCTGGCGCGTACGGCATGACGCTGCAATCGCTGATTCACTCGATCGAGGTGCTGGACGCGGAAGGCAAGCGCAACATCATTCCGGCGGAGCGGGTTAAATTCGGCTATCGAACGTCGTCCATCCGTGAATATATCGTCTCGGTCAACCTGCTGCCGCAAGAGAAGGATCGGGACGAGATCATGCGCCAGGTAGCGCAGCTTACCGCGATACGAAAACGCACGCAGCCATTGAACATGCCCAATCTCGGCTGCATCTTCAAGAATCCGCCCTACGAATCGGCGGGGAAGTTGATCGACGAGTGCGGCTTGAAAGGTAAGCGGATCGGTGGCGCGATGGTCAGCGAGGTGCATGCAAACTTCATCGTGAACGCCGGTGATGCGACTTACAGCGACGTGCTGAACCTGATAGACCATATCCGGGAGATCGTCCTGCGCGAGCGAGAAATTGAACTGGAACTGGAGATCGAGGTGGTAAGACCATGAAACGCAAACGAAGAGGCAACAGCCGCTATTTCATCATATTTTTGGGATGCATGGTCTTCATGGGGATCCTGTTTTTCATCATGCAATACGTCTTCCGCTCGATCGAGTTTTTCACCATCGACAATGTCGAGATCACAGGTTACCAGAATTTGGGAAAGGATTTCTACGAGGATCTGGCGAAGGAATATTTCGGCATGAACCTCTATTCGATAAGTAAGGACGAGATCGCAGCACGGTACGAGAACATCGTGCGGGTGCGCAGTGTAAAAGTCTCGCGCGTGCTTCCGAACAAGTTGAAAATCGCGATCGAAGAGCGACTTGCGGTGCTGCATGTTAAAACGAAAGACGGCACACTTTTTCCGGTCGATCGGGAATTGATCGTGCTCGACAGTGAGGGCTCGTATATGGCTGAGGATACACCCATCGTCAGCCTTGACATCCCGTCGGGGGGTGTCCAACTTGGCGAGAGACTCGGCGACGAACAACTGGCGCGGATTTTCGCGCTGCACAACGAGATTGCGAGGCTGAATCCGAAGATTGCGGAGAGGATTTCGGAGTACTATCTGAAGAGAGGAGAAGTCTGCATGGTGGAGGCCTCGTCCGGCTGTCTGATCTATCTCGGCGCGGGACAGCTCGAGGAGAAGCTGCATCGTCTCGAATTTTTCGGCGACAACAAGGGTTTTATGGACAATACAGTTCTGGATTTACGCTACAAGGATCAGATCGTAGCGAGAACGGGGGATTGATGAAGGTACCAACTTCGATAACAGCGCTGGACATCGGCACGACAAAAATCTGTGCGATCATTGCAGTACCGCGCGGTAAAGGCGAACTGGAAGTCAGGGGAATCGGCATTTCCGAATCGAACGGACTCGAGAAGGGAATCGTCAAGGATATCCAGCGTACGGCGGATTCCATCAAGCAGGCGATCGAGGAAGCGGAACGCGCCTCCGACCTGAAAGCGGGAACGATCTATGCCGGGATCGCCGGAGAGCACATCAAGAGTCGCAACGCCATCGGACGCATCTCCGTGTCCGATTCGAGCGGCAAGGAACCGACCGAGATCAACGAGGAACACATCCAGGCGGTGATCAACGACGCCAAGCGCACCGTGAAGATACAGCAGGGCCACGAGAACCTCGAGATCATCCACGGCATCCCGCAGTACTACGATATCGATAACCAGAACGGCATCATGAACCCCATCAGTATGAGCGGATTTCACCTGACGGCGCACGTGCATGTCGTGCTCGCCGACATGAATGCTATCCGCAACGTGCTCAAGTGCATCGAACTCGCCGGCTACGAAGCCGACGATATCGTGCTCGAGCCGCTCGCATCCGCGATGGCGGTGCTCAACCGCGACGAGAAGGAACTGGGCTGCATCCTGCTGGACATCGGCGGCGGAACATCCGATATCGCCGTGTTCTACAAGGGGAGCATCCGGTTCAGCACCGTAAAACCCGTTGGTGGCGAGAACGTAACGCAAGACCTCGCGATCGGCCTGCGCACACCGCTCAAGTCCGCCGAGGACATCAAGATCAACTATGGTGACGCGCTCTCGGGCACCGTCGATGAAGAGGCGATGGTGGAGATTCAGGGTATCGGTGGCCGCAGCGGAACCTCGAAAAAACTCAAATTCATCTCCGAGATCGTCGAGTCCCGCATGCGGGAAATCCTCGAACTCTCGTACCGCACCGTTTTCAACAGCTACAACGAAAATCTGATGACCGCCGGGGTGGTCATTACCGGTGGCGCGGCGCTCCTGAGGAACATGGAGCAGCTCGCGCTGGAAATCTTCAACGTACCGGTCAAGATCGGCTATCCGGATCTCTCGCGACTCAGCGGACCGACGGCACGGCTCGAATCGCCCATGTTCTCCACGAGCGTAGGATTGCTCTACTACGCCGCCAGCCTGATGCCGCAGGACAAGCCGCTGAACACCCGCAAGGTGACCAGCTTCAACAATCGGATCGTCAAGACAATCAAGAAACTGTATCAAAAATTCTATGATGATTTTGCATAAATAATTAAATAACAACAGGGGGATACCATGCTCGAACTTGCTATGGACAGATCGAACGAAACCATTATCAAGATCGTCGGCGTCGGTGGCGGCGGAGGTAACGCCATCAACACCATGATCAACAACGGACTGACCGGCGTGGAATTTATCGCCGCCAACACGGACGGCAAAGACCTGCGCAAATCCAAGGCGCAGATCAAAATCCAGCTTGGACAGAGGAAGACACAGGGACTTGGCACCGGCGCCAATCCATCAATCGGAGAGGAATCGGCGATCGAATCGACCGATGAAATTCGCAAAGCGCTCCAGGGCGCGGAAATGCTCTTTATCGCTGCGGGAATGGGCGGCGGTACCGGTACCGGCGGCGCACCCGTAATCGCGTCCATCGCGCGCGAAATGGGCATCCTGACCATGGGTATCGTGACCAGACCTTTCGGTTTCGAAGGCGCGCACCGAAGGAGAAACGCCGACCACGGTATCATGAAACTGCGCGAGAACGTCGATACGCTCATCGTGATCCCGAACGAAAAGCTCCGCGACATCTACAAGGACATGGCGATTCTGGAAGCCTTCCAGACAGCCGACAACGTCCTCTCCGACGCAGCAAAGGCAGTCTCCGATATCATCAACCTCAGCGGCTACATCAGCGTCGATTTCTCGGACGTGAAGACTGTGATGGCGAACATGGGTTACGCCCTCATGGGAACCGGCATCGCCGATGGCGCAGACCGCGCCGTCAACGCCGCTAAGGCTGCCATCGCCAATCCGCTGCTCAGCGATATCACGCTCGACGGCTGCAAGGCGACCCTGATCAACGTCACCGCCGGCTACGACATGAAGATGTCCGAGTTCGACGAAGTCTCGCAGGTGATCATCAACGAGACCGGCGAGGATGCAAACATCATCATGGGTCTGGTGATCGATGAGAAGATGACCGACAAGCTGAGCGTCACCATCATCGCGACCGGCTTGAACAACGAATCCGAGAGCATCGGCAACATGGGCGCCAAAATTATCAAGGAAATGCCGCAGATTCGCGTGAAGACCGAAGAGGAAAAGAACGAACAGCTCGACATCATCTTCGACCGTATTCGTCAGGCAGACTCGGTAGGACCCGAACTCAAGCGCGACAACGAAGGCGAGATGCCGCGTATCCTGAACCGCGAGAAGATCGATATCCCAGCGTTCATGAGAAAATTCACGGACTAAACAACGGAGTGACACATGAAGAAGTTTTTCATTGTGTTCGGCATTGTATTCGCCATTATCTACATCGGTATGAAGCACGGCGGATTCAAGTTTAGCTGCAAGCGTGATTAACCTGAGACAGAGGAGTGCGGATGAGAAGTTTTATCATCAAAGTGCTGGTGATGATGGTCGCGATCTACCTGGTGGGCAGGTTCACGAACCTGTATTACATCGGCGATCTGGTACCGGCTCTGGTAGCCGCTTTCGTGCTGGCCATCGCCAACGCGATCGTTCGTCCCATCATCATTTTATTGACATTGCCGGTAACGGTTCTTACGCTGGGAATATTCCTGTTGTTCATCAACGGACTGATGTTGATGCTCACGGCAGCGATCGTGCCGTCGTTCGAGACTCGCGGATGGTTTCTATCCACGGTTGCGGCGCTGATCATCACGATTATCAGTTCGATCTTGAACGCGATAATCGAGCCGAAGAGGAGTTGATTCGATGCAAGGCGGTTTGCCAGACAACGGTTACCTGATGCGCCCCGGATACGCGGTTGTGACCCCCCATCCGCATATCGTTTACGGCGTACTCGGTTCCGGGATTTTTGTGGCGCTATGGGACGAAAAGAAGCAGTACTCCGGTTGCTGTATGTTCCAGTACGCGCGTTCGGCAAACCGCAAATCCGGGCTGTTCGGCGATGTGGCGATTCCCAAACTGGTGAAGACCATGGAAGAAGAGGGATCCTCGCTCAGTGACCTGAGGGCGCACATGGTCGGCGGCGGCATCAACGGTAACAGCAGTTGCGGCGGCGATAATACGACCGTTGCAGAGGAAATCCTCCAGCGCTACCAGATCGAGATCATCACCCGTGACACCGGCGGAAAGCTGGGCAGGAAATTCGTCTATCACACCGAGACCGGCGAAAGCGTCTGCATGAAGGTGCACAAGATCCGCAAGCGGGACTGGTATCCCTACTACTGAGCAGACTCCATAGCTTTTTGTACCAGTTTACGGGCCTTTTTGATTGTCTCCTGTTGATCCAGGACATCGCCGGGAGCGCCTGTACCGCCTGCTACGACGCTGTCGCACGAATCGAATCCGAGAAACGTGAACATCTCCCTGGTGCGCTCGATGTAGTCTTTGAAAATATCTTCATCAGCACCCTGACACACCGTGAGTATTACCTTCTTCCCTTTGTAATACGGTGAATTAAATGGTTGTTTGTAGTAAGCGAACAGCCGGTCAATAAACAGTTTCGTCTGCCCCGACATCTGCCACATGTAGATCGGAAAACCGACTATCAGGATATCCGCTGTTGCTATCTGCGGATAAATCGACTGCATGTCGTCCTGCCGTAAGCAGCCTTCGTTTTGCCGGCAGTGCATGCAAGCCTGGCAGCCATTGATATCCATCTTGTTCAGGTTGAATGTCTTGATCTCTGCGCCTTCGATGCCTTTCAGCATTTCGTTCACCAGGATCGTGGTGTTTCCTTCTTCTCTCGGACTACCGATTACAGCGAGTATTTTCATGAAGCCTCCTTTCTATCTGGGTACCCGGACATCCAAGTCCGCAATCATTTCTGATGGAACGCAGGCACCCTTGCCTGCATTTCTCTATTGAGGTATTGAAAATCTATCGACAGGCACGGTCAATAGAAAACATAGAAACAAGCTGCTCAACTTCAACACACTCATACACAAACGTCGAGCGAAAACCATCGAAGCAGACTAACTGCATATGCGCAGTGCCGCGCTTCTTATCCGACCGAAGTATCTCGACCGCGTTGGATCGGATTCGATCGAGGGTACGTTCATCTGGCTTGATCGGCAGATCGAACCAGTCCAGAATCGTATGGATGTTCTGCTCGTCCTTATCGGTGATCCAGCCCATTTCACGACTGAACCTTGCCGCATAGCGTATTCCCATCGCGACAGCCATGCCGTGCGGAATGGTGTAATCCGAAGCTGACTCGATCAGGTGTCCGAAGGTGTGACCGAGGTTGAGCTTCCAGCGTTCTCCGAGGTCGTATGGATCGACACGGCAGTAGTGCAGCTTACGATTGATCGCGAGCCGGATGATGGCTTTATTTGTGGGATTGGCTCCAGACATGAGTAGTTCATAGAGCGGATTCTCGTCGATGAGCGCTATCTTGACGATCTCCGCGATTCCACACTGAACCTGGACGGGATCGAGCGTTTCGAGGAATTCGGTGACGATCAAGATTTCCTGTGGCTCGTTGAAACTGCCGACAGCGTTCTTCATACCCTGGAAATTCACGCCGTTCTTGCCGCCGATCGCCGCATCGACCATCGCCAGGAGCGTTGTCGGGACCAGCACCAAATTGCATCCGCGCTTCCATGTGGCGGCTGCGAAGCCTGCCATGTCGGTGGTGATTCCGCCTCCGATGGCATAGATCGAGTGCTGACGGGTGATACTCAGTTCGTGAAAACGCTGGTAGATGCCTTCGACGGTGCACAGGTTTTTATTGGATTCCTCGGCTTGTATCGGAATGCGGGTCAGTCCTTCGAGCAGGTCCGGGTACAACTGCCGAATATTGTCATCGACGATGGTGACATTGTTATCGCGATTCAGCAGGTCTTTCAGTTCGTGAAGCGTTCTCGATTCCATCACCGGATCAGGGAAATGGTTCCCTTATCGACTTGCCCGTCGCCGTTATAAACAACGTAATAGTAGATGCCGGAGCTGCATTTTTTGCCGGCTTCATTGTTGCCGTTCCATTCGAAGAAACCAAAGTAATTCTGACGAATGGTGAGGATGTGCCGTCCGGAGAGGTCGTATATATTGCACTTCGTATTGGCCGGGAACGCGTAGCTGGAGCCAGGTATCGTGCCGATGGCCGGTTTGCCGTTGACGATCATCATGTAGTCGGCAGTGGAAGTCTCCGGATAATATGGATTTGGGAATGCGGTAACGACATTGTCATGAATGGTCTTGACCGGGTTATGGGTCAATCCGATTTCCACCGAATTCAAGCCCTCCGGTGTTCCGATGAACATCCGACCGGAGATCGGTTCGTATGCGAACGCGGTGATGTAGTTCGACAAGAGTGGCGCGTTATCGGTATTGTAGGTCGTGTAGGTGTCCGTATCACCATCATATATGGTGATACCGTTCGATTCGGTGCCGATCCACACGCGATCGAAGGGATCGGTCAGCAGTGCGGTCGGTATCGTGGTGATGGAGCCGTAAAGTCGCTGCTCGTTCTCGAAATATCGCTGATAAACTTCCCAGCTGTTGCCGTCCCATTTTTCGCGTTTGATGCTGATCCCGAGCGAGTACCAGTTGTCGAATTCGTCCAGCACGAAAAGCCCGTTGGAGGATGCGACCCAGTATTCGCTTTCCCAGTCGTTTTCACGGTAGGTAATCGCGTAGATACGTCCGCTGTTCTCGAGTTCCGAAAAATCGGGTGCGCTCCATCCTTCAATGCTGTCGTCTATGGGAATGCCGTTGCCTTCATAGATTCGCAAGCCGTTATGATAGCTTCCGAACATGAGCTTGTCCTTACCGATGTATGCTGTAATTGGATCGGCGAGACTCATATCCGGGATCGCGAATGTGCTTATTACCGAGCCGTTATTCAAGACGCTTACGCCTCCGGAGTTCCCGTATGAACAAGCCCAGAGGTCTGCATTGTAGCCGCTTCTATTGCCAGGATCTGAGGTGATGAAGCTAATCGTCGTGTTCATCAGTCCGCTGGTGATCGTTGACCACGTCGGTTCATTCATGGAATCGTCATAGACCGAGATGCCCTCGTCCCAACCGGCGACGGCACTGGACCATGTTCCGAAGCATTTGCGGTTATGGCTGTCAACGCCGACGCTGAACATGTTATTGCTCAGGAGTGGGCTGTTTTCGACGTCGAAGTTCTCCCAGGAATCGTTATTGACGTCGTAACCGGAGACGCCGCGTGTACCGCGACTGGTTGTGCCGCTGCCGCGGTAGCCGTTTACGATCCAGACTTTGCCTTTTTGATCAACAGCCATAGCCGTAACGGTGTTGGCGATGATCGACTGCGGTTTGAAGTTGATCCAGCCTTCATCGCCCATGAGGTAGAATCCATCACCCCAGGTCCACGTCGCGATACGACCGTCGATCTTCGTGAAGCCCATGATCTTGGTCGAGATCTGCGTGTTGTCCCAGGTGGTCATTTCGCCATCGGGAGACATCTTCACGACCGCGGTGGAGAGCGTATCCACCAGCAGCAGACTGGTATTGTCCCAAGTTCCGTAACTGAACCATACATTCAGTTCGTCATCGATATAGACCGGGTAGGTCTCGTTGCTGAGCAGGACATTGTCATCACTGTACCGGACGAAATCCAGGGAATGCGGGAAATTATCGAAGCAGAACAGTCCTTTATCGGACGTGATGGCGAGCTTGTTACCTTTGACAGATAAATCAGACGGGGATATGGTGCTGTTCGTTACGAACATGTTGTACGAAATATGGTTCCAGTAGGATACCTGCAAGAGCGAATCGACATGACAATAGTCGATCCCTTCTACGCTGGCGCATACGAGGTAGCCGTCCTGCGTCAGCTCGATCTCCTGGATATCCGACGAAGAGAGTCCGTTCAGGCTGGTGAAGTCGTTGGTCTTCAGCGGCATGGGGAAGTCGGCGTCGTTGGTGAAGACGCTGAGCCCTTCATTGGTCGCAACAAAAAGCTGGTTTCCGTATGTTTCCACATCCTGCACCTTCTCGGAAATCAAGCCGGTCGTGCTGGTAAGCGGGATATCGAAATCACCGTCGCAATATCGCTCCAATCCGCCCGAGTTGGTTCCGACGAGGATTTCTCCGGCATCGTCGAATCCGGCCAACGCGCGAATGTCCTGACTCGCCAGTCCATCGACGTTGGTGAAAGTCTGTACGAATTCGCCGCTCGCGATGTCGAAGATCACGAAACCACCCCAGGTGGCCATATAGATCGTCCCATCCTGTTCGTACAAATCGAACAGGTGCGTTGTGTTGGTGTGGGTTTTCCAGTTTCGGATTCCGTGCAGCATCACTGCGGACAGGATCAGGGACAGGATGACCAGCTTCTTCATTCTCTCTCCATATCATGCTTTTTATTCAATAACGTAGAATCGTTCAATATAGTTCCAGTTTTTTCGTCATTTTTCCCGGGATTTTGTCGATCCCGGAATTTGATCGTCACTTTTTTCACCGTGCGAATCAGGTAGTAGAAGATGAACATGAGAAATAGACTGAGGATCAACAGCAGCAGATTCATGACCCGGTCGGTGGCGAGCGAGAAACCGATTGCGATAAGTCCGAACAGGATGGTGATGAAGTAGATAATCGCGGCTACGGTTCTTTGCGAAAATCCGAATTCGAGCAGCTTGTGATGAAGGTGATCACGATCGCCTGTAAAGATATTCGTGGTCCTGCGGAGCCTGCGTGCTATTGCCAGTAGTGTATCGAATAGTGGGATGAACAGCACCACGATCGGGATCATCATGGTCATCGCGGTGACGCCTTTCGCAGGGCCGACGCCCATCATGGATATCGCCGCCAGATTAAAGCCCAGGAAGAGGCTTCCCGTATCGCCCATGAAAAGTCGCGCGGGGTGGAAATTGTAGCGGAGAAACGCGAGACAGGTTCCGATGATGATCAGAAGGAGATAGACGACCATGAGGTTGCGATAGTGCAAGCCGACGGCGAAGAGGGTGATCGACACGATGGTCGCGATGCCTGCCGCCGCGCCGTCGATGCCGTCGATGAGGTTGATCGCGTTCATCACCAGCAGAAACCAGAAAAGGGTCAATGGATAGGCGAAGATACCGAGCGACATCGGCGGACCAAACGGTGTGGTGAGGCTTTCCGTGCGGAATCCCATCGAGTACGCCGCGGTGATGATTGCGACTTGCAGGATCAGTTTGTGCCAGGGACGCAGCTTCCAGCGGTCGTCGATGTAGCCGATAAGCAGAATGCCGAGGCTGCAAGCGATAAGGGTCAGAATCTCGGGATTTACGGTAAAGTGGAACACGAGATATTGCAGCAGAACGGCGGGAATCCCGAAGGCGAGTCCGCCGCCAGTGGGCGTACCCTTCACGTGGACGCTTCCTTCGCGCGGTTGATCGATCAGGCGCAGTTTCCCAGCGACTCTGATCAACAGCGGCGTGAAGACCAGCGTCATCAGAAATCCGCTCAGCAGCAGAAACGATCCCAGCAGAACCTTATGCATCATACGCCTGTAGATATTCCTTCGTCATCCGGTCGAGAAGAAATCGATCATGAATCTTGCGGATGGACGCCTCGCTCATGGCTTCGAGCACATCGCGTTTGTCCGTCAGCGTCATCAGCAGTTCGATCAGCTCTTCAGGTCGCTTGACATCGACCAGGTAACCGTTGCTTGCATCGACCAATTCGTTGTTGCCGTCGATATCGGAAGCGATCACCGGCAGTCCGGCGTTCATCGCCTCCAGAATCGCCACCGGCAAACCTTCCCAAAGCGAATAGAGCATGAAGACATCGAATCTGTCAAGCCATTCCAGAACGTTATCCTGCCAACCAGGGAGTTCTATGCGATCCTGTAATCCGTTATCGCGCACCATGTTCAGGCATGTCTCATAGTGCTCGCCGTCGCCGAGGAATACGAAGCGGAGATGCGGATTCCTCTTGCAGGCTTCGATTGTCGCACTGATCGTCACAAGATAGTTTTTCTGATCCCAGAATCTGCCCACCGAGCCGATTACCAAATCCTCACCCGAATAATCCCGCTTCTTCCTTGGGATTTCCACGACCCCGTTGTATATGGTAATCGCTTTTTCTCCAGCGATGATCTTGCTTGCTACAGCGTCCTTGCGTTGATTCTCACTGACGAAGACGACCTTGTCGCAGAATTTCCCGGCGAATCGCTCCGCCATGCGATAAAAGCATTGCACCGGCTTGGGCAGGACATTGTGATAGGGAACGCCGTGAACGGTATGAACGACGCATTTCACGCCGGCGAGTCTCGCTGCGATGCGTCCCAGAACACCGCTCTTGGAGCCGTGCGTGTGGACGATGTCGAATTTTTGTTTTCGCAGGAATCCGAATATCTCGAAGAACGCGAGGAAATCCCACGGACCGAGCTCCCTTCGAAAGTGCGGGATGATCCGCTTGTTCAGATTCAGGTTCTTCACTTCCTGCGCGAAGGCGTTGTTTTTGTCCTTTGAAGGGGCGCAGGCGATCCATATCTCGAACTCGTCGCGATTCAGATGATCGCATATATCCAGCGCGACACGCTGTGAACCGTACAGCAATTGAAGCTGCACGATGTGGATAATTTTCTTTTTCTCAGTCAAATCAAACCCGCTTTCTCAACATATCTATCCAGTGCCGTAACTGACTTTCGCGCGAATATTTGTCAATGTTGTTGTGTGCGGTCGATGCACCCGCCTTCACACGTTCGTAAATCCTCAGGAAATTCTCCTTGATCGAGGCGATATCCTCCATCGCGCAGATATCGTGATAACCGCAATCTCTCAGGATTCCGGCAACCTCTCCATCCGTCGGAACCATCGCCAGGATTTCCCTGCCGGTCCGAAGATATTCAAAGACCTTCCCGGTGAGGACGCCCTTTCCGCCCGGCGTGGCGACGAAGAGCAGCAATGCATCGGACTGTATCATGCGCTCGATCGCCTCGTGGTGCTCGACCTGCGATTCGACCTGGATGATCGACGCGAGATCCGGCGATTGCAACGCCTGCATGGTCTCCGCGAAATAATTACCGGTGAAGGTGAATCGGACATCGTTGGGGAGTCGCTTTTCGCGCTTCAGCTCGACCAGTGCCCGGATGAAATACTCGACCCGCTGCAAGCCGTAGAAATTGCCCAGGTAGTGGAAACGCACGATGCCGTCATTCGGATTTTCAGGAAGATTTTCGGCGAAATCACGCGGATCCCAGCCGTTGTACATGTTGAGCGTTTTATTCCGCAGCCACTCGCCGTACCGGGATATCAGCTTCTCTTTCATGTCTTCCGCGGCAGTCGATACAAGAAAGGCACGTCTCAGCGCCGCGCGTTCGACGATGATCGCCAGCGCTCTGTGTAGCGGCGTCAGGAAGCCTATGTAAGGGTGATCGGTGTAGGAATCGCGGTAATCAAGCGCCAGCGGAACGCCGGTCAGATAGCTGTAGAGCAGCGCGGCGAGTCCGCCGGTGTAAGGTCCGGTCGTCGCCGCCACAACGGAAGGACGTGGTTTAATCCTCAACACCGCGGCCAGCGCGAAGGGTAGCCAGCCGATCTTGTCGTCAATGGGCTGGATTCCGCGTACAAGGCGTTTTTTCCACTCGGCGGTGTTGAAATAGACATCCTGGCTCTTGCGCGAGGGAACGAGCCGCTTGAGGATCGACATCGGATCCAGCGATCTGGTGCGGATCAACCGCCGATGACCGCATTCTCCGAGCATCTTGTGGTCGTGGGAATGAAAAACGATGTCCTTCACCGAAATCACGTCGGTCGTGATACCGGCTTGTTTCAGATAATGTACCATTTTGCAGGGGCGTTGCACACCGGAAGCCCCCAGTGGCGGATAGAAGTAGGCGAACAGAAGCATTCGACGCTCGAGAACCATCTCCGTCAACGACAGCAGGCGCGGCTCGATACGGCTCCAGATAAATTCGTCCTGTGCGATTACCGTTGCGCGTCGTCCCATCTCGATTCGTTCCGCTTCGCTCAGCGAAAGTAGCCTCGTCATCGCTTCTGCAACCGATTCGGCATCGAAATCAACGCACGCACCGACAGCATGTTCGTCCACGACGCTGCGCATGATGGGCATGTTCTGTGCCACGACCGGAAGCCCTGCATAGAGGAATTCCATGAACTTCAGCGGTAGGGAATTCCAGTAACGACTCATGCGCGGATCCATCATCACGACGCCGAAGCGAGCCGATTCGATTGCCTTCATGGCTTCGGTGTGCGATACCTGACCGCCGAAATGTATGTGTCTCGCAATTCCAAGTCGTTCGATCGTGCCGAAGAACGCTTGTTTCGTCTCGTCGGTATAGAATTTCCCGAGGAAAAGCGCCCGGATATCCGGAAATCGGTCTTTCAGCAGGGCGATCGCGTTCAGAATGACCAGGATACCCTTCTCGATCAGCATCCCGCCGGCATAGACCAGGTCGAATTTCTTTTCGTCAACGGATTCGACGCTGTCTTGCGGAATCATATAGTTCGGGCATGTTGCCAGGTTCTTTGTGCATTTCCGAAAGCGGTTCGCGATCACGTCGTTGACCGCGATGATGCCGTCCATCTGCCTTGCCAGCAGATTCTCCATGACCTCGTAGAACCGTTTCGCCGGTCTCTGGAATTGCTTCGGGAAGCGTTCGCCAAAGCTGTCGCCGTAAAATTCGTGGCAGTCGTAAATCAGCGCGGATTGCCTGTATCGACGCACGAGCAGCGCGGGAATCATGGTCTGCGGTTCGATGCAGATCACGATGTCCGGATTGAGCATGCAGGCACTGCGAAAAAGCTTGTAGAGGAGATCGACGCGGTTGTTACCCTCGATGTGAATTGTCCGGTAGTTGGGTTCGTTTACAAGTCCGGCTTGCACGGGCGTGAGGATGATCACCTCGAACTGCTTTGCAAGAGACAGACCGAGTTTATGATACAACCTCACATCGTCACCGCGATGGGCGATGGTCAGTATCACGACGCGCTTATGATCACTCCTGGTCGGTATCATCGGTCGGTTCCGCGGCTTCCTGATCATCGGCGAATCTTCTGCCTGTCAAGACGGGATCCAGACGGATCGTGACAGTGGTTCCGGGCTTGATATCCCTGAACAGGATGTGTCTGCCTTTGTGCTGGTATTCAGCGCCGTCGATGGTGAGGATCTTCATCTTGCCCAGCAGCTCCACAGTGAAGCCGGTGATCTTGTCCTGCACGTAGATCATGATCTCGTTGGGGTTCTCGTATATCTGGATTCGCTCGCGCCGGTTCCACCACTTGGCGATATCGTGCAGGGTGGCGATGTGGATGTTGCCTTGCGTCAAGAGATCGATGGTGTAGTCGAGCAGCTTGTCGTTGTGCGGGATATCGCTGAAATTCGAGGTGTTGAAGTCGAAGACGATGTGTCCGTTCACGTCGGTTACGGACTGGATCAGCTTTCGCACGACCATCTGCGATCTGTCGAGTGAAAGCGAACGATGGCGGGACAGCCGTGTATGTTCGTCGCAGAACGCCGGCTGCATTTCCACGAATTGGTAGTGGCGTTTGGCTGCGAGTTTCTTCGTATAGGGATAATAGGGGTATGCGATGCCGTTCTTGAAGCCGTTGCGCTCGTTGAAGGCTACTGTCGAGTCGTAGAGCATGTTCATCTTGTTGTGCAACTCGGGCGTCGTTTGCGCGTCCCAGCGGTATCGATCCTGCCTGATGCCGAGATCGCGGATATCGAAGGTGTGGCGCAGCGCGTCCTTGTGGTCTTTCATGCTCTCGCTCTTGTAGCGCTCGAAAGAACCGAGCAGGCCGATGTCATGACCATTCTCGAGCAGCGATTTGATCACCTCTTGAAGGTCGTCGTCGTCGATAGTGTAATCTGCACCGATTTTGCCCGTCTTTTCCACCGCGAAGAAGAAGGTCGATTTCAGCTTGTGTGCCCTCAGGATATCCGCGATGGCTTCGAAATTCCAGTACTGCTCGATATTGGTGAAGAGGTACTTGAACTTACTGCTGAAACTGCGCAGCCAGATCTTCCACTTGAGTGTCATGAATAGCAGGAAGTCCTCGAAGAACGATGCGATGAACCGCGAGAACGTCCATTTCTGCAAGCGATTCACGGTGAACGAAAGCGATGCCGCGGCATCCTCCCCTTTCGGCCAGATGGACTTGCGCAGTACGTATCCCGGCTGACGCTCCATCGCATGATGGATGGTGCTGTCGATCAGCCACAGGAACATGTTGATGTAGGGAAAGCTGGAGTACGAGGTGAAGGGATAGGCATCATCGCGCACACGTCCGAAGGTGTCCTTGCGGGAGGTTTCCATTGCGCCGGAATGGGAGAGGTTGAAATAGATATTGCCGATCAGGTCGAACTGAAAGCGTCCGATGAAGTGCATCTCGCTGACGTTGAACGAGATAGGACTTGAGAGGTTGCCCGTCGCCAGCACCGGCACCGGTTTCTTCTCGAACGAGATCTCACGGAGCATGCCTGAGATCGACTCGCGGTCGAGTTTTGCAGGATCGTAGAGATCGACTTCCACCGGAGAGTAGAAGATCACGCGATCATCGCCCAGCATGAGCAGTTCTTCGTCGGTCGGCTGCGTGAGGCTGTAGGCGAAGATGATGTCCTGTTCACCCGCCTCGCTGCTCTTACGGATGTATTTGTAGTTGTAGCCCAGCGTCTTGAATATGAAATCGAAGGTGAAGCGTATTTCGCGTTGAAATGCGTCCAGTTTGTTGTCGATAAATACGGATATCATGGTGCTTCATCTCTCATTACTTCAGTTTCGCTTCACGATGTTCAAGGTCGATTCGAGCAGGGGAGACGCGGTCCAGCGGAGCTGGTACCACACGGTCAGCGATCCGCCGAAACCGCTCTTGTAACGAGCGATCTCCGGGACATTCGCGCCGCAGAAATCGAGTGATTCGTGCGTTTCGCGATATCGCCGGATCAGATAATCGTTGAACCAGGTCGTCATGCCGCTTTTCAGATATTCCCTCCCCGTAAAGCCCTGCCAGGTAAAGACTTCTCGGTCTCCCTCGAGGACAAGCTGTGTTGAAATGTCCTCCCGGTCGATCCGAAGGACATATTGCTTCAGGCAGCCTGTTTCCGCAAGGTTTTTCAGCAGTTCCAGATGGATAACGTCGGAATAGGGGAATCGCTTCGTCTGAAGCCGGTAGGTTTCGTCCTTCAATCGCAGAAACAGCTCGAAATCGAATTCCTCGCGAACCTCGGGGTTCAAGACCTGCGCCTTCTTGATGTCGCGATATTTCAGTCGTTGATACTTGATATCTTCTTTCAGCGGAAGCCGATATGTGTATCGAGGCGTCGCCGCGATGCCACTCCACTGGAAGCCTCGCACGTCGGTGACATGCGTCGGCAGGTTGATCAGCAGCCGCTTACCGTGTGCTTTCATGATGTTGGAGAAGCCCTGATAAACTTCCTGTTCGTGCAGTGATCCGATCGCGCGATCTCTGTAGAAAATCACCGGGATGTAGGGTAGAAGTTGCGGATGGACGATCATTGGGATGCCGGCTTTCTTCCTGATGAATACGGGCATCCAGGCTTCTTGGTGGTCATCCTCTTCGGCTGCGATATAGTACAGTTTCGAAGCACTCACCTTCGCGAAGGCGCGAAGAAGAGATGGATTGGAAAAAGGATCTCCACCGGGTGTAATGTGGTTTTCGGACGAAACGAGCGCGAAATTCATCGTCGTCGGCGCTTATTTATCCCGTGCGTACTGGTGCAGTTTGTTGCGTAGCGTGCGGGTCGTGATACCGAGGATCGTGGCGGCTTCGGTACGGTTGTTGTTCGTCTTCTCGAGTGTGTTGTGAATCAGGATTTTTTCCACTTCCGCCATCGATTTTCCGTCCAGCGCACCCATGGGCGATTGCGCGGCGGGTGTATCCACCTTGCGGCTCATGAAGTGGAATGCCTTGAGGTCGAGGATATCGCCCGGATTGGTGATGATTGCCCGTTCGATGGCGTTCTGAAGCTCGCGGATATTGCCGGGCCAGTGGTAGCTTACGAGCAGTTCGGTCACTTCGGGTGTGATGACCTTTCGAGCCAAACCGTGCTCGAAGCAGAGTCGCCTGACGAAGTGTTCAGCAAGTAACGGGACATCGTCCGGCCGCTCTCGGAGCGGCGGCAGATGGATAGGTACGATGTTGAGCCGGAAGAAGAGGTCCTCGCGGAAATTGCCCTTCTCCACTTGGGAGGAAAGGTCTCGGTTGGATGTCGCGATGACCCGCGCATTGACCTTGACCGGCGATTCGCTGCCGATACGGGTCAATTCTTTTTCCTGTATTACGCGAAGCAGCTTGGCCTGCAAGTCGAGGTTCATCTCGCTGATTTCGTCAAGCAGGATCGATCCCTCGTGGGCCATTTCGAATTTACCTCTGGTGCGCTTGATCGCGCCGGTGAACGATCCCTTCTCGAAACCGAAGAGTTCGCTTTCGATGAGCTGCTCCGGAATGGCTGCGCAGTTGATGCGCACGAAGTTGAATTTCTTGCGCGGACTGAGGTCGTGGATGGCCTGGGCGATCAGTTCCTTACCGGTACCGCTCTCGCCGGTGATCAGGATTGTCGAGTTGGTCGGCGCAACCAGTTTTACCACTTCCATAATCTCGGAAAGCTTTTTGCTCCTGCCGATGATGTCGGGGTAGGCGATCTTCTGCCGGAGCTGATCCTTGAGTTCGCGGTTTTCCTGAATAAGCTGCTGCCGCTCGAAGATGTGTCGTACGATCATCTCCAGTTCATCGATCGGAACCGGCTTTGTGATATATTCGTACGCGCCGTACGCCATGGCTTTGGCAGCACTCTCGCCGCCGGCGTAGGCGGTCAGCAGCACGGTGTCGGTCGAGGGCGAGACTTCGGACGCGAATTTGATCACGTCCAGACCGCTCTTGCCCGGCATCTTCAGGTCGGTGAAGATCAGGTCGTAGGTCTTCTCCCGAATGCGCGCGATGGCTTCCTCGCCGTTTACCGCGAGATCGACACGGCACTCCGCGAATTCGGATGTGCCTTCGAAGAAATTGAGGATGAACTCCCGGATCAGGACTTCATCATCGACGACTAATACGTTTTTTCTCATAGCTCGTGATAGGTCTCGTAGAGCGGCAGGCTGATCGTGAAGGTCGTACCCTTGTTAACTTCGGATGCGACGCTGATATCGCCCTTGTGCAGGTTAATGATCTTGCGGGTGATCGCCAGCCCGAGCCCGTTCCCGTCGTCCTTCGTGGTGAAGAACGGATTGAACAGCTTGGGCAGCGTCTCCTCCGGAATTCCGATGCCGTTATCGACAATATCGATCTCCAGATAACTGAACATCCTGAGCAGTTCGTCCTTTTCGTCTTCGTCCAGCACGTCGCTGAGGCTCTCCGGCATGTTCATACGGATGCGGACTTCCACCGTTCCGCTATCCTCGATCGCATCGTAAGCATTCTTTAACAGGTTAATAACAATCTGTTGGAACAACTGGCTGTCAAGATATACGTGAATTTCCTTATCAGGAAAATGCGTTTCGAGTTTGATATCCTTATCCAGATTGCCCAGACTGATGCAGAAAAAGTCGATGATTTCCTGCAATGTATCCTGCAAGACAACCTTGACCGGATTGAGCTTCTGCGGTCGTGTGAAGGATAGCAGATCCGAGACGATCACGTTCAGTCGCGATACACCCTCGACAATCGGCTTGATGAGCTTGCGGTTGGGATCGTCCTTGTCCAGCTTGCGGTCCAGCAGTCCGGCGAAACCACCGATACCACCGAGTGGATTGCGGATCTCGTGGGCAACGTTCGCCGCCATTTCTCCCAGCGCTGCAAGGGTTTCGACCTGTGTCACGCGACGTTGGAGGTTGCTGATTTCCGAGAGGTCGTTGAATGTCTCGACCACGCCGATCACCTGGTCATGCACACCCTTTACAAGCGTACTGCTGAATTCGACGTTGACCGGTTTGTTGTCCTTTGTACTCAGGATTTTGCGACGATGAAACGATTCCTTTCCGGTGGCCAGGGTGTATAGGGGAGACTTGCTTCGAACCTGTGCATGACCGAACAGCTTCAGGTAGTTCATGCCCAGCACTTCTTCCTTGCTGTAGCCGGTGATATCCTCGGCGGCTTTGTTGAAAAGGATGATTGCGCCCGATGTATCGATCACGGCAACGCCCGTATAGATATGTTCGAGGATTCCGTTCAGCAGGTTCTTGATGTTTTCGCCCTCGTGAATCTGCTTTTCCAGCTCCAGATTCTTCTTCTCGACGATCTCGTTGAGGATGTCGATTTTATTCTGGAGACCGTGGAACGTTTCCTGGAAACGCTCGATAATAATGTTAAAATCCCGGAAAGCATGGGTCAGCTCGTTGATTTCGACGATATTATGCTCTCTGGGATTTCCGCGTTCTTTTTCAGGCATACTGATCTTTCAGGATTTCACCTTTTTTCTTCTCGTACTCCTCGTGCGTGATGATGTGATCGGCGAGCATCCGGTCCAGTCGCTGCATTTGAACTTCCATGTTCTGTTTTCTCGCTGACGACGTTTGGTTGCGATATTTCTCCGATGCGGATGCGGGATCGTCCGAAAGGTACTTTTCGCGCGATCTGATTGGTTCTTCCGGGATGTCTCCGGGTTTGGATTCCCCTGATTCTTCGGCGGTTTCGCCGCTCTCGACGCCGAGTTGTTTTTCCAGTTCGCGGATCCGCTCCTTCAGCTTCAGGTTCTCGTATTCGGTGTCCAACGAAGAGAGGTTCTTGGCGATAATGCGGTTGAGTTCGTCCAGCCGGAAGGGTTTTACGATATATTCTGTTGCGCCGAGCTTGATCGCGGAAATGGCAGTATTGAGGCTCGGGTAGCCGGTCATGATAATAACGATGATCTGCGGGTAGAGATCTTTCAATCTTGCGGTGACATCCAGTCCGCTCATTCCTGGCATCTTGATATCGACCAATGCGAGATGGAAGCGCTGGGTCCTGGCAATCTCGAGGGCTTTTTCACCACTGGCAGCCATGGCGACTTCGTATCCCTGACGGGTGAGGTAGTCGAACAGCACGTCGCGCAGGAGGAGTTCGTCATCGACGACAAGTATTTTCGCGTTCATTCGTAGTCCAGAGCGATCAGGATTTTTTCTCCGCACGCACAAGTGATTTCCAGTGACGTGATAATTCCACGTTCGTCCTTGTTCACTTTCAGTGTTGGAACGGGCTTTATGTCTTTTACTTCGGAAGATTTGATTTCACGGTTCTGAGGCGTGATGGATGCTTTTTTAATAATGTTAGCGGAGGAACCCGTCATTGCAGAGGGTATTGGTATTCGATCGTCTCCCTCGATCTTGTATTGCTTGATGATTTTCTTATTGGACATCGTTCTGACATGTTACAACGTCTTGAAAATCTTCAGGATCGATTGTCTGAGCGAATTCAGAGAGAATGGCTTCAGAAGATAGCCATCGGCTTTGGTCGTGAGGCTTTCTTCCTGGGCTTTGGAAGGTTGATAGCCTGTCATCAAAATCACGGGCATCTCGGGCATATAGGTCTTGATCGCCTTCAGCAGCTTCAATCCGTTCATCTTCGGCATGCGAATATCCGTTATGATCAAGTCGAATTTATGTTTGCTGCAAGCTACGATAGCTTCTTCACCGTTGGATACTTCAACAACGTTATATCCAAGCGTTTGAAGAAATTCCGATATAATTTCCCGGATGTTTTCTTCATCATCAACGACAAGTATCGATTTACTCATGTTTTATCCTCTGCAATTATTCCATTATACCTTCAGTCCACCGGCGTTTTTCTGTCAACCTTATTCTTAACGGCAAAGATCAATTCATTACTCATCCGAATAACTTGTCAATCTCTTCTTGGCTTGCCGCGTCGCTTTTTTTATCGTCCTTTTTCTGGTTCGGCTTAACCGTTACTTCTTCATTCGCTCCCGAATCTTGCGAAAACAGCTTGTCGATATCGTCTTGCAGACTCTTATCTTCCTTGCTGTCGGATGTCCCGGCAAAGAGCGCGTCGATGTCGTCGTTCGAGACGTGTTCCGCGCCGTTAACTTCCTCGGTTGCCGCTGGGCAATGGGCAATTTCGTCCGCAGGATCGTCTTTCTTGTCTGTCGGGATATCGATGTTTTCATCTCGGGATTCGAAGAGGTTGTCGATCGCCGACTGGATGTTCGTTTTATCGGTGTATGATGCATCCATATTGAAGGCGTTCTTATCGATCTCTTTTTTCACATCCTCGGACATCTCGAATGTCGTGTCGAGTCGCTTCAGGGTTTCCGATACGTACAGTAGTGTCTTTTCCGTGTCCGAAAGCAGTGCGTATGCGCCGGCGATCTGCTGGGCCGTGATATCCTGGAATTGAAGGTAATCCATGATGGTGAACGCCGATTCCTGATTCTGATAGATCTTCTGGCGCAGTTCATCGAAGATCGCGGTGCGTCTTTCGTCCGATTCGCTCATCTCTTCAAGGTTATCGAGGATATCGATGATCTTCATCTGATCCTCGTCCAGTTTTTCGGCTACATCGAGAATTTTATTGGTCGCTTCTTCGGTAGTGGATGTTACTTTCTGAAGCTGCATGCCGGTCTTCTTTATCAATCCATCGACGCTCTTCTTCAGCTCGGAGCGGCTGGTGTGAATCGATTTGATAACGAGCTGAATCAAGTCGTAGCTGTGATTGATGGACTCGATCAATCGTTGCATTTTCGTGTCCATCGCAGAAATCTTTTTCTTGATATTATCTGCCGGTTCGTTTCCGATTTCGTCTTCCAGGAATGGAGCCACCGCAGATCCGACCTCGTTCAGCATGGCCTTCAGGTTTTCGATTACCGGAACGATTCCAGATGTGTGAATATCGTCGCTTTTCATCCCCACTCCCCCCATTATTTATTCAGAATTGCGTCGATTTTACTTTTCATGGTTTCCGGAGTGAACGGTTTGACGATGTAATTATTCACGCCGGATTTCATTGCTTCAATAATGTCGTCTTTCACGCTACGGGTGGTGACCATCAGAATCGGAATTTTGGCAAACTCCTGGCTGCTGCGGATCGATTGCACGAATTGCAGCCCATCCATCACGGGCATATTCCAGTCCGTGACGATGAAATTGATACCGGGAATGCTTCGTAGTTTGTCCATACCGCTGGAACCATTATCCGCTTCTTCGATATCGCGATAACCGAGACGTTTGAGCGTGTTGTTCACAATTCTTCGCATCGTTGGTGAATCATCAACAATTAAGAATTTTAGATTGGACATAAATCCTCCATCCGAGGTTTCTTTATTTGTTCATTCATAGCAGTGCTTGCACATAGGCCTCAATTGCTTCGGACTCTTCCGAAAGACTCATGATGTATTCCTGACGGTTGAACTCTTCCTGCGTGATACTCGTCTCGATCATTTCCCAACCCTTGAAATTGAGGATCGAATCGAGGTCGGCATGTGTATCGTTCCCGAACTGGTGAAAATTCGCGATCAGATTGGCAAGCGCGACGATCGTGCATAGCAGGGTGTGTTCTTCGCTGAGGTGGGCGTAGTGATGGAAGCGAATGGTCTGAATCAGGTGTGCGGGAAGCTTCCATTTCTCAGCCAGCCATGCGCCGATGTCCATGTGCGAAAGGCCGAGGATCTTCTCTTCCGCCTCGTAGTTTGGGATACTCTCTTTCTGCATCGTTTTCCGGATATCGGGAATGAATTCCGTAAAGTATTGTGCGATGATGAGTTTTCCGATATCGTGGATCAGCCCGGCAGTGAAATCTTCGCCGTGGCTTTTGAGCCGAAAATCTTTCGCGAGTTTCTTGGCAAAGTGGGCGGTCGCCATCGAATGGATCCAGAATGTCTTGGAGTCGAACTGGAATTCCTCGTCGTCCATGGAAAATGTCCTGAACAGGGATATGCTGAGCAGCACATTCTTGATCTCGTTGATTCCGAGGATAACCAGTGCCAGTTTGATTGTGTCGATGCGGTTCCTCATCCCATAGTAGGGTGAGTTCGCGATCTTGAGAATACGGCTTGTGAGTGCGGGATCGACGACGATGATCTTCGAGATATCGGCCATCGAAACGGTCTTCGAATCAAGCATATTCAACAGTCTCGACGCAATGACCGGCAAGGTCGGAAGAGACTGTATTTTCTCGAGTTCTTCTTTTATCCAATCAATATCGCCAGCCATTTGATATGCAATCCTTTCCTGTTTCGACCATGTTATTCAACCCATTATTATCCGATGAAAACATATTTATACCTGTCCCATTTGTCAAAAGAATTTTCTAAAACACATCACTCACGATCCTTCCCGATGCTCATAGCACACCGAAATCCGATTATCGAACTGCGCGTGTTCGGATTTCCGACGCTCCGGGACCATGCATGTAAAATTTCGGTTCCGAATGCCCAGCATCCGCCGCGAATCACCTTTCGGTTTCCGAATCCCGCTCCCTGGGGATTCTTACTCACGCTATAGGAATAGTAATTCCGATCATACCAGTCTTCGCACCACTCGAACACATTCCCACCCAGATCGTACAACCCTGCCGAATCCGGCTGGAAACTCCCCACAGGCGCGACCTTCTCCCAGTGGTCGTTCCCAGAGTTACCCTGGATATTTGCCCAATTACGCGGATCCAGCTTTTTCTGCGACTTGCAGTAAGCGCTTTGCGGACAGCTATTCCGCGCGACATACTCCCATTCCGCTTCGGTGGGGAGGCGTTTGCTTGCCCATTGCGCGTAGGCCTTGGCATCGTACCAGGTGACGTTTATCATCGGGTCGTGATCCGATATCCAGTCCGGAAGCTCCGGCATGCGGTATCCCGTGACCTCGCAGAAAGTGCGGAACTGTTTGACCATCACTTCGTAGCGGTCGATATAGAATGATTCGATCTCGACGCGGTGTTGCGGTTGTTCGTCTCGCTTGGCTTCCTCTTCTTCCGATCCCATGATGAACGTTCCACCGGGGATCAATTCCATCGCGGGAGGCATGATCGTGTGTGTCTTCGGGTCGGAATCCAGCGTTATCAGAAGATCGCTGATGTCCCCGGGGCGAAGTCGTACCGAGCGCTCCTCATTCTTGTAGCCGGATTTGACCAGGCGCAGTCGATAGCGATCGCTTCTGTCACGACAGATCCGGATCGGCGAGATTCCCTCGTACTGGCCGTCGAGATAGACCTCCGCGCCGGTCGGTTCGGTGTTCAGATACAGCGTTCCCATCTCGGGTTGCAGAGTTACTTCGAGATTGAACTGCTCTCCTTCCCGCACTTCTAGCGATTTCCGCAGTGTGCCGTAGCCCTTTTTCTCCATGCGCACGAAGTGGATGCCCGGTTCGATGCGTTTTCGATAGGGTTGTTCGATGTCCCGATTACGAAGTTGCTTCGTGTCGAGAAAAACGTTCGCGTCGCCCGGCTTCACCCTGATCTCGAGGTAGGTGTCGCGATGTGTCTTCACCTTCGGTGGAAGGACTTTGTTCGAGGTCTTGATCTCGAAGGATCCGGGTTCTTCGGCTTTGAGCGTGATCTCGTCGCCAACGGCGAATTTCTCGCCCGAGTAAAGCCTCGCGCGGGATAGCTCCTCCGAGATCGCTTCGGTGATGATGATCTCGCCGATGCGCTTGCGGTCGAAGCCGATGACACGGAAAGCGCTTGGATCGATAATCCGGTCGCCGGTGCGATATACTTCGAGAATGTTGTCTTTGGATAGGTTGTTGCGGATTCCCAGATCGATGAAGATATCGTCGCCGTCCATCTTCACGATGGTGCCGCGCAGCTCGAATCTGGAGCCGATGCGCTCGACAGCGGTATCGACCTCGCGCTTGATTGTGCGGATATCGGTGGTCGAGATGAACGATTCGGGGTAAAGCGTCTCGCCGGTAAAAACATCCGTGAGGTTCAGATAGACGAGTAGTTGCGAATTCTGCTGGTGAAGAGACGAAAACAGGATGTAGTCGGCATCCAGGAGCTGTCCGAGCCGGTAGATGCTGGATTGCTCGGTGAAATCCTCCATGGATAGCTGCTGTTCTTTCATGATGGCGTCCAGGTTGCGGCGCTCCACCACGCGGAACTTTCCTGTCTCCGCCAGTGCGCGGTGCAGTTCGTTCTGAACGATGGCAGCAGTTTGCATCGTACCGGGCAAATGCTCGGGATCGAAGACAACCACGTTCGGAATTTTCGCGCTCCAAAGCATACTGATAAAGCAGATTACAAGCAGAAGGATCCCCTGCTTCTTCATAAAATCTCCAAAAACCCTTGACACAATTTCCGCCGCATCAATCTTGCTTCCTATCGCGTACATCTCTTAGCTCAGTTGGTAGAGCAGCTGACTCTTAATCAGCGGGTCCGGGGTTCGAGTCCCCGAGGATGTACCATTTTTTTTGTTCCTATCGATAACATACTGCAGAATCGGCTTGCGTCGAGTAATATCGCGTTTCGGTTACAATTAATACGATATTTCGCCAGTGTAATATTTGCAATTGATTAATATGGCTGTGCCGAACATTAGGTTCGCGAAAGAACATTGCAATGATATCCCGGAGGATAATCACGCATCGACCTCGTCCGGAGGTCGAGCGCTGCAAGAAATCAACTTCCGAATGTCCGAACGAAGTGAGGTCTCGTAGTATTTGCTTGCAAATACCAGAGGAACGAAGTGGAACCGAATGTTGATTTCGTTTTCCCCAATTTCCGGCATAACATTCAGAAGAGCCTGCGGCACATTCAGAAGTTATGCCTGCGTGCCATAAAAAAAGCCAGACCGAAGCCTGGCTTATTGGGACGAAAGAATTTTATTCGTGTTCCCGGATCGCGTCTTCATCGGGTTGGGTGATGATGACGAATCCATTGTTCAGGTATTTATTCGCTGCGTCCTGAATCTGCTGTGGTGTGATTGCTTTCAGAGATTCCCCCATACGATAGACGTAGTCGTATCCGAAGCCACGGTATTCGAAGTAGGTAGCGTAGGATGGCAGAGCGTTTTCGCTGACCATGCTTTGCATCCGTTTGTCGAATTCGAAGATCGCGTCATCCATCTCTTCCTGCGTGACCAGTTCGGTCTTGAGTCGCTCGATCTCGTCCTTGAGGACCGTGAGCAATTCGTCTTTCTTGGGCAGTGAGGTCTGCGACTTCATCTCGAAGAATCCCCACGTATCGCTGTAATCGTAATTAGAATACGCCCAGTAGGCGAGATTGTTGGTGCCTCGAGTCGCTTTGTGCATTCTCGCGCTTGCCGAGCCGCTGAGGATGATATTGATCAGGCGGAAGGTAAGATGGTCGTCCGAGTAAATGTCGGGCCCGGGATAGAAGATATCGATATTGACCGGCTCGAAATCGTAGGTTTCGACAACGGTGGAGTCCTTTTCGACAATCGTACGCCATGCGCGCGGTTCATCGACGGTTCCGTACGGGATTCTACGGGATATTTCTTTTGCCCATTTGCGAGCTTCTTTCTCGGTCAGGTCACCGAAGAGTGTTATCACGACCGGTTTCTCATTCGATGCTTTGAAGTATTTCTCGTAGATTTCTCTCGATTTCTCGGGATTCATGTCTTTCAGCGCTTCCCACTTCTCCTGGTCGGAAAGGGAAAACATCGGTTCTTTATAGATCAGCTTATTCGCGATCTCGCGGTGTACGTCGAGCGGCCAGCTCTGGGACTCCAGCAGATCGGATTTCTTCTCTTCGAGCAGGAGCTGGATTTCCTTCTCCGGGAACTCGGGATTGTTCAGTCCGTCCAGCACCATGTCGAGGAATGGAGCGAAGTCGTTTCGAAGCAGCTTCATTTCGATTTTCATACCCGTTTCGCTGGCGATGGAGCTGTAATCGATATAGTGGTCGTCCATGAATTCCGATATCTCGACAGCGTCGTATTTCTTCGAACCTTTAATCAGCATATCCCGGACGAATGAGATGCGTTCGAGATCGCCTTCGGTTCCGTAATTACCGTAGATCGGCATCATGATTTCCGCCCGGATCAGCGGCTTGGTGTCGTTATGCCGATAGATGAGCGTCAGGTCGTCGTTGATCACAATCTTGCGCATATCTTCACGAGTGCCGGATTCGGCTTCCTGCTGTTCGAGAAGCTTCTTCGTACCGGTTGGCATCGCGTAGTTGACGATACGATTCTTGCGTACCAGATGTCGCTGGAAGGCTTGGTAGATGTCTTCGGGCGTCAGTTGGCTCGCCAGTTCGAGGTTATGTTTTGTCCAGTCCGGAACGCCGAACAACTGTGTGTAGATTCCGATGCGGCTCGCTTCGCTTCCCGGGCTGGGTGTGGAGAGCAGCACAGCGGCCTCCAGCCGGTTGCAGTAGCTCTGGATGTCTTCCTGCGAAATACCTTCCTGGCTGTATTTCAAAATATATTGATCGATGATATCGACGATCTCGTTCATCTTCGCAGGGTCTTTTGCCTCGAAGCCGATGTCGGCGGACGCGGCGAAGAGCATGTTGTACGATGCGCCTCCATAGACGCTGTTGCACAATTGAAGGTCTTCCACCAGCGCTTTGTGCAGCGGGGAGGTTCGTTTTGTCGCGAGAATGTCCAGTCCGACGTTCAGCGCGACGCAGTCCTGATGCCAGGCGTCCGGGACGATTGTGCTGATCTTGCCGATCGCCTTCTGGATGTCGAATTCGTTCACATGGAGCACGTTGCCCTCGAACGGCGGTTGCTTAATCAGCGGAACTGGTTCCAGAATGCCGCGTTTGTAATCCTTGAACGTATCTGCGACCTTTGCCATGAGGGTGTCGGGATCGAAATTACCGACGCCGACGAAGATCATGTTGTTGGGCATGTAGCGCTTGTTGTAGTAATCGACCAGATCGTCACGCGTGAGTTGTTTATACAGCTCGATTTCACCGATAACGGGATATCGGGCGGTGGACTGAGGGTACGTCAGAGCCTGGAATGTCTCATAGACCTTGATAGGTGGTGGACTCGAACGGTAAACGAATTCCTTGATGATCACTTCGCGTTCACGAGCCACTTCCACCGAATCGAACGAGCAGAACATGATGTGCTCGGAAAGCATCTCCAATCCTTTATCGACCGATTCGACCGGCACGCTGATATAGAAGCAAGTCGTAAACGTATTGGTGTAGGCGTTCGCGGATGCGCCGATCTCCTGCTGCATCTGGGTGTATTCATCTTCGGTGTGCAGCGTTGTCGAACCGCCGGATACGATGTGCTCCAGATAGTGCGAAATGCCGCACCCGATATATTCATCCTCGTAAGCGGACCCTGTTTTCACGAAACAGTACAGACCGACAGAATCGTTATTCTCATTCTTCTTTGTGATTACTTCCATGCCGTTTGGCAGCGTTTTCTGCACATAGTCACCCGCAATAAGTGTCACACAGGTAGCCAGTACCAGTACGAAAACGAACATCTTCTTCATGTTTATTCCTCCATTATGCATATCAAACAATATTTTCAGTCCGATATATGCATTTTCCGTGCCTGTTTCTGTCAATGTAAACTTCGACATTGACTACCACGTGCAAAGAAAATATTTGACATCATGAAATAACCAGAGATTTTTCCTTCAATACTGAAACGGGGTGATCCGATGTGGAAAAAGATAGATATCGAAGATAAACAGCTTCTTGACGGCTACTTGAAAAACACGGGCTCCGAAATCTCGGAGCTTAGCTTCACAAACCTCTTCTTGTGGCAGCCGGGACAGGATATCCGCTATCGCGAGATGGATGGATTTCTCGTCATTCGCGACGGATTGAAGGATTACCGTTACTTCTTCCCGGTGGGAACCGGCGACCTCGCACAGGTGATTAATCACATCCGCGAGCAGCACGAAGGTGGTCCGCTGGGCTTCCGCTGCCTGGACGAATCGATGAAGGACGCGCTGGAGAAAGCGATGCCGGGAAAATTTACCATCACCCACACGCCGGACCGCGACGACTATATCTATTCCGTTCAAGACTTGATCGATCTGCCCGGACGTAAATACCGCAACAAGCGCAACTTCGTGCTCGGATTCCAGCGCGACTACAATTTCGCATATCACCGGCTCACTGCGGGTACGGTCGATCTTGTCGTCCATTCGCAGCTCGAGTGGTGCAATGAGAGGAACTGCGAACACTTCGCGGATCTTCATCGCGAAAAGCTCGGTATCATGCGCGTTCTGGAGCATTTCGAGGATCTGGACTATGTCGGCGGCTACATCGAGGTGGACGAAAAGGTGCAGGCGTTTACGTTCGGCGAGGCGATATCGGACGATATGGTAGTCATCCACATCGAGAAGGCGAACGACCGGATTCGCGGTCTGTACCAGTTCATCAACCAGCATTTCCTCGAACAGGAGTGGAAGGACTATTCTTTCGTCAACCGCGAATGCGACCTCGGCATCGAAGGCTTGAGCAAGGCGAAACAATCCTATAAACCGGAACGGTTGATCAGGAAATACAGTGCAATTTATAATGGTTGAAAATCAACTTCTGAATGTGATGCGCAGCATCTCTTCCGAATGTTGATTTTTATTAGTCTTCCGGATGTTGATTTTCTTTTATTCACGTAGTTGAATTCCAACATTCAGAAGAACCTTCGGCACATTCGGAAGTTGGAATTTAAGATGCCAAGCTGGAGCTTGGCGGTCCGAGGGGAGCTGTAGCTGCCGATCTCCTGTGATTTTGCTTGCAAAATCGAATCCCCAATAGCGGCACTCCCTCTCCTGACTCCTGTCTCCTGACTCCTATTCCCTACACATCCCGATACTGGTAATTCGGTGCTTCCTTGGTGATGGTCACGTCGTGGGGGTGGTTTTCCTTGAGTCCTGCGGCCGAAACCTCGATGAAGCGCGCCCGAGTCTGAAGTTCGCGGATGCTTGATGCACCTACGTATCCCATACCGGCACGCAGACCGCCGACCAATTGATATAAAAAATCACGAAGCGGTCCCTTGTAGGGCACCATGCCTTCGATGCCTTCTGCGACAAGCTTCTTGGCTTCTTCGGAGCTTTGGAAATAGCGATCGCTGCTGCCCTTCTTCATCGCGCCGATGGATCCCATGCCGCGATACGATTTGAACCGCCTGCCGTTGTAAATCACGAATTCACCCGGACTCTCTTCGGTACCGGCGAGGAGTGATCCCAGCATTACCGAGTCAGCGCCGGCCGCAATCGCCTTGACCACGTCGCCTGAGAATTTGATACCCCCGTCCGCGATGATGGGGACACCGGCTTCCTGCGCATACGAAGCAGCGTCCATGATGGCGGTCATCTGCGGAACGCCGATTCCGGCAATGACGCGCGTGGTGCAGATCGATCCGGGCCCGATTCCCACTTTTACGGCGTCGGCGCCGGCTTCGATGAGGTCCTTCGCGCCTTCCGCCGTGGCGATGTTACCCGCCACAATCTCGATGTCGAACCGGTTCTTGATGGCTCGTACGGCGCGTGCGATATCGATATGGTGTCCGTGCGCCGAATCGATCACCAGCACATCCACCTTCTGCTCGATCAGCGCTGCGGCTCGTTCTTCGTAGTCCTTGCCGGAGCTGATCGCGCCACCGCAGATCAGCCTGCCCTCGGCATCCTTGGTCGCGTTGGGGTAGGAAATCATCTTCTCGATGTCCTTCACGGTGATCATACCGACCAGTTCGCCGGCTTTGTTCACCACCGGAAGCTTCTCGATGCGGTGTTGGTGCAGTATATGTTTGGAATCCTCGAGGCTGGTGCCTTCTTCGACCGTGATCAACCGTTCTTCGGGTGTCATCAGCTCGGAGATGCGCTTGTCCAGGTTCGATTCGAAGCGCAGGTCGCGGTTGGTGAGGATGCCGACCAGCCGCTTGCCCTTGACGATCGGGAAACCGCTGATGTTGTATTTTTCTTTCAATTCCAGCGCTCTGCGGATGCTGACGTTCGGCTCGAGCGTGATCGGACTCTTGATGATGCCGCTCTCGAACCGCTTGACCTTTCGCACCTCTTCCGCCTGCTCCTCGATGGTGAGGTTCTTGTGGATGATACCGATGCCGCCCTTCTGCGCCATGGCGATCGCCATCACGCCCTCGGTCACGGTGTCCATCGCCGCGCTGACCACCGGCACCTGTAGCATGATGTTGCGCGTAAACCGGGAACTCGTATCTACCGCGGATGGGAGCACTTCCGATTTGCCCGGAACCAGAAGCAGGTCGTCGAATGTATAGCCTTTCTTGAAATGGTTTTGCTGTGTCATCGTGGTTACCCCTTTTAATAGCCTTTTATACAAAACATGGGAACCGCGATTTTTGTCAAGACGGAAATAGAAGAACTATATCTATCGAATTGCTTACGAAAAAGATATGGTCATGTGCTCATCGTATTCAGCATCAAACCAGTCAATTAGTTCTCATCCCTGCCCGATGTCCTGTTCCGATGCGGAGAGGATTGAAAGCATGATAACATCATGGAACTCTTTCCCATAGTCGTATTGCCGCAACAGACCTTCCCGCTGGAATCCCAGTTTTTCCAGCAAACGCAGGGAAGCAACATTGTCCGGCAATACGCAAGCCTGGATTCTGTGCAGATGCAAGTCCCGAAAACCGAAATCCAGCACCAACTGCATTGCTTCCGTCATTATACCCTGATTCCACATTCCGCGAGAAAGGTAGTATGAAACCTCGGCCATGGACTTTCTTACGAATCCGCCGAGGTCGCATCTCCCGATGATTTCACCGCTTCTTTTCCACTCGATACACCATGTGAAGACGAGTTTGCTTTTCAAACATCTGCCGTTCAGATTGTCAATCCAGCGTTTCGCGTCCTCTCGATCCTTCGGTATCAGTACCGAACCGAGATATCGCTGGACTTCTCTGTCGGTGAAAAAGGTCAGATAGGGCTCGATGTCGTCGTATCCGAAGGGTCTGAGAAGCAGGCGATCGGATTCGAGAACCGGGATATCCTTGAAATAATCGGTGAATTTCATATACTTATGCGCTCCTGTCGAAGATATTGATTGTTTTGGATCATCGTGAAACGGATTCGTTACTTCACGATACGTTTACAGGATTGCATGGAATTCGATTGTTGTCAAGACGGAAATGGCGAATAGCAGAATGGGATTGAAATATTAATTCCGTGTTAAAAACGGGTGTATGCCGCATTAAAAAAGCCACCAGGGAAAGCGCATGCGAGATTCATAAATATTGCCGATCGATATTGATTCATTTTTTGCCGTAATTGTTTGTCAAGCGGTCAATTCTCGATTAATATATTCACGTAAGAAAGAGAATTCGCTGCCAAGAAAGAACCGGGGTAACACACAGGAACAGCCAGCTTCGATATGCGTGAAACGCAGCTAATGCCGGTGCGTTATACGTGTATCGAAGCGAATTGAGTCATTGCTTACTGACGATACAGCCGGCAATTCAGAGAAGTCAGGACAGATCGTGGACGCTATACCGAATTTTGATTTGACATGATTGCCCCGACAAAATTTATCGAATTTAAAAAGAAGAAAAATGAATGATAAATCACAAGGAGGAACGTTCATGAACCAAGACGTGAAAAGAATTTACCTGTTTGGTAATGGCAAAGCAGAAGGCAGTACCGGAATGAAGAACCTGCTCGGCGGTAAGGGAGCCAACCTCGCCGAGATGAACCTTATCGGTGTGCCCGTACCCGCCGGATTCACCATCACAACCGAAGTTTGCACAGAATATAATACCATCGGACCGGAGAAGGTCAAGGCCTTGCTCGAGCCGGAAGTGAAGAAAGCGATTGCAGCCACAGAAGAAATCATGGGAATGAAATTCGGCGACGCGCAGAATCCGCTTCTTCTGTCGGTTCGTTCCGGTGCACGCGTATCGATGCCCGGCATGATGGACACCGTTCTCAACCTCGGTCTGAATGAAGAGGTCGTGGAAGGTCTGGCGAAGAAGAGCGGCAACGACCGCTTCGCGTGGGACTCCTATCGTCGCTTCGTGCAGATGTACGGCGACGTCGTGCTGGATATGAAGCCGGTCTCGAAGGAAGACATCGATCCGTTCGAAGAGATTATCGAGAAGGTGAAGGAAGAGAAGGGTGTCCATGAAGACATCGATCTCACCACCGACGACCTCAAGGAACTGGTCGTACGCTTCAAGAAAGCCGTCAAGGACAATACCGGCAAGGACTTTCCGACCAACCCGTGGGATCAACTCTGGGGCGCGATTTTCGCCGTGTTCAATAGCTGGATGAATGAGCGCGCGATCCTGTATCGCCAACTCAACCACATCCCCGAAGAGTGGGGAACCGCCGTCAACGTGCAGTCGATGGTCTATGGCAACATGGGTGACAACAGCGCGACCGGCGTTGCCTTCACCCGTGACGCCGGAACCGGCGAAGACATTTTTAACGGCGAATTCCTGGTCAACGCGCAGGGCGAAGACGTGGTGGCGGGTATCCGCACGCCGCAGCAGATCACCGTCGAAGGCTCGCGCCGCTGGGCGAAGCTTCAGAACATCGAAGAAGGCGAGCGCAAGGCGAAATTCCCGTCACTCGAAGAGGTGATGCCGGAAGTCTATAAGGAACTCGATAAAACCCAGCAGAAGCTGGAAGACCACTACAAAGACATGCAGGATCTGGAATTCACGATCCAGGACGGCAAGCTCTGGCTGCTCCAGACCCGTAACGGCAAGCGCACCGGCGCCGCGATGGTCAAGATCGCCATCGACATGCTCGATCAGAAGTACATCGACGAGAAGACCGCGATCATGCGGGTCGAGCCCAACAAGCTCGACGAACTGCTTCATCCGGTGTTCGACCTCGACGCGCTCGAGAAAGCAACGCCGATCGCCAAGGGACTTCCCGCGTCTCCGGGCGCTGCTACCGGCCAGATCGTGTTCTTCGCCGACGAAGCCGAAGAATGGGTCGCACAGGGTAAGCAGGTGGTTCTGGTTCGTATCGAAACCTCGCCAGAAGATCTCCGCGGTATGAACGTCGCCGCCGGTATTCTCACCGCACGCGGCGGCATGACCTCGCATGCGGCGGTTGTCGCGCGCGGCATGGGTAAGTGCTGCGTCTCCGGCGCTGGAAACATCAAGATCAACTACAAGACCCGCATCATGGAAGCCGATGGCAAGACCTTCAAGGAAGGCGACTGGATTTCGCTCAACGGCTCCACCGGCGTGGTTTACGAGGGAAAAGTCGAGACCCGCGATCCCGAGCTCAGCGGAGACTTCGGCAAGATCATGGACCTCAGCGATAAATTCACCCGCATGTACGTCCGCACCAACGCCGATACGCCGCGCGATTCGAAAGTCGCACGCGGATTCGGCGCCAAGGGTATCGGGCTGTGCCGTACCGAGCACATGTTCTTCGAAGGCGACCGCATCAAGGCCGTCCGCGAGATGATCCTGGCCGAGACCGAAGAGGGACGTCGTAAAGCTCTGGATAAACTGCTTCCGATCCAGCGCGAAGACTTCGAGGGTATCTTCGAAGCCATGGACGGTCTGCCCGTCACCATCCGCCTTCTGGACCCGCCGCTCCACGAATTCGTGCCGCACGAGGAAGAAAACCAGAAAGAGATGGCGGACGAACTCGGAATCTCGCCCGAGAAGGTCAAATCCATTGTTGAATCGCTCGCCGAGTTCAATCCGATGCTCGGCCACCGCGGATGCCGTCTGGGTATCACCTATCCCGAGATCACCGAAATGCAGGCGCGCGCCATCATCGAAGCGGCGCTGAACGTCTCGGCGAAGGGTATCAAGGTCTTCCCAGAAATCATGGTTCCGCTGATCGGCACCAAGGAAGAATTCATCATGCAGGAAGAGATCATCGAACGCGTGGCGGAAGAGGAATTCGAAAAGGCCGGACGCCGGCTCGAATACCTGATCGGCACCATGATCGAGATCCCGCGTGCGGCGCTCACGGCGGACCTCATCGCCGCGCACGCCGAGTTCTTCAGTTTCGGCACCAACGACCTCACCCAGATGACCTTCGGCTACTCGCGCGACGACGCCGGAAAATTCCTGCCCATCTACACCGCGAAGGGTATCCTCGCGCACGACCCGTTCCAGGTTCTGGATCAGGAAGGTGTTGGACAACTCGTCAGGATGGGAACCGATAAAGGTCGCTCGGCACGACCCGATCTCAAGGTCGGTATCTGTGGCGAGCATGGCGGAGAGCCGTCATCAGTAAAATTCTGCCACCGCGTGGGCATGAACTACGTCAGTTGTTCGCCTTATCGAGTACCCATCGCAAGACTCGCCGCGGCGCAAGCAGCGATTGAAGAACCGAAATAACGAATATCGGCCCGGGAGAATTTCTTCCGGGCTTTTTTCAAAATTGTCGTAACGGTGGTATTGTCCCAACGTTGTATTTTTGAATTTGCATCAATCGAAGGAGCATCATGAAAGGCAAAGTAAAGTGGTTTAACAGCAACAAGGGGTATGGATTCATTCTGTCTGCCGACAATACCGAATACTTCGTACACTGGAAATCGATTGTCACAAAGAATCCGACAGAGCTGAAAGTCCTGTATCCCAACGAAGATGTCGAATTTGATCTTATGAATACAGATAAAGGAATTCAGGCGATCAACATCATTCGTCTGAATCCTCTCCAATAACGGCTGATCCTCCCCATCTCCGTTTAATGCATGCACCGCAGGGAACTGGACAATCCCTGCGGTGTTTTTTATAGGAGACAGGAGTCAGGAGATAGGAGATAGGAGAGGTGTCTGCATAAACCAACTTCTGAATGTCCGAGCTTGCGCGTAGCATTTGCTTGCAAATGCCGGATAGCGAAGCGAGGTCTTCCGAATGTTGGTTATTCTTAGTCTGAAGCAGGATTTACAGGATTATCATGATAAGCAGGATGGGGAGGAGGTCGTTTGAGGATGGCCACCCACCCGCATCTTCGTCCGATCGCTCGCTCCACCGTGGATATAGTACACCTTTCTGACTACCGGACATGGAAATAAGGGTGTACAACACCACGGCTGCGCTCGCGATCGAACGAATCTGCCGGGCGGAGGGCTTGAGGCTGGTGCGCGGTTTCCCATGGCTTACGCACCGGGCTAAGATATATCGTTCCTACGGAACTCTGGAGCGTGATACGAACGAATCTGCCGGGCGGAGATGATGGTTGCGCGCTCGATTACAGGATGAGTTTTTGGGAAATCAACATTCGGAAGACCTTCTGACATTCAGAAGTTGATTTCCATTGACGTCTTCCGCAGTGCGTATTTTCTAAACCCATGCAGAATATCTATCAACCACCCATGACCCGGCAGGAGATGGAGTCTCTCGGCTGGGACGAGTTCGACGTGATCATCGTCACGGGCGACGCGTTCGTGGATCACCCGTCGTTCGGCAGTGCGCTGCTGGCGCGATGGCTGATCCATCATGGTTATCGCACTGGCGTGATCGCGCAGCCGCAGACCGATGAGGATTATACGCGACTGGGCAGTCCACGGCTATTTTGGGGTGTCACGTCGGGCAACGTCGATTCGATGGTGGCCAACTACACCGCGCTGAAGAAGCCACGCTCCGACGACGCCTATACACCCGCCGGCGAGGGCGGCAAGCGCCCCGACCGCGCCACGATCGTCTATGCGCAGGCGATCAGGCGGCTGTTCAAGGGTGCGACGATTGTGCTGGGCGGCATCGAGGCGTCGCTGCGTCGCGTTCCGCACTACGACTACTGGAGCGAGAAGGTGCGCAATTCGATCCTGCCCGAGACGCGCGCCGACATCCTCGTCTATGGCATGGGGGAGCGGCAGATCATCGAGATCGCGCGGCGCGTTGCTGAAAATCGCGGTCTGGACGGCATCCCGGGATCCGTCGTTTCACTTCCGAAGGATTTTTTAGTCGAGGGCGTGCAGCTTCCCATGTGGGAAGAATCGAAGTCGCCGGAGGGTTATCTGAAACTGTTCCAGGCGTTCGACAACAAGTTCCGGCAACACACGCTGATTCAGGAATTCGCCGGCAGGAAGCTGGTTCACTACCCGCCGCAGGAACCACTGTCGGAGGAGGAACTCGACGCGCTGTATCGACTGCCCTTTTCAAGGAAGCCGCATGTAAGCTACAAGGGCGCGCGTATCCCGGCGTTCGAGCAGATTCGCGATTCGATCACCGCGCATCGCGGCTGCTTCGGCGGATGCAGTTTTTGCGCGCTGTCATACCATCAGGGACGCGCGATCCGCTCGCGCAGCGAGCAGTCGATCCTGAACGAGGTGCGCGACATGGCAAACGATGCCGATTTCAAGGGCACGATCACCGATATCGGAGGCCCGACTGCCAACATGTACGGGCTATCGTGCAAACGCGGTTTCCCGGCGGATTGCGGAAGGTTGTCCTGCCTGGTGCCGGAGGTCTGCCCGTTTCTCGACACAAGCCACGCGGACTACCTCAAGCTGCTCGAACGGGCGTCGAAGA
Source organism: Cloacimonadales bacterium (SeqCode) (assembly GCA_963666875.2). Lineage (GTDB taxonomy): Bacteria > Cloacimonadota > Cloacimonadia > Cloacimonadales > JAIOQZ01. The sequence continues at coordinate 367,723 of CAXXPU010000017.1, forward strand.
TTCCCGGTATCAAGCATTTGTTCATCGCGTCGGGTGTGCGGTTCGATCTCGCGCTACGGGACAGGAAATTCATCGCCGAGCTTGCAAAGCGATACACCGGTGGACACCTCAAGCTTGCGCCGGAGCACCGTTCACCGAACGTTCTGCACCGGATGAACAAGCCGTCGAGCGTGCCCTACGACGATTTCTGCCAGCTTTTTGAAGTGGAGTCGAACAAGTCCGGCAAGAAGCAGTACGTGCTGCCCTATCTGATCGCCGGTCATCCGGGCGAGATGCTCAGAGACACGATCGAGCTGGCGTTGTGGCTGCATAAAAACAACCTGCGCGTCCGGCAGATCCAACAGTTCACGCCCACCCCGATGACCAGAAGCACCTGCATGTATTTCACGGGTGTCGATCCCACGACGGGCGATAAAATCCATGTGCCGAAAGGTCGGGAAATCCGGCTGATGAAAGCGCTATTGCAGTGGTATGAGCCGCAGAATCGCAAGTTGGTGATCGAGGCGCTCAGAACAGCCGGGCGAGGCGACCTGGTCGATGTCTTTACAAAATAAATCTTGCCACCGACAGTGATTTCAATTCATTTGTTCGATATGGATTTACACGCAGGAATCATTTATCTCATGCTCTTCCTTGCCGGAGGATTGGCAGGATTCATCAACACGCTCGCCGGGGGCGGCTCTGTCCTCGTGCTTCCCGTTCTGATCACCCTGATCGGGATGGACGCCAACGTCGCCAATGCCACCAACCGTGTCGCGATTCTCGTTCAGAGCGTAGCCGGTGTACATCATTTCCACAAGCGCAATCTCATCGCGATCAAGGGTCGCTGGCATATCCTTCTTTCTGCGGTTATCGGCGGATTGCTGGGCACGATGTGGGCGATCAATATCAGCAGCCGCATGTTCGAGATCATCCTCGCGTTCATTCTCATTGGTATCGTGCTGCTGATGATCCGTCCACCGAAGATGAAGGAGACGAGTCGAAATTTCCCAGCATGGGTCGAGAGCCTGATTTTTATCGCGATCGGATTCTACGGTGGGTTTGTTCAGGTGGGCGTTGGGCTGATCCTTCTGGCGTCACTGAATTTCATCGAGAACCTCGACCTCGTTCGCGCAAACGCCCTCAAGGTAACCATCGTACTATTCTACACGATCTTTTCGGTCGGCATCTTCGCCATTTCCGGAACGGTCATGTGGAAATACGGGATCGTCCTTTCTGTCGGCAATTATCTCGGCGCCTGGATCGGTGTCCGGTCGGCTGTGAAAAAGGGTGAGAAGATAATCCGGTTAATCCTGATCGTGTCGGTGCTGCTTGGCAGCCTGAAGCTTCTTGGTGTGATTGACTGGCTGCTGGCGATGATGAAATAGGAGTCAGGAGACAGGAGTCAGGAGACACTCACTTCACAATCAATAATCCAATCTCTCTCAGACGATTCTGCCCACCAGATCGTATTCCCACGAATCGATGATCTTGACCGTCACGATATCGCCCGGTCTGGCTTTGCCGTTCGCGATATAGACGATTCCGTCGATTTCGGGTGCGTCCTGGCGTGTTCTGCCTTCGTAAAGGAATCCATCGTCATCCGATTCCTTGTCGATAATCACCTCGATCTGCTTGCCGACCTTCTCTTCCAATAGTTCCCGCGAGATATCCTGCTGAATCTGCATTAGGTTGTCCTTGCGATTCACGGCGGTTTTCGCGGTCACCTTGGGCATGATGTCGTAGGCGTCGGTGCCTTCCTCTTCAGAGTATGTGAAAACGCCCATCCTGTCAAATCTTGTTTCTCGTACGAAGGCTTCCAGTTTACGGAAATCGGTCACATTCTCGCCGGGAAATCCGGTGATGAAAGTCGTACGGATGGCGATATCGGGCAGGATGGTGCGGATGCGCCGGATCAGCATTTCGATCTGCTCGGCGGTGATCTTTCGATTCATGGCATTCAGGATTGGGTCGCTGATGTGCTGGATCGGGATATCGAGATAGCGGCAGATCTTCGGAATGGATGCGATGGTGGTCAGCAGCTTCTCGGTGATATGCGCCGGATGCAGGTACATCAGCCGGATCCATTCGATGCCTTCGATATCTTCCAGTTCCCACAGGAGTTGATGCAGGCGCGGCTCGCCGTAGCGATCGAGACCGTATTGCGTGATATCCTGTGCGGTGATGATCAGCTCTTTGACGCCCGATCCCGCCAGCGTCTTTGCCTCATCGATAAGCGTCGGCATATCGTCGCTTTGCAACGTACCGCGTATGGACGGGATGGCGCAGTAGGAGCAGTTGTTGTTGCAGCCGTCGCTGATGCGAAGGTAGGCGTAGTGCGAAGGTGTGAGGAGGTGCCTGTCCCGGTGAACCGGGCTGGTCTGATCGGTGAAGATCGACTCGAACGACTGGAAATCCTTCAGATCGATCCATGCGTTCACTTCGGGGATATCGGATTCGAGCGCGTCGAGGTAGCGTTGCACCAGGCAGCCTGTGACAGCGAGGAACGACTTCGGCTTGCGCAGTTCGTTGTATTCCAGAATGGTGTCGATCGATTCCCGCTTGGCGTCCAGGATGAATCCGCAGGTGTTGATAACGATCATGTCCGCCTGCTGGATATCCTTTGTCAGTTTATACCCATAGCGAAGTGCGATCTGCGTAAATCGTTCGCTGTCAACCAGATTCTTCGGACAACCGAGACTCTCGATGTAAAACGTTTTCATCCACGCTCCTTCAAGAAACCTTTATATCAGACGCATAGTCTATGGTCAATATAAAACCTAATGAATAAAACACAATCGAGAACAATAAAATACAGAATTGTTGACGGAAATCCGTTAGGGGAGAAGGGTGGGAGATAAAGAGAAACCCTCACCCCGGCCCTCTCCCGCAAGCGGGCGACGGAGCAGTCGTAGCGCTCGACTCAGGGCGAGCCGTTTTTCCGTGAACACGAGGATACTATGCAGCATGAACATCAGCCGCAGGAACGGATCGAATCCAGGCACAACCGTGCGCTTCTGAATCGTTTCAGGAGCTTTCTGAAGCTGGAGAAGGGTCTGTCGGACAACACGCTCGAGAGCTACACCAACGACCTGGTGCAGTTCATGGAGGAATTGGATCGGGATGTCGAGGCGATTGGTGTCGAAGCGATCGTGAACCACCTCGTTCATTTGCAGGAGATCGGTCTGGCGTTCACCAGCATCGCGCGCAAGCGCAGCACGATCGTGTCATTCTACAAGTTTCTGTCGGAAGAGGAAATCGAGATCCGCTTCAACATCGAGAGCATCCCACCAGTGAAGCCGCCCAAGCGACTGCCCGAGGTGCTTTCCAAGGAGGAAATCCTCGAGTTCCTGGACGCGCTGCCGTTGGAAACGGCTCTTCAATATCGCAACAAAGCCCTGTTCGAGCTGATGTACGCGACGGGCATCCGTATCTCGGAGGCGATCGGCGCGTCCGTGAACGATATCCTGTGGGAGAGCAACGTCCTGCGGGTAACCGGCAAGGGCAACAAACAGCGGATTGTCCCCATCGCGGGTGAGTCGCTCGAGTATCTCCGTCTCTACATCGACAAATACCGCGTTCTGCTGCGTCGGGAGAAGCGTACCGATATCCTGTTCCTGAATCGCTCCGGTAAGGGGCTCAGCCGCATGGGCGTTTGGAAGATACTACGCGAGGAAGCGAAAAAACTGGGCTTCAAGTGGTGGGAGAAGCTTCATCCGCACATCATCCGGCACTCGTTCGCGACGCACCTACTGGAAGGCGGTGCGAACCTCCGGACCGTGCAGCTCCTGCTCGGTCACGTAAGTATCAATACCACGCAGATTTATACCAATATCGACATACAGCACATCATCGAACAGCATCGGCTCTATCACCCGCGGGGGTGATTCGTCAGACAATGCTTGACAAGATATTGGCGCGGTTCAGACTATGCCGTTTGGAGAGTCATGAAAGAAGCTTTAATATTACTTGTCGCTGTACTTATGATCGCTGGCTGCGCGGAACAGCGTGGAAGTCGCGATGAGGAGACCGTCGCCAGAATGATGTTCGAAGCGCTTCGGGAAAAGGATGCCGGGAAGATTGGTGCATGCATTGTGACCTCGGAAGATGTCGAATACGTCATGACTTTTTTCTCGCAGAATACAAAGGAATATCAGGCTATGACACTGGAAGAGAAGCACGAATTCGAGCTGCTTTTCCAGCAGCGAGTCGAGCAGGTTCAGACCGAGTGGCTCGATCACTACGAAGCGATGATCGACCAGATCGACGATATCCTGCGGGATAATGACATCGAATGGAAAAAGATACGTTACGATGGCTATAAAACCGCGTATTCCGATTTCGAAATCGAGTACATGCCGCGATATGGGGAGTTCGGCCTGCTTTTCCATCAGGGCCATCACTCCTTTCGTCTCAATACTGACGGCATTGTGAAGATTCACGACCAATGGAAATTACAACTGGGTGAGTTCACCATCGAGGCAATCGAGAATGGTTCATGATCTGAATGAGAAGAACACATTGAACAACTATCTGCGGCAGGTACAGCAGCAGTTTGAAAAACGCCCGGTAACGGTGATGATCTACAACCTGAAAGAAGGCAGGGATTCGCTCGATAAAGCGCTCGAAGCGCCTGGATATATTGTGCGCTATGAAGATACGGAAGCCTTCGCCGATATGAAAATCGACGAGTATCCCGACCTGTTGATCCACAATATCGATCATGTCGATCGAATGGATCTGCCGTTTCTCGATCATCTCATGCGTTGCCACGAGGTGGGAATTCCCACCATTGTCATCCTCCCCGCAGAAGATGAGAAAACGCGCGAGAAGCTTCTGTCGATGGATATCGAAGCGGTTATCGAGCATCCCTTCAACCTCAGCGATCTGATGTGCCGAATCAGGAATCTTGTGCGTATACGGCGGCTTCGGGAGTGGAACGACATGCTCATGAAGCAGCTTACCGACCTCCTGCAAAGGCGTACTCACGATCTCTTCGACGAGGAACGCCAGACCGTGATCGACAACATGGTGAACGGTATCTTTCACAACGTTCGCGGTCCGTTGACGGGTCTGTTCTTCGCCTGCGACAACATGGCGCTGACAGTTCAGGCGATGAACCGGGAGAAGCTCGAAGACGCGGAGCAAAAGGACATTGAGGAACTCGACACAAGCGTGAACATGATCCGTAAAGCCCTCGATAGGATGAACGAAATGCTTTGCAAGCTGGTTGATCGCACGGAAGCGGACAGTCGGGCGTATCCCCAGGTGGTTGACTTGAACATTTTACTCACTCACGAAATCGAGCTAATGAAAGCGGATATGGAATTCAAGCACCATATCCGTAAGTCGATAGAACTTCATCCCGAACCACTCAATGTCAAGGTGGTACGTAGCGAGATAGCGCAATCAATCTACTCCATTCTGCGAAACGCAGTGGAAGCGCTCATCGATCACGAATCGCCGCAGATCGACATCCGTACGGACACCGCGGATGGCATGGCAAACATCTATATCGAGAACAACGGCCCGGGAATATCGCCTGAAACTCGCGAGAGAATCTTCGAACCTTTTTTCAGCACAAAACAAAACGCGATGGAATACAGACCGGGTGTCTCGATCGGCAAGGGCCTCGGGCTTCATTTCTGCAGACAATCGATACGAACAAATGATGGCGAGATCGTTCTGGAATCGGAACCAGACGCGAATACCCGTTTCCGCATCAAACTGCCGTTGCACCGGGAAACATGATCGACGAACGACCGGAAGAGCCTGTCGAGGTTATGTTTTTCTTCGGGAAAGACAAGCGATATCCGCTTCGATTCCGCTGGAAAGGCGACGTCATCCAGATCGATTCGAACAACGGTTACTGGATGCGGCATATCGGAAACGTCGCATATCACTACTACGCAGTCTCGGACGAGATTGGCAACTACTACGAGCTCGAGCTGAACTGCGAGACGCTTAAGTGGCGTTTGATGCGATATGTCATGGAAGTCTCCTAAGGTCGGATGGGTGCGGTTTAGTCAGTTATTTTTGCTTTCTCAAATATATTACATAGATTGTTCAAAGGTGCAGAGAATTATTCATAAAGCAGTCAGGAGCGTTTGATGGACGTTGAACCGTGCACGGGTGAGATCGAGATTGAAGTAATAGGAAACGGAATTTCCGCGATTCTGAAACGACTGTGTCCCTATCAATTGGATGGTACGCCGGTAACGAAAGAAATCATCCTCAAGATGCTTTCCGATAACAGTGTTGTCATGGGTATCGATGAAAAGGCTATCGAGTATTTTCTGGCGGTTGCTGTCGCGAAAAACGAACCGTTGACCGATTGCCTGATCGCGTACTCGGTACCGCCACGCAGAAAAGCGACTCCGCGACTGTACTTCGAGATTAATACTGATTTAAAGCCCTACGACAAAGCGGCGTGGCACGCAATCTATCATGGATTGAATCAGTTCGATCCTGAAGAAGAAAGCATCCTTTACCCTGGAAAGTTGATTCTGGTGCACGAGAACCAGCGAATCGGGATTTACCGGCAGGTTCCGGAAAACGAAGACGGAACGAATATATTCGGCGGAAGGATCCCATCGCTACGAGCGCACCCGGACGAATTCAAGGCCGGCACGAATGTGCTTTACGATGATCGCACAGGGACGTTCACTTCCGGTACCTGCGGATACCTGCTTCTGTACGAAAACACGTTTCAGGTCGTCGATGCATTTGCTGTCTCGAAGGACAGGATGAAGCTTTTCTTTCTGAATCTACCACGGGTCAACATGGACATGCCCACCCAGCAGGAGATCGATCGATACCAACAGAAGAACAACATTGTTTTCGATATCAAATTCTCTGAAGAGCACCTTGAAATGAAACCGATGGAGCATCCTGTTGTGTGTGAAGGGAAATTGCCCGGCGAATCGATCGATGCTTCCATCGAAGAGAACTTCTCGATCGATAAAACCATCGGTACGATGGACGAGCAGGGCAAGATCGATTTCAAGGAGCGCAATCTCTATACCAGCATTGGCGCTGATGAACTGCTGGCGACGAAGAAGTTGCCGATTCGGGGTAAACCCGGTCTCGATATATTCGGGAAAGAGGTTCTCGCCCGTATGCCGAAGGATGTCGTTCTACGTAACGGACCGGGAACCAAGGTCGAAAAGACGGAAGAAGAGATGCGCATTTATAGCTTCGAAGAGGGCATTGTCGAGCATAATCACGGTATCATTTCCGTGTTCCCCAAGATCATCATCATGGGCGATGTCTGTTACGAGACAGGGAATATCGATTCACGCGCCAACGTCGAGATCAATGGCAACGTGCTGGCAGGATTCAATGTGAAATCCGAGAAGAATATCTTCATCAAGGGGAATATTGAAGACCACTGCGTGATCGAAGCCGGCGGCGACCTCTCGGTGATGGGCGGAATCAATGGCGAAACGACGAAAATTATCTGTCATGGCGCCATGACCGCGAAATACATCGAGTCCTGCTCCGTGGTCTGCCAGAATCAGTTGACGGTACAGCGGTTTATCCGCGGCGCAAAGATCGATTGTCATCACAATATCATCGTATTCGGGCATGGGGTGAATCTCAACGAGCGCGGCGCGATCGTGGATACAGAGATCAAGGTCACGAAAAAGCTGCTGGTTCCGGTGATCGGATCGGACGCCGGATTGAAAACGATAATCAATCTGGCGCACGATGAACAGCTTCAGAAAAAGATCGATCAGCAGATCGAAGCGTGCAAGAAAATCGAAGAAATGATGCAGGCGCTCAACGATCAATTCTCATTCGACATTGCCTCACCGAATATTTACGATGAAATGCAGACGATGACCAAGGATATCAAAGAGAAGGTGATACAAGCGTTGCGTGAGAAGAACCAGCTCGAGAAAAAACAGGAGATGATGCAGCGTATCCTCGAGAAAGAGATGAAAAACAAAGAGGAGATGATCAAGGAATCTTCAGCAGATATCAGCATCAAGGTTATTCCCGATTTGATCCTCAGGGCTGAAGGATTGCAACGAACCATTGACAAATTTATGGGGCCGTCGAAATTCTACCTTGATCTTGAGACGCATCTGATTGAGAAGAGTGTCGTAGTAGAAAAACCGGAAATGTAGAAAGATGTAACTCGAAATATCAAGGGGCATTGAAATAAAAACGTTTTCATTTCAGTTCGGAGTATTTCAAACCGATAATATAAAAAAAGGATTCCCTTTTCCACGAAGAAGAGCTTATACTTTCAGCGGTAAGAACCGTTTCAAGACGAGGTTTTCATGCACGATCTGATCGATCGATCTGACGAAGTTCGTGAAGCAATGGACAACTCCGTGCCGATACTGGCACTGGAATCTACCATCATTGCGCATGGAATGCCCTATCCTCAAAACCTCGAGACCGCTGAAATGCTGGAGCAGATTGCCCGTGACAACGGAGCTGTTCCCGCGACCATCTGCATCCACAAGGGGAAAATCCGTATCGGTTGCGATCGGGATTTACTCGAGTTTCTTGCCGGTAGCGGAAAAGTCGCCAAGGCGGGTGTGCGTGAGATCCCGGAAGCGATAGCTTCGGGCGGAACCGCCGCAACGACCGTCTCCGGTACACTCCACTGCGCGAATGTGGCCGGAATCCGTGTGTTTGCCACCGGTGGCATCGGTGGCGTTCATCGTGGCGCTGCGGTCAGTTTCGATATATCCGCCGATTTGATGCAACTCTCGCGTACGCCAATGATTACAGTGACTGCCGGCGCTAAAGTGATCCTCGATGTGCCGGCGACTCTGGAGTATCTGGAAACCCTCGGAATTCCGGTTTACGGTTATCAGACCGATTCTTTTCCGCTATTCTACTCTCATTCTTCGCAGTATACCGTTCAACGGCTGGTCTCTATTGATGAAATCACGACGAGATTCCGGATCATGCGAAAGTGCGGTATCAAAAGCGCCATGCTCGTATGTAATCCCGTGCCAGTCGAATCGGAAATCCCGTATGAGGAGGTTCGCGGCTGGATCGATTCGGCGCTGGAAGAGAACCGAAACCTGAAAGGACCCGAGATAACTCCGGCACTACTGAAAGCGATCATGGAAAAATCGCAGGGCAGATCGCTGGAAACGAATATCGCGCTGGCGGCCTCGAACGTGAAGCTGGGTGCGCAGATCGCAGCAGAATTACGAAAATACGAATGAAAGAGTTATAGATTTATGGAATACGAAATCAATATCGACACATCGCAATCGATTGACAACCAGATCGAGCAACTCGAAGCCATGCTTCGGGAAATGAACGCGAACGGCGTGAACGAGGATAACACGGTCGTCAAGAAGAAGGTGGATGTTCTCAACCACCTCTCGACGCTCTATCGCAAGCACGCCGTGATCAAAGACCTGGATATCTGCCGGATTTCGCTCGAGCTGTCGGAAGATTACATCGATCAAGCGCTGGATCTCTCCCGCCGGATCAATTACAAGATGGGCGAGGGCTCGGCGCTCCTGAATCTCGGGCAGAGCAGCTTCCTTTCGAATAACTACGAACTCGCGCTCAATTACCTTCAGAAGGCTTATTCCATCTTCAGCGAGGAACAGTTGAAGTACGCAATGGGCGAAGCGCTCAACAACATCGGTATTATCTACTGGAATACCGGAAAGCACAATAAAGCGCTCGAGTACTACCTGAAAAGCCTCAAGGTCAAAGAAGAGATCAACGACAAGGACGGCATCGCCCGGTTGTTAAACAATATCGGTCTCGTCTATACCAATCTCTCCAACGAACGCAAAGCGCTGACCTACTATCTGAACGCGCTCCGGCTCAAAGAGGAACTCGGTGACGAAGCCAGTATCTCCACCACCTGCAACAACATCGGTATCATCTACAGGAACATGCAGGAGTTCGACAAAGCGCTCGAATACTACCTGCGCTCGCTGGAGATCAAGATCAAGCTGGGGAACGATCGCGGCGCCGCATTCTCGCACAACAACATCGGTCTCCTGTACTGGCGCAAGGGCGACATGCTCGAAGCGCTCAAGCACTATGAGAGCGCCCGTGATACATTCCAGCGGATCGGCGATCGATGGGGCGTGGCCAACACGCTCAACAACATCGGTAACCTGAATATCCACCTGAAGAATTACGATACTGCGGCCGAGAACCTTAAAAAAGCGCTTCCGATCGCCATCGATATGGAGAAACCCGACCTCGAAAAATCGATCTACCGTTCGCTGACCGACCTCTACGAGCGCAAGGCGGACCTCCAGAAAGATCCGCAGGCGAGATCCGAAGCGCTCGAGGAATCGCTCGCCTATTTCAAGCAATTCAACGTGATCAACGAGAAAATTTTCAACGAGCGGACCAGCAGCAAGATCGCGGAAGTCCAGGCCGCGTACGAGATGGACAAGAAGGTCCGGGAAGCGGAAATCTACCGGTTGAAAAACATCCAACTCACAGAGATGTACAAGCGGATCTCGGCACAGAACGCGGAAATTTCCGAGCAAAAGGAGAAGCTCGAGGTGCTCAACCACGAGCTGCACGAGGCGAACGCGACGAAGGACAAGTTCTACTCGATCATCGCGCACGACCTTAAGAATCCGCTCAGCATTTTGAGGCTGTCTGGCGAAATGCTGGAAGAGAATTTCAACAATTTCGAACGAGATAAAATCCTGCAACTGATCAAGAAGATGAACCTCGGCGCTAAGCGGCTGGCGGATCTTCTGGACGACCTGCTCTCCTGGGCGCGCTTCCAGATGGAGAAGATCGAATTCCAGCCGGAGGTGATCGATCTGTACGAGATCGCCAACGACGCCTGCTATCTGCTCAAGCCCAGTGCGGACAAGAAGCGGATCAACCTGATCTTCGAGATCGACGGTCCAAGCCAGGTCTTCGCGGATCGGAACATGATCAAGACCACCGTGCGCAACCTCATCTCCAATGCCATCAAGTTCACCGGATTCGATGGCGAAGTGCGTCTCGTGACGCAGGAAAAGGAAAACCTGATCACCTTCAGCGTGTACGACAACGGTGTGGGTATTCCACCCGAAAACCGCGATCGGCTCTTCCGAATCGATTCGACCATCTCCACGCTCGGAACGGCGCAGGAGAAGGGTACGGGACTCGGCTTGATCCTCTGCAAGGAATTCATCTCGAAAAACGGCGGCTCGATCAGGGTCGAGAGCGAAGAGGGCAAGGGAAGCAGGTTCTTCTTCACGCTGCCTCGCTTCGACTGTATGAAGAACGAGAATCCAAGCGGCAACAACGGAAGCTGATCGATGAAGCGCGATACGCCTGAAGCTGTCAGAGAGGACTTTCAGAAGCGGATCGACGAGGGTTTCGAGCTTACGCAGAAGCACCCGGAGAAAGCGCTCGATCTGACAAACGACCTTCTTGAGACCGCGCGAGATAACGGCTGGAAACCCGAAGAGGCGATGGCGCTCCGATTGCGGGGAGTCATTCTGCGGATGAACGGTCGCTACGATGACGCGTTGGATAGCTACCGGGGAGCGCTCGATATTGTCCGGTACGAGTCGGACGACTACAATCAGGCAATTCTACTCAACAACATCGGCAACATTTACCTCGATTTTGGCAGATACGATGTAGCGCTCGGTTATTTCAAGGACTCGGTCGGGCTCAGCGAAAAGGTGAACAATCAAGAGTATATCGCCGTATCGATGAACAACATCGGCATTATCTATTACCGCATGGGTCAGTACGATGAGTCGCTCAAGCATCATCAGGAGGCGTTGCGCATCAGTCGAGAGATGAATGACCGCGCCATGTACGCAAAATCGCGCAATTACATCTCCGTTCTGCTGGCGAAACAGGGCTATCTCGAAGAGGCGATCAAGGCCGGGCTGGACGCGCTGAAGATCAACCAGGAGATGGGAAATCGCAAGAGCATGCTCTCGGTCAACGGCAATCTCGGTACCTACTATATCCAGCTTGGTGATACCGACAAAGCGCTGGAACACCTGCAGAAAGCGTACGATATCGCCCTCGAGATGGACGACCGCAAGGGACTCATCAACAGTGTCAGCAACATCGGCAAGATATACAAGGATCGCGGCGACAACGAGAAAGCGCTCGAATACTTTCATCTGGCGCTGGACGGTGCGAGAGAATTGGGTATCGTCTATGTACAGCAGAAGGTTATGTTTTCGCTATACAATCTACACAAGGCAGCCGGCGACTACGAGAAGGCGTTATCCTGCCTGGAAGAATATCACCAGATCAAGATCAACAACCTGGAAGTGGAACGGAGCCGCCAGCTCTCCGAAATCCGCACGCAATACGAATTCGAGAAGAAGGAGCGCGAGGCCGAGATCTACCGCCTGCGCAACATCGAGCTTGCCGAGGCGAATCGCATCCTGAAAGAAACCCGCGACGACCTGATCGCTGCCGAGAGACGAAATTCCACCCTCGCCATGGCCATCACCGCAAACCACGAGATCAATCAACCCCTGATGGTCATCCGCGGCAATCTCGATATGCTCGAGGCAGTTCTTGCCGACCACATAGAAAATCCGAAAGCACTCAAATACATCACCAGCATTCAGGATGCCGTACGGCGCATCCAGGGCATCCTGATCAAATTCAAGAAGGTCAGCAGAGCCCACTACGAGCAGTACAGCGAAGGTTCGCCGATGTTCGTGTTCGAAGAAGAGAAGGAATAGCGGGTTCCGCACCCGTACGCACCTTCGCCCGATCCCCTCTCCGGCGTGGATATAATGCGCTTCCCGGACTATCGGACACGTGAATAGAAGCGCATAACACCACGCCTCCGATGGCGATCAGACGAATCTGCGCGCGGTACGTCGGGTTCGTGTATAAAAAAAGATTGACGTTCAGCGGCGCAGGTGATCATCTATACAAAAATATCGGAGGGGTATATGTTTGGAATGTCACCCGCCCTGATCTGGCTGATCATCGGCATCATTTTCATCGCACTCGAGTTCGTGATCCCCGGACTGGTCATCTCGTTCTTCGGACTGGGCGCTATGGTCACCGCACTCACCACTGTCGTCGGACTGACCAGTGGATTCAACTTTCAGGTCATTGTGTTCATCGTGGCGTCGCTGGCGTCGCTGTTCCTGCTCAGGCGCTACATGAAGAAGGTCTTCATGGGTAAATCGGAGGGCGACGGCGTGAACGAGTTCAACCTCGATATCGGAAAAGTCGTGCCGGTCATTCAAACCATCGACCCGAAGAAGAGCACCGGCAGGATTAAATATCAGGGGACGCTCTGGAACGCTTCGGCGAATGAACTCATCCCCGAGGGCGAGTCTGTCCGCATCGTCGGGCGCGAGAATATAACCATCAAGGTCGAGAAGATCGAATCGTAAGGAGGAATCATGCCATACGCATTAGCTATTATCGGACTTCTGGTCATCATCACCTTTTTCAAGACCATCCGCATCGTACCGAACCAGCACGCTTTCATCGTCGAACGCCTGGGTAAGTATTCGAAGACACTCGAGGCCGGATTCCACATCCTGTTTCCCTTCATCGACAAGGTCTCCTACAAGTTCTCGCTCAAGGAAAACGCCATCGATGTGCCACCCGCAAATGTGTATTACACGGGATAATATCTCGATCGAGATCGACGGCGTCCTCTACGTCAAGATCTACGATCCCGTGAAAGCGGCTTACGGTATCAACGATTACCGCTACGCCATCATCCAGCTCGCGCAGACCCACCATGCGTTCCGAGATCGGTAAGCTCGACCCTCGATGTCACCTTCGAATCGCGTGACGTGATCAACGCCGCCATCGTCCTTGCCATCGACGAGGCATCCGACCCATGGGGAATCAAGGTAACGCGCTACGAGATCAAGAACATCACGCCGCCGCCGACCATCATCGACGCCATGGAAAAACAGATGCGCGCCGAGCGGGAAAAGCGCGAGCAAATCTACCTTTCCGAAGGTGACAAACTCGCCAGGATCAACCGAGCCGAGGGTAACAAGCAGGAAGCCATCAAGCAATCCGAGGGTGAACGGCTCAAACGCGAAAACGAGGCTACCGGTGAAGCTTACGCTATCGAAGCCGTTGCCAAGGCTACCGCAATGAGCATCCGCGAAATCGCCGCCGCCATCAACGAGCCGGGCGGACAGCAGGCCGTGCAACTCCGTATCGCGCAGGACTGGATTCAATCTTTCGCCAAGCTCGCCAAGGAAAACAACACCCTCATCATCCCCACCAACGTCACCGACATCGCCTCCGTGACCTCCGTGGTCAAGACCGCCTTCGAGAGCGTGAAGAAGTAGGAAGATAGAGAAGGATAGCCTTGATTCCCCCTCTGCGCGGTGTGGAGGGGGAGGGGAGATTGAGCTACTCTATTCTTCAGGGCCTAAGTCATTACTCATTTTAATCATGTAGTATGCCAATTCTGCTACTTTTAAATTTTTCGGAGTCGCTTCGTCATTAGCCAGTTCGTCAAGGTATTTCACGACAATTTGAGCTTTTTCTTTTATAATCATACTATCTTCTTCAGTTAGTTTCCTGTTCTTCCACTTAAGCATATACAACCAATCACCCACAGTTGCCAATTTGTTACGATAGATGGCTTTGTTCCATTCCTCAACAGTTGCTTTATGAAGTGTACCGCCACTGTACCATTTGTCCTCATTACTTTTGCTGTTTGCTTTATTTTGTGTGTTAGTATCTTGTTTACTAGCAGAATATGAGCACATCGCCATAAAAACAACGACAATAATAATTGCCAGCACTAATGCTTTAGTTTTTCCTGACATATTTTCCTCCAGAGCTTCAGATAGTTTTGGTTTACTGTCCCAAGGCAAGTAAGTTTGTAATACAAAAAAGGTCAAGATCTTGCGTTAATTAATGTTGTAGATATTGAATACTCGATATCATGAAATCTGAGCGTAAAAAACATTCGGGAAGTTTAACGCTGAGCAAGCTATTCCACCGATTACATCCTGATTTATCCGAATCATGATTCCACGATCACTGTATTTCCAGGATAGAGAAACCCATCTCCAGCTCTTCCCCTTTGGCAAAGGGGAAGAGAGCGGAGAGGATAGCAGACGACCGATTCTCTATTCTCTTCATGGAACGCGGACGTCCCCGTCCGCATCTCTCTTCTCCAATCCTGCTAATCATGCTAATCCTGAAAATCGTGATTCAGACAGATCCCTGAAAATCACCCTGCCATACTTGTTCGCCGGGTATGCCATTCCGCCAAGTGTCAAGAATCCGACATCACCTCTTCCAGCTCGCGGATATCGGAGTCGTCCTGCTCGAGCCGGTGTTGATGAAAGACTTCGTATTGCTCGATTGCGAGCGCTTCAGCGACTTCGCGCGAGACTTTTCCGGCATTGTCTAAGATATCCCGTTCATTGAATTGCAGGAAGGCATCCAACTTTTCCCGCCAGTCTTTCATGTACATCTGGCGGTGCTTCTTCGCCTGATCTTCCGCGTAATCGAGGTACATTGTCACGATACGGTTAAGTTGCGACAATTCGTCTTGGCTCAGGTAATTCTTTGCAATCGTTACATCCTGTTTGCGGACTTTCACGCCTTTCCAGCTTTTCAAGCCCATGTTGTCTTGTCCGGCATTTGCACGGTCAGCGATAAGCTCGGGAGCTGTCTTGCCGGTAATGGCATAATGCAGCTTATTTTGTACCGTTTGAAAGAAGCGTTTCGTGTCGGGCGCTTTGGAATCGTAGTCAATTGCCAGGCGGTAGATGTCACAGATTTTGCGATAGAATCGTTTCTCACTGGAGCGGATATCCCGGATTCGTTCTAATAATTCATCGAAGTAGTCGGAGCCGATGTTGCGCCCATCTTTCAGTCTCTGGTCGTCCATCGTGAAGCCTTTGACCAGATATTCTTTAAGATGCTCTGTTGCCCACCTTCTGAACTGCGTACCGCGGTGAGATCGAACACGATAGCCAACGGCAAGAATTGCTTCGAGGTTGTAGAATTTCGTCCGATATCGCTTGCCATCAAGGGCAGTTGTCAAGTAATACTTGACAACTCGATTCTCGATCA
>CAXXPU010000018.1:0-230473 GCA_963666875.2 Cloacimonadales bacterium (SeqCode)
TTCAAATCCTCGATCGCTTCCTCGATCGACGCGAATGTATATTCCATTGTCTCCTCGTATGTTACGCCTGCGATTAGCTGATTTTTCCCGCGTTGAACAATTCCATAAAATACTCGATCGAGCGGTTGTAGGTTTTTTTCGTATTTCACGGGGAAATAGCAGGCGGGGAGTTCGCCCATGCTGCGATGATAACGGATGCATTCACAGCAGTTTCCCTTCTTCGAACAGGGATACGTGCAGTTGCATGCTTTCATGTTTTTCTCTTTCATTTCACAGTTCATGTTCAACCTCGCGGCTATTCATTTTCTTTCCCGATTATCCGTCAAGTGATAAGCCGATTGTAATTCTCATCCCCCGCCTTCTCCCGTAAGCGGGAGAAGGAGCTATTAGGAATAACCCATCTGAAGCACGATGTCCCCTCGCTCACGAAGTGGGAGAGGGTCAGGGTGAGGGTCTCTACAACTCCAACATCTTTTCAATGTACTTGATCGTCTTGACGAAATCCTCCGGCATTGGCGCAATCAACTCCATCTCCTCGCCCGTGACCGGGTGCCGGAACTGGATCGACATCGCGTGCAGCGCCTGCCGTTTCATGTGATTCGCCCACAGGTATTTCATCCGCTTGTGCAGGTGCGAAGGCAGCGCGCTCATTTCACGCTTCTGAGTCGAATACGTACGATCGCAGAGCACCGGAAAACCGATATGCGTCAGGTGCACTCTGATCTGGTGCGTTCTGCCGGTCAGGATTTGGACGTCCAGCAGTCCGAAATAGTCGAGGTCCCATCTCGACCCGGAAGATACTGACCGCCTCCCTGCCAACCGCCGAGACGCACATCTTCTTGCGGTTGGTGTGACTGCGGTCGATGCCGGTGCGAATCTCGGGAGGAACATCGCGCGGCACGCCGATGGTCAGCGCGCGGTAGTGCTTTTCGATCAGCCGGAGCTGAAACATCTGCGAAAGCTGCGAGTGGGTACGATCGTCCTTCGCCACCAGCATGATCCCGCTGGTGTCCTTGTCCAGGCGATGCACGATCCCGGGACGCGTTGGGTCGCTACCGGACGCCAGATTCTCACCGAAGTGGTGAACCAGCGCGTTGACAAGCGTCCCGTTGTGGTTGCCGGGCGCAGGATGCACGGTGAGTCCTGCCGGTTTTGTCGATTGCGATGAGATATTCGTCTTCGAAGAGAATGTTCAGTGGTATGTTTTCCGGCTCGATTTCCGTGGCTACAGGTTCGGGCAGCTCGATCTCAATCGTATCACCAGCTTCCAGCGGATGGCTTTTCTTGACCGGCTTGCCGTTTACAGTCACCTTCTTCTCCCCGATCAGACGTTCGATCAGCGTACGGGAGTATAAAGCCTCTACTTCAAGCGAACTCAGGTATTTATCGATGCGTGGTCTCGACGGATCGTCACAGATGATCTTCATGATTCTTCGGCGTCTTTACCGCCCTTCTTGCGGTCGATGTTGAACACTCCGATTACGACGCCGATCGGCATACCGCCCGCATCGCGCACCATGCTGCTCTTGAGCGTGATATGGCGCTTCAGGGACGGGATGAAATACTGCTGCGGCGCGTGAGCGCTTCGGTTCTGAAGGATGGGCAGACCGTACTTGACGATGCTGTTGTTGACCTCGGGCTGGAAGCTCGAATCGAAAATATTGAGGTTCTCCGCCAGGAGCGGGAACACGTCGTTCAGGTTGTCGCTCAGGAACTTGATGCCGCCGTCGATGTCGAGGATGATGAATCCGTTTTCCGCCAGCTTCAGGAGGCTGAGGATGCGGTTCATGTGCTCGATGATCTTCTCCTTTTTCGCCTGATCGAAATGGATGACCGAGTTGAGCATCTTCTTGATCTGCACGATGAGCTCCATGACGTCCTCGTCATTGCGTTGCGACAGCTCTGTCTCGTCGATGTCGAGGTTGTAGTTGCCACGCGTGATCTCCTTCAGGAGCTTGATGACATCCGTGAATCCACGGTGCAGAAAAACCGGTATGTAGAAGAAGAAGACGATCGCGATCAGGAAGTAGAGAAACAGGAATATCCAAATGATGTTGCTGATATCCTTTTGCATCAGGTCGGCGCGTTCCTTGAGCATGTTGGCGTCGCTGATCGACCGCATCGCCTTGTCGTGCGTCGTCATGGTCAGCCACATGACCATCGCCTGCGCGGCCGCGAGCAGCAGCATCACGATGATGAAATAGCGAATCTTGCGGGTGATGAAGTATTTCATGCTGTCAGTCCTTCATCGTTTCTTTGATGATTTCGTTGATGCGCGGCTCCGGACCGAGCAGGACGAGCTGGTCGCCCTCCTTGATCACGTCGTTGGCGCCGGGCAAGTCGTTGATCCGTTTCTCCAGCTTGTTTTCGCCCGTCTTCCGACACGGTCAGGTGATCTGTATTTAATGGCGACAATGTGGACGCCCTTGTTCGCCGGCAGCGCGAGGTCTTGAAGCGTTTTGCCGACGTAGCTGTCGGGCACGGATATCTCCACGATGGAGTGTCCTGTGGCGAGGTTGTAGTAGCGGATCACGTTGCGCGAGAGGAGCGAGTGCGCCAGTTCGAGTCCGATCTGTTCTTCCGGGAAAACGATGTGCTTCACACCGATCAGCTCGAGGATGCGCGCGTGCAGCTTGCTATCGACCTTCGCGTGGATGTTGGCCGCGCCGAGACGCGTCAGGATCACGCTGGTGAGTACGCTGACCTCGATGTTGTTGCCGATCGCCAGGATCACCGCGTCCATGTCATCGACACCGACCTGTTTGAGCGCTTGTTCGTCGGTGCTGTCCATGCAGATCGCGGCTGTCACGCTGGTCTTGATCTCGTCGATAAGCTTCTGATCCGAGTCGATGACCGTCACATCCGCACCGTTCTTGAACAGCGTCGATGAGACCGTCATCCCGAATTTTCCCATTCCGATTACCAGAAATTTTGCCATAACGATACCTCGTTACTCCGTCGTAGTCCGTTGTTTATCCTATTGAAATTTTCTCGACCGTATATGCAAGCGTTTTTTTCGTTTTGGACTGTGTCAGCGCGAAGATCAACGTCAACGGTCCCACCCTTCCCAGATACATTAGAAGGATAATGATGATCTTACCGCCGTAGGTCAGATCGGCGGTGATACCCATCGAAAGTCCCACCGTTCCGAACGCCGAAAACGCTTCGAAAACGATCTTGCGGAACGATTTCTTCTCGCTCCATTCGAGCTCTTTCTGCACTGTTTCGTTGCGTACGACCGTCTGCGGAACCGAAACGGCTGTCGAGTCGCTCAGGCTATCCGCCAGCGGTGACATCTGCAACGGAAACGATGTCTGCCAGGTCTCTCGCGTCTCGCTGACTACCACCTTTTCCGGCGGGGTCGTCTCGAAAATGAGCAGCAGGTAGATCATGATGGAGAGGAAGCCGATCGAGGTCGCGATCAGCGCCAGCACCCTCTTGAGCATCTCGTCGGATATGCGGCGCTTGAAGATGGAGACGCCTTCCCCGCCCTTGATGATCGCCAGCACGGAGAGAAGAATCACCGCGAAGGTGGTCGTCTTGACGCCGCCGCCGGTCGATCCGGGCGACGCGCCGATAAACATCAGCAGGTTGGTGACGAACACCGACGAATTGCTGAGCTGTGCGTTGTCGATGGTGTTGAAGCCGGCCGTACGCGTGGTCACCGACTGGAACAGTGACGCCAACAGTCGCTCCAGGAAGGAGAAATCGCGCATAGTGTGATTGTATTCCGAAAGGAAGAACGCCACGAAGCCGATCAAGATCAGCGCCAGGGTCATCATGAGGACAAGCTTTGTGTGCAACGACAAGCGCGTGGGTTTGTATTTCATGAGGACATTCCGGCGCAGATCGACCAGCACCGAGAAGCCGATACCGCCCACGATGATCAGGAACATGGTGATCAGGTTCACGCCCAGCGAACTCTTGAACTGCATCAGGCTGTCGCTGAACAGGCTGAATCCGGCATTACAGAATGCCGAGATGGAATGGAATATCGCGAAATATCCCACCGAATTCGGCACCATCGGATGTCCCTTGAACATGAAGTAGTATATGACGGCACCGCCCATCTCGAAAAGCATGGTCACAAGGAGAATGTCCTTGAGCAGGGCGAGCATGTCCAGTCGGTTCGATTCGCCCATCACGTCCTTCATCACGTTCTCGCTGCGCTGGGTCAGCTTTTCGCCCAGCAGGATGGCGAATGTCGTGGATATGGTCATAATCCCCAGACCGCCCACCTGAATCAGGATCAGGATGATGATCTGCCCGAACGATGAGAAATAGCTGCCGGTGTCCTGCACGATGAGTCCGGTTACGCAGGTGGCGGACGTGGCGGTGAAGAGCGCGTCCAGATAGGGTGTGTCGCTGTGATGGCCTTCACTCACCGCCCAGGGCAGCGAAAGCAGAAACGATCCGATGAGGATCACCACCAGGAAGCTGAGCAAGAAGAAAATCGGCGGATTGGCCGACAGCTTGCGGTAGATCTTCTCATTGTAGCTGATGTTGGCGAATGTCTTCACAATCATGTATGTCTGTCTGCCGATCAGATAGAGACTGAAGAACTGAAGACCGCGGAAATGTGTAAAGACAAGCGCGGCGACGATGAAAAGATCGATCAGCATCGACCGGATATAACGAGGTGAAAATCCATGACCGATCAATCGCATCAGCAAATAGGCGATAAAATAGGACATCGCGGAAACGGATAGGATCTTGGAGAATGCGAGAAAATTCTGATCGCCGGAGAAGTGGTAGCTCAGAAGCAACGCTGTCAGACTGACCAGTGCGAAAAGGTGCAGTAGCCAGTGCATCGACCACGCGAGCCGATTGATGAAATGCAGAACAGCGTGGAATCCCTCTGCAATGTGATTCTTGCTTTCTTTTTTACTCATTCAACTCAAATGGATATGCCGTTCTTTGAGCGCGCGCAGTACGTCCTGATGAATCGCGTCCGGTTTCTGGTCCGCGTCGATCACGACCAGCTTGTTCTGCTTGCGGAAATACTCGATCGCCTGGTCGGTCTGATTGTGGAAATCCTGAATGCGCTTGGCAATTGCTTCTTCATTATCGTCGCTGCGACGTATCAATTCCCCGCCACAGTGGTCGCATATTCCTTCCACCTTGGGCTTGCGGAACAGAACGTTGAAATCGGCATGACAGTTGACGCAGATTCTCCGCGCCGTCAATCGCTCCATCGCCTTTTCGTCGGATAACTGGAAAAGCACCGCGGAATCGATTGGGTAATGCTCGTTGAGAAATTCTGCCTGCGCGAGGTTGCGAGGAAAACCATCCAGAATGAATCCTTTCGGACATTCCAGCATCTTTTTATCGATTACTTCGAACACGATCTTGTCCGGGACCAGTAAACCATTCTCGATGAAATGGCGCACCTCTTCACCGGTCTTGGTTCCATGCTTGATATGCCACCGGAATTCGTTTCCGATGCTGATATGGAACAAGTCCAGACGCTCCTGGATCATATCGGCCTGGGTGCCTTTACCGCTACCCTGGATTCCCATAAATACCAGATCGACCATGGTTCCTCCCTTGTTATCATATAAAAAGGTAAATTCAACGATAACTCATTACTCGTCAAGTTTTCTCGTATTCGAAATCTTCCGGCGCATTGCATGATGAACGAAAAACACCAATTCGACACCCTCAACATGCATCGTTAACCATGCCTTTATTCAGATCTTAACAGTCCGCCGTAACGAATGCAAAATGAAGATTGTGCGAGGAAACAATTATGGCGAAATGCGATGAATATAGCAAACTGAAGCGGTTTTTCGAGAGCTTTATGGAGTAAGGCCCTCACCCCGACCCTCTCCCATTTCATGGGCGAGGGAGCGAAGAGTATTCGGCACCTTTAAATTCCTTCTCCTGCTTGCGGAAGAAGGTTAGGATGAGGGCAACAATGCAAGCACCATCTTGACAGCTTCCGGCAAGGCCGTCTCCACCTCCGGCGTGAATTGTTCCGAAAAGGTGTCGATATCCTTGACCTCGATTGCGATGATGATCAGTTTTTCGGGCAGTTTCGCGCCGTGTTTCTGCATCAGATCGAAAGCCTCGAAAAGCCCCATGTCGTGCGGCGAGGAATAATGACTGGCGTTGCGGAATTGCTCTCTTGTCAGTTCGAAGACGCTTCCCACGGGCATCTGTCCCGTGACGATGGAGTCGATCAGAATCACGCGGTCGTAGTCGAGCATCTCATCGACCACGCGAAATCCCGCCGCGCTGGCTTCCAGCACGTCGAGCTCCGGCCGTTGATGCTTGATCTCGCGCGCGACATGCACGCCGATACCGTCGTCGGAAAGGATCGGATTACCGAGTCCGAGTATGAGTGTTTTCATAGTCCAAAGCCAAACTTCTGAATGTCCGAGCTAAGCCGTAGTATTTGCTTGCAAATACCAGTTTAGCGAAGCGAGGTCTTCCGAATGTTTGGCTCCAACATTCAGATGAGTCACTTCG
This sequence comes from Cloacimonadales bacterium (SeqCode), assembly GCA_963666875.2. Lineage (GTDB taxonomy): Bacteria > Cloacimonadota > Cloacimonadia > Cloacimonadales > JAIOQZ01. Next base: position 6,472 of record CAXXPU010000018.1, read on the forward strand.
TGCCACAATCGGAAGTTGGAGCTAATCCCTCTTCAACTGCCTGACGATGTCTCCAGAAACGTCGTGGACATTCACCACGAGCGGCATCTTGCCCGGTAGCGAGTGCGTCGCGCAGGCCATGCACGGATCATACGGACGGAACGCCATCTCGACCATGTTCAAAAGCTCGTCGTTGACCACCCCGTCGCGGATCAGCATCTTCGCGGCCTTGGCGATCGACATCGACATCGCGGCGGAGTTGTTCACCGTCGCCACAATGAGGTTGGCGGCCACGATGATGCCCTTGGAATCTGTCTTATAGTGATGGATTAAAGTACCGCGTGCAGCTTCTACAATACCAACGCCTTCCGTCGGCGTCTCTGTGGGTAGATTGCGGATGTCGGGCGAGGTGATGGTGGGATCGCTCAGGAGCCGCACCATGTCCTCCGCTGACTGCATGACTTCGACCAGCCTTGCCCAGTGAAATGCCAGCGTGTAGTGACTCGGCTTGCCACCGAGCATCTCGTACATGCGCTCGTATTCCGCTTGCGCCAGCGGCGTCGCCATGCCCTCGGAGGCGTTCAGTCTCGCCAACGGCGCCACGCGATAGACGCTGCTCTCCTTACCGTCGATAAAGCCCTGCCAGCCGATCTTCTTGAGGAACGGGAACTTCATGTAGCTCCACGGCTCAACGTGCTCCGCGATGTGGTCGAGGTATTCGGGCGGCGTGAATTTCGCGTACTCTTTGCCGTCCGGATCGACCACACGCACGTCGCCGTCGTAGAAGTTGACCTTGTTATCCTTATCGACCAGCCCCATGTAGTAGGTCTCGTGCTTGTAGATGTCGCCCACGATCAGATCGAGGTAGGTCTTGTTGTTCAGCACGATGTCCTCAAAAATTTTCAGGGTAAATTTGGTGAACTCCACCGCTTCCTGCGCAGTTTTCAGGAATTCCAGGCGTTTCTCCTCGGTCAGCGGCTTCGATACGCCGCCGGGAAGCCCGCCCACCGGATGGATGATGCGCCCGAAAAGGTGTTGCACCATGTCGCGCACCCTTCTGCGGATGGCGATGACCTGTCCGCCGATCTCGAGTCCGACCTTGCCGATCACCCCCAGAATGTTCCGCTCCGCTTTGGGAGCGCCCGGCGTCACCACGAAATCGGGTCCGCCCAGGAAGAAGAAGTGCAGCATGTGATCCTCGAAGATATAGGCGTTATAGACAAGGTTGCGCAGCTTGCGCGCGGTCTCGGTCGGTGTGAGCTTATAGACGGCGTCGGCCGCCTTGGTGGAGGCCATGTGATGTGCCATCGGACACACGCCGCAGATTCTCGGCGTAATGCGCGGCATCTCCTCGACCGGTCGCCCGATGCAAAACTGCTCAAAGCCTTTCAACTCCGGGATTTGCAGGTAGGCGTTGCCGACGTTTCCGTTATCGTCCAGGAAGATTTCTATCTTGCCGTGTCCTTCAAGCCTCGTGATGGGATCGATGGTGACGATTTTCATACGTGCTCCTTCATAAGTCTTCTACCCAAAAGCGATTTCGCCAGCGCGAACCGGTAGAACGTCCCCGCCGGATCGACGATGCTGTCCATGAGCTTTTTCGTCCTGGCTTCCGGTATCTCCTCTTCCCCATCCAGCCCGGCGATCGAGCCGATGGCGGAGATCATCTTCGCGCCGACGTCGATGATGCCGTCGATCGGGCCATAGCAGCCGCGACAGGGCATGTTCGCCTTGATGCAGCGGCCTTCGCCGTCCTCGCCGCAACCGGAGCGCGTCACCGGCCCCATGCAGATCACGCCCTGAGTCAGGAAGCATTTCTCCGGGTCGAGGATCACCTCGGACACACGCTTGAACTCGTTGATCGATATCTTGTCCGGCTTGGTGTCGTTGCGCGTACAGGTATCGCAGAGCGCTTTGGTCGGCCCGAGCACCGATCCTTTTTCCGGCAGATCGCCGCGCAGGATGCTCATGATCGCGTTCATGGTCAGATGCGGCGCGGGTGAACATCCGGGCAGGTAGTAATCGACCTCGATCACCTGGTCGGTCGTCTTGACGTCGTTGTGGAATCCGGGCAGTGTCAGCTTTCCCTCCGGCACCTCGCATTCCGTCTGCGGCACGGTCTTTTGCGGATTATCGACGGACGGGCATTTGTCCAGATACGAGCTTCGGAAGATGGTCTCCCGATCCCAGAAATTGCCCAGTCCGGGGATGCCGCCGATCTGCGAGCAGGCGCCGAACGAGACGATGAGCTGCGCCTTCTGCCGGAGCAACTTCGCCATGTGTGCCTGTTCGTCGGTACGGATGGCGCCGTTGATGAAGCAGACCGCCATCTCGCCGTCTTTCATCGCCTCCACGTCCGAGTATTTAAAGTCCATCGCGCAGGGCCAGAAGACGATATCGACCTTCGCCACCACGTCCAGTATCTTTTCGTGCAGGTCAACGATCGCTTCCTCGCAGCCGCCGCACGAAGCGCACCAGTAAAAACCGATTTTCGGTTTGTTCATCCAATCCTCCATGGTTCACATTGAAGTTGGCTATTCCAGCTCGATCCCGACCTTGGGCATCGGCCCGAGCTTCCGTATCCTTTCCGTGAATTCGTTCATCGCCGTCTGGAATTTCTTACCCTCGCTGGCCGATATCCATTCCAGATGGAATCGCTCGGGTTCGATCCCGAACTGCTCCAGCGTCCTCTTGAGCAACATACTCTTGCGCAATGTCTTGTAGTTCCCGGACTGATAATGACAGTCCCCTGGGTGGCATCCGCCGATGAACACACCGTCACAGCCTTCCTTGAACGCCATGAGGATGTGCTGCGGATCGACGCGCGACGAGCACAGCGTCTTGATCGCGATGCCGTTGGGCGGATACTTCAGTCGTGACGTTCCGGCAAGGTCGGCGCCGGCGTACGTACACCACTGGCAGAGAAAACAGACGATTTTCGGTTCGAACTTTTCCATATTGCACCCTTTCCGCTGTTCTTCCGTTTGCGTGTCATCCTGACCCTTCGACTTCGCTCAGGGTGACACTCGTTACAAGCTATCTGTCGTGCTGAGTAGTGTTTGTCATCCTGAGCGGAGTCGAAGGATCAAACACGTATCGAAGCACTATATCTCCGAACTGATACTATGACTCGCGATGATGTGAATCATATTCTCGATCTGCATGTCGGTCAGGTTCTTCTGTTGCGCGGCTCCGGACGGGCATCCGCTGATGCAGGCTCCGCAGCCCTCGCACAGAATCTCGTTCACAACCACCACGCCTAGACGCGGATCTTTCTCACGCGCGCCATACGGACACAGTCCGATGCAGATTCCGCAACCGGAGCAGTGGTCTTGATCGACCGTCGCCACGATCGGCGAATGCTGAATCTCATCATGCGACAGCAGCGCCAGCACCTTCGCGGCGGTTCCGGACGCCTGCGAGACCGAATCGGGAATATCCTTCGGACCCTGACACGAACCCGCCAGGAAGAATCCCGCCTGGAGGCTCTCCACCGGCCTGAGCTTCGGATGCGCCTCGGTGAAGAATCCCGCGCTGTCCGAGCTGATCTTGAGTTCGTGAATCAGCTTGTCGGTGCCGTAGCTGGGCACCACGCCCATCGCAAGCACCACCAGATCGGCGTCCACCTCGATGCGCTTGCTGGACAGCGTGTCGATCCCGAAGACGCGAAGCTGATCGCCGTGCGGGTAGATGCGAGCCACCTTGCCGCGCACATAGACCACCTCCTCCTCGGAAACCGCCTGCTGCACGAACTCCTCGTACCGCTTTCCGCCGGCCCGGATATCGATGTAGAACACGTACGGCTGACCGTCGTGAACCTTGTGTTTGTATAGCTTGGCATGCTTGAGCGTGTACATGCAGCAGAATTTCGAGCAGTACGGCAGGTGCCTTTCCGGATCGCGCGAACCAGTGCACTGAATAAAGACGATCTCCTTGGGAACCTTGCCGTCGGACGGTCTTCGCACCTCGCCGTGCGTCGGCCCGGTAGCCGACAGAATGCGCTCGAACTGAAGACTCGTGATCACGTCCGGGTACTTGCCGTAGCCGTACTCCGCGATTTTCTCGATCGGATAGAGGTCGTAGCCGGTCGCCAGCACCACCGCGCCGACTTTCTCCTTGAAAATCGTCGGCTTGGCGTCGTAGCTGATAGCCTTGGCATCGCAGCGTTCACGGCACTTTCCGCACGCGATGGGTTCCAGACCGAGGCAACTATCCTCGTCCAGCGTGAACGTCGCCGGAATCGCTTGCGGGAACGGCATATAGATAGCCTTGCGCCAGGCGAGTCCCTCCTCGTGCTCCGCGGGAACCAGCACCGGACAGGCGTCCGCGCAGTCGCCGCACATATTGCAGACATCGGGATTCACGTAGAGCGCCTTCTGCCTGACCTTCACATCGAAGTTACCGATAAAGCCCTCGATCGATTCGATCTCGCTGTTGACGTAAAGCTTGATGTTCTTGTGCTTCGCCAGCGCCACCATCTTCGGAGAAAGGATGCACTGCGAGCAGTCGAGCGTCGGAAAGGTTTCCGACAACTGGATCATGTGACCGCCGATGGAGGGCTTTTTCTCCACCAGGATCACCTCGTAACCGCCTTCCGCGATGTCGAGCGCCGTCTGGATTCCCGCGATACCGCCACCGATCACCATAGCCTTCTTGGTCAGCGGCGCGGTTGATGGTATCAGCGATTCGTTGAGTTTGAGCTTCTCGATGGCGGTCTTGATCACCAGGTTCGCCTTGCGCGTGGCCATCACGCGGTCGGTGTGAACCCAACTGCACTGCTCGCGGATGTTGGCGATCTCGAGCTGGTACTTGTTCAGTCCCGATTCTTCGAGCACGTTCTGGAAGGTCGATTCGTGCAGTACGGGCGAACACGCAGCCACAACGATCCCCTCCAGGAATTTGTCCTGAATCGCCTGCTTGATGCGGTTCTGACCGGGATCGGAGCAGAGGAACATGTAGTTTTCGACGTGCTCGACGCCGGGGTAGTTGGCGATCTGACGGGTGAGTTTCTCGACATCGACAATCTCGCCGATGTTCACGCCGCAATGGCAGATGAATACGCCGATCTTCTTCATGATCTCACCTCCGGAAGCAGTCCCTTTTCACGCAGGAGCGGTCTCGGATCGATCTCGTGCAGCCTTACCCAGTCCTCGTCCCAGCCGCCGCCCAACGCGATGGACATCAGCTCGGTGAAGTAGAAAACGGGCATGGTTCTGAACGTATGGAAGGTCTCCTGCGCCAGCTTCTGACGCTGGTCGAGATTGAACGCACATAATGGACAGCTTGTTACGATCGTCTCGCAGCCGGTTTCCCACGCGGAATTGATCAATTCGTAGGTGCGCTTGGCGGTGACGTCCTTACGCGTGATGGTCTGGTACGCGCCGCAGCATTCGAGTCGGTAGGGGAACGCGCGGCTGTCGGCTCCAAGCGCGGTGAATAGGTCTTCGATGATGCTCGGATCCTCGAAGTCGTCGATCGCATAGGCTTCCGGCCTGACCAGCAGGCAGCCGTAGTAGGCGCCGACCTTCAGTCCCGTCAGCGCGTTGACGACCTTTTCCGCCACCTTCTCGAAAGTGATGCGATCGCGCAGGATGGGCAGCAGGTGCGTCACCTTGACTCTTCCCGAGTACTCGATCGGTTCTTTATACATAAACTGGTTGACCTTGCGCAGGTTCTCTTTGTCCTTGTCGATGAAGTCTTTCGCGCGTCGTATTGTATTGTAACACATGCTGCAAAGCACGGCGAGTTCATCTATTCCCTGAGATTCAGCGCGCAAAAGGTTTCGTATGGAAGCCAGTTGGAGCATTAAATCGTCCGTCGTCTGTGAATAGACCGTGCCGCAGCATACCCAGTCCTTCATCTCGGTCATGGGCATGCCCAGTTTCTCCATCGCGCGGATGGCGGACTGCTCGAAGTGGCTCGCGTGGTTTTTCAGTGTACAGCCTGGATAGTATGCAAGATTCATAGGGTCTCCTTCTATCCGGATAATTTGCGGAACACACTCACCAGAACGATCGGCGGTACGTCCCTTAAATCTTCTTCGCTGACGGATGTCGGCTCGACGACGCCGATGCGCTGACGAAGATTGATGGTTCGGGCGGCTTCCATGACGCGCGAGACGTCGATCCCTTTCGGGCATCGGCTCGAGCACTGGAGGCAGGTCGAGCATATCCAGATCGTCTCGGACGCCAGGATTTCGTCGATCGCGCCCAGTTGCGCCAGACGCAGGACCTGATTCGGCTTGATGTCCATGTACTCGACCACCGCGCAACCGGATGAGCAGTTGCCGCACTGGTAGCAATCGAACACGTTCTGACCGCTCAGTTCCTGTAACTTCTGCAAGAGCGGATTGTGCATCTTCTTTCGGGATATCACATATCGCATGTTACTCCCCTTTATACTGATAGCCCGTATCGAGGGCCTTCATGTTCAGTTCGAGAAATTTCTTGGGCACCGATTTCGCCACCGCCTTCTTCATCGCGTCGAACGAACAGACGTTCGCCTGCGCAACGGCGAAACCGAGCATCACGATGTTGGCGACGATTTTCTTTCCCAGCTCTTCCGCGATACGCGTCGCCGGAATCGCTTTGGCGTTAACGCGCGCGTGGTCCTTAAGCTCGGTTACCAGATCCGTGTCGTAGAGTAGCGTCCCGCCATCCTTTAGATGCGGATAAAAGGTGTCGTAGCCTTCCTGCGATAGCGCCAGCAGCACGTCGGATGTATCCACGAGCGGGTAATCGACCTCGTTATCCGAGATCACCACCTGCGAGCTGCACGCGCCGCCACGGGCTTCGGGGCCGTACGCCTGCGTCATGGAGGCGTTCTTCCTGTCGTGGATCGACGCGGCCTCACCCAGTATGTAGGACGAAAGGATGATGCCCTGTCCGCCGAAACCGCTTATCTTCACACGTAGGTTTTTCACAGGTTCCTCCAATAGACGTTCTCGCGTTCCACCTCATCGCGAATACCGGTCTGGACATTCTCCCAGAAGGTCGGTTTATCGATGTTCACGAAGTTGCCGCAGACGATCTCGCCGCTCATGTCAATCGGGATATTCGTCGGGTCGGCGTCGTGGTCGATCACGGAACGCTCCTTGAATTCCTTCAGCAGGTCGAGTCCTGTCCCTCCCTTGTTCTTGCGTGCAAACACGGTCGGGCATGGCGAAATGATCTCGATGAAACAGAAGCCTTTCTTCTTCGCGGCGGTAGCAATGGAATCGGAGAGCCTTCGCACATGCAGCGCGGTCCATCTGGCAACGTACGAGGCACCCGCCGCGGCCGCGAGACCACAGAGGTTGAACGGATGTTCGTAGTTTCCGTAGGGCGCGGTGGAGCTGTGCGCCATCAGCGGCGTGGTGGGAGCCGTCTGTCCGCCCGTCATGCCGTAGATGAAGTTGTTCACGCAGATCACGTTGATATCCACGTTACGCCTTGCTGCGTGGATCATGTGATTGCCGCCGATCGCGAAGAGATCGCCGTCGCCGGAGAAGACGAACACGCTCAAATCGCGGTTGGCGAGTTTCAGCCCGGTGGCGAACGGAATCGCTCTGCCGTGCGTGGTGTGATAGGAATCGAGGTTGATATAGCCGGCAACGCGCCCGGTGCATCCGATGCCGGATACCACCGCGACCTTGTCGAAATCTACCTCCGCCTTCTTCAGTCCATCGACGAATGCCGTCACGTCCGATCCCAATCCGCAGGAGGAACACCAGATATGCGGCATTCGGTCCATACGGAGCAGGTTTTCCATCGGGTGTCGGCGTTCGGTTGTATTTGTCGTGTTATTCATAAGCCACCTCTTCTATGGCTTTGCAAACCACGTTGAAATCGTGAATTCCGCCGCCCGGGTGCGGTATGGATTTGACGGACGCCCACTTGATCGCGCAGCGTTCCACCTCCAGCACCATCTGGCCCATGTTCAGCTCCGGAACGACGAATCCCTTCACCTTCTGCGCCAGTTCGCGAATTCTCTTCTCCGGGAACGGCCAGGCGGTGATCAGTCGCAATAGACCGACCTTGATACCCTTTTTCTTCGCCTTCTCGATGGCGGGCACCACGGTTCGCGCCGTGATTCCGTAGGCGACCACGATCACGTCGGCGTCCTCGGTGTCGCGCTCCTCCAGCAGGATGATATCGTCCGCCTGATCCTTGATCTTGTTGATCAGCCTGGGGACGAGTTCGAGCTGGCATTCTTCGGTCATCACCGGATAGCCGCGCTCGTCGTGGGTCAGCCCGGTGGTGTGATAGCGATAGCCGTCGCCTGCCTTGGCGAAGTCCGGCACCATGTTCTCGCCCACCTCGTAGGGGTTGTACTCACCCGGTTTTTTCGTGGTGTATCTGCGGTCGAAGATGTCTATCTCATCGACGTGCGGGACGATCACCTTCTCGGTCATGTGGCCCACGATGGCGTCGGTGAGGATGAAGACCGGCAGCCTGTACTTCTCGGCGTAGTTGAAGGCGACGATAGTGAGGTCGAACATCTCCTGCGGCGATTTCGGGCAGAGCGCGATGGTCATGTAGTCGCCGTGCGATCCCCAGCGCGCCTGCATCATGTCGGATTGTCCCCAGAGGGTGGGAAGTCCGGTGCTGGGCCCGCCGCGCTGAACGTTGACGATCACGCACGGAACCTCCATCATGATGCCGAGGCCGATGTTCTCAAGTTTGAGCGAAATGCCCGGGCCGGAGGTCGCAGTCATCGATTTGACGCCCGACCACGATGCGCCGAGGATGCTTGCCATGGAGGCGATTTCGTCCTCGAACTGCACGAACACGCCGTCCAGAAGCGGAAGCCGGTACGCCATGCGCTCGGCGATCTCAGAAGCGGGTGTGATCGGATAGCCGCCGAAAAACCTGCATCCCGCCGATACAGCTCCTTCGGCGCATGCGATGTCCCCCTGCATGAAGAATTCGCCGTGTAATTTGCTTTTCTTAAACATGTTTGCCATCCCCTTCCGCTTGCACGATAAAGATCGCGAAGTCCGGGCAGATCATCTCGCACAACCCGCAATAGGTGCACTGATCCGGACGTTTGGTGATGGGAGGATGATAGCCTTTTTGATTGAATGCTTCCGAAAACTCGAGTACGTTCCTCGGGCAGTATTCAATGCAGAAACCGCAACCTTTGCATCGCTCCGAGAGGATAACGACCTCTCCGGCGACCATCTGAGGCTTCGGCTGTCCAAAAGGAGTTTCCCAATACTTCATGAAATGCTCCTGACTGGTAAATACGTGTTACGTGAAGGTCGATGTGTTTGTGAATTGGATAGATAGTCTGTTGAACGTACATGTCTGACAAAAGACAACCCTCTATTTTAATTATCGGTCAATTCAATTTCATGACGTATCGGGTCTGAGGATGGTCACCCGAATTCTTGAGGCTTATAGTAGGGTAATTCGATGAAACTTGTCAAATTTTTTCTGCGATAATGATTCTGATTCAGGTTCAATAATGTGCTTATCTTGCATCGCCCGTGTCGGATAGGTTTTACGTAAAAATATGAAATCTGTTCAGCCATTCTCGGACAACACGCTTACCACTCTACTTTTCGTACGATCATCTCCAGCACGCGATCCACAAGCACTCCGATCAGACCAATCATCATCACGCAACGAATCATCTGCGGATACGCCAGAATGAATCGATAGTCCAATAGTCGAAACCCGATACCATCCTGCACACCAAGCATTTCCGCCGCAATGACCGCCGTCCACCCCACGCCCCACAGAATGCGATAGAGGTTCAAAAGACTCGATCGCAGAACGGGCAATTCCACGAACCAGAGAATCTTCAGCCTGTTCGCTCCGCAGATCATCGCCTCGTCCAGATACTCGTCCGGAACCGTTTGAAACATCTCATACGCCATCAGGATACCCGTGAAGACCAGCGCGGTGATCATGACCGAATACAGCGGCGGCTCGCCGATCCCGAACCAGAGTATTGCAAAAGGTAGCCAGACATACGGCGAAATATGCCGAATGAAATTGATCGACGGCATCAATAGTCGGTGGATCGTCCGCGAAGCGTGCATCAGCTTGCCGATGACCACGCTCAGCATCCACGAGATGCTTACACTGATCGTTACGCGCGCGAACGTAGTCAGGATGTCGCGGACTGTCCGGTGCCAGTCCATCCTGACCGTGAAGATATCCAGCGGCGAGATGCCGACACTGACGGCAAGCAATATCAGCAACCCGACCAGCAGCAGGTAACCCCACACAAAACGCATTAGATCCCATCCGGACCGGAATAGACATTGTCGGGATCGACCGTACGTTCGATGTATCCGCACCGAATCATCATCTCCGCCGCCATCGCCTCGACCTTCTTCCCGCCATCCTCCAGGTCAAGTTCGTAGCAGGTGTGATCGATGGACTGCTGAAGCAGTGGGATATCAACATCGAAGTGTTTCGCGGCGAACGCGGACAGGTTCGCGGAATCCTCATGCATTCGTCGAACGCTTTGCTGGATTCCATCCTTCAGATTGCGCAGTGACTGGCGCTTCTGACTCAATGCCAGTTCGTGAATCACCAGGTCGCAGCAGGGGTGCTTCGGGAAGTAATCGCTGAACCACGCGACGATGTGGAAATCATTGCCCATCTTGAAGATCGGCGGTACGTAAAAGCTCAGCGCATCGACCTCTCCCGCCTGCAACGCAGCCGCCATCTCGATCGGCGACCGGAACGGCACGTACGACCATTCGAGTTGCTCTTTGTCCGACAATATCCGCGCGAAGATATCCAGCGTGGACGCGCGCAGGACGCCGATCTTCGCGCCCTTCAGAGACGCCAGATCGCGATTTTCAATCCTCGTCACGACACCGTCGCTCTCGCGCTCCAGAAACGACATCACCTTGACCGGCAAGCCTCTGGAGACATCCGTCCAGGCGTAGGTGAAAGGCATGATCGCCGCATCGAGCTTTCCCGCGACCAGCGCTTCGTTTGTCTCCCAGCCGGAACTGAAATAGTGTATTTCCACCTGCGTCGAATCGATGATGCCGTGATCCAGTCCGTACAACACCGGCAGATGATTCAACGACGGTCTGATCAGACCGAGCCGGATTTTCTCCGTGTCCTTCGTGCAGGACGCCAGCAGAATGATCGCCAGCAGACCCAACATTGCTTTTCTAAACATCTTTCCTCCAAAGAAAAAACCCCGACCGCACTCTCGCGCAGCCAGGGTTGGTTCAAAATCCATGAACACGTGTTTCTTAGCTGTTTTGATCTATCTTCTTGCCCTCGCATCTATCGTCAAGAGAAAAGCTCGTTTCGACTACGCAGCCGTCCACAACCATTGAGAAATCAATGCCTTTATTCTTCGGATTCGGTACTATATACCCAATCGATAGCCAAGGCGGAATGACCATTCGGTTTGTTTGATATGTGTATATAACAAATTTGCGTGGTGTTCAAGATATAGAATTTCCGCCATTACTCCAATTTCAGTATTAATACCTGTTCCAAATCCGAAGTATAATCCTGCTTTATCCTGGGCAATATCATCATCTATAATGATCAGATTATATCCAAGATGAACGATTACCTCATGTCGGAAAATTCTGGAGAGATCATACCCAAATCTGGTAGAAATATATAGCGGAACAAAGCTAGCTGTCAGTTCTTCGCCCTTCTTTATTAGATGACGAGGAGCTTGTATTCCGAAACCACCACCTAGAAGAAATGCTACCGTTTTCTTTTTGATAACAGGGAAGTGAAGCTCACTTGCTATTGTGTATGTATTTTCCGATTCCGCATGATATCCATCTGAAAATTCTGACTCTCCACCAAATTCCATACTGAAGAAGAATTCGACATCTAAATGCTTGGGATTGAATGAACTATCACGATTAGACGAGACAGGAAGTGTTTTTAGCATCTCTGAATGAATTGTAGTCGGTGTTTCTTCTCCCGCTCTATCCTTTTCCAGCGTCAACGCCACCTGTTTCTTCACCGTTTCATCCAACGCAAGCTTAAAGGACTCCATGTGCGTCTTGTAATCACTTGCAGTAATCCGCAATTCGTATTTACCTACGGGGACATCGCGAAACACACCTTTACCCGTCGATGAATAGTGTTCTCCTGAGTCTCCGGTAATTTCCACATTCGCATCTGCAGGAATGACGTTCACCGTAATCGTTCCAGTCTGCACTTCAGGATAGAGATCCTTCGTAACCTGCTGTTGTTCTTCGAGCAAAATCTGCCTGGTGATCGTCTCTGCTTTCGGCATCTCAATCCGAACGTTCAACATCTGCGGCTCAAGCTTGAGATTAGACACACCACCCTTGTGACCTTCATCATCGTTGAGATAGACCGTCGCATTGGGATGAGTGTTAATCGTCAGGATGGATCGTACATCCGTGAGTGTGTATCGTCTCGTAGTCGGATCAGTGATTGTGATCTTCTCTTCGATAGTCCGATAGCTTATCTTCTCAATGCGGATATCGTACGTGCCTTCAGGGAAGAAGCCGCTTACCGGCGTCTCGCCGAATTTCACATTCTTGACATAAACCGTTGCTCCTGCAGGATCGCTCTCGATGGTTACAGCCGCATCCATCGCTGGGTCCAGCCTGTAATCGAATCCCTGGTTGCCAACTCGGATATCAAGATCATCTTCGACAGTCTCGAAGCCATCGAGTACAATTTTCAGTGCGTGCTTTCCAGATCCGATCGTTGCGCCTAATCTGCCATTCTGCGTTTTTCCAATTGACCTGTCATCGATTATAATTTCCGCCCCACTGGGGTCGGTAGTGAACATCACCGAAATCTGTTCGAGCGGATTATCTCCTCTCAGCTTCATGCGATAGACCGTCGATGATTTAGCGGTCTCGGGCAGGTTATAGACGAGTCTTTCGTAACCTTCCACGGCGATCTTGATATTGAAGGTGCCGTCATTGACATACACCCATACTTCGCCCGTGTGTGCTTCGACTTCGCAGAAACCCGTCCCGGTCACGGATACGCCAGTCAGCGCTGTGGCTATCTTGAGAAGCGCCATGGGCTTGCCGTAGTTATCCATCCTGGGTGCGTTGACGCGCGCAGTCATGTCGTTATCAACGCGCTGGAAGTCGGTGATTTCGAGGGTCTGTGCAGCCAGAATCGAGCATAATGCAATTGCAAATAACGTAGTAACAATACGATTCATTGTAACTCCGATGGATTTTATCATTATAGAATCGTATTTTGGTCGGCAACAGAAAAAAAGGCAAGGAAAAAATGTATTACTCAAGGTGTGTATCCTGCGCGCCCGGCAGTCGAGTGCAACCAGCAGTGTGGGGCACCTTTTCTATATTATGTCTTCTGTCCTTTGACACTGCTCTGGATGACAACCTGTCTCCATTCTATCTTCTGACTTCTAACTTCTTTATTCTGAAAAAAAATAAGGGCATGATTGTGGCGGCGACCTACTCTTCCACTTCGTTGCCAAAGCAGTACCATCGGCGCTGGTGAGCTTAACGGCTGTGTTCGGGATGGGAACAGGTGTAACCTCACCGCCAGAGCCACCACAATCATGCCCTTGGGCATTTTGGTAAACTGATAGATGATAATGGAATGAAGCGTAAGTTGGAGTTCTTTCAGGGTGTAGGAAGAAAGAAAAGGATAAGACGATCGACTTATTAGTATCACTCGACTGAACACATTGCTGCGCTTACATCTGTGACCTATCAACGTTGTAGTCTTCAACGTGTCTGATGGGGAAATCTTCTTGGAGTTGGCTTCCCGCTTAGATGCTTTCAGCGGTTATCCATTCCGAACTTAGCTACTCGGCAATGCAGCTGGCGCCACAACCGATACACCAGAGGTTCGTCCACACCGGTCCTCTCGTACTAAATGCAGATCTCCTCAAATTTCCAACGCCCACGAAGGATAGGGACCGAACTGTCTCACGACGTTCTGAACCCAGCTCGCGTAACTCTTTAATCGGCGAACAGCCGAACCCTTGGGACCGCCTTCAGCCCCAGGATGAGTTGAGCCGACATCGAGGTGCCAAACACCGCCGTCGATGTGAACTCTTGGGCGGTATCAGCCTGTTATCCCCGGAGTACCTTTTATCCTTTGAGCAACGGCCCTTCCATACAGAGCCGCCGGATCACTAAGACCTGGTTTCCCATCTGCTCGACCCGTCGGTCTCGCAGTTAAGCTCCCTTATACCTTTACGCTCTTTGGCTGATTACCAACCAGCCTGAGGGAACCTTGGTGAGCCTCCGTTACATTTTTGGAGGCGACCGCCCCAGTCAAACTGCCCGCCTGGCAATGTCCGGACACAGGGTAACTATGCCCGTTAGTAGCCCAATACAATAAGGGTGGTATTTCAACGTCGGCTCCACCGAGACTGGCGTCCCAGTTTCCTAGCCTCCCACCTATCCTACACATACTATACCAGACTACAATACCAAGCTGCAGTAAAGGTTCACGGGGTCTTTCCGTCCGTTCGCGGGTAGGCGGCATCTTCACCGCCACTTCAATTTCACCGAGTCCCTGGTTGAGACAGTGCCCAAATCGTTACACCATTCGTGCAGGTCGGAACTTACCCGACAAGGAATTTCGCTACCTTAGGACCGTTATAGTTACGGCCGCCGTTTACCGGGGCTTCATTTCAAAGCTTCGCCTTGCGGCTAACCTCTCCATTTAACCTTCCGGCACCGGGCAGGTGTCAGTCTATATACCGTGTCTTACGACTTTGCATAGACCTGTGTTTTTGATAAACAGTCGCTTGGGCCTCTTCACTGCGGCCCCCGAAGGCTCGCATCGCAGGATGTCCACCTTCCGGGGCGCCCCTTCTCCCGAAGTTACGGGGCCATTTTGCCGAGTTCCTTAACCAGAGGTCTCTCGAACACCTTAGGATACTCTCCTCGCCTACCTGAGTCGGTTTGCGGTACGGTCTGCATGAAACTAAGTTTAGAGGCTATTTCTTGGCAGCGTTTATAACCGGACTTTCGAGCTTAAAAGCTCTCGTCCCACGCCTCGGAAACGTGTCGGGTGGATTTGCCTGCCCGACTTCCTACACGTGTTCAACGGGACGTCCAACACCCGTCTCCGGTGCACCACTGCGTCACCCCATCACATTACATACAGGTTCAGGAATATTAACCTGATTCCCATCAACTACGCCTCGCGGCCTCGCCTTAGGGGCCGACTAACCCTGAGAAGATTATCTTTACTCAGGAATCCTCAGGCTTGCGGTGGCTGAGTTTCTCACTCAGCTTATCGTTACTCATGCCGGCATGGTCTCTTCCAGACGCTCCAGCTCGCCTTACGGCTCACCTTCAACGCAACTGGAATGCTCTCCTACCCCCGATACCATAGGGTATCGAGCCGCGGCTTCGGTGACATGCTTCAGTCCCGATCATCTTCGGTGCATCACCACTCGACCAGTGAGCTGTTACGCACTCTTTCAATGGTGGCTGCTTCTAAGCCAACATCCTGGCTGTCTATGCAATAACACATCCTTTCTCACTCAGCATGTACTTAGGGACCTTAGCCGACGGTCTGGGTTCTTTCCCTCTCGGGTACGAAGCTTATCCCACGCACCCTGTCTCCTGCAGAGCAAGTTATGGCATTCGGAGTTTGATTGGGTTCGGTAAGCTGGTGGGCCCCCTACCCCATTCAGTGCTCTACCTCCATAACTCTCCTGCAAGGCACTGCCTAAACAGCTTTCGGAGAGAACCAGCTATCTCCTGGTTTGGTTGGCCTTTCACCCCTACCCACACCTCATCCACCGATTTTTCAAACATCGGTTGGTGCGGTCCTCCATCACCGTGTTACCGTGACTTCAACCTGGACATGGGTAGATCACCAGGCTTCGGGTCTAATCCATACAACTGAACGCCCTATTAAGACTCGCTTTCGCTTCGGCTCCGTGGCTGTACCACTTAACCTTGCTGTATAGATTAACTCACCGGCTCATTATGCAAAAGGCACGCCGTCATCCAGCACCTAATTCACCCGTCTCAATTCACAATATTCTTCCTTCTTCAACATTGAGATGAATTAAGTGCTGGACTCCGACTGATGTTAAGCATACGGTTTCAGGTTCTATTTCACTCCCCTCCCGGGGTGCTTTTCACCTTTCCCTCACGGTACTATTCGCTATCGGTCACCTTGCGTATTTAGCCTTACGAGATGGTCCTCGCGGATTCACCCAGGGTTTCACGTGCCCCGGGCTACTCGGGATTCCACTAAGCCACACAACCAATTTCGACTAAAGGGCTTTCACCTGCTACGGCACGGCTTTCCAACCGGCTTCGTCTATCGTTTGCATGTGCTACAACGTGGTCCCCACAACCCCAATCATGAATGACTGGTTTAGGCTCTTCCCCGTTCGCTCGCCACTACTTAGGGAATCGTTATTACTTTCTCTTCCTGCGGGGTACTTAGATGTTTCAGTTCCCCGCGTATGCCTCCCTCTCGGGATGACAGGGTATGAAACCCTGCCGGGTTGCCCCATTCGGAAACCCCCGGATCTGCGCTCGCTTACAACTTCCCGGGGCCTTTCGCGGTTAGCCGCGTCCTTCTTCGCCATCAAGGTGCCAAGGCATCCACCGTATGCCATTACTTCTTATCCAAAATCGTCACATATCTATACGCCCGAAAGCATATACATACGTGCAGAAAAGTATCCTTTCTTCTTTACTCTTTCAGTACTCTTTCAAACACTTCATTCCACATCTATAAAAACTTTCAATGATCCAAAAATCCTGGTGGAGGATAGCGGATTCGAACCGCTGACCTCCGCCTTGCAAGGGCGGCGCTCTCCCAACTAAGCTAATCCCCCGATAATGGTGGGCCTGGGCTGATTTGAACAGCCGACCTCACGCTTATCAGGCGTGCGCTCTAACCAACTGAGCTACAGGCCCTCCGGCTATAAAAACTCTATTAAAGTGAAGTGCGTAAAGAACTGCGATCAATCTCGTCAAACTTGGCACATCGTTATTTCTCCCTTGAAAGGAGGTGATCCAGCCGCACCTTCCGGTACGGCTACCTTGTTACGACTTAGTCCCCCTCGCCAAGCACACCTTCGTAAGCTGCTTCCTTGCGGTTCGCTCACCTACTTCGGGTGCACTCAACTCGGCTGACTTGACGGGCGGTGTGTACAAGGCCCGGGAACGTATTCACCGCGTCATGCTGATACGCGATTACTAGCGATTCCAACTTCATGGAGTCGAGTTGCAGACTCCAATCCGAACTGAGATCGGCTTTCTGGGATTGGCTCCACCTCGCGGCTTCGCGACCCTCTGTACCGACCATTGTAGCACGTGTGTAGCCCTGGACATAAGGGCCATGATGACTTGACGTCGTCCCCACCTTCCTCCAGTTTATTACACTGGCAGTCTCTCTAGAGTCCCCGGCCGAACCGTTGGCAACTAAAGATAGGGGTTGCGCTCGTTGCGGGACTTAACCCAACATCTCACGACACGAGCTGACGACAGCCATGCAGCACCTGTCTCCTCGTTCCTCAAAGAGGCACTCCGGAATCTCTCCCGGATTCGAGGGATGTCAAGCCCAGGTAAGGTTCTTCGCGTTGCATCGAATTAAACCACATGCTCCACCGCTTGTGCGGGCCCCCGTCAATTCCTTTGAGTTTTAACCTTGCGATCGTACTCCCCAGGCGATGCACTTAACGCGTTAGCTGCGGTACCGAAGGGTTCTGCCCCCCCGACACCTAGTGCACATCGTTTACTGTGTGGACTACCAGGGTATCTAATCCTGTTCGATACCCACACCTTCGCAATTCAGCGTCAGTAATGGCCCAGAAGACTGCCTTCGCCATCGGTGTTCTTCCTGATATCTGCGCATTCCACCGCTACACCAGGAATTCCGTCTTCCTCTACCTTACTCTAGAACGACAGTATCAAATGCCACACGCCGGTTGAGCCGACGCCTTTAACACCTGACTGATCGTTCCGCCTACTTGCCCTTTACGCCTAGTGATTCCGGACAACGCTTGCCACCCCCGTATTACCGCGGCTGCTGGCACGGAGTTAGCCGTGGCTTATTCCTATACTAATATCTCTCCGTACAAAATATTCTCCTGTACGGCATTGCTCACATAGAAAAGCGCTTTACACCCCGAAAGGGTTCTTCGCGCACGCGGCGTCGCACTATCAGGGTTTCCCCCATTGTAGACTATTCTCGACTGCTGCCTCCCGTAGGAGTCTGGGCCGTATCTCAATCCCAGTGTGGGCGACCACCCGTTAAGGCCGCCTACCTATCATCGCCATGGTAGGCCATTACCCCACCATCTAGCTAATAGGACGCAGGCTCATCCCCAAGCGGAAGCTTGAAACAGAGGCCTCCTTTACCCAGCACCTACTTTATACCTCTCATCCGATGACGGATCACCAATATAAAGTATAAAATAGGTGCTGGACACATGCGGTATTAATCCCGGTTTCCCGGGGCTATCCCCCTCTTAGGGGCAGATTACCTACGCGTTACTCACCCGTTCGCCACTCTACTAAGGACACCGAAGCATCCCGTTCGCGTTCGACTTGCATGCCTAATCCACGCCGCCAGCGTTCGTCCTGAGCCAGGATCAAACTCTCCATTATGAAAAGCTCGCCTCGCTCAACTAAATCTCTCGCAAGTTCTTTACACTTCACTCTATTATCTGTCTCTTGTCAAAGTTCAACACCCACCAGCACTTCAGCGCCAATAGGTTCGGTCACTTTCTATATGGGGTTCCGGATGTCAAGAGAATTTTTCTTTTTTTCTCGTGAATTTCTCAGAATTTCCACAATATCATGACACTCAATGAACCCATTCACAAGCACGATATAAAGATGCCGATTTCACGCTACCACATCACGGAAAAGGTATTTTGATGTATCCTCGCCCAGAGGATACCGTTTCTCACTTCTTTCGGGTAGGGAATCAATCGTTCTCCACAGTCGGAATTCCGATCGATATATTCGGCAAACGTCGAGATGATGACCTCAGAGGTCTGCCGTGTCCACTTCTGCCAAGTATCCATTCCCATGTCGTAGTATATGGCAGCACGAATGTGATCCAGATTTGCGCCTGTTCGATACCAATCACAGTATTTCACAATTTCGTTCACGGTGTCAACAACAAGATTCGTCTGATTCGAGATAGTTTTTCACAGCTCAGGCAAACACCCTTCTGAAACGACATCGAGCTGATCAGTCAAGCCGATTTCGTTCAGCGCCCGACGATATTCCGGGTGTTTTTGAAACAGCTTGAAACGTTCCAGTGGAATGGATTTCGGTAGCCACAGTTCGATATCGTGCTTCAGGATTCTCACAATCTTGTTGGAAATCGCCATCGCTTCCATAAACTTCTTTGTTCTTCCCGGGGTTCTGATAGCTTCGTACACGTCGGAAATGCGCGGAAAATCCCGAGTAGTCAGCAGATCGGCAGCAGCTTCGATCATGGTATAATGCTCAGGTTTGCCCCAGTAGATAATTCCTGCATATGTCGATGTGCCGTCCGGGAAATGAACGATCTCGTTGATGTCCTTGTAAAACGAAATCAAATGACAAACTGGGAAATTATAGGCCTCGAATAGCGCGCTCATTTTCATTTTCTCCCTGCGGGAATATAGCGAGTGGCAGAAATGGCTGTGCCTGCCGGGATGTGGTTCTCCGACAGGCACAGAAAAGGTCGTGAATATTTTTTAGAATTCGAGACGTTCGCGATTCTGGAGATACGGACGAAGGCAAGGCGGCACGGTAATGCTGCCGTCATCGTTCTGCCAGGTCTCTACCAGCGCCACGAAAACACGCGGCGTAGCCAGACCGGAGCCATTGAGCGTATGAACGAAATCGACCTTCCCGTCTTCGCTTCGACGATACCGGATCGACGCGCGTCTCGCCTGGAAATCCTTGAAGTTGCTGATCGAGGAGACCTCCAGGTAACGTTTCGCGCCCGGCGCCCAGACTTCGAGGTCGTAGGTGATCGCCGAGGCAAAGCTGAGGTCGCCCGTGGCGAGCTTCATCACGCGGTAATGCAGGCGCAGTTCTTGCAGGATCGCCTCGGCCGAAGAGGTAATGCTCTCCAGCGCAGCGGCGGAGTCTTCCGGTCTGGTAAGCTGCACGAGCTCGACCTTGTTGAACTGATGGACGCGATGCAAACCGCGGGTCTCCTTGCCGTACGAACCGGCTTCGCGTCGGAAGCAGGGCGTATAGGCGCAGAACTTGACAGGCAGTTCGCTCTCGTTCAGGATTTCGTCTGCATAGTAATTCGTAACGGGCACCTCCGCAGTGGGAATCAGGAAGAAATCCTCCGTCTCCACGCGATACATATCCTCTTCCAGCTTGGGAAGCTGACCGGTGCCGGTCATGGTCTTGCGGTTTACGATGAAGGGTGGCTTCATCTCCGTGTAACCGTGTTTGAGAACGTGTTTATCGAGGAAGTAATTGATTAACGCGCGTTCCAGCAGCGCCGCGTTTCCGCGATACAGGGGGAATCCGCTTCCCGTGATCTTGGCGCCACGCTTGAAATCGAGCGTATCCCCGCAAATCTCCTGATGTTCCCGCGGCTCGAATTCAAACGCACGCTTCTCACACCATTCGCGTATGAAGGCATTGTTCGCTTCGCCACCAATCGGGACATCTTCCTGCGGCAGGTTCGGCACGGTCAGAAGCAGCGCGTCGAGCTGATTCGTGATTTCACCGAGTTCGGTTCCGAGCTGCTTGATCGTCTCCGCCATCGCCGAGACTTCCTGCATGACCGACTCGACTTCGAGTCCCTGTTTCTTGCGGTTTCCAATCTCTTTCGATTTGATTTTCTGTTGTGCGCGAACCTGATCAAACTCGTACTGTTTGGTTCGTTTCTGTTCGTCCAACTCGAGGATCCGATCGATGTCAGCGCCTGCGTTCTTGTTCGACACAGCCTGTTTGACCACTTCCGCGTTTTCTCTTATGAATTTAAGATCAAGCATTGATTCTCCAATTACATTGATAGATTATTCGGTCAGTTCTACCGCCTTCGCGAGCATATCCTTGTACTGGTCCAGATCGAGCGACGCACCGCCGATCAGGGCGCCATCGATGTCTTCCTGCGACAGGAGGGCTTCGATATTGCCCGGATTCACGCTTCCGCCGTAGAGTAGCTGAAGTTCGCCGGCGAGCTCTTCGCCGAAACGTCCCTTGAGCCAGTTACGGATAAAGGCATGGGCTTCCTGCGCGATGTCGGGTGTCGCAGTTTTACCTGTTCCGATTGCCCAGATCGGTTCATAGGCGATAACGAATTCACCGTCCTCGGGATTGATATTCTCGAATGCGCCTTTCAACTGGCGTTCGAGAACCTCTTCCGTCTTACGATCGCGGCGTTCATCTTCGGTTTCGCCGATGCAGACGATGGGCGTGATCTCGTGTTCCTGCAGGATCCGGGATTTTTCCATTCACGTTCTGATCGGTCTCATGGTGGATACTTCCTGCGTTCCGAATGCCCCACGATGCAGAAACTGACCACCAGCGACTTCAGCATCGGCGCGGATATTTCCCCGGTGAATGCGCCGGACTCGTGTTCGCTGACATCCTGTGCTCCAACGAAGAACGAACGATCTTCCGCAAAATCCGTAGCCATCTCGAGATAGACGGCAGGCGGACATACGACCGGAATGATCTTCTGCATATCCTCGTCGTTTTCAAATACGTACTCGGCAAGCCCCTCGAAATAGTCGTCGGTCTCTTCGAAAGACTTATTCATCTTCCAGTTCCCGGCAATTATAAATGTACGCATGGTTCTCCTCCTTTGATAACCGACCTGAACCTTTACGGTGCTGTATAGGTTAGATAGATTGTCTCAATTTTATGATGTTCGCGCAACTCCGCCGTGACCCAATATACATCGGCCACACCGGGAGCTTGAACCTGTATGGTGGCGTATCCATCCGAATTGGTCTGTACCGAATCGGCAGACACCACCAGATCCGATGAGATATCGATCCACTGATCCCCGATATTATCGGAATCACTCGTGAGTTGTATGTAAATATCCGTCATCGTGCTGCCGTCAGCAGGTATGTTGTCCCTGCGAGGCAGTCAGACCGATCTCCGGGATATCGATTACATCGAAGTGAATCGTCTGAGTTACGCTCGGGTAAACGTCCATCGAGAATGTCACCGGGACAT
The DNA here is from genome assembly GCA_963666875.2 of Cloacimonadales bacterium (SeqCode). Classification (GTDB taxonomy): domain Bacteria; phylum Cloacimonadota; class Cloacimonadia; order Cloacimonadales; family JAIOQZ01. The sequence goes on from CAXXPU010000018.1 coordinate 28,541, forward strand.
CGCCATACGCAGAATCCTTCACCGTGAAGGTTTCCCGTCGCGACACCCTGGGAGTTCGTTCTGATAAAATACGCGTTTCCGGCATAATCTCCGTCCGGGTTGAAAGTGCCCAGCGAAGTATCGTATTCGACATTGATGCGTACGCTGTCCGTCGAGGCGTTATCGCCATCCAGATCGATCATGATATCAGCGTAGTTCTGATCATTTCCTTCGTTATACAATTCAGTAGTGGATGGGACTACCGTCATCTCGGGCGCGTCCGTGTCACGGTCGTCGCAAGCTGCGAGTAACACCATGGCAATAATCAGCAATAACATCAGGTACTTCATCATGTCTCCTTTCAAGGTCAGTGGTATGGGTTACGTATTACATCTCCGATTCGATACTCTTGATAAATCCTTTCGCACTTTCACCATACGTACGATCGGACTGGATTTTCTTGAAGTTGGCGAGTGCGTTTTGTTTGTCGCCTTCTTTGTACTGAATCTGAGCTTTGAAATAGATCGCTACGGTATCGGCAGGATCGTCTTTGAGTAACCGATCGATCTTCGCTTTGGCCTGACCGTAGTTGTTCATGTCGAAATACATCACCATCAGTTTGGTGGCGATCTTGGAGTCGTATTTCACGCCAAGCGCGTTTTCGTAAGCCTTCGCGGCGTTCTGATTCTGTTTGATTTTCTCATAGAGAGCACCCATGTTCTTGTAGGTCTGAAACTTGGAACTGGCCGTAGGATTGGTCTTCAGATAGTCATCGTATTCCTTGATGGCCTGCGGGATCTGTTCGAGGTCGGTATAGAGGATCGCAATGTTGTTGATCACCTTGGGATCCTGTTTCAGTTCTTTCGCCTTGATGTACCAGTTGAGGGCTTCCTGCTTGTTTTCCAGTTGGTTGTAATAAACTGCGATCTTCTTCCGAAGCGTGAAATCGGGTTTCTTCGCGTCGAATGATTTCAGGTGTTCAATCGCCTTATTGGTCTGATTCAGATTCTTGTCATACAACTGCGCGACAGCGAGGATTTTCTTTACGTCATTCGGATTCTTCTGCAACAGCTCAAGATATCCGTCGATTGTTTCCTTTATCTTACCGCCTTTGTAATAGGCCGCAATCAGCTTCAATTTGATGGCATCGATTTTCTCGTCGAAATTGATGCTTTCCTTTTTCGCTGCCTCTTTGTAGTGATTGATCGCTTCTTTGTACTTCGCTTGCGCCTCGGCAAACTTACCCGCTTCAAAGGCTCCGTCTCCAGCAACTTCCGTTTCGTTTCCAAGTTTCTGGAAATTATCCTCCGCTACCAGAAGGGTGATTGCAACCACGAGCAGCAGCAGTACCGTAAGAAATCTCTTTGTCATGTTCATACCTCCATATATCTTCTATTAATATGATATTCCAGTTCACATTTTCATTTCGTAACCGTTCATGTCAATGATTCTCTTGAAACAACAGCGACGATATGCCTGAAATGTTCCAAAAAAAACTGAAAAAAGTAGATTCGTGAAATGTTATTTCGGGAACTCGCTCTTGCCCATCATCTTCGACGCGCTCAGCGGCGCCATTTCATGGATCATCGCATCGATTCGTTTCGAAAGCTGCCGGATCTCCCACTGGGCGTGATCGTCGGAGCGTAAACGTGAGAAATGGTACAGTTCGCGCAGGTTCGCCTTGAAGACAAATACCGTCTCGTGCGCGTTGGTCATTGCATAGTCGCGAAGCAGCGGATTGACCGCACCGAGCTTCTCCGCCATGCTTCTTGATGCCTTCATGACTTCCGTGAATCGGCTCAGGATATCTTCGTCCGTATAGACCGGCGGAATCACGAAGTAGTCGGTTCTGCCGGCTAACAGGATGGTGGAAGTGCGATGCCTTTTCCACTGCGCGTAGCAGGAAGACGACGCCCGAACCTGCATGGTGAATTCCGCTATCTCGAATCCGCGCGGCATCGTATCGAACGACTGAAGCCCTTCGAAGAGCCTGTCGAACAGCACGCGTTTCCGTTCCGGTTCCCACGTGAGCAGTTCTTCGAAGATCGCTTGAAAATCGCCGCCCGACTGCTCGAAGATCAGAGCCGCCAGCACCCGTTCGTCCGGATGGTCGTCTGCCGCGATCAATCGAATCGCTTCCTGCGGTACTTTCGTCTCGATCTCTGGCAATCGCGTTGACAATCCCGTCTCGAATTCACCCGCTTCGGTATAGCGGATCAGAGATGGCGCATACGATTTCGCTGCCTGCTCGAGCTTGTCCTTCAGTTCCTTCGCTTCAAGCAGATCGACGCGACTGAGCCTTCTGAGCAGGCGTTGCAGACTGCGGCAGTTGATGGTCATGCCCATCTGGCTCTTCGTCGCCAGCGACAGGACGTAGCGCGCGTCCTCTTTCGCGGCACCTTCCAGTTCACGCTTTTTACCTGGAAAGCCTTCCGCGATCAGCTTCGCGCGCTGGGATTCGTAGAGCTGGAAATAGAGCTCGTTCTGCTGCTCGATCAAGTCGTGGAATTCGTTCTCCAAGTCTGATCCGACGATCTCCTGCGGTGTAACGTAGTCGCCGTCGAGCGTGACGTAGCGCTGGGATTTTTCGGTAAAGGAAGCCAGACGCGTTCGCTGGATGAATTCGGAAAAGTATCTGGAAACGCCGATCAGGTCGAAATTGAAGACTGCGTGTTCGGCAACGGAGCTGTGCCCCATCTCGAAGATGATGCTCTGATTGGATTTTCGGGCGCGATCCACCTCGTTGATGGATTCGGTTCGCAGACCGGTGATTGCTTTCGGGCTTCGGCTTATTCGCGCGTAGGCCGCGGAGAGGGTTTCCGGCGTGACAATGCTGCGATCCTCGATTCTGTCGCTGATCGAGCGATCGATATTGAATCCGGCAACGTCGATTTTCATGAAAGGGGATCGGTTATCGTACGATATCGACACTACGGCTGGAACCAATACGGTTGGCTCCCGCCTTGAGCATCATTTCCGCGGTGTGCTTGTCGCGGATACCGCCGGCCGCCTTGACGCCCATCTTCGGCCCGACGATCTCCCGCATCAGCGCCACATCGTCAACGGTCGCGCCACTGGGACCGAATCCGGTCGAGGTTTTGACGAAATCCGCTCCGGCCTTCTTGGCGATCATACAACTGATGATCTTCTCGGCCTGGTTCAGATAGCAGTTTTCGAGGATCACCTTCAGCTTCGCGCCGCCCTTGTGGCAAGCCTTGGCTACGAGCGCGATGTCGTTCAACGTCTCGCGGTAGTGCTTGGCTTTCAGGCTGCTGAGGTCGATCACCATGTCGATCTCCTTCGCGCCCTGCTCGATCGCCTTCTTCGTCTCATAGACCTTTGTGTCCGTGATGTTCGCGCCCAGCGGGAATCCGATCACGCTACAGACGATCGTTTCACCGAGTTGATAGCTCGCCAGCTCGACATGCTTCGGATTGACGCAAACCGATACGAATTCGTACATCCCGGCTTCGCGACAGAGGTCTTTAATCTGATTGGGCGTCGCGTCCGCCTTGAGATTGGTGTGGTCGATGTACTGCGCAAGATCGTTGAAATCGGTCGCCACCTGATCCGGATCTTCCATCCGGCATCGAGGGCACTGCAGACAGATTTCATGCGCTCCGCCGCAACGGCAAGGTTCCACCTTCTTCATTTCGAAGATGTCGATAAAGAGATTTCGTATTTGTTCCATATTATCCCCGTATTTGATTCCTCAATCACACAACTGCTCGTTTCCTGTCAAGTATTTATGATTTGCCGGCAAGCTGACCGCAAGCCGCTTCGATGTCCTCTCCCCGACTCGTCCTCAGCGTGATGGCAGCGCTCAAACTGTGTAATGATTCCTGAAATTGTCGAACCTCCGCATCCATGGGTGGAAGATATTCCGAACCCGGAACATGGTGGCACGGTATCAGATTGACCTTGCAGGAAATATCGCCCACAAACGCGATCAACGCCTTCGCATCTTCCTTTCCCGTATTGATTCCGCCGAACATGATATACTCGAACGTAATCCTGTACGGCGAGCGTTTCCTGAAATCGAACAGGGTCTTTTTCAACTCGCTCAACGGATAAACGCGATTCACCGGCATCAGGCGGTCGCGCTTTCCCGGAATCGCCGAATTCAGCGACACCGCCAGCTTGATCTTCAGTCCCGACTGCCCGAGCTTGCGGATACCGGGTACTATGCCGCAGGTCGAGACGGTCATTCTGCGTGGACTGAAGCCCACGTCCTCCTGCAGCATGCGCACCGAGCGCACCACGTTGTCGTAGTTATCCAGCGGTTCACCCATGCCCATGAAGACCAGGTTGGTCAGCTTGTCTTCTTTCAGCAGACGCATCGCCAGAAGCACCTGTCCGACGATCTCGGAAGGCATCAGATTTCGTGAAAGCCCTTGTCTTGCGGTTGCACAGAAAGCGCATTCACGTGAGCAGCCGACCTGCGAGGAGATGCAGAGCGTGTTCTTCTTTTCCGTCGGGATCAAGACCATCTCGATGGACTGCTCATCATGAAGCTTCAGCAGATACTTCCGTGTCCCGTCCTGCGAGATTCGTTCTTTGCCGACCTTCGGAAAGCTGCATATAAAATTCTCCGAAAGCGTCTTGATGAGCGCGTCCGGCAGATTCTTCATCTTGTGGAAATCATCCATGTATTTCTCGAACATCCAGTGCCGTATCTGCTTGATACGAAATGCCTTGATGCCATGCTCCCCAAAGAAGCTCTCCAGCTCGTCGGGAGCCAGGTCGAGTATGTGCCTCATCTTCGTTTGGGATCCAGTTTCTGATACTGTTCCAGCGTGAGAATTTCGGCGACCTGGTCTTCGAGCGACAGGTAAATGCGTTTATTGTAGATGTCGTTCTTGAAAACAAGGTATTTCTGGCCGCGATACGTCACCTCGTCACCGATTTCCGGAAAATCCTTCGAGGTCTCCTGATAGAACTCTTCCTCGAAGTTCAGGCAGCAGAGCAGACGCCCGCATGGACCGGATATTTTCGACAGATTGCCCGAAAGGTTCTGGTCCTTCGCCATCTTGATGGTGATCTGGTTGAAGTGCTTGAGGAAGGTAGAGCAGCAGTAGTATTTCCCGCACATACCTATTCCGCCAAGTTCCTTCGCCACATCGCGACCGGTCGTCTGGTGCAGCTCGATGCGGGTGCGGAAAAACGCCGCCAGTTCGCGTACGAATTCGCGAAAATCGACGCGTCCGTCCGCGGTGAAAAAGAAGGTAAGCTTGTTACCGTCAAACTGATATACCGTCTTGATCAGCTTCATCTCGAAGGGATACTTGACCACCATTTCGTTGAAGCGTTCGGTTGCCTCGCGCTCGTTGTCGATCACGTTCTTCAGCTTCTGAAGATCCGACTTCGACGCCTTGCGGATGATCCCCTGCTGTCTCTTGTCGTTCTGCGACCGCTTGTGTTCGTCGATCAATTTCTCGTCGTGAACCGAGGAGTGCATCACCTTGGCGATGTCGAATCCGCGATCAACCTGAACGATTACCCACAGCTCGGGGTGTATGAAGAAGGTCTTGGGATTCGCGTAGTACGCTGTTCGTCCCGATCGGAATTCCACTTCGACGAGCTCGAGATCGGGAATGTCGATCAAACCCAATTCTGTATTTTCAGTATTTTCTATATTGTCCATTCAATCTCCACACGCAATCCTTGTATTATCATGCTCAAGATTGCGTTTTGTCAAAAACGAACGCCTTCAGATTCTTGTAAAGCTCTTTTTCGCATTCGCTTAAATCCAGTTTGCGGCGTCCCTTCACAATCTGCGCCGTTTCCATGAACTTCTCGATCCGGTATTCGGATTGCGAATCGCCGGTTCCCCAGCTTAAATCCGGCACGAAATCCGTGATCAACGGCGAGCCATAGAGGTTACATCCGACGCCGATCACCGTACCGGTGTTGATCGAGCAATTGATGCCGGTCTTGGCGTGATCGCCGATCACCGCGCCGAGGAAAATCTCCTTCGAATCGACCTTCTCTTCATCTCCGTAGATATGCACCTTCACCGTGCCGTAATTGTTCTTCAGGTCGCTGTTGTTGGTGTCGGCTCCGAGGTTGACCCATTCGCCCAGATAGCTGTGGCCGAGGAATCCCTCGTGCTGCTTGTTGGAATAGCCCTGCACGATGACGCCTTCCACCTCGCCGCCCACCTTGCAGACTGGACCCAGCGAGGTTCCTTCTCCGATCCGCGCGATCGCCTTGATCTTCGATTTCTTCCCAACGTAGAGAGGACCGGTCAGGATCGCGTTCGGACAGACTTCCGCCCCGTCGTCGATCACCACGGGACCTTCGGTGGCGTCGATCACCACGCCCGGATTTATCTTCACGTCCTCGCCGATCCAGATGTTGTAAGGATTCAGCGTGGTCACGCCCGTTTCGACCTCGCAGAAGCTCTCGTCGTCGCGGAAGAAACGATTGTAGTCGTCCTCGATGTTTTCGCCATTCGCCAGAATAATCTCCCAGAGGTAGTTCCACAGACACGATTGCTCGATGTTCACCACTTTCAGCAGGCTGAAATCCAGAGTTTGCGGCGTGATATCGTGTTCGCCGCTGATGGTCCCTCTCGCTGCAACCACCCCATCCGGGCACGCCAGCAGCGTGTTTTTCCCGAGACCGTCGATCCGCTCGATGATCTCGTCGTTGACCCGCAATCGCGCATTCACGAGCAGATATTCATCCGTATCGAACCGGTTGACCTGCCATTTCGGATGCCGCTCCCGATAAATCGTCTCCAGAAACGGATCGACGATCACACGATTGGTCTCTTCGCCCAGTAGTGCGATGATTTTCTGACGCTGCTTCAGGATGCCGGTGCGAAGATCGCCGGTCGATCGTGTCAGCGTGATCGGAAAGAAATTCTGCCATTTATCGTCGTCAAAAATAATGATATGCATCTTTGTCTCCTATGGTTATAACCCTCATCCCCCGCCTTCTCCCACTTCGCGGGAGAAGGAGCCATAAGGACTGCCCACCTGAAGCACGATGTCCCCTCACCCGCTTGCGGGAGATGGCTACCTTCCATGCCACTTATAAACACTCAGCGCTCCGCGAAGCGCTGTCATCACGATATACAAAGGCTGCAACAGGAACCATATCGGATAGAACCGGAAGCGATCCGATTCGATGAGAAAGCGTTCCTTTGCAACCATGAGAAACCGGAATTCGGCAATCAGTCGCGCTGCCCAGATCAACACCGCCACACGCCAATCGTAGAAGATCATCATGACCGAAAGGGCATGCATCGCGGCAACCGCGACGAGGTAGAGGAAGAACTCCGTGTTGAGACCGATCTGTACCTTCAGATTCGACGCCCATCGTGCGCGCTGATTAAAAAAACTGCTCATCGACTCGATCGGACGCGTATAGACGAACGTATGCGCATTCACAGCGTACTTGATCTTCTTCCCGGCGATACGCATCAACTGCATCAGGTTCACGTCGTCACCCGACACCAGATGGGAGATGTGTGAAAATCCGCACACTGTGTCGAACGCCTGCCTTCTGTATGCCAGATTCTGTCCGGAGCACGAAAACGCCTTCCCCTCTCCGATCGCGCCTGCCGCTGCTGAAAAAAGAACGAACACGTCGAAATACTCGTATCGCTGGATGAACAATGTGTCCTTCCAGTTCACGATCTTGGGGCGCGAATACCCCGCCACCATATCGACGCCTTCTTCGAAACAGGCGACCATGCTCTCGATCCAGAAACGAGCCGCCACACAATCGGCGTCGGTTGTCAGGATGATCTCGCCTGTTCCGGCAGCGATCGCCTGACTCAGCGCGTTCTTTTTCGGTGATTTCGCCTTGTCACGATCCTTCACCTCGATACAGCGAACGTTGCTCCACTTCTCGCTGAACGCCGCGATCTTCTCCCGCGTATCGTCGGTTGACTGGTCGTCCGCTATAATAATCTCGAACAGTTCCGGCGGGTAACTCTGGTTGACCAGCGAAGTGAGAAGCATCTGGATGTTCCTGCTTTCGTTGCGTGCGGCGACCACCACGGACACAGTCGGCTTCTCGTAACTTGTTGCCGACTTGAGGCGCTGCAATCCACGCGCGAAACGCATGGTATATACAACGTAAACCGCGGTCGTGAGAAGCCCGATCACGGTGAGAATCATTTGCGTGGTCATCGTTCGGGCAGGAAGATGTCGCCATCCGAGAGATCGAGCGAATCGACGATCCCGTTGTTCATCGCCAGCGAATCAAGGGCGGATTGATCGCGATCGAGAAGGAAGTATGTGCAAGCCTTGTCGCTTTCACGATAGCGCGTCGGATAGAAATTGTAGTTCAGGCTATCGGAAAGCGGTGTGGGCTGCGTTCCCAGGATGAAGACCTCGCTGATGCGCTCTTCGTAGCGGTTCTTGGGCAATAGACCCGTCCGCGCCGAGATTTCCACGTTGATCAGTCCGTCCGGACGTTCGAAATCGAGCACTTCGCCGTTGATCACCGATTTGCCCTGCGCGTTGACCGGTGCGTCCTTCTCCAGCGCGTATTTCATGATATACGGCCATGGCGGAAGCGCTGCGACAGCGCCGGACTCTTTCGAGCCAAGTGTCGAATTGTCGTCGAAGCCCACCCAGATACCGCCGACCAATTCCTTGTTGTAACCGATGAACCAGGCATCGCGACAGTCGTCGGTGGTTCCGGTCTTGGCTCCTGCCGCCCAGCGATAGCCGCGCCAGCGGATACCGGCACCGGTGCCTCCCGGTTCGGTCACAGACTGCATCAGATTGACCATCAGATACGCGATCTTCTCGTCCGTGACCCGGATGCGCTCGACGGTTGCTTCTTCAAGGATGGTTCCGTCCGCGTCCTCGACTCTTCGAACAAAGAACGGCGTGACCCGCTCGCCCAGATTGGGGAATGTGGTATAGGCCGAGATGAGCTCCAATGGCTGCACCTCCATCGATCCGACCGCCAGCGAATAGACGGGAATCAGCGGCGTTGTGATGCCGAACTGCCGCGCCTTGCGGATCACCGCGCGCGGTCCGATATCGGCAAGTGTCTTGACCGAAAATATATTACGCGATTTTCGCAAACCGTCGCGCAGCCGCGTATAACCGAAATTATCGAGGCTGTAATTTTTCGGCGCCCAGAAAACCGAGTCGCCCTGGATGAAATAGACCGGCTTGTCGTCGATAACGGTAGCAGGAGTATAACCTTTTTCCAGCGCCGTGGTGTAGATGATGGGCTTGAAAGACGATCCGGGCGGCCTTCTCGCATGTACCATGCGGTTGAACTTGCTGTGGTTGAAGTTCCTGCCGCCGATCATCACCCGCACCGCGCCGGTCTCGGCGTCCATCACCACGGTTCCGCCCTGTACGTAGGGCGTGACGATGTCGGTGGTATCGCGCGGGAAGTCGTTGTATTGTACCTCGTACTCGTTCTTCTTCTCGAACTCGATGAGGTGGTTGTTTAAAACCGTGTCCGCGTATCGGGTCAGATCGATGTCCAGCGTGGTATAGATGTTTAATCCGCCCGCGAAGAGCTTTGTCGTGCCGTAGCGGTTTTCCAGTTGCGTGCGGATGTACTCGATGAAGTAGTCGTCCGCGCTACGGTTGGAGGTATCTTTAAAAAGATTCAAGGGTTCCTGGATTGCATGTTGATACTCTTCACGCGTGATGAACTTCTCGTCCATCATCCTGTACAGCACCATATTGCGTCGCTCGACCGAGATATCGGGATGCCGGGTGGGATCGTATCGACTGGGATACTGTGTAATCCCGACAATCAAAGCCGCTTCCGATAGCGTAAGTTCGTACGGCTTCTTGTTGAAGTAGATCATCGCCGCCGAGGATACGCCATATATACCCGATCCGAACGGCACTTTATTGAAGTACTGCTCGAGAATCTCGTCCTTGGAATACATACGCTCGATCCGCACCGCCAGAAGCGCTTCCTTGATCTTGCGCGGGATGGTCTTGTCGAGCGTGAGGAACAGGTTGCGCGAAAGCTGCTGCGTGATGGTGCTGGCTCCCTGTGAAAAATCGAAATGCACCACGTCAATCAGCATCGCCCTTGTGAGTCCCGAAAGATCGACACCCCAGTGGTTGTAGAAATTCTTGTCCTCGGTCGCCAGAAGCGCGTGAACCATGTAAGGCGGGATCTCGCTGAGGGGCGAATAGGTGCGTCGCTCGACGGCGAAGGTATGGATCAGTTTGTCGTTGCGATCGTAAACCTTCGAGCCGATCTTCATATCGTAGTGCTTCAATTCGCTCAGCGGCGGAAGCTCGCTGCTGTAATAGTGAAACAAACCGGCCACGCAGGCGATTCCGAACACCGCCATCGCCAGGAGAACGTAGAAGGTGATCAGAATCGGCTTCAGCAGCCGCTTGTTCTCACGAAACTTCTTCTTGATTATCTGCATAGTACTTCCGATAGAGGGTTCGATGGATCAATGCCACCAGATAACCCGTTACGATTCCGGTTCCTATTCCCAACAAAATTAATAGAGGCGTCAATCGAAATATCCCGTTTTCATGAAAAATCACCAATCGAACCACGACGAGTTGTGCCATGTTGTGAACCACCGCGCCGCCAACGCTGACACCGATCGGGCTGAACCGAACCGGTAAGAGGATTAATAGAAGCATCGCCGTCATCGAGCAAATGGTTGCACCGAGAGAGATCAACGTGGTCGGACTCAGGATCAAGCCGGAGAAGGTACTCCCCAGCGCGACCTTCATGAATCCCACCAGGACGGCTTCACGGAAATTGCGTGTATAGAGCAGCAGAACTACCGGGATGTTCGCCAGGCCGAGCCGCAGAAACGGAAGCGGCTTGGGCATCCAGCTTTCCAGTGCAAATGCGGTCACCGAAAAGGCTGTGAGTAGCGCAAGCGTCACCAGATAACGCTCCCGGTGCATCTCGCGAAGCTTCATGGTCTTCTCCCGTAAATGAAAAAAGCCGAGTCATACTCGGCTTTGAATATATGGTGCAGAAGGGGGGACTCGAACCCCCAAGGGCATTCGCCCACTAGACCCTGAACCTAGCGTGTTTGCCAATTTCACCACTTCTGCGCTTTCACTCTCTTGATCGGGCATCAAATTATTTTGTCTTCTTCAGACGTCAAGAAAAATGTTGGGCTTGTGCGGAATATTTACAGCATCCACTACCCCCGGGCGCACTATAAGCTGTTCTGCATAATGGATAATGAAAGGGGAAGCGCTACGAGAGAGTGGTCACTCTCCCCGCTGTAGCCGCCAATCTCCGAGCAGTGTAAGAGAGGCTCGCCTTTGAAGATTCGATTTATCAGACGCCGTCTGAAAATCACAGAGGTCGAGCGCTACGAGAGAGTGGGCACACTCCCCGCTGTAGCCGCCGATCTCCGAGCGGCGCTCCTTGCACGCTACGAGAGAAAAGAGGTGCAGGCAAGGGGATTCGAATTTGCAAGCAAATTCACAGGAGTCTGGCGGTCCAAAGATATGAAAAAAGCCCGATGGACATCCACCGGGCATGTATATTCTATCTATCGTCGGATTAGAAGTTGTGATACAGAATATGGAATCCGTCACTGCCGGCAGCGACGAATATCCAGTCGCCATACGACTTCACGAAGTTGACCGATCCGTTGAAATCGAATTGCGCGATCGGGGTCAGTTCCGGTTCGGTCGGTGTGCCGACCGGTCTTTCGAAGATGAAGAGACCGTCTTCGCCGTTCGCGACGTAGATGTAGTCGTTGTCAACCGTAACGGCGTTGGTCAGTCCGGCACCCGGGCGATCGAAGTAGAAAATCGGGTCCGGTTCGGTGTTGTCCGCGCCGAGTGATACATCGAATGCTTTGAAGCCGCCCTCACCCATCGCGACGTAAGCCACGTTGTCCTTGAGGTCGCACCACATCTTGGCGTAGTACGGTTCCGCAGCGCCGATGTTGTAGATAATCGGTTCGTGATCGGAATCGCTCGTACCGACGTCGTAAATATGCAGGTTCGCCTGAGCGCCGGCTTCCATCACCAGGTGATCCGAGTGGATCGAGTTCCCGGTGATCGCGATACCCTTGGCGTTGTCGTAGCGGTCATCTTCCACGATTTCCATGTAGTTGCTGCTGTTCAGACTGTGGCAGAATGCTCCGCCGTCTGTTTTGGACGTCGTCGAATAGAGCCAGTTGGCTGAGCGCCGGACGCCCTTCGCGACCGATGACGGAACATCGTAAAGGTGCGATGAGTAAGGTGTCGGGAATCTTCCGTCGTGTGTCAGAACCACTTCCTCGATCACGGCCGGTGAATTGAGACCGTAGGGATCGGGATCGATCGCCGACGCCATCCAGAAGCGACCGGTGTTCTGGAAATCGGCTGAAACAGCCTGGACGTCCGTATCGTTGAACAGAGCTTGCGACACGACGACAGGATTATAAACGTTGCTCAGGCTGACGATCTCGACGCCACCGCGCCATTCTTCGCCTTCGGTGTTGTACGCGACATAAACCTTGCAAATGCAGGGATCGAGATATGCGAAACAAGCCTGAACCTGCTCGCCTGCCACAAACGGCGCTTCGACTGAAGCGATCCACATCAGCGGGCGGTACAGTACGGTCTCCGCCGGGCAGCAGCTCTTCGTTTACAATTGTTACACGCGAATTGAGGTCCTCTTCGTCGTTATTCACCACGACATTCGTTCCCTCACGCAACGACTGGTTGATTACTTCGTCCACTTCGTCGCTTGACTTCTCCGCACACGCAACAAGTATCAGAATCACTGCGATAGATAGGATGAGCATCATTTTCTTCATGGATTTCTACCTCCGGAACGTTGATTATGTTTTTGTTTTATAATAAACCGAATCCGGATATTGTCAATCAAAAAGATTTCTCGAAGAGATTGGAATATCCGTTTGAAAACACATCAACGGAAATGCTTGACAAGTTCTCAAGCTCGACTACATTTTTATAATATACAGTGCATCATGATTTAATGAAGCCTTCTTTCGCGTAAAATTCACGACAGTGGGGTATCGGATGCCAGAACATTGGAAGTTCATTTTTTGTGTTTCATTGATTTCACTTCTGTTATCCGTCAATTACATTACGGCTCAGGACCGTCCGATCCGGATTGCATACAATCAAAGCAATCCTCCGTACAAATATGTTAACGACAAAGGTGAAGCGGATGGTATCCTGATCGATTACTGGAAATTGTGGTCCGAAACGAATGCTATCCCTGTCGAGTTTATCCCTGCCCCATTCATCGAAACGGTGGAAATGGTTCGCGACGGAAGGGCCGATCTCCACGCAGGATTGTTTCAAACCGCAGAGCGCGACGAATACCTGGATTTTACTGACCCGATTTTCGAGGTTACCTATTACATCATGCACCACAAAAACCTTCTCGGGATCAACAACGCAGATGATCTGAAGGGGCTTCTGGTCGGTGTTCCATCCGGTGGATTCACAGACCATTACATGCAGGAGAACTTTCCCGACCTGCACTACAAACGTTACGACGACTATCCATCATTGTTCGATGCGGCACAGAAGGGCGAAATCCGTGTCTTCATCGCCCCCATCGAGAACCTCAATCAATACATGTGCAGTCTCGATGAATCACACGATTACCAGTACAAGATGGGCAAACCGCTCTTCTCGCAGTTCTATCGCGGTGCGATCGCGGAAGGGAAACAGGAGATGCTCGATGTCCTGAATCGCGGGTTGAAAAAGGTGTCGTCTTATGAGATGGCGCTCCTGGAGCGCAAATGGCTTGGGATATCGCGTCAAAGAGCTTCAGACGATGTCCTCGTCATCGCCATGAACATGCAGAAACAGCCATACTCGTTCATCGATCCGTATGGCAAGCCTGCCGGACTCTATGTCGATTTCTGGAATCTGTGGTCACAGACCACCGGAAAGGAGATCAGCTTCCTGCCCAGCTCCAGCGTCCACGAAATGCAGTCCGTTTTTGACGGATTCGCGGATTGCACGATCGGCCAAAGTCTCAGCGAATATGCGCTGTCGAAACTGGTATTCTCGAAATCCTTCTACCAGGTCGATGCTTCACTGTTTCATCTATCCGATCAATCCTATCCGAATGACATCACGAAACTGGAGAATGTCATCCTTGGGGTGATCAAGGATTCCAGCCTGGAAGGTTATTGCTTGAAGAAGCTTCCCCAGAGCAGCCTTCTGAAGCAATTCGATACGAACAACGAAATGCTGTACTCCTTAATATCTGGAGATATCGACCTGATGTTCCTCCACACACAGATCGGGAAACTACTGCTGTTAAAAGAACGATTTGCCGGACAGGTGGAAGCCAGAAAACCAATCTATACAACCGCGGTCCACACAGGCGTTTTACCGAAAAACAAAAAACTGCTCGATATCATCAATCAGGGTATTGACAATATCCCGAAAACCAAGCTCGCCAAGATCGAACAGCGCTGGATACCGGAATCAGGCAACAGCTTCTGGCATAAGGATATGGAAGGAGAAGTCGAATCCGACTACACATCGCTTCTGACTGAAGTCGAAAAGAAATGGATTGCTGAGCACCCGCTGATCCGCGTCGGCGCCGATCCGGGCTTCCAGCCATTTGAATTCATCAATGAGGACGGAGAACACTCGGGAATAGCATCCGACTACATCGCCATGATCAACCAGCGGATGGGATTGAACATGCAGGTAATCCCCTATCCCACCTGGAGCGAAGTGATCGATAAAACGAAATCACGCGAGATAGACGTCCTTTGTGCCGTAATGGCTACAGAGGAAAGGCAAAAATACCTGAACTTCTCCCAGCCGTACATCACATCTCCGGAGATGATCTTCACTCGCAAGAACGCTCCTTTCATCGGCAGTGTACGAGACCTGAATGGAAAGACTATCGCCATCAAGGACAAGAGCTATATTCAGGATCGTCTGCAGAACCAATACCCTTACCTGAAGCTAGCGCTATACGACACGACCTACGAGGCCATATTCGCGGTCTCCAATGGCGAGGCCGATGCTTACATCAATACACTGGCACACGGCTCGTACGTGATCTCGGAATACAACTTCACGAATGTGGTGGTTGCTGCCCCCATGGACGGAATGGTCGATGGAATCACTTTCGCCATCCGCAACGACTGGCCCATCCTGCTCAACATCATCTCTAAAGCCCTGTCAACCATCTCGGAAGACGAAGCGGCGGAACTTCGCGCCAAATGGATTACCGTTCGATTCGAACACGGTAAGGAGGCACGCCAGATTCTCTTCTGGAGCAGCATTGCCTTCATCATGCTGATCACGATGACCGTCATCGCGTTTCTGTGGAACCGTACTCTCAAATACGAAATCTCCCGGCGCAAGGAAATGGAGGTCAGTCTTCGCAAAGCGAAAGAGCAAGCAGAATCCGCCGACCGACTGAAGTCCGCGTTTCTCGCTTCAATGTCTCACGAACTCCGAACGCCGCTCAACTCCATCATCGGCTTCACCGGTATCATGATGCAGGAAATGCCCGGACCGCTGAACAACGAACAGAAAAAGCAGCTCAGCATGGTGCAGGCGAGTTCCCGTCATCTGCTGACTCTCATCAACGATGTTCTCGACATCTCGAAAATCGAGGCCGGGCAACTCCAAATTGTTGAAACGGAATTCAATTTATCGGATAGCGTCCGTAAAGTCGTACACTCGATCGAACCACTCACAGAGAAAAAATCTTTAAAAATAGCTTGCGAAATAGACAATAAAATTGGTATGATCGTTAGCGATTCCCGTCGAATCGAACAGATCCTGCTCAATCTGCTCAGCAACGCTGTGAAGTTCACGGAGGAAGGCGGTATCAATGTTGACGTTCGAATCGTCACAACGCTGAAACCACCAGTTCACAAAAGTATTCGATTCACGGTCGAGGACACGGGAATCGGCATTGAAGAAAAGGATCTGGATAAACTATTCAAGCCGTTCCAGCAGGTTGAGACCGGTTTGACGCGTAGATACGAGGGAACCGGATTGGGTCTTTCGATCTGTAAGAAACTGGCAGAACTTCTGGGTGGGAAGATCACGGTGAAGAGTCAGTGGACAAAGGGATCGACGTTTACATTATTTATACCGTATAAGATAAAATGAGAGGATCTTATGGGACAAAGGAATATCTGCATTATTGAGGATAATGAAAACAACCTCTACCTAATTAAGTATCTGCTCGAGTTAAATGGATACCAGGTCATTTATGCGATGAACGGTCTGGATGGGATCGAGCTTGTCGCGCATGAGAAGCCCGATCTCGTACTACTCGATATCCAGTTGCCGAAAATGAACGGCTATGAGGTTGCCCGAAGGCTCCGCATGATAGCGGGTCAGGAAAACCTGCCGATTATCGCCGTCACATCTTACGCAATGCCGGGTGACAGGGAAAAAGCGCTGGAAGCCGGTTGCACCGGATACATAGAGAAACCGATCAATCCTGAGACGTTTATCGGAAACGTAAGACAATACATGCCTGGCGATCCAGAAGGGATAGAACATGAGTAAATTGCTGATTGTCGATGATATTCAGGAAAACCGCTATCTGCTTCAGATGTTGCTTCAGGGTTACGGACACAGCGTGCTGTCGGCTGAAAACGGCAGAGAAGCGCTGGATCAGGCAAGAAAAGACAAACCGGACCTGATTATTTCCGATATCCTGATGCCCGAAATGGATGGTTTCGAATTGTGCCGTCGATGGAAAAGAGACGTCACGCTCAATCAGATCCCATTCATCTTTTACACCGCCACCTACACCGAACCCAAAGACGAAGCATTCGCGCTGAGTCTTGGCGCGGACAGGTTCATTGTCAAGCCGCAGGAACCAGAGCGACTCATCGAAATAATCAACTGCTACACGCGCGATATCGATGAAGGAAAGATTACATCTCCAAAGAGCATTTCCGCGTCCGATGATGAACTCGATAAAAAATACACGCAGGTGTTGTCCGATAAACTGGAGAAGAAGGTCAAAGAGCTCGAGATCGAAATCCACAACCGTAAATTAACCGAAAACGAACTTCGCAAGAGTGAATCGCGTTTCAGGGAATTGATCGAGCACTTGCAGGATATTGTGTGGCGTGTTACACCGCAGGGGAATTTCAGCTATATCAGCCCCTCACTCGGTAAGATGCTTCAGTTCAGCTACGGCGACTATCTCGGACGCAACATTCGCGAGCTATTCGATTACGAACCGATGCTGAGAACGATTGAAGCGTATTCTGAATCCAAATCGAAGACGAGTAAGATGACACCTTTTCAATTCCCCAAGATCGATGCCAGCGGAAAACAGGTATGGCTCGAGGCACGTATCGTTCCGCTCTACGGAGCAGACGGGAACCTCGTAGAGATCCAGGGCATCACGCGCGACGTGACCGAGATTGTGACAGCCTATCGCAACCTCCACGATAGTGAACAGCGCTTCCGTCTGGCAGCAAGTACAATCACGAATATCATCTATGAATGGGATGTCGGGACAGACACACTGAAATGGTTCGGTGACATCGATAAAATCCTCGGTTACGAACCGGGAGAGTTCAAGCACGATCTGCAAACATGGTTTGAGCACATTCATCCCGACGATCAGGAAAGGTTGAGAGAATCGATCGAGTTACACAGACAATCAAGCGAACCCATCCGTGAAAGCTATCGGATTCGAACAAAGAACGACTCCTGGCGTGATTGGGATGATTATGGCGTTCCGCAGCTCGATGAGAGTGGAAAGCCCTATCGCTGGGTAGGTGCCTGCATCGACCACACCGAGAAGAAACTGCTGGAGAAACAGCTCAATCAGGCATTGAAAATGGAAGCGATCGGTCAACTTGCCGGAGGCATCGCACATGACTTCAACAACCTCCTCCAGATCATCCTCGGATATACCGAAATCAGTCTGCTGAACGAGTGCACCGATCCGGACAGCGTCCAGGATCTGCACGAAAGTCTGGGGCAAATCAACGAAGCCGCCCGAAAAGCCGCGGGCATGACCAGGCAATTGCTGACGTTCAGTCGTAAGCAGGTTATCCAACCCACTTATATCGATCTGAACAGCATGGTGCGAGAACTATTCAAGATCCTCAAGCGTCTGATCAGCGCTGATATCGATGTCAAGATGTACCTCGGAGACGACCCGAGAACGATATATGCCGATCCAGCTCAGATTGATCAGGTTATCATCAACCTATGCATCAACGCTCGCGACGCGATGCCGGATGGTGGAAGATTGATCATCGAAACGAAGAATTTCTCCGTTACCGAAGACTACAAACGAATCTATCCATGGGCAAAAGTAGGCAATTACGTGGTTCTCAGCATCAGCGACAACGGCATCGGTATGGACAAGGAAACACGCGATCAGATATTCGAGCCGTTCTTCACCACCAAGGAAGTCGGGAAAGGAACGGGACTCGGTCTTGCCACCGTTTACGGAATCGTCAAGCAGCATAACGGTATGATCTACGTCTATAGCGAACCGAGACAGGGAACGACCTTCAAGATCTATTTCCCGATGGCGGAAAAGGGCGAAATCATCGATGTCCTCGAAAGTAACAAGGACGTTCCAGGCGGTAACGAGACGATCCTTCTGGTCGAAGACGATCAAATGCTGATCGACCTTTCTTCTCTCATATTGGAAAAAGCCGGCTATAGAGTCCTGAAAGCCGCGGATGGCGAAGAAGCTGTACAGGTATTCAAGAATCATCAAGCAGAGATCGATCTTGCGGTCCTCGACGTAATTTTACCGAAATTCAGTGGCAGAATCGTCCGAGACAAGATACGCGAGTTTGATCCCGATGCGAAATTCCTGTTCGTGAGTGGCTACAGCTACAACGCCCTGAGCAATCGATTCCTTCAGGAAGAAGAGCTTCAATTGCTATCCAAGCCGTTCAGTCGCAATGCGCTGCTGAGGAAGGTTCGAGAGTTACTGGATGATTGATCTCACCGGAGTATATATTGGGCAGGCATCGAAACCTGCACTATTTGTCTTCAGCACATCACGATCGGCATCAATCCCGAGTTACCAGATATATCACACTCTGAACTGCACATAATGCTGGTCGGCGATCCGATCGTGCACCACGTGAGATGCGATCTTGCCAAGAAGTATCAATCCCTCAATCGGCGCCGAGAGCAGCGTCATCGTCCCGAGAAGCGGATAGCCACCCATCATCACCGCGGAGATGCTGCAAGAGATGAAAGCGCCGCTCGGTCCAAGAATCATCAGATAACCCGAGCCAACCTTTCCGACTCGCCTGACCTGGATGACCGTCGAGACCGCACCGACCAGCATGGATGCGAAGATGAAGTATTCGATCTGCCCGATGCTCAGTCCGCAGGTATTCCCGATAATCATCGGCGTCAGGATCATGCCGCTGATGTTCAGCAATACATACTGAAACGCCGGCACGATGGTTGTGGTAACGGGTGGTTTGTCATCGATTCCATAGAGAAGCGAGCCGTTTTTGACATAGTTACTCCCGGAAAATTATTTTCTTACCATTCGACGTGGGCTCTGGTTTTTACTGTCAATGAAAACGGCTGTTTGGAAAACCTCCATTTTTCTGTGGAATCTTGGTTCGATGAATATTGATCGATGTTATCCACAGTGTCCTTCGACTCCGCTCAGCAACTGTGTCGAGCGTCAAGTATAAAAAGGGGGTATCCTCTCGTTTTCCGTGGATAAATGCTGGAATTTGTCTGAAATGGACACAATCCACACCACGATAAGCGAACGAGACACTTTGACGTTCTATTCGGCGTGGATTGTGGACAAATTACTCTTCAAACGCATTTATCCACATAAAACTCAGTTCGTTGACTCATGCAATGATGGCGATTTCATGCCCCACGCGAGATTATCTCTAACCATCGCATTCATGATTGTCACCATCTTTCTCATACAAGCCGTGGTTGCCACTTTCCCGGGCTTTCCTCGCTCGATTAAATCCACCCGGAACGAGCCGATTTTACGATTCCACTGAAAGGATGATATTGTTGGAAGATACAGTGCATTTCGAACCGATGGTCTGCCACCATGAATATGCCTTTTCCCTTTCAACGTTCCACTATCATGATTGATCGGGGCCAAGCCTGCAAGCATAGCGATTTCTTTCCTGTTTAGGGTGCCAAGTTCTGGCAATTCGACCAACATCGTCAGTGCTGTATGCTTTGCGACACCGGGAATTGTCGTTAGCAGCTCTGTCTTCTCACGAAACTCCGGTACTTGATCCAGAAGTTCATCTATCTGCTTCTCGATTCGTTTGATTTCATCATTCAAGTACTCGACATGGCGATCAATACTATCGATAATCTCATGATCCAGAGTGGATTCTCTGCGATTCTTTTCTCTTTTCCGATAGTCAATCAACTGATGCTTCCGTTTCATCAAATCCCTGATTGCCTCATGCCTCTTATCCACCTTGCACAGCAATCGGACGCCGAGCTTCTCGGCATACAGCGCAATTGTCTCCGCATCGATCCGATCTGTCTTTGCCAGCTTTCCAGTACTACGGACAAAGCTATGAACCTGATAGGCATTGACTTCCGCAACCATTACGTTACGCTCCAACAAATAACGTGCCAGTTTCTTCCCATACACTCCTGTCGATTCATATACAATGACAGGATCATTGCACTGGTGGATTACGTCATAGAGTTCCTCGAATCCAATGTCAGCATTTTTTACTTGCAAAGTTTTGCCGCTTCCTGATACAAATACATCAAGGGTCGATTTCGAAACATCGATCCCGATGAAGGTCGAGAGATTGTCGCTAATGTTGGTCATAATTGCTCCTTTCTTGTATTCGGGCTTCAAGCCCACGCAACTGTTCGGAATCGCATTATGAACCGGTCTGGACCAAGCTGAGTGCCGGGCTTATTAGCCCTGGATGACAACGATCTCGAGACCGGCAGGATTACCTTGGTGGCCACCAGGGTAATCCACTCATCTAAACTGGCGGCGTTACCGCTATTCTGGCTTCTCAATGAACTGTGTCAATATACAAGGATGACACACTGTGGATAACTGCATCCATTTCAGACGGTTGCATAATAATTGTGTCATCCTGAGCGGAGTCGAAGGACAATAATTATTTTGCATACTCATGTCAGATTTTTTTACGTACTTTTTTAAACGGTAAGCATAGGTATGTCGTTGCAAAGCAGAACAATAGGCTTTCATGGCATGATAATTATGGGGGTATTCCTGAAACGGCTGTGCGAATGTCATCTCCCGATTTGTGAAAATTTCCGTTCCTCATTTATTGCTTGACGATATTTCCGTCCTCACGTAAAAGTAAAACAAAAAGCAAGGAGTGACACAATGTTGAGAACAGTGTTGATCGGCTGTATTATAGCAATCGGCTTCCTTCAAGCAATTACGCCTCACATTCAACTTGATATGGCTTTCCCATACGCGGACAAGCAAGAAATCGAATACAATGGAACAACCTCCGAATACAATACTGCGTTAGGGCATTCTTTCTCGCTCGAGGTGACCGTTCCGGTCTTAAATATCGTGGATGCGGGTATCGGATACGAATACCAGTTTGATCGTGAAGTTGATGATGAAATCTCGGACACGACGCCGCGTTTTCGATTCATGCCAGTATATATGGTTATAAGCCGTAATCTGTTCAGCGAAGGCAACCTCAATCCCGGCTTGATCGTACACGCCGGATACGCGTTCCTCTCCGCTAATGGCGATTTCGAGCAGGGCGGCGATACAGCGGGTGGCTTGTACTATGCTGCCGGTGTTGGTGTCACGCTCTATGAACGTCTCGTTATCAGTTGCCTGTACCGCCATCTCGAGGGTGAAGTCAGTGTTGGCGATAGCGAAACACTTCTCAAAGATTCGACTGTGGAACAAAACGAAATTGATGCTCGTTTGGGATTCAGATTCTAAGAGCTATCCCATACATTTTACGTACCCCTGTCCCGGCAGGGGTTTTTTTTTGGACAAAGTTTGTCGATGGGTTCACGATGAAACCGGCAGACCGCCAGTCCACCCGATCCGCTTGTTCAAGATGCTGTTCATCGGGTATTTATTCGGCATCAGATCGGAGCGTCAACTTATTAAGGAGATCTTGATGTGTCTGATTGGTGCGATAGATAAGGGCATTCCGTGTCACTTCATGATGTTGCACGATGGAAAACATGCTGTCACAAAGTGGAAAATGAAGGTGTCACTTTACAGAAGGATTTTCTGAATTTCTCAAATCTCGTAAGTCGTTGCAAACAAAGGAGTTAGGCAATAAAAATGGTCGGGATGACAGGATTTGAACCTGCGACCACTTGAACCCCATTCAAGTACGCTAGCCGAACTGCGCTACATCCCGACGCATGAATGACCAATTTGAAAATCGATGCCGGATTGACAAGCTTTTTTTCAGGTTTTCGTTATCTCACTCACCGATAATCTTCACCAGCACGCGCTTGCGGCGCTTACCGTCGAACTCACCGTAGAAAATCGCCTCCCACGGACCAAGATCGAGTTTCCCATCCGTGATGGCGACCAAGACTTCCCGACCCATTACGGTACGCTTCAGATGCGCATCGGCATTGTCTTCGAATCCGTTGTGGGCGTATTGTTTGTACGGCTTCTCGGG
The DNA here is from genome assembly GCA_963666875.2 of Cloacimonadales bacterium (SeqCode). Taxonomy (GTDB): domain Bacteria; phylum Cloacimonadota; class Cloacimonadia; order Cloacimonadales; family JAIOQZ01. The sequence continues at coordinate 51,072 of CAXXPU010000018.1, forward strand.
TGCGAGCTTCTCCAGCCACTTCTCGTAATCGGCATGCAGACCGGGCTCGTTGTCGTTGATGAAAACGCTGGCGGTAATGTGCATGGCGTTGATCAGGCAGAGTCCCTCTTTCACGCCGCTTTCTCTGACGCAATCCTCGACCTGCGGTGTGATATGAACCATCTTGCGGCGAGTCAGCGTCTCAAACCACAATTCCTTACGATAGCTTTTCATTTATGCCCCTCCCCCGTCGAGTATTCGAAGAGGTTACGCAAATCATCTACGTCGAGCTTGCGCAGGATATTCTGTCCACCCTCGATGATGTTCTCGAACATCTCGATCTTGTCGTGTTGCAGGTTGAGGATCTTCTCTTCCACCGTACCGAGCGTGATCAGCTTATAGACGTTCACCTTCTTGGTTTGACCGATGCGGTGCGCACGATCGATAGCCTGATTCTCGCCCATGGGATTCCACCACGGATCGACCAGCACAACCGTGTCCGCAGCGGTCAGGTTCAAGCCGAATCCACCGGTTTTGAGGCTGATCAGGAAAGCCCGGACGTTGGCGTTATTGTTGAAGTTATCGACTCGCTTGTGTCGCAGCTTCGTATCGCCGTCCATGTATTCGAAGACGATCCTTTTCTTCGCAAGGTATTGACGGATCAGCTTGAGCGTCTCCACGAACTGACTGAAGACCAGCACCTTACGACCGCTCTCGATAGCGTCTTCGAGGATGATCATGAGCTGTTCCATCTTGCCGGAGAGGTCGGCGAGTGTCTTGAGATCCTTTTGTACCAGCGCTGGATGATTGCATATCTGTCGAAGCCTCGTGAGCGCCGCAAGAACGTGGATATAGTTACCGGTGTCGATCTGGTCGAACCGGTTGATAAAATTCTTCTTCACCGACTCGATAACCTCGACATAGAGCTTTTCCTGAAGCGGCGACATGCGGCAATACGATATCTGTTCCTGCTTGTCGGGAAGCTCGATCAGCACGTCCTTCTTCTTTCTTCTCAGGATGAACGGCGAAATCAGCGCCGCCAGGTGTTCCTGCTTCTCGTGCTTTTCCAGAAGCGGCGAGACATACTCCGACTTGAACTTGCGCGGTGACGGCAGGTATCCCGGAAGCAGGAAGTCGAAGATCGACCACAGCTCGGTCGGATTGTTTTCCATAGGCGTACCGGTCAGAGCAAGTCGATAACGGGCATTGAGCTTCTTGATCGCCTTGGATCGCAGTGCACCGGCGTTCTTGATGTGCTGCGCCTCATCGAGAATGACGTAGTTGAAGAAGATCGTCTGAAGCTCTTCGAGGTCGTTCATGATGATCGAATACGATGCGATGAATATCTGCACGTTATTCGTCTCGAGCAGTGCGGCTCGCTCTTCCTTGTTGCCCTCGTAGATAATGTAGTTCAGGCTCGGATTGAATTTCTCGATCTCCGCTGCCCAGTTGTAGAGCAGCGTCTTCGGGCAGATAACCAATGACATCGTGTTGGACGGTAGATTGGAGAGAACCGAGATTGCCTGGATCGTCTTGCCCAGACCCATATCGTCCGCCAGAATGCCGCCCAGATGGAAATTCTGGAGCATCTTGAGCCACTGGTAACCCGCCTTCTGGTAATTTCTCATCACCGGCATGAGAACCCGTGGAACCGGATTGTCCTCGTCCAGTTTTCGCGCCAGAATCGCCTCGAACATGTTTTGCAGATACTCGTCGCCCTGGATATTGATTCCCTCACGAATCGAGGTCAACTGATAGATATAGGGTATGTTATAGACCGAAAGCTTGTAGTAGTCGCCGCCTGTTTTGTGGCTGCGCTTCATCAGTCGCTCGACATCGCGGAAGGTCTCCTGATTGGTGAAATAGAGCAGCCTGCCGTCATCGAGCTTGAGGAACTTCTCCTTTCTTCTGAAGAATTTTTTCAGATCCTCGTGGGTGAATACCAGTTCTTTATAGTGGTAGGTCACCTCGTATTCGAACCAGTCAATCTGGTCGGTAGTCTTTGCACGGATGGTCGGCTGAAGCGTGACCTTGTATATGAATTCCTTCTTGAGTTCGTCGCTGAGCTGAATATTCCAGCTCGGATCGGTCTCCTCGAAGATAGTCTTTTTGAGCATGTCGATTTCTTCCTCGCCCTCGAAATGCATCTTCAGTTCGAAATCGCGCTCCTCCGAACTCGCCTTCGGAAGTTTGACAAGGAAGTGATCGATTTGATATCGTACTTGCGGCGGGATATAGAACCAGGTCTCGCGCTGGTTCTGGTCGTATCGAACAAGCTCCGCCGGATAATAGATAACCGACATAGGAACCGGTACGTCTTCGGCGTAGTTAAGGATTCCTTCCATCAGGATTTGTTTCTCGCCATGCTTGCTGAGCTTGAAAGTCGGAACCGGCGCACCGTCGTAGAGGTCCGGTAGCTCAATCGATTCGTCGAAGTCCAGATAGCAGCGAATAAGGCTGAGTTGGTGCGTAACCACCGACGCGAAATAGATCAGGTCTTCCCTACGCAGAATATATCCGTCGCCCAACACCTTCTCCGTCACTTCCTTCTTGAAGGGAAGCTGGATATGTTGCAGGACGTTTTTCAGGAAGATGTATGCAAGTCGATTGACGAAATACGCCGAAATTTTCTCGCCCGGCGCTACACTGAAAAGGTATTGCTCGTCATTGATCGGCGAGATCAGGAAACTCAGTTGATAGGGTTCCTCTTCGAAAAGGATACGATCGCCGGTCTCCTTGACGAATATCTTGTTTTGCAGGATGCGCAACATCGGTATGAAATGGAAAAAATCACGCTTATAGATCGTGAAAAAGCCGCCCGTTCTGCTGAAGGAGCACTTGTATTGCTGAAGCATCTTGAGCAGAGAAAGCTCTTCGTTGGTAAAGGCGTCCATCTGGCTGTGCGCGAGATCCAGTTCCTCCTGCGTGATATCCTTCAAGTCCCTCTCCGCTACGATCATGGAGATGAGCCGTATATCGATGGGCCGGTAGTACCGGAAATAGAAGCGTATCTTGTCGTTTGTGTCGTAGATACCCGAGACCGAGATCTGCGTGTTGAGCAAGATCCGCTGCCAGTATTCGTTGTATTGCAAGAGGCGCGTCTGGTAAGTCTGAATCACGCGTTCCAGCAGAATATCGGTGGAAAGGAAGCGATAGGTGTAGTCCAAGACAGTCAGATAATGTGGACAGGTATCGTCCTGACTGCATTCCGAACACGTAAACGAAAGGATTTTCCGGGAATCGGCATTGTACAGAATGGTGATCTTCCCGGGGAATCGCAGGTTTCCGGCGGTTGCCGCCGTGAAATTAAATACAACATTCCCATTTTCATCTTTATAAAGATTGTATTCAAGTTCATCTTTATTCAATGCTTTTACAGAGCTTCGGAAATACCAGGTGTTGGAATGCTCATGATACTCGTTGCCAAATAATCTTGCCATATACCTTCCCTCGGCTGGTTTTCCAGTCTCGAAACCAGAATTTGAATTGTAGCAGACTCCGCGTAGATGTCAATGAATTATTAAAACGCGGCGTGTGATTTTACGAACAGTGATGGCTTTTCTTCCTTTATCCGCAAGGAATTCAGCGAATTGAACACTGGCTCATGAAATCCGATTTCTATTGCTTGATGGAGAACATCGCCTCCAGGCTGGGATATTTATCGAACAGTTCCAGCGCTTTCTGCAACTGGATATCTTCCTTCAGCGATGCGCGATAACCTTCCACTTCACCGAGTTTCTGCGCGATGATCTCGCTGGCGAGGCTGTTGCGTAACCATCGGCTTGACCGCTCGAAATCTTCACTGGAATATTCGATCTTCTCGTCGTCGATCATTTTCACGAATTTCGTGAACATCGGCTCGCTGACCGTGAAATCGGCAGTAACTTCGTTGCCGTTGTCGATCAGATAATCTACCGCGAACCGGAAGAAAAGGTTCGCCTGCTTGATGCTGCGTTCCAAATTGGAAAGCGAGTCTTGCTCGATCAAGACGTCCGGCGTGATTCCGCCTCCGCCATGCACGACGCGCCCACGTTGTGTGTAATAGGTCTCTTCCGTTTTCTCTTCGGCTTTTTTCTCTTCCTCTTCGCTGATCTCTTTTCCTCTCAATTCTTTGTCCTGTAAATCCTTGTGGATGCAGCGACCGGAGTTGATGTAATAACGCGACGTGGTGATCTTGATGCCGCCCTCCGAGAGAGGATACAACTGCTGTACCGAACCTTTACCGAAGGAGGTCTCCCCTACGACGAGTCCGCGATCGTAGTCCTGGATTGTTCCCGCGAAGATCTCCGCGGCACTGGCAGTTCCGTCGTTGATGAGCGCTATGACAGTGTAGCCGTTACGCTGCCTCGGGATCTGCGTGAAGAATTCCTTGGATGTTCCGGGCGCTCTCCCGCGTGTATAAACGACGCGCTTGTCTTTACCGATGAATTCGTTGACGGTGTTGACCGCCTCTTCCAGCAATCCGCCCGGGTTGTAGCGCAAGTCGATGAGAAGTCCGTTCAGGTCGTTCTGCTCAAGCTGATCCAGCGCTGCCCTGAGCTCTTCCGAAGCAGTGGCGTTGAACTGCCGGATACGGATATACCCGATCCCGTCGTCCAGCATGAACGCGTAGGGAACGCTCTTGATCTTGATGACATCGCGTATGATGTGGAACTCGATCGGATCCTCGAAGCCCGGTCGCTCGATGGTGAGATTGACCGGTGTACCCTTAGGTCCGCGCAGGCGTTTGATTGCATCGTCGGTGCTGATGCCGACGATGTCCTCGCCATCGACTTCGATCAGCCTGTCGCCGGCGTGAATGCCCTGTCGATATGCCGGAGTTCCTTCGATCGGCGACACAACGGTGATATACTCTTCCTTTTTATCCACGGAAAGCCCGATACCTTCGAATTCACCACGCGTGTTGGTCTGAAAATCCTCGTACTCGTCCGTCTGGAAATAGACGGTATGCGGATCGACCTCCTCCATCATTCCGTCGATGGCGGCGTCGATCAGATCCTCGATAGACAGATCTTTGACGTAATTCTGATTCAAGCTGTAGAGGATCTCGTTGAAGAGGCGGATCTTTTCGTAGGCTGTGTCGCGTTCTTCGGGCTCGGGCTTGTTCCCCGCAATGGTGAATGCCCACACGCCGAGCGCGAACCACAGCATGATGATCGCGATCAGTACCAGTTTGTTGCGTCGTGTAATCTTCATCATGGCATATCCGTTGTTATTTCAGGGCTGCCTTGTACTCGTTCAGGTCATCCAGAACGAAAGTGGCTTCCTGGACGTAAATATCCTTCTTCAGGTTGGTTATCATATCCTGTTCCTGCTCGAGCTGATTGGCATCCTTCTCTTCCTCCAGCGGATAGAGGTCTTTGAGCTGCACATCCAGCCCCTCTCGCTCGACCAGATAGCTTTCCATCTTCTTACGATATTCTTCGTTTTTCTGTCGTTCCTGAATCATGTCGATCACGTTCAGGCTCAGCATGGTCTGCTCGCGTTCCTTGCGCAGAGCATCGTTGCGTTTTTCCAGATAGCTGAACGCCTCGTTCTCATCCGTACGCGATTGGCTTCTGCGCGAGACGACAGAATTATCCAGCTTCGTCTTGCTCCAGAGCTCGTACTGAGCCGGTTCGATCGTGTCGTACGGAAGCGCATAATCGTATTCCTTCTCGCCGATATCCACGTAGTCGTACGGACTCGGCAGAACGATGTCCGGTATCACGCCCCTGTACTGCGTCGTGGTACCGTCGATGCGATAGAATTTCTGTATGGTCAGTTTGAGCGAACCGAACGGCTTCAGATATTCGAAGAGAGAATTGACGTAGCGATCGAGGTCGTTCAGGTTCTGCACGGTACCTTTGCCGAAGGAGCTGTTCGAGCCGATAATCACGGCGCGATTGTAGTCTTGCAGCGCAGCCGACAGAATCTCCGAAGCCGAAGCGCTGAACTGGTTCACCAGCACCACCAACGGGCCGTCGTACTGCACGCGGCTATCGTAGTCCGAATGAACGCGCGTGCCGCGAATCTTGTCGCTGACCTGCACGATCGGGCCTTCCTCGATGAAGAGTCCGCCGATGCTGACCGCGTCCTGAAGCGCGCCGCCGCCGTTGTTGCGCAGATCGAGGATCATGCCGTCGATATCTTCGTCCTTGAGTAGCGCGATCGCCTGCGCGACGTCATCAGTCGAATTGCGATTGGTCTTGTTCTGGAAATCCCGGTAGAAACCGGGGAGTCGCACGTATCCATAGCGCTTGCTGCGCTTGGTGTCTTTTAGCAGCGCAGCTTTGGCGTACGTCTCTTCGATCACGACAACATCCCGGATGATCGGAATAACCTTGATCTCGCCGGTCGATTTCTTGACCGTCAGGCGCACCTCGGTGCCCTTCTTGCCGCGAATATAGGTAACGGCGTCGTCAACCGGCATATCGACCACGTCCAACGCTTCTCCGTCACCCTGCGCGACCTTCAGGATCAGGTCTTCCGGTTCGAGCTCGCCCTGACGCCACGAAGCGCTTCCCGGGATGATCTCGGTTACCTTGATGTAGCCGTCCTCCTGGGATAGTCTCGCGCCGATACCCTCGAACTGCCCGGTCATGTCGATCTGGAAGTCTTCCTCGGCCTTGGGCGGCATGTAGGCGGTATGCGGGTCGAGCGAATTCAGGATCGAGTTCATGTAGATCGCGAAACGATCGTCGGTGTTCTGATCACGAAGTCGTTTCAGCATCATTTCCGTCGATTTCAGAACCTTCTGACGAGCCTCTTCCTCCAGCGCCGGATCGAGCTTACCGCCCTTCAGAAACAACGCCATCAGGTCTTTCTGAACTTCCTCGTCATCGGTATTCAGCGAATCCGCGGTCTCTTTCAGAACGAAGTAGCGCTGTAGCACCTGATACTTGAGCAATTTCTCCCAGCGTTTTTTCAGGCTGGCCATATCTTTACACCACTTGCTCTTATCGCCATCGGTTTCAAGTGAATCCCCGGAAAAGTAGTCGAAAGGATTTGACAGCATATCTTTATAGAATGCATCAACCTGGTCGAGCCGCTCTTCGAATATCCCGTTCACATCGACATAGAATTCGAATTTCTCGGGTAGATCCTTCGAATTAATCTGGTCGTCGATTTCATCCTGCATCTTCGACAGCCGATCCACGTCCGATTGCAGGAAGAAGCGTTTGCGGTAATCGAGGCGGTCCAGATACATGTCAAACACGCGTTCGGAGAGTTCGTCGTCGATTTCATGCGGATTGAAGTGGATCTGGTTGACATACTTCATGGTCTCGATCATGACGATCTTGTTGCGATCCGTCACATCCACCGCGAAAATCGACGAAAATGCGATCAGGATCAGCATCGCCACCAGTATTCTTCTATTCTGTCTCAAATTCATTACCTCAGTTCGTTGTTCTCGGTTTTCAATAATATATCCATTTTTCGGATAATCTCACCATGGATTTCTTCAATGGTACCGCGACCATCTATAATACAGAAACGCGACGGCTCCCGTTTTGCAACATCCAAAAAGCCTTGGCGCACCCTTTTATGGAAATCGATGTCTTCCTTCTCGATTCGATCCGCCGTGCAGGGTTGAATCCGGCAGAGACCCTTTTCCGCGGGTAGATCGATCAGGAACGTGATGTCCGGCACCAGTGAGAAGGTCGCGAACTGCGTAATGCTGTCGATCTTGCCCAGATCGAGTCTTCTCGCAGCGCCCTGATAGGCGATGGACGAATCGTTGTAACGGTCCGAGATGACACACCAGCCCTTTTCCAGCGCCGGGATGATCCACTGACCGGTGTGCTGGCTTCTGCTCGCCATGTAAAGGAGGAGTTCGGTCTCGGGCAGCATTTCCAAGTTCTCGGGATCGAGTAGCAGGTGGCGGATCTTTTCCGAGATGAGCGGTCCGCCCGGTTCCCGGGTCAGAAGGACGCTCTTGCCTGTCGATTCGAGATACTCTTTCAGCATCTTCGACTGGGTCGATTTGCCGCAGCCTTCGATTCCCTCGAAGGTGATGAAAACTCCCTTGCTCCGTCTCATCAGATAATCGTATCCTTCTTGTAGTTGACGTCGTCGCGATTGGGATAATCGATATTGTAATGCAGACCGCGACTCTCCTTACGAGCAAGCGCGGACTGGATGATGGCACTGGCGACGATCGCCATATTACGGGTTTCAATCACTTCGCGCCGTACGCTGTTGTGATTGTAGAAGTTGTTGATCTCCGTATAGATATTGTACATGCGATGCCGCGCGTACTTGAGCAGCCGTTTCGATCGCGTGATCCCCACGTATCCCTGCATGATATTCTTGATGCTTTGCCGGTTGTGCGAGATGACGACCCACTCATTCTCGTTGTAGGTGCCTACGTCCTGCCATTCCGGGATCTCCGGGAAATCGACATCCTCCATGTTGGACGGATGCCGGCTGGCTCTAAGCGACGTTACCAGCCCCTCCAGAAGCGAATTGGATGCCAGGCGGTTCGCGCCATGCAGACCGATGCAGGCGACCTCGCCCGAAGCGAAGAGGTTCTTCACGTCGGTCAGACCGTCCTGCGTGGTCAGCACACCGCCGCAAAAATAGTGCGCTGCGGGTGTGACTGGGATAGGTTCTCTGGTCATGTCGATCTGCTGTTCCCTACACTTGCGGTAGATGTTCGGGAAATGGTTCTCGATCTTTTCTTTCGAGAGTCCCGTCGCGTCCAGCAGCAGGTGGCTTGCACCGCTTTTCTTCAGCTCGAAGTCCATTGCTCTGGACACAACGTCGCGCGGCGCCAGACTGCCCATCTCGTGGTAGTTTTTCATGAACGTGCTTCCATCCGGGAGCTTCAAAACTGCCCCTTCCCCACGTAGCGCTTCGGTAACCAGGAAAGGTTTCCCGATCAGCGAATAGAACACGGTGGGATGGAACTGGATAAATTCCATGTTGACCAGTCGCGCGCCGGCCAGCCTCGCCATCGCGAAACCGTCGCCGGTGCAGACATCCGGATTGGTGGTATGCGCATAAACTTGTGCACCGCCGCCAGTGGCGAGCATCGTTTTCTTAGCGCGGAAGGCCTCGATTTCTCCCGTCTTTTCGTCCAGTGCATAGGCTCCCCAGCAGGAGACGCCCGGGATAAAGCCTTTCTCGTTCAGCACGTGGTGCTGCGTGATCAGGTCAATCGCGGTATAGTTTTCGTAAATCGTGATATTGGGATTGCTCTTTACCGTATTGATCAGCGCTTTCATGATCTCGTGACCTGTCGAATCGGCGTAGTGTACCACCCGCTTCTGCGAATGACCGCCCTCGCGGGTCAGATCGAGATTTTCCATCGAACGCTGGATGTGGTCGTCGATCATGGTGAAGCTGGTTCCGATCTTCATCAGGTAATCGATCGCCTGCGGACCATCCTCCACGATCGTGTGTATGATCGGCAGCTTGCCAAGCTCCGATCCCGCTTTGTATGTATCGATTACATGTTCTTCGAATGTGTCGTGTTCACTCACCACCGCGGCGATTCCGCCCTGCGCAAAATCGGTGGCGCCATCGGCGAGCGTCTTCTTGGTCAGAAGGGCGACGTTGCCGATCTTCGAGACTTCCTGAGCATAGACAAGCCCGGATATTCCGCTGCCAATTACCAGAAAATCAAAGCATTTCATAGTAGAATCCTTTCATGCCGGGCGCGTTTCAGTGTCCAGCATCATTACAATCGCGTCCTCATCCGGACGCACATAGTACTTCTTGCGGACTCCCACAATAATGAATCCGCTCTTCTCGTACAGCTTTCTTGCAGCTATATTGCTCTGCCTCACTTCGAGGAAGAAAAAGCGACTCCCCAAGGCATGCTCGCGCTCGATCAGCCATTCGAGAAATCGACTCGCAAGCCCTCTACGCTGCTGATCCGAGCGAATCGCGATGTTGGCGATCTGACACTCGTCCAGCACCTTGTAGGAGCACAGATAACCGAGTACCGTGTCGCCTTCGACCATCACCCAGCCGCTGTTGTTCGAGATATCCGCACGCATCGAATTCTCCGACCACGGATTGGAGAACAATTCTCTCTCCAAATGCATAACCTGTTCCAGATCGGACTCTATCATATTGCGGATGGTTATCATAGTACGTCAGTAGGTCAGCTTTTGGCCGGGATAAATCATCACGACCGTGTTTCCCCCGTTCTTTTTAACCTTCAGGTTATTCGTCTTGATCAGGTGGCTCGAACTGACCTTGAGCTTCTGCGCGATCGAGCTGATCGAATCGCCTTTCTTCACTACATAGACCCCTCCGGAACCACCGCCGCTGCCATTGCCGGATGTGCCGTGAAGCTTCAGCTTCTGTCCCGGATAAATCGTGTCGTTCTTCAAATTATTTGCGGCCTTGATGTTCGCGACTGTCGTCTTGTACTTGCGCGCGATGTTGTAGAGGTTGTCGCCCTTTTGGACGGTGTGATACTTGAAATATCCGCTGTTTTTCTCCTGGAATTTCTTTTCGATATTCGCCACTTCCGATCCGCTCGGAGCGCTTTCTTTCGGCAGCAGAATATCGAATTCTCCCGGAGGCAACACCACTTCGTTGATTGGCGTGTATTTCGTGCGCTTGGTTTGGTAGATCTCGATCCACGGATTGTATTCCACTACCTTGCTGACCGTCGTGCCCTGCGCCTTTGCCCAGTCGTCGATCTTGTAATGACCCTTCAGGACAAGCTTCACGCTGCGTGTCTGATCCAGGAGCGACTGCTCGCGATCGAACTTCTTGCCGAAGATCGTCTCTTCGTTCTCGAAGATCATCTTGATCGCTACCGCGCGCCAGACGTAGCGGTTGGTCTCATCGACGCGCATGATGAGGTTGAAGAAATCGGTTCCACCCTGGTTCTTGATCTCGCGGATGATCGCGCCCGGGCCGGCGTTGTATGCAGCCATAGCCAATAGCCAGTCGTCCGCGCCGTATTCTTTCAACTGCGCTTTCGCGTTCTTCAGATACTGCGCCGCGGCGACGGTCGATTTGAAGACGTTCCGACGCTCATCGACAAAGCTATCGACCTTCAGACTGTAGCCCTTCGCCGTCGTTTTCATGAACTGCCACGGTCCCATCGCGCCCACCCACGACTTGGCCATCGTGTTCAGTCCGCTCTCCGCGATCGCCAGGTACTTCGTGTCCAAGGGAACGCCCTGCTCCGCGAAGATCGAATCGAACACCGGGAAATACGTCCCGCTCTTCGGCAGGAAGCGGTGCGCCGATTTCAGCTCGTTCTGGTAAATCTCCTCGAACTTGGCGTAAATCCGGTCGTTGTGCAGGCGAAAGGTCGTTCCCGCAAAGACGATCGAGTCCGGGATCATGAAATCGGTGCAGACCGCGACGCGGCTGTTCGATGTCTCCAATTCCATGCTCAGCGAATCAACCTGGAATTGCAGGCTATCCACCATGCGCTGAAGCCGCAGGATCAACTCCTGGTTCGGATCCTCATCTGCGACGACTGTATCGGTCGCAGTTTCCTGGGCAATCTCCGGCTCTTCGGCAGGCTCTTCGGCGTCGAGACGGTAATACGTCTGCACGCCGGTACAGGCAGTAACAAGCAGGATGATCGTAAGGGTCGCGAGAATGTAAAAAAAGTGTTTTCGATCAGGTTTCTTGATTGTAGTAAAGATCATAATATTCCATATACTTTCCGGATTCGAGTTCCTGAATCCATTCGGTGTGATTTCGATACCATTCGATGGTTTGCAAAAGTCCGTCCTCCAGCAGGATACGCGGTTTCCAACCGAGGTTTCGCCGGATACGCGAAGTATCGATGGCGAACCGCCTGGGCAACGGCATTTTCTTCCGGATATAATTGATCGGGTGCTCGGGTTCGTCCAGCATGTTTAAAATCTTGCGGATCAGTACCGCCGTCTCGATCTCCGATTCGGCGCCGACGTTGTAAGTCTCGCCGTCTTCACCGCTCTCCAGAACCGCGTCGATCGCCGAGCAGACATCGAAGATGTGGATGAAATCGCGCGTGGTCATCGCGTTGGCGACAAGCCGGATCTCCTGTTCCTTCAGAACGCCACAGATCACCGCCGCGATCAGTTTGTCCGGGAACTGGAACGGTCCGTAGGCGCTGGTGCAGCGGATGATACTGATGGGGACGTTGTCGTCTTCGCTAACCGCGTGCCATAGCATCTCGGCAGAAGCCTTACTCGCCGAATAAACATTGATCGGCGACAGCGGGGAATCCTCACCGTTACGATGATGTCCCGACGAGATACCGTAAACCTCTTCCGTCGATAGAAATACGCATTTCTGCGGTGAATGCGCCAGCACTTGCAAGATAATATTGTGTGTGCCGACGATGTTCGTGTGGACGAATGAATCCGGATTGGCGATGTAGCGATCGGTGTACATCTCCGCGGCAAAGTGCATCACGATGTCCGGATTGAAGCGGTCGAAGACGTCCTCGACATCCCGCGGATCGGTGATATCGCCCCGTACGAAGTAGTAGTTCGGGTGGTTGGCGAGGCTGGAGAGGTTGGAAAGGTTCGCAGCCGCAGTCAGCTTGTCGAAGTTGATGATCTTCATGTCGGTCCGGTTGTTGAGCAGATAGCGGATGTAGTTCGACCCGATAAAGCCTGCACCGCCCGTTACCAGCATGATCTTCGGCATACGTTTCCTTCCTCGAAAATTTCCTCAATACAACTAAACATGACCAGCCCACGCCGACATTTTGTCAATCTTAAATTCGACGTCATTGTTTCAGCTACCGAATGTGACGAGCACAGAAAGCCTCTTCAGAATGTTGGAATTGGTTTACATGATGTATATTAAAAAGAACTTATTCTTTATTCCTCGCGAAGAACATCCGCATCGAGCCTTTACCCTTTACCTCGTACGACTCGCGCTCGACGAATTCGACGGTTTCGTTCAACTCGGGATCGCCGTACAGGATAGCGAAGGCGTGCTCCGAGATGTTGATCTGCATGGGTTCGGAGAGGTTCTCCATGCGTGATGCGGTGTTGATCGTATCGCCAAAGATGTCGTAAATATACTTTCTCGTTCCGACGATTCCACCCACGACTTTTCCCGTATGGATGCCGATCCGAATCTGCCAGTTGATGGAGGAATTCCTGTTCCGCTCGGTCAGGTGTTCGATGATCTGAAGCGCGGCGTTGAGGATGTTTACCGCATGCCTCGGATTGGGCGCCGGCATACCGCAGACAGCCAGATATGCGTCGCCGATCGTCTTGATCCGCTCGCAATCGTTCATGGACATGATATCGTCGAATGCGGTAAAGAGATCGTTCAATTCCGAGATGAGTTTCTTTGGCTCCAGTTCGGAAGATTTCTGTGTAAATCCCACGATATCGGAGAAATAGACGGTCACATTCTGATATGATTCCGGCTCTGTCCTGCCGCGCTGCCGGAGATCGTCGGCCACACGCACGGGCAGGATATTCAGCAGCAGCTTTTCGGTCTTGGCCTTTTCCTCGCGAATCGTGCGATTATCCTTCATCTTCCGGCGAAGACTCATGAAAGTCACCATCGCCAGCAGAAGCACCAGAAAGATACCCACGATCAGAGAATAGCGGATAATATCCTGGCGTTTGAGATCAAGCTCCTGGATCTTCGATTTTTGCTCGAGGATCTGGATTTGCTGTTGATTGATCTCGTTTTCATGGGTCGTCTGCATAAGCACGATCTTCTGCCGTAACTGCTCTTCCCGGAGGTCGCGGATCTGTAGCTCTTTCTGGCGCGATTCTTCTTTGGTTCGTTCCAGTTCCTGCGTCTGCTCTCCCATTACCTCTTGCAATTCGAGGATTTTCCGTTCCTTCTTGGCGGTCTCGTAACGGGTCTCCATCTCGGCTACCTGTCGATGGGCATCGGTGGTCGAAATGCTGTCTCGGATGTCCGCCAGACGCTTGTGGTATTCGATGGATTTCTCGTAATCGCCGGTCTTCGAGTAAAGATCCGACAGGATCTCCAGTCCGCTCTGCATCAGGTCGTACGCTACGATCCGGTCGGCAATGCCGATACCCATCTCGAGCTGTTCGATCGCCTTGTCGTACAATTCCTGTTTATAGTAAAGGTAGCCGATATTGATCCTGCTTGAGGCAATTCCATGCTGATCGCCATCTTTCTCTTTCAATTCCAGTGACTTGCGGTAGTATTCGATCGCCTTGTCATATTGTTGCTGGCTGTTGTACACATTCCCGATGTTATGCAGCGACTTGGTGATCAATTCACCTTGATCGATCTCCCTGCCGATGTTCAGGGCTTGCTGGAAATAGTCGAGTGCTTTGTCGTACTCACCCTGAAGTCGGAACACTGTGCCGATGTTGTTCAGCGTAAGCGCGATCTCGTCCTTGCAGCCCTCTTTTCGGTTTAATTCCAGCACTTCCTGGTAGTACTTCATCGCCTTGTCCGGCTGGTTGAGCTTCTGATAAGCAACGCCGATATTGTTCAGGCTCTGGATCACTTCCTGTTCGTTTTCGATTGCCTGCGATTCCTCCAGCGCCTGGAAGTAATACGCCAGCGCCTGATCGAAATTCCCGGTGCGCGTATAGACCGCGCCCAGATTCTTCAATGTCGCGATCATCCCGAGGCTGTTGGGCAGTTTCTTGTAAATGGTAAGAGCATTCTGATAGTGCTCGATTGATTTCTCGTATTTTTGAAGCCTTTCGTATGCGTTCCCGAGATTGAAATGGATGATCGCGGTGTTTTCGATATCGAAGAGCCGCTCATACACTTCCAGCGCTTTTCTGTAGAATGAAGACGCCTCCTGATATCGCTTCAGGAGGAAAAGCCGTCTGGCCACGCGGCTGTTCGCACGGGCGATCTCCTGATCATTCTTCAGTTCCTTCGCCTTGAACAGCGCTTGCATCTCGTACTGAAGGCTCTTGTCGCCTGATGTCTCCCACGCCTGATCCGCCAGTCGATTCAACTGCAGAATCGCACCTGGTGCCTGTGCCGCGAGTTGCAGCGTGATCAGCAGGATCAGAAGACACAATGCAGGCTTGGTCATGCGCGATCACCCATCCTTCGACTCCGCGCAGGATGACACGGGAGAAGGTAAAAAACTGGCTTCGAGACGATCATACTCGGCTACTCCAAACCTTGCTTTCGTTCGTGCGCCAGTTCCGCCTGCGATTTTCTGAGGTAATACGGCTCCAGCGACCCGATTTCATCGAAATCGTATTGGGGTTTGTCCATTTGTTTGAGCAGCGTAATCAGTCCGGACGCCATCGGATATCTGAGATGAAGCGGCGCCGGGATATAATCGATATTCATCTCATTCAGCATCGAGTCGAATTCGTCCACTCCGCTTCCCAGCGCGACGACCGGTCTGTCGATCAGCTTCAGAAAATCTTCCGGCTTGCCGCACTGCGGTTCGATGATGATCTTGCCGTTATAGTCGAACAACGCGCCATAGACTTCATTCATACGAGCATCGATCAGCGGCAGCACGGCGCGATCCGACCCGAAGGCGTTCGCTGCAAGCAGTTCCAAGGTGTTGACCGGAACCAGCGGAATCTCCAGACTCATGGCGATTCCCTTGGCGGTGGCCAGCCCGATGCGTACGCCGGTAAACGATCCCGGTCCATTCGAGACCGCGATGCAGTCGATTTCCTTCATCTCGATATCCAGCGCTTTAAAAAGCCGGTCGATCTCCGGCATGACGCGCTCGGAATGCGTCACCTGGATATCCATGCAGGATAGCGCGAGCAGTTTTCCATCTCTTCCGACGGCGATACTGCCGAATGAAGAAGTGGTTTCCAGCGCGAGAATGGTCATGTCATTCGATCCCGAATTCATCGTAGAGCGCCGCGACCTCTTTCATCAGCGCGGGAACGTCGAGTCCCTGCGGGCAGGCTTCTTTGCACTTACCGCATTGGGTACATACGGTCGGACGCTTCTCTTTTGCCAGCATCCGTAACTGGAATGAGGTTTTCTCCTGGTTCTTGTAGCTGAACCAATCGTTGTAGATCGTGAAAATCCACGGGATGAAGATTCCTTCCGGGCAAGGCATGCAATACTGACAGAACGTGCAGCCCACGGGGCGCATCTTCCGATAAATCTCCTGAACCTTGACGATCATCTCGTGATCGGATCCGGTGAAGCAGTCGATCTCGGCTTGCGAAGCGAAGACGAGGTCTTCTTCCACCTCTTTCATGCTGTTCATACCGCTAAGCACGAACCACACCTTCTCCTGATCCCACAGCCAGCGGAACGCCCAATCGACAGGCGACCGCTTCGGCTCGTGCGCGTTGAAAATGTCCATGATCGGTTCGGGCAGGTTTTTCACCAGATCGCCTCCGCGCAGGGGTTCCATAATGATAACGCCGATCCCCTTCGAATGCGCGTAATCGAGTCCCATGCGTCCCGCCTGCTCTCGTTCGTCCATATAGTTGAACTGAATCTGGCAGAAATCCCAGTCATGCGCGTCGATTATCTCCTTGAACAGAACAGGGCCATCGTGGAACGAGAAGCCGAAGTACTTGATCTTGCCCTCTCTGCGTTTCCGTTCGCCCCACTCGATCAGGTTGAACTTCTGCACCGTTTTCCAGAAATTCGTATTCAGCGCATGCAGCAGATAGAAGTCGAAATACTCGACCTGCACCTTCTCGAGTTGCTCGTTCAGTAGCCGGTCGGCGTCCTCTTCGGTCTTGACTTCCCACACGGGAAGCTTGTCGGCAACCATCACCTTCTCGCGGTAGCCGTCCTGGAGGGCTTTACCCAGAACGATCTCGCTGTTGCCGCGATGATACATATACGCCGTATCGACGTAGTTCACGCCATGATCGATTGCGTGCCGGATCATCCGGATCGCTTCTTTTTCGTCGATCCTGCTGAAATCGCCATCCACGACCGGCAGCCTCATGCAGCCGAAACCGAGCGCTGAGGGCGCTACATCCAATTTATCAATTTTTCTGTATTTCATCGAAATCCTCCGTGATTGTAAAAAACCTCTTCATCCCGATACAGGCAAGAAAAAATTATATCGTGCTGAAATGAATATCGTGTTCAAGTCGGTATTCGTGCAGAATCCCATCAAGAATCAGGCTGGTCCTTGCCGCATCGTCCGCGGTACTTACAGCAGGCGCTCCATCAAGTAAACAGGCGACAATCCGCTCGATCATAGGCAGTTGGATCGGCTCGTTGCGCGCGACAGGATACTGCTCGACGATCCCATTCCTTCTCAGTTCGATGGGCGAAAACCAGAAGGACGAAAATTTGATATCGCCATCCGAGCCGTGAACGATCACCTCATCCACGCCTGTCCCCTGCTCCTCGCAGAACGACCACAATCCGTTGACCGGCGTACTGTCCCGTAGCGCCATTGCCGCTTCGACAAAATCCTCCGCCGGATAATGACCCAGACGATTCTCCGCCTTCGCTTCGAGCAGTTTCAACGGACCGAAATAGAAATCGAAGATATCCAGCGTGTGCGACGCCAGATCGACGAACAGTCCGCCGCCGGCGATTTCCGGGATGTACCGCCAGGGGAGATTCTTCGAGTCGAGTTCGCCCCAGCCGTGCTTCAGGGTTACATCGATCGACTGCACTTCACCGATCACACCCGAGTCGAGTAACTCCTTCACCTTCAGGAAGTATGGCAGCGTCCGTCTGTAATACGCCACGAACACCGGCAAACCGGTCTCCTTCTGCTTCTCGATCATCCGAAGGCATTCGTCGTATGTTCGCGCCATCGGTTTCTCGACATAGACCGCTTTACCCGCTTCCAGCGCGGCGATTGTGTATTTCGCGTGCGAATCGGGCGCTGTCGCGATATAGACGGCGTCGATGTCCGAACACTGGAGCAGGTCCATCGGATCTTCGAAGCACAGTGGAACGCCTTTACGTTTCGCGTAATCCTCTGCTTTGCTGTACGTTCTGGACGCGATCGCCATCAATTCAGACCGATCCGCCTGTTGCAGGGCAGGTCCACTCTTCTTCTCGGTCACTGCGCCGCAACCGATCATTCCCCATCTGATTCGATCCAAATCACCCCTCCTCGATTGTATTTCTGACTCATCCCATTTTCGGTGTATCGTTGATGTCAATTTCTACCGTGTGTCCTTCGACTCCGCTCAGGATGACACGGTAGAAACGACCAGTACGAAATAATAGTGTCATCCTGAGCGGAGTCGAAGGACACTATTATTTCGTACAGTTAAATACATGCTATCCATAACCATGTGCATCTCATCCATCGATATCGCTGTGTACGATCCCGCCATCGATAACGGTCATGCGGGAACGTGCGTCCAGCCAGAATTCGTCGGGCTCGATCGTAAAATCGTCCAGCACGATCAGATCGGCGCGTTTGCCGGGTATTATCGATCCCAGCGAAGCTTCGCTGCACGAGCCTTTCGCCGCGTCGATGGTAAAGGCTCTCAACGCTTCCATGACCGTAATTCGTTCGTCCGGATGCCAGGACGGATTTTCCGGATCGTTGCGGAACTTCCGTTGCAGCGCGGCGTAGATGCATTCGAACGGATTGATCGATTCAACCGGCGCGTCGGATCCGAATCCGATCGGGATGCCGTTGTCCAGCAGTGTTCGAAACAGATATGCGTTCTTCGCCGCCTCACCCCAATAGTAGTCGGTGGTGCCGGCGTCCATCTTGATGTGAATGGGCTGCATGGCGCAATAGGCACCGCTCTCTTTCAACAGTGGGATATCGGATCGCTCGATGCACTGAAGGTGCTCGATGCGATGAAACAGACCGCTACCAAACTCGCGCTTTGCCTTCAGAAGCGATTGGATGACCAGGTGAACCGCCTCGTCGCCGATGGCGTGGATTGACGAAGCGATGCCATGCTTCGCAGCCTTGGCGATCAGTTCGTCAAGCTCGTCCGGTTCGACGATGAAGATGCCTCTTCCTCCGTTCGGATAGGGTCGGTACATTTTTGCGGTCTGCGAGCCGATCGAGCCGTCGAAGAAGAGTTTTTGACCGCATATCTTGAACCATTCGTCGCCTGTATAGGATTGGATACCGTTATCGATCATCTCGTCGGTGATCGCGTATGGAAAGTGCCAGAAGAAGCGGAATTTGTAGCCGTGCTCCACGCAAGCGCGAAATAGCAGTCCGGCTCTCTCGGAGTCCATGAAATGCACGCCGGAGAGACCGAGTTTCCACATCTCGCGGATGGTGTGATCGGTAGCTTCGAGCATCATGTCGTGATCGTACTCGGGGCGAACCTGCTCGATCAGCTTCCATGCCTTTTCGGACAGGAAGCCGGTCGGTTCGCCGCTCGTGTCGCGCTCGATTCTGCCACCGGGCGGATCGGGCGTATCGCGATGGATCCCGGCCGCTGCGAGGGCTTTCGAATTGCACCAGAGCGTATGCAGATCCTTGCTCTTCAGCGTGATCGGCGTTTCGGGAAAGAGTCGATCAAGCATGGTGCGATCGAAACCATCCAGACTCGGGTAGATATTCTTGTCCCAGCCGCTACCGCCGATCCATTCGGGCAGCGGATCGTGCTTTTCCCGCCACGCTTTAAGGATATCTTCCACTTCGTCGAGGTTGCGCGCGCTGTCCAGATCAACATCGAACTTGAGCCGCACCACATTGTAGAAATGAGTGTGCGTGTCGATCATCGCCGGCATCAGGACGCGGCCCTTCAGGTCGATCTTCGTGCAGGCGCTTGAAATCCCGCGCTCGACATCGGTTTTATCGCCGACAGATGCGATCTTGCCGTCTTGAACCAGAACGGATTCGACTGGTTTTCTATCCGATTCCATAGTCAGGATTTTCCCGCCGTGGAAAAACAATTCGTTGTTCACATGTGCTCCTTAAAAAATGTGGCTCGCCCGGAGGTCGAGCGCTACGAGAAAGATAACACCCGGAGGTCGAGCGCTACGAGAAAGATAATACACTGGATCGAGTATTACAAGAAAAATTACCCGCAGGCAAGCGCATCCAGAAGTAATATCCTCCGCTTCAGCCTACTCGATCACGTCGTTTGCATTGCCGCCAATGCCATACCATGACGACGACTCGACGGTCCCCTGTTCATTGAATTCCACAACTATTTTTAAGGTGCGTTTCCTCCAGTAAAACCATCTGCGATAATCGAGGTCAGGGGTCTTGTGCAGCGGCGGATAGCCCCAGGAAAGGAGAACGGCACGCTTGGACATCCCCTTCTGGATCGTCCCGCGCTTGATGTTCTCGATCTCCTGCTCCTTCAATCCAGCGACCAGTTCTGCCGGCGGTTTGTCGGTAAAGGTACGTTCCTGAAGTTCTTCATAAGACAGTCTGTGTGCCATATTGCCCTGGTATTTTTCTTTCAAGGTAAGTTTGAACTTACGACCGTCTTCCAGGGTAAACTTGATGATGCTTATATCACGCCCCAAACTGTCTTCTCGGTCATCAATCCGCACATCTCTGACCAGTGTACCGATCGGAATCATCCCGTTGAATCCCTTGAAGTTTATCGCTTCGATCTTGTTCGAATCTCCATACCAGAGATTGTGCGCCAGATACAATGTGTCTCCGGCATCCTGCGCTTTTTCGGCTACCGCGTCTTCGCGTTGTGCATTCTTCATAGAGCAGCTGAAAAAGACCAATGCCAGACAGATCAACATCACTAAGAAAGCTACATGCTTCATACGTCCTTCCTTTATTTGACGATCGTCGCGTTATACTTGATTTCTTTGCCGTAATCCGTAGCCTTGACAAGGTAGCCGTCTTCGTCGAACTCGAGGACAGCGGTGACGAATTTCGTAATCCAGTATCGCCATTTTCGGTCGCTCAACGATCTGGTACTGCGAGGCGGTGGATATCCCCAGGATTTCAATACAGCCTCCTTGCTCATACCGATCTCGATGGTGCCATCCATGATATGACGTATCTCCATTTCAGTAAAACCTTCGAGCTGTTCATCAATCGATTGATCGATGAAAGTCTGTTCTGCAAATTCCGTCACAGACTGCCTTCCATCCGGATTACGGAAGAATTTCGGTGCTATTTGCATGGTATATTGTATGTCAGACTTTTTCGTATCGTAGCCGAATCGATTTATCGTATCGGATACAAGATTGAATTTGATGTATTCCGGCTGACCGTTAAAGGAATCGCTCTCATCCTCGCAAACCATGATATTCGTGACGGGGGTACCGATTGGTATTACGAAGGGCTGATGCTTGAATCCTCCGCCTTCGATCCGTTTCGGACTGGCAAACCAGATGTTGTGCGCCAAATACTTCGGTTGTTCATACAGCATTCGATAATGCGCGCAGCCGGCCATTACGATCACCGCCACCAATAGTACAATTACCCTAAGAAACTTCATTGCATTCTCCTTACTCGATTACATCAACTGAATTGCCTTCCGTACCGTACCAGGTTGACTGTAATACCCGATCGTTTTCGTCGAAATCGACGAGCTCTTTGACCCAATAATTCTTCCAGTAATACAAATGCCTTCCGCTCAGCGAAGGATTGGCGTGAAGCGGTGGATACCCCCACGATACGATCACCGCATCCCTTGACATACCTTTCTGGATGGTTCCATTCCTGATATTCTCGATCTCTTCCGGTTTCATGCCCGCAGTCAATTCGTCGAACGTCTTTGTCGTGAACGTCCTGACAAGAAGCTCTTCGATGGACACTTCTCTCTGGTTGTTCTTCTGATACTTCGGTATCATACCGAGAAAATCGTATTTCGATTTCTCCCGGACTTTGAAGAGGATGTATGGCGCGGGGACACCATGACCTCTATATCTATAGTCGAACATCACATATTCGATAGCAGTTCCCGCCGGTATCATATGAATCTCGCTTCCCGGGCGAACATTGCCAAACACCGGATTTCCTCTTACCAGTTCCTTCGATTTGATATTCATCGCTTCAATATCCCAATCATCGATCTGCCACAAGTTATGCGCCAGATAGATCGGCTCTTCCGAGTTGATCAGGTTGTTGGCCAGCTCTTCCATCCTGATCTCCGCCTCCGTCTTCTGCACTGCGCAGCTCAAGAGAATCAAAGCAAACATCATCGAGAACAGAAGAAACTGTAATGCTTTCATACACCCTCCATTTTACTTTATTATGTCGTTCGCGTTGCCGTTGTTGCCATACCAGCTCGAGTTCAGCACGCGGTCGTCCTTATCGAAATCGACGTATTCTTTCTGTACCCGCATTTTCCAGTATGTCCATCGCGAATCGTCCAGTTTCCTCGTGAAATGCAATGGTGGATAGCCCCACGACATCAAGACCGCCTTTTTCGACATCCCTCTCTGGATGGTCCCATGCTTGATATTGTCGATTTCTTCCTGCTTCAGGCCGGAGGTGAATTCATCGAAGGGGATTGTCGTGAAGGTTCTGGCCACAAGTTCTTTGTACGTCAACTTCTTGATATCGTTCTTCTGGTATCGCAGGTTGATGAGTATATAGTACGATGCCACCTCGCCCATGACCTTGAAACGGATGCGCGGATCGTTGTTGTAGTATGTAATTATGACATTCTTGACCGGTGTTCCTGCTTCGATCTTGAACGGAAGCGTTTTGAAGTTGATTGCTTCAATCTTGTCCGGATTTTCGTACCAGAGATTGTGTGCCAGATAGACCTGCTTGCCGGAGTACAGGATTTCATCGGCAAGCGCTTCCATCTTTATCTGCTCCTCCGTCTTCTGCACTGCGCAGCTCAAGAGAATCAAAGCAAACATCATCGAGAACAGAAGAAACTGTAATGCTTTCATACACCCTCCATTTATTCTATCACGTCGCGGTAATTCCCGCCCTTGCCGTACCAGCTCGATTCTATCACGCAGTCGTTCTCGTCGAAGCTGACTTCGATCTTCGAGACACGCATCTTCCAGTACGTCCAGAGAACGGCGTCAAGGCTCGGTGTCTTGTGTAGCGGCGGATATCCCCACGATAGCAGCACTGCCTTTTTCGACATCCCGATCATGATGACACCGCGCCGGATGCATTCAATTTCCATTTCCTTCAGTCCTTCGGTCAGCTCTTCGAATGTCTGTGGCGTGAACGTCCTGAGCAGCAAATCCTGGATCGTCAACACTTCGTCCTCGTTTCGTTGATATTTGTTGATGAACACCAGGTGATAGGGCGTATCGTCATCCTTGAGGTAGAAGCTGATGTACTGAGTAAAAATATTTTTCTGCGGCGACGGATTGTTGATCTGGACATTCATTACCTCGGTGCCGATGGGGATTTTACCCGGCAGACTCTTGAAATTTATCGCTTCGATGAACTGCTGGTGTTCGTACCACAGATTGTGCGCGAGATAGACCGGTCCATCCGGCTGTGTAATGCTGTTTATCCTGTTTTCGAGCTCGATTTGCTCCTGCGTTTTCACTGCCGCGCAGCTCACGATGATTGACGATATCAACACCGCAAGAAACAGATTCACGATAACTTTCAAAACTCCTCCTATCGATTCGAGCATTCAATCACATTGACACGAATATCGATTCTTCTTTCTGACAATCCGCTCGGTTTCATTAATGATTGTCAAGCATGAAATCAAAATCATGAATCGATCTCGATACTACCAAAGGAATATATATGAGGGAAACACGGCGCATCGAACGCAATTCAGAAACTTGTCTTGACAGATTAATTAGTGTTTCTTTCATGTTGAACACGAATTATCTTCCTGTAATCAGATAATTTGTCTATGGGGTACATGAGCGGATGAAAGAAGAATTTCGTCGTCTTACACCGGAGCATAAAGAGACCGTTCTGAAGATGGTCGAGCAGATCTGGGAAGGCGAAGATTACACGAAAATTGTGTACGACCAGTGGGTGCGTAGCGAAAAAGATCCCTTCTACGGTCTCTGGATTGACGACAAGCTGGTCGGGATCGGCCGCATGACCCGGTTGACCGATTACGATATCTGGCTGGAAGGTCTCAAGAAGGATCCGGATTGCCAGATACGGGGGATCGGCAGAAGATTTGTGGATTTCTTTTTCGACATGCTGCGCCATGAAGGAAATCCGCGTTCGATAAGGTTCTCGACCTATTTCGCCAACACCGAGTCGATTCGCCTGAACACGAATATCGGTTTCCGGCAAACGCATACATTTTCCAACCTCACATACGAAATCGAAACACGACAGGATGTAGAGGCGGATGTAGAGCGTTACGAAGGCGATAGCAAAGACCTTTTGGGAGTTTTTAAGCGTTCGAGCTTTTTTCGTGCCATGGATGGCTTTATAACCCAGGGATGGGTTTTTTATCCTGCTTCGGATGAGATGCTCCGACAGTTTATCCGGAAAGGGCACATCTTCACAGCACAATCCGGTTCGGGTATCGAGGGCGCTATTCTTCTAAGCGAATCGCCCAAAGAACACTCGTTGAGCGTTGTGTCGATCGCCGCAGAAGACGAAGGTATGCTCGAAAGGCTTTTACGGGCTGCTCTGCAATACGCATGGCAGAATGGAATCGAGCACCTGACCATGATGTGCCCGGAATATCCGGAATATCTTAAATGGCTGAAATCGTTCGGTTTCGCGAGTTGGGACAGAGAACGCGACGTCTATCTCTACGAGTATCCGATCGAAAGACTATAACGGGCGAATTCCGAAATACTTGACATCGAATCGGGCATGTAGTGGTTTTTTTATCAAAGGAGGAGGAATGCGAAACATTATCATTATCGTGGTTTCAATATTGATATTAGCTGCGTGCAGCGCGGCAAAGACACTCGAAGAACGAGAGCTGGCTACGAATCGCTATCAGGCCGGCGTACTGAAAAGAAGCTGCTCCGAGCAGAGCATCACGAACGCACTGACCCATGAAGCGGATTCGCTGTATGTTGTAGCATCCGAATTCGAGAGATCGTTTCGGCCCGAAAAGGCAATCCTCGCGCTCGACCGCGCCATCGTGATCTACAGCCTGGCGCTTGCGCAGCGTGACCTCGACGAAAGCCAGAAACGACACCAGAACCAGGTCGAATCGCTGGAGATGACCAAGAAGCAACTGGAATACTCCCGTCGAATGCTCGACGAGATCAAAGGAGGTCGGGAATGAAACGCAGACTCCTAATCCTGTCGATTGCGCTCTTTCTCATCCTGCCGGTTGCCATGTTTTCAATCGAAAATGACGAGAACTTGATGGTGAACCTGGTCCGCACCAAGGACCAGCTTCACAAACACTACAACGAATACGTGGATTCAGGCATCGTGCGCGAAGTGTACCTCTATCCGCTGGCTCTGGCGCGAATCGACGAAGCGCTGGAGATGTACGAAAAGTCCCCCAACAGCGATGAGACACAGGAACAGATCGATCTCGCCGAAATGCTTGCCGAAGCGGCCATGAACCAGATGACCGCCGCAATGAATTACGCGATGTCGCTCCGTCTCCAGGAAGAGACCGAAGCGAACCTGAAAGAGACCGCGCAGATTCGTGAGGAGATTAACGAGATTCAGAAGAATCTGGCATATCAGACCGCGAAGCAGCTACAGAATCAAATCGCGCAGCAGCAACAGGAGCTGGAACGGCAGCGTGCGGAAGCGCAACAGCGTTTCGACCAACTGAAGAGCGAATTGATCAGCGTGAAGCAGGACGCGCGCGGAACCATCATCAGCATGTCGGACATCCTGTTCGATATCAACCAGGCGACGCTGACCTCCGATCTGAAGATCAATCTCGCCAAGATCGCCGGTATCCTGCTGGTTTACAAAGATCTCAACATCACCATCGAAGGTCACACAGACAACACCGGAACCCGAGAATACAATCAGAAACTCTCCGAAAACCGCGCCGAAAACGTGCTGAACTTCCTCACCGAGCAGGGCGTATCACCTACCCGGCTCTCTTCGGCGGGATACGGTTTCGATAACCCTGTTGCAGATAACGACACAGTCGAAGGAAGGGCAAAGAATCGCAGAGTCGATCTGGTGATTCGCTGATCCATGAAACCGAAAATCCTTGTGTTTGTGGAAGATCGGGAGCATCTTGCCGATCTTCGATCGAAGTATCAGATGCTGGAAGCGGAGTACGCGGTCGAATACCTGGGCGATCCAGACAGACTGCGGTTGATGCTGAAGAATCAGTATGACGTCTTCGCCTGCAAGACTTCGCTCTACGATCACCTGACGCTCGATGTGCTCAACACACTCAAGGAGCATCATCCTCAGACGATCCGCATCGTCATAGCCGATTCGGAACAGCAACTTAACCGGCTGCAGTCCTCCGGCAGCGCGCATCGCTATCTCGGACACGACCACCATGCCGACGACATGAAGGTCGCACTCGACAACATCTTCAACCTGAACCGGATCGTCGATAATCCGAAGCTCAAGAACTTCGTGCACAACATGCATTCGCTCCCCACGCTGCCCTACATCTACACGGAAACCATGCGGAAGCTGAAGAATCCCGACACTACCGCGCGGGAGATCGGCAAGCTGATCGAAAAGGACATCAGCCTGACCGCCGAAATCCTGCGCATCGTCAATTCTTCCTATTACGCGATCCGCAACAAGATATCCAATCCCTCCCAGGCAGTTGTGATGCTCGGAATGACCGCTGTGCGCGATATCGTACTCTCCCTGTTTCTCTACAACCACTTCAAGGTACGCAGCTTTAAGGGCATCTCGTTCAAGAGCCTGTGGAATCACTCGCTTGCCACGGCTGGCTACGCCCGTCAAATTGCGCAGATGAATCGCCAGACCGATTGCATTCTGGGCGAGGTGTTCGTTGCGGGTCTGTTGAACTGCATCGGAACGCTGTTCATGGCGCAGGAGTACCCGGAGGATTATTTCCGTGTCGTTCTCATGGCGGAACGCGATAAAATGCTGCTGCTGGACGCGGAAGAGCAGGTATTCGAATTCAATCACAATGAAATGGGCGCATACCTGATGGGAATGTGGGGGCTCTCGGAATCGATCGTGAAGTCGATTGCCTTCAGCGACGATATTGATGAAGTCCGTCAGTCCGAGATCAGCTACCCGCTTATCATATATCTCGCGAAGCGGATCGATTTTTTAAAGCATCCGCACTGGTGTATTGGTGTCGTGCCGGAGATCGACATCGCGAAGCTGAATGATTTGCCGTATTTTCCTGAAATCGAATCATGGATCAAAGAATTGATGGCAGTCAGCTTCGATAAGGAAAGCACATGAAACAACTTAAGATCAAAATCATCGACAAGGATCGGGACGCAGCGGACTACGCGAAATATTTGCTGGAAAACCTCGGCTATATACCGCTTGTAGGCTCTTCGACAGACCGCAAGGACATGCTGGCGGAGAATCCCGATGTCATCCTGATGAATCTCGACGTGGAAGGCGGATACGATTTCATCTTCGACGCAGAATCGCTGCGTTCGGAATTCAATATCCCGCTGATCTACATGCTGGACTACCTCGCGGACGAGGACATCATTCGCGCCACCGAGACCTGCCCCTATGGCTTCCTGATGAAACCCTTCGAAAAGCTCGAACTGCACATAGCCATCCAGGCAGCGATCCAGAACTTCCGCAACGAACAGGCTCTCCGCGCCAGCGAAGAGCGCTACCGGATGCTGACCATGAATTCATCCGACATCACCGAGATACTCAGTCCCGATGGTCTGATCCTTTTCGAGAGCGCTGCGGTTGAGCATATCCTGGGATACAAGCCCGGAAAGCGCCTCGGACAGAAGCTGATCGAGTATGTGCATCCCGACGACCAGCATAAAGTCCACAAGGTGTTCATGGACCTCCTCAGCATGCAGTCGAAGAAAGTCAAAGAGGAGTTTCGGGTACAGCATAGCGAGGGACACTGGCGGATCTTCGAGAGCATCGGATGCAATCTCGTCCACGATCCAACCATTCGCGGAATCGTATTGAATACCCGTGATATCACGGATCGCAAGAAGGCGGAAGAAGAAATCCGCCGCATCGAGAAGGCGGTCGATGGTTCCAGCGACGCGATCTGTATTCTGAATCCTCAGGGGAAATCCATCTATCAGAATCAGGCGTTCGAGAAGCTGTTCGGTTATACACTGGAAGAAGTGAACGAGTCCGGGAGATTTGAGGGTTTATACATCAATCCCGCTGAGATTACGGAAATTCTCGATTCGCTCAAGTCGAAGCAGTCTTGGGTATCTGAAACGAAAATGGTGACCCGCGACGGGCAGAAGTTGATTGTATCGGTACGCGCAGATGTCATCCGTTCGGACAGCGATCAGGTAGAAGGAGTCGTCTTCGTTCATACCAATACGACGGATCAGCGCACCATCGAACGGGAGATCGCGGAACTGGAGAAGCGAAACTCCATCCTGGCGATGGCAGTCACAGCCAACCACGAGATCAATCAGCCGTTGATGGTTCTCAATGGCAATCTCGAGATGCTGCATACCAATCTGCCGGATGAAGTGAAGAAAGAGAATCGTCGCTACTTCGATCGTGCAACGATCGCCATCGAGCGCATCCGCAACATCCTGGACAGCTACAAGCAGTTACACAATATTGATTTCGACGAATACACCGACGGCACGAAGATGGTGAAATATGACGAAGACCTTTAAAGCTTCAATCGCCTGACATCGTCCATACCGACCGGCATGTACTCGATTTCATCCGGTAGAAGCTCGATAAGCGCGTAATTCGGGTCGTCCGCCGACTTGAAATAGTGCGAAAAAGCCGGCACCATTTCCAGAATTCTACGCTTGATCGAAAGGTCGTCCAGGATTCTCGCGCTACCGCTTGCCCGGACATATCCGCTTCCCTTGTCACCGCGTAGTAAGAAAAAGAACTCGATGAAGGCGTTCTTCTCGATCTGCCGGATCTTGGCTTCGCCTGTACCGGTCGCTACGAAGAATCGCTCATCGATCCGGATCAGCTCCACCGGTCGCACCCGCGGTCGATCACCGTCAATCGTCGCCAGGCTGATCTGCCGTACCGGCAGGAAAAGCTTCCAGATTTCGTTTCGTAGTTCGTTATCCATTTGTTGGTCCTTTATTATGGTTTCACAGGGGATTCGATTTTCAAGAAAATCACAGAGGTCGAGCGCTACGCGAGAAGTCAACTTCTGAATGTGTCACGGAGTGACTCTTCTGAATGTTGATTTCTCGAGTTCATGGCATTTCAATCTGAAAATCGTATAACTAATCAAACATTCAGAAGAGCTGCTTCGCAGCACGATCGGAAGCTTGATTACGCCTGTTCCGTCTGCTGCGGTTCTTCCTCGTGAAGCTGAACCTGGTTTCTTCCGTTTTGCTTGCCGCGATACAGCGCTTGATCCGCCTTCTTCAGGCAGGCGTCGATCTTCATGCCTTTACGGTATTCACACACACCCAGCGTCATCGA
Organism: Cloacimonadales bacterium (SeqCode); assembly: GCA_963666875.2. Taxonomy (GTDB): domain Bacteria; phylum Cloacimonadota; class Cloacimonadia; order Cloacimonadales; family JAIOQZ01. The sequence continues at coordinate 80,251 of CAXXPU010000018.1, forward strand.
GACTTGGATCACATGACCACCGAATTCGAACGTGTGTTCTTCAATAGCGCTGCGAACCTTCTCGGTGACAATCTGCCCACCCTCGAGCGGTGTATCGGGGAAAAACAACAGAAATTCTTCTCCACCCCATCTGCCGACGATATCCTGCTTTCTGAGCAGGGTCGTCATCAGAGAAGAAATCTCGGTCAGAACGTAGTCGCCGGCGTCGTGTCCGTAGGTGTCGTTGATGGTCTTGAAATGATCGATATCGCCGATGGAGAGAACAAACGAATTGCCCGAGCGATCGCAGCGACGCTTCTCGTATTCGATCTTCTCCATCATGTCGCGGCGATTGGAGAGATGCGTCAGCGGATCGGTTCGCGCGAGTAGTTCCAGCTTTTCGTAAGCTTTCAGTAGCTCTTCGTTCTTGAGACTGATCTCGATATTGGCGTTCCGAAGGTCTCGCAGGGCGCGATTCTTGAAACGATACATGCTGAGCAGCACGAAGAACAGAATCAGGACGAGTCCGATGATCACGATGAACATGAACAGCATGTTGCGCTGGCGCGAAAGCTCCATTTCGTTGAGCTCCGCTTCTTTGACAAGGAAGCTGATTGTCTGCTCTTTTTCTTTCTTCTCTTCCTTGATTGATTCGATCTCGCGACTTTTCTGTTCAGACTGCTTCTTCAGGCTGTCGGTCTTTACCTCGATCTGCTTGATCTCGTATTCGTACTTGTCCTTGAGGACATCCATCTTCTTCTGGCTGACTTCCGTCATAAACGTATCGCTCAGCGCGCGCGAAATCGCCACCGAATCGTACTGAATCGCCTTTCGCATCGCATCCTGCTTGATCGCCTTTTCCTCGGTCGAGACGCTTTGCATGCGCATTTCAATCGCCATCTCTTTCTCGCCCATTCGATCGTAGATGAGCGAGAGGTATTTGTAGAGAAGCGCTTCGTTCGGGTATGCTTCCAGATCGTGAGTAATCACACGGGCCTGATCGATGAATTCGATCGCGCGCATGTTGTCGTCTTTGAAGTAATACGAAAGCCCGATGTTCAACAGAGCGGCGACTTCCCCTTCACGACTGGAGAGCTTCCTCGACTGCGTGAGGGCTTGTTCGGCAAGCATGGTGGCTTTGGCCGGATCCGATTGTAAATAAACATCCGAAAGGTCGAGAATCTGATTCACCCTGTCGTTGTTGGAGCGAATCGACTGTGAGACCATCAGCTCTCCAACGCTATCCTGGGCAATGGCGTATGTAACGATAAAATATAATATTAAAAATGCTATTGTTTTAAACCGGCTCATCATCTCCCTGCTCATATCTTGCTATCATAATCTTGTATGGTGAAAAAACGGTGTCAAGTCATTTCCTCCGGTGCCTCTGCAAGTGATTAAAGTACGTTTTTAATTTGGAACCGCTTCCGATGAGGATATCTTTTTTAGAAAGGAGTTGAGTGGGACTGATCATGAGCGAGATTATACTGAACGTAACGCGAACATACTTCAATCGGATCCAGAAAAATGCAGATCATCCGATTCATGGAAGAACATCGGCTTTCGGCGATTACCAGATCGTGTTGTTCAGCAGTGTGGCATCCATGCTTGAAAACGTACCCGAGATTCCTAAAACGACTCACTTGATTCTCGCCGAGATGGACGAGATGAAAGAACTCTTCACGAACTGGCATCAGCTTCGGCAAAATCTGCACTTTATATACTCCAATGATCCCAGCGCGCCGTTCCTGCACAAGACGGTCGGTTCTGTTCTCAATGAAAGCCAAGAACCCAGAAGCTCACTTCATTGCAGGATCGCAGGAAAATTCTCAGAGACCGAGCAGCTATTGAACTGCGTACTCGGTTACCTTCATCAGCTTCATCATATTTCAAACGAATCGACGCTGTTCCGTATATCGCTCGTGCTGCGGGAAGTGATCGCCAATGCCATCCTGCACGGGAACCACTCAGATTGCAGCAAGAGCATCGAACTCTCGATGATAATCGATCACCGCTCGAATCGTCTTCTCGTTCATGTGCGCGATGAAGGTACCGATTGCGACCTGAATCAGATCTATCGCGTAAGCGAGCCGGAAGCGGAGTATCCCGCCAGGCAGCACGGTGTCGATCTGATTCACCATTTCAGCAGTGACGTGAAGATCGAGAACAACAGGCTGCGGATCGAATTCGTTCTGTAGCTGCCATCCACTTTTTCAGGCACGTACAGCTTTATTCCTCAGCATGACACAGGTTGAATTTTATGCAAGAAAAGCCCGGGACAATCATCCCGGGCTTATGTTATTTTGATAATGGTATTCTACAGGTTTTTCAGAAGGCCGGTGCGGTCGTTGAACTGCTCGATCATCTCGTCCCACTCATCGACGCGCGCGTACTGCGATGCCCAGTAATCGTCATCGAACCACTGCGCGTTGATCTCCTCGACCGTCTTGCCCTGCTGCTCCACCCATGTGAAGTACTTCAGGTTGTGCATACGCTTGCGATCGTAATGCGAAAGTTCCTGCATCCAGTCGAGCGTGAGTCCCATCAGGCAGCGGTCGTAATCGACATTCGCGTTGACCTCGGTGTATTCACCGTGCTTCTCGTGCTCCTGTTTGAGCCGCGAGCCGTACATCTCCATGCTGTCGGTGGCGACAGTGAACACGGTGTCGTGCTCGTTCATCTCGTAGTACTTCGCCATCTTGATCGCCCCGAGAATGTTGGCAATGGACGAGATGCCGAAGACGTCGAGCTTGTTGATCAGCTCCGGATCGATGCCCTTCTGCCTGAGCAGCGCGTGTCCGTCCGGTTCGTTGAAGAGTCGCATCAGCCGGATGGTGTCGTCGTCGTCGATATCGACCACCATGTCGGTGTTTTTCAGATTGTGGATCCACGGCACATGCTTGTCGCCGATTCCTTCGATGCGATGTCCGCCATAGCCGTTGTAGAGCAGCGTCGGGCACTGCATGGCTTCGCCTGCGCCGACCTTGATGGTCGGGAATACGTTCTTGAGATAGTCCGCGCTACCCAGCGTTCCGGCGGAGCCCTGGGTCAGGAAGATGGCGGAGAACCGTGCTTTCTCGCTGCAATTCTGACGAAAAACCTCTTCCATGGCGCGACCGGTGACGTGGTAGTGCCACATTGAGTTACCGATCTCCTCGAACTGATTCAGCACCACAATTTCGTCGCCGCGTTCTTCCTTGAGTTGCTTCGTCTTGTCGTAGATTTCCTTCACGTTGCTTTCGCAACCCGGGGTCTTGATCACTTCCGAGCCGACCTTGTGCAGCCATTCGAATCGCTCCTGCGACATCTCTTCCGGCAGAACCGCGATCGAGTGACAGCCCAGAAGATACGAGTCGTACGCGCCGCCCCGGCAGTAGTTACCGGTCGAGGGCCAGAGCGCTTTCTGCGTCGTAGGATCGAAGCTTCCGGTCACCAGCTTCTCGACCAGCGGGCCAAATGTCGCGCCGACCTTGTGCGCACCCGTCGGGAAGTATTTCCCAAGCAGGATGAAGATGCGTGCCTTGACGCCGGTCAGTTCGCTCGGCAGTTCGAGGTAGTTCACGCCGCCGAATCCGCCGCCGTGCCGCACCGGTTCGTTCTTCCAGGTGATGCGGAAGAGGTTGGTCGGGTCGAGGTCCCACAGCCCGAGGGTTTTCAGCTTGTCCGCGATCTTCTGCGGGATCAGGTTCGGGTCGATCATCTGTTTGTAGGTCGGAATGATGATGCCTTTCTGGCGGCATCGCTCCACTGTATTTTTCAGAACTTGTTCGTTATTCATCGCTTTCTCCAATCTTGATCGTTGTCGATGTCGCGCTCGTGTTGTCCTTCGACTCCGCTCAGGATGACACACGAGCTACGATCGCTTTCGTAACAGGCAATCTTCGGAAACTGCCAATCTTTGTCAATCTTCTTCGCTTTCTTCAACCTCGGTCTGATCCAGAAGTGCAGCATCGAGTTGTTTCGCGGTCTTGAGACCCAGCTTTTTCAGCCTTTCGGTTCTGCCGACGAGGTTGCCCTTGCCGGTCGAGAGTTTCTTCATCGCCTGCTGGTACGCCTCATCCGTACGCTTGATATGCTTCTCGATATTCTGCAATTCCTCCACGAACAGCACGAACTTGTCGTAGAGATCGCCGCCTTGCCGTGCGATTTCCATAGCGTTCTTGGTCTGATTCTCCTGCCGCCAGGTGTGCGCAACAGTCAGGAGTGTTGCCAATAGCGTGCTCGGGCTGACGATTACGATCTTCTTCTTCAGACCCTCGTCGAACAGGCTGCTGTCCGGCTGGAAGATGTATGGCGAGACCCCTTCGATGGGGATGAACATCAGCACGAATGCCGGCGCGTTGAGTCCCTTGAGCTGCTCGTAGTGCTTGTCGTGAAGCTCGTTGATGTGCTTTCTGACCGACAGTTGCAGGTCCTTCTGGTACTGCTCGCGCTTGTCCGGCTCGTCCTCGGAGGTGAGTCGCTCGTACGCCACCAGGCTGACCTTGGAATCGATGATCAGGTGCTTGTCTTCGGGCAGCTTGATGATGTAGTCCGGGCGCTGTTGCGAGCCGTCCTCGCCGTGCAGTCCCATGCCCTTGCCCTGTGCCTCGTACTCGATTCCTTCGCGCAGCCCGGAGCTTTCCAGAATCCGCTTGAGGATCACCTCTCCCCAATTGCCCATCACCTTGACGTCGCCCTTGAGCGCCTTGGTCAGGTTGTGCGCCTCTTCGGACATCCGGTTGTTCAGCTCGCGCAGACTCTTGATCTGCTGCACCAGCGTCGCGTTGCGGTCAATATGGTCTTTGTTCGTCTCCTCGATACGGCTCTCGAACTTGCTGATGTTCTCACGGAGCGGCTTCAGGATTTCTTCAAGCCTCGTGCGGTTCTGCTCGGTGAACTTGGTGCTCTTCTCCTCGAAGATGCGGTTGGCGAGGTTCTCGAAGGTCTCGCGGAACTTCTCCTGCATTTGCCTGAGTTCTTCCTTCTGCGTGTCGAGCTTCTCGACGAGCGCTTTCTGCTCCGCTTCGAGCGTGTTGTACGCGATCTGCTTCTGCTGCGAACGCTCCTTTTCCTCGTCAAGCTTCGTGGTGGCGACATCGCGTTGTTCGCGCAGTTCCCTGATCTGATCGAGCAGCATCTCACGCTCTCTGCGCGCGGCGGAGAGGTCGCTCTGTACGGTTGTGGATTTCTCGCGCTCGTCGGAAAGCAGCTTGTTCAGTTTATCCTGCTCGTCCGACAGCATGGCGTTCTCGCGCGCCATGCCATCCTTCTGCGCGGTAAGGGAGGCGAAATCCTCGCGGATTTTATCCGTCTCCTGCTTCTGCTTTTTCTGGCTACCGAGCAGGACAAACACCACCGCCACGAGCGCGACGCAGACAATGCCGACGACGAGCAGGGCTATATTCAAAGCCGTCCCCCCATCACCAGCGCCATGAGCGCTTTCTGTGCGTGCAGACGGTTCTCGGCTTCCTGGAAAACCACCGAGTGCGGTCCGTCGATCACGGAGTCGGTCACCTCACGGCCACGGTCGGCCGGCAGCGGGTGCATATAGATGGAGTGCTTCTTCGTCAGCGACATGGCGCGGTCGTCGCACACCCAGGACGGATACTTCTCGATCAACTCGAGACCTTCTTTCGTGTCCTCAGTGTGGATCAGCGGTCCCCACGACTTCGGGATCACGATGTCCGCGTCCACGAAGGCGTCGTCGAACTCGTTGGTGATCTCGAACTTCACGCCGGCTTCCTCCGCGTTCTTCTTCGCCTGCGCCTCGATCTCGGGCATGAGCCGGAACTCTTTCGGGTAGGCGAGCGTGACGTCGATACCGAAGCGCGGCATCATGAGGATAAGGCTCTGCGGCACGGAGAGCGGGCGGATGTAGTTGGGCGCACTGGTCCAGGCGACGCCGAGCTTGAGACCGCGTGTATTTTGTCCAAAACGCTCGCGGATGGTCATGTAGTCGGCGAGAATCTGGCAGGGGTGATAGACGTCGCACTGCATGTTCAGCACCGGCACGCTGGCTTCCTTCGCCATTTCGGTGATGTACCGGTTGCCGATCTTGTAGTCGCAATGCCGGATGGCGATGCCTTCACCGTAAGAGGAAAGCACTTTCGCGGTGTCGCGGATGCTCTCGCCGTGGGAGATTTGCGTCTTTTCGGGCGAGAGGAAGATCGAGTGACCACCGAGTTGGGTCATGCCGGTCTCGAACGAGTTGCGCGTGCGGGTGGATGAGAAGAAGAAGAGCATGTAAAGTGTCTTATACATCAGAAGCGGGTGGGGCTTCCCAAGCGCGTGATCCTTCTTGAGGTCCGCCGCCACTTCCAGCACGGTATTGAGTTCATCGACCGTCCAGTCCTGGGTCGTGATAAAGTCTCTGCCTTTCAGATTGGTAATCATAAATTCCTCCAATTGATTTCTTTTTTGTGTTATTCAAGAAGGATCGTTTCATTGGTCAAGAGAATATTTTCAGCTTAATTACTTAATGGCACCAAGAAAATGCTTGCAACGGACACCGAAAAGCGCGATAATGGGTATTAGTTGTTTGTAAAGGAGTGAACATGCACGCTGTTTTAACGGGTGATATAGTCGGGTCATCGCTGATGAACGACACCTTGCGTATTCAAACCTTCGAACGTATTCGTACACAACTGGATTTCATTCAGCGAGGGAAAACTCTTTATCCCGTAAGCATCTACCGAGGCGATAGCTGGCAGATCCTGCTCGATGACTATTCCGACAGCCTCAAACTCACCCTGCTGATTCGCACCGCACTGCTGATGGGGGATCATGATGGTTCGAATCGTGTGGATACTCGGATTTCGATCGGGATCGGTTCGGTCGATAAAATCGTCCCGAAAGATATAACGCACTCATACGGCGAGGCGTTCACACTATCCGGTCACAAACTCGAAACAATGAAGAAGCAACAACGCATTGCCTTCTCGGCCCCTTCACTTCCGCATGGTGAATGCATCGAAAACGCTGTGATGCCATTGCTGGACGAGATAATCGGCAGCTTGACCCACAAGCAGTCAATGGCTCTTTACGGTGCACTCCTTGATCTTCCAATCAAACAAATCGCTTACGACATCTTCCATAACAATATTGGTGAGCAGTCAGTTATCAGACTCCTGAATAGGGCGCACTGGCAAGCGATTCAAAACGTACTCGACTTCTACTAACAATCATTACCGGAGGAAGAGAGCATGACACAATGGATTGTTCTGGCTCTGTGCGGTTTTACGTGGTCGTTTTTCATCATCAACGACATTCAGTACCGAGCCTACATGAAGCATGTACCATCGAAAAGAATAACCCGGGCGCTTAGTACTGGGCTCTTTCTGCTCACGTCCGTGCTGTTCTCCATGTTCGTCAGTTGTCGGCTTCTCAGTATGCGAATATGGATCGCACTCGGCATCATTACCGTAGCCCATTGGTTCATTGAGCTATGGCGCGCCCGATATCCCGATAACGATGGTGTCTTCTCCCTCACACAACTGATGCACGTAATCGTCATCGGGGCCACGATCTGTATCGCTAATCCCGGGCCGATCCGTTCTGCCGGGCTCGGACGAATCGATTTCATCATCTACGCGAGTGGCTTCATCTTCCTGTGGTTCGGAAGCGGCATCTACATGAGAGTCATCCTGAATAACCTGTTCCTGAAAACGGACACGGAAGAAAAGTTGCTCTACGAACGCCGCGACCTGAAACAGATAAACATTGATATCGTGCAGGAAAGCATGGATGCCAAGTGGCGACTCCGGGAGCAGGTTTCCTTGACAGGCAGCAGCCTGATCGGGAAGCTTGAGCGGATTTTGATCTATACGTTCCTGCTTGCCGGGCAGCCCATCGGAATCAGCATCATAATTGCCGCGAAGACGTTGTTGCGATCGCAGCATACAAAAGAGCAGACCTTGATCGAGTACATCATCATCGGTACCTTCATCAGTCTGATTCTGGCTTTTGCCGTCCTGGGGCTTACTCGTCTGGCGATGGGACAATTCATTTAACAAAGGATTTTTGATGGAAACACCCGTATTCGATATTCTGGAACAGGCGGCGCAGAATCGCTACAAAGGCGTGCCGTTCGTAATGGTCACCGTCGTGCAGGCAATCGACAGCACACCCGGTCGGTCAGGCTTCAAGATGATCGTCTATGCGGACGGACGAATTGAAGGCACCGTCGGCGGCGGCAGCATCGAACGCAGAGCGTTCGAGAAAGCGCTCGAAATCCATAAGACGAATGTAAACGAATTGATATCCTACTCGCTGACCGAGGAAGAAATGGGCATGCTGTGCGGCGGCGAGGCTCTGCTCTTTTTCGAGTACTTCCCGCCACGCAAACGAGTGTTCCTCTTCGGCGCCGGGCACCTCTGCCGCAGCATCGCGCCGCTTTTGAAATCGCTCGACTTCCACCTCGTCATCATCGACGACCGCCGGGAGGCCGCGACCCGCGAAAACGTCCCCGAGGGCGACGAATTCCACGGAATGCCCTACGAAGAATATCTCCCAAACTTTCGACCCGGCAAGCAGGACGCCGTGATCATCTTCACGCATGGTCATGTTTACGATTACACAGTTCTGGATGCGGTCTGCAAGCTCGGCGTCGAAGTAAAATACGTCGGCATGATCGGTTCGAGAAGGAAGTCTGAAGCCACGCTCGACCGAATCAGAGTGAGTAACTACCCAAACAACCTGGTCGAGCAGGTTCATGCACCGATCGGACTGAACATCGGAAGAACCACCACGCAGGAAATATCCATCGCGATCGTGGCGGAGATTTTAGCTGTTTATAACGGGATCGAGAAGGTTGAGTCGTTGAACAAAGTTGCAAAAACTTGACGCACAGGAGCAGCTCATTGAGCCAGCCCGGAGAGAAACAGACGTAGACGTCTGTGTACTCAGTAGCGTTCGACCTCTGTGATTTTCAGACGGAGTCTGACAAATCGAATCCCGAGTGAAACGCAGGCGAACCTCTTCAGAAGAGATACAGACGTGGACGTCTGTGTACCCAGGGGGGATTACTCGAAATAGAAGATTGCGCGGACGGGATCGACGCGTGCGGCTTTGATAGCGGGATACAGACCGGAGATCAGTCCGATGAAGATCGCGAATCCAAGCCCGAGCAGGATGCCTTCGATGGGCATGGGTAGCTTGAAGCCCATAGGTTTGCCCACCTGTTGAATCAAGATCATGGAAAACGAAATGCCTATTCCTGCACTGAGAACAGCCAGGGTCAACGCCTCGATAATGAAATAGAGAAATATATCTATCTCCCTTGCTCCAACGCTCTTGCGAATACCAATCTCAAGCATCTTCTCATTAATTGATATCAAAAGCGTACTGAATAAACCAATTCCACCGACAAGCAATGAAATAGACGCAATCGCGGAGAGGGTGATGTTCCATGTCCGCATGAACTTGCTGATCTCCTCGGTAATCTTGGTCATGAAGCTGCCAACGTCGTTGAATTCGAAGTCGTGCGCCATGGAGTGGCTGGCGAGAAGCGTTTGGAAAACGCGCGTTTTCATCAGGTCGTAATCCTGATCCTTCCGCGCCTGCATGTATATGTTATCCAGCGCGTAATCCTTGCGCAGCAGTTGTGATCCTGTGGAAAGCGGGATATAGACTGCCCGGAGATCCCAGCGTCTGTCCCACGGATTCATCTGATTCATGCCGCCTTTGTTCAGGATATCTTCGTCGAGGACGCCGATGATCTGGTAACGGTTTCCGCCAACGGTGATCGTCTGGTTGAGCGGATCTTCGTTCGCGAAGTTGCGGTTGTAGAAATGGTAGCCGATCACACAGACGCGCGATTTGTTCTTGTTTTCAAACGAACTGAAATACCTGCCCATGAGGAGCGGATAGGTCTTGTTCCGGAAGTAATCGTTGCTGACCGCGGTCAGGCGAACCCACTTTCTCTTCTCGCCGACCTGAAATTGCTGCCATTGGTCAATCCTGCCGTAGATCGTGCCGCAATCGACCTCTTTCTTCAGGAGCAGGTAATCGTCATAGGAGAGCGGTCGCGGTCTTCGCTGGATATACATGAAGCGACTTTTCCGGCGTTGGTTCTGGTTTTCGCCGGAAGACGGATAGATCACGATCGATCGATCCCAGCCCATTCCCTCCATGCGTTTCATGATCATCAGCTTGATGCCGCTGATCGATGAAAACATGGTCACGACAGCCGCCACACCGATCATGATACCGGTGAGAGTCAGCAAGGAGCGGAGCTTGTGACTCCAGATGCTCGACAGTGAACTGCCGAAGCTGTCACCCAGATGCATTTCCGGTTTTAGCCTTGCACTTCGGGCATTGCAGCCACTTCTCGCCGTCGCGTCCGAAATGCTCTTCGAGGTATTCGTTTCCGCATTCGGCGCACTTCTGATTTACGGGCTTATACCGACTGATGAAATCGCAATCAGGATATTTCGAACAACCGTAGAACGACTTGCCTCGCTTGTCTTTGCGCTCGATGACGTCCCCATCACTGCATTTCGGGCACTTTATGCCAAGGCTGAACGGTTTGGTAAACTTGCATTTGGGGTAGTTCGTACAGGCGATGAACTTGCCGAATCGACCGTTCTTGATGGTTAGATCGGAGCCACATTGAGGACATTTCTCTTCGATTGTCTCCGGCTCGATGACATGGATCGTTCCATCGTCATCGCGTGTGAAATTCTTGATGTTCTTGCACTTGGGGTAGTCGGAACAGCCGAGGAACTGACCGCTCTTCGCCCAGCGGACAATCATCGGACTTCCGCACTTCTCGCACTTGATGTCGGTCTCTTCCTGGACATCTTTCTTCGACTGCTTGTAGTCGATGGTCTCGAGCTTGTCGCTGATGCTCTTGTAATAATCATTCAGAATCGAATTCCACGGCATCTCGCCGTATTCGACCTTGTCCAGGCTCTCTTCCATATCGGCGGTGAACTGGACGTTGAACAGGTCGTCGAAGTGTTTGACAAGGAAATCGTTCACCGTGTCGCCGAGGGTAGTCGGGATGAATTTCTTCGCGTCGATCTTCACATACTTGCGTTCGAGGATGGTGTTGGTAATCACCGCGTAGGTCGAAGGTCTGCCAATCCCCTTCGATTCCAGTTCCTTAATCAGCGAAGCTTCGGAGAATCGCGAAGGCGGCTTGGTGAAGTGCTGGTTCTTCGCGAATTCATCCATTCCGACCGGTGAATCCGCTTCGTAGCCCGAATCGATGTTTTCACCCAGAATGACGCGCGTATGCGGAAACGCCTGCAGGAATCCCTGATTGCGAATCGTTCCGCCACTTGCAGAAAACGTGCCTTTATCGACATCGATTTCCATGTTGACCATATCGATGGAGATGGGAACCATCTGGGTCGCCACGAACCGTTGCCAGATCAGCGTATAAAGCTTGAGCTGATCCTTTTCCAGAATCTTCGAGAGCTGCTCCGGCGTGCGGAACGGATCGGTCGGGCGAATCGCTTCGTGGGCATCCTGCGCCTTGTTCTTGTTCTTGAACCGTCGCGGAGAGCGATGCAGCGCTTCCTTGCCGTAGCGCTCCTTGACGAGGTCGCGACAGGCTTCGATGGCGATATCCGCGATGCGGAGCGAATCGGTACGCATATAGGAGATCAGACCGACGGTGTCGCCGCCGATGTCAATTCCTTCATAGAGCTGCTGCGCGACCATCATCGTCTTCTTGCCGCTGAAGTTCAGGATGCGCGATGCGTCCTGCTGCAACGTACTGGTGATGTATGCCGGTTGCGGATTGATCTTCTTCTCGGTGCGGTCGATACTGCGGATCGTTCCGGGCTTCTGATCGAGCGCGTCGAACATCTTCTGCGCTTCTTCCGCCTTGATCATCTTCTGCTTCTTGCCTTCCCAATGTGACAGGGAAGCCTTGAACGGCGTCAGTCCCTCTTTCGAGAAGATCGCATCCAGCGTCCAGTACTCTTCCGGCACGAACGCCTTGATTTCCGCTTCCCGCTCGCAGATCAGACGCAGCGCCACCGACTGCACACGTCCCGCGCTCAGCTTGGTGGTGATCACGCGCCACAGAACCGGGCTGATCTTGTAGCCGACGATGCGGTCCAGAATCCTGCGCGCCTGCTGCGCATCCACCTTGTCTTTATCGATCGCGCCGGGGTGCTCCATGGCCTCCCGGATCGCGGTCTTGGTAATTTCGTTGAACACGATGCGATAGACCGGCTTCTCCCCCGCTTCGCTCTTCAGGACTTCCAAGATATGCCACGCGATGGCTTCCCCTTCGCGATCGTGGTCCGACGCGAGGTAGATAGCATCCGCGTTTTCCGCCGATTTCTTCAGATCGTCGATGATCTTCTTCTTGGTACGATCGACGACATATTTCGGCTTGAATTCGTGTTCCAGATCGACACCCATCGAGCGCTTGGGCAAATCGCGCACATGCCCCATGGATGCCTTGACGTCATACTTGTAATCGAGGAATTTGCCGATCGTCTTCGCTTTCGCAGGAGACTCGACAATAATAAGACCTTTTGCCATAGTGTTTTCCAATTATATCATTGAATTGTACTCAAATCGGTTTCCGCGTCCTCGCGGATGAACATCTCGACAATATCTCGCATCGAAATCTCTTCCATTCCCGAAAAGAGGATCAGGTTCACAATCTGCTCAACCATCCCTCGACTGACGCGACGGTTGATGATGCCGGACAATGTCAGACAGAGATTCATGATCTTCTCGAAGGTATAGCGATCCACCGAACCGAGGTAATGCAGATTCACCAGATACCCGAAAGCCTCCAGTGTGATATACTGCCGCTCCTCGACACTCATGGTGCGCAGATAGACCGACGAGTCGTCCCGATTATCGATCAGGTACTCGATCAGATCCCGGATGGCCTCATCGTCGCCGGCGGGTCTCTTGACACCGTCCCGCAGGGAAACGAGGTGCTCGAAAAGCTTCTTGATCGATTGATCGCTCATAAATCCTTCTTTGGAGATAATTTACTCATAATATAAGCTATTCTGGGGACAGTTTACTCGTCCGTCAGTTTCCCGCAACATTTTTTGTATTTTTTACCGCTTCCGCATGGACAGGGATCGTTACGTCCCACTTTCACATCAACAGTTCGAGGTTGAATTTTCTGCTCTCGCGGCGGCGGCGACGGATGCTGCTCCTGCGGTTGTTGTACCGCGGTTCCGTCGAACGCCGAGACATCGCGATGCAGCGTATTGGAGCGTGCCAGAAGATTCTCGATATCCTGCGGATTCATGTCCTTTGATACCAGATAGGAGGTGAACACCTTCCTCGATACCTGCTTGTGAACGCGCTCGATCAAGCTCTGGAACAGCTCGAAACTCTCCTTCTTGAACTCGATGAGCGGATCCTTGTTGGCGTATGCGCGCAGACCGACGGCTTCCTTCAGCAGGTCCATCTCGTGCAGGTGATCGCGCCACAGTTCATCGACGACCATCAGCAACGAGCGTCGCTCCAGTTCGCGCATCGATTCGGCGCCAAGGATTTCTTCCTTCTTCGCGTACGCCTTGAGCGAGAGGTTGATCAGGTTTCCCGTGACGTCGTTCATGTCGCGCGCGCCGTGGATGATCTCGTCTTCGCTGATGTCCAGACCGAAGTTCGACCGGAACCAGTTCACGATGCGTTCGTATGTCCAGTCTTCTTGAAACTCGATGTCGCCGAGTTGCTCCTCGACCAGATAGCGAACCACCTCGCGGATCATCTCCAGAATCTCTTCGTGCAGGTCGTATCCCTTGAGGACGTTGCGCCGGAAGCTGTAGATCACCTCGCGCTGCTGGTTCATCACCTCGTCGTACTTGATCAGGTTCTTACGGGTGTTGAAGTTGTGCTCCTCGACCCGCTTCTGGGCTTTTTCCACCGCGCCGGTCATCCAGGGATGCGTGATCGCCTCGCCCTCGCTGATGCCCAGCTTCTTCATCATGCCGGCAATCCTGTCGGAACCGAAGAGGCGCATCAGGTCGTCTTCCAGCGACAGGAAGAACCGCGATGTACCCGGATCGCCCTGACGACCGGAACGCCCGCGCAACTGCCGGTCGATTCGGCGGCTCTCGTGCCGCTCGGTGCCGATCACATGCAAGCCGTCGAGCGGCCTGCCGTAGGGGTGTTCCTCGGTCATTTTCTTCTGCAGCGACCGGTAGAATTCCTTGTCGTGCTCAACGACGCTTTGTCCGAGCTTGATGTCGGTACCACGCCCCGCCATGTTGGTGGCGATGGTCACCGCGCCCGGCTCACCGGCGAGCTTGACGATCTCCGCCTCGCGTTCGTGCTGTTTGGCGTTAAGAACATCGTGGTTGATGCCGTCGCGTCGCAGCAAACGACTGAGCGTCTCGGAGACCTCCACAGACACCGTACCAACCAGCACCGGCTTTTTCATCTTGTGCCAGTACTTGATCTCCTCGATGATCGCTTTGTACTTCTCGAGCTTGGTGAGGTAGATCATGTCGTCGTAGTCGATACGCGTGATGGGGACGTTGGTGGGGATCACCATGACCGGCAGCTTGTAGATCTCCACGAATTCCGCTTCCTCGGTCACGGCGGTACCTGTCATGCCGGCAAGTTTATCGTACATTCTGAAATAGTTCTGTAATGTGATGGTGGCAAGCGTCTGGGTCGCACCTTCGATGGTGACGCCTTCCTTCGCCTCGAGCGCCTGGTGCAGACCGTCCGAAAAACGACGTCCGGGCATGAGACGTCCGGTGAATTCATCCACGATCATCACCTTGTTATCCTGCACCACGTAATCGACGTCCTTCTCGAACAGCGCGTAGCTCTTCAATAACTGCGAGATATTGTGCAGCCGTTCGCTTTGATCCATAAACGCCTGCGTGACCTTCTCGCGCTTCTTCTCGCGTTCGGCGTAGTCGAGTCCCTCTTCCTTGTCAACCCTGTCGAGCAGATCGTCCAGTGTCTCCATGATGAAGAGGTCGGTGTCGTACTTCGACATCATGTCGCGGCCTTTCTCGCAGAGATCGGCGCTGTGGGCGTGTTCATCGATCACGTAGAAGAGTTCTTCGTCAATGACAGGCATCTTCTTGTCGCGCAGGAAGTAGCCCTCGTAATCGCCCACAATCTTCTTGATCTCGCCCTCTTTGGTCAGCTTTAGGAACTGCTTGTTCTTCGGCGCGCCGCGCTTGACCATCAGGAGCTTGCGTCCGACCTCGTCGATGTTGTAGTCGTCCGAGTCGAGTGCCTTGCGAATCTCGCTGACCACGCGGTTGAGCATGGTCTCCTGAGCATGCACGACCTTCACCAGATGCGGCCGGATCTCTTTGTAAAAATTCTTCGATTCCGCCACCGGTCCGCTGATGATGAGCGGGGTCCGCGCTTCGTCAATCAGGACGCTATCGACCTCGTCAACGATGGCGAAAAAATGCTCGCGCTGCACCAATTGCGATGCCGAAACCGCCATGTTGTCGCGAAGGTAGTCGAAGCCGAACTCGCTGTTGATGCCGTAGGTGACGTCCATCGCGTACGCCTGCTGCCGCTCCTGGAAGCTCATGCCGTTGATGATGCAGCCGATGGTCAGACCGTGGTATTTGAAGATGGGCGACATCCACTCGGAGTCGCGCTGTGCGAGGTAGTCGTTGACGGTGATCAGGTGACAGCCGCGTCCGGTGAGTGCATTGAGGAACAGTGGCAATGTCGCCACGAGGGTCTTTCCTTCGCCGGTCGCCATCTCCGCGATGTAGCCCTGGTGCAGCGCGATACCGCCGATGAGCTGCACGTCGAACGGCACCATGAACCACGTTTCCTTGTTACCGCGCACCTCGTACTCGTAGCCGACCAATCTGCGGCAGGTCTCGCGCACGATCGCATAGACCTCGGGCAGGAAGTCGTCCAGCACCTCTTGCGTGAATTCTTTGAGCCTGTCGCGCTGGCTGTCGATGCGGTTCCCGATGCGGTCTTTCTCGTTCTCATCGGAAATCGCGTGGTATTCCTTGTTGAGGTCTTCCAGTTCGGTTTCCATCGGATCGAGCTTGCCGCGGATTTCGGACTTGATCTCCTGCACCCGCGCCTTCAGTTCGTTCTCGGTGAGCAGTTTGATTTTCGGCTCGTGAGATTTTATCGCGTTCAGCACCGGATCCACCTTCTTCATGTCGCGTGAATGCCGGTCGCCGAAGAGTTTTTCCAGTATTTTCAGTGCCATACTACAGCTTCCCGTATCATTTTTGTGTCATTGTCATGGGAGCGGTAGGGGTGTCAAGGAAAGAGTCCGACCGGGATATTACGGAGCATCTTGATTACGAAGGGCCAAAGCGCAGCTTGAAGTCATTTCCATCTTTAGCTTCTGAATCAATAGGAATCTTTTAATACAGTAAACCTTATCGACCAGCCGCGAAATAAACGATTATCACATTATAATTGAAATTGATTGACATCTGAATGCAATGATGCACAGCTGTCCTAAATAACTCCGGGATGGATATTGGACGCATTTAGGACGCCGTTATAGCGCGATCTCGATTTTCAACTCAAAAACAGCCCCCAAACTTGTTAATCCTCTCTTTTCTTCGTTTCTTCTGACAATCTGTCCCGTCCTGAAATAGGTTGACCGTTGGGTCGAAGGAGGCTCAGGTATGGGACAAGATATTGCTTGACAGTATTCGCTGAGTATGCGCTCAATGACAATGTACTCAATAAGGCGGCGAACAATGAACAAACGAACGAAGCAAAAAGAACTCACGAAGCAGAATATCTTCGACACGGCGATGTGCTTGTTTCTCCGGCGAGGCTTCATCGAAGTTACGACTGCCGAGATCGCGAAAGAAGCAGGCGTTGCGCACGGAACCGTGTTCGTACACTTCCCCACGCGTGAGGATCTGGTGCTGGCTGTCATCGACTCAGAGCTCGCGACAGCGCAGCAGCGGATCGACAGGCTCCTCAACAAATCCAGCGATTTCCTGACGCTCGCATCCAGCTATCTTGACTACCTCGCAGAGCACGAAGACTTCCATGCGCTACTCGCTCGCGAATTGCCATTCTACAAACCGGAGCTGCGCAATCGGATCATCTTCCGGCAGGCGCTCATCCAGATGCAGTTCACCGACCTGTTGAAAGAGGAACCAAACGCCACGTACATCGCACAATACCTGTTCGGCATGACGCACTACTATCTCTCGATGCGCGAAGCGTTCAGTACGGAGGGCAGCGTGATACAACGATTCAAGGATTCGATGATGGTAACAATGAAGACGATGATGGGAGGTTTCGGACAATGAAACGATGCAAGAGTTGCGGAAAGATTTTAACGGGCGATTCGAATCATACCTATTGCGAAGACTGCGCCGACGAGACCGGGCATCGTCGGAGATACGGCGAAATCGTCGATCGGATGGCGGAGCGCATGAGCAATAGTCTCGGCTATTCGAAAGATTTTGCGAAAACACTGACCGGCGACAACATGAAACAACTGCCGAACTGGGCGCGGAAAGGAGAAAGGATGAAAGACCGAATCATTATCACCGATATTGGTAGCACTACGACCAAGGCAATCCTGCTGGTGCGAGAGGGTGACGGCTGCCGCATGTACGGACCGATACACGCACCGACGACGGTCGAGAAGCCGTTCGAGGACGTCATGAAAGGCGTGATCGACAGCCTCAAGAGCCTCCAACAGAAGACGAATCAGAAGCTTTTGACCGAATCGGGAACCGAAATCGACCCGGCCAACTTCTACCTGACCACCAGCAGCGCTGGTGGCGGCCTGCAAATTCTGGTTGTCGGCCTCACCGTGTTCGATTCCGCCAGCAGCGCGCGCCGTGCCTCGTATGGAGCAGGCGGCGTTCTGCTGGACGTATTCGCTATCGACGACAAGCGTTCCGCGATCGAGCAGATGCTCGCCATGCAGCGGCTATTCCCCGACATCATCCTCTTCTCGGGCGGAATCGACGGCGGCGCGGTCTCGGGATTGGTACGGCTGGGCGAACTACTCTCCATGGCGGATCCAAAAGCCAAATTCGGCAGCGGCGAGAAGGTGCCGCTTGTCTATGCCGGGAACCAGGACGCACAGCGGGTCATGGAAGTCATCTTCAGGAGGGGATTCGACTTACACATCGTTCCGAACCTGCGCCCCACCATGACGGAGGAGAATCTCGTTCCAGCCTGCGAAAAAATCCACCAACTCTTCATGGATCACGTGATGGAGCGCGCGCCGGGGTATTCAGCCCTGAAAACGATCGTTGGCGACGACATCATTCCCACGCCCACCGGCGTGATGAAGGCGATGCAAATCCTGAGCGAAACCCTCGACACCAACGTCATGGCAGTTGATATCGGCGGCGCGACGACCGATATCTTCTCCAATATCGAGGGCAATTTCTATCGCACCGTCAGCGCCAACTACGGTATGAGCTACAGCATCGCCAACGTGATGAAGGACGCGACCCGCGAAAAACTACTCGGCAGGCTGCCGGGCAATCTTCCGGATCGATACGTAACCAACTACATCGGCAACAAGATGCTCTTCCCCACCACCTACCCGAACGGTGGAGCACAGTTCGCAATCGAGCGTGTCGCGGCATCGCTCGCCATCGAGATGTCGAGAAGGCAGCACCTTGAGATGCATTTCAACGCGGAGCAGATCGGCTTCCTGGATCGCTTCAAGAACCGCGAATTCGACAAGTTCACCGAGACGGTCTATTACAATCAGAAGATGAACGAGCGTCGCTTCCATCCGCGCGAAATCAACGTCATGATCGGCGCCGGGGGCGTTCTCGCGGCAGCGCCGACATCCATGGACGCGCTGATGATGATCGTCGATGGACTCACCCCGCAGGGCATCACCGAGATCTGGCGCGATAAATACTTCACCACGCCGCACCTTGGCAAGCTTAGCGATATCGACGAAAGTCTGGCGAAGGCCATGCTGCTGAACGAATGCTACGAGAAACTGGCGATGGTCGTGACGCCGTTGACGAGAAAAGTGAAGCCGGGTCGGGTCGTGATGTCCATCGAAGTCATCGAAGATGGAAAGGGAGATTCTTTCACCATCTCGGCAGGACAGACCCGCTATCTGGACAATCCCGAGCGGAAGAATCGAACCGTCCGGATCCAGCTCGAAAAGAACATCTATCTCCAGGATAACGAACGTGAGGCTACTTTTTCCACCGAGCTTCCCATCCTGTTCGACGCCCGGTTCGGTATTGTGACAAACGAAGAGCAAGCCGAACAGAGCTTGAAGCCGATCGAAGAACATTTCCGGCACGATGAGCGGAAGGACCGCATCGTCGAAGGAGAGAACGAACTGACCATCGAGCTTCCATATCCGGGCGAAATCATGGTGAAGGAAGGCGATCTTGTTCGCTCCGACACGCTGGTTGGCGAGATTCTCTACGATCCGCCGCGCATCTACATCGTTAACCTCTTCGACGTGAAAGAGCTAGCGCTCGATACAAAGAGTCTCGAGGAATTCATCCAGGTGAAAGTCGCTGATAAGGTCGAGATCGGGCAAAACCTGATCAACAAAGGCGATGTGACGTTCATGGACGAACTTCGCGGCAGGATGCGCACCTATCAGTCACCGGTTCGCGGTATGGTCGAGCGGATCAATTACGACGACGGCACCATCATCATGCGCGAGATCCAGGATTATTCCAAACGACCGCACAAGATCGACATTGCGCATAAACTCGGCGTCAAGCCTGGTCAGATTCGCGCATACATGAAGAAGCAGAAAGGTGATTTCGTGCACAGCGGCGAGGTGATCGCCAAGCGACTTGTCGATATCAACAACGGCAAGATGCCCATGCTCGTACATACGGCCTCGACCGGCTCGATCACCGAAATCGATCTGAAGAACGGCACCGTGACCATCCAGTACAACAAAGAACCGTACCGTCGATACGCCAATCTTCCCGGCGATGTCATGAAGGTCGTCGAGAAGCACTCCGCCACGATCCATTTCTACGGTACGCAATTCGACGGCGTGATCGGCTTCGGCGGTGAAGCGGGTGCTACGCTGCACTGGATGAAGAACGAGGGTAATTTCGCGCGTGGGCAGATCAACGTATGGAATCGCAAGATCGATCGCGAAATGCTCGACGCGGCAAAGAGATCGGGTATCGCCGGATTGATCGCGCCCGGCATCGATTTCGACGACATCAACGGATTCCTGCACCAGCCTGTCGGCGTCGGACTGACCGGTAACGAACATATCCCCTATCCGATCGTTATCACCGAGGGTTTCGGCGATTTCCCCATGACGGAACAAATCTCGAAAATACTTGAGAAATCTATCGGTAAGCACTGCTACATCAACGGAATGACGCAAATACGCGCTGGCGTGATAAGGCCGAAAGTGGTGATCGTGTAGCCAAAATCAACTTCCGAATGTACCGGAGGTTCTTCAGAATGTTGATTTCACAGATTGTGTGATAATGAAACTTGCATGGTTGCTTTGTTCAAGATTCCCACACAGCCCGTCAGAGCGAACCAACTTGCTTCCAACATTCAGAAGACCTTGTTTCACTCGGGCATTCGGAAGTTGAAAATAAAAACGAAGCCCCCGCGGTCGGGCGACCGCAGGGGCTCACGGGTAGACACGGGTTTCAGGGATAAAGCACTACATATACCAGCCTCATTTCAGTAGCATCGCTCTCTGAACCCATTGCTCTGAGCCGGAACGGATGCGGATCATATAGATTCCGCTCGAGGCGGTCGTTCCATTGTAATCTTTACCATCCCACCGACATGTGTGGGTGCCGGTGTTCAGCTTTTCATTCAGTATTGTATTGATCTTACGTCCACGAACATTATAAACTTCGACGGTTGTAACAGCCGGTTGACTCAATTCGAATTGAATCGATGTGTCGGGATTGAAAGGATTAGGATAGACATTCACCTTGTGCGGCGACGCGACCTGGATATCTTCTTCATTGGCGAGATCGACATCCACGACCCAGATATCCTGACTCCCCTCGCGATCCGAATTGAAGGCGATCTTCGTCCCGTTGGGGCACCAGCACGAATTGCTGTCGTTACCTTCAGATTCGACCAGCGGCTCGAAGGACGGATTTTGCGGATTCTGCATGTCCGCCACCCAGATATCGCCGTTGCCGTTCCGTTCGGTGTAAAAACTCAGCCAGCGCGAATCGGGCGACCAGCATTCCGGCGTGTCGATACCTACAGATTCAGTCACGCGGATGATGATGCGTGTCTGGAGATCGAAAACCGCGACCTCTTCGTCACCCCAGCGATCGGTCATGAAGGCGAGGTAGCGACCATCAGGCGACGCGACAGGCGCACGATCCTGATACGAATCGTCGGTGAGTTGCTGCACGTTGTCGTCACAGAAGTATTTGCGGCAGATTTCCCAGTCTTCGCCATCGACACGCGCCTCGAAGAAGATCGAATTGCTATCGTTGCACCAGCAGAGCTTTCCTTCTTCCGTCGTGTCGGAAGTGAGTTGGGTTACGTCGGTTCCGTTGATGTCTTTGACCCAGATTTTCGAAATACCGCTGCGACCGGAATTGAACGCGATCATATCGCCATCGGGCGACCACGCAGGATAGATGTCGTAGCTGTCGCTATCGACGATAATATCCTGATACACTCCCTGGCAGCCAATCAAGAAAATGTGGTTATCGTCGTATATGTCCGAGGTAATCGCCATGCATTCTCCGCATGGTGACCAGCTCGGATCGAGGTCTTCTGTTGGAAAATCGAAGATTCTTGTTTCAACAGCCATCAATAACGATGACAGGCATACGAACAGGATGATCGCGAATGAATTTGCCTTGCGCATGATTCCTCCTTTGTTGTTCAAACTCGTATGCCTCAGAGCCGTCTGTACCGTTCGGAATCCTTAATTTGCAAGATGGATGCCAATGCAAATCATGTCGCTTCGATGTGCGGTTATTGCCGGGAATATCATTCCACGCAACGCCGGTCAGATTGGAATTTCACCAATAATCTGTATCGTTTCCGTACACCTCTGTGCGATGGAAATGAACACGGATCATTCTTGCCGTTCGTATCATCGGGATATGAAGGTATATGAAATCGATTTGTTCATTTCAAGCATGATGTTCTTTTATCTTCCGGGTTGTATAAAATGATAGTGTGTCCTTCGACTCCGCTCAGGATGACACTATAATTTTATAACACACTATCGTATTTGCAGTTATCAACCGTGTCATCCTGAGCGGAGTCGAAGGACACACGGTTGATAACGACGCAAAACTTTTTCAAACCAAGCTATTATGAAAAAATGGGGGGTTGCATCGATCAAACTTGCCGCTTGACAGGAAATCCATCATTGCTACGATATTGCAATCAATGGAAATAAAAGGATTTACTATGAAGAAGATATTGATTTTTGTCCTGCTGGCGCTGATCACGTCGATGAGCGCCACACCGATATACATCGCATTTCTGTGGCACATGCACCAGCCCATCTACTGGCCCTACGAGACGGTCAACGAGACCCAGCAGCACGGCTACTACAGTTATTCATTATACGATATCTTCAATCAGCGCTACGGCCCGTACACCAGTTGGCCCAAGGACGCTGTGCAAGCCGGCATGAACGCCGGATTCGGTCACTTTGGCGCGCAGGTGAGTTTCTCCGGCTCGCTCATCGAAAACCTCAACAACCTCGAAGCCGGCGGCAATGGCAACTTCCAGAACTGGAAATCGAGTTGGGAATACATCAAGAACCAGCAGACCACCCTCGGCAACCCTCGCATCGACATGGTGGGCTTCGGATACCACCACCCGCTGATGGGTTTAATCGACTACGCCGATATCCGCAAACAGATCCAGGCACATCGCGACATGCTGGACGATAACTTCTCCGGCAGCTATTCCAACGGCATCTTTCCGCCGGAGTGCGCATTCACCCCGAGAATGATCCCGGCGCTCTCCGACGAGAACCTCGACTGGGTGCTGATCGACAACATCCACCTCGAACGCGCCTGCGAAGGCTATCCCTTCAGCACCGGCGGAAACCTCTACGAGCCGAATCAGGCCGATATCCTCAACCTCAACCCCGGCGACTGGCTTCAGCTCAACGGACTCTGGGCGCCGACGCAGGTCTCGCTGCAATGGGCACACACGCCGCATTACGTGAAATATATCGATCCCGAGACCGGCGACGAGAGCAGTATGATCGCGGTCCCGGCCTCGCGCTACCTTGGAACCGAGGACGCTCGCGGAGGCTTCGGCGCGCTCAACTACGACGCGGTCATGAGCCAGTTCGAGGACGCCAACACCGATTCCGAGCACCCCATCCTGATCGTCCTGCACCACGACGGCGATAACTACGGCGGCGGTACCGATTCCTATTACGACAGCAATTTCGCGCAGTTCGTGAGCTGGCTCGGAAACAACTCTGATCGCTTCGTCTGCACCACCATACAAGACTATTTGGAGATGTTCCCGCCTGAAACAGACGATCTGATCCATGTCGAATCCGGTAGCTGGAGCGGCGCGGACAACGGCGATCCCGAGTTCAAGAAATGGAACGGCGACCCTTACAACGGCTACAGCCCCGATCGCAACAGTTGGAGTGTCGTCACAGCCGCGAAGAACGTCATACAGACTGCCGAGCAGATCAATCCGAGTCACAGTGGAACGACCACCGGCTGGCACTATCTTCTCAACGCCGAAACAAGCTGCTACTGGTATTGGGACGGCTCGCAGAACGGTATATGGGATTCCCACCCCACGCGTGCGTCGAACCTCGCAATCGCCGCAGCGCTTCCCGTCGCACAGTCCGGGAACGACCTCACGCCACCGACGATTTACAAGCCGCAGCGCGAACCGTACAACCCGGGCGGCATGGAGTGGAACCAGCCGCAGCCTTCCGACTTCACCGTCTGGAGCTACGTCTTCGACATGAACGGACTCGCTTCGGTCAACCTCAAGTATCGCATCGACAACGACGGAGTCAACTCCACCGCGACCGATCACAACGAAATTTACTCGGGCGGATCGGACGTCGGAAGCTGGTCGTCCATCGCGATGACGGCAAGCTGGATCGATCCGCAGACAGACCCCTCCCCCACCTACAAGGCGCACGAATACTCCGCGCAGATTTCCGGGCAGAACGACGTCCTGATCGACTACTACATCGAAGCGACGGACGACGAAGGCAATATCGCACGATCGGATATCGAACACGTTTATGTCGGATCCTCGTCCGGCGGCTCGTATCTGAGCTGGGAGCCGGTCAACCCGGACGAAGACGATGCCATCACCATTACCGTCACCGGCGCGACGCAAAGCGCGATGCTGCACTGGGGTGTCAATCAGCAGGGAAGTACCTGGCAGACGCCGAATGAAACTTACTGGCCGGAGAATTCCTCGCTCTTCAACGGTACCGGTCCCGCAGTGGAATCACCCTTCGACGGACCCGATAACGACGACAATCTCACCATCACGATCGGTCCCTTCAACGATTCGGCGCAGGACGTCAGTTCCGTCGCCTTCGTGATCCATTGGGACGACGATACCTGGGACAATAACGACGGCAATGATTACTATATTACCATCAGCGGGGGGGGCGGCAGCGAGACGTACGTCATGGACGGTCAGCTCGATCCGGGTGCGCAGATCCTGGCTTCGGACGGCAATTACACCCTCTACTACGCCTTCAACGGTATCGAACTCTACATCGCGACTCCGTCCGGCGCAAGTTACCGGTAACGACACATTCATCTTCCTCTCGTCGTCTCCCGGAAGCATGACGGACGCACCCTGGGCGAAGGCGGGAGAAGTCGCCCAGTGGGATGCATATATCGCCAACGAAAGTACCAATAACTACTGCACATGGACCGGCCAGGACGCCTTGACCTCCATCGCGGTGGGAAGCTATCTGGAAGGTACCATCAACGTATCCGGCGAGTGGGAAGGCGCCACGCAGCTTTTCGCGGCGCTCGGTCTATACCACACCAACGACGACGGCGAGCTTGTTCATCAGGCGCCGGCCGGTAACGGCGACGGCAACCTCGATGCCGACGAGTATCAGCTCTTCGACCTCGACATCACCTCGACCGACTCGCCGAATGTCCAGCCCTCCGCCATCGTTCTGCACCAGAACACGCCCAATCCTTTCAATCCAGATACCGCGATCCGATTCTCGCTTCCCGAGGATGGAATGACCCGGCTGGATGTCTTCAATATCCGCGGTCAGAAGGTTCGAACACTGGTCAATCGCTACATGAATTGCGGTACACATACAGTCACCTGGGATGGACAGGATTATTCCGGAACCGGCGTTGCCAGCGGGATTTACCTCTATCGGCTTCAATCCGCCAAGCAGACACAAATCCGTAAAATGATGCTGATGCAGTAAGCGTCGAACTGGATCGCATGGGTTTACCGATCGAGTGTCCGATCATGGTGAAAATATGTTGAGATTCCTTAATGCAAAATTATCTGCTTGACAAGATCGAGAAGCGTGACCTCACATTGCATTATGACTAATTCTGAAATGAAAACGGCTCAGCGGCCAAGCTGGCAACAGTATTTTATCGAGATGGCATATCTGGTGTCGAAGCGATCGACCTGCATGCGACGAGCAGTCGGTGCGGTTGTCGTTCGAGACAATCAGATTCTTTCGACCGGTTACAATGGCGCGCCCAAATTGGTGCGGCATTGTTCGGTTACGGGATGTCTTCGGCAGAACAGGAATATTCCTTCTGGAGAGCGGCACGAATTATGTCGGGGTGTGCATGCAGAGCAGAATGCGATCATTCAGGCTGCCGTCAATGGAACGTCGATTAAGGGAGCAACGCTCTACTGCACCACGCAGCCATGTATCATCTGCACCAAGATGATTATCAACGCGGAGATCAACACGGTCTATATTGCGGAACGATATCCGGATATCATGGCACAGGAGATGCTTCTGGAAGCAGGAGTCTCCTTAATCGTGGTGAACAGGGATAGTGGAGAGCTGGAAAAAGTGCTGTAAAAGGGAGTGAAGAATGGGATTTCAAGAGATTTTGCTTATTTCCCTGAGCGTGATTCTGGTCGGAATCGCAATGTCTGTCGGCATGACCATCTTTCGTGCGAATATCCTCGATAACAACAAAGACGCAATCATCAACGACCTTTCCAACCTATCCGCCCGGTGCTACATCTACAAGGTGAAGCCCAAGGAAATCGATGGAGGCGGAGGCAGCTATTCCGGATTGGAATCTACAGACCTGGGGACTTTCGACGCGCTTGACAACTCGAACGCCACCTACGAAGTTACCGAAGTCGATGATGATCAGGTAATCCTTACCGCAACCGGAAAGCAGGGAAAAAGTCCCTGGATTATCACCTGCACGATTGATGATTCGGGTTTCAATTCCTTCGAGATCGAGCAGGCGGCTACGTTCAAGCTCGCGCGCTAACTTTCAACGTTCCTTTCCAGAATAATGGTCACCGGACCATCATTGACAAGCTTTACCTGCATCATGGCGCCAAACACACCCGTCTCTACCTTCACACCCATTTCACGAACCTGCTTAACGTATTCCTCGTATAATCGCTCCGCTTTATCCGGTGCAGCAGCATCGATGAAATCCGGACGCCGTCCCTTCCTGCATCGGGCATAGAGCGTGAACTGCGACACAACCAGAATCTCGCCGTCGATGTCCGTCAAGCCGCGGTTCATCTTGCCTTCGTCGTCCTCGAAGATGCGCATCTCGACCGTCTTCTTCGCCAACCACGGAACCACACTCGCGTCGTCGTCGTGCGTCACGCCCAGCAGGATCAACAATCCCTTTCCGATCTTTCCGACGATCCTTCCATCCACCTCCACGCTTGCGCTCGATACGCGCTGCAATACGAGTTTCATCGTTTATCCTCCGGTCGATTAGTAATGAAACGCTGCTCGGACAGACTGTGTGATAATTGGATTTCTGGTTTGGGGCTATCTCTGAGATGGCGAATTTCTGAGAGACTTTTGCCGAGACTCTCTTTTTCTACCGCGAAAATGCCTCTGATTTGGCATATAGCGTTGCCTTCCAACAAAAATTGACCAGAAATAAGCATATAAAAGCACATATTGTTCTTACGTGCTTGAAATGGTCTCGAATGGCCGCCTTGAGCCTGTCAAAGCCAAGGACATTGAAAGCTCTCATCATATTGTACGCAAGAGCAATCAATGAAAATTCTCCATTGACCGACCTTAGCCCCCGGGTGAGGAAATCGCCTAGTCGCATATGCCGTTTAATCGTGCCAAACGGATGCTCGACAATCATTTGACGAAGCTTTAGTTTCTCTTTATTCTCTTGATTGACTGTGCGTTGACGCTGGATTGCCTTTTCAAAGGTGTTTCGGTGAATGATCTTATACTTCGATCCGGGTGGAACACATTGCGTAAAACATGGACAGTCTTTACAAATGTTGCGACTGCAATAGGTTATCTGCCTACCATCTTTCTTGAAGGATGATTTCGGTAGTTTCTTTCCTGCCGGGCAAAGATAACAATCTTCTTCCGGGATATACGTGAAGTTTGCAGGGCAAAATGGATCATCTTCTCGCGGTGGTTTTTTCCCCGGTACTGGAACATACGTATCTACATTCTTTTCGTGACACTTATCTATCTCTTCTCCAGATGAATATCCCTCGTCCGCCACCACCGAAAGTTCCGAAGGTGCATGGGTCTCGAGAACTTTCTCAACCATTCTCGACAATTGCTTTCTGTCGTTGCCATCGTTGGTCACATCACATTCGGCGATCAAACTATTTTTTGAATCCACAACGAGTTGCACATTGTAACTCATGTCGATTTTGCTTTGGGGTTTGGTCATCATTTTGCTGTCGGGATCGGTGAGAGATACTTGCGTTTCACCCGTAGCTTCCAGAACTTCCTGCATCTCTCTGTATTCCCGTTGTTTACTTCGCAAATCCGCAATCGCCTGCTGCAAATCCGATATCTTCGATAGCTCCTGTTTGTCCAATCTCGATATCTCGTCCAGATATTCATCAATCTTGCGATCAAGCTTCACCATCAGTTTTCGTAACTTGTTTCGACTGTAATTCTTACTGTTATGGTTGACCGCCGAAAAGAAACTTCCATCGATCGCGGCAAGTTTGAAATCGATAAGATCAGCTCGTCGGCATATGTAGGTGAATTCGCGGAATACATTTTTGAGATTGTCGCGATTATCTTTCCGAAAATCCGCAATGGTCTTGAAATCAGGGCTCAGATTGCCGAGTAACCAGCGAACTTCGATATTGCGTTTGCACTCTCGTTCAAGCTTTCTACTCGAATTGATCCGATTCAAATACCCATAAATGTATAGCTTCAGTAAATCGCCTGGATTGTAAGGCTTACGACCCTTATCCTTAGGCTTCGTATTCGTGAAACCATGCCTCTCAAGATCAAGCTCATCTACGAAAAGGTCGATGATTCGAACCATGTTGTCGGATTCGATCAGATCGTCGAGACAACAAAACTCCGCCGTTATCTGATAACGGTCGTCACCTGTGATGTAGCGCATTATTCCCTCACTCGGGGGCGATCTAAATCTATGCGTTTACTTAGTCAAGATCGATATGCATATTTTCACACAGTCTGGGAGATCGGCGGCTACGGAGATTGTAGCGCTCGACCTCCTGTGTGTTTGCTTGCAAACACGAATCCCAAGTGAAACGATAGCGAGCTTCCCTCATTTGGGCAGGCACGGGGACCTGCCCCTTATATATTGTCATTTAGAATACCTTGATGGGAAATTCAGCGTTCATATTCTGAGGTAAAAGTATTGCCCCGATGCGCATCAGGGCAATACATCGGTCTTGAGATCGTCCTGCCCCGAGGGATTAACATCCCGTTTTGTAGAAAGATCCGGACCGATTATCCATAGAAACCCGAACAGTTTCCTGAGCTTCGAGCTCGAATAAATAAGGAAGGAGTACACATGGAAAAGAATAACATGCGCACATTTACCTATATCGGCATCGATGTCTCGAAAGCCCATCTGGATTTCTATATACCTACAAGCGGTAAAACTTTGCAAGTGAAAAATGACAAAATCGGTTACCGAAAGCTTCAGAAGGAACTTGGCGATCTTGATGATGCATTACTGGTCATGGAAGCGACCGGTGGTTACGAGCAAGGAGTTTTTCGATATTTCGTTAAGCTTGATATTCCCTGCAATATCGTGAATCCGAAGCATTCCAAGGATTTTTCCAGGTCGATGGGCACCTACGAAAAGACCGATCGTATCGATGCGAAAGTGCTTTCAGCTTTTGGGGAATTTCGCAAGCTTCAGCCGATGGAATTTCCAGATGAAGATCGTCAGAAACTTCGTGATTTGGTTCGCAGGCGGTTACAAATCGTTGCTAACATCAGTAAGGAGCGTAACCACCTTGAGAAAGCATCGGGAGTCGTGAAGAAGGATATCCGGCAGCATATCGAATTCCTGGAAAAGCGGCTTGAGAAGCTGGATAAGTCGATTGACGATGTGATATCTTCATCTCAGGAATTGTCGGAAAAAGCCGAGATATTGGGCAGCGTCAGTGGGATCGGATCGCAGTCGATATCGATCATTCTTTCCGAACTACCCGAATTGGGTAATCTGTCTCACCGAAAGATATCGAAGATCGTGGGTGTTGCCCCCTTAGCGTATGACAGTGGCAAGCTCAAAGGAAAACGTTCAATCTATGGAGGACGAAAGAATATCCGGAATGTGCTTTATATGGCTGCCTTGTCAGCGTCCCGGCATAATCCGAGAATCAGGTCGTTTTACAGGAGACTCATCGAAAACGGTAAATCGCATAAGGTTGCACTGGTGGCGTGCGTTCATAAACTCTTGATCATCATCAACGCCATGATTTATACCGGATCAAAATGGGATTGCGACACGGCAGACACTGTGTTGGAGAAACATGAGAAAATGGCAATGATAAGCTCTGTCTATTAAGTGGGATCGGAAGTGTTGGTGCCTCGGAGATCGATCGAAGCGGAGCGAAGGGAGATCTCCGAGGCACCAGAAAAAGTCTTTGACGAGAAACACAGTTTCTACAAAAGGAAAACATCTGGCATCGAACGATTGTAAATGGCGTTTGTCATTATCACACAGTTTGGGAGATCGGTGGCTACAGAATCCAAAGCATGGTCATTGCCCACTCGGTTTCAACAGAGCCTTCAGGGATCAGGTGATATCGTCCAGGATACCGCGCACGATGAATGCCATTTCTTTCATGATCAGCGGTTTCATAACGTATTCACGGATGCCCATTTGGAGCGCGCGTTCTTTGGATATCGTTTCACTGTACCCGGTACAGAGGATAATGGGCAGGTCGGGATTGTCGTGCAGGATAGCTGTGGCGAGTTGAGCACCGGTCATTTTGGGCATGGTCTGATCGGTGATCACAAGATTGATTCGGTCTTTATTCTGGTTGTAGTATTTGAGGGCTTCACGCGGTTCCTTGAATGTATGGATATTATACCCGAGCCGCTCGAACGCCTGTTGCGCGAAGTCGATGAGCATATCCTCGTCATCGACGAAGAGAATAGTTTCGGTGCCGTGCGGGAGCGGTTCGTTGACGGGCTCCAGGGGGGCGGATTGCTGATCGATCAGCGGCAGATAGACCACGAATTCTGTTCCGATACCCTCTTCGCTGGTGACCACGATGTCTCCGTCGATGTTTCGGACGATGCCGTGTACGATGGCCAGCCCAAGTCCGGTACCGCCTTCGTGTTTCTTGGTGGTGAAATACGGCTCGAACACGCGTTCGAGGATGTCCTGCGGGATTCCGCTACCCGTATCGCCTACGGAAAGGCGCACGTATTTTCCCGGTTTAAGTTCGTGTCTGGCGAAGAAAGGTTCGGTGAATTCCTGCTCGGTGACATGCACGTCCAGAATACCGCCTTGTTCTCTCATCGCCTGTGAGGCGTTCGTGCAGAGGTTCATCACGATCTGATGGATCTGAGTCGGATCCGCCATCACGATGGGTGAATTCGCAGCCAGCGTACGTTTGATTTCGATCGTGCTGGGTGTCGAGGAGCGCAGAAGGCGCAACACCTCTTTCACGATGTGCAGCACGTTGACAGGCTTTTTCTCCTGCTCTTTCTGCCTGCTGAAGGCGAGAATCTGCGCGACGAGCTCCTTGGCGCGTGTGGCTGCGGACATCACTTCCAGCATGTTCTTGTGTATCCTCGAATGCTCTTCGGCGTCTTCGACCACCAGTTCGGTGTACCCGAGAATCGCCCCTAAAATGTTGTTGAAGTCATGCGCGATACCACCGGCAAGCGTTCCGATCGCCTCCATCTTCTGCGACTGCCGTAATTGCTTTTCGATACGGACACGATCGGTGACATCCTTCAGGACGATGATGAACTGGCTGATCATGCCGTTGTTATCCCGTATGGGCGAGAAGGTCGCTTCTGCATTGTATTGGGTACCGTTCTTGCGTCGATTGCTCAACTGACCCCGCCATGTCCGGCTGTCGCGAAGCGTGTCCCACAACATATCGTAATCTGGATTTTCTTCGTCGTCACCCTTGAGAAGATCGGCGTTTCTGCCGATCACCTCGTAGCGCATGTAACCGTTGAGCTTCTCGAAGGCGGGATTCACGTACTGGATTGTACCGAACGTATCGGTGATGAAGATCGCTTCCGAGGTCTGATCGATTGCCTTTTCGAGCCGGATTCGCTCTTCCTCCGCGCGTTTTCGCTCCGTGATATCGATGAGTGTGCCGAAGGCGGCGATCTGGCCGCGGTAGTTGATCACCGAGCCGAATGTCTGTATGTGGATGATCTCGCCGCTCTTTTTAACACCACGGAATTCATACACCACCGTATCGGTGTCGCCGTGCATGCGCTTGAGGATGTTCTGCCGGACGTGATCCATGTCTTCTTTGTAGATGATCATGTGAATGGGCATGTCGAGCATCTCCTCTTCCGTGTAGCCGAAGAGTTCCGTCATGCGTGGATTGACATATTTAAACACGCCATCCTGTGAGATATTGATGCCGGCGATCGATTTCTCGGAGAGGATACGGAATTTTTCTTCGCTCTGGATCAACGCCTGTTCGGCTTTTCGCCATTCGCTCATATCTTCGGCAATTCCGAGCGCTCCGACCTGATTTCCTTCGGGGTCGAAAATCGGGCTGAAGAAAACCCGTATCGGTATGCGGTGACGGGCAAGAATGGTCTGGTAGTCTCCTTCGTAGTATCCGGCCTTGCCGTTGAGCGATGCCCGAATCGTGTCCATGATCGATTCATCCTGCGAGATGGTCAGCATATTTTGTCCAACCAGCTTGTCCTTTCCGATGTCAAAGAGTTCGGTGATTTTCTCGTTGACTTCGACAATGACGCCCTTGGTGTTGTAGTGCATGATTCCAAGCGGGCTGTTGTCGAAGATCATGCGATAGCGTTCTTCATTTTCCGATAGCTTCTTCTGGTACTGGCGGATTTCCGTGACATCCAGGAAGATCGCGATCCCGGCAGTGATCTCGCCGGCTTCGTTACGGATCGGGGTTGCGTTGATCATGATGCAATGGTCGTGATTATGGATATCTCTGATGATCATCGTCTGGTTGTGAGTCGTGATTCCTTTCTGTGCCGCCATGCTCAGCGGCATATCGTCAGGCTTGCAGGGAGTCCCGTCTTCATGATAAATTTGCCACTTCATGAAATGTTCGTCCAGCTGGATACCTCTCAGTTCATCCTGGTTCATGCCGCGGATTTTTGCTGCGGTGCTATTCACCGTTGTTATCAGAACATCTGGTGCCCGGGCAATAATGATCCCTGCCGGAGATTGCTCGATCGCGGTCTCCATCAAGATATGTGTATTGTATAGCTCCGTCTGTGAAGTCTTCTGGGCATTGATGTTGATGATCATACCGTGAACTTGCAGAACGTTGCCGTGACGATCGATGTCGGTAACCTTGCTGATGATCCGGAACCACTGATAACCCCTTTTGGGAACACGCAGCATTACCTCGATATCGAAACTGTCGATTCTGCGGTGCTCCATGCGAGTGTAGTGTTGAATCACGGTGTCGTAGCTGTCCGGATGCAGGATGGTTTTCCAGCGCTCCTTCTTCAGCATCTTCGTTCCCGGGCTGAGTATCAATCTCCTTGTATTCGGATCATCGAAAACGAGGGCGTCTTCGCTTCTGAGCCATCGCCACAGACTGATCTGGGAGCTGTTCAGCACGAGCTTGAGTTGACGCTCCTGCTCGGAGAGTATTTTAAGGTTCTTTCTTCGATTCAGCAGCAGGATGATCGTACAGATCAATCCCAGCAGCATTACGAAAAAGATGTACAGCGACGCGCTGGCGTAGGTTCGATAGAAGTCGAGAAGTGTTTGCTGTTTGCGGATGATCTCGGCGTGGTCCGGTAGATCGGCCTTCGACATGCCGTAGATCTTCATGATATCGTGCGCGAAAACCGGCTTCGCTTTGACCGGTTCGTATTCCTCGACTTTGTGCCCGAAGATGACGTGACTGGCGATCTGCGCCGCCATCTTGCCGATTTCGACTCGATTCGATTCGTAACCGCCGACCGCGAGCGTTCCGATCAGGTTCCTGTTGCTCGTGAAAATTGGTTTGTGTGTTAGTGTGCGGATGCGCTTCAGGTCTTCCGCGAGGATAAGTTTGCCATTCCGGTCGGCTTGGTAGCTGACAGCGATGACGATCGCTTCATCGTCGAACGAATTCAACTTGTCGATCAATTCATCCGGGGTCAAACCGGTTAATTCCTGGTAGTCGCGATCCGCAAGGTGATTAGATATCGCTTTTCTGACTGATCGGAGGTCTTCATCTCCCGCGATTGTCCGATCGGAGATGGCAATGATATGGGATGCGTCCGGTTTCCACTGTATGGCCCAATTGATCAAGGTATCTACCGCATCCTGGATGTCGATGAAATGGTAATCCTTATTCTCCGTAACAGAATCGCCATCGCCGCAAAAAATAACTGGGACATTAGGGAAAATCCGATCCCGGAAACCTTCGACAAGTTCGAGTGCGTTCGAATCGCAGACGATGAGTGCCGAGTTTTTATTATTATGATATCTGGCTTGCAGCAGTTCGATATGTTTCTCGAGGACGGCGTCGTTACTGAAGCGAAGCCTGTCCAGATACTCGGGATATATCTGTGCGGCAGATGTGTCCTGGAACCATTGCCTGATGCCCGAAACAAGATCGTCAGCTTGAGGATGACCGGGGTAATAGGAACTGATCGTCACAATCTGAATCGGGTTCTGAGTTATTCCGGATTGAGCTGAACATAGTAGAGCGATGCAGAGAAGAAGCAGGAGGATGAAGAGTATCTTACGCATGAATATCATGTTGAACCTGTTCGTCGTCTGGTTGAGTTTGATGAGGTCGCTCGCGTTTGAGCGGATACATTATTATAATCAATGCCAGGGATAATCCGCAGGCAGTCCAACCGTACTTCGTGAAGCCGGTCGCGATCCCGAGCCTGTTCAGGCTGGAAAAAAACCACAGCAGGAAGCCGCTTTGAAGTATATGGGAAACGGATATCAACAGGAAACCGAGTGATGAGAACCGGCTGGCCGGCGATTGAAGAAACACAGTCGCGCGATTCAGTACCCAGAAGCCGTTGATCAGGAGGAAGAGGATCGCCAGCGTCGCGGAAGCAAAGACGTTGCCGCTAATATCGATTATCGAATCATGATTGCCGGCTAAAAAGACAATCGTCGATACGACCGGAAATTCTCCCGACGGATTGAGCATCATCCATCCGTTTCGCACGGTTTCGTGGACATCGAGTCGATAAACGGGCATGATGAACAGGCATAACAGCCAGAAAACACCGACGGCAAGCATGACCAGTTTGATCAGAAGTTTCACGTCAACCTTCCTTGTGCAGGAGATACAAATGACTGGATATCTTCCAGCCGTCCTGAATCCGTACCGGATCGTAGAAGCGTATGAGATAGGTGCTTTGCCCATCCTTGAAACGAATGCTGAGATCGTTCAACATCTTGACCGCCGGCGGCATATAGTCCGCCAGAACCTCGTCTCCGGGAACCACCGACAGCAATTCAACTTTTGACCAGTGGATTCCGGATTGCACGCCTTCGTCGATGATGCTGCGGAACATCTCCGAGATCAACAGTTGATATTCATCCCAAGATTGCAGGAGTGCGTCTTCGTCCGCGTCCTCAAGTCCGGGTAACTTGCGCATCTGCATCGTCAGATTCCGGTAATCTTCTTTCAATAAAAAAGCATCGGCGAAACCAGGCATGTCGAGATCGCGCAGTGCGCCGAGAAGCCGCTCCGCGAGTTGTTCCTCGTTACGAATCGTTCGATTGCATCCGCAAAGCGCGAGGAGAAGCAGTGTGACGATGAAAGCGATCATGTTGCATGCGTACTGTTTCATACCGGTAAACTTTCCATATGTTAACGCCACTTGTCAAATCCTTTTCATCTGTAATACCAGCCGGATTCCGGTGGTAAAAACGTAGAAGGGCGTGAAGATGAAAATCGCCGTCTTGATGAAGTTCCAGGCGACGGATACAAGGGTGAATAGTTTTCCGCTCGAAATGCCCGACAACGCGCCGATCAACGGTACATAATTCGCGAACAAGGCGAGCAGGAAGAACCACGCCCAAACAATCAGGACAATGTGCCGGATCGAGGATGGTTTCATCAGGCTTCCATCCATCAGATTCAAGCCGGTCATCACCGAGGCGAAAGCCCATCCGGCAATGACGAGGATCAAGCCGTAGCCAAAGACCATCGAGACGACGCTCTTTTCCGCGATAATCTGATAAGGTATGCGGAAAATGGATATGCCGGGTTGCACCTGATTGAAGAACGGCAGCGTCGAATAGAGTATGAACAGGATGCCGCCGATCAGCCCGATCCACTTCGTGATTCCACGGCAGGGCGCGTCTTCGTTACCGGCATGTACCAGCGCCAGCGAAAGCATGCCCAGCCAGAAGGTGAAGCGTTGCAGGACATCCAGTTCCAGAACCGGATGATTGCCGATCGCGTAACTCGCGACGAAAAGTCCGGTCCCGCTCAGGAATACAACGATCGCTCGCGGGATTTCCGATAGAATCGCGCCGGCAAGGATCAGCAGCAGGCCGACGATGAGCGGCGCGAGGATGCGGACTTTATTCAACGTCGTCACATCGTCGCTTCCCAGGTCGCTGAATTCGGAGAAAGAAAAGGATGCTTCGAGCGTGATCGAGCCTGTGGGAGCTCGTCCGTCTGCGACTTCCTCCGGGATGAAAAGCGGCATCAGGAAGCCGATGATCAGGATCGTTCCAATGGTGATTATTCCGCGGGATTGTTTTGATAGCATATCGATTACCTCATCGTCCGATTCACCGTATTCGATCGATTCCGTCAATGAAATGTTTCTATGAACCGATTTAGCGCAATCGTAATTGTCAATGGAGAAGAACAAACAAAGAAATCCCCGAGATCGGTTGACAGCATTTATATCGTGTATTAATTTATATGTATCATGCGAATTGTGGAGTACAGGAAGTTTTTCGGGAAAAAGTTCTTATTTACTTGACATCCAATGCCTTAATATCGTAATAGGATAAAATGCGTTTATCCGAAGGAGATGCCTAAGTGGAACATATAGCGGCAGTTGACATTGGACTCCACTCACTGAAGATGATTTACGGCTGGAAAAAGCGGGATCTGGTCGTTGTGGAGAGCGGTGTCGTGCATCCCTACAGTAACGAATTACTCCAGTCCAATAAAGTGTCGGACGAAACGCTGAAGGAA
This sequence comes from Cloacimonadales bacterium (SeqCode), assembly GCA_963666875.2. GTDB lineage: Bacteria > Cloacimonadota > Cloacimonadia > Cloacimonadales > JAIOQZ01. The sequence goes on from CAXXPU010000018.1 coordinate 116,872, forward strand.
GTCTATAAGCGGAATTTTATCGTTATCAGCAAGGATCTTGAAGAGCTGGCGTTTCGGTTGCCCAAGAAGACGACCTTCATGTTCACTTTCAACAGTCTGTTCGCGAAAATATTCGTCAATCGTATCCAGTCAACCTCTCTCAAGCGGGTGAAGATCGCCTCGCAGATCTATCTCGAAAAACTCGCCCATGAAGGTCATGAGACGAACTACGAGGTGGCGAGTTTTAATCGCAATACCGGCGAAGCGGAAGTAATTCTCTATTCGTTTCTGAACGAACCGTTCGATTTTCTGCTGGAGGTGATTCGTTCGACCGGATTGCAGACTAAAGTCGTCGATTTCGACGCGCTTTGCATCGCGAACACGCTCGAACGGCAGTCTGTTCAGGGAGAGAGTAATATTTTAATCGATTTCGGTTGTTCCAAGACAAGTATTATCTACATCGACAATACGCAGTTGCAGGCGATCCATATCATTCCCTACGGAATGATGCATGTGGCGGAGCAGATAACCAGCAATACACGGTTGAGCCTGATCGAGGCGCAGACGCTGATCATGCTCACAAACGATTATTATCGCAAGATCGGCCAGTTTACGCCGATGAATCTCTATCACGATCTGATGGCGAAAGTGAAAACGAGTATCGACCCGATTCGGGAAAAGCATCCTCAACTGAACATCTACATATCGGGCGGTATCGTACGGAATCGCGCATTCCAGCTTTGCCTGGAGAAGGTGCTGGGCGCTTCGCCGAAGTTATTCAATCCATTCCCCGAAGAGATTAATTTCAAACATGACGAGATGAACGTGTTCGCTGCCGCCTACGGTTTATTCATGAGGTAAGATTATGGGAAAATATCAGACCAATCTGATCGAGACCATCGAGAAGATGAACAATACATTCAAGTGGTTCGTGATCGCGGTCGCGGTCATTATCGGCATCGCAATCCTGATCTACGGCATACGTTCCGCATCGACGGTGAAACCGGCCAGGGAAGAGATCGTGGTGGTTCAGGGCGATACGATAGCAGATGATTCGAATGTACGGCTTACTACGGGTGACAGCAAGCAGGAAGAAGAATCCATCGAACCGGAACCGGACGTGGAGATGAAAAAGAAGAATCCGCTGGACGATGTCAAATATCTGAACGCTTATAACGGATACGAAATCACCGGCGTGATCATCGAAAGAGGAAAACAGCCGGTCGTCTATCTTCGCAAGAATGGAGAAACCGACACCTACCGAATCGGTGACAGTGTCGGCAACGCGACCGTAGAGAGCATTCATCGCAATCACATCGTGCTCAAACACGGCAGCACAATTTATCACTTGAACAACATCAACTGAGGAAGATGAAACAGGCTTTCGCCGCAATTATTCTATTTGCATTTTCCATACTGACAGCCGAAACCGCCGACCTGATCGACATCCGATTCGGATCGTACGTTTTGGGAGAATTTGTCGCGTCCGATACACGTAACGCGGATGAAACCCGCATCATCTTCGAATTCGACCACCCTGTAGAATATACCGCAACCGCTTCCGACGGCAGGATCCATCTCGAGATCATCGATGTCCGATCGAAAATCCCGCAAACGAAGTTCGAAATCGATAACGGGCTGGTCTCTCTGCTTGAATTGAAACCGCAGGAAAGGAATCTGGGTATAACCGTATTCTTTGAAGGAACCTACCGAACCCACCGCATCGATATGGCAGAAGATCCAGTGCGACTGGTCCTGAACCTGTACGGGAAGCCGGTGGCCGCTGTGCCCGATCGGAATGACGCGAAGAAATCCGCCCCAGGCGATATAAAGCCGGTGATACGGCGCGTTGGGACGACCTCGAACATCCCTGTTCCGCTGTCCGTCGGAAACGCGACCGACCAGTGGGACGACCGGACTTTGTCGCGGATGTTCCCGGACGACGGCGAGCTTTATCTCGACCTCTACGAGGTGCCGCTCCAGCAGGTGTTACGCTATTTCTCGAAGCGAAGCCGGCTGGACATCATACCGGATGGCGCGATTGACGGACTGGTGACACTCAGCATCAAGAACCAACGACTCTCCGAAGCGTTCGGCATGGTACTGCAAAGCCAGGGACTGACCTTCCATCTGCGCGATAGTTCCGTGATCGTCACTTCGAAGCGGGAGAAGGAAGAAGATTGCACACTCTACGCCGTATATCTACGCAATATCGACGTTCTGGACATGAAGGTCGCACTCGATTTCTTCCTGCCGGAAAACCACTTCATCCTGCCCGACCGGCGCACCAACAAGCTGGATATCTATCTGCCGCGCCAGCAGATCGCGATGGTCGATTCGCTTGTCGCGCGGTATGACGCACCCTCAGCCGAGACCGTTATCCAGACCCGGACGATTTTACTGGAGCCGGAAGGTTTTAGCAGGATCGAATGGAACGACGATGGTTTCGCGGTGGTCGATCAAGGTATAATGCCGAATCTCGACGATGTTGAGAAAGGAGACGCTGTCCGCACCGCGATGCAGATTCACCAGAAGGAATACAGCCGCGAGATGAAGCGCAAGGCCTATCGGACAGGGCTGCCGGTGTTCAGCAGTTCACGCGTCGTGCTTATGTCCGGTTACGAAGCCTTCCTGACGCTGCACATGGGACGCAGCAGCCATTTCTCGCTGGATGTCGATCTCACCTGGCATCTGGTCAATCCCGATCTGGTGCAGTCCGATGATCGTATGCAGATCAGCGCCGATCTGGATCACGGGCAGACGCTCCTGATGTATAATAAACGCTATTTTCAGGATCACATGAAATTCGATAACTGGCTTGAATCCGAACCATCCTTCACCGCCGGTTCGATACCGGTTCTCGTCATCTCCATACCATGACCCTGCAGCAAATCTACGAAAGACTCTTCGAGCGCTACGGAGAACAGCACTGGTGGCCCGGCGAAACGGTCGCGGAGATCATTATCGGTGCGGTTCTCACGCAGAACACCAACTGGAAGAACGTCGAGAAGGCTATCGATAACCTGAAGCGCATAGACACGTGCCGTCTCGATGCGATCCGCGACATGCAGCCCGATACGCTTGCGGAGCTGATCCGTCCGGCGGGATATTTCAACGTGAAGACGAAGCGCTTGCAGGCGGTGGCGAACGGACTCGATCCGAATGTGATCAAGCGGATGCCGGTCGAAGAGGTGAGAAAGAAGCTTCTCGATCTGCACGGCGTCGGACCGGAGACAGCCGATTCGATCCTGCTCTATGCCTTCGACAAAGCCACATTCGTGGTTGATGCCTACACGAAGCGGATCTTCTCGCGTTTGGGGATTGTTGAACCGAATGCGGATTATGAAACGGTGCGAGCCATGTTCCAGAGAGAGCTGCCGGTCGATGTGAAGCTCTACAACGAATATCATGCGCTGATTGTGCGGCATGCGAAGGAGCATTGCCGGGTCAGACCGCAGTGCGCTGGGTGCGTGCTGAAGAATGAATGCCATTTGTAGAGGGTAGCGTTTTTATCGGAGGAGGTTCGCCGGGGATCGAACGCTACAATTTCAGTAGCCGCTGATCTCCCAGACTGTGTGAAAATATGCATATCGATCTTGACTAAGTAAACGCATAGATTTAGATCGCCCCCGAGTGAGGGAATAATGCGCTACATCACAGGTGACGACCGTTATCAGATAACGGCGGAGTTTTGTTGTCTCGACGATCTGATCGAATCCGACAACATGGTTCGAATCATCGACCTTTTCGTAGATGAGCTTGATCTTGAGAGGCATGGTTTCACGAATACGAAGCCCAAGGATAAAGGTCGTAAGCCTTACAATCCAGGCGATTTACTGAAGCTATACATTTATGGGTATTTGAATCGGATCAATTCGAGTAGAAAGCTTGAACGAGAGTGCAAACGCAATATCGAAGTTCGCTGGTTACTCGGCAATCTGAGCCCTGATTTCAAGACCATTGCGGATTTTCGGAAAGATAATCGCGACAATCTCAAAAATGTATTCCGCGAATTCACCTACATATGCCGACGAGCTGATCTTATCGATTTCAAACTTGCCGCGATCGATGGAAGTTTCTTTTCGGCGGTCAACCATAACAGTAAGAATTACAGTCGAAACAAGTTACGAAAACTGATGGTGAAGCTTGATCGCAAGATTGATGAATATCTGGACGAGATATCGAGATTGGACAAACAGGAGCTATCGAAGATATCGGATTTGCAGCAGGCGATTGCGGATTTGCGAAGTAAACAACGGGAATACAGAGAGATGCAGGAAGTTCTGGAAGCTACGGGTGAAACGCAAGTATCTCTCACCGATCCCGACAGCAAAATGATGACCAAACCCCAAAGCAAAATCGACATGAGTTACAATGTGCAACTCGTTGTGGATTCAAAAAATAGTTTGATCGCCGAATGTGATGTGACCAACGATGGCAACGACAGAAAGCAATTGTCGAGAATGGTTGAGAAAGTTCTCGAGACCCATGCACCTTCGGAACTTTCGGTGGTGGCGGACGAGGGATATTCATCTGGAGAAGAGATAGATAAGTGTCACGAAAAGAATGTAGATACGTATGTTCCAGTACCGGGGAAAAAACCACCGCGAGAAGATGATCCATTTTGCCCTGCAAACTTCACGTATATCCCGGAAGAAGATTGTTATCTTTGCCCGGCAGGAAAGAAACTACCGAAATCATCCTTCAAGAAAGATGGTAGGCAGATAACCTATTGCAGTCGCAACATTTGTAAAGACTGTCCATGTTTTACGCAATGTGTTCCACCCGGATCGAAGTATAAGATCATTCACCGAAACACCTTTGAAAAGGCAATCCAGCGTCAACGCACAGTCAATCAAGAGAATAAAGAGAAACTAAAGCTTCGTCAAATGATTGTCGAGCATCCGTTTGGCACGATTAAACGGCATATGCGACTAGGCGATTTCCTCACCCGGGGGCTAAGGTCGGTCAATGGAGAATTTTCATTGATTGCTCTTGCGTACAATATGATGAGAGCTTTCAATGTCCTTGGCTTTGACAGGCTCAAGGCGGCCATTCGAGACCATTTCAAGCACGTAAGAACAATATGTGCTTTTATATGCTTATTTCTGGTCAATTTTTGTTGGAAGGCAACGCTATATGCCAAATCAGAGGCATTTTCGCGGTAGAAAAAGAGAGTCTCGGCAAAAGTCTCTCAGAAATTCGCCATCTCAGAGATAGCCCCAAACCAGAAATCCAATTATCACACAGTCTGTCCGAGCGGCGTTTTCTTCGGGGAAGGGCAGGCACGGGGACCTGCCCCTACAGTAGAGAGAAGAATAGGGGCCCTACTTCAATCCATTTAAATACTTGAGGATATCGCCTACGAAGCGGTTGCGGAAAAATACGCGGTCGTATTCGGCGATTTCGGGATATTCGTTCACGACAAAGGTGAAGAGGTAGGTCTTGCCATTGTCCGAAACCATCATGCCCGTCATGGCGGCGACGTCGCTCAGGAGGCCGGTCTTGGCGCGAATGATGCACGTGCCGTCCTCGAATCCGGGCGTATCGACAAGCGTTCCTTCCTCGCCGTAAACCGGAAGCGACGCCAGAAAATCGATCTTCAGTTGCGGGTCTTTGCAGGCGTACTTCATCACGTCCATGAAGAGCGACGCGGTGAGGTGGTTGGCGCTGTTGCCCAGTCCGGAGCCGTTCACGATGTCGATCTCATGTCCCAGTTCGTCGCGCGCGAATCGCTTGATCAATTCAATTCCCATATCCGGATCGTTGGCAAGTGAATCGCCGATGGTATATTTGAGCGTTTCGGCAATCATGTTGGATGACCAGATATTCATCGTCTCAACGATGTCACGAAGCGGTTTCGAATGGTGGTCAAACGGAACAATGCCATCCTGGAGAAAGAGCGAATCAGGCAGTTCGCGACGGACGATTGTCGCCGGTTTGTTGCCCGTCATGTGAAGAAGCGTTCGGACATAGTGCTCGGTGGGGTGGTGGATCATGCGGGAAAAACTCGATAGGCGTTTCAACTCACCTCCGATGGTTCCACCGAGCATGATCGTGTCATCGGAGCCGTTATCGACGGAGCTTACGCGCAATCGACGTTTCTTTCCGGTTGTCGTTTTGATATCGTTGTCGATGGTAAAGTATTCGCCCGGCGTACGCAGAAAGACGTTTGCCGGTTGTCCGATTCTGCCTGGCGTGACGGAAAGAAACACGCTGTTGTAGTTGAGCGACAGCCCGGAAGCATAGGCGAGGTAGGAGCGATTGCCTGTCTCATCGATTCCCTCTACCGGTCTGAATCCGTCCTCTCCGAATCGGTAGTCGTCCACCACGACCGTATCGATCCCGGTGATTCCCTTCACGCCGAACCAGTAGCGGAAATCGTCAAAGTCCTCGATCACGGTGGTCGGATCGCCGCCGCCTTTGATGTAGAGGACATGTTTCGCCGGATCGAATCCGAAAAGTGTTGTGTAACGGTAGCCGGTACCGAGGTAGTGCAAGGCGGCGAGAGAGGTGAGGAGCTTCAGGTTGGACGCGAACCGGAACGATTTCTCCGGATTGTGCTCCAGAACCGTTTCATCGTCGTCCAGGCAATAGACGATGTAGGCGACGTTGGATTTCTTCGCGGGTTTGTAGTCGAATCTCGCGGCAAAGAGATTGCATGTGAGGATAAACAGAAGCGGGAATATCAGGCGTTTCATGCTCGTCGGGCAATGATGATCATGTTGTGGGATTCGGAGGTCAACGGGCCAAACTCGAAGGAGCCGAAAACGTTTTCGAACCGGTAACCGCACAGCATCAGTAACAGCCGTATGGCGTCCAGATCGATTTCCTTCAGCGTGATGGTGTTGTCGAAAACCTCTGTTTCGCCGTTTTGATGGAAAATTTCGTAGCGGTCGTTCCAGGTGCGGGTCTTGAAGACGAGGTCGTCCTGCCAGGAGGTGTAGCTGGCGACGACTGCGTTTTTCTCATGCCAGGGCGCGGTGAAGGCGTGTTGATAGGTATCGGCCTTCTCGTGGTTGATCACGACAGGGCAAAGGTCGAGCGCGAGGATGCCGTCGGACTGGAGGTGTCTTCGGACGTTGCGCAGGCATAGCATCTGTTCTTCGAGGGTGTGCAGTAACTGGAACGACGAATAGCTGATGAACGCGAACGGAAACGTCTGATCGAGCGCGAAACCGGTCATGTCTGTGCATATCGGTATGAGGTTCGGGTGCGTTCCCATGCGGTCGATCATGGTCTGCGACGAATCGATGGCGGTGATTTTGTAGCCTTTTCCCAGCAGCGGTTTGGTGATACGACCGCTTCCGCAGCCGAGTTCGAGGATCGGCCCGCCGAACTCGTCGGCCAGTTCGAGCCACATATTCACGTCGTTTCTCTGCCGTGTGCATACCTGCTCGAATTCCCATTCGTACAGTTCCGCAAAATTGTTCCAGTCTGTGTTCATTATTATTCCTGTAAGTGTTTCAACTTCCGATTGTCCGAGCTTGCGAGGTCATCTGAATGTTGAAATCAAGTTTTGGAAATCAACATTCGGAAGAGTTGCTGACGCAACACATTCAGAAGTTGATTTCATTAGATTACCGTCAACTGCATGTATCCCATCGAGAATCGTCCGCTTTCCGGCACGAAACAGAGGATTTTTTGACCTTTTTCGAGTTTGCCGGAATGGAACAGTTCTTCGAGGATGATGAAGATCGACGCAGCACCGGTATTACCTTTGTGTGTCAGGTTCGTAAACCACTTTTCGTACGGTATGGGAAAGCCGATCTCGTGCATGCGCTCGAACAGGATTTTCCGAAAGTACTCGGACGAGTAGTGCGGCAGGAACCAGTCGAAATCATTTGCGTTCAGATTATGATTTTCCACGGATGTCTTGAGCGCACGGTTCACGCCAATCTCGGGAATCCATTTGTTGAGCAGTTTCACGTCTTGCTTGATGGGGAAGTAGTCGTCCTTCACGGCGTCCATGAGCGACGGCGCAGTTCGCCAGCCTTCGATTTTTCCGTCGTCCTTCTTGATCGCGCCTGCGTACATGCAGGTCTCGATCTCGCCGGCGTAGGAGAAGAGGTCGCTCCAGTCAACGCGCAGCGAAAGACCATCCGGCCGCGGTTTATCCTGAAGCATCACCGCGCCTGCGCCATCGGAGAGCATCCAGCGCAGAAAGTCGATTCCGAACGCCATTTCCGGCTGCTTCTCCAGATCGATGTCCTCACCGCGATAGCGTTTGAGGAAATCGGCGCGCAGGAAGGTGGAGCACATCTCGGAGCCGGTCGCAACAGCTTTTTGTGCATTACCGGTCGCGACGCTCATGGCGGCGTAGTTGAACGCGGTGACTCCGGCGAGACATTGTCCGGCGGTGCTCATCACGTGCAGCGGTTTCCAGCCGAGTTCGCCATGCACCAGCGGTCCGATGCCCGGCATGACGGTATCCGGTGTCGAGGTTCCGCAGCAGAGCAGATCGACATCGTCCGTATTTAGCAGTCCGCGGATTGCCTCGGCGGCGAGTTGAGCGTTATCGTGGGTAAACCGTCCCGTTTCGGGATCGATCGCGTAGTGACGCTGTTTGATACCGTTGTTTCGCAGAATGATGCGACGCGTGCGGGACGAGACGCCGTCTATGCGTCCCAAAACATCTTCGATCTGATCGTTGTCGATCGGTTTGTTGGGCAGATATGCTGCGATATCGACAATGTAAGCTTCCATCTATTGTTTCCTTTCGTGAAATCTTCTGTAGAGTTCCGAGAACCGGTGATAGAAAACATCCTCGGGCAGCCGTGTCTCGACTACGGCATTCATGTACGTATAGTAATCAAGATCGTGTACTTCAATCCGATCTTTCATGCTTAGGTAGAGCGGCGTTCCCGGCATGGGCGTCAGGATCGTGAATACGGGCAACTCGATTCCCTGCTCCACGATGTACTGCTCCAGTCTGTCGAAATCCTTATCCGTGTAGTCCGGCGAAACGATGAAGTCGCCGATGATCTTGATCCCGAGTTCGTGCAGGATCTCGACCGCCTTCGGAATGATGCTGGAGCTATAACGTTTGTTGAAGATGTCCAGCTTTTCGTCGCAGATCTCTTCGAACCCGACGATCGTGAAGCCCAGTCCGGTGTTCTTCCACTCTTTAAGGACATCTTCCCGCTCGACGACTGCATCCGCACGGATATCGAGCGCAAAGGTCTTCTTGATGCCGCGCGCCTGGATCATCCTCGCGATTTCCAGCGCCTGCTGCGGATCGCCGAAGGTGTTGGCGTCAACCAGCCGGATAACCGGAATATCCGGGAGCATCTCGATGTCGCGCAGGACGTATTCGGGCTTACGCGAGAAATACTTGCCTCCGGTCATGCGAGGAATTGCGCAGAACGAGCAGGCATACGGGCAGCCGACCGATGTACCGACGAATCCCACCGGTAGATTGACCCGCTCGACAACGTAGTCTTTGCGATATTTTGCCACCAGGTCGTAGCGCGGCGGCTTGTCCTGCACCAGATCGCTTTCATCGAATGTACGCGGTGTGTAGCTCAGAGGATTCGAAGGGTTTGTCTTCGCCACGCCGGGTATCGGTTCGAAGCGCTTCCGATCTATTGTATCGACCAATTCACGGAAGCTCTGTTTTCCCAAGCCGATCACGATGTAGTCGAATTCTTCGCGATTGAACCACTCCGGCTGATAGGTCGCATGGACGCCGCCGACGACAGTAACGACATCGTGATGCCGCTTCGCCTCTCCGGCGAGTCTTGCCACCGTCTGCGCTTCGCACGTTACCGCGGAAAACCCGATCGCTTCCGGACGGAAATCATCCAACATCGTGGAAAAGTCCGATTCGCACACCTTCATATCGATGATGCGCACGTCGTGGTTTTCCAGGTTGCCGGCGATCTCTTCCAGACCCAGTGGCTCGCCCCTGAAAATCTGCTTGATCGCCTTGATCCCGAAAACTTCTTCAGGAATACTTTTCCCCGCGTTCGGCGGATTTACAAGAAGAATCCTCATGATAACTCCAATTTTCCATTAACTTCGAGGTATCATCTTGCGTCAAGCCAAAAGTTGAATCTTGAATTGCCGTTCATTGTCTTCGTTTTCTACAGGCGCGAATGCGATGGTATCCATCGTTCGCAAAATGGGGAACCTTTTTCTGGTTAAAAAATACATCGAGTCTATGATGGTAGCGATACCGAGCCGAGTTCTGACGATGATGACACCATGGCTTATTTCCTGGTGATCGTCCGTGAGATTGATGTTACGGCTACTCCACGGCACAACAGCGGTGCGATTTTCGTTCAGACTGTACGGATATCTGTCCAAACTACCGAAGCCACTTCTTTCCACAGAAAAATGGGGGTATTCCAAATGTTGGTAAAATCAGGAATACCCCCAGAATAGCTGAGCACGTAGTTGTGAATCGATGGAACGCTGTTACTTACGTATGCTGAATGGTGAGAAATTCCGGTAGATTATCTGAATGCTGATGGCTCTTTGCTTTGTAAAATAATAGTTTGTCCTTCGATACGCTCCTTCGTCGCACTCAGGATGACAATCTATTATTTTACATTGAGTTATCCACCATGTCATCCTGAGTGCGACGAAGGAGCGTATCGAAGGATCATGGTGGATAATGTCATCAAATAGGCATCGAACCAAGGCATTACGGAAAAATGGGGGTATTCCAGAAATGTTGGTAAAATGAGTTGACAACACATCTGTATATGCTTTCGTTGCAATTAAAAGGAGGATACATGAACAACTACCAACCCGTGCTCATGAATCTGATTTGCGGCTTCATTGGTTCTCTTTTCACTATTGGCATTGGGTATTTTGTCGCATGGAAACAATATAGGAAATCTAAACAATCAGATATTAGGTTAAAGTACCTAATCGATTCATATGGGCTTCTTGAGGATTCCGTTAATAGACGGAATCCTCATAGTGGCGATTTCGATGAGAAATATGAACGTTAGTCCGAAAAAGCTGTTTCCATGATTTCCCTGCTTGGTAATGAAAAAGAAATATCTTTATGTAAAGAGTTTGTATTGGAAGTAACAAAGAATGGTGATGCATCTGTTGATCAAATACTTGATCAACTAAGAGTGTCTTTACGCGAATCATTAAACATGCAAACAGCATCAAAAAGAATTCCAGTATTGAGGTTTTTTCGGGGAACCAAGAGAGACAGCACCGAATAAACATTATCCTGACCACCCTCTTCATCACCCGATTGACCACCGCGTCCCGCTTGACGATGGCGGAGTCGATGATCTTGGCGGGATACTCGTTTCCGTGCTCGTCTGTGAGTGTCTTCAACGCTCTTGCCATGTATGCTCCTTACGCCGTGACGACGCGCCCAGGCGTCTGACAGGCTCGTTTTCTCAGATTCCGGACAATCTTTGAGTCCACGTCCATGCCGACCGCTCCGATGTTCCCCGAATCGGTCACCACGTACTGTTTGACCCAAATCCCTATCACCCCCGCCGGAACCATCGCGACGAAGTAGTACACCAGCTTGTCGCGCGAGAACTCGACGCTTTCGCCAAGCTCCCGCTGGCTGGTGTGATGGTTGTTGATCAGCTCGATCATGATGCGCTTCATGAAGTCCTTCTGGTAGCCGTAGCGATTAAGCGGCTTCTCGTCCTCGGGCGTCGTGACTCTGACGTAGATATTCCACTTGCCTTCCTTCGATATTACCTGAACGACTTGCGTATCCCTGAGAAACTGCAGAATTTTCTTCATGTAGCTCAGCTCCAGTCCTGTTTCCTGACTCACCGTCTCCGCCGTGAACGGGCGGGTCGAATACTCGATGAAGTTGCGTATGGCGCTCGTTTTTGCACACGGGCCGCAAAACACCTGAAGTGTAAAAGCGAAAAAGCGCAAAAACGAAAATACGCAACGCTTGGGGCTAACACGATTGAGCTGATACACGCAAGCAGCTTTATATCAAACACATATCAGAAGAGAGAATCGTTTTTGCAGGATGGAAAGAAGGGTGTCAACCTACATCCATGTAAAGAAACGAGAATGGGCAGGCATGGTGGTCTGCCCAATCAACAAGTGCTTTCGTGATTAATCTATCATGCTTGCGCTGTATCCAGTTTATGCAGCCATTGTTCGATATTTTGGCTGCGTAGCGCATCATCGATATTCTGCCTGAAATCTTTCTGCCGGATGGCAGTGGCGATTGTCTTAATCGCCTTTAGATGCTGCTCGGGGTGTTCCTCCGGCGTTAGGATCAGGAAGAGCAGATCGACCGGCTTACCGTCGGGCGCGTTCCATTCCACCGGATGACCAATGATGCCGCATGTAGCCACCGTATGATCGATGGACGCGATGCGGCAGTGTGGGAAAGCGACGCCATTGCCGATCGCTGTGCTGGCAAGTTTCTCACGTTCCAGCAGCGAATTGGTGATGACCGCGGTTTCCGAAATAATACCGCTCCTGACCATCGTCTGCGCCAGCTCGAAGATAGCCTCCTCGCGCGTGGTAGCCATCATCTCGAAAACGCGATCATGCAAGAGGTCGTGCAGGCCGAAGTCACCCGCTTCGCGTTTCTTCGCCATCAGCGCTTCCCGTTCGCCGACGGTCCAGTGCTTCCACTTGAGCAGCGTGCGCTCCGAGAGCCAGGCGCCGCCCAGCTCGAACACGACCAGCGCCGGGATGATCACGTCGAAGATCAGCGTTCCGCCGCCCTTCTGACCGAGTACCGTCGCGACGAGGATGGTCTCAACAGCTGCCATACCGGCCTGCGGGAGCATCAGCTTGGGCAGGCTGGCGGTGATCTTCGGGTCCTGCCTTGTAATTTTCGCACCAAACCAGTTGCCGAACAGCTTACCAGAGCTACGTAGGACGATATAGGTGATCACCAGCAGGATTGTCTTGGAGGAAAAGCTTTCAAGGCGGACGCTAGCGCCGATGATTGCGAAGAAAAGCAGGTTGAAAATGGGCATGACGTTTTCGATCTTGAGCGAATCGAAGATCGCATGGGAGTGGAAGTTCGAGATCAGGAATCCGGCGACGACCGCGGTGATGAGGAACGGAAGGTCGAAGTGGATTGCGACCGCGATTCCCACCGAGATGATGCCGATCATGATCAGCAGGATTTCCACCGAAGGCGTCGGATGCTCGGAAAGGACGGTGGAGAGGAAGGTGCGATCCTCGCCGTGGTGGTGATTGTGGCTGTCGCTGTCGGGCTTCTTCTGACGGACGGTGAGGTTGAGAACCGCGAAGATCGCCACACCAATGAGCGCAGCCAGCACGAGTTCACTGACAACGTGCCAGCTCAGCTTCAGGATCGAAAGCTCCTTGCCGTGCTTCATGGCGATGCCGAGGAAGATGGAAAAGAAGATCACCTCGAGGATGTCGTCGAGCACGACGATATTCGCCAGAATATTGCGTAGAGATCCCTCGATACGGAGCTTGTTCATCAGCACAAACGTGAGTGCCGGCGCCGTCGCGATACCGATCGAGCCGATGATGCAGGCGTGGATCCAGTTGAAATATGACGGGAAGAGAAAGCGAAATCCGAGAGTCAGCATCACGAAGGTCAGGATCCCCTGGATCAGGCAGATCAGAGTCGCCTTGAAGCCGACCTGCTTCAGTCGGTCGCGGTGCAATTCTTCTCCGATAGAAAACGCGATGATGCCAAGAAACAGAAAGACGAAGAAGTGGTAGCCTTCCAGAATATCGTAATACTGGTCGAAACCACCCTTTGAATAGAAGTGGTAAATCGGCTGGAATATGAAGATACCGCGCAGTTCCTCGTGGTGCTGAAAGAAACGATGAACCAGCTCCAGAAAGTGCGGGCCCACCAGGATTCCCCCCAAAATCTGTCCGATCACTTCGCCGATCTTGAGTTTACGCGCGATCTTGCCACCGATATAGGCAGCGAGGATAAGCAGTCCAACCTCGAGGATCTGCATCTTCATGATATCCAGCGACATAGCGTGTTCACCCATTAATTTCACCCCTTGATATTTGATGGGAACAAAACCGCATGTGCTGTTTGTCATGCAAATTAGCGGTTTTGACCGAATGGGTGTCAAGGCGAATCTTTGCTTTAGACGGATGATGAAATGAGCAATATTCAGAAAAGTGAAATCGAGTTATTCATTATTGAGGAAAAAGTATTATCATAGAAACAATTTAAATTGCTTGCAATGTTTTTGCCTTTATTTCGTAATTGCATTCTTGATTGATTTCCTCAGAAAACCGATCGAAGAAGATGACGGGAAATAAACAGACACGGTCCGATTATACCACAGGTACAGAAATTAATGAGACACAATAGACACGATTACAGAAGCTTCTTTATGATCAACATGCCGGTATGGATGATCTTGCTGTTCGTGATCCTGGTCGGTTTCTTCCTGCTACATTTCCAGCGCGAGTTATCCAGACCGGGAATGATCGTCGCCCTTGTCCTGATGTGGCAGGGATTGTGCGGATCAATTCTTCTTCTCGTCGATTACCGCAGAAAACGACAATTGATGCAAAGGATACTGCTTTCATCTCGAGATCGGAGACAGCTGGAAAAACTATTGAAGCCGGTCCGGCAGACAATCTGTGGATTCTTTCTATCCATAGCCGCGAAAAAGTCTTTCAATATCAAAACCCAATTAAATCAGTGAAGGAGGATTTCAATGAGAGGAAAATTCGAATTTGACGGATCTGGAGGCGAATTATTTTCGCTGATGCTCGTCCAGGGAATTCTGACTGTCATCACATTTGGTATCTATGCGCCGTGGGCGATCGCCGCGATTTACCGGTACATGGCCGATCACTCACGGCTGGACGGAAAGCCGTTCGAGTTCACGGGAAAGGGCGGCGACATCTTCTCGCTCTACCTGATCAATTACATCCTGACCGCCGTAACGGTCGGTATCTACGCTCCGATCGCGCAACTGAGGATTATCGAGTACTTCACGAAGCAGATTCGCTATGAAGGCAGGAACTTTGAGTTCGACGGCGGCGACGCATGCAACTTCTGGTGCCTTTTATTTGTGCAGAATATCCTCACAGCCATTACTTTAGGACTCTACATGCCGTGGGCGATTGTCAAGATCACGGAAAACATCATGCAGCGCACCAGCTACGACGGAAAGCAATTCGACTTCAAGGCCGAGGGCGGACACCTCTTCTCGCTATACTTCATCAATGGACTGCTGACCGTGATCACGCTCGGCATCTACGGTCCCTGGGCGATTGCGAAGATCAAGAACTACGTCACCAACTGCACAACCTACGGCGACGATACGCGGTTCGATCTCGAGCTGAACGGCGCCGAGCTCTTCAGCATCATTATCGTGCACGGACTGATTCTCTGTGCCATTACACTCGGTATCTACTACCCCTGGTTCCTGGTCAAGATGAACAAGTACGTTTACAGCAAGATGCAGATGATCGGGTACGAATCGCTCGAAAACCCTGTATAGCGGATTCCCGATTTATTGATAGCGGCTTCATGCGGTGAAACGTGTGGAGCCGTTCATTTTATGTGGGGAAAAAGAAGGCTCGCTTGGAGATCGAGCGCTACAAGTGAAAAGAGAACGGCAGACACGGAGGTCTGCAACCTACAGGCGCGCTTACGATGGAAATCAACTTCCGAATGCTGATTTCTTTCTACGCATTCCGGGATAGCATTCGGAAGAACCGCAAGCAGAGCATTCATAAGATATGCCGGACAATTCGGTTTGGTCATTTCCGTAAAAAACATATATTATCTCGATGTACCTGAGAAATCTCTTGCATCGTGGATATGGTATAAGAATCTTGTAATCTAATTTATAGAAAGGACATGACCATGATATACTTGAAAAACTGCATGACCTCCAAACCCGCACCGGAGGTTATCGAGGCGATGAAGCCGTATTTGGAAGAAAAATTCTGGCTGCCGGACAACTTCGTGCAGCATGGGGAACAGATCCAGTCCGATATCGCTCAATTCAAGCACACAATCGCAGAGACACTCAACGCAAGCGACGACGAAATACACTTCACGCGCGGTGGAACCTCGGCGAACAACATCGCCATCAAGGGGTACGCGGTTGCCAATGCGAAGCGTGGTCGTCACATCATCTGCTCGATCGTCGATTACCCGGACATTCTGACTAACGCCGCATTTCTGGAGCAGAACGGATTCGAGGTGACCTACCTGCCGACCGACGAAGAGGCGTTCGTCGATCTGGACGAGCTGAAGGACGCGATCCGGCCGGACACGATCCTCTTCATGACCACGCTGGCCAACCACGTCACCGGCACCGTTCAGCCATTGGATAAAATTCGAACCATCCTCGATCAAGCGCCGCAGAAAGTGGGATTCTTCGTCGATGCCGCGCAGGCATACGGCAAGATGCCCATTGATGTCAACGATCCGGCGGTCGATCTGATGACGATCACCGCGCACAAGATACACGGACCGCAGGGAATCGGCACGCTGTATGTCAGAAAAGGTACGAAGCTGACGCAGGTCACGCATGGCATCGCGCGGGTCGATAATCTGGAAACGGGCATGATTCCTGTCTATGCCATGGCGGGGTTCGCGAAGGCAGCAGAACTGGCGATCGACAATCTAACTGAAAATATCGCGCACATGAAGCGTATGCGGGACCGGCTTTTCGATGAAATAGGGAAACGAATTCCGCACATCCTGATCAACGGTCCGCGCGACGAAGGCCGCATTGCCCACAACGCCAACGTGAGTTTCCTCTTCATTGAGGGAGAGGCGATCATGATGATGCTGGATATGCAGGGGATCGCCATGCAGACCGGCAGCGCGTGCGCATCGCAGGGACTGAAGGCAAACTACATCCTGATGGGAATCGGCAGGACGCACGAGGAGTCGCACGGCTCGATGAAGATGACGGTCAGTAGATACACCACCGAAGAAGAAATTGACAAAACAGTGGACGCGCTGGAAAAAGTGGTCGCTACGCTTCGAGCGCGAAGTCCGTTATATAATGCGTAGGATTTGAGAGGTTTACAATGCAATACTCACAGAAAGTACTCGATCATTTCATGAACCCGCACAACATCGGGAAGATGGTTGACGCCGATGTGATCGCGACCGAGGGAAGCCCAGCTTGCGGCGACCAGGTCACGCTCTATCTGAAGGTCAATCCCGAGAGCAAGAAAATAGAGGATATCAAATTCCAGTCGTACGGCTGCGCTTCCAACATCGCCACTGCGTCGATCATCACCGACATGGCGATCGGCAAGACGCTGGAAGAGGCCAAGCATATCTCCTGGAAAGAAGCCGCCGAATCGCTGGACGGGCTTCCGCCACAGAAGATGCACTGCTCGGTGCTGGCTGTCGATACGCTTCGCAAGGCGATCAAGCAATACGAGGTGGATCACGAGCTTAGCGCTGTGGAGAAATTCAGCAAGGACACCATCCTGGAAGAACTGAAGAAGGTGATCTATCCCAAGGTGGGCGAGGATATCGTTACGCTGAAGATGGTGAAGTACGCCGGTTTCGATGAAGGCATCGCGATCGTCGATCTGGATATTCCCGTGTTCGATCCCTACCGCGAGAACGTTGTGGAAGAGATCAAGGAGCATCTGGAGAAATTCGACGAGGTGAAAGACGTCCAAGTGAACATGCAAAAGCAATCATGAGAAAGATATCGATATTGACCCTGGCACTCCTGTGTCTGGTTGCCGCGTTGAACGCGGCAGAACTGCGCACGGGAGTGCTTTTGGGGGGATTGATGGCGGAGATTGGCAGCGATCCGGTCGAGGAGAATCGCAACATCTACAGCTTTGTCGGCGGCGGCTATCTCGATTACCGTCAGGAAGGCCGCGACGAATTCGGCTGGGGTGTCCAGGCACAGCTTCTCTTCACCAACAGGGGTTGCCGTATCCCTTCTCACGATGGAAATCCCGAGAAGCGATACGACCTCTCCTACCTGCAACTGCCGGTCATTGCGAGAGTCGATTTCCAGATCGGCAATCTCATTCCTTATCTCGGCGTCGGAGCGTATGGCGCGTACAATGTGATTGCGAAGTACGAGGAAGATGGCGATTCGGACGATCTGGACAACGTGAAGAAGACGGAGTTCGGGATAATTGTCGGAAATGGTGTCAACTGGGATCGCTATTCTGTCAATCTTCGCTACGAACAGGCTCTGACGCCCTTCTACGACGAGGAAGTCGAGCTGAAGAACATCGCATACACCATTCTAATCGGATACGCGTTTTAGGTACCATCACCCTGTCCCTCTCCCGCAGGCGGGCGAAGGGACGTAGAGCTTCAGATGGATATACTCCTTATAGCTCCTTCTCCCGCTTGCGTGTCATCCCGAGTAGCGAGGTACGAGCGTATCGAGGGAAGGCGGGGGATGAGGGCTACAACTATACCAAATCTTTGAGATACGGTTTGAAGAAATGATGAATCAATCCGAGGATCAGGATACTCACTACGATCGCGATCGCCACATTCAGCGAAAAGCCGTCCACCGCCATACCCAGCGCGGTACCCGATGCAGGCGGATGCTCCATGTCGATGACCACCATGATGAAGATCGAGATGCCCACCGCAAGCGCGTAGATCGCCACGTGAAGGATTAGGCTTTCGGGCAGCGCTGTCGAAAGCAGCCCCATCAGCGAGCCGATGACCAGTCCTGTGAAATGACCGCCGATCAAATTGCGTGATTTCGCGGCGACCGTCTTGGGCATCGCGAAGATGATGAACGATGACGCACCCAGCGCCGCCACGTTTGCCAGACGCGATGTATGCAGCACCAGCAGTACGATGAATATTGCCGACGACGCCGCCAGACTCTGGAAGACGTAGTTCCTCCAGTGGTGGCTGAATTCGTCGATTTGCTTTCTGAAAGTACGCTTTACAAAGTGTTCGTTTTCCATACGCGTAAAATATAAAGTGATCGATCATTCATGTCAAAGAAAATCGAAATACCTCGACCCGACCGTTGTGAACATTAAAAATCCTGCATGTATTAATCCCCTGAAAGGGGGGGGGATGAAGGGGGATTATTTCCTGAATTCCTCCAGCCGGTCGATCAGGTTCGCGATGTATTGTCTTTTATCCATCGGCAATTCCGGCAGCCAGTTCTGCATCATCTCGAACGACCACCATTCCAGAGAAAGCCCATCGTAGAGGTACTTGTTCAGCCTGGCTTCATCGAACGGTTTATCCTGCAAAATTTGTGCGACAACCTCGAGGAACAACGCGATGACGATCTGCTCGTCCCGTTTCGTTTTTCCGAACGCCGTTTGAAGATGCGATTCCGCTTCGCTGTAGTTACCGGTAATGATCAGCAGTTCGATATAGCTCAGAAGGATGGACATGTCTTCGGGAGCGAGTTGATAGCTGTGCAGGTAGGTCGCCAGCGCTTCGTCGTCCTGATCCATATCGGAGAGGTAGGCTGCCTTGAACGAGTAGTAGAGCGCGTTTTCGGGATCGAGTTCGATTGCGTTGTTGAGCTCTTTCAGCGCTTTTTCCAGCTCGCCGGAGTCGTGCAGGTAGCTGGCTTTCATGCGGTGATAGTCCGCGTTTTCGGGCTGGAGCTTGATTGCGTCGTCGATGTAGCGGATTGCGTTGGCGTAGTCCTGTTTATTGTAGTAGGCATGCGCCAGGAAGTAGTCGATGGTGCTGTGCGCGTAATCGTCCTCCTGCAAGGCTCTCAGATACCATCGAATCGCCGCGTCGTTATCGTTCATTCGAACGAGAATATCGCCCTTGAGTTTGTAGTAGAATCCCTTATCCGATCTGAGTTCGATGGCTTTCTCGATATCCGGCAGCGCCTTTTCGGGCTGATCGAGGCGTAGGAGAATCGCGGCACGCTGGCTGAGCGCGAAATCGTTGTCCGGCTTTAGATTCAGGTAGTAATCCATGTCCTTGAGCGCGAATCCGTCCTCTCCGTTCAGGAAGTAGCTGGTTCCGCGATTGAGCCAGGCTTCGTCGAAATCGGGGTATTGGTTGATCAGCCAACTGAGGTCGCGAATCGATTCCTCGAACTTACGTGCGTCCTGGTAGTAGATTCCCCTAAGCAGCAGCGCGTAGTGATTTTCGGGTTCCAGCTCCATATATGTATTGATGTCGTTGATTGCCTCGATCCATTTTCGCTGCATGGCGAAGCTTGTACTGCGAAGGTAGAAATACAACGGTTGGGTGTCGTCGAGTTCGATCGCGCGGGTGAAATCATGTTCCGCCAGTTGAAAGATATCTTCTTCCAGGTAGATTCTTCCGCGTGCGACGAAGGCCTCGGGAAGATCGGCGTTGTGTTCGATGTAGAGGCTCAATTCCCGCTTGGCTTCAGGATTTGTGTCTGCCTGAAACAGCGCGACTCCCTTGTAGAGATGCGCGACCGATTCGTAGAGGGATCTCATCGAATCAACTTCAGATTCGACCGGTGCGACGATGTCTGAACGATATAGGCTTTCGGCTTCTGCGACCAGAGTTTCGGGGATCGGGAACGCCTCCGATTCGTAGTTCATCTCGGTGATGCCCAGCTTGTGCAGGCAATCGATGTACAGCAGGTAGAACTTGTGTTTGACGTCCTCGTCCACAGCCCGTTCCATGCCTCTGCGGAAGACGTGCGCGGCGTACCCGGGCGCGTCGAGCAACATGTACAACTGTCCAGAGATAAAGTAGTAGTCGAGTTCAGACGAGAACTGGTTCATCGGGTGAAAAAGGTTGATCCGGAGACGGGTCGAGCGATAGACATCCATGGCATCGTTGGATGGATAGCTGTCCATGAAAAGCGGATCGCATTGCCGAAATACCTTTTCCCGATAAAGGCGTGCAAAATCCTCTTCGCGGTTTTCAAGATAATATTGCGGATATTCCTGCATGAGGAGGTAATGGTTCGTCAGCGCAGAACGAGGATAATCCTGTAAAACCTTTTGAAAAGCTTCTTTGGCTCCCTCCGCATTGCCACTTTCGATTTCATCCACTGTCGGTTTCAGATCGCCAATTACCTGACGCGACATGATGTTGATGTAATCGATGGCATCCTGTACAATCAGCGAGAGTGGCGTTATAAACTGAGCGTATTCCTGGAATGAGGAATAGACGCTTCTCGCCTTGTCGTATTCTCCCTTTTGGACATGCATCAGTACGCGCAGATATTGCAGCAGCGGACGATCGGTCATGAATTCGGCGTCTGCCATCCAGAATCGCTTCTCGTGTATCGTGATATCCTCCACAGAAAGCGTGTCCGGAAACTCCGCAATGGTATCCATGTATGCCTCGAGCGCCGGGACTTTTTGAACCACCTCTTGCATTCCATCGATAAACAACGGCATGGCTGTCTCGTTGCACCATGCCATCAATGAGCGGTTTTGATCCTCCAGACTCATGAGGAAGAATTCTCGTTTTGCAGTATCCTCCGGAGGCGCCATGTAACCTTTCGGCGCACGGGTTTCCGCAGCGTCGAAGCGATTGAAAATGAACAGGATCCTGAAATCTTTGTATTGCGGAATCGGAGCGGATTCGAGATTTATCACCGGTGAAAAGACCGGAATATCGGGGTTTGCTGTCCATTCTACGACATGATTACCGTCGGTTCGCAGAAGCACGGAAATCCATACGTTGCGGGGAACCGAATCGCTCGGAAGTATCGTTTCGAGATCGACTACCGTCGAATCAATCCACGATGAGAGCGTTTTTTCCGGAAAATTCAGTGGAATGAGCCGTTGATCGGAAAGGAACAGAATGTCCTTCGGCTTTGCGGCAGGCTTTGCTTTTTCAGCAGCAACCTGTGATTTTGGCGCTGTCGAACAGGCGAACAGGGTCAATACAAGAATCAACATTGCGAAATTACGCATGAAACCTCCGATTCAAATCGATGCAATAAATCCATTGAAAGAGAAACCCGAAATCTGTCACGATATTACGCAGGAATTCGAAAGGAAGATACGATCGGCATCATGCTGGCTGTATCGTAAAGCGTATATACATAAAGGATAACGTGATGGATATGTGAAACTTTTTACATTGCCGGTGCGATGAAAATGAAGAAGTCCTTTCCATCGTGTCTTTCGGGGCGATGACGGCATGGGAAAGAAAAGTTGACATTTTCGAGCGGTTCACCAAAAGAGAACCTTTAAATCCGGCAATCGGATAGGTTGCCGAGAACCCCGGAGGTCTCATGTTTCTTCATACTTTGAGTGAACGGGAAAAACAAGCCTACCTGCGAATCGCGCAATACGCGCTGAACATCGACTACGATTTTTCTGTCTGCGAAGAGAACATGCTGCGCAATCAATGCAATGAGATGGAAATACAATACGATGAACTCGATCTGGGTGATTTCGAACTGGAGAAAGAACTCGCGATATTCGAGACAGATCAATCGCGCCGTGTCGTTTTCATGGAGATCACGTCCTTGATGTTCATGGATAAGCATCTCGCTTCAGATGAAAAGCGTCTGCTGGACCGGATCGACGCCTTCTTCGGATTCGACAGTGAAATCATGAATCAGGTTACACAATACGCCAGACAATACATCGAGGCGTACTACCGCGGAAGAAAGCTTGTTTACAACAATGGCCACGACGATCTGAAAGAACCGGGCGACCTGGAAGAGATCTGATCAGTTAGCCGAAGCGCTTCCGATCGAGTTGCCGTCCTTGTCGAAGATGATTTCATGCTTCTTCCAGCGATTCATCGGATAGATCCAGGTGTTCAGCGAGGTGGAGAATGTCGTCGCGTGCGGCGGATAGCCCCATGAGATGAGCACGGCTTCCTTGGACATACCCTTCAGGATTTCACCTCTTTCGATCGCGTTCACGATATTTTCCGGTAAATTTGCAGTCATTTCTTTGAACGTCTTCGTGGTGAACATCTGCTCCTTGAGCTGCTCCAGCGTGAAATCCTCTCCCTGAAGCTTTTCCTGGATATAGACATTGAAGCCCTTATTGCCGAATACCGGTATCTCGAAATAGAGATACGTGCGATTACGACGATCGACTCGCTGCTCGATCAATCCCACTTCCGACCCAGCGGGAATCAAGATGCCGCGTTTGTAGTTGCAGGCGTAGAGCGCCTCCGGTTTTTCCATCCAGACATTGTGGGCGAGGTAGGTCTCTGCCGCGAGAGTAGCGATCGAGAGAGTGATAACGAGAAGCATCAGCGCTTTTTGCATGATATCGCTCCAATGGATTTTTTATCGTTCGCATGAATATTAAATCCACCCGACGCGTTGTCAAGAAATTATCGATAGCGCTCTTTTCTTGACACGAATCCAGACCGAAAGAATGATACGCTTCAAATGATAAAGACGGTTCAATCGAAGATAATACCTGCATTGATCTTGATCATGATCCTGCTGGCTGTGGTTCCGCAGCTTGCGGAAGATCAATCTCCCGGTGACATCGGATCCCCGGACAGCCTCGCTATGCTTGCGGATTCTATTGCGCTCGGTGATACGATCTTGGTCGATTCGATCGCGATCGAGGATACGATCCGGATCGATTCGATTTACTACACGGCAGACAGCATCTACTACTACGTGCAGGAAGAGCGCATCATGCTCTCCGGAAACGCGTTTCTGCGGTACCAGGACGCCACCATCGGTTCCGACACCATCATGGTCGATATGAAGGAGCAGGTAGCTGCTTCTATGGGGCAAGCGCTGATGAAGCAGGATTCGCACCAGCTTCTCGGCGACGAGATCCATTTCGATATCGAGAAACAGACGGGACTGATCAGCCAGGGTGCGACCAAGTTCGATAAAGGTTATTACTACGGCAAGGAAGTGCGCAAGGTGGGGAAGGAGGTCTTCGATATCGACAAGGGGTATTTCACCACCTGCGATTCGAAGGAGCCGCACTACTTCATCTATTCGCGCGATATGCGCCTCTACAAGGACGACAAGATTGTCGCCAAGCCGGTGATCTTCTACGTGAACCACTTTCCGGTGCTGGCGCTGCCGTATGCCACGTTCACCATCAAGCGCGGACGAAAATCCGGCTTCCTGGTCGCCGAACCCGGCTATAATTCCCACGACGGCAAGTACCTGAAAAACATCGCCTACTTCATCGCCATCAGCGATTACACCGATGTGACCACCACGCTGGACTATCTGGAAAAGACCGGATGGGAGAGTCGCGTCGAGGGCAGATACAAGAAACAATACGACTTCGACGGCGACTATATCGCAAGGCTGCACAAATACAACGGGAACCTCAGTACAAGCGACCGCTACGAATGGTATGTGCGTTCAACTCATTCGCACAACACGGGCTACAATTCGACGTTCAATTCGAATCTCGAATTCGTAAGCAATAAAAACCTCTGGGCAGGCGACGACGATATAAACGATCGTCTGAAAGAGAAACTCAGCTCCACGATAGCCTACAAGACGCCACTGTTCGAGCGTAATCTCTACGTCAACGCGAGCTACACCGACGACCTCACCGAGGACACCAAGAGCCTTGTCCTGCCGTCCGTCAGCTACTCGTTGCCCTCGAAGCCGGTATATGAGCTTTTCATCGGCAACGAAGACCTGGAGGAAATGAGCGAGGATGACGACGACGAGGATAAATGGTGGGAAGCGCTCTCCTACTCCTATACGTTCAAGGGCGTTCACACCGGGACCATCGAAGAAGAAGATCCAGATTTCGATCACATCTTCTGGCTGAGTCACCGCGATTCGACTGGAACCTATCTGAGCGAACACCACGCCGGGATTCTCAATACCGGTGGTCTGACTTACTCGTGGAAAACACTCGGCTGGCTGAACCTCTCTCAGAGCCTCAGCGCGAAAGCGGTCGTGATCGATCGTGACAAAGACAACAACAAGGCCGCTACCGGCTACGACTACAGTACCACCACGAGGGCGTCCTTCTCGCTTTACGGAGTGAAGCAGATGCCCGGGATGTACGTCAGTGGCGTCCGGCACATTGCCACGCCGTCGATCTCCTTCACCTACAAGCCGGATTTCGAGGAGAACGCCGACCTGTACAGCTTCGGCGGAGTCGGCGTCAATTCCGGCAAGAAGAGTCGCACGATCAACTATGGGCTGGACAATACATGGCAGCTCAAACTGCGTGGAGATGGCGAAAAGGGAGAGACGAAACTCAACGATTTCCTCAGCCTGAAATCGAGACTCACCTACAATCTCGACAGCGAAGGGAAAGGATTCGGTAACATAAGCCATACGCTGGGATTCAAACCAGCGAAAACCGAGCTGGGGTTGTTCGGATTCACCTGGAGCAACTCCGGTTCCATCACCGAAGACGCCTATGACTTTGATATCTCGAACTGGTCGGTCAACACCTCGTTCGCCATTTCAGGCGAGGCATCCTATACCGATTATTTCCCGGAGCCACTCAACCGGTTCGAAACAAGCACGTTCTTTCTCGAAGACTCGCTTGAAACCGAGGAAGAATCCACGAAAAGACTCGACACGATCGATAAAATCGAACAACTCGCCGACACCGAGAACTGGAAAGTCACAGCCACGCATCAGTACTCACAAAATCGATATTCCAAATACTATAAAAGCAATCTGCGAATCAATACATCGTTCCGCGTAACCACCAACTGGACGATCAGTTACGACAACTACATCGATCTTAAGGAAAGTGAGTTCATCTCCCACGAACTGACGATCACGCGCATGCTGCACTGCTGGAAGCTGACATTCAAATGGACAAAGAGTGGCGATTACTGGGACTACAGATTGACCCTCTTCGCCATCAAGCTCCCCGACGCACTCAAGTTCAGGACATCCGACCACAAGCATTGATGCAGGAATGTCTCATATAACGATTCAGTTGTATAATGAGGCTCTCCTGCATATTGGGCGAGTAAGTAGATTCCATTCTGTAGCCGCCGATCTCCCAGACTGTGTGAAACTGTGCGACCGATTCTCTTCTCTGTTGTAGGGGCAGGTCCCCGTGCCTGCCCTCTCTCATCTCTCGAACTGGTACTGTCCCTTTAAGTGTGTCTTGAACCTTCAAGGTATACAATCTCATTCAGTATTTATTTGGAAAGAGTTTCGTGTCAAACTTGAAATTATAGATCGGATACTTTCGGTATCGATCAGACTTATCCATAGCAACTTTCGAAAGCAGCAGCAATGCCGACTCCTCCGTCGGCATTGAGTTTCTGATCTTCAATACCCGTCGGAAGCTTTTGTGCAAACGTTCCACCCAGTTCGTCGTATAGATCATTCCTCTGATACGGTAATCATATTGTAGATAGGTGAAGTAATACGTCATCTCGTGTCGATTCTTCAGCCTTTTGATATATGGGTATTTCGATCCCCATTTGACACAGAAAGTTTCGAATCTGTCACTCGCTTCCTCCCGGGAAAAGGTGGGATCCGATATGTTGAACACCTCACGTAAATCTGCCGCAACTTCCTCCTTATGGTCATGACGAACATGGTTGAGAATATTTCGTTTCAGGTGGACGACACACTTCTGCAAATCAGCTTCAGGATAGACACGAGCAATGCTGTTCTCAAGACCATTGATACCATCAGCGATGATGAGGTCTGTTGTCTCCAAACCTCTTGCCTTAAGGTTTTGCAGCAGAGACGCCCACCCCGAAGCGGATTCCTGGGGGATATTCTCGATTGCAAGGATATCTCGACTCATATCTTCCTGCAGACCGATCACGGTATAGATTGCTTCACTCTCGACCTTTCCTGCCCTTCTGATATGGGTAAACAGAGCATCCACGATTAAAACAGGATATCGCCTTTGCAGAAGACGGTCACGCCACTGCTGAAGCTCTTCTGAGAAGGACTGCGTGATTCGACTGATACTGGATTTGCTGTAGTTCTTACCGTAAATACTTTCGAAAACGTCACTTACATCTCGTGTCGATAAACCCTTGCTGTAAAGGTTGAAAGCAAGCTCGTGGAGCTCATTCTCCTGATTGCGCAATACGCTCAGGATTACCGGGTAAAAATGCCCAAGACGATCACGTGGAATCCGTAGCGACAAGGAACCCCAAACTCCGCTCGCAGAGCCTGCTCGGTAACCATTTCCTTTGTTATTCATATCGGACGCAAGGCGTAAAAACTCGTTTCTCTCCAATTTCATTAGACAATTGCAAAACGTTTGATAGACTTGGTTAAGACCATGCTTGTTGAGAGCTGTGTCGACGATTTGCTCTATTTGTGGGAGCGAAAAGTTCATGAGAACCTCCTTGGTTTTGTTTGCCAATTTAACCTTGGAGGTTCTTGCTCTTTTTTGTCAATCAGACACACTACTTGGGACGGTACCCTCGAACTGCGTTGAACATGACAACAAGCCTGGGAGAAAGGGGAAGGGCAGGCACGGGGACCTGCCCCTTATATGTTGTCATTTAGAATACCTTGATGGGAAATTCAGCGTTCATATTCTGAGGTAAAAGTATTGCCCCGATGCGCATCAGGGCAATACATCGGTCTTGAGATCGTCCTGCCCCGAGGGATTAACATCCCGTTTTGTAGAAAGATCCGGACCGATTATCCATAGAAACCCGAACAGTTTCCTGAGCTTCGAGCTCGAATAAATAAGGAAGGAGTACACATGGAAAAGAATAACATGCGCACATTTACCTATATCGGCATCGATGTCTCGAAAGCCCATCTGGATTTCTATATACCTACAAGCGGTAAAACTTTGCAAGTGAAAAATGACAAAATCGGTTACCGAAAGCTTCAGAAGGAACTTGGCGATCTTGATGATGCATTACTGGTCATGGAAGCGACCGGTGGTTACGAGCAAGGAGTTTTTCGATATTTCGTTAAGCTTGATATTCCCTGCAATATCGTGAATCCGAAGCATTCCAAGGATTTTTCCAGGTCGATGGGCACCTACGAAAAGACCGATCGTATCGATGCGAAAGTGCTTTCAGCTTTTGGGGAATTTCGCAAGCTTCAGCCGATGGAATTTCCAGATGAAGATCGTCAGAAACTTCGTGATTTGGTTCGCAGGCGGTTACAAATCGTTGCTAACATCAGTAAGGAGCGTAACCACCTTGAGAAAGCATCGGGAGTCGTGAAGAAGGATATCCGGCAGCATATCGAATTCCTGGAAAAGCGGCTTGAGAAGCTGGATAAGTCGATTGACGATGTGATATCTTCATCTCAGGAATTGTCGGAAAAAGCCGAGATATTGGGCAGCGTCAGTGGGATCGGATCGCAGTCGATATCGATCATTCTTTCCGAACTACCCGAATTGGGTAATCTGTCTCACCGAAAGATATCGAAGATCGTGGGTGTTGCCCCCTTAGCGTATGACAGTGGCAAGCTCAAAGGAAAACGTTCAATCTATGGAGGACGAAAGAATATCCGGAATGTGCTTTATATGGCTGCCTTGTCAGCGTCCCGGCATAATCCGAGAATCAGGTCGTTTTACAGGAGACTCATCGAAAACGGTAAATCGCATAAGGTTGCACTGGTGGCGTGCGTTCATAAACTCTTGATCATCATCAACGCCATGATTTATACCGGATCAAAATGGGATTGCGACACGGCAGACACTGTGTTGGAGAAACATGAGAAAATGGCAATGATAAGCTCTGTCTATTAAGTGGGATCGGAAGTGTTGGTGCCTCGGAGATCGATCGAAGCGGAGCGAAGGGAGATCTCCGAGGCACCAGAAAAAGTCTTTGACGAGAAACACAGTTTCTACAGCAATTTTCGGAAGTTGGGATTATTGATTTCCTGCTCGATCTTCCGCATCACCTCGGACGCGGGTCCCTGCAAGAAAATATCGGTAATCGAATTGGTATAGGCTGACGGTTCGGTGTTGATCTCGATGATCCATGCGCCATTCTCCTTGGCGAGATACGGAACCATGCACGCCGGCATAACCTGACCGGTGGTGCCGATCACCAGCATCAGATCGGTCATCTGCGCCAGACGGAACGACTCCTCGCGCGCCTTCTCCGGGATCGGTTCCCCGAAGAAGACGAAATCGGGCTTGAGCAGTCCACCGCAATTACCGCAACTGGGCGGCAGCATCTCCATATTGACTTCGTTTGCCGGAAACCTCTCACGGCACTTGGTGCAAATGATCATCTGCGAATTGCCGTGGAACTCGACGACGTTCTTCGACCCGGCGAGCTGGTGCATGTTGTCGATGTTTTGCGTGACGATATGATCGAAACCGAGTTTTGGCAATAGTAGATGTGCGTCGTTGGGTTTCGCACCGCCGAAGGTGTCGAAGAAGATCTCCTTGATCCATTCCCAGCTCATTTCGGGGTATGAATAAAAATACCCAATCTCGAGAAACGACGGATCGTAGCGATTCCACAGACCGTTTTTGCCGCGAAAGGGCGGAATGCCGCTTTCCACCGATATACCCGCTCCAGTAAAGGCGATCGGGTACTTCGCGCGTTTGATCATCCGTGCGGCATCCATGACGTTGTTGTTGGGCATCGTTGCTCCAGTTACATCTTTTTGTTTACAAAAAAATTCAGCCCGACAGAATTGTTAAGCTTTTATTTCCAAGAAAACCTGACAGGTGGAAACCGAGACAACGATGAGAATTGAGTATCTTCTGATAATATTGCTGCTTGCCATATCGACGATGAACGCAATCGCGGATATCACGGTCGAATACAAGGACGGACCTGCGCCGGAGACGATCACCGTAACGGAGCTGGACGGCGTTCCCTGTTTCAATGTATATGAACTGAACAAGGCGTTCAACGCGCGAATCCGCGAAGACGAAACCGATCAGCGTTTGCGCATCGAACTCTACGATACGCAATTCGTGTTTCTGATCAACGCGGGGTGGTTCCAGACCGGGGATAAATCCTACCGGATGCTCTACCCCATGAGGCGTATCGGCATGCGATATTATCTGCCGGTGTCGTTTCTCGAACGTCAGTTGCCCACGACCCTCGGCAAACATGTCTCGTTCGACAGCAAGAAAAACGCGATCCTGTGCGATGTCCCGATCGATCACGCCATCAAGCGAATTATCCTCGATCCCGGTCACGGCGGTGTTGATCCGGGCGCAGTAGGCAGGAAGAACCACGAGAAGAATATCGTCTTGAGTATCGCCGGGAAGCTGAAGAAGCGGCTCGAGTACGAACTGGGTATCGAAGTGCTGATGACGCGCGACAAGGACGAATTCATCTCGCTGCGCAACCGCTCGCGTTTCGCGAACGAGAGTCAGGGCGACCTCTTCATCTCGCTGCATTGCAACGCGTCGGTCAACAAGAACAGCAAGGGCGTGGAAGTCTATTTCCTCTCCCCCGCCAAGACCAACGACGCCCGTGCCGTGGAAGCGCTGGAAAACTCGGTGGTGCAGAAGTACGAAGGCGGCGAGGAGGCGGTCAAGCGCTACGACGACCTCTCGTTCATTCTGATGGACATGGCGCAGACCGAACAGCTCCAGGAGAGTTGCGATCTTGCGTGGAAACTCCAGGCGAATCTCGTATCCGCTTCGGGCAGCAGCGACCGTGGCGTGAAACAGGCGGGATTTTACGTGCTGCGGGTGTCGTTCATGCCGGCCGTGCTGGTCGAGCTGGGATTCATCAGCAACAGCGACGAAGAAAAGAAGCTCGCCGATTCGACCTATCAGAACAAGCTGGTTGCGGCGCTGTTTGAGGGCATCAAGGATTTTAAATTCAAATACGACCGTGTGCGGTAACGCTCTGGAGTGTTTATGAAGAAAGTATGGTTAAGCATTTTTCTGACGTTATTAGGCTTCGCAATTCTGGCGATGGATCATCTGAACGAGATGAACCTGATCCTCTTCGACATCTCGAAGAGCATGGAAGGCTTCGGGGACGGACAAGGCATCGACATCTTCGGGAAGGAGAAGGAAGCGGCGATTTTTCTGGTGGAGCACGTGCCGGATAACAGCTTCCTGATGATCATGCCCTTTCACGAAGATATCGAAAAGAACCTCTTCAAAGCGCGTATCCAGGGCGACGTGGACCGGATTCACGCCGCGGATTACATTCACTACCTCGCTGCGAAGGGCATGCAAACTTCGCTGACGAAGTCGGTGCAATCCGCAATACAAGCCGGCGATCTGGCCATTACTATGGAGCGCTTCATCCCCGAATTCGGCAACCTCTACATCTTCTCGGACGGTAAGGGTAACGGGACGCTCGATCGCAATATCGACAACCTGATCGATGCTATCACCATCGACGACGCACTCATGCCGACGATGAACACCCAGATTATCGCCATCGGAAACGTCTTTTCGAAGGAGGAATTGCAGAAACTGGCAGCCGCCAACGCACACGTAATCTCCTTCGATCGCGAGCAATTTCGTAAGATCAATATATACGTCACCAGTCTGGGCTCGTGGTCCATGGGCACGGTGATCTACCAGATGATGAAGCTCGAGACCAACCGCGAGATGATCGGCACGGAGATCGATCTCAGCATCGTGGTGCAGGAATTCGAGGAGATCATCCTGCCGATGGTACTTGAGAAAGCAGTTGAAATCAATACAAATAAACTGCTGGATGACAAAAACATAAAACATCCATCGCGACCAGATTCCGTTACGGTTTTTCATGCCATCCGGAAACGATTCGCGATCATCGACAGCCTCTACGATCTGGAGATTTCCGCTATGCTCGACACGGTGAACGCGACGAATCTCCTGACCTGCTTCACTGCGCTGGATTCGCTGATCGAGCAGGATGTGCGAATGAATCTGGAGCCGTTGCGGAATCTGGCGAATTATCGTGATGTCGGGCTCGACACCCTCTTCACATCGCCGACGCGTATCCGCATCAACAAAGAGACCGTCATCGACACCATCGCCTTCGATGTCGCCGAATATCGGTCCATGATCGACAGCCTGTACGGAGTGGATCTGCAGAAGCTTGGTCTTCACGAACTGCATACATCGCTCAATTTCTCGGTCGATGTCCGCAGGGTCGAGGGTGACAATGCAGCGCTTTTTCCGGCGAATGAAATTCTTTTTACAACTGCGATATCCAAAGAAGTATTTGAGCCGACGATCAAAGCTGTCGGGAAAAAGACGAGTGGATTCAGGTTTTCGATCGATGTCGGCTTCAAGACCTACGCGATCTATGTCGGTGTCCTGCTTCTGGTCGCGATCCTGACCATGCTGATCTACTTCTGGTCACGTTCCGCGCATATCCGCACCACGAAAGACTACCGGTATGTCAGCGTGGAACAATACCTCGAAGGGAATCCGGAGACGATCGACCTGCGCAAGGTTCTTGACGATGTTCTCCGTAAAGAAAAACACCTCCTGCAGAATATCAAGGTGCAGAATCACTATAAGTTCAGCAAGATGCCGCAGATCAACGCCGTCCGCGGAGCTGTCGAATATGTGGTGGGTGAAATTGTCCTGAACGCGCTGGAGGGACTTTCGGCAGTGGAGAATTCTCGCCTTTCAATCAAGATTGGCGAGGACATGAACACGGTGAAAGTACTGGTTCAGGATAACGGTATCGGCGTACCGAAGGATATGCGTGTTCATGTATTCCGCAAGAAGTTCTCGACGAAGGGTCGTGAGGGGGCTGGTCTGATCAAATGCCACAAGATCCTGCGCGCGCTATCGGGCGATATCATCTACAAACCGATCACCCGGCTGGAAACCGATGCTGTGACCCGGAGCCACAAGGTGATCGACGACGGGACGATCATCACCATGACGTTCTCGCGTAACAGTGGTGGATGATCAGTTTTTTCAAGTCGTAATTGACAGAATCTTCCGCCGTGTAAAAATGGAATATTGTGAAACATCAGGAGAAAAGTATGAGCGTCTATGAAGGCAATCTCAAGGCTGAAGGCATGCGAATCGCAATCGTCGTCAGCCGTTTCAACGAACTGATCAACCGAAAACTTCTCGACGGTGCACTGGATTGCCTTAAACGGCACGGTGCGAATGAGAAGAATATCGATATCGCGTGGGTGCCGGGATCGTTCGAGATACCGCTTACCGCGCAGAAACTGGCGGAGAGAAAATCGAAGTACGACGCGGTCGTATGCCTGGGCGCCGTGATACGCGGCTCTACCCCACACTTCGACTACATCAGCGCAGAAGTCAGCAAGGGCGTCGCGTATGTTGGACTCAAGACGGGCATACCGGTCATCTTCGGCGTACTGACCACCGACAACATCGAGCAGGCAATCGAACGAGCCGGTACCAAGATCGGCAACAAGGGCTGGGATGCCGCGCTTTCGGCAATCGAGATGATCAACCTCTATCGGGATATTGTGGATGGGAATGAGGCGTAAAGGTCGGGAACTGGCGATTCAGACGGTCTATTCGCTCGATTTTACCGAATCGGACGAATTCCTCGGCATGCTGGAATGGATCGGCAAATATGGCGAATACCTCGCCTACATCGCCGAAGACAGCAACGTAAGCCAGACCAGTACCATCTATCAATTCGCCGACACCCTGATCCAGACGGTGCTTCGCAACATCGATCAGGTGGATCAGGCGATCCGCGACAAGGCGGCGAACTGGTCGTTCGATCGTATCGCGGCGATGGACAAGAACATCTTGCGAATCGCCGTCGCGGAGCTGCTCTACACGGATACGCCGGCGCCGATCATCATCAACGAGGCAATCGAGATCGCGAAAAAATACAGCTCCGAGAACTCCGGGAAATTCATCAACGGTATCCTCAACACGATCGCGAAAGAAAATGAAAAAACTGACGTGTAGCATCGGCGTCATCGTTTATAACGAAGCCGACAATATCGAGAAGTTACTGAAAAGCATCTGCAAACAGGTGACGAACGTCGCCGAGATCATCGAGATCATCGTGGTCTCCAGCGCATGCACCGACGGCACAGACGACATCGTGCGCGCCTTCGACGATCCGCGTGTGCTGCTCATCGCAGAGCCGAAGCGGCGCGGCAAATCGGCTGCGATCAACAACTTCCTGAACAAAGCCACCGGCGAAATCCTGATCATCGAAAGCGGAGACACACTTCCCGCGAAATCGACGGTCGAGAAGATGGTTCGCGCCTTTCGCGATCCAAAGATCGGCATGGTGGGCGGAAGACCCGTACCGGAGAACTCGCTCAGCACATTCGTGGGATACAGCGTAAACCTCCTGTGGAAGCTGCATCATCGCATGGCGATGGTCTCGCCCAAGTTA
This sequence comes from Cloacimonadales bacterium (SeqCode), assembly GCA_963666875.2. GTDB lineage: Bacteria > Cloacimonadota > Cloacimonadia > Cloacimonadales > JAIOQZ01. The sequence goes on from CAXXPU010000018.1 coordinate 150,872, forward strand.
GGTGAAATGATTGGCTTCCGCAATTTCGTGAAGCAGATCCCGGAACGCAGCGCGGTGGACGAAGCCAGCATCGAGGCAATCGTCCTTGCGAAGGGTTTCAAGCTCAAGTACATTCCGGACGCCATCATCCATAATAAAGGTCCTGAAACGCTCTCCGACTTCATCAAGCAGCGCAGGCGCATCGCCACCGGACATCTCTGGCTGAAAAAGACCCAAAACTATTCGGTGGTGTCGCAGAATTCGAAACTGCTGATATCACTTGCTTTACGTGAACTTTGCGACCATCCGCATCGCATGTTTCATCTGGCCGGAACCATCCTGCTGGAGGTTTATTGCCGGATGCTTGGGTGGCTCGATTTCGTCGTGCTGAAAAAGAATCCCTTCACCTGGGAAATCGCCAGATCGACCAAGAAGCTGGAACAACGGGTAGATTGATGATTGAACTGATTCCTCGAATCCTTTTATACAAATTGTCCTATACGCTCAGATTCCCGAGACCACTGCCCATGAATTACACCGTGAGTCTGACTTACGCCTGTAATTCACGCTGCCTCACCTGCAATATCTACGAAAAGAAGGCAGACAACCTGCGCGTGGAAGAGTACGATAAAATCTTCCGCAAGATCGGCAGATCACCCTACTGGGTAACGCTCAGCGGAGGTGAACCTTTCCTGCGCAAGGATATCGTCGATATCTGCAAGGTGATCTACGATCGCTCCAGACCGGCGATCATCAACATACCCAGCAACGGCATCCTCACCGAGAAGATCGTCAATTGCGTGTGGGATATTGCCGCGTATTGCCGGAAGTCCCGCATCGTGATCAACCTCTCCATCGATGGCGTAGGCGAGCAGCACAACCGCATCCGCAACGTCCCCGATAACTACGAGAAAGTCATCGCGACCTTCAACGCGCTCAGAGATCTGAAATTGGAAAACCTTTCTGTGGGCATTCACACGGTTATCTCGCGCTTCAACGTTGAATCATTCGCCTCCATCGCCAATACGCTGCTGGAATTGAAGCCTGACTCCTATATTACAGAGATCGCCGAGGAACGAGTCGAGCTGGGAACCATGGGCAAGGAGATCACGCCCAACCCGCTTGAATATCGTTCCGCGATCGATTTCCTGATCCATCGCATCAAGAACCGGGATTTCAGAGGTCTCAGCAAGATTACACAGGCATTCCGAATCGAATATTACAACCTCGTGAAGCAGATTTTACGCGATAAGAAGCAGGTGATTCCATGTTACGCGGGAGTCGCTTCCGTGCAGATCGCGCCGGACGGCGATGTGTGGTCCTGCTGCATCAAGGCGGAAGGCCTCGGCAATCTGCGCGATTACAACTATAATTTCCGCCGCATCTGGCATTCCCGCGAGATGGAGCGGGATCGCAGATCGATCAAGCGGAAGGAATGCCACTGTCCGCTCGCAAACGCGGCTTACACCAACATGCTGATGGACTTCGGCACACTTTTCCGAGTATTCTACCGCAGCTTCATTCGCTGGTGGAACTGATGAACATCCGGACGATTTCAGGAAACACAGATCGCCAGTTCACATTCGTAGATTTCTTCGGTCACCGCAGGAACAACTACCTCCTCATGACCGAATGCTACGATCATCTTCCCTTCTTCGTCGCCATCAATCGCTCGATCCTGCAACAGATCCTCAAGCTCGAGATCGACACGAACAAGACCATCACGGACACGGATTTGCAGGAGTTCTTCCGGCAGATCAACTGGCAGGTGAACGCGAGTCTGAAGAAAATGCACGTCGATGCCGAGGGCAAGGCTCTCGAACCGGGCATTTCGCTGCTCTTCGCTCTGTTCCGTGACGACAGAGTGACCATCGTGCAGTTCGGCAGAATTCTGTGCGGTATCGTCAGTGAAGGCGAAAAAATCGAGATCGGCCACGTTTGGGAAAATTTCGCCGTAAAATCGCGTGAGGGTCTGAATCTTCTCGGCTATCGTGACGAGAATATTCCGGTAAAATTGCATCATCACATGCTCGAACCGGGTGAATCGTTCGTCGCTTTCTCATCACGCCATGCACAGAAAATCGTTCAGTCGCAGCCGAAGCCCGAATTGTGGCAGATGATGCTGGAGGAAATGAACGAGCTGCATTGCATGATCGAAAAGCCGATGCGGCACCGGTATCGATCAAGCTTTTTCGGAGGGTTCAAGCCTTTCCGGATCACAGGATTGATCCTGATCCTGGTCATCATGGCGACGATCGCCTACTGGTTCTGGGGACGGAATCAGGTTGAAACCCAACTGGTAACACTGAAAGAACGATTCCGCGAATTGGAGCGAAACCAGGATCCGGTGAAAGCGCCGGAACTACTCGGCGACCTCATCCAGTCCGTGTTTCCCACAGCCGATTCCGCGAGTATTGAAGAGATCGAGAGCAACATCCGCCGCACCATGGAACTTACCGACAGGCTGGTGAAGGGTCCTATGGACGAGATCGGACTGATCCGGGAGTGGTCGGTGAAACTGGACGGCAAATCGGAAATCGTACCCGCCTTCGATTCGCGCAATATCTACTATTCTCATGGCATACTTATCCATGCGATCGATAAAAACACGCGCAAGGAACTGTGGAAATACGAAGCCGATTCCCCCATCCGAAAGATCATTCTGACCGACGCAAATCGCGCGCTTGTCGCGACGAAAAGCGGAAAGCTGTTCTCGCTGAGCCGGTCGGATGGCGAGATGGAGTGGGTTTCGACGAATGTCACCATCGATCCCGATCGAAGTTCGTTCCCGATTCAGCTTGATTACGGGCAAGACAGAAGGCTAACTTCCAGCGTGCTGCTTTCTATAGAGAACAAGCGACTCGTGCTGATGAATTGCCGGGATGGGAAACAGCTTGCGGAACTGGAAATCGGTATCGACTCGATCGAGATCAGTAACTACGATGTGCTGGAGAAATGCTGGTATATCATAGAGAACGATAAGCTCTCGAAGGTCCGATTCGACGTTTTTTAAAGGGATAACCCCGATTATCGTTGACGACTATAATTTCAGATAGTCTGTTCTTGCCTACGCTTTACAACAGAACCAATCATCCCTCGAAGTTGGAAGGATTCTTCTGTCCGTCGTCGAGCTTGGTCAGCAATTCTGCGTAGTCTTCCAGTGAATCGTCCATATCGTCTTCGGGAAGCGTATCCTTCGATTCTTCTTCGCATGAATCGTTTTCTTTGAGACGAATCATCTGCGTGCCCTCGGTATAAGCCTCGAATTCAACCTTGGACGCGTCCTTGAAATGATCCAGGATCGACTGGATACGATCGACCGATTCGTTGATCCGCCGCATGAACTTCGCGGAATGCTCATCCACCAGTTTCTCGTCGAGTACCATCTGAAGCATCTCCAGATTTCCCTTGATGATCATCAGCGGCTGATTGATCTCGTGGTTTGCGGTCACGGCCATCGCCAGCGCGGAGGTCTTTCGTTCGAGCTGGATGATCTCTTCCTGCGCGTTCGCCAGCTTCTCGTATGATTCCTTCAGATCGCGCTCCGCTTTCTTTCGCACCGAAATATCCACCAGAATACTGATTACGCCTGCGACACGTCTCTTGTCCGATGAATGATTCGCCACCTGATCCATGGAAATCTGGATATCCTCGAATGTCGCCTTTTTGACGATGAAATCGTGCGTCAGTCCATCCTGTGGAACAAGCTGCATCTCGAAGGTCGTCTCGCCGGGCGATTCGACCAGACTGCGATCGACTTCTTCGAATCGACCGGCAATTTCATCCGGCAGGATATCGTAAAGAGTCGTCCATGCCAGTTCGTCGCGCTCCACCTGGAAGTGTGTTTCGAACGACGTATTGCAACCTTCGAGGTAGCCGTGAATATCGTTGTAGAAAATCGGATGCGGGATAGAGTCGATGAGGATTTGCAGAAATTCGTTGCGAAACTGAAGCTGGAGTTCCGCCTGTTTTTGTTCGGTAATATCGGTCAGAATGTTCAGAATCGATTTCTCGTGCCCTTCTTCATATATCAGCGAGCAGGTCAGAGTTCCCCAGAATACGGTGCCATCTTCACGAGTGAACAGGAGATTGTTGCTAAAATGTTCGATCTCTTCACGAAGAAGTTGGCGATAGGCGTTTTCTGTTTCAGCTTTGTAGTCTTTGTGAATAATCCCGCAGATACCTACTTTCTGTGCGTTCGAATGATTATACCCGATCATGTGCAGCCACGCATGATTGTGATATACGTACCCCAAATCCTCATTTAAAATCGATATTCCCAGATGAGCTCGATCGAAGTAGATCCGGAACTGATCCAGACTGGGGCTTTGAGTCAGAGAAATCACATTTTCATGCATAGGTTTACCTGCCAGAAATTTTCACATGCCTTTCTACGATATAATAATCGGTATCTGAGATTGTGTTCGGCAGAATATTTGTAAAGGGATTTTTTTAGTAAGTGAATGGCGTTCTATTATTGACAACCTGCAGAAATGCAAACGGGGAGATGATATCACCTCCCCGCATTCCAGAGGAATCACCAGATAGATTCATGCTGTTTCGGAGTTTTTTTATTTTCTTGCAGGAACCGGTCCGTAGCATAGAGGTTAGTGGGAATATAGACCGACTCCGGCTTTGTACGACGGAGTTTCCGCAGCATGTCGAGGAGTAGAGAGACGACGTGATTCCCCATATTGAACATCCTATTCGGTATAAACACGGATACTGACCGGATTTCCGCGGTCGTCCGCCAGATCGAGACTCAGGATGTCGTCGATCTCGCCACGGGCCGCGATCTCGAAAATCTCTTCCCAGTTCATGGAACTGAATTCGAATTGGCTGCTTCCAAGGCTGAGGCCGGCTCTGGACTTCGTCGGGATGAACCGGGCGCCGAGTTGTATCAGCTTGATAGGGATTTTCAGCACCATAGCAGGCTTTTCTTCGTCTTCCCGCCAGACATTGATGACCAGTTGCCGTGCCTGTTTCGCTTTTTGTTTCTTCGCAAGCAGCGCTTCAATCAGCCTCGAGGCTTCCGCCGGCGTGATTTTATTCTCTGCGACAAGGCGCAGGATCTTTGCTTGTTCGTCCATAATACAGTCTCCGATCAGTTCTCGATCGCCTTGAGAAGTCGCTCCGCTTCTTCCACGCTAAGCTTTCCTTCCTGAAGCATCTGCAGGATTTGAACACGGCTCTGATGCTGGTCCTCCTGCTTCTCTTCATGGACTTCGCGAACCTTCTCCCGCTTGACCCGCCGAATGATCGTCTTCCATTCGGGCGATTCCTGCAAGTCGTGAACCTCTCGCTTGACCCGTCGAACGAACGTGTTAAATTCGGGCGAATCATGCAAGTTGTGGAGTTCCTTCCGAACCGTTTCGGAGGTGTTCCTGCCCAAGTCGGAAAGTTTTATCTTGAGTTCTGTGCCGAGATTGCTGAGTTCTTCGCCGAGGTTGTCCAGTCCGGTAAGCTTTTCCTGATCCAGTTCCGTTTTCTCCTGTATCTTTTCCGATGCTTTTTGCAGCTTCTCACCCACTTTCTGTATCTTGCTCATGACTTTTTGCTGATCCTCGGGCGAGATGCCGAAATCGACGTTCTCCAGTTCGCCGCCGATCGTGCCAATCACCTTCGCCACCACTTTCAGCGCGTGTCGCATTCCTGTTTGCACGCCCTCCGCGATTGAGTCATGACCCATGCTTTTCTCATTGAGCAATTTGTTCGACATCACGATAGAACCGTTGTCGGTCTCGATATCGATCTTCACCTTGCCGCTGCCGCGCGTTTTCTGGAATTCCTTGCCGTTGTGCGTGTTCTTGATAAGGTACTCACCGCCCAGTCCGACAAAGAATCTTCCGTTGTCGGTGATAGCATGAATATCGTAATCGACGCCTTCCGGGATCACAGTCTGGATCTTACCGTTGTCCGTCTTGAACGTTGCCTTGCCAGCCTCCAGGGGTGTGAACTCGTAAAAAATCTTGCCGTTGTCGGTTTGCATTTCGATCTCCGGGAAATTCATACGGATACAGGTGATGGAGCCGTTGTCGGTCGCGACACCGATTCGTGCGCCTTCGCATTCGACGAGTTTGCACGAGCCGTTGTCCGTCTCGATGGCAAGCGCTCCCTTTACTTTCGCACACCGGACGGAACCGTTCTCCGTCTCCAGTTCGATGTCTCCTCCGACATCGGAAAGAGTTAGTGATCCGTTTTCGCTCTCGACCTTGCCGGAAACCAGTTTCACCTCGTCGATATGAATGCCGCCATTCTCCGAAATCGCTTCCAGGATCGTTTCCGATGGAACAGTAACAAGGATCTTCGCTTTTATCTGCCGCACTTCCGGATCGTCAATCGTGATTACGACGTGATTTTCATCTTCATTCTTCTCCATCGTGAAGATATCTTCTGCGGATATCTCCTCATCACGGCGGCGCGGTTCAAACTCGATCTCCGCGTTGATGGTTACCTTAGATCCTTCTCCGCCCTTGATCCTGTAGCCAAGGTTTTCCGATTCGATGGTCACTTTGGGGCTTTGCAAGACATCGATCGTCATGTTATGTTCTATTTTCCGCATTCTTACCTCCGGTTTTTTTCAAGCTTCTTCAGCGCTTCCTCTACGCTGATATTGCCTTCGCTGATTTCGTTCAACACATCGTTATAATCTTCTTCAGGGCTCTCATCGCAAAGGAATGCCGCGATCTCGGCCAGACGGTTCTTTACAGTCGGATAGGATATTTTCAGACGTTTTTCCACTTCTTTGATGTTGCCGCCGCAGCAGATGAACACCTTCACGAATTCCTGCTGGGCCGGTGTCAGCGCTGAAAGCTCGCCGATACCGAACTTCCCCCGGATGGTGATGTCGCACGAGGGACAGTGATATTCGACGATATCGAGCGCCTGGTTGCACACAGGACATTGCCTGAGTCTCTTGTTCATTTCGAACCTCCACTGTATGATCTGGAGGCATCCTTGCCATTCAGTTTTATTATGTCAAGCAGAAAATAAATATTATCAATGCCAAAATCAATATAATCAATAAGTGAATCCAATTTATTGATCCGCCAAAGAAGCGCAAGGCACCCTAACCGAATTCGCTCCGATGAAAATTATCGAGATTGAAGAAATATATTTGTTAGTGACAAATACGTGGTTATACTATCAGCACGAGCATAACAAAATGAGGTGGAATCATGTTTTCAGATATAGAAATCGCTCAGAGTGCAAAAATGCAGCCTATTACCGAAATCGCCGAGAAGATCGGCTTGAAGCCGGACGACCTCGAACTCTATGGCGAGTATAAAGCGAAAATCAGGTATGAAGCGCTGGATCGAATCAAAAACAACCCGTTCGGCAAGTTGATCCTGGTTTCCGCGATCACCCCCACTCCCGCCGGCGAAGGCAAGACGACCAACTCGATCGGGCTCGCGCAGGCTCTGAACCGGATCGGTAAGAAGACGATCGCGGCCATCCGTGAGCCGTCGCTGGGTCCTGTCTTCGGTATCAAGGGCGGTGCTGCCGGCGGAGGCTATTCTCAGGTTCTCCCCATGGAGGATATCAACCTTCACTTCACTGGCGACATGCACGCCATCACAAGCGCCAACAATACCCTCGCGGCGTTGATCGACAACTATGTCTATTACGACAACGAAGTCGGACTGGATCCGCGCCGCATCACATGGAAGCGCGTTCTGGACGTTAACGACCGCGCGCTGCGCGATGTCGTGATCGGGCTGGGTGGCAAGAGCCAGGGCATCCCCCGCGAAGACGGTTTCGACATCACACCCGCGTCCGAAATCATGGCCATCCTCTGCCTATCGAACAATCTTAGACAGCTCAAGGAGCGGATCGGCAACATCACGGTCGGCTACACTTATAAAGGTGCGCCTGTCACGGTGAAGCAACTGGGCTTCGAAGGCTCCATCACCGCGCTCTTGAAAGACGCACTCAAGCCGAATCTGGTACAGACCATCGAGAACACGGCAGCCTTCGTGCATGGCGGTCCCTTCGCCAACATCGCGCAGGGTACCAACAGCATCATCGCGACCAAGACCGCGCTCCGCCTGGCGGATTACGTGGTCACCGAAGCCGGATTCGGATTCGACCTCGGCGCCGAGAAGTACTTCGACATCGTGTGCCCGTATGGTCAATACTGCACCAACGCGGTTGTGCTCGTAGCGACTGTCCGTGCGCTGAAGCATCACGGCGGCGCATCGTTAAAGAACCTGAACGAGCCGGATCTGAAAGCGCTGGAGGCCGGTCTCCCCAATCTCGGCAAGCACCTCGAGAACATCCGCAAGTTCGGCATGAAATCGGTGGTGGCAATCAATCGCTTCGCGACCGACACCGAAGAAGAACTCGAGATGGTTCGCAAGTATGCCCTGGAGCAGGATTTCGGTGCAAGCGTGGTCGATTTCTGGGGTAAGGGCGGCGCTGGCGGCATCGAGCTGGCACAGAAGGTTGTCGAGCTTGTCGATAGCGATTCATGCAGGCTCAATCCGCTCTACGACTGGAATCTTCCCTTCGAGGACAAGATGTTCAAGGTTGCGCGCGAAATCTACGGCGCGGAGAATATCGACCTGACGACGCAAGCCAAACAGGATTTGAAAAAGATACGCAAGTATGGCTTCGAGCATCTTCCGATCTGCATTGCCAAAACGCAGAAATCGCTCTCCGACAACCCGGAACTACTGGGCAGACCCAAAGACTTCCTGGTGACGGTACGCGAGATATTGCTTGCATCCGGCGCCGGATTTCTGATTCCGATCACAGGCGATATCATGCGGATGCCGGGACTACCCAAGAGACCATCGGCCATGGATATTGATGTGGATGAAAAGGGCGAGATCAAAGGATTGTTTTAATTCCGTTAGATAAACACGTTATACGATTTCCCGATTGCGGCACTATCATACGAAAAAAGACCAATCGGGAAATCGATGCCGGGAGCCATTTCCGCATCCCCTATTTCTCCGACTTATCGATTGTTCGAGCGGAAATAGCAGCTCAATCGAAGAGTCGTCCCCAGATTTCCATCTCCTCTCCGATCAAATCCGCACACTCGTTGCAGAGAGGCATGTAGAGCTTCCGGTCCTCCGGTTTGTTACTTGGAAATATTTTTCCGCAATTACAGCAATTGATATCGGTAACGAAATCCTTTCCGATCGGGCATTTCGACGGTATTTGACGATCGTCTTCATTGCTGTTCGTGAACGCTATGAATTCATCGCATGGCGTCTGACATGCAGTACAGCGAAACCATTCCCATTGATTCTGATAGAAATTCGGCACATCACCGCTGTAGAGCTTGCTGTAGAAGCGGAAAGCGAGCTTGATGAGGAAATCGATCTTCACTTTCTCGACAATGATATCGGGGTTTTCGACCGACAGAATGCCCTGACTGACGATGAGCTCGTCAATATAGCGTTTGAGCAGTTTGAAATGTACTTCTTTCACGTAATTCAGCCGCGGAGCAATTCGATAAGCTTCTCCGCCGTTTTATCGAGAACTTCGGGATCATCGTAAAATCCCTCTGCTATGCGATTCCGAATCTCGACCAGCTTCTCCGTATCGACCTCTTCCTCTACGGCGTCCATCTCCTCGAAGCGATTCATGTATTCCCTGACTTCGAGGTTGTCGCGAACCGTGTTCATGAGTTCCCGCGGAGAGATAATCTTCTCCGAGATATCCTCGTTCAGGTCGTCACCGTAATAGAAATCGCTATCGAGCTTCTCCCGCACTTCATCGAGCTTATCGCTGCGTAATTCGTCGTACTTCTCGAGCTTCTCCATCGCGAAGCGCAGAATCTGTTCCGTTTCCTGCAGTTGCTTCGCCTGATCGGAAAACTCGACGCGGTCCTGCTCGGAGGTGATCTCCGCCTGGGTCGTTTTCTCGTTCTTACTGGCTTTTACTTTCTCTGCCGCTTCTTTGAGCGCAGTTTGTGTCCCGATATGATTTATTACTTTATCGACAGTCATCCCGACCTCCGCAAGAGCAGACTACTGTGCGCCATGCAATCGGTCAAGCAAATTATACCCATCGCCTGATCGCATTTTGCACCATCTCTCTCTTGTTTACGGATTGCGCTTCTGCGTAATCCGGGTTGTTCACGATTTCACCGAAAGCGGACTTCAGGTTTTCCAGAATTCCGATCGAGCGGGTTAGCATACTTGGATCGTTTTTCGCGTTCGCCTGGGTAAGATAGCGAGACAGAAATACATAGATCGATCGCAGATTCTTCGATATCTCCTGTCCCTTATCCATATCCAGCGAATAATTCAATTCATCGATAATGTTCTGGGCCTTGGTGATATACTTACCCTTGTTGTAAAAATCATTTCTCTCAGCGTACAGCTTGGCCTTGCTGAGGAACGTTATGGCTCCCGAGAACAACATGACAACGATCTTACCCCTGTTCATGGTATTGACGTTGACCTGCTGGTATGCCTGAAGCCGTTGATCCATTCTTCCCCCTATGATTACAGTTATCTGATCGTAGGAATGGTCGAAATCTGCTGCTGAAGCTCTGCGAGCTGCCCGTTGTAGTCGGTCAGCGCCGTCTCCAGATTCGCGAAGCGAGTCCGGTAACGCTCTTCAACAATCGCGACTCGATCCAGTTCCCTTGCTATCTTTGTTTCAATGTTCTCTATTATATTCTCGTAGCTATCCTCGAGAACTTTAATCATTCCGTCTTCAACGTTGAGAATATCGTCCATCAGGTCGTCGAATTCGTGCGATTTACCATACTTGACGCGCATGGTTCCGGTATATGTGCCTGCGGCGCTGTTCTGCAATTCGATCGCCATACCTTTGGCATCGCCGGACATCACAGTCATGGTCTTGCCACTGATTGTCATGCTGACGGCATCTGCTTCCGTTTCTCCGTCCTTCCAGAGGAGACCGCTGGTCGGATTCCCAGTCACATCCACGATGACCTTGTAATGATAGGTTCCCGGCAGCGTACTGCTGGTTGCGCTGTAGAACGTCACATCCGATGAGTCCGAAACGCCGACCTTGTTGTCGGAGAAATAGCTGACGACCGATTCCGGGTCTTCGTTCAGTGCGTCCCGGAGATCGTCCTCGTCGAATTCGAGAAGGTCGTCGTCGCTTGTGGAAATTCCAAGCTGTGAAAGAAGCAGGTACGGATCGGTACCGTCTTCATAGCCCTCCGCGCGTGTAACGAGGAAGGTCTTGAGCTTGCTCTCGATAAGCTGGATCGTGTAGTTACCGGCAAGCAGCGCAGAGCCGTTGGTTTCTTCTTCGTCTTCATCGGAATCATAAACGGTAATGGTAGTATCCGGATCCACGGCGGTAATCTCGTTGATATAGCTCATCACGTCGTTGTAGCCATCAACAAAGTCCTGCACGAGGGATACCATCGTATCGACATCGTTCTCGATAGATAATTCGGCGGTTCCGACCGACTTGATTGTGACGGACGCCCCGTCGATGAGGTCGGAGTAGAGGTTGGTGCTGTTCTGAAGGTAAGAAGCTCCGGATGGATATCCGTCCAGCTTGACCATCGCGTTGGAAGCGCTCTGTGTCTCGGAGAACGATCCCGAAGCGAATGCGCTGCCGGTAAAGGACGAGAAATCAATATCTTCGATTTTGTTGGCGGCGCCGGTTTTTGTCGATGTGAGTACCAGGTGATACGCGTTGGGCGCGCCGGTTCCGTCGTTGACGATGGTCGCCTTGACGCCGGGATTGTTCGCGTCTTCGTTGATCAGATCCGCAAGCTCCTCCAGCGTAGTGCCGGCTTTGACGGTGATCGATCCGATCGACCGCCCGGCAAAGCTGTAGCTGAAGGTGGCGTTCGTGGTGGTAACCGGTGTGGTATCGCGATCGGACATACCGGAGTGCACTTCTTTCTCCGCGGCTGCGAGTCCGCTGTCCTGCGCACGCTGGTAGTCGTTGTGGAAGACATCGACCGCGAAAAGGGCGTCCTCTTCGTAGTTCTCGCCGGCCGCGAACGTTAGCTGGACACCCTGCGTAACGCCGTATGAACCCGCTCCGCTGATGGTCATGGTTCCCGAGCGACCTTCGACTTCGTCGGTCCACTTGATCTTGACTTCGTCGGTTCCGATCTCGCCGCCTTCGATCACCTCGAAGTTGAATCGTTTGTTCACGTGCCCGGTATAGCTTCCGGCACCGGAATTGACGGTAAAGGTATCTCCACCTTCGTCGTCGATCACCTCGACGTCGTCGATGCCGACGCTGAAAATGTCTGTATTTGTTTGCGAGACCGTAATCTCGTTCGCGCTACCGCCATCGTCGGCCGTAATTTGGATTCTGTATGCGTTGCTGGAGGAACCGTCGTTGATTATCTCGGCGCTAACGCTGTCCAGGGCGTCAATTTCCGCCGCGATGTCTTCGAGTGTCTTACCACCGGTTCCGTCGATCGTGCCGATCGAAGTGCCTCCGACCGAAATCGTGAAGTATTCCGTCACGTCGTTCAACGCAATATCATCTTCGGAGGAATAACCACGGCTGGCATAGATATGCTGGATATTGGAACCAACCTCAATCGAATAAGTCCCCGGCTGGGCAGAGCTGTCAACGGCAATGGTCGCAACCTCATCGTTGCTGCTCGACGCATTCCTCTTCCAGAATGAACTGGCGGCGCTCAGCTTTCCCATGATCGAATCGAGACTCGAGAACTTCGTGCGAAGTTCCGAGAGGAGATCGATTTTCTCCTCCCATTCGGTCTTCCAGTCTTCAAGCTGATTCGCTTGATACTTTTCGGCTTCGACAAGTTCGTCAATCAACGAATCGAAGTCGATTCCAGAAGACAGCCCGGAGAATGAGATTGATCCAGACATCAGATACCTCCATTGTATATATCGTACGCGATACTATAGAGCTTTAGAAAAAAGCCATACGATCGAAACAAATCCTGTCGGATTCATTCATCTGATATTTTGCAATCGCGATGCCAATGGAATGTGCTGATATAAGGTCATTTCAGGATTGTATTTGCTGAAAATACCGTAAATATTTTCCGCCAGTGAGAAGATTTTTCCGCAGAAACGAAAGGAACGCGAGAAAGGTCTTATTCCCCAGACTGTGTGGAAATGTCATGAACCTGCTCTATGAATCGATGTCGAGTTTACTGTTGCCAAGGAAAACAACCCCCCTTTGTCCCCCCTTGTCAGGGGGGTGAATTGGCGGCCACGCTTGGATCCTGATCACTTTCTCACCCCCCTGACAAGGGGGGACAAAGGGGGGTTGTCTCTCAAAATACAAACAGCGAAAACGGAATCCATCTACCATTTCCACACAGTCTGCCCGCTGTAGCCGCCGATCCTTCGACGATGTTTATCCTGAGCTTGTCGAAGGGCTCAGGATGACACCGAGCGGCTTTCTTCGGAAGTTGATATCTACAGCGAATCGATCAGCGTCAGGGTCATGGTCGGTAGCGAGTTCGCCTGCGCCAACATCGCGACGCCACTCTGAAGCAGGATCATGCTACTGACATACGATGAAATCTCCTGCGCGATATCCACATCGACGATGTCCGATTCGGCGTGGTCGAGCGCATCGATCTGCGCTTCGAGGTTATCGATACTGCCTTCGAGACGGTTCTGCATCGATCCCAGCCACGCCATGGCATTCTCTTTGTTGATGATTGCCGTATTGACGATATCCAGCGCGTTCGCTGCGGAAGCCTGGGTAGAGATGGCGATATCGGAGGTCGAGAAGAGGCTCTGCGTCCGGACGTCCCGGATCGTGATGTAGTAGTAGTCTTCGGCGCGGTCGTTACCGTCGCCAACGTGGACGAGCAGACCGTCGTCCGGCTCGGTCCAGCCACCGGATGTCGTGTACGTTGACGCCGCCGACAGCGATCCGTCCAGCAGTTTCTGGCCGTTGAACGTGGTGGATTCGGCGATGCGGTCGATCTCGGCAGCCATCAATTCGAACTCAGAGTGGAGGATCAGTCGCTGGGAATCGGTGTAGGTGCCTGTTGCAGCCTGTTCCGCCAGTTCTTTCATGCGGATCAGCTTCTCGTCGATGACGTTGATACCGCCTTCTGCTGTCTGGACGAGCGATTGTGCGTCCTGCGCGTTTCTTCTTGATTGAGTATAGGTCGCCGCTTGGGCTCGCATCAATTCGGACATAGCGAGTCCTGCCGGATCGTCCGCGGAGCTGTTGATCCGCAGCCCGGTACTCAGGCGCAGCGTCGATTCGGTAAGATTTTGTAGAGACGATGTCAGTTGTGTGGATATCAGATTCGATAGTGTATCCACATTGAAACTCAGAGCCATATCAACCTCCTTGTCGCATGACGCGACGGGTCAGCTATGGCTATGTCATGGCAGACGGCAAACCTGCGAGTGCGGGCAGAATGATCCTGTAACGGATATATGCTGTGAACCAGAATTGCTGTGTGAAAAACGCTATCTAACCTTCTGTCTATAAAATAGTTTATAAGGGAAAAGCTGTCAATCTTTTTTTATTCGTGGCGGAATCCAGATTTTTCCAGAATTTCATTGACGGAACATGAATCGATCCGGCATTTTATCGATTAAACCATGATTTTGGAATTTTGGAGGATGATTATGATGAAAAAGGTACTTGTTTCTCTACTGCTGATCTCGATGATGTGCTTCGTTTATGCTCAGGATATTGCGGACGAACTGCCCGACAACGATCTCCAGTCTCAACTCGAATCCCTTTCCGGAGACGCTGCCAAGTCATACGTTTCCCCATTGACTTCTCCCTTCGGAGCTAACATGAACAGCGGCTGGTTTCAGCAGGCGCCGCGCTCCAAGAAGCTCGGACTCAACATCTCGATGAAGATCGTGGTGATGGGCACGAACTTCCAGGACGACCAGAAGACTTTTGCCACACAAGGCTCGTTCCGGTTTACTACAAGCCAGGCCGAACAAATTGTCCAGGCGAGTGGAATAACGCCTGAGACGCACGGTGAGGACATCTATAACGCGATCGTCGAAGAAGTGATCTCGCACGACTATTCGGTGGGGATTGACGGCCCGACAATCATCGGCAGTGAAGACGAATACATGCACGTGACCTTCGGTGGCGATACGCTGACCGTGACGAATCCTGTAACCATGCTGGAAGAAGAATACTATGTCGATGAAGAGACGATCCAGCTTCCGGTTCATGGCCTTCTCGAGGATGTCAGCATGCTGCCGCAGTTTGCACCGCAATTGACTCTCGGCACCATCATGGGAACCATCGTGGTGGTTCGCTGGCTTCCGAACGTGAACATCAACGAGGAGATCGGCGAACTGACTTACTGGGGTGTGGGCGTTCAACACAATCCGATCGTCTGGATGAGCGATTTTGTCGATTTCATCATTCCGATCGATATTTCACTGAGCTTCTTCTATCAGCAACTGGAAGTCGGCAGCATCATGAAGACTCAGGCATACGCCGGCGGACTCAACATCAGCAAGACGCTCGGGCTTCCCACACTGAATGTGACGCCATACGCCGGAGTATTACTTGAGAATGCGCACACCGAGTTCGAATACACCTATTCGCTGGATGACACCGACAACTACGAGACGCCGGATGATCTGAAGGAACAGAATATTTCGTTCGACGTCGATGGCGATAACGAATACCGGTTCGTCGCCGGTCTGGCAGCCCAGTTGAGCATTTTCCAGCTCAGTTTCGACTATAATTTCTCGGAATACGACTCCTTCTCGGCATCGCTGGGAGTGGGTTTCAAGTTCTAAGCGTCAATGCCCGATTGCTACGAGACGATCCTCTCGCGGCACAGCGTGCGGAGCTATTTGCCCGATCCGGTACCGGACGATGTGTTGTCGAAAATCCTGGAAGCCGGAAGGATGGCTCCGTCCGCCCAAAACCGTCAGTGCTGGAGATTTGTGGTGGTGCGGGATAAGGAAACCATCCGCAAACTGGCATTGAAGAGTGGATTTATCGGCGCGATCAACTTTTTCCTGAAGGATGTCCCGCTAATCATTGTAGCCTGCGCCGACCCGAAACAAAGTGTTCGCTTAAATGAGCAGGATTATTATCTTGTTGACACGTCGATCGCTTTTCAGCAAATGATGCTTGCTGCGCTCGATTTCGGTATCGGCAGTTGCTGGCTGGCTGCGTTCAATGAGAACGCGGTCCGCAGAATCCTGGATATTCCCGATCACATCCGCGTGGTAGCCATGAGTCCGTTCGGCTATCCGAAAGACCGCGAGAATATCTACGGGAAACTGGTCAAAGGCTTCGCGGGAAGCGATCGTCGCAAGCCCATGGAGAAAATCGTCTGCCATGAGAAATGGACGCTGTAATTTACTATATTGGAGGAAATCATGAAAAAAGAATTTATACATAAGCTGCCGAAGGCCGATTTGCACGTGCATCTGGACGGTTCCCTGCGGCTTTCGACCATCTTCGAAATGGCAGAACAGCAAAAGGTGAAGCTGCCTGCTTCCACCCCGGAAGAGCTGCTCAAGATCGTGAGCTGCGACGAGGAATGCAAGAGTCTGGACGAATATCTGCGCGGCTTTGCCGTTACGCTGTCCGTATTGCAGACGGAAGACGCGCTGGCTCGTACCGCGTACGAACTGGCTGAGGACGCCGCAGCGGAAAATGTCCGCTACATGGAAGTCCGCTACTCCCCCATCCTGCATACGCAAAAGGGCTTGAAGCTGACCCAGATTTCCGAGGCTGTCATCGACGGTCTGCATCAGGCGGAACGGAAATTCGACATCCACACCGGCGTCATCATCTGCGGTATCCGCAACATGGATCCGGCGACATCGTTGACCCTCGCCGAACTGGCCATCGCTTACAAGAACAAGGGTGTGCTCGGATTCGACCTCGCCGGCTCCGAATACAATCACCCCGCAAAAGATCACCAGGCGGCTTTCGATCTGGCACGGCGCAACAACCTGAACATCACCATCCACGCAGGTGAAGCCTATGGCCCGGAGAGTATCCACCAGGCACTGCACTATTGCGGTACGCATCGTATCGGGCACGGCACACGGCTGATCGAGAACGGCGACCTCCTGAACTTCGTCAACGACCACCGTATCCCGCTGGAAATCTGCCTCAAGAGTAACATGCACACCAAAGCCGTTCCGTCCATCGAAGAGCACCCGATCAAGTTCTATATCGACTACGGTCTTCGCGTCACTATGAACACTGACAATCGCCTCATCTCCAACACCACCATGACCGACGAATACATGCTCGCGCACGAAATTCTCGGCCTCGATTATCAGGACATCAAGAACCTGATCATCAACGGTTTCAAAAGCTCCTTCTATCCCTATAAGGACAAAGTCAAGCTGCTCAATCGGGCGCTTGCCGAGATGGAAATGCTGGAGGAGAAAGAATTGAAAGAAAAGGTTGTCATCGAAGAGAAGATTTAAATCAATTCTGTCGGGGCAGACCTTTGTGTCTGCCCTTTCTTTTTTGTAACCAACTTCTGAATGTGTCACGCCAGTGACTCTTCCGAATGTTGGTTACGATATCAATCCGTTCTCATCATTTCTCTCATCGATCACATCGAATTCATCATCGTAATCCACTGCAATCTTACGCTTATACATGCTCGATGTAATCGAAAGCGAAATCGGTCCACCTCACTCGCATTCCTCCCGCATCAGCCAGAAGGGGATTTCTCTGGTGTAACCACGTTCCCGATAAAATATCTTCAGTTCATGAAGCCCATTGGGAAGCTTGCCGAGCGGGATGTATGTCAGGATTCCGATCTCCTTTTCCTCGGGATAATGATAGAACCTGAAATCGCAGTTACATTGGACCGAGTCGTCGATACTGATGCTGTATATCCCTTTGTAATAATCGAGCACCTTCTTCTGGAAAGGAATCGTTTCATCCCGTCCGAAGCTGATATATTCCATCACGACCCCACTGTGGAACGGCTTGATATCCGGTATAGAAACGGCGATGTTTTCATTGTCCATGACGGTGTATGGGATATAGAGCCTCAGATACGGATCGGTGACCAGTTCCGACTGGATGGTCGGAAAGAGACCCTTGACCGCGCTTTCATCCCGAGTCGATGAATCGTGATATGCCAAGTGTTGATATTCGGCTGGATTAATCATCAACTTGCTGCCGGCAAAGGGGAAATACACGCGGTTTTCTACCTGTATTCCGGTAAAAATCACGATGATAACGAAGATATACGCGACAAGGATCAGGCGGAAACGTTTGCGTGGAATCGACTTCATCAGAAAGCTGTATATCTGTCGGGAGAGGAAACCGAGCGTAAGATATTCAACCCACCTCGAAAGGAAGTTGAACGGCAGCGCAAACCATTTGCTTCTGATTGCTTTGATCCTGCCCAGTGTCAGAAAATCCGTTACTTTGAGTATTCCGACGACCGAAAACAGCGAGAAAGCGAAGATCGTGACAACGCGATACGGAACAACCAGATACGACGGCACGTAGAAGCCGATAATTACCGCGAGAAGCGACCAGTAGATCATGTAGATACTGCTCGCGATGGTGATGAAAACGATCAGGAACGTAAGCGCGAAGATGATGCTGCAAACGTCGTCCAGCTTGCGGATGCTTTTTATCAGCTTGCGCTCACGGGCTTTCGCGTCCTTGTTATGAATGGTCGAATCGAGTCCGATCAGTCCGATCCAGTATCCGCGCAGAATCAAGAGCAGAACCAGATTGAGGATGATCACCTTGACGCTCGTATCGAGCATCCGCCAGATCGCGCCGACCGAGTTCCGCATGAAATTGGAAACGACCTGGGAAGCCAGCATGTCTTTGAATCCGATCAACAAATCCGGAACCTGAAACAACCCCACCAGCACGAAGCCGGTGATGAGCAGCTCCATCTCCCAGCTATTGTTACGCAAATGCTCCAGCCAGTTTTTCGGCTTGAAATTTCCCTCAATATTCACCTGATCCCCGCAGTTATTTGTTTAATCAAAAATCAGTAATTTCTCCATGCTATGTCAAGCAAATAAAGTCCTTGCCAATTTCACAGGATCAATAGGTTTGGTATTCGGAAACAGGGGGAGCCATGCTATATCAAAAGCTGAAACCGTACTTCGAGAAATCCGAATTCTTCCAGCAGATCGAGAAACGCTTTGCCGACGGATCGTCCGGCGAGTTGTTCTTCAACATGAACCACTCCGCCAAGGCCGCCATCGTGGCACATGTGTTCAATACTACAGGGAAGAATATCCTCTTCATCTGTGCCGACGACAAGATGGCGGAGGATTATCTTGACGACTTCCAACTCCTGGTGGGACAGGAAAACGCCTGCTTCCTGCCCGATTTCGAGGTTCTCCCCTACGAGGAACGCTCTCCCCACTATACCATCCGTGCCCAGCGCATCGAAACGCTTTCCCGCGCCGTATCCGGCAAGCCGCAAATCTTCAGCCTGCCCATCCGGTCGCTACTCAGGAAAATCACAGCGCGCAAGATATTCGAACAGAACCTGATCCACCTCGAACAGGGCAGCGAATACAAGCCGGATCATCTGGTTTCCAAGCTGGTCGGACTGGGCTACACGAACGAATACCAGGTCTCGAAAGTTGGCGAGATCGCGCGGCGCGGCGGCATCATCGACATCTTCAGCCCGAACCTGCTACACCCGATCCGCGTCGAGTACTTCGGCGACGAGATCGATTCGATCCGTGAATTCAGCGTTACCTCGCAGCGCTCGATCGGCACGGAGCTGAAGGAGATCACCCTCATCCCCTCGCGGGAATTCTCCATCCACGATATCGAAGCGGACGAGAAGCTCTGGGAGCGAATCCACGCCGACGGTTTCTACGAAGGCATCGAACTCGACGTGTCGCTCCTGCTGCCCGAAATCCATACCTTCAGCGAGTATTTCGATCCGAAGCAGATCATACTCTTTTTCGACGAATACCAGTTCTTCCATACCTATCTGGCGGAAATCGCCGACGAGACAAACGACCTCTGGGCGAAGACGCGCCAGAAACAGAAACGACGCATCCTGCCCGATCCCGATAAACTCTTTGCCGACGATCGCTTCATCAAGAAGCTGATGGAATCCAGACAGCACTGTTTCGTCTCGGCCTCCTATCAGACGTTCGAGGCTGCGAAAGGCAGTCTGGAAGCGCCGATCATCTCGCAGACCAACATGCACTCCGATCTCGCGCTTCTGGAACAGAGCCTGCACCAGAAGCTGACCGACGGCTACAAGGTCATCATCCAGTCGGACAACCGAAGTCAGAGCAAGCGCATGCGCGACCTTTTGCCCAACTACGAAGAGCGCATCGAGTTCGTCATCGGCGTGTTCCACCGCGGCTGGAACCTCAAGGACGCCGGACTGGCGATCTTCACCGACCACGAAATTTTCAGTCGCTACAAACGGAAGAAGCATTTTACGCGGTTCTCGCGCGAAGAAGCGCTGGTCGATTACGAATCGATGAAGCCGGGCGATTTCATCGTACATATCGACTACGGTATCGGGTCGTATCTCGGCCTGAAGCAGGTGCGTGTCGAGGGCAACGAAATCGAATGCCTGACCATCGCTTACGCCGGTAATGACACGGTTTATGTACCGACCTACCAACTCGACCTTGTATCGCGCTACGTCTCTGAAGAGGGCTTTGTACCGCAGATCCACAAGCTCGGATCGAAGAAGTGGGAAAGCACCCGCTCAAAAGCCAGGAAGCAGATCGAACTGGTCGTCGAAGATCTCGTCAAACTCTACGCCGAACGCCGCCTGCGCAAGGGTATCGCCTTCGATGGCGACAACGAGTGGCAGAAGGAGATGGAGGAAGCCTTCATCTACGAGGATACGCCGGATCAGCGAAAATCGACCGAGGACATCAAGAAGGACATGGAATCCGATTCGCCCATGGAACGGCTGCTCTGCGGCGACGTGGGATTCGGCAAGACGGAGGTCGCTATCCGCGCGGCATTCAAGGCCGTGCTGAGCGGATTCCAGGTCGCGGTGCTGGTGCCGACGACGCTGCTCGCCGAACAGCATTTTCACGTATTCAAGGAGCGGCTGGCGCAGTACCCGGTGAACGTGTCCATGCTCAGTCGTTTCCGGACACCCGCCAACGTGAAGAAGGACATCCTCAGAATGAGCGAGGGCAAGATCGACATCGCCATCGGCACGCACCGGCTGCTATCCGAGGACGTGAAGTTCAAGCGCCTGGGGCTGTTGATCGTCGATGAGGAGCACCGCTTCGGCGTCAAGCACAAGGAGAAGCTCAGAAAACTCAAGGCGAACGTCGATACGCTCTATATGTCCGCAACGCCCATCCCGCGCACCATGAACATGGCGCTGTCAAAGCTCAAGGAGATGTCGCTTATCCAGACGTCGCCCAAGGCGAGGCTGCCGGTACGGACCATTATCGTGCCGTTCGACGAAGAGATCATCAAGGACGCCATCAACCGCGAGGTGGATCGCGGCGGACAGGTCTTCTTCGTCCACAACCGCGTCCAGACCATCGACAGCATGGCGACCGATCTCAAGAAACTGCTGCCACAGGTGCGGTTCAAGGTAGCGCACGGCCAGATGCCGGAGAAGCAGCTCGAAGCTGTCATGATCGAATTCGCGCACCATCAGTTCGACGTCCTGATCGCATCCACCATCATCGAATCGGGCATCGACATCCCCAACGCCAACACCATGATCGTCAACCGCGCCGACATGTTCGGCCTGGCGCAATTGTACCAGATTCGCGGCCGCGTGGGCAGGAGTAACCGCCGCGCATACGCTTACTTGATGATTCCCCGCAAGCTGACCGAAGAAGCGCGTCGCCGACTGGAAACCCTCACCGAGTACGACTACCTCGGCGCAGGATATCAGATCGCCATGCGCGATCTCGAAATCCGCGGAGCCGGTACCCTCCTCGGCACCAAACAGAGCGGGGTGATCAACTCCATCGGATTCAATTACTACAATCGCCTGCTCGAACAAGCCGTCGAGAACATGGAGAAGGAAAATCCCGCCGGACTGTGGGACGACGACCAGCCGCAAGCTGAGACACGTGTCCGTCTGGAAGCCGACTTCTACTTCCCCTCCGACTTCATCGCCAGCGAGGAAATCCGGCTTCAGGTCTATCGACGCATGCAGAAATTCGACAAGCCCGAGGAATTCGACTCGCTGGAAATCGAGCTGAAAGACCGCTTCGGCGAGCTGCCCAAGCCGGCGACAAGGGCCTTGCGCTTCTATAAGCTGCGCCTTATCGCGAAACAGTGCGGGCTTTCCACGCTTCACTTCAAGCGCGACGATATCATCCTTGAATTCGACCAGAAAAGGCTCCCTGCACGAGACAGGATCGCAAGAGCTGTCGCACAGTTCAAGTACCCCGTACGATTCGACACGACCAGCGGATTGAAGGTGTTTTTCACCGTACAGACCGAACCGGATTACAGGCAGGAACAGCAGATGGAGATTGCGGAGAATATCCTCCAGAATTTCGCGGGGTAATTGTTATCTTACAACGAGTGAATCGTGTTTTAATGGTTGCCATTCATTACATTTTCGTTATCCTGTCAATATAACCCATTGACAGGAGGAATTATGAAGACCGTGCGTTTCATCGTTCTATTCATTCTGATTTCCTTGCCTATTGTTTTATCTGCACAAAAAATCGGAGTTATGTGGTACACCAAATCGTCCATGTCGGATCGCGTGTACAAAGGGTTTTCGGAACAGTTTGCCAAGCTCGCGCCCGATGCGGATATCGAGATGAACATCGCGATTCCGACGACGGAAGAAGTCGATAAAATCTACCAGCGTTATGCCGGCGAGAAGGACGCGATCTTGTTCCTTCGATCGCATGGCGCTGAATATCTGAAAAATCACCCGATCAAGATTCCGGGATTCATCGGAGCCGCCAACGACCCTGTTCAATTGGGAATCGTCCCCGCTATCGATGCTCCGCCGCAGAACAACATCACCGGCGTCACCTACTTCCTTCCGGTGGAATTGCAGATGAAGGTATTCATGAAGATGATAACCGGCGTGAAGAAGGTCGGACTCATGCTGGAAGAGGGTCATCCCGGAACGCCGATCGATCGAGCGAACACCCGTGAAGCCTGCGAAAAACTCGGTCTCGAGTACTTCGAATCGGTCAGCAAGACCAAAGATCAGCTCGCTGGCGGCGTGAAGAAGCTGCTGGATTCGGGCGTCGATCTCATCATCATCGCCAATCCCAATCTGGTGACGGACAACACGGACATCATCATCAAGGCAGCAGGAGAAATTCCTGTTGTATCCTACGCCGAAACATCGATCAGAAAGGGTGCGCTTGGCGGCTTGACACCGAGTGACGAGAAACTGGGTATGCTGCTGGCGAATGCCGTCTATAAGGTCGTGGTGGAGAAAGTTCCGATCGAACAAGTTCCCATCCGGTACGACGAGGAGCCGAATCTGTTGATCAACAAGGAAGCGCTGAAACGATACAATATCGAAGTCCCGATGGAGCTTTTAAAAACGACGAAGTTTGTCGATTAACCCGGTTTCTGCTTATATCAGGATGTCCCGTGGTACGCGCGGGATATCCTGTTTTCCTGGTCATGTATTCTCCTCGTATTGCTGAATAGGAATACACCCGGTATTTCTGAGCACGTAGCTGTAAGGCGATGGAATGCTATCATTTATGTATGCTTAATGGAGAAAAATCTGGTAGATTATCTGAATGTTGGTGGTTCTTTGCTGTGCAAAATAATTGTTTGTCCTTCGATACACCGCTTCGCAGCACTCAGGATGACAAACTATTATTTTACAGCGAGTTATCCACCATTGTCATCCTGAGTGCTGCGAAGCGGTGTATCGAAGGATTATGGTGGATAACATCGATCAATGTTCATCGAACCAAGATTCCACAGAAAAATGGGAGTATTCCAGACATGTATTGCTGAATTCTTGACAACCATTCACGATTCACAAATCTGGTGTAAACAATAAATCAAGGGGTATCATTTGAAGAGGTTCACGCTGATCGCGCTGGGTCTGATGATTCTTGCAGCAACCTTCGCGACCGAGAAACCGGCGCTCGCGAGACTGCACTACGACGGTGGCGGTGACTGGTATAACGACCCGGATATGCTGACCAATCTGGCGGAATATGCCAACAAGAACATCGGCACCGATTTCGCAACCGATCAGGCGGTGGTAAAGCCGGACGACCCCAAGCTCTTCGACTATCCCTTCATCTTCATGACCGGCCACGGCAATGTCGCATTCTCCGACAAGGACATCGACAACCTGCGCAAATACCTCGAACGCGGCGGCTTCCTATATGCCGACGACGACTACGGCATGGACGAATCGTTCCGGCGCGAAATGCAAAGACTGCTTCCCAACATGGATATGGTCGAGCTTCCCGCCGGGCACGAGATCTTCCACTGCTGCTTCGACTTTCCGAAGGGACTGCCCAAGACGCACGAACATGACGACCGCAGACCACAGGCATTCGGCATTTTCGATTCGACCGGGCGCATGCTGGTGCTCTACACCTTCGAATCGAACATCAGCGACGGCTGGGCTTCGCCACAGGTCCACAACGATCCGCCTGAAGTGCGCGAAAAAGCGCTCCAGATGGGCGTTAACATCCTCTACTACCTTCTGGCGAGTTAGGTCATGCGCGTCTATATCATCTCGGACCTGCATCTCGGATTCGACAACAGCGAGTTCACGCATACCCAGATGCGCAAGGCAATCGGCTTCCTCGAAGGCATTCGCGGAAAGGTCGATATGCTGATCATGAACGGCGACATCTTCGACTTCTGGATGGAGTGGCGAAATACCGTTATCGGCAGCTACTTCCCGATTCTGCGCGCACTAAGCGACCTCCACGACGACGGCTGCCGGCTGGTCTTCACCGCCGGAAATCACGACTTCTGGTTCCGCGATTTCCTGCAAGAGAAGATCGGTATCGAGATCTATCACGATACATTCAGGGAAGAAATCGACGGGAAGAAGGTGTTCGTCGCGCACGGCGACAACTACACATCCAGCGATTTCCGCTACCACTTCTACCGCTCGATTATACGGTTTCCTCTTGTAAGGCACATCGCGGGGCTGTTCCACCCGAACTTCGCGCTCTGGCTGGTAGGGAAGATATCTCGCTCCGATCAGCGCATCGATAAAACCGGCGACAGGATCGACAGGAGAAAAGAAGACGGACTGATTCATTCGGCGAAAGGTATTTTACTCAACAACGATATCGTGCTCTTCGGGCATTCGCACAATCCGGTTGTCACGAAACTGGAAAACGGCGTTTATGCAAATAGCGGAGACTGGATAAACAACAACAGCTACCTCACCCTGATCGATGGTGAGGTTGAACTACATTTCTGGAAGGAGGAATCGATTTGAAACATCTGATAATTCTGCTGGCAGTCATGAGTCTGCTCGGCATACTGAAAGGAGAAAATACCGTGATTATCATGAAAACCAACCTCGGCGATATGGAAATCGAACTGTATAACGAAGACGCGCCCAAGACCGTCGAAAACTTCCTCGGTCTGGCCACCGGAACCAAAGAATGGACCGATCCCCAAACCGGCGAAAAGGTGAAGAAGCCCTTCTATAATGGATTGACTTTCCACCGCGTGATCAACGATTTTATGATCCAGGGCGGCTGCCCGTTGGGCACCGGCACCGGCGGACCGGGCTATCGCTTCGAGGACGAATTCCCGAGCGAGACCATTTCGGGCGACATCGACAACGAGGCGGCGGCTGTACAGGTTTATATGCAGATCATCCGTCCCTATCTGGCACAAAACAAGGAGCCGGATCAGGAAATTCTCGCCATCGCGGAAGCAACTCAGAAAAAGCAGAGCGGCGAAGCGATCATGCAGCATCCCGTCGAATGGTATCATGAGCATACCGGCATCGACACACCGGTTCAGACCATGAAGTACGGCGTCGATTACGGCACCATCTGTATGGCGAATTCCGGACCGGGCACCAACGGCTCCCAGTTCTTCATCGTCACCAAGAAAGACGGCTGCGCCTGGCTCAACGGCAAACACACCGTGTTCGGAAAGGTACTCAAGGGCATGGACGTCGCGCACAGGATCGAAGGCGTAAAGAAAGGTCCTGGCGATAAACCCGACGAACCCGTAATCATCGAAGAAATCGTCGTGAAATGAGATTTTTCGCTTTATCGATAATGATGATCGCAGTCTGTGCAAACGTGCAGGCTGCGATTATCGATTTTATCTGCGGCGGCGATACGCTTACCATCGAATGTAGCCCCAATACCGCCCAAAATCTGACCACGGCATCCGGATTGAGCATCGAATCGACCGCATTCGTCCGCATCGTCACCAAACTCGACACAACCGCAGAAAAATTCATCATGGACCGTGAAACGCCCATCCACGTCGAGATCGATCCCGATTCGCTCGGACTCGACACCCTGCTGGTACGCGATAGCGACTATCGCCTGCTGCTCGCGAAAGACGATCCCCGGCTCGATTACACTGTCGAGAACTTCCTGCGCGACATGAACTACACATTTTCCGACAACCTTTCCTCTCTCCCGGCCGACTACGGCAGCATCATTACCTTTCCGCTCAAAGCGAACACATGTTTCATCGTCACCAATCCCGACGGCGCGCACTGGCTACATGGTCGTTGTGTCGTGGTTGGGAGGGTGGTTGAAGGTTTGGATCTTCTGAAAACCAGTCTGCCTGTCGACTCCGTCACGATCCAGATGGACAAAGAATAGCAATCAATTCTTGACACGCGCTGTAACGTTCTCACCCTTTCGATGGAGGTCGAGATGGGGAAACGTGTCTTGCTGTGGATCGTACTGGTACTTCTGTTCACGCTGCTGATCGCGGCGAATGGTAGCGTGCTGCACGAGGCGATGTTCTACGACAAGCTCGAAGGCGACGCGGTACAGTGCAGACTGTGTCCGCTGAATTGCACGATTAAAAAGAGTCAGACCGGCGTCTGCGGTGTGCGGGAGAACATCGGCGGAAAACTCTTCAGCAAGGTCTATGGTAAGCCGGTGGCGATCCATATCGATCCGATCGAGAAGAAACCGCTCTATCACTTCCTGCCCGGCACAAAAATCCTCTCGCTGGCGACCGCCGGCTGCAACCTCCGCTGTAATTTCTGCCAGAACTGGGAGATATCGCAATCGAAACCGGATGAACTGCGCGCCTATTCCACCACGCCTGAAGACGTCGTGAAAATGGCGATCGAGAACGGCTGCAAAAGCATCGCTTTCACCTACACCGAGCCGACCATCTTTTATGAGTACATGCTCGATATCGCGAAACTGGCGCATGAAACAGGCATCTTCACCGTGTGGGTCACGTGCGGCTATATCAACGAAGAACCGCTCAAAACTCTGCTCCCCTGGATCGACGCAGCCAACATCGATCTCAAAGGCTTCTCCGAAGACTTCTACAACACATACACCACCGGCGATCTCGCGCCGGTTCTTAGGTCCATCGAGTTGAGCCACGAAGCCAGCATCGAACTGGAGATCACCAACCTGATCATCCCGGGCGCGAATGACGATCCCGAGATTATCCGCCGGATGTGCGGCTGGCTAAAGGACACCGTCGGCGTCGATACACCGCTGCACTTCAGCAGATTCTTCCCCAATTTCCGGCTGACCAACCGTCCCGCCACGCCCGAAAAGACGCTCGACATGGCATGGAATATCGCGCAAGAGGCTGGTCTGCGCTACGTCTATCTGGGTAACATCCGGACCGACAAGGAAGACACCTACTGCCCGAACTGCGGAAAGAAGCTCATCGACCGCACCGGCTACAGAATCAATTTCAACGACGTCGTCGATGGAAAGTGCAAGCACTGCGGTTTCGATATCTACGGGACCTTCGAGAAGCCATGAGATTCATCCTGCTGGGCATCCTGACCATTCTGCCGCAGACCGTATTCATCCGCGAGATGCTTATCCGCTTGCAGGGAAACGAGATCGTTTACGCCGTCTTTCTGTCCCTATGGCTGGGACTGGTCGCGTTGGGAGCCATCTCGGCACGGTTGCGTATATTTGAAAGGCTTCATCGTCAAGTCGATCTGCTGATGCTCCTGCTGATTCTGGTGATCCTGCTGCAATACATCCTGATCGAGCCTGTATCCCACTGGCTCGAACCGCTGTCCGGCGAGATGATCCGTATCCCGCAGCTCATCCTGACCGCGCTGATCGTCCTCTTCCCCGTCTGCTTCGTCGATGGACTGCTGTTTCCGCTGCTGTGCCACCACAACAGTGTGAAGCGCGGGTATCTGCTGGAGAGTCTCGGCATCGCGATCGGCGGAGTCCTCTTCCTTCCCGGCATCCAACTGCTTCCGCAGGATATCCTGTTGGTCGCGATCGTCACGCTCTGCGGCTTCCTTCTGCCGTTCAGAAGACGTTGGTTGATCTGGATATTCCTTCTGATCGCCGCCGTGGGTTCGCTCTTTCTCGCTCGGTCGATTCAGCACGGTCGCTACGCGCCGGCAAAGTGGATCGAGTCGCGGGACTCGGCGTACGGAAGGCTCGACGTTACCGAGGAGAACGGACAGCAGAATTTCTATATCGACGGACAGATCGGCGGCAGCACGGGCGACGACCTCCGCGCAGAAGAGATCGCCGGTTTTTGCCTGTTGCAGCACCCCGGTCCGAAGAACACCCTCTATATCGGCAACATGTTCAGCGGCATGCCGGAGCGTCTTCCCGGGCATGTCGATTGCGTCGATGTCAATCCGATCCTGCTGCGGCGCCTTGGCGTCTGCGAGACGATCCGACGCGACCCCATCCGCTTCCTGCGCGAGACCGACAGGAAATACGACCTGATCCTGGTCAACCAGCCCGATCCGGTGACGCTCAACCTCAACCGCTTCTACACCCTGGAATTCTTCCGGCTGCTGAACTCTCGTCTTCGCGACAGCCTCTCCTGCGCCATTGTCACGCTGCAGAACGGCGAGAACGCCATGACCCCTTCCCAGCGCGTCCTGAACCGCAGCATCGACGCCACCTTCGCAAAAGCATTCCCCGGATATGTAATTATACCCGCTGCGCAAAACCTCTTCGTCGGCTCGAACGGCCACTACATCTCGAATCGACTGGACACCCTCGAAGCACGGTTGC
The DNA here is from genome assembly GCA_963666875.2 of Cloacimonadales bacterium (SeqCode). Lineage (GTDB taxonomy): Bacteria > Cloacimonadota > Cloacimonadia > Cloacimonadales > JAIOQZ01. The sequence goes on from CAXXPU010000018.1 coordinate 179,866, forward strand.
ATCCCGGCGGATACTTCAACGACGCGCTGCTCTTCTCGCGCCTGAACAGTCTGCGCATGGAGCAGTTCACCATCTTCGAGCCCGGTGGTAACATCAACACGATCGTCCATCCGATTGCCTTCTTCAACGGCATCCTGAGTTGGCTGAGAAAGCTGTCGCCCAATTGGCCGAACCTCTATCGTTCCGCCGCGATTCCGGTCTTCGCGGTCGGAATCCTGCTCCTGCCTACCTTGATCCTGCTTCGCAAGCGCGAGAAATTTATCCTCGGTACCGGCATTTTGCTGACCAGCCTGATCGCCTTCGTGACGCAGATCGTGCTGATGTACCTCATGCAGGCGCACTACGGCACACTGTACCTCTACATCGTAGTGTTCACCTCAAGCTTCATGATCGGATTCGCCATCGGCTTTCTGATGCCGTCGAAAGGCCGGCTTTCACGCGACGCACTGGTCGTCATCCTTCTGCAACTCGTCTTACTCATAACCCTCTCATTGCGCTTGCCGGTCGTCGTCTATCTTCTGCTGAACACGATGATTGCGTTTTTGGAAGCAAGGCTTTTATTAATCCTGCTGAATCGCGTCCGCAGTGCGTCCATATTCTACCACTTGGACAGTCTCGGCGCCATGCTGGGCGGCATTGTTGCGGGAATAATCCTGATCCCGATAACCGGTTTCCAGATCACGATCGGTTTCTGCATGGTGCTGACTCTGATGATCGCGTTGATCGGACTCTTCGAGCTGTGAGCAGATTCGTTCAAGAGCAGCCGCAAGCGTGGTGTTACGCGTTTTTATTTATTGTTCGGTAGTCCGGAAAACGCGTTATATCCACGCTGGAGGCTGCGCTTGAGCGAAAATGCCACGGCGGGTGAACAATTATCGATTGATTGAAAAAATGAAAGAAAAACCTTGCCCGTCATGAACCTTTTCAGCAGGATTCCATCGAAATGGGAGGAGCCATGAAGAAGCTCATGTTTGCCTCGACACTCCTTTTCGTTCTTGCGCTGCTATCCTGTCAGCAGCGGCCACCGGCAGTGGCTGGGCAATGGTATCCGGATGACCCGGACAAGCTTGCGCAGATGCTTGAGAAATTCTATACGGGTGTCGAATTACCTGATTCGCTGGACGGGCGAAAACCCTTCGGTCTGATCTCGCCGCATGCCGGATACGTCTATTCCGGGCAGGTGGCATCGTACGGCTTCTCACTGATCGATGAAGGCGATTACGACACCGTGATCCTGCTGGGCAGCAGTCACCATTATCTGGACGACGTGGTGAGTCTGTACGATGGTGAGAGCTACAGGACACCTATGGGAAGCGTTCCGATCGATCGCGAGATGGTGAAAGACATCCTTGATGGCGATCGAAGGTTCGTATTCCGCCCCGCGATCCACAAGCCCGAGCATAGCAACGAAGCCCAATTGCCCTTCCTTCAGGTTCGATTGAAGCATTTCGAGATTGTACCCATCCTCACCTCGACCCGCGACCGCAGTCTGCTGAAAAAGCTTTCCGCTTCGATCATTGACGCGATCGAAAAGAGCGGCAAGAAGGTCTTGATCGTCGAAAGCAGCGATATGTCGCACTACCACGATTACAAGACAGCTTCGGCGATGGACAGGAAAACCACCGATCTGGTCACGCAGGGGCAATGGGATGCGCTCGACGATGCGATTCGAAAGCAGGATTGCGAGCTCTGCGGTTATCATTCGCTGCTGGTCTTCATCGATGTCATGAAGCATTTCGATGCGGAAAGGCGTGTACTGCTGAAGTACGCCAACTCCGGCGATGCAATGGGAGATACCAATTCAACGCGCGTGGTCGGCTATTCGTCGATCGCGTTTTTTCAGGATAAACAGGAGAAACACACCATGAACAATGAGCAAAGGGATTACCTTCTGAAGCTGGCGCGAACCAGCATCGAAACCTTCCTGAAGACGGGCAGGAAATTCAAGCCGGAAAAGCCGGATGATCCGGCACTGACTGCGGAACGGGCTGTCTTCGTCACGCTGAACAAGGGTAAGAACCTGCGCGGCTGCATCGGTCAGATGATCGCGCGGGAGAAACTCTACCTGGCAGTTAACGAGATGGCGCTGTCGGCGGCGTTCCACGATCCGCGGTTTCCGGCAGTCAACGAAAGCGAGCTGGACAAGATCACCATCGAGATTTCGGTGCTGAGTCCCATGCAGCGGGTCGACGACTGGCAGACAATCCGCATGGGCATCGACGGCGTGTGGGTACGAAAGGGCTACGCCAGTGGCGTCTATCTGCCGCAAGTCGCCACCGAAACCGGCTGGGACAGGGAAACGTTTCTCGGCAGCCTGTGCACGCACAAAGCAGGCATCCCGCAGAACGCATACAAGGATCCCGATACGGAATTGTATATATTCCAGGTGGAAAAGTTCACGGAGCGAGAGGGAGATTGACAGAAACCGGCGATTTTTCAGGATGACGATCGAGATCGAAAGCGGAAGGTAGGACATGAAAATACTGATTACCGGTTCAACGGGATTCGTCGGATCGAGGCTCATGTGGGTGCTCGAGGAGCTTGGGCATCAGGTCGTCGGCATCGACAAAAAACACGATTGCATGATCGAATCCCATCCCGCGACCGTTATCGGCAATCTCTTGAATCGCGACGACCTGAGTCGCATCGATGAAGAGAATCTGGACCTGATCGTCCACTGCGCCGCCGAGAAACACGACTTCGGACTGACCGAGGAAGAATACTACCTGAACAACCAGAAGGCGACCGAGGAACTCTGCGACTGGGCAAAGACGACATCCCGCATGATCCACATCAGCACGGTCGGCGTACACGGTCACCCGGAGTCTCCCACAGACGAGACCGGCGCACTGAATCCCAATCACCCCTACGGCGCCTCCAAGCTGGAGGGCGAGAAGGCTGTCCGCAAGTGGTTCGAGCAGCTTCCCGACCGCGAAGTTATCATCCTTCGACCCGCCATCATCTACGGGCCATGCAACTACGCCAATATGTACAACCTGATCGATACCCTGCACCGTCGTCCGTGGGTCACCATCGGAGACGGGAATCACGTCAAATCGATGGTCTCCCAATCCAACGTTATCGACATGATCGTCTTCGCCATCGACCAACTGAAACCGGGCATCGAGACGTTCAACTGCATCGACTATCCCAACGTCACCCTGCATCGGCTGATGCAGATCATCGCATCCAACAAGGGGTTCCGTTATCCGGCGATTCGCATCCCGTACGGTCTCGCCCTGTGTATCGGTAAGATGTTCGATGTGATCGGCAGCATGATCCGTAAAGACCTCCCCATCAATAGCGACCGCATTTACAAATTGAACACGGCGACCCATTTTCTGGGTGACAGGATTCGCGAAGCAGGCTATGTCCAGAAGCATACCATCGAAGAAGAGATCGGCCGCACCTGCCAGTGGTATCTGAAACACAATAAATGTACCTCGAACTGAACAATATCCACGCCGGTTACCCGGAAAAAAACGTCATCGAAGGATTGAACGTCCGATTCGACGAAGGTGAGTTCTGCGCCCTGATCGGTCCGAACGGCTGCGGGAAATCGACGCTGCTCAAGGCCATGATCGGCTTTCTTCCGCTACAGTCCGGCAGGATCCTGCTCGATGGCACGAACACCGTCGATTTCTCCCGAAAACGTTTCTCTCGCGAGATTGCGCTGATTCCTCAAGACTTCCACGTACAATTCGACTACCCGGTCGAAGATATCGTCCTGATGGGCAGGTTTCCGTACCTCGACGCCTGGAAGGATTACACGAAGTCCGATCACGAAGCGGTCGAAGCGATTCTCGATCGACTCGATCTGACCATGCTGCGCGACATACCCTTTTCACGGCTCAGCGGCGGCGAGCAGCAACGCGTCTCCATTGCACGTGCACTGGCGCAAGATACACGGACTATCCTGATGGACGAGAGCTTTTCGCACCTCGACATCAACCATCAGCTCGAGATCATGGAGCTGATCCGATCCGTAAACCGCGAGCACGGAAAGCTCGTGATCCTCGTCTCGCACAACATCAACCTCGCCGCAAACTATTGCCCGCGCATCGTCATGATGAAAGCGGGAAAGCTGATTGCGGACGGCTCGCCCGACAATGTGATCAACGGCGAGAATCTCCACAAGCTATTCGGAATCGATATCCCGCTGGTGACCAATCCTCACACCGGGCATCCGCTTCTGACCTACCCGGGATGATGCGCTGGATCTCGCTTTCGTTCCTGCTGATTCTCAGCCTTCCCCTACTCGCGATACATGGAATGATCGTCGATGAAGATGGGAAATTTATCGAAGGCGTGTCGGTATTCTGCGGCAATACGGGCGTCTATTCGGACGATCGCGGTATTTTCCGCATCGATGTCGCCTCCGATTCGCTCAACTTCTACAAGATCGGTTACCGCAAGATCACGCTTTCGATAGAAGATATCCGCAGGTTCCCACGAATCGTGCTGACGCGCGAGGCCATCGCCATCGAAGGCGTCGAAGTACATGAAGAACGATATTCCCCGCTTCTGCCCGACTACGCAGGCAAGAAGACCATCCTGATCGAAGAAACCGCATCCGACGCCGCCTCGCTGGTCGGACAGCAGACAGGTGTCTATCTCAAGGGCGGCAGTCTTCCGGGCGAAAGCAGATATCTGTCACTGCAAGGGCAACGCGCGAAACATACTGCGGTCATGATCGACGGCGTGGTGGTCAGCACCCCGGGCAGTTCGTTCGACCTCTCCACAATCCCCGCATCCATGATCGAGCGCATCGAGATTATCGAGGGTAATTCCGGCGCACTCGCGGGTAGTGGCGCCATCGGCGGGATCGTCAACATTGTGACCTGGCGCGATACGATTTCATCGTCCGATATCGGTCTGAAGATGCTGACCCAGCAAGCGACGGGGTCCTTCGACTTGCAGAAGAACCGCATCGACCTCTCGCTGTGGAACATGTACGGGAAAACCGACCTGAATTTCAATCGCCTCTACAACCGCGCCGACTTCGAATACACCAACTTGCGGGACTCGATTAAAACGAATCCCAACAACGCCCTGTCCAACTGGGATGTCGGAATGAATCATGAGTTCTTCTTCCTGCCGGTGCGCAATCGCGTTCAGGTCATGTACCGTGAATTCACAAAGCAGATGATTGGCCACTACGCCATGCTGAGCGCATACGACGACGCCCACCTGAAGGGGAATTCGATACGTATGTTTCTCGATCTTGATAAGCAGGTCGCGGGTGTGAAGTTGCGGCTTGTCTCGCACTGGAACCGCGAATACACGCTTTACGACAACACCGGTTCTTCCTCATATCTGGCGATGGCGAAGGGCAGAAACCACTACAGCTCTTATGGCGCAGACCAGCAGACGACCTTCGATCTGCTGCCGTTTCTTCATCTCGCACCGACACTTTCCTGGCGCACACAGGAGTATCGCTACGACGACCTCATCGCCGACTGCAACGACGTCGATCCCATCCGGCAGACCGCGCTGGCGCCGCATGTTCAGCTCTCCGCGGATACCGAAATCGAAAGCCACGAGCTTTCCCTGAACCTCGACTACCGCTACGACCACGTACACACCGACAACATCGGAAACGAATCGTTCGATAGCTGGAAAGCAGGCGCGCAATGGAAGTGGACTGGGCAGTTCGGCATCTCGCTGGGCGGAGACTACGGCTCCGGCTTCTCGCTACCGTCGATTTACGACCTCTACTGGAAGGGCGGTGGCCAGGCGATAGGAAATCCCGATCTGAAACCGGAGGAAAGCCTCGGTTACCTGATATCCTCTTCGATTTGGTGGAATGAGATTTTTCGGCTGGAAGCGCAGTTGAGCGATCAGGACGTCGATGACCTGATCTACTGGCACAAGTCGGTCACCGGATGGAAACCGGACAACATCGGCTCCGCGGAAGTCCAGAATTACCAGATGGATCTGACAGCGCATCCCTTCTCCTTCCTGGGGCTCGATGCCGGGTGGCAACGGACGATATCCAAGGACTCGAGCGGCGGCGATCACGACAGGAAATTCACGCCCGGCATACCGTCCTCAATCACCCGCGTCGGTGTCACATTGCAAAGGTGGAATGCGCAATTCGGTTTCGACTGGAATCGCGTGGGAGAGCGTTATCACACCCTCGACAACCTTGCAGGTCCGATTCCCGCGTACGAGACCATCGACATCGAAGCGAAATATCATCTTGCGCTCGAACGATGGAATCTTCCCCATCCGTCAATCTATGCGCGCTTCTGCAATATCCTCGACGAGGAGTACGAGATCGACGAAGGACAGCCCGAACCGGGTATGAACTGGGAGCTGGGTTTCTTCCTCGAAGCGACCCTGTGAGATGTCACAATCGGATAGCATGGGATACGTCTGAATTTCTTTGAGGCATACCCCCGGAATTCTCATGCGGCATCGAACTAATTCATGACATTATAATGAGATAGATGCATATTATCGTAAAAAAATCAAATTACTTCTCTGATTCGCGATCGTATTGATTTGTGTGTAATAATAGTTTGTCCTTCGATACACCGCTTCGCGGCACTCAGGATGACAATGGTGGATAACTCATAGTAAAATAATAGTTTGTCATCCTTGTATATTGACACAGTTCATTGAGAAGCCAGAATAGCGGTAACGCCGCCAGTTTTGATGAGTGGATTACCCTGGTGGCCACCAAGGTAATCCTGCCGGTCTCGAGATCGTTGTCATCCAGGGCTAATAAGCCCGGCACTCAGCTTGGTCCAGACCGGTTCATAATGCGATTCCGAACAGTTGCGTGGGCTTGAAGCCCGAATACAAGAAAGGAGCAATTATGACCAACATTAGCGACAATCTCTCGACCTTCATCGGGATCGATGTTTCGAAATCGACCCTTGATGTATTTGTATCAGGAAGCGGCAAAACTTTGCAAGTAAAAAATGCTGACATTGGATTCGAGGAACTCTATGACGTAATCCACCAGTGCAATGATCCTGTCATTGTATATGAATCGACAGGAGTGTATGGGAAGAAACTGGCACGTTATTTGTTGGAGCGTAACGTAATGGTTGCGGAAGTCAATGCCTATCAGGTTCATAGCTTTGTCCGTAGTACTGGAAAGCTGGCAAAGACAGATCGGATCGATGCGGAGACAATTGCGCTGTATGCCGAGAAGCTCGGCGTCCGATTGCTGTGCAAGGTGGATAAGAGGCATGAGGCAATCAGGGATTTGATGAAACGGAAGCATCAGTTGATTGACTATCGGAAAAGAGAAAAGAATCGCAGAGAATCCACTCTGGATCATGAGATTATCGATAGTATTGATCGCCATGTCGAGTACTTGAATGATGAAATCAAACGAATCGAGAAGCAGATAGATGAACTTCTGGATCAAGTACCGGAGTTTCGTGAGAAGACAGAGCTGCTAACGACAATTCCCGGTGTCGCAAAGCATACAGCACTGACGATGTTGGTCGAATTGCCAGAACTTGGCACCCTAAACAGGAAAGAAATCGCTATGCTTGCAGGCTTGGCCCCGATCAATCATGATAGTGGAACGTTGAAAGGGAAAAGGCATATTCATGGTGGCAGACCATCGGTTCGAAATGCACTGTATCTTCCAACAATATCATCCTTTCAGTGGAATCGTAAAATCGGCTCGTTCCGGGTGGATTTAATCGAGCGAGGAAAGCCCGGGAAAGTGGCAACCACGGCTTGTATGAGAAAGATGGTGACAATCATGAATGCGATGGTTAGAGATAATCTCGCGTGGGGCATGAAATCGCCATCATTGCATGAGTCAACGAACTGAGTTTTATGTGGATAAATGCGTTTGAAGAGTAATTTGTCCACAATCCACGCCGAATAGAACGTCAAAGTGTCTCGTTCGCTTATCGTGGTGTGGATTGTGTCCATTTCAGACAAATTCCAGCATTTATCCACGGAAAACGAGAGGATACCCCCCTTTTTATACTTGACGCTCGACACAGTTGCTGAGTGCCGCGAAGCGGTGTATCGAAGGACGCACGGTGGATAACGTCATCAAACAGGCATCAAACCATGACATCACGAAAAAATGGGGGTATGCGTGGAATTTCTTTTCATTGACAGGTTCTGGTATTTACTGTATAAGTGTATAATGAGGTTGATGTGAGGAGATACTATGATTGCCGAATTCTCATTTCGGTTCGATGAACCCATTGTCTGTACCGCGATCCATAACGGACATCTGATGAGTACTGCCTTCAAGGAAAATCTCGGAATCAGCGAGGCGGATCAACTGCGCGAAGAAGACCCGTTTACCGGCTATTTCACCCTGATCTCGAATAATCGCATCATCGGACGCTTCAGCAGATTCGAAGTCGATCTGAACCGCGCTCCCGAGACGGCGATCTATCTGAAACCCGAAGACGCGTGGGATCTACCTGTGCGGAAGTATCCGCTTCCGGACGATGTCGTCGCGATCGCAAGGCAGAGATACGCCCTCTTCTACAGTCGCACAAAGCTTTTCTTTCAGGAGATGGAGGACACATTCGGCAAGTTTTTCGTCTTCGACATCCACTCCTACAACCACCGCAGAAACGGACCGCTCGCTCCACCGGACGACCCGGAACTCAATCCCGATATCATCCTCGGCACGAACAACATGAGCGAGTCGTGGCTTCCGCTGGTCGAGAAGCTGCGGGACAATCTCGCCAACGCGGATTTCTTCGGCAGAAAGCTCGATGTACGCATTAACGTCAAATTCACCGGTGGGAACTTCTCCCGCTGGATTCATAAGAGTTTCCCCGAATCGGTCTGTTGCGTGTCGCTGGAATTCAAGAAGATTTTCATGGACGAATGGACCGGCGAACGGCACCTGAAAGTACAGGAACGACTGCGTGAAGTGCTGGAAGGTTCTTTTGAAATGATAAAAATGAACCTCTGATCATAATTATATAACGCAAATATTTACGATTTCAATTGTCTAGCAGCATGCCTCCGTTATAATATTCGAAGGATGTCTATGAATCAAATTCATGGTTCAACACGGAGGAAACCACTATGAAAAAGTATTTCTTGCTTACACTACTCATTATCGTGTCGCTAAGCCTGCTTGCACAGGAAACTCATCCGGGTCTTCTCAAGCTCGTTAGCAATGTCGTGATCAAGCTTGGATCGGATCCTATGATTGTCGATGCCGTCAAGGCGAAAAACGCGCAGAATGAATCGATGGACACGATCAAGAAGATCGATCAGGAATGGATGGAAGCTGAAGCGCCAACTCCATTCATGAAATCGCTATTGGACAACGAAACGAGTGAACACTTACGCCAGCTTTCCAATGCAAAGGCGTATTATGCCGAAATCTTCGTGATGGATAACAAAGGAGCTCTCGTGGCTTTGACGGATCTTACCTCTGATTACTGGCAGGGTGACGAGAAGAAATTCACCGAATCGTACGCTGACGGAAATGGGAAAACCTTTATTGATGAAATGAAGTATGACGAGAGCACCCAGAAAAATCTCGTACAGGTTTCCGTTCCGGTAAAAGACGGAAATAATACAATCGGCGCGATAACCGTTGGTATTGTCGTGGATGAAATCGAATAGTAATACAATTTCCACTTTGATATGTCATAAATCAATATTTCAAGGATCGTGGAAATTGTTCTCAGGAAACGATTATCCGATTGTTCATTTCTCGAGTTTATGGCATTTCAATCGGAAAATCGTATAAGATGTGACAACGACAACCGCTGTAGGTATCTCGCCTACAGCGGTTTTCTTTTTATCTCAAGATGAAGAGTATTCCAGCCGTATATTTTCCGCACTCTGAAATGTCTCGATCGCAATTCGTTGAATTATTTTCTTGAACAAATGGATTCTCTTTGAGAATATGGATAAATTGAATTATTGAGAGGCTATTGATGCATATTGGAATTGCAGGAGCCACCGGAGCTGTCGGTCGGATGATGATCCGCGTTCTGGAGGAGATGAAGATCTCTGTCGGTTGTCTGGATCCGTTCGCCACCGAGCGCTCGGAGGGTATCGTATTGCAGTTCAACGGAATGCCTATAAGCGTCCAGCGACTGACCGAGGAATCGATGCGGCAAAGATACGATTTCCTGCTCTTTTCAGCAGGATCGGAAACATCGCGTCGATTCGCTTCAGTAGCGGCTGATGCAGGTAACACGGTGATCGACAATTCCTCGGCCTTCCGCAAAGACAAAGCAATACCGCTTGTCGTGCCGGAAGTAAACGGCGACTTGCTTCGTGATTACCGAGGAATCGTCGCCAATCCGAATTGCTCCACGATACAACTGGTGCTCGCGCTGCATCCACTTAAAAAGGCGTTCGGACTGAAGCGAGTGCTGATCACCACATTTCAGTCGGTATCCGGTGCCGGCAACAAAGGCATCCGGGAGCTTGAAGAACAGCGTAATGGTTCGATGCAGACGCGGCATTTCCCGCACATGATCGATCTCAACGTGATCCCGCAAATCGGCGCATTCGGCGACGGCGATTATTGCGAAGAAGAGCTGAAGATGCATCACGAGATCCGGAAGATTCTCGGCGACGATATGATCGAGGTATCCGCGGAGACGGTTCGGGTGCCCGTGCTGTACGGTCACAGCGAAAGCGTGTATGTGGAGCTGGAGCGGGATGCCACACCCAATGAAGCCATGAAGTTGCTCGAAACTGCTCCAGGCGTGGCTCTGCATCGTGATGAGTACATCACGCCACGTGAGATCGGCGATTCGGACCAAAGCCATATCTGCCGTGTAAGGCAAGGATGCCGAAGCAATGAAATCAGATTCTGGAACGTCGCGAATAACGTCCGAGTAGGCGCTGCGACGAATGCGGTACGCATTATGAAGCACATGATTTCTCTTGCAAAACCATGATTCGGCGCTATTATTATTATAGAATATTATTCGAGGAGATATAATGCCTTTACAGGAGATGTTCGAAAAAGCGGAAGAATCCGTCGTACGATATCCGGTAGAAATCAACAAGAAAACCATATACGTTTATGAACTCAAACTCAGCAACGCAGAGCCAGTACTGAAGCAGTGCCTTGATTTTATCCTCGAGGATTCGACGAAGTTCCGGCACATTCTGATGGTCTTCAACGCCAAGCATGTCAATTCCCGGCAGACGAACCTCTTCAAGATCGCCAAGATCCTTGATGAATACAAGGATCTGCTCTTCAGCGACAAGCTCAGTCGCTTTGCGATCGTTATCAAGAGCTTCATCCTGCACCGCAGGATTATCGCGTTGTTCGACAGACTGTTCGATGACAACGGAGTCAGCCGCCAGAAATACACCTATTTCTCCGAGAAACATAAAGATCGTATCAAGCCCTGGCTCATGCAGGTAAAATAACACGGAATGGATAACAAATCTAAATTGCCTTCCGACGATCAGAAGCTCCATAAGCAGCGGATGCGCGATCGTTTCATCCGGAACGGGCTGGACGGATTTCACGACTACGAAGTGCTGGAATTGATCCTTTCCTATTCGATCATCCGCAAGGACACGCGTAGCCTCGCCAAAAGCCTGATCCGTAGATTCGGAAGCCTGACGGATGTGCTGAACGCTCCCGTCAGTCAGCTTACGGAAATTGAAGGTCTGGGCGAACGATCGGCGGTGCTTTTGAAACTGCTTCGTGACGCGAATGCATATCATCTGAGAGAGAAAATTCTGCATCAGGATTACATTTCCAAAGCGGAAGACGTTATACAGTATCTCAAGACAAGCTACAAAGGCAAGAAGACCGAGGAATTCAAGGTGATTTATCTGAACACGCAAAACATGATCATCACCGAAGAAACCCTCTTCTACGGCACGCTCAACCAATCCGCGATCTATATCCGCAAGATCGTCGAGCATGCGCTGATGCACCATGCCCACGCAGTCATACTGGTACATAATCACCCGGGCGGGAATATGGTTCCGTCCAGCGACGATATTCTGATCACCCGACGAATCCAGGACGCTCTTGCCCTGGTCGAGATCAAGGTGCTGGATCATATTCTGGTCGGTCATGACAAATATCTATCGTTCATCAAGAAAGTCAGGAGGTAACATGAGTCGTTTCGATACATATCGCGAATTTCTGAAGGATTCAATCCGGCTGAGAACGGATTTCAGTAAATCCGACCAGCACAACGGCGTTCCCATGCCGCCCATCGACAAACCTGTCCCGGAGGGGGCCGAACTTATCGAACTGCCCAAACCCGCACAATGGCAAAGCATTCCGGATATCTCGCTGCTTCAGGCGATTTCCGTACGTAGAAGTCACCGGCAGTTTCGGGATGAAGCGCTGAGCCTCGAAGAGCTTTCCTTCCTCCTGTGGATCACGCAGGGCGTTCGCGAGACGGACAATCCCAAGCACGTTTTTCGTACGGTTCCGTCCGCCGGCAATCGACATTCGTTCGAGACGTACCTCGCGGTGAAGAACGTCGAAGGTCTCGATCCCGGGTTCTATCGCTATCGACCGAAAGAACACGCGCTGGTTTTCCTCTTCTCCGAGGAAAATCTGGCAGAAAAAGTTCAGGAAGCCGTTCTCGGGCAAGCCTCTGCCGCGTCAGCCGCGGTGACTTTCATCTGGACGACCATCCCCTACCGTATGGAATGGCGATACGTGGAAGTCGCGCACAAAGTGATTGCCGTGGATGCGGGACATGTTTGCCAGAATCTCTATCTGGGCTGCGAGGCGATCGACGCCGGAACATGCGCGATAGGAGCCTACCATCAAGAGAAGATGGATAAGCTTTTGCGTATCGACGGGCAGGAGGAATTCACCGTGTATATCTCGCCGGTCGGGAAAAAGCTCGGATGATTTATAAATTCAAGCGTTATTTAATTGACAAGAAACAGGAATAGCAGATTATTCTACTGAAACGTTAATGTTATCCATATTGATTGAAACCCGAAACCGTCGAGGATGCTGATGTACAGGTTCCTGATAATTGCGATGTTGCTGCCACTGGCGCTGTTGGGCGTCGTGTCCCCCGACAGCCTCGAACTGAATTTGCAGCACCTCTCTCATATCGGGAAAATCGACCTGCTCAACAACTCTGCGGAAGAACTGGTCATATCGGATTACAACTACGATGTTGTCAGAGCGCTCGGCTACAGTCAGAGAGCCTTGAATCTTGCCCGGCGGATTAACGACGTCGATCGGGAAATCAAATCGCTTATCATGATCGGCGAATGCTATCGCTTCCTCGGTGATTTCGACAAAGCGATGTCCTACTTCCTCGATTCCTATTACCTGAATGAGAAAATCGATGATCCTGAAGGGCTTGCCAGTACGATACGATACATCGGAAAGGTGTATTACTACATCGAAAATTACGAAATGGCCCTGTCTTTTTACCGCAAGGCGCTGTCTTATCTGAAAGAGGACGAGAAACACCTCCGTGCGGATCTCTTCTGCGAAATCGCCGATACCTACCTCGCCCGTCTGGAAACGAATCACGCCATCGCCTATTACGGTATCGCCGAAGAGCTTTACAGCAACATTGGAAATCAGCAGGGTGTCTATAGAACCCAGACACACATCGGGGAAGCATACCTGGATATGGGAGAATACAATCGTGCAATATCGTTTTACATTGACCTGATTGACAGATTCGACAAACCCGGATTTGAAATCCCGCTTTCCGGTTCCTGCACAAATCTTGCGTGGGCGTATTTCAAGATCGGTGACTTCGAGCAAAGCCTGAAATACAATATCGAGGCAATGAAACGGAGAAAAGGTGGAACCAAGGAAATGTACGGCAGTTCACTGCGCAATATTGGCGTGCTGTACTACAACTGGGGCAAACTGGATCTGGCGCGGGAGTATCTCGACAAGGCTATCGAAGCTCTCAAACCGTTCAGAACAATCGTTGCGCGCAGATATATCCGGGACTGCTACCGGAACTACTATCAGATTTATTCCGGGAAAAAGAACTACGAGAAGGCTTTAGACTATTATATTCTTTACGATGAATTGGACGACAGCCTCGCAACGCGCGATGCAAATGAACGAATTGCAAAACTCAATGCAGCGTATGAAATCGAGCGGAATTCACGTGAATCCGAACTGGTCCAGAAGAACATGGAAATCAGCAACCTTACAATCAAGCGTCGTACTCTGGCACTGCTTCTGGTCGGTGTCGTTCTGTTGCTGGTCATCATCATCTCGCTTTTTATCTTCACGCGTTATCGCAGGAAACTGGTCGCCTCGAACGAACTCAAGCAAGCGGTCGAGGAGCGTACGATAGAGCTGCGCGAGGAGATCAAGACGGTGGAGCGAATCGGCAATTCGCTTCGTAATTCGGAAAATACGTTGCGGACGATCTTTAACAGCGTTCACGACGCGATCATGATCCTCGATCGAAACGGCAGAGTGCTCAGCGTGAACAAGCAAGCGCTCAATCTATTCCAGACAGCCGAGCAGAGTGCGCTGGCGTCCTATTTCCAGTTCGATTTCTCGCATAAGAGCAATCCGCTGAGTCAGCTTTCCGAACTCTGGCGAAAAGTGCTGGATGGGCAGACGATTATCCTCGAATGGCTATCGTGCGACCCGAAGGGAAGCTTCACTTTCGAATCGGAGGTGGTGTTCAGCCGGATCGAGTACCTGGGGAAAGAGGCGATCATCGCCAGTATCCGCGACATCACCATGCGCAAGAAGGGCGAAAAGAATCAGATCGAGCTGGAGCGAAAATCGTCTGCGCTGGCAATGGCCGTAACAGCGAATCACGAACTGAACCAGCCGCTGATGATCCTGCGCGGCTCGGTGGAGATGCTCGAGATGACCACACCAACCGAGCAGCTCAACGAGAAACAGACCCAGTATTTCCGTAACATCAACAAATCCATCCAGCGCATTCAGAAGATTCTGGAGCAATTCAAACAGATCGAATCGGTCGAGTACGACGAATACACGGACAACGAATACATGGTCAAATTCGACGATAATCACAATATCGACGGGAAAGTATGAGAATAATCCACACACTGATCTTTGCCTGCGCAATCGTCCTGCTTTCTGCGCAAAGCGTTCAATCCCGTATCATCGACCACGAGAGCGGCGAACGCATCCTGGTTCACGAAGTTATCATCCCGGCTTCTCTGGAAGATGTATGGGAAGCATACACAACGAAAGAAGGGCTCGAGACATGGGCGGTTCCGCAATGCGAAATCGATTTCCGCAGCGGTGGCATGATGAAAGTCCGTTACGAGCTCGAAGGCCAGATTGGCGACGAGAACACGGTCGTAAATTTCATCGTCAACTTCGTCACCTGGAAGATGATCACGCTCCAGTCTCCGCTTAGCAAACGTTTTCCAGAAGAAGTTAGAAAAGCGTCACCTAATATGTACACCATCGTCGAATTTCAAACGATCGACGAAAGCCACACGATGCTGACAGCGTACGAAACCGGTTTTAAAACGGGCGACGTCTGGGACAAGACGATCCAGTTCTTCCGAGAAGGAAATGAAGAAGCCTACCGCATGCTGATCGATCGATTCGTAAAGGGTCCGGTCGATTGGGAACAATTATTGAAGCAGTAATCCCCCACCTGGTTACGTGCATCTTTTTTTATCTGAATCAAGATTTACAGGATTAGCAGGATTGACAGGATAGAGAGAACGCTGTTCGTAGATTGATGACTCTCTTTGGGTCCGCCGAGTTCCAACTCGGCATCTCTTCCCTCGTAGCGCGTGACCTCCGGGCGCGCACCTCTACGTCAGGAGAACTCCACCCGCTTCCATGATCCCCTGAGGTAGATCGCGTACGCGATGATTCCGGACAGGACATTGCTCGCCACCATCGACCACCACAGCGATTCCCAGGGATATTGCACGAACGGCGCGGAAGCCCATGTTAGAAAACCTTTCAGGAAGCTGTCCTTGAAGAAGGCGAGTGTCAGCAGGTAACCGCTCATCATGTATGTCATCGGGATGCGGAAAATCCAAAGGCGGATAATTCCGATAACCATGGTGGGCATTGTGTTGCCTGCGCCGTTGAATACGCCGAACAGGATCATCATGAAGCTGAACGTCATGCGCCGATAGCGACGTGATGCGGAACATGCGTTTGCCGATCTCGATCACGGCCGGATCGGTCGATGAAGAAGCGCGTCAAGCCCCTTGCCATAGAAGAACAACGCCGCGGAACCGATCAGCCATGATACCGACCACCAGAAACATCGACACCTGCGCATCGCTCTCCACCGCACGATCGACCCGCTCTCGCGCCCAGGTTCTGACCGATGATGGTCGAAAGCGCGCTGGAGATACCCATCGCGGGCATCATGTAGAAACCGATCATGCGGTTGTTGATGGAGTTCGCAGAGATGATCACGGTTCCGAAGGTGTTGACGAATCCTTGCAATACCACAAATCCGAGGCTGTTGACGCTGTTGGAGATCGATGCGGGTATCGCGATCTTGAAGAGGTTGCGAAGCATGGTGAAATCGGGTTTCAGATCCTCCCACGTCGGGATCAGGTCCTTGTTTTTCATCACGATGAAGACGATAGCCATGACGGCGCCAACAATCCGGGCGACCAGTGTCGCATAGGCAGCGCCCATCGTTTCCATACGTGTGAATCCGATCCCGAAGATCATCAGCGGATCGAGCACGACGTTGATTCCGACCGACACGAGCTGGATTTTCATGGGATTGATCGTGTCGCCCATCCCCTGGACGATCGCGGAATATGAGATCAGGATGAACATGAACGCCATGCCGATGAAGATCACGCGGTTGTAGCCGATCGCGATATCCATGATTTCAGGCGGCGTTTGCAGAGAAAACGGAGGATTGGCGCCATCGCGAGTTGACTGAACAGAATGAACAGCGCGATAAAGATCGCGAGAATCACGCAGAACTGACCGGTTACCAGCTTCACTCTATCCAGTTCGCCGGCCCCCTTGAATCGAGCGACCAATGCGGTCCCGGCGATTACAAAGCCATGCCCGAAGGATGAAATAAAGAATACGAGCGGAAAGGCGATCGCAGTCACGGAAACCGCATCAACAGCCTTGTCGCCCAGCTTTCCCAGCCAGAATGCGTCGGTTGAGGTTGTAGAAGACCTGGACGAAGTTGCTGAACATGATCGGCAGCGATAGCCGGATCAGGTTCTTCAGCAAGCTCCCCTGAGTAAGGTCGGTCCCTGCTCGAGCTTGTCATTTCAGTCGGACTAAATCAGTATTGGTAAACCAGCTCGACATCCACCGCCTGCAAACCGCGATCGCTGTTCGTCAGGGTAAATTCGAAGATGTGGTCGCGCGAAGGCAGGTCGTTGATATCCACCTGCGAATCGAGTTGCGAGTGGTGCAGAAAAAACGGACACGTAGGGGGATTCATGGCGTCTGGAGTCATAATCCAGAGTCCGCCGCTGATATCCTTCATGAAACGCAGGAATCCGAAGCCTTTCTCGTGGTGGTACGAATAGCATACACCCCGTACGCGGCTTCCTTCTTCGCCCCATGGCGCTTTCTTGCCGTCGGAATTGTAATTGTCGATCGGGAGCAGATCCGGCACCAGATAGCCCGAGGTGAAGGTATCGGCTTCGGTGCGGAGATCGGTCGAGACATTCTCGAATGCCAGAACTTCCACCCGGCAGCCGCGACCTTGAAGCGCCGCGAACCACCTGAATGAAGTCTCCGTCGCCGGTCACCAGCATCACCGAATCGAGTCGATCCGACTGCATTAGCGTATCGACCGCCATGTCGAGATCGGCATTCGCCTTGGTATGCACGACGCCGCGATCGTCGTAATAACGTCTCACTTTCTTTACAATGACTTTATAACCGTAATCACGCAACACTGCGTGGAAACTCTTCGATTTCTTACGATAATCCAATATTGGTCTTTCCCTGCTCCTCATCGTATGCAATATAGGAATTGAGCCGCATGGCGACACCGCCGTTTCGACAGGCAAAATTCTCTCAGCACATCATAATGAATTCCATATCCGCCATTCATGGCGATATTGGACGCATCGACATAAACACCAACTCTCAGATTTCCTCTGCGGTCCATAAATACCTCCGTCAGGAACGTTCCGCTTTCAGCACGGAAAGAAACGCCTCTTGCGGGACGTTGACCGAACCCACCTCTTTCATGCGCTTCTTGCCTTCCTTTTGTTTCTCCAATAATTTCTTCTTACGTGTGATGTCACCGCCATAGCACTTCGCGGTTACGTTCTTGCGAAGCGCGTTGATGGTGCTACGTGCAATAATTTTCGATCCGATCGGACGCCTGCAGTGCGATCTTGAACAGGTGCTTGGGAATCTCTTCCCGAAAGCGTTTGCGTGATGCTCTTGCCCCAGGCGAAGGCTTTGTCTTCGTGGCACATGAAGCTCATCGCATCGACTTTCTCGCTGTTGATCAGGATATCCACCTTGACGATCGGAGATCTGCGAAAATCCAGAAACGAGTAGTCCAGCGACGCATAGCCGCGGCTTACCGATTTCAGTTTGTCATAAAAATCGAAGATGATTTCAATCAGGGGCATCTCGTACTCCAGCATCATACGCTTATCGTCGATGTACTGTAAGTTGCGCTGAACGCCGCGACGCTCCTGAGTCAATTTAAGAATGTTTCCCACGAAATCGGACGGGACGATGATCTCCACCTGCATGAACGGCTCCTCGACATGGTCGATCACGACCGGGTCGGGGAAGTCGATCGGGTTTGTGGATTTCCTTCACTTCGCCATCCGTTCTGTAGATCATGAACCGAACGCTGGGTGTGGTGGTAATGATGGAACAATCGTATTCGCGCAGGAGTCGCTCTTTGACGATCTCCAGGTGCAACATGCCCAGGAAACCGCAGCGGAAACCGTATCCCAACGCAAGCGAACTCTCCTTCTCATACACCAGTGACGAGTCGTTCAACTTCAGCTTCGCCAGGCTGTCCGCGAGGTGCGCGTATTCGTCCTTGTCGATCGGAAAGACACCGCTATAGACCATCGGCTTCGGTTCCTGGAATCCCGGCAGCGGCTTGACATCTGTGGCTTCCGCAACCGTGACCGTATCACCCACCTTCGCTTCGGAGACTTCCTTCATTCCCGCGATGATGTAGCCGACCTCCCCCGCTTCCAGTCCGTCGCGCGGAACTGGTTTAAGGCCGAGGTAGCCGATCTCGTCAACCTCATATTCCATACCGGTCGAGAGAAACCGTATCGCGTCGCCCTTGTTCAGCTTGCCGTCGTACATGCGGATCAGCGTGATTACACCGCGATAGACGTCGTAATAACTGTCGAAGATCAGTGCACGCGCACTGGAATTGGATTCACCCTCCGGTGGCGGGATCTTGTCGATGATGCCATCAAGCAGTTCGCTCACGCCCTGACCGGTCTTGGCGCTGATCTTGTAGATATCGCCCTCATCGACACCGATCGTTTCCACGATCTCGTGTACGATCGCATCGATATCGACGCCGGGGATGTCGATCTTGTTGATCACCGGCACAATCTCGAGGTTGTTGTCCAGCGCCAGATAAAGGTTGCTCATCGTCTGCGCTTCGATGCCCTGCGAGGCATCCACGAGCAGCACCGCGCCGTCGCACGACGCCAGACTGCGCGAAACCTCGTAGCTGAAATCGACATGCCCGGGCGTGTCGATCAGATTCAAGATATATTTCTGACCGTCTTTGACATGTTCCATGCGGATCGCGTGCGATTTAATGGTTATGCCGCGCTCACGCTCGAGGTCCATATCGTCCAGAAGCTGGTCGTAATGATGCCCTTTGTCGACCACGTGCGTCTCCTCCAGCATCCGATCCGCCAGGGTCGATTTGCCATGGTCTATATGTGCGATTATACAGAAGTTACGGATATATTCCCGTTTCATTGATCCTCCGAATTCTCTATTTTGCGGCACCGGTGCCGATGTCAATGAAAAACGAAAATTGGAATACCCCCATTTTTCTGTGGAATCTTGGTTCGATGAATATTGATCGATGTTATCCACAGTGTCCTTCGACTCCGCTCAGGATGACACACTGTGGATAACTGCATCCATTTCAGACGGTTGCAAAATAATTGTGTCATCCTGAGCGGAGTCGAAGGACAACAATTATTTTGCATACTCATGTCAGATTTTTTTACGACCATTTATAAACGGTAAGCATAGGTATGTCGTTGCAAAACAGAACCATAGGCTTTCATGGCATCAAAACGAAAAACCCCTGGGGCGCCAAGCTCCAGCTTGGCATTTTCCTTCCTCGTAGCGCCTAACCTCCGGGTGAGCAAACATTAGTCGGCATAAGGAACACTGCCCGGAGATCCGCGCCTGCGGCGAGGAAGCGCGTGATCTATCCCCTATGCCGCGCGTTCCATATTTGCAACTTTTTCTTGACGAATTGTTCCATATATGCAACCATCGCCCCGAGGTGAACATGATGAAATACCGAATTATACCGATCAGGCAAATGCGCACCGACTCTACTATCGGCGAGCTGGGCGCATGCGTGGCGCGCATAAAACTGGAGCGGCCGCTGCTGGGCGCTTCGCTACCGGCGGGATTCCCCTCCCCCGCGGACGACTACATCGAGACCTCGCTCGATCTGAACGAGCTGCTCGTCGCGCATCCTTCGGCGACTTTCTTCGTGCGTGTCGATGGCGATTCGATGATCAACGCGGGGATCAGCGACGGCGACATCCTGATCGTGGATCGCGCCCTCAGCGCGGCGAACAACCGCATCGTGGTAGCGGCGCTGGACGGCTACCTGACGATCAAGCGACTGCGCATCGAGAACGGAAGGTGGTTCTTGCAGCCGGAGAATCCCGCCTACGACTGCATCGATATCGACGAGGACACCGATTTCCATATCTGGGGTGTGGTGAGCTGGGTGCTGCATCAGACATAGCCGAATCAAACTTCTGAATGTATCACGCCAGTGATTCTTCCGAATGTTTGATTTCGGTTTTCCAAGCTTGAGCTTCGTTTTCCAACATTCCGAAGAGCCTCGCTGCGCTTGGCACATTCGGAAGTTGGAGAAAGGATAGGTGAAATGAGTCGTCTTATCTTTGCCCTGGTCGATTGCAACAGCTTCTTTCGCTTGCGAAAGAAGAAAGACTACCTTCGGACGGATAAGTGAAATGAGTCGTCTTATCTTTGCCCTGGTCGATTGCAACAGCTTCTATGTCTCCTGCGAGCGTGTTTTCGCGCCGCAGCTGCGCGACAAACCGGTGGTGGTGTTGTCGAACAACGACGGCTGCATCGTGTCGCGCTCGCAGGAGGTGAAAGACCTCGGACTGCCGATGGCGTCGCCGGTCTTCAAGCTGCGGCATCTGATACGGCGACACCGCATCCACACCTTTTCGTCCAACTACACGCTCTACGCGGACATGTCGCGCCGGGTGATGGAAACGCTGGAGACGTTCTCGCCCGAGATCGAGGTCTATTCCATCGACGAGGCGTTCCTGACCTTCACCGGCATGGAGCATATCGATCTGGACAAGTACGCTAGGACGATCCGCGATACGGTGGTTCAGTGGACGGGCATCCCGGTATCGGTGGGGATCGGACCGTCCAAGACACTGGCCAAGCTCGCCAACCGCTACGCCAAGAAGAACCGCGAATGTGAGGGAGCGTTCAACATCACCGACCACCCGGACATCGATACGATTCTGGAAAGCGTCAAGGTGGGCGACGTCTGGGGCGTGGGCAGGAAATACCGCGACAAGCTGAACAAGGTAGGCGTCTATAACGCGCGTCAACTGCGCGACCTGCCGGATAAATGGGCGCGCGCGAACATGACGGTGGTGGGTCTGCGCACAGTGCATGAATTGCGCGGCATCCCCTGCTACGAGGTCGAACCGGAGATCGACCCCAAGAAGGGCATCGTGACCTCGCGCTCCTTCGGAAAGCCGCTGGAAGACGAAGAAGCCATGTGCGAGGCGGTTGCGGCATACGCGGCGCGCGCGGCGGTGAAACTCCGGCGTCAGAAAAGCGTGGTGAGTTGCATGACGATCTTCATCATCACCAACCCCTTCCGCAAGGAGCAGCCGCAATACGCCAACTCCGCATCCTGGAATATCGAGCCCCCCACCGCGGACACACCGCAGCTCATCGCCATCGCGAAGAAGCTGCTGCGGAAGATCTACCGGCCCGGCTACAAGTACAAGAAGGCAGGCGTGATGCTGACGGGGATCCGTCCGGAGGGTGAATTTCAGTTGGACGCCTTTGCGACCGCCTTCACTGACGACCGTCGGCAGAAGCTCATGCGCACCCTGGACGATGTCAATCGTCGCTACGGAATGCACACACTGTCGTTCGCGTCGGAGGGTATTCAGAAGCCGTGGCAGATGAAACGGGACAAGCTCTCGCAGCGGTTCACCACCAACTGGAAAGAGATACCCGTCGTGAAGGCGGACTGAGCGGGTGATCAGGTGTTGTCGGTACCATCGAACACGATCATGTCCGAATCGTCGTCGTAATTGTTGATATGGAAACTGTCTGAATCGCGGAATTTCTGCAGAATCCTGGAGATTGCAGCCATCGAATCCTCGATTTTCTGGAGATGCGGATCCAGATCCTTGCACACCTCATTATTCGCGGTACTATCTTTCAGGTGTATCTTGATCATGTCGAGATTGCCGCGAATGACCATAAGTGGCTGATTGATCTCGTGATTGGCTGTGGCCGCCATGGCGAGCGCCGTGGTGCGCCGCTCCAGTTCGCGGATATCCTGCTGCGCCTTTTCGAGATCCTGATAGGACTGCTTCAACTTGGCGCGTTCCGCTGTCAGTTGCTTCTCCGAGCGCTTCCTTTCGTCGATCTCGCGACGCAATTCGAGATTGGTCTGCTGCAAGACGGCCGTCTTCTCCTCGACCACGCGCTGCATCTCTTCATGGCGTCCGGCAAGCTCCTTCTCGAGGCGTTTGAATTCCGTGATATCGCGGATAATGCCCACCAGGACCCTGTCGCCTGTCGCCTGTTCAGTGAACACCATTTTCTTGGTGGAGATGACGTGCAACTCACCCGAAGCATCTGTGAAGTCTTCCTCGTTCTCGTTTGGTTCGGCGGATTTCAAGACTTGATCGTCCTTTTTCCAGAAGACTTCGGCTTCCTCTTTCGGGAAGAAGTCGTAATCGCTCTTTCCGATGAGTTTCTCGCGCTTGTACCCCATGAATTTGCAGAACGCGTCATTCAACAGTACCCAGCGATGCTGGCTATCCTTCACGAAAATGGGATCCGCGATCGTGTTCATGATGTTGTCGAGGAAGATATTCGCTTTCTGTAGAGCTGTCTGATAGCGTATTTGTTCCGTAACATCGATATCCATACGGAAGAATTCACGAACTTCGCCTTCGTCAACGATAGGATAGACAATCGAATAGATCTTCGCACTCCGGTTTTTCTCCAGCGGGACATCGGAGTATTGCGCTTCCGAGGGTTTCCGGGTTTCCTCGATTTCGGAAAGGATGTCCGGAAAATGCTCTCGATCGATCCCAACCGGCATAATATCTTGAATCCTGTTGCTGAGCGCGTCTTCTTCTGATATACCGTAAAGCTTCTCGCTTGTCTTGTTCCAGAAAGTGATGTATCCGCCCCTGTCGAATCCCTGAATTGCGATCGTCGATGTCTGGCTGATAATCGATTCGAATCTCTGGATGGAATTTCTAAGCGCTTTTTCGGCAAGTGAATGGTTGTGAATCTCGATCTCCAGATTCGCGTTAGCCTGCTTCAGATCGTGGGTACGTCGTTCAACGTATTTCTCGAGATTGTCCTTCATGTTCCGAAGGTAGATCATGGCGTCCTGATGCTCGGTAACATCGATCAGATAACCGAAATAAGCTGTCGCATGTCCTTTCGAGTCGTACAGGATGCGCGTATGATCCAGAACCCAGATATATTTGCCGTCCTTGCGCCGAAGCCGGTACGGTTCATGCTCGAATATCTCGTCCCTATTCTCCGTATGGATTCGGACTTCGCTTCCTACGCGTTCTGCATCGGCGATATGGATCAAACTGCTATAGACTACCTCTCCGGATATGAAATCCTCAGGCTTCAATCCAAGAAGCTTTGTAACATTCTGGCTGACGAATTCGACAGGCCAGCCTGGTGCATTTTTCCACTCGAAAAGGACGACCGGTCCCTTCTCGAAAAGGCTTATTGTGTGCTCAATTCCGCTCATAGTTCGCATCCCCACGAATGTTCGTGTATGTTTACTTGCACTTTCGAATGATGAAATCCGATACACCGAGTCGATAGCCTTTGGAAGAAAAAATCACTTGATCCTGATCATCGATGAGAAACAGCACTGGATAGTCCGATAACTCCAGCTTGAGAAACGATTTGCCCACATAATTTTCAACAAATCCCGGCACTCGCTCCCGGTCTCCCGATTCTGAGTATAAGATAAAACCGATCTTCCTGTCTGTCAATATTTTCGATTTACTCTCGAATTCATCGATCATGCGGATTTGCGGTTCACTACTCTGCGCTGATCGAACGAACACGATACGATAGTCGTGCTCCTCGTCTTTGTCCGCAATTTCAACGACCTGGTCAAGCGTCTTTGCATCCCACTCATCATGCACGTCGAAGAGATCGTCCGGCGTTTCCAGATGCAGCGTAACCGTCGAATCTGCGATCGATTCCAGATCGCGGATCACGATCTTCGCATCACCGTTCGCGTTCCGTACGTAGCCCTGGAGATTATAGACCGCACCCTCCTCAGGATACCAGGTGATTTTGCATGTCAGAGAATCCTTTTCCTCATCGAAATAAGCATAGTACATACCGCCGCTCTCGTAAACAGCGCACAGCAGGAAATTTCCGAACGGTTCCGCCTGAACCTGCTTGCCGTCGGCATATACATTCACCGCAATCGAGCGTGCAGGAAGCTGTTCCGCATCCTTAAAGTCTTCCGTTAAATCGTAGCGCATAAATTCATGCCCGTCATAGATTTCGAGATGTCCTTTCCAGCGTAACGGAATCCCCATGTACTTCAAGACATTGGCAAACAGGTAAATCTGACTGCGTATGCTCACATGCTTCATATTCAGAATCTGCAAAGGATCCATAGAGCCGGCAAAATACTGACTCGAAAGCGTCGTATCCTTTACGACTGATTCATCCAGCCAGGCACGCACGGCTTCAACCGTCTGCATGATCCTGTCGCGATGCAGATGCTTCACGCGATCGTACAGTTCTCCCTGCCATCCGCTTTCCGGGACTGGCTTTCTTGGAAAGGTCGGTCCCACGACATTTTCCCGCCAGATCGAATCCGGCACGTTGTATCTCGCGCGGTTTTCCTGGAAGATATCGATAATGGCATACAGCCGGGCCGAATCGGGGATCTCGATCAGATCCTTGATGTCCCAGCTTTCGACCATGTGGTTGAGGATAGCGGTTCGATCCGGATCGCTCTTAAGCGCATCATAGACCTTCAGGTATTGATCCGCTGCACCGGCAAACTTCTCGCACTGTGCAAGATAGCCGTCGCGACGCGCCTTGAATTCATCGACTGTCTCACCCTCGTCCGGTACGACATCGTAGTCGTTCAGGAATGTCCTGAGGTGTTTACGATCATTGGCGATTTTCTTCTCCCGGCGAAGATTGGCAAGTTCGGTGCGGGTTTTCAGATCTTGGAAGATCGGTTCGCCCGGAGGATTATCCATCACGGCTTCGATCGGAAATCGGAACATGAATTCGCCGTCGATGCAGTGATTCGTGTCCATTGTAATCTCGATCGATTCAGGATTGTCGAACGAATTGAGAATTCCCCATCCAAAGAGGCTGTCACGCGCCGCTGTCACGAAGGTCGAACCCCTTCCCAGCGCGACATGAACCTCTCCCCCGTCGTCGCTCTTCAGCTCCAGCATGGGAAACAATCCGCCGTAGGAAAGCGCGTAGAAGACTACATCGGCGTCTTCGACCGGAGTGTACTTGGCGTCCATTACGCGAATCGTGTAGTCGATGGGGTGATTATAGGTCGAAGTCGTGTTCAGAAGCGACTCGCGGTTCTCGAATTTCAGGGTCTCATCGGACGGATACTCACCGAAGGCATGCGACAGGATCAGAATGCTCCTGCTGGCACGCTTGGAGAACCAGGTATCGGAGACCAGGTTGGACGGACCGTTCGGACCGATATACTTCCAGCCTTCCGTCGTCCACATCTCGTTCCAGGCGTGGTTGTTGTCCATGAAGTTCCAGAACGGCGCCGAGACCGGTCGCATCGGGATTCCCACGCTCCTTGCCGCGGCGATTTCGAGGATCATGATCTCCTCGCAGCGTCCATATACGCGCTTGAGGGTAGTCAGGGGAGCCTGGTCGCGCCCGGAGGTTGGTTCGAAGGTGTTTCGCTCGGTGCACCACAGACTAACGATCATCATCGCCTCTTCCAGCGTTTTTGCTTCCTTCACCAGCGGTTCCAGTTCGTTAAAGAACTCCGCTCTCCACGGCTCGAAGGGTTCCTGTGAGATCCTGGGCGGCAGCACGAAGTGCAGAAAGATGTCTTCCGGTACGACCTTTGTGTATTCGAATTCGCGTGCTTTCAGTGCGTATTCGACGTTTTCTTCGAGATAATCCGGCGTCAACATTGCCAGGTCGGACGGCGAGGAATATTCGAGGATGTAGCGGATCATTTCCGTTTTCTCGCCGCTTCCGTCCATGAGTGCGATCAGATCGTTTGCGTTCTCACCCGCGTATTTCACGATACGCTGTTCGAGGTCGTCCTGTGCGGATAACGCCATAAACCACAGTGCGATAAGTACAAGCAAAATTCGTTTCATTCTCTATCTCCAAGTGTTGATTTCGTAATCATTTCAACTTCCGAATGTGCCGCAGGCTCTTCTGAATGTTGAAATGCTCATAATGCACGACGGTAATATCAAACAATATTCCAACATTCTGCAATATTTCAACTTCCGATATTCCAACATTCTGAAGAGCCTCGTTTCACTCGGCACATTCAGAAGTTGGAATATCAATACTGCGCCTGATAGCCGACGTAGATTTCGCGGATCACATCGTCTTCATCGACGATCTCCAGCCGATAACCGGCCTTGATCGCGTGGTGATTGAGCGGCTTCCAGGTCGCCACCGCGTCGATCTTCCACTTCTCGCTCAGGTCGCCCTCGAGCCATTTCGCCGTGTCTTTGGTGCGATCATTGTAGTTGATCGTCCACGAATTGCCGAGGCTTCCCTGCCGGATGAACTGCGCCTTTCCGTCGAAACGAAGCCTCGGATGCACGGGAACATTCATCTCCAGCGCGTAGCTGAGGAGATTACTTCCCTCCGGATAGCCTAATGCGCTGCCGTCGTGCGAGAAGGCGTTGACCGTCTTCTTGTGGGTGTACATCCATGGGCGTATCGCAGTGAATTCAAACACGATTCGCGCGGGATTGTCCGGCACGATCGCGGGAATATTGCTGACCAAACCACTCTGGAAGGCGTACTTGTTGCCCCACCAGTCGCCGAAGATTTCGCTTTTCTTCAGTTCGTCCAGTACGAAGTTCATATAGAATCCGAGCAATTTCTCGGGGTAGGCGCTCAGTCCGATGAAAATCATCATGTTGTCGCGGTCGCCGTCGTTGTGTTCGCTGACGCGGTAGAAGGTCTGCGGGAGCATGTAACTGATGTCCGGCGCGCGGTTTCCGTACAGTACTTCCTCGCCGAAGAAAAGGTTCACGTCGTCGAGAATTTCCCAATCGAGTCTGTGCATCGCGAGATAGCGATCTTCGGAGGTGTAGGACACTGTGTTGTTTGTGCTGTCGGGAAGCAGACTGCCGTGCAGAAAACTGAGCGTGACCGGACCGAAATCGTAGAGCCAGCTCAGGTAACCGTATTCGCTTCCGGCATCGCTCAGGATCACGCTTCCGGTGATGCTTTCGCCCACCTGGAAATTATCGCGTCCCAGCGTCAGATCACCATAGTCGCTCCGATAGACGATGTGTCCCGTGAGGTTGTCGAGGTATATTCGACCGTCTTCGTTCTTGCGGAAGCCCTTCAGGATGGTCGAAGTCGAATCGGCGTATTCCAGATCGCCTTCGTAGCGGGTAAACCACCAGTTCGAGTCGAAGAAAAGCCGATCGCCCAGATTGAAATCCAGATCGGCACCGTACCAGAGCATCTGGTAGGCATCGTCCTTTCCGGCATGATACGATCCGCCGGCGAATAGCGAGAACCGCGCGTTTCCGGTCTTCCTCCCGTCTGATTCGGCATTCAACGGTGCGCGAAAAGACAGAAACGAAGCGTTATCGTTCCGACGGAAGAATCCGACGAACGCCTGCCGGAAATCCTTCCACGAGAGCAGTGCGCCCTGAAGGCCGTCTCCGGTGCGGGTGCTGTCGGCAGATGAAGCCGATGCCTGTGTCCATGCGTTCGTATCGTATAAAAAACCGGGATAGGTCGCTGTCGTGATTGCCTGTTCGAAGGCAAAAACCATGCTCGAAATGCCGATGAGTATGAAAACAAATAAGATACGCTTCGATTTCTTCATCTGTTACCTCGAAATACCCATATAAGAAGCATGTCACGCGTCAAGTTTTTTGATGGACATTAGCCGTATGTCATTGAAAATTCATTGACGAAAATCGTTTCTCGGGTTGGAATACCCCGACAGTAATTTCAAGTAGTCGGGATATGGATAACAAAGAAAACACACGTGCGATGATCAGCTCCTTCCTCCGCCTTGCGCAGAAGAATCGACGGCAGTCTCCAAGAGAAACGGTCGAGTATGCCAGCAAAGCGCTGCAACTCTCGATCGAGCTTGGCGAAGAAGACTTCATCGCGATGTCTTACCAGTGGAAAGGCATCGGCTATTTCGTGACGGACGAATACGAAAAAGCGATCAAACATTTCCTGAAAAGCCTGGAAATCAACGAGCGTCTAAAGCAGGACGAGAGTATCGCCAACAACCTCTCCAATATCGGCGTGGTCTATGCGACACTCAGGAATCACGAGACAGCACTCGATTATTATCAGAAATCCCTGGAGATACGACTCCGCCTCGATGACCAGCACGGTATCGCCAGCAGCTATACGAAGCTCGGGAATATCTATTCCAAGATGGGGAAACTGGAAACGGCGATTGATTACCACTATAAAGCCTTGAAATTGTCGGAAGAGCAGAACGATATATTCGGAATCGGACTGGTCAACCACAACATCGGCTACTTGTACCTCAAACAAGAGAAATACGAAGATGCTCGGATATATCTGGAAAAAGCGCTGGAAATGCGTAACCGCTGCGACGACACGATCGGTAAAATCAAGACGCTGACGCTGCTTTCGGACACGCTTCTTGCGCTGGGAGACAGCGAATCCGCGATGCCCTTCAGCTTGCAGGCTATCGACCTGGCGAAGGAAAAAGACGCAAAACAATGCCTGATCGACGCGTATATGGTGAAGGCGAAGATCGATGCGGCGCGCGGCGACTACAAGGCTGCTTACGAGACGCACCTCAAACACTCCGAATACTGGGAAGACCTCTACAATCTCCGGAACTCGACCCGCATCGCCGAAATGAAAAACCGCCTGGTCACCGAGAAACAGCAACGCGAAATCGAGATGCTCAAGAAAGACATGGAGATCGTCCAGCTCGAGAAGAAGAATACGGCGCTCGCCATGGCGGTGACGGCGAACCACGAACTGAATCAACCGCTGATGATCCTGCGTGGCAACCTCGATATGCTTATCGATTCCATCGACCTGAATTTACTGACCGACAACCAGAAGAAGTTCATCGAGCGAATCGATCAATCGATGCAGCGCATCAAGACGATCCTCGGTAAATTCAGAGAACTGCACGACCTGCGATACGAGGATTACAGCGACGGCGCACAGATGATCGTGATCGAGTAGGAGACCTGGAGCGCAGGCATCCCTGCCTGCATCCCCCAGAGAACGCCGCTCGGAGATCGGCGGCTACAGCTGGAACGAGAAGTGCAGGGCAGTTTTCGCAAGGAATATCTTGACGTCCCGATGCAACTCGATAATCTTATTATAAATGGAATAAAATGTTTCAGGAGACAGCATGACACGACCCGTCGTAATTGGAATCGCCGGTGGGACCGGTTCAGGCAAAACATCTATCGCATCCGCGATCGAGAAGGAGATCGGCGAGCACATCACCATCATCCCGCAGGATGCATACTATCGATCCTTTCCGGATCTGCCCTACGAACAGCGCTGCCAGATCAACTACGACCACCCCGACGCATTCGATACCCCGCTGTTGTTGAAGCACATCCGCAGCATCAAGAACAATATCCCCATCGAAGTGCCGGTTTACGACTACCACGAACATCTTCGAAAGATACAGACAATACCGAGAAATCCGACGCGCATCATCATCGTGGAGGGAATCCTGATCTTCGAGAACGAAGACATCCTCAACGAGCTCGACATTCGCATCTTCGTCGATACGGACGCCGATATCCGCATCCTGCGGCGCATCGAACGCGATATCAACGAACGTGGAAGAAGCCTCGGATCGATCATGGAACAATATCGCGAAACCGTGCGGCCCATGCACATCCAGTTTGTCGAGCCAACCAAACGCCTTGCAGACATCATTATACCCGAAGGCGGACACAACCGCATCGGAATCGATATGATCATCGCAAAAATCAAGAGCATCCTGAACACGTGATCCGATGGAACAAGGGAGTCATTATGCCGTTGAAGCTTCTGAAATATGTACAGATGATGAAGAGCCTTCTGGAATACAACACACTCCAGGAGTGTCTCAGCCTGATCGTACGCGACATGGAATCCGAATATCAGTTCCTCATCCTCGGAGTTTTTCTGAAGAATGAGATGACGCAGACATTCAGGCTGAAGATTGGCAGAAACCTCAGTCACAGCTTCCAGAAACGCACAGAATTCGGCCTCGGGCATCCGTTGATCAATCGGCTGGAAAAACTTGAAACGATCGCCGACGTGAAACCCGACGAGATCGATTTCGACAAACCATGCAAGAATCTGGTGATCTTCCCGCTGCACTATCGCGGCGAACTGCGCGGATTCCTCTTCATGGACAAGGAACACTACGAGGAAGACGAACTGATCAAGATCGAAATCTTCGCCTCGCTGATCAGCCTGGTGGTGCAGATTCATTCGCAGGAAAGCCTGATCGACCGCATGAACCAGTTCGACGCACTCACCGGACTGCTGGTCTATCGCTCGTTCCTCGAGCGGACTGAAATTGCCTTCGCCCAAGCGCGACGCTATCAGAAGAACCTGTCGCTGGTCGTGCTGAAGGTCAACCGGTACCACGACCTCTACCGCAAACACGGTAACGTGGAAGCCGATCGCATCTTCACCAGTATCGCAACGATCCTCAAGGGCGGATTGCGCGTGATGGAAATCCTCGGATTCATCCATCCGGACACATTCCTCATCCTGCTTCCCGAAAACGAGTACGAGCATAACCAGTATGTGATCAATCGCTTGCAGACAATGATCCTCGAACGGAACGACAAACTGAGTAAAGAGCTGCTCGCGTGGGGCGTCAGCAACTACAGCGACGATCTGAAAAACGTCGAACGCTTCATCACCAACACTGAAGAGTGTGCGTTCGAAGCTGCGCGACGGCAGGACACGAATATTGTGCATTACCACGATCTCGAGCAATCCGAGGAGGAATCCGAAGATGAAGGATAAGCTGTTTCAAGACCTCAAAGATATACAGAAAGAGATGGTTCGCATCCTGGGCGAAGTAAATACGCTCGCATCCGGTCCCATGGCGGTCACGCACGAAATGGAAGACACCTGGAAGCCGCATTGCGACGTCTTCCGGGATGAGAATCAACTGATAATCGTATTCGATCTCGCCGGCGTGAACAAGAAATCGGTACACATCAGCACCAGCCACGAATACCTGAAAATCTCGGGTGAACGCTATACTTACGAGCCGTGCGATAACCTTTATTATTACACCATGGAAATCGAATCGGGCCGGTTCGAGAGAAAGGTCTTCTTCCCGGACGTGAACATCAATCGCGATGCACCTAAAGTGCTGTATGAGGAAGGATTCCTGCGCGTGATCTTTCCTATCGTGCCGGTTCGGGAAAAGATGATCGAAGTCGAGATCGATTAACAATCGGAAACGGATAAAATATGAATCGATGCCCATGGGCTGAGAACCTGTGCGTAATCCTTGTCGAGCCGCTGTACAAAGGGAACGTGGGCGCGATATCCCGCACCATGAACAATTTCGGCATTTACGATCTCCGCATCGTGGGTGAAATCCCCACCAAAGGAGATTACTACGTCGCGGTGCATTCGGAAGAGATCCTGAACAACGCCAGAGTTTTCGACACGTTTGAAGAGGCTGTGGCGGATTTCGATCGGCTGATCGCCATCTCGCGCCGCATCGGCCGCAAGAAGCCGGTCGATATGCTTCCCGAAAAGCTGGGGGATATCATCCGGCAGAACGAGGGTAATTCGATCGGGATCGTATTCGGACGCGAGACGTACGGACTGCGCGACGACGAAGCCGACCGCTGCCACTTTCGCTGCTACATCCCCGCACAACCCGATTTCCCGTCGCTGAACCTCTCCAACGCCGTAGGCGTCATCCTTTACGAAATCTATCGCGCCATGTCTTCGCCCGATACCGAAATCGTCTCCGATTCCGCAGCGCCGCTGGACGAGGTGGAAAACAGCATTGCCTTCATCGATAAAATCCTCGACGAATTCGATTACGATCGCATCGGAGACCGCGCAAAATCGATGGGCATCGTTCGGGAACTGATGCTTCGCTCCAACCTGAATTCGTGGGAAGCGGAAGAACTCCGCCACCTCTTTAATCGTATCTCCATCCTGCACGGCAACCGCGGTCTGAAATGGAAGGATTTCGAAGATCAATGAGAAAACCGATCCTGATCCTGATGACTGTCATGCTTCTTTCCGCATCGTTACTGATGTCCAGAGAGAAGATCGGGATCGCGCTCAGCGGTGGCGGCGCCCGGTGCCTTGCGCATATCGGCGTTCTGAAAGTTCTCGACGAATACGGCATCGTCCCGGATCAGATTTCCGGAACCAGCATGGGGGCCGTGATCGCAACCTTCTACGCCTTGGGCTGGAGTCCGGACGAAATTTCGGCCCTGTTCGAGGAAGAGGACTGGAGACACCTGCTGACCGACACCATATCCCGAGAGGATTACTATACCGGCGAAAAGCGCTGGGGTCCAAACGCCAATTACTACTTCCGGATCGACGACAACTTCAATCCGCAGCTTCCGCGCAGCTTCCTGAGCGGAAACAGAGTGCTGATGGAGCTCTTCGAGCTGACGTATCCCTACGCAGACGAAACCAGCTTCGATTCACTGGCTGTTCCACTGCGCATCGTGGCAACCGATATCGAAACGGGCAAACCGGTCATCTTTCGGGATGGTGCGCTACACGAAGTCCTGCTGGCATCGTTGACGTTCCCCTCGGTGCTCGCACCATTCAAAACACAGGGACATTACTGCGCGGACGGCGGAATCGTAATGAACCTGCCCATCCAAGCGCTCGATCAATCG
The DNA here is from genome assembly GCA_963666875.2 of Cloacimonadales bacterium (SeqCode). GTDB lineage: Bacteria > Cloacimonadota > Cloacimonadia > Cloacimonadales > JAIOQZ01. Next base: position 213,331 of record CAXXPU010000018.1, read on the forward strand.
GACATCTGCATCGGCGTGAAGACCAATTCGTCTCTCAAGCCGACACGGGAACTCGACGACGTGATCGACGTGCTCAATCAGAGCATGAATATCAACATGATCTGGCGTATGGAGCAGGCGATGCCCGAATGCAATCTCCTGATCTGTCCTAAGCTGGACGATGTCGGCCTGTTCGATTTCGATCAGAAGGAGCGCATCATCGCCGCTGGCGAGAAAGCGGCACGCGAGAAGATCGATTCTCTTCTCGAGTTGTGGGGGCAGAACGGTAACAAGAAATCGAGATTCCAGCCCAAAATAAACGGCTCCGTACTTGTTACGGGTATCGAAATCGAGGGTAATTACTACATGTCCTCATCCAAGATACGCGAATACGCAAGCATCCGGGCGGGAAATTCATACACGTTACCCGAACTGGTAAGAAATTTCGAGCGCGCATACAATTCACGCCTGTTCGAATACATCTACCCCGTTCTCACGCCCGATGATGGCGGATACAGGATGATCATCCGCGTCAAGGAGAACGAACGCAGGAAACTCGGCTTGAACGCCCGGTACAACAACACCGACGAGCTGACGATCGGTGGCTCGCTCGAATACACCAACTACCTTCAGCGGAATTCGAAGCTGATTGTCAATCTCGACATGGGCGGTATCCAGGAGATCAATGTCGATTACGTGAAGAACTTCGGAAAGTTGTGGGGCGTCTATTTCCGTGTGTTCCCATACATCCGATACGAACGATTCTTCCTTTATGACGACATGCACGAAAAGACCGGCAGCATCCGCTCCAGAGAATCGGGCATGAACCTCGGAGTAGGTATGTTCGCGGCTTTCGACACCATTATCGAAGGTTTCGTTTACTCATACCAGCGCCAGTTCTACCGGGACGTCTCCGCCAAGAACTACGTGGAGAGCTTCAACCGTTCCACCGGTGTCGGCATCAAGGCATATTCGGAGACGTACGACGACTTCATGATCCCCATGCGCGGCCGCAGAATCATGATGAAATTCATCTCCGCCACCGACGATTTCTACAGCGACGCCTCATACGAACGCTACCTCGGACGCCTGACCTACGTCTTCCCGCTGAAAAGCTATGTCTCGCTCATCGGTCGCTTCGAGTACGGCGCGTATCTGCACGATCAGACGGTCGATTTCGATCCGTTCTTCATCGGTGGCTACGACAGCTATGTAGGTTTCAACGAGAAAGAGTATAGCGCACCCAACTACAAGATCACCTCAGGCTCCGTCCGGTTCGCTCTTCCCTGGAACCTCTATCTCGATTTACAGATGAACGGCACCAAATACGGCAATGTCGATGACTGGCGTCCCACCGAGGACATGGAATGGGGCTACGGCGTCAAGCTTGCCTACAAATCGTTCCTCGGCCCGGTTCGAGGTGGCGTTGGATTCCATGCCGACCGCAAGCCGGTCTATTACCTGTCCGTCGGCTACGACATCGACGCGTTCGAATTCTCGAGGAGGTAATGGGATGACGAGACTCTTTCTGCCCATCCTGATGCTGGTCGGCTCCAATCTCTTCATGACCTACGCCTGGTACGGTCACCTAAAGGATTTTTCAGCCCGACCGCTGCTCATGGTTATCTTTATCAGTTGGGGAATCGCATTCTTCGAATACTGCCTGCAAGTTCCGGCAAACCGCATCGGCTTTCAGGTCTATTCACTGCCGCAGCTCAAGATCATCCAGGAAGTGATCACCATGACCGTTTTCGCACTGTTCTGTATCTTCTACATGCGCCAGCGGCTGTCCCTCGATTATCTGTGGGCGAGCCTGTGCCTGCTGGGCGCAGTCTATTTCATATTCAGAAAAGGAATCGGATGACACACCATCGTAAAATCACCGTCGAAAGAGTGAAACCAATCAAGCCGCGCGGCGCACTCCTGTATTACATCATCTACGGCGTGCTGCTGTTCGCTGCGACCCGCTACATCATGCCTTATCTGGAAACCTACGGCTGGACGAACATCCTGGCGTGGTTCTTCTGCGGGTCGGTATTCGTCTTTCTGCCCATGCTGATTCACGCGCTGATCGTGGCGAAGAAGGAAGGTCGCAACGGCATCCTCGACCGACTGCGCATGAAAAAGATGTCCGCCTCTGACTGGAAGTGGTTTATCATCGGACTCGTCTCGATCGGCATCGGGACAGGAATCATCCTCGGCTTCAACCGTCTGGTTCACACCATTGCGCCGGCTGTACCGATCCTGGAGATGCAGGCGCCATTCATAAACTTCTACGGTTTCGAGCCGGATCAATACTGGATGCTGCTTCTGTGGCTGCCGTCGTTTCTGCTGATCATCTTCGGCGAGGAATTCATGTGGCGCGGAATCCTGCTCCCCCGCATGGAGAAGCACAACAACAAGACGAGCTGGGTGTGGAACGGACTTCTCTGGCTCGGTTTCCACGCGGCTTTCGGCGTCGATCTGATGATCGTCCTGCTGCCCATCATGATTGTCGTTCCCTACACCGTATGGAAGACGAAAAACACAACGCTCGGCATCCTGCTGCACGGTCTTTACAACGGGGCGGGATTTCTTGCTGTGGCGTTCGGACTGGTTTGTCGTTAAGTATTAATAATTCCCCAATAGCTGTTCATTTTCTCATATATTATAGCAACTTATTTTTACATCATCAAAATGCCTGATACCTACCCTATCACGCTGTATTATAACGTATTAGCTCGAAATCAAACCCAATGAGATTGAGTCTCAATATCCGTTGCGTCAGGAAATCGTTTAACGTGTAAAGTTTTCATTTGACAGCGACATGCAGTTCAGACAAATGAGTTCGGAAATGGAAGGAGTTGCAATGATTGTAATCGATAAGCACGTCGATCATCTACAGGCAATTTGTCCCCATTTTTCGAATCACACTCGATTTGAACATTCAATACGATCACAGGAGTGACCATGAACGCACACCCTGCACCCAAAAACAAACTCTACGAAGAACTGCAAGTCGTCATCGAGGAAAAGAAACCTCTTCGCAATCCTCTGATCGAGGTCTTGCACAAAGCGCAGGAAATCTTCGGCTATCTCCCACCGGAGGTGCTGGAGTTCATCGCGACGGGGCTCGAAGTCCCGATCAACCACATCTACGGCGTTGTAACCTTCTACAACTTCTTCTCCATGCAGCCTCGCGGCAAGAACCTCGTCAACGTATGCCTCGGCACAGCCTGCTACGTGAAAGGCGCCGACCGCCTGGTTCAGATGCTGGAAGACGAATTGAAGATCAAGATGGGCGAAACGACCGAAGACAACCTGTTTACCCTCTCGGCGGTACGCTGCGTGGGCGCTTGCTCGCTTGCGCCGGTATTCGTCATCGGCGAAGAGACCTACGGCAGGATCGACAACCGTAAAAAGCTGAAAGAGATCATTGATAAGTACAGGGCTTGATGCAGGATATTTCACTCCATCTTCTGGACATGATCGAAAACTCCGTGCGAGCGGGGGCAGCGCTGGTCGAAATCGAGATCCGCGCGGACGTACCCCGCAACAAGATGTCGTTCCTGATTCGGGACAACGGCAGCGGCATGGATAAAGAGACGATCGAGAACGCGATGAATCCGTTCTACACTACCAAGGTCGAACGGATCAAGAAGATCGGCCTGGGCATACCTCTGTTCAAGCAGAACGCGGAGGCCTGTGGCGGCGACTTCACCATCGTCAGCAAGCCGGGAGAGGGAACAGAAATATCGGCGCACTTCAAGTTCGACCACATTGATCGCATGCCCATCGGAAATCTTTCAGACACGATGTTGGGCGCTGTTGTCGGGCATCCCGAGAATGATTTTCTATTTTACATCCGGCGGAACGGATTCGACGGAGCCCGGGACTTTACCTTGGACACGAGAGAAATCAAGAAGGAACTGGATGGCGTCCCGATCACCTATCCGGACGTGATCGGCTTCCTTTCCGAAATAATTAACGAAGGCGTAAAAAATACGAAAATGGAGGAACTCTGATGAAAACTCTGGAAGAACTCAGGAAAATCCGGGAAAAAGCACAGCAGGACATGAACCTGCGCAACGCCGATTACCGCATGAAGGTGGTTGTCGGTATGGGAACATCCGGAATTGCGATGGGTGCGCGTGAAGTGATGAAAACTTTCCTCGAGGAAGTTTCGAAACGTCAGATCAAAGATGTAGTCGTGACACAGACCGGCGAAAAGGGACTCTCTTCGATGGAGCCGATTGTCGATGTAATCGAAGAAGGCAAACCGAAAATCACCTATGGTAATATGAACCCCGAAAAAGCGAGGAAAGTGGTCGTTGAACATCTGGTCAACGGCAACATCGTTTCCGAGTACGTCGTCTCATCTGAATGATTAAGGGGGAAAGATGTCACTGAAACGTATCGATGTCCTGATTTGCTGTGGCTCGGGTTGCGTTTCAGCCGGTGCGCTCAAGATCAAACAAGCGCTCAAGGATCAACTGAAAGAACGTAACCTGCTTCAGGAAATCAACCTGATCGAAACCGGATGTATGGGTCCGTGCGACTACGGTCCCGTCATGATGATTTATCCGGAAGGTGTGTTCTACCGTAAAGTGACGGTAGAGGACATCGAAGAGATCATCGAAGAACATTTTATTAAAGGCAGACCGGTCAAGCGGCTCATGCTTGAAGAGGAAAACAAGGTCTTACCGACCAAGGATGAAATCCCCTTCTATAAGAAGCAGATCAAAGTCGCGCTGGAAAACTGCGGATACCTCGATCCCGAAAAGATCGAGGAGTACATCGCGCTTGGCGGTTATGAAGCGCTGGGCAATGTGCTGACCGGAATGGATCCGCAGGAAGCCGTCGATCTGGTCAAGGAATCCGGCTTGCGCGGTCGCGGCGGCGGTGGTTTCCCCACCGGCGTCAAGTGGCAGCACGTGCTTGACGCTGAAGGCTCTCCCAAGTATGTCATCTGTAACGGTGACGAGGGCGACCCTGGCGCGTTCATGGATCGTTCGCTGCTCGAAGGCGACCCACATCGGGTACTGGAAGGCATGATGATCGCCGCCTACGCGGTTGGCGCATCGGAAGGCTTCTTCTATATCCGTGCCGAATACCCGCTCGCGATCCGTCGCATCAAGCTTGCGATCGAGCAGGCGAAAGAGTTCGGCCTTCTTGGCGAGAACATCTTCGAGAGCGGCTTCTCGTTCAACGTGGAAGTCCGCATGGGCGCCGGCGCATTCGTCTGTGGCGAGGAAACCGCGCTGATCGCCTCCATCGAAGGAAAACGCGGACAACCGACACCCAAGCCTCCCTACCCCGCGAACTGCGGTCTCTGGGGACAGCCCACACTGGTGAACAACGTGGAAACCCTCGCGAATCTTCCGCGCATCTTCCTTAAGGGCGCGAACTGGTTTGCATCGATGGGTACCGCCACCAGCAAGGGCACGAAGGTCTTCGCGCTGACCGGCGATGTGAACAACACGGGTCTGGTCGAAGTACCGATGGGCATCAGTCTGCGCGAACTGATCTTCGATGTCGGTGGCGGAATCTCGGACGGACGCAAGTTCAAGGCCGTGCAGCTCGGAGGTCCCTCCGGCGGCTGCCTCACGAACGAACATCTCGATGTGAAGATCGACTACGAATCGCTGAAAGCGAAGGGCGCCATGATGGGCTCCGGCGGTGTGATCGTGATGAACGATTCCAACTGCATGGTCAACGTGGCGAAATTCTTTCTCGAATTCTCCGTGGATGAATCGTGCGGTAAATGTGCTCCCTGCCGTCTTGGACTCAAGCAGATGCACAGGATTCTGGACAAGATCACCAGCGGCGAAGGCGAAGAAGGCGATATCGAGGAACTGGAACGCCTCGGCAAGACGATCTGTACCACCTCCCTTTGCGGACTGGGACAGACGGCTCCGAATCCGGTTCTGAGTACGATTCGCTACTTCCGTAGCGAGTACGAAGCACACATCCGGGAGAAAACCTGTCCGGCGAAGGTCTGTCTTCCGCTGATCCATTTCCGTATCGACACGGACAAGTGCATCGGCTGCGGCCTCTGTGCAAGGAACTGCCCCGTTACCTGCATCACCGGCAATCGCCAGGACAAGTACGTTATCGATCAGATCGCCTGCGTGAAGTGCGGGAACTGCAAGGAAGTGTGCCCGGTCGGCGCTGTCGATCTGCTTCCGGGAATCAGTCCCGAATACAGAGCGTACAAGAAAGAACTGCTCGAAGAAGAGAATTGACTTAAATCATAGATAAGGAGTGGATATGTACGAAGAAATCTTCAAGAAGTATTCGCCTGACAAAGAGAACCTGATCTACATCCTTCACGATATCCAGGATACACATCCTCAGCATTATATCAGTGAAGAAGCGGTAACGAAAGTCAGCGAATATCTTCACGTGCCCGTGAATCACATTTACGGCGTGTTGACGTTTTACACCATGTACAGCACGAAACCCCGCGGCAAGAACATCATTCGCCTTTGCGAGTCGCCGCCTTGCTTCATGAAAGGATCCGAGAAGATTTTCAAGAAACTTCAGAGAGTCCTCGATGTCAAAGAAGGCGGAACAACCAGAGACGGATTGTTCACCCTCGAGCTGTGTGCCTGTCTCGGTGTCTGCGGAAACGCCCCGGTCATGATGATCAACGAGGACGTTTACGGTGACCTGACCGAGGAAAAAGTCGAAAAAATCATTGATCGTATCCGGGGAGGTGAGTAATGAAATATTTCAGGACACACGTACTCGTCGGAGTAGATGAATCCGCAGTTCAAGCCGGCGTCAAGGAAGTGCTGAGCGCTCTTCGCAGCGAACTGGCCCGTAAGAACCTGGAAGGCGAAGTCTCCATTCTCGAGACCGGTCCTCTGGGTTACTTCAACAAGGGTGTCTGTCTCCAAGTTTACCCGGACAACACCACCTACGTCAACGTCACGGTAGAAGATATCCCCGAAATGGTGGAAGAACACTTCCTCAAGGGCAGACCGGTCAAACGGCTGGTCTTCAACGCGCCCGAATCGGGTCAATACGACTTCGCGTACGACAAACGTATCGTGCTGAACAACTCCGGTATCATCGATCCCGAAAACATCGACGAATACCTGGCGGTCGGCGGCTACGAAGCGTGGGAAAAAGCCCTCACCGGCATGAAGCCCATGGAAGTCGTGAACGAAGTCAAGAAATCGGGTCTCCGCGGACGCGGCGGCGCCGGATTCCCCACCGGACTCAAGTGGAGCTTCACCGCGCCGCTTCAGGCCGAGCAGAAACTGGTCGTTGTCAACGCAGACGAAGGCGAGCCCGGTACATTCAAAGATCGTCTGATCATGGAAGGCGACCCGCACAAACTGCTCGAAGGCGTGATGCTTTGCGCCTACGCAGTCGGTGCGACCAAAGCCTACATCTATATCCGCGGCGAATACAAACTCTGCATCGAGCGTACACTCAAGGCGATCGAGCAGGCGAAAGAATACGGAATCCTGGGACAGAACATCTTCGGTTCCGGATTCAGCCTGGATATCGAGATCAAGATCGGCGCCGGCGCATACGTATGCGGCGAGGAAACAGCGCTGATCGAATCGATGGAAGGCAACCGCGGAATCCCGCGCAGCAAGCCGCCGTTCCCCGGCGTTGAAGGCGCATGGAAGAAACCGACGGTCGTCAACAACGTCGAGACACTTGCCAACGTTCCCGCCATCATCAAGAAAGGCGCGGAATGGTACGCGAAGATCGGTCCGGAAAAATCACCGGGCACCAAGGTCTATACCATCCTCGGCGACGTTCAGACCCCCGGTCTGACCGAAGTCCCGATGGGAACCACTCTTCGCAGCATCATCAACGATTTCGGCGGCGGCATGAAAGACGGCAAGCGCTTCAAAGCAGCGCTGGTCGGCGGAGCTGCCGGCGTGATCCTGCCCGATTCGATGCTCAACGTGAAGATGGACTACAACAGCCTCGCCGAATACGCGGCTGTCCTCGGCTCCGGCGCTATCCTGGTGATGGGCGAAGATACCGACATGGTCGATATGCTCTATTCGATCGTAAAATTCTTCCGCCACGAATCCTGCGGACGCTGTAGCCCGTGCCGTCTCGGTACACAGCAGCTCACCCAACTGATCAAGAAAATTCGCAGCGGCAACGCGACCGAAGAAGACCTCGATCAGATGATCGTCATTTCCGATGCAATGTTCAAAACCTCGTTCTGCGCATTGGGTCAATCCTTGATCATGCCCGTGAAAAGCGCGATTGAGAACTTCCGGGACGACTTCGTAGCCCGGATCAAGGCATAACCAGAAAGGGAGATTGTCAATGAGCAATGTAAACATTGAAATAAACGGAATCAAAACGGAAGTACCCCAGGGTACGACCATTATTGAAGCCGCGAAGAAGATCGGCCTCAACATCCCGACCTTGTGCTACCACGAGGATCTCAAGCCGACCGCTGCCTGCGGTGTCTGCGTCGTTGAAATCGAAGGTTCACCGACTCCGAAGCGCGCTTGCAGCACCCCCGTATGGGAAGGCATGAAAGTCAAGACCAACAGCAAGATGCTGCGCTCCATCCGCAAGACCGTCATCGAGATGATCCTCTCGAACCACGACGTCGCCTGCCCCACCTGCGTGGCAAACGGAAAATGCGAACTGCAGAAGATCGCCTACACCATGGATATCGATCCTGCCGCCGTGCCGAACATCCTCGTGAAAAGACCCGTGGACTACAGCAGCGTCTCGATCATCCGCGACGTCAACAAGTGCATCAACTGCGGTCGCTGCATCCAGGTTTGTAACGATGTCCAGACCGTCAACGCGCTGACATTCGCCGAACGCGGATTCGACGCGCACGTCGATACCGTGCTCTCTCTGGGCATGTCATCCAGCGCTTGCGTCAACTGCGGTCAGTGTACCGTCTATTGCCCGACCGGCGCGCTCCGCGAGAAAGACGACACCGAACGCGTATGGGATGCGCTTCTCGATCCCGAAAAGCACGTCGTCGTCCAGGAAGCTCCGTCCATCCGCGCCTCGCTCGGCGAGGAATGGGGTATGGGCGTTGGCGCCGTCACCACGGCAAAGATGTACACCGCGCTCAAGATGCTCGGATTCGATTCGGTCTTCGACACCAACTTCTCGGCAGACCTCACCATCATGGAAGAGGGAACCGAGGTTGTCGGACGCATCGTCGCCGGCACCAAGAACCTTCCGTGTATCACATCCTGCTCACCGGGCTGGATCAAGTTCATGGAAACCTACTTCCCGCGCCTCGCCTGCAACGTTTCCACCGCGAAATCGCCACAGCAGATGATGGGCGCACTCGCCAAGACCTACTACGCAGAGATGAAAGGAATCGATCCGGCGAAGATATTCTCCGTTTCCATCATGCCGTGTACCGCGAAGAAATTCGAGTGCCAGCGTGAAGAAATGGCAGACTCCGGCTACCAGGATGTCGATGTGGTTCTCACCACCCGCGAACTGGTCCGCATGATCAACGAAGCCGGCATCGACTTCCCGAACCTTCCCGACCACGAAGACGTGGTTCTCGAGCTCTCCGAGCACACCGGCGCCGCGACCATCTTCGGCGCGACCGGCGGCGTGATGGAAGCAGCTCTCCGTAGCGCGTACTACCTCGTGACCGGCAACGACCTTCCGGATGTCAACATCACCGCAGTCCGCGGTATGGAAGGCGTCAAGGAAGCGTCGGTCAAGATCAACGACGATCTGACCCTCAAGGTCGCTGTCGCGCACGGACTGGGCAACGCCCGTAAGCTGATGGAGAAGATCCAGAAGCAGATCGACGAGACCGGCAAGAGCGAATATCACTTCGTCGAAGTGATGGCTTGCCCGGGCGGGTGCGTCGGTGGCGGTGGACAGCCGTTCGGTAGCAGCCTCGCCATGCGCGCACGCCGTGGCGAAGGTCTCTATCAGGACGACCGCGATCTGCCGAAGCGCTGCTCGCACCACAACCCGATGATCGCCAAGATCTATCAGGACTTCCTCGAAAAACCGGGTTCGCACAAGGCACACAAGCTGCTGCACACCCACTACTACAAACGCGAACAGTTCAAGGGCCAGGTGGTCGAAAGCTTCAAGTGCAAAGATCACTAAACCATACGAATTGAACGTATAAAATTAAACGCTCCTGCCATCCGGTGGGAGCGTTTTTTACTATTAGAGCCTATACGTATTTTCCTACAAATACACCCGCAAAAATCGCAGCCAACCCAAGTCCATTCTGCAAAACGACGTTCATCATCGCGTGCAGCCATGCTGATGAACGAACCAATTCGCTCGTATCGACCATGATCGCTGAGAAGGTCGTGAACGCACCCATGAAGCCGATGAGGATGATAAGCCGTACCTGTTCCGAGAGATGCAGACGGTTTTCGAAGATCGCCAGCAGTAGCCCTGCGGTGAAACAACCGATCAAATTCACGAAGAAAGTTCCCCCGAAAACCGCGTGACCGGATATCCGGTTTATTCCGGCCGCGAGACCGTATCGAGCCAGCGTACCAAGCGCGCCGGCGATGGCGAGCAATATTATTTTTTGTATCATTTTCTCCTCGATATTCTCGAGAGTCAATTGCTACAATAATCACAATGGCGTCAAGCATGAAAACAAGTGGATTGATAACCTAACCCGGTGAAATGAATTGACATAAATGATTTGCATGGATGATATTGATTATTAATGTTTACAGAGAAAAAACCAAAGGAGATACAATGAAACACGTTACATTTTTTCTGGTTTTACTGGCTCTCGTCAACTGTATGACAGGTGAAACAGTTGTTAATCAGAACATCACCTCCAGCGAGACATGGACTCTGGCAGGTTCGCCCTACATCATTCAAAGCAATATCACGATCAATGGAACCGCGCTGCCGGTTCTGACCATCGAAGCTGGCGTCGAAGTCCGGATCGATCCCGACCGGTACATCATCGTCGGGCATAATTCCTCGGAGCTTTACGCCGGGGGTCTGTGTGTCATGGGAACCGATGGACTGCCAGTCGTGTTCACCTCTACCGAAGTCGATCCACAACCAGGGGACTGGGCGTACATCCGATTCTACAATGAAATCCTCGAAGACGAAACGCAGATCAACCACGCACACTTCATGTATGGCGGTAGCGGGTCCAACGCGATGGTCTCCATCAATAACTGTAGTCCCGATTTTATTTCCTGCACCTTTTCCGACTGCGCCAATATCGGGGTCAACAATACGAATAATACCGACAGCGCTACATTCACCGATTGTACATTCGATAACTGCGGCTCATATCCGTTGAGCATTCCTGTAAATTTCACTTGTCGCGTCGGATCCACAAATATCTTCACGGATAATGGCGTACAGATGATTCGCGTGTTCGACGATGTCATCAATACTGAACAGGTATGGACGAATCCCGGTATCCCTTATCATATCACTGAGAACATTATCGTCTATTACTGCGAAGAACCGTTCACGATCGAAGACGGGTGTGAACTGGTCTTTGCCCCTGCTCGATACATGCAGATCGGGCATGGCTCCAGTTCCTCATTAACCGGCAGTATTCATGCGAACGATGCAACGTTCCGTGGTGAAACGGGAACAGCCGGAGAGTGGTACGGCATCTCTTTCCAGAGCTACAGCATTGATAATTCGTTCACGAATTGCATATTCCGGGACGGAGGGTACAGTTGGGAAGCCATGATGCTGGTTCAGCCGGCGCCGGTTGTATTCGATCAATGCGTAATCGAGAACGTCAGCGGTTACGGTATTAAAGCCAACGACAATTCGGAAGTGACAATGACCAATACGGAAATATCCGGGTGCACTTCACCAATGATGATCTATCCGAGTAACGCCAATGGACTGGGAGGCGGTAATACATATCACGACAACACCGATAACACGATTCATCTGCACGATGATACCATCATGCAGGATGTTTACCTCCGCAATCAGGGAATTCCTTTCAAAGCGCTCAACAATATCCACGTCCGAAGTACCGCTTCTCCTACGCTGACGATCCAGTACGGGACTGAGATTCAATTCGACACCGGCAAAATCCTCGATATTGGGCATTCTTCCAGCTCGACCTACATAGGAACACTGGTCGCGAACGGCGTTACTTTCACCGGATACAATGCGACTCCAGGAAGCTGGACCGGAATCGTTTTCAACAACTACGAATCCGACCATTCGATTCTCAATGGATGTACGATACAGTACGCCGGTGGAACGAGTAATCGCTCGATATTCATCAATCGCTGCAATGTGACCGTTACCGGCTGCGAAGTCCTCGATGGACAGGGAGACGGTATCTACGTCAATGACACATCGGCTCCGTCGATCAGTGGTAACCAGATTTCGGGATGCAGCGATTTCCCACTCTCCATGTACATCAACGATATAGGCTGCATAGGAGAAGATAACAACTTCACCGGCAATGGAATCGACGCAATCGAAGTCAGAAGCGGCACTGTCGAGCAATCTGCGATCTGGTCGGATTGTGGTGTTCCGTATCGCATTACCGGCAATTCGAATGTGTACAGCACACAGAATCCTCATCTCGAGATTCAGTCCGGTTGTGAAATACAACTCGCCGACAGCAGCACATTGACAATCGGTCATTCGTCATCAAGCACCTACCTTGGATCTATTTCCGCACAGAATGTGCTTTTCACAAGCATTGACGACACGCAAAGAACCAACGGTCTTCTTTTCAATGACAATGCAGATGACGAATTATGCATATTGAACCACTGCACTTTCGAATACGCCGGTGGTAGTTATCAAGCTGCTATTTACATCAAATATTCGAATCCACGCATTTCAGACTGCGTCTTTCGCAACAACGATCAGTACGGCATCCGTATTGATCGCATTTCAAGACCCGAAATCGCGGACTGCACATTCCAGAACAACGGCAGTTACCCAATTACGCTCAGCGCGACCAATGTCCATTGCCTGCATGCCGGAAACCAATTCATCGATAACGGCATCGATCGCATTTATGTAGAAGGCGATGCGATCGAAGAATCGGTCATCTGGATCAATCAAGGAATTCCATTCGAAATCACCGGAAATGTAAATGTATTTAAACCGGGAGGTACCGCAATCCTTACCATTTCCAGCGGTTGCAGGCTTGCTTTTGGCGCAAATGTCCAGTTAAGTATCGGACATCAAACCGTCACATCATATCTGGGTGGGCTGATTGCCGATGGGGTGATTTTCACCGGGCTCGAACCCACTCCCGGATACTGGATAGGCATTATATTCTGTCGGCATGCCGATGATAACAACTGCATCCTGGAAAACTGCCTCGTCGAATACGGCGGCGCTAATCAGGCGAACGTGCAGTTTTACGATACACCCGGCTCAGTGAACGGATGCGGGATTCATCAGTCTGCCAACCACGGCATCAGATGCTATGGCAGCAATGCCACGCCTACGATTACCAATAGTTGCATTATCTACAACCAGACTGGAATTTACTGCGAATCGAACGGAAACCCTCTTATTGGCGGAGCTTCCGGCAATGCCAACGCAATCGTGGGCAACACGCTCTACGGCGTCAACAACACTTCCACAGGTATCGATATCGATGCGACTTACAACTGGTGGGGGTCCGCCGACGGTCCCACTACCTCGCGCACAGGCGATGGGGTGTCCGACCACGTACTCTACGATCCCTGGCTGACAACGCCTCTCACCGAATCACCAAGCAATTTCGACCTTGTTTCTCCCGAGAATGACGATGTCTGCGACAGACTCGACATCCTCTTCAACTGGGAAGCCGCGATCGACCCCACGCCGGGTGACTCTGTGCTCTACCGGCTGGAAATACGCGACACGCCGGAAATCGAGCGCACCGTGCTGACCGTCGATGACATCAATTCCAACACTTACCGTATCGCTGGCGGTATTCTGGAAGACGATTCCGATTACTGGTGGCGGGTTGTCGCGTACGATACGCAAGGGCACGAGACATATTCGAACCAGCAGAACTGGATGTTCTCCACATTCGTGCTCAATTCACCGAATGCATTCAGTCTCACATATCCTGCCAATCAGACAACTATCGAGGTCACCAGCATCCAGTTCCAGTGGGAAGAAGCGACCGATCCCGATCCGGGCGACACCATCGAATACACCGTATTGCTCGATACGACCGCCGCGTTCAGCGATCCCGATTCGATCCATGTCGCCGAACCGCACGTCTATTCACCGTTCCTGCGACCGGGAAATCTCTATTTCTGGAAGGTGATCGCTTGCGATAGTTACGGTCTGAAAAAATCCAGTGCGGTATATCGCTTCTACGTCGATGAGGACGCCCGACCACGTACACCGATCAGCTTCGAGATCGAAACCTCCGGCAACGACCTGCTCGTATCGTGGGAAGCTGTTCCAGGCGCCGACCTCTATCACATCTATCGCTCGCAACTACCCTATTCCGGATTCGTCGAGATCGGCACCTCACCGACCAACGAATACACCGACACAGACGTCGATCTTTCCCAGAATTACTTCTACTACATCATTGTGGAAGATCTGGAATATCGCTGGAGATAGAAACGCTCATCCTGGCCATCCTTCGACTTCGCTCAGGATAACACACATGCGGGAGAAGGAACGGTTGGTTTAATATGCATGTTAGCCCAGGACGCGAGTTCTGGGCTTTTATATGGTCATTCGGAAATCGACTTTCGAATGTGTTGCGCCAGCAACTCTTCTGAATGTTGATTTCATTTCCACACGTTCAGGTATAACATTCGGAAGAGCCGCAAGCGGCACATTCAGAAGTCATACCCAGGTCACGCGCACAAGAATAAGATGGAAAACGGAAATCTCGACAAATCCGAGCCGCTTGAAACAATTCGTCCCGGGTAACAACGATGAGCGATATCAAGGACAAACTGAAGCTGCTGGGCTTGAAGCTGACTCCAAGGGAGAAGCGCGAGCCCAAGCCGGTCACCTTCCGTCTGGGCGACCACCTGGAAGGTCGGTACATCGATACGCCCAGTGGCAGCATCTTCGTGCGGGAGACGCTGATTCCGAAAGACTACGCGCATGGCTGGCTCTCCCCCATCCGTTATCCTGAAAAAACCAACCTGCTTGATCGCTACGCCCGGATCGAAGAACCGATCGAGCCGCACCGCGTGGTCTATATCGATACCGAGACGACCGGTCTGGCGGGTGGAACCGGCACCTACGCGTTCATGGTCGGTGTCGGTCGCTTTATCGATGATGGTTTCTTTCTGCGTCAATACGTGATGGCGGACCCGTGCGAGGAGATTTGCCTGATCGAGGCGCTGGACAACGAATTTCAAGACGCCCGTGCCACCGTGTCGTTCAACGGCAAGTCCTTCGACATCCCGCTGCTGGAGAGCCGGTTCACCATCTGTGGATTCCCCTCGCCCTTCGACGACATGCACCATTACGACCTCCTGCACCCCGCGCGACGACTGTGGAAAAACCGCTCCGATACCTGCCAGCTCAGCGCACTCGAGTACTTCATCCTCGGCATCGTCCGGTCGGAAGAGGACATCCCGGGCTACATGATCCCACAGCTCTATTTCGACTTCCTCAAGACGCGCGACACAGAATTCTTCGAGGGCGTCCTCTACCACAATCGAGAGGACATCGTCAGTCTGGCGGCGTTCCATCAGCTTATCGCCGCGATACTGGAGAATCCCGATGCATTCGACGAGAAGATCCTAGATCGATTCGAATTGGGCAAATTCTACGAGAATATTGATGAAAACGATCGTGCGCGCGCGCAGTATGAAAAAGTTACCGAGCCGGTCGATGGCTTGAAACCGCGTTATTCCATGCTCTGCAAGCGGATGGGAGACCTCGCAATGGCGGTATCGATCTGGCTGCAGGAGTGCGACTCCGAATACGCCCTGCTGGAGCTCGCCAAGCACTACGAACACAAAGAAAATGACTACGATCAGGCAATTCGATTCACGATGAAATTGATTGAATTGGATAAGGATAACCGTCGTCTGGAAGAGAACAGCGTGCGGCTATTACGCCTTCAAAAGAAGCTTGAGGTGTTAAAATACAGTGGGAATGCTCTGTATTGAACACCGGGTGATTTATCTCAAACGTAATTCTATGGAAACAGGCAGTCGAACCAGACATAGGCTTCCGATGCTTGTCATTCGATTCCAGTGATTGAATACTCAACTGTAGTGCTTTTTCTTCGATGGATTTCTTGAACGATCCCTATGGATTTCACTGTCACGATTTTATATCTCATTTTCTTCTATGCTCCCTCCACCGTAAAACGACCTCATCGTAATCATCGAGAACAATGAGAACCGGTTCCGGGCAATGACGATATGGGGATAATTTCTGAATACTCCGGAGATAGCACAACCTCAAAATCGTTACTCGTGTATTTTTCCGTTAAAACTTTCTGCCCAAGCTTGTACACGTTCGAACACATTATCCTGATTATACTCGTCTTCAATGATCTTACGTGCAGTTTCACCCATTTGAATCGCGAGTTCCGGTTCATCAAGCAGTCGGATTATAGACTCCGCAAGTTTGTCGGTTTCAAACGCCTGCACGAGCAATCCGTTCTTCTCGTGTCTCACAAGCTCATCAACAGCCGTATTATCAAAACCGATGCAGGCAAGACCGTTTGCCATGGCTTCTTGAACCACATTCGGCAAGCCTTCCCAGCGGGAGGATAAAATAAAGAAACTTGCGCTTTGCAGATCATCCGTGAGATTGGGCGAAAAACCGGCAAGATCGACATGTTGCTGAAGCTTCAAATCGTTGATTAGGTGCTGCAAATTTTCTTTCTCGCTGCCCTCGCCGAAGATTTTTAACCGTACATTCGGGTGTTGTTGCGTAACCTTCTTCCAAGCTGTTATCAGCAGATCGAATCCTTTCTGGTATTCCAAACGACCGGCAGCGATAACCACCGGCGGCTGCTTTTTATTTTGAGAGATTTCAGGAATTTCCAATCCGTTCGGTATCACCTGGATGGGGATATCATACCGATTGCAAATAACCTCCATCGGTTTTACGGTACCCCTGTCCGTTTACAAGTACGGCGGTCACGAGGTTCTTGAATACCCAGCGATTTATCAAGGATGGCTTTACCGGAAACGGCAGACCCCGACGATAATACAACTTGAATGGCGAGAAAAAGATATGGCAGATTGCCGCAAGCTTTACGGACTTCGATCCGTTAACG
>CAXXPU010000019.1:0-603880 GCA_963666875.2 Cloacimonadales bacterium (SeqCode)
CATCGGGCAATACTTTTACCTCAGAATATGAACGCTGAATTTCCCATCAAGGTATTCTAAATGACAACATATAAGGGGCAGGTCCCCCGTGCCTGACCTCTCAATCCTTTGCCAACATGACATAGACGTTGCAAGCGCTTAATAAACAGTTGGTTATAAGGCATGGAAGGGCAGGCACGGGGACCTGCCCCTACAATAGAAAAACATCTGGTATCGAACGAAGCAATCGTGTCGTGTCTATTTTCACACAGTCTGAGAAGGTTGCCCTTACAATAGAAATCGAAAATCTGCTTCGTTCTTTACACAGCCTCGCCCACAGGGGAATATCGCAAGTTTGCCCAGTCTTTTCATTGACAAACAACCGCACCGTTTTTTTCTATCCGAAATATTTTTACTTGAAAGGTTACACATGAAAGAATTCGACGAACTGATCGAAGTCGTGGCAAGGCTGCGCGATCCGGAAAACGGCTGTCCCTGGGACTTGAAACAGACCTCCCGGTCGCTGGTGCCCAACTTCATCGAAGAGCTTTACGAAGCTATCGAGGCAATCGAGCACGACGACCAGAAACACCTCTGCGAGGAACTGGGCGATATCATGCTGCACGTCGTGATGCAGATCAGGCTGGCGGAGGAAGCGGGGTATTTCACCGCTGCGGAGGTCTTGACGAGCATCTGCACCAAGCTGATCCGCCGGCACCCGCATATCTTCGGTGACACCGAGGCCACCGACGCCTACGAGGTCAAGATGAACTGGGAACGGCTGAAACGGCTGGAGAAGGAGAAGAAGGATCGCTCCGCCATCGACGGCATCCCGCACAGCATGCCGGGCCTGATCGTTGCGCAACGGATGCAGGAGAAGGCGGCGTCCGTCGGATTCGACTGGGGCGACGCCAAGCCGGTATTCGACAAGATGCGTGAGGAATTCGACGAGTTCGAGGAGGCTTGGGAATCCGAGCCGCAGGAACGAATCGAGGAAGAGATCGGCGACATCCCTGTTCACGGTAGTGAACCTCGCGCGGAAACTGAATGTCGATAGCGAGGCCGCGCTGCGCGGCTCGATCCGGAAGTTCGATACCCGATTCCGGCAAGTGGAGAAGGAATTCGCCAAGGACGGTCTGGACATGCACGAACAAACGCTGGAGCAACTCGATGAAGTTTGGGAAGCTGTTAAAAGGAAGTGACCGCAACCTGCTGCTGAAATTCTATTTCATCTTCGGCAGCGCGCTGATCATGATCTTCTTCGTGATCTACTCGAACCGGCTGATCTTCCACGCGCGCAAGGACGCCCACATTGTACCCAACCTGTTCGCACGGTATTTCACCCTGCTGACGGACAACGACTGGGAAACCGAGATATGGAAGGATCGCCTGGTTGAATACATCCAGGAGCAGATTTTCCAGAACATCGACTACAAGATCATCGTCACCGACAACCGGAACGAGCCGATCGCGTGGAAAAACATCGACATTGACAATCTGCCCTTCGAATACCTGGACGCCGAGAAACAGAAAATCCTGCGCGAAGAGTTGCATAAGATGCACGGCAACAACACGATATCGCTGCAATACACCACCTCTGACAGCCTCTACGGTATGCCACTGGCGAAAGAAACCGGTGACAGCATCCCGATGCCCAACATCTTCGGTTATGTCTATTACAGCGAGCCCTTCTCCATGAAACAACTGCGCTACATGCCCATCTTCGAGATGGCGCTGGTGCTGGTATTCGTGATCTTCGGTCTGCACGGCGTATTCCTGGTCAAGAAGAGCGAGAAAGACAAGCTCTGGATCGGACTCGCCAAGGAGACCGCGCACCAGTTCGGAACGCCCATCTCCTCCCTGCTCGCCTGGCTGGATCTGCTCAAAATGCGTATCGAGGGCAGTTGCCAGGATGACGGCATGATCGAAATGATCGACCACATGAAGGCCGACGTGGCGCACCTGCAGAAGGTGGTCAACCGCTTCGGCAAGATCGGTTCCGCGGTCAAACTCAAGCCCTACAACATCAATTCGATCCTCGAAGAGACCATCGCCTATTTCAATACCCGTCTGCCCAACCCTCGACAACGAGATCGAGATTCACCTGATCAGCAAAATCGACGACAAGATCATCAATATCGATCCCGACCTGATCCGCTGGACCATCGAGAATCTGGTCAAGAACAGCATCGACGCCATGAAGAACAAGGGCGGCAATATCATCCTGACCGCGGCATGCAAGAACACCAACACCTACATCCAGGTGCGCGACGAGGGAAGCGGTATCCCGAAATCGCAGTTCAGCAAAGTATTCGAGCCGGGGATCACCTCCAAAGGTCGCGGATGGGGTTTGGGACTGAGCCTCGCCAAGCGCATCGTCGAAGACTATCACAAAGGACGCATCAAAGTTCTCGAAAGCACGATCGGCGAAGGAACGACCATCGAAATCATGCTACCCGAAAAATAAGGAGTATCCGCTATGTTTATCCTGTCCAGAGAAGAAATGCAAAAGGTCGATCGCTACACGATGAAGGATTTCGGCATCCCCAGCGCCGTGCTGATGGAAAACGCCGGAAGAGCCAGCACTGAAAAGATAATCGAAGATATCGATGATGAAGACGTGGATATCGGTATTTTCTGCGGACACGGAAACAACGGCGGCGACGGTTTCGTGATCGCGCGCTGGCTGGACAAACGCAGGGCACAATGTCTCGATCGTCCTTCATCGGCGACGAGAAGAAGATGACGCCCGAAACCCGCACCAATTACAAACTCTGCCGAAAGCTCGAAATTCCCTTCCTCGAATTCGACGAAGAAAACCTCCCCGCGTTCGATATCATCATCGACGCCCTTTTCGGGATAGGCTTCAAGGGTGAGATGAAAGAGCCGTACGCGACCGCGATTCACTGGATCAACCAGGGTATCGCCGAGGTCTATGCCATCGACATCCCCTCCGGCCTCGACGCCAACACCGGCGTAGGCGATGTGGCTGTCATGGCGCAAACGACCCTGACCATGGCGGCCCCCGAAATACGGACACTACCTCTGCGACGGCGCCGCGTGCACAGGCAAGCTCATCACCATCGATATCGGCATCCCGCCGCAATTCTATTACAAAACGCCACCCAAGGCGATCCTCAACGACTTCCCGCCCATGCCCTATCGCTCGAATTATTCACACAAAGGCGTATATGGAAGAGTATCCATCTTTGCAGGATCGCCGGGATTCTCCGGCGCTGCGGTGCTGGCATCGAACGCGGCGCTGCGAAGCGGCGCAGGCATCATCCGGCTCTACCACACACCCGGCATGGAAACCATATACGAGACCAAGCTGACCGAAGTGATGACCCATCCGATACCTTATCTCGAATCCGGTGAAATCGATCGGGAGCGGATCATCGCCGAACACGAGAAGACCGACGCCATCCTCATCGGACCCGGCATCGGAACAGGCGAGAAAGCCATGGAGCTCATGGAATTCATTCTCTGCAGCACCATCCCGACTGTCATCGACGCCGACGGACTCAACTGCATCGCGAAGAGCGAAGTCTTGCAGGAACTGGTGAAAGACCATCCCAATGTGCTGCTCACACCGCATCTGGGCGAGTTCGCACGGCTGATGGATTGCGACTTGGAGGATGTCGAGACCGACGAAATCGGGATGCTCGAAAAATTCCACGAACGTTACGGGTGTCCGATCCTGCTCAAGAGCAACGTCAGTCTCTTCTACGACGGAGTTCCGTTCGTGTTCAACATCAACGGCAACAACGGACTCTCCACCGGCGGCAGCGGTGACGTGCTGGCGGGGATAATCGTATCCTTCATCGCGCAGGGACACAATGCCGCGCAGGCCGCCCTCGCCGGAAGCTGGCTTTTGGGATTCACTGCCGATATGCTCGCCAACAAGCGCGGCACGGCATCGATCATCCCATCCGATATCATCGATCACTTGCTTAATTTCGATTACCTCTCGCCGAAACCGGAGTAGCCCTCAACCTGTCCCTCCCTCGATACGCTCGTACCTCGCTACTCGGGATGACAAAGGGCGTGGGCGAGGGGACATCGCGCTTCGGATGAATATACTCCTTATAGCTCCTTCGCCCGCTTGCGTGTCATCCCGAGTAGCGAGGTACGAGCGTATCGAGGGAAGGCGGGGGATGAGGGCAATAATCCTTGACAATCCCGAACCGCATATCATTAAATTCTATTTGGTGAAAACGATAAATGAATGGATGCAACGGGCATGAAAGATCACGACAACAAGACCAGGATACGCGATCCTATAAACGAGACGAAGGCAAAGAGTTACGCCTTCGGAGGAGGCGAGCGTTCCATTCCCGATATCGAAAAGGGAACAATCCTGGACGAACGTTATCAGGTTATCCGGAAGGTGGGCGAAGGCTCCTTCGGCGCGGTTTATCAGGTATTCGACAGAAAGATGGACATCCCGAAAGCGCTGAAGGTGTTCGGTCGTCGTGAGGAAAACCTGCACATCATCGCCGACCTGCGCGAGGAAGCACGTACGCTCGCCCGTATCAATCATCCCAACATCATCCGTATCTACGACTTCCACGAAGACGGCGAATACATCTTCCTCGACATGGAATACGTCGAGGGCGGCAACCTCGAGAGCAATCTGCAGAAGGCACGCAAGAGCGGCAAAACGATCCGGCAGATCGCGTTGCAGATCGCGCAGGGGCTGAAAGAAGCGCACGATCAGGGGATCGTCCACCAGGACGTCAAGCCGTCCAACATGCTCCTGGACAACGCAGGCAACGTCAAGATCAGCGACTTCGGAATCGCCGGGCAGATCGGTTTGAAAATGAACTCCACTGCCGGGACACCCGCCTACATGGCGCCGGAACACATCGAGGGGAAACCTGCCGACCGGCGCTCGGACATCTTCTCCTACGGCATCGTGCTCTACGAACTGGTGCACGGCAATCACCCCTTCAAGCTCGATCGCGACGGTAATTACACCTACGACCTGCCGTCCCACCTCTACAAAGAGAGCTCCGATCTGAGCGACATCATCCTGAAGTGCATCGCCGCCAACCCCGAGCATCGCTATTCCGATTTCTCCCGGATCATCGTCGCCCTGAAAGAATCAAAGAAGAAAGCGCCGTCTGAGGGCAAATCAACGGGGTTCGGCATATTCTTCCGGAGCCAGATTCAGGATCTCAAGAGCGACCTGCGCAAAGAAACACGCAATCTATTGATTCTATTGATCTTGCTGCTATTGATCATTCCATTCTATCTGAAGATCATCCGACGACTATCCGACCAGCAAAACCCGATTCAAATCGACGGTCCGCCACTCAACGCATCGGTCAATTTCCAGCCCGAAGCGATTCTGTCGCCCGACGATCTGCAAGTCGGCGATCTGGTGCAACTGCACGACCTTCGAAAAGGCGGCGAACCGGCGTTCGAATTCATCTACAGCGGCGAGGATCCGCTCCGTATCCGATTCGAGCAGAACCGCGTCTATCTCAACGACCGTCTCGCGGGTATCCACATCCGTAGCCGCGACGATCTTCCCTTGCCGCCGAACCTCGATTTCATTCACAGCGATATCGAGCTGAACCGGGACGATCTCCTGAATCAGCCTAATCCGAATCTCGCGGTGCGGTTGGGTGAGATGGTCTCCGGCAGAACCATCGAGAATCTACCGGACAACACGCGGTTCCTCGACCTGTGGAAAAATGAGCGTATCTCCGACCTTCGCAGCCTGGAGCACCTTCGCCACCTCGAGGGTCTCGACATCGACGGCATCCGCGACTTCTATCCCGGCGGCTTGATGCAACTGAATCGCCTGAAATGGCTCGACCTGTCCGGTAACGATCTGGAGACTGTCGATGCAATACGCAGTTTGCCCAATCTTCAACACCTGGATATCTCGCGCAATCGGTTGCAAAATCTCGCATCGCTTCGTAATCAAAAGACGCTGAAATCGGTGCAGAATCAGGGAAACCCGGATCTGCCGGAAAAAGATCGCAGTTGGCTGACCGATAAAAACAACGACTACATGCAGCAACGGCAGCAGGAAGAGCCCAGCAGGCAGCAGATCATCTGGCATCGCTCGACCATCATGGACAAGATCGTCTTCGGACTGGCGCTGCTCGTGCTGCTCCTGGTAGTCTATCAGCTTATCCGGTTGATCCGCAAGAATTTACCGGCGATCCTCCCGCAGAAGAAGGAGAAAAAGGAGAAGCCCGTCCTGCCACAGGAGTTCCACGAACGTTTGAAAAAAGCCGATGTCCAGGAGAAGAGTAATCAGCTCTGGACACCCACGGAGGACAACGCGCTGCGCACGCTGCACGACCTTTCCGTCGAGTTTCCGAAGGAACGGCAGGTGCGGCATCGTAAAGAAAGAATCCTGCACGAAGCAGAGAAGAAAATCCGGCAATACATGGCGCGCGAAGAATACGAGCCGGCGTACCTTAATCTGCAATCGGTGCTGTCCGTGACCAGCAATTCGAAGCTGAATAAGTATCGCAAGCGTTGCCTCGACAAACTGGTGCATGACGAGCCGGTCAACATGATCGACATTCCCGGCGGAAGCTTCCAGATGGGCGACTTCGAGAACGAGACTCTTTCCAGCGCTGTACCGCTACACGAGGTTACGCTCCCGGACTTCAGCCTGAGCGAGACGACTGTCACCAACCATCAGTTCTGCGCCTTTCTCAACGCCATGGGTAAGCACTCCGAGCCGCTCTACGACTGGATCAATCTATCCAGCCCCTACTGCCGCATCCGCAAGACCGATCGCGGAAAATATGAGACGATCGAGCCGTACAGTTCGTTCCCGGTGATCGAGGTGAGTTGGTACGGCGCGAAACGTTTCTGCGAGTGGTTTGGCGGTCGATTGCCCACCGAGGCGGAATGGGAATTTGCGGGGCGCAACCGGGGCAGGAAAGTCCTCTACTCGCAAGGCAACCGACCCGACCACGCGAAGATGAACTTCCTCATCGATAAAAACGACGACCTCTGGCACTCGGTGTTTCCGGTTAAATCGTTACCGCCTAGCCAGTTGGGCCTGTACGAGATGTCGGGAAACCTGCTGGAATGGTGCCAGGACTATTACGACGCCGAGTATTACAAGGACTCGGAAGCAACCAATCCGAAAGGACCGGACAAGGGAACGCTGAAATCGGTTCGCGGCGGCGCCTGGTGTTTCCCGTTCAAACACATGAAAACCTACTATCGCGGCTCGGCCAAACCCACCGCGCGCAACAATTTTATCGGATTCCGCGTCGCCAGATGAACCGAAGAATCGCGATTCTCCTTCTCCTTGCAATCCCGGCGATCCTGCTCGTCGCGCAGGACGGCTACAAGCTGCGCGATATCCGGTTCGAGGGAAACCAAACCCTCTCGACATCCGACCTGAAAGACCACATGGAGCTTAAGGAAGACGATTTTCTCTATCGGATCCAGTTCTGGAAAGAGGATCGTCTGTTCGATCAGGACGCGCTGGTACGCGACACCACCCGAATTCTACACTACTACCGTACGGAAGGATTTCTCGATGCGACACTGACGTACGAGATCGAAACCAGACACGATAAAGGGCGCGTAGATTTGATTTTCCACATAGACGAGGGCGAGTCGATCCTGATCGACCGGATCGAAAACAGCGTTCTGCCCGTCGATTCCACCCGATTCGAGGAGATCGTGAGTGAGGTGAAGAATCCGCTCCAAACGGGCGAACGATTCCGCGATCAAGCTCTTCTCGACCGTCAGGAAGCGATCCATAGCGAATTTCTGGAAAACGGCTATCCGCTCGCAAACATCGATTTCAAGCTGGATGTGCATCCCGAATACCACAGGACAGACATCCGGTGGACGATCGAGCCGAAAAAATACTGCCGCTTTAACGGAATCCGTCTGACCGGGCTGGAGCATGATCTTGATCCCTACGTGCTTCGACAGACGGAATCCATCGACGGCGGCGAATACCGGCAGTCGTCGCTAAAGACCGCGCAGCGGCGCATATACGAACTGGGCATGTTCCGTTCAGTGACAGTCAAATCGCTACTGGGTGAGGAAGAGGACGGCCGCGTCCCCATCGAGATCCTTATGACCGAAGCGCCTCGCCACAACCTGAAAGTCGGTGCCGGTTGGGGAATCGAGGATCGCTTCCGCGTCTTCATCGACTACCGTAAACTGGGCTTTCTGGGCGGCGTTCGAAGGCTGCACATCTACCTCAAGCACTCCTATCTCGAGCCGGTCAATTCGAGCATGACCCTCGCGCAGCCCGATTTTCTCAACTCCCACGGCGAGCTGAGCTTCGGACCGTACTTCAAACAGCAACGCGAGCTGAGCTACACCATCAACCGCCTGGGCACGACCGCCGGCTACCAGAAATCCTTTACCAACAACATCTCCGGCTACCTGAACGCAACCTACGAGAAGAACGACCTGGTGGAAATCCGGCTGTCCGACGAGGAGGTGTTCGGCGAAACGGCCGACGACCTTTATGAAAAGACCGTCTTCACCGTCGGCAACTACTACGATTCCTCGCGTCCAGCGTTAAATCCCGAGAAAGGTTTCTACGCCGGGATCGCCTATTCGGTCGCGCCAATCCGCGAGATCAGCGACTACGAGTTCTACAAGATCGTGCTCGATACCAGGGTCTATCAAAGGGTGGCGAGCTGGCTGGTCGTCGCCGCGAGAATCCACGGCGGCGCGCTGGAGCCTTTCGGCGAGAGCAGCACCACACCGGTGGAGGATCGATTCTACGCAGGCGGCAGCTACTCGGTAAGAGGCTGGCAGCGCTATCAGCTCGGGCCCAAGAACGAAAGCGGCTATCCCAGCGGCGGAAACAGCCTGCTCGAAGGAAGCCTCGAGCTGCGCTACCCAATCTACGACATTTTCTCCGGTGTCGTCTTCCTGGACGGCGGTAACGTCTGGCGCGATTCGTACGAATACATCGCCGAACAACTGCATTTCGCAGGCGGGGTCGGACTGCGGGTCGATACGCTGGTCGGGCCGATCCGACTCGACTTCGCCACACCGGTTTTCGAAGAGAAGAAGGAGCTTCAGATTCATGCAAGCATCGGGCACGCGTTTTAGGCGCTTTGTCGCAGCTTTCTTCAAGACGGTCGTCGCCATCGTGCTGGTCGTCCTGCTGTTCGTGTGCTTACTCTACCTGATGCTGCGAGCCGGATGGCTCAATCCCGCGATCCGCTATGCCGGCGTAAAGATCGCGAACGACATCCTCGACGCGGAGATATCCATCGCGTCGATCTGTGGTAAACCGCTGCAACATATCGAAATAGTCGGTATCGTGCTGAAGAAGGATCGTTCCACAGTCGCGCGTATCGGCTCCATCAAGCTCGATTACGATATCTTTCAGGCGTTGAGCAGGAAATTCACCGTCAACGAGATCCGCATCGATTCGGTCTATGTGATTGCTGAGCAGCTTCCCGACAGCACCTGGAACCTGATGCACCTTGTGAAGCCATCCGAATCCAAGCCTGAAGAGCCGTCGAAGCCGCTCGACCTCTATCTCACCCTGACGTCGCTGCGCATCACGAACACGAATTTCGATATCCGCGCCCTCGACCCGCGCATCCCGAAGGAAGTACGCGACTTCGAGCTCGCATTCGCATTCTCGATGACGCCGGAAGAGATGGATGCTACCCTGAAGCACCTCTCCTTCTCTACAGACGACATGCACCTGAAGAAACTGACCGCGCAAGCAATCAGGCAAGACTCGACGCTGTACCTGAGAAAACTCCTCATCGAAACAGACCGCAGCAATATCTTTATTAACGGTAACTATAACAATGACATGGCTGAGCTTTGCGTAAGATTGTTACCATTTGATCTGCGCGATATCCAATCGTTCCGACCGGCATTCAAGCATCCAAATCAAATCAGTCTGTTTTCAACCTTTATTGCTTTAAAGGGACGAATAAAGAATCAGTTCAGAACATCCGTGGGAACAAATAAGTTCAACATTTCCATCTTGATCCCCGATTATCGAAACCTGAATGATTTCTCCCTCTCTGTGAGCAGTCAGCGTCTCGACCTCGAAAAGGACTGGGGAATTCCCTTCTCTTCGCGCTATGTGACAATCGAAATCGACGACACTGAAGGGCTTGTTCCTGACGGTAAAGCAGAAGCCAGGATCAAAGGCACTGGGCTTCAATATGAGCAGCACAGGCTGGAAACCGCAACGTTAAATGTCAATTATACACATGAGACCCAGACTTTCGATATCAGACTTGAAAAAAGCGAGGGCACTGCTGTATCACTTACAGGGAAAGCAAAATTGTTCGATCCGCAGCGTCCATTCGAAGTCGATGGAAGCCTGACAATAGAGTCCAGACGTGACGCCATTTCCGAGATACCGTTCGACTTGCAGACCCGGCTGGACTATTCCGCAAAAGGCGAATTGCGAGCGTTTACAAACTTGATGGCTGATATCGACATCGATCTGAAAGAAACCACGCTGGGCGATTACCGGATCGATTCCGGGAAAATTGCACTCGGCATCGACGACGGAAACTACAAGCTGAAGAAATTCGATATCGATGCCGAAGATGGCAAGATCACCGGCACCGGCTACGGCAACTTCGAAGGGCCGCATCACATCGCGTTCGACGCGGATTTGTCGGACATTTCGAAACTGCGATCGATTGCCGGTCTGGACAAACTCGCAGGTAGCGTACACTTATCGGCAAAGGTCGATGGCAAGCCCGAATCAATGCGCTTCTCGACCGACTTGAGCGCTTCAGGCACACAAATAAACGACCTGTCTGTCGAACAACTCATGCTTCACGCGGATGGAACGCTCATCGACAAGCAAATCGACGCGGATGGCAATGTCGTGCTGGAGAAACTGCGCTATAACGACATCGCGATCGACAGCCTCGCGCTCGATGCCTCGTATCATGAGCAGGAGCTAATCGCGAATCTGATTCTACAACAGAATGCCGAACGCTACGGTTCGCTTCGGGCATTGTACCGTCCCGGCGAAATCGAGCTGCCCGTGCTGGATTTCCATCTCGACGGCGAACACTGGCGGCTCGCGAGTGACTCGACGCGCGTTCTGTTCAACGCAGATCGATATTCGATATACAATTTCAATCTCGCCTCGCCACCGCAACGCATCGCAGCATCCGGTTACTACGAGCCAAACGGCTTGATGGACGCCATGATCGTCATCGATTCACTCGACCTCTCGATCCTGAACGGCTTCCTGAAGAACGACAATCAAGCCGAGGGGACGCTCGATCTGGACATCGTACTCGGTGGATCGATTGACCGACCGGACGCCGACGCGAAGCTGCGTCTGACCGATCTTGCCTGGGATCCGTACCGGATCGCCGGCGTTGACGCGGATGTAACAACACTCCAGAACGTTGCGAAGGCACATGCCGCGGTTCGCTTCACCACCGACGAACAGATCACGCTCGACGCCTCGGCGCCGCTTGGACGCTTCCTGAAGAACATCCCGCTGACGGCGGATTCGCTGATCACGGTGCGCGTCGTGAGCGACTCTATCGACATCGGCTTCCTGAACGAGTTTACCGAGCAGGTCGAGCTTGAGAAAGGGCATCTGGTGATGGATGTCGAAGCGGAAAGCGACACGAAGCACCACGACGTCCAGGGCAGGATCAAGCTGACCGGTAAATCGCTGACCATCCGACAGCTCAATACGCGCTACGAAGACCTCTTTCTCGAACTTTCCGGCGACACCAGTTCCGTGCGGCTCGATACGCTCTTCGCAGAAGGTGGACCAGGCACTCTCTCCGCATCGGGAGCGATCGATCTCGGCGACATGAAAGAGAGATTCGTCGAGGGATTCGACATCCACCTCCTGGCTAAGCAGTTCCAGTTCTCGCGCAAGCGGCAGATGCGGCTGGTCTCGGACATGGATATCAAATTGTTCGGCAACATGGAAAAGCCGCAGTTCGACGCCGATGTGAAGGTCATCGAATCGCGCATCGATATCGACCAGTTCACCGGCGGATCGGGGCCGGCGCTACCGAGCCAGAAACCGTTGCTGGTGGAAGCGCTGACCGACACAAGTTCGATCGCGATCCCCAATCCGAAGCAAGAGATCAATTTTTCCAAGAACACCTACGGGACTGCAAGAATCAATATTCCGCGCAATAGCTGGGTTTACGGCAAGGACATGCAGATCGAATTCAGCGGTGATCTGAAGGCGGTCAAGGACTGTGAGAACCTCTATCTGACCGGTACCGTCAGCACGATTCGAGGACACTACAATCTCTACGGCAGAAAGTTCACTATCGCCGAGGCAAATGTCACCTTCACCGGCGGCAAAGAGATTGACCCGATCCTGAACGTGACCGCCACCTACACTTTCCGCGACATCAACGAAACACGCCGAACGCTCAGCGTCATCCTGACCGGCAGATCGACCGATCCGCAGGCGGTGTTCATGCTGGACGGCGAGCAGATCGAGCAGGCGGACGCCGTCTCCTACATCATCTTCAAACGAAGCACGCGAGAGCTGACCCAGAACGAGAAGAGCTCGATGAACGAAAACTCGTCCAGCAGCGGCTTCGCCCAGGGTCTGCTCATCAAGCAGCTCTCCTCGCAACTGACCCGCAGCATCCAGGAAAAGCTCGATCTGGATGTCCTGGAAATCCAGGGTGAGCAGGATCTGACTCGTACCTCCATCGTCGTCGGGAAATACCTCACGAACCGGCTCTTCCTCAGCTACGAACGGAAGTTCAATACCGACAGCACCAGCGACAGCGAGATCGAAATCCTGACGCTCGAATACCAAATCAACCGCGCCTTCTCCATCCAGGCTACGCGCGGAAATGACAGCTCCACCGGCATGGACCTGATCTGGAAATATGAAAAATAGATTGTGCTTCCTGCTCGCTGTCATGATCACATCGACAGCGCTCCATCTGGCTGCGGAGCAGGCGAAGGAGAAGCCACTCATCGACGAGGATAAAGTAATCGACACCTTCCGCGAGATGTCCAGCCATGAAACCTGGTTTTCGCGCCTGATGCGCACCGTATTCGTATTCGATCGCGAATCACGCAAGACCGACAGCAGAATTTCATCCGACCCCATGGAGTCGTATCTATCTTATCAGGGGCGCACTATCCGTAACATCCGCATCGTCGTTCTGAATGTCTTCGGCACTTCCGTGCTGGAGCCGGGACGAACATCGACCAACTGGATCGACAGAACCGGAAACGCCCTGCACACCAAGACGCATGGACGGATGATCAGCAGCCAGCTTCTATTCCAATCGGGCGACAGCCTCGACCCGGTGCTGGTCGCGGAATCCGAGCGCATCCTGCGTGACAACCGCTACATCTACGACGCCAGGATTCAGGTGCTGCCCAACAAGGACGGCAGCGTCGATCTGGATGTCTTCGTGCGCGACGTATGGACGCTGAAGGCGGAAGTGGCCATGAAGAATCTCGAGAAGTGGGACGTTTCGGTCACGGATGACAACCTCGCCGGCTGGGGCGGAAGATTCCACACCAAACTGAAGCTCGATCCGGGATTTGAGGACGGTTGGAACTGGGATATGAGCTATCGCCAGCAAAACCTTTTCAAAGACAACATCACCGCACAGGTGTATCGGAAGGTTCGTCTGGGAAGTCGCCGCAAGGGCTTCGGCGTCAATCGAGAATTCAATTCCCCGCTGATACGCTGGCTCTACGGCACGAACTTCGAATGGAACCGCAACGAGATCTGCTTTCTGCGTGACGATCAGAACACGGAAGAGATACGCTACAACCGGCAGGACGCATGGCTCGGGCGTTCCTTCCCCATCGCATTGTCGGATGCCGCGTGCTACCTGACCGGCGCCGCAAGGTTCATCCGAACCGATCATACGTTGAAACCCGACAACGACCCCGACGGCTTTATCCAGGATTCGTATATGGGGCTTTTCAGCATCGGGTATCTGATCCGGTCATACCGCAAGGTCAGCTACCTCTTCCGGTTCGGCGTGACGGAAGACATCCCGGTCGGAAGCAAGCTCGAATGCACCGCGGGATACGAGGATGGCGACTTTTACGACCGCGCCTATTACGCGCTATATTACCTGTACAGCTATTACCATGAGAATAACGGCTACTTTTCGGGAGAGGTGAGCGCATCCGGCTTCAAACGACCGGATAACTGGGAGAGCAGACGATATCAATGTTCGCTGTCTGGAATCTCCAAGCTTCTATATATCAAAAACTTACGTATTAGGCAATATGCGCTCCTGCAATACAATCGGATCGATCATCCCATCTCCACCGGGCAAATGCTTACAATCAGCGACCAGAACGGCATCCGCGGTCTGGAAAGCGACGAGAAGGGCGATAAAAGACTGCGATTGAATCTCGAAACAAACTACATGCTGCCGTTCCGCTTCCTCGGATTCCACTTCGCCATGAGCATATTCGGCGATTACGCGCTACTCGCGCCAAAGGATGAAGGTCTCTACACCAGCAGGCTCTATCAGGGATATGGCATCGGGCTGCGCTTCAAGAACGAACACCTGATCTTCAAGACCATCGAAATCTTCTTCGGCTACTATCCGGTGGTCGATGACAGCGAGGACATGAACCTCTTCTCCAGAACCGCCAGCTTCTATAACTTCAACCGCATGGGATTCGGCAGACCGAAGGTGATCGAGTAATGGCAAAGCGTATCCGATTTGAAGATTATATTGAAAACCTTCTCGGCAAGCAAGAGGCGAATCGGCTTCTCGAGGCAATCAAGGGCTACGCACCACGAGCCGTGCGCTACAATCCGGCGATAAACCCAAAAGGAGACCTTCCGGGCGAACCGGTTCCTTGGCACCCGTCGTTCGGACGCTACTGGCACGACGAGATCAATCCATCGCAGACAATGCAGTATCTTACCGGCGACTATTATATCCAGGAGGCGAGCGCAATGCTGCTTGTCTCCGCGCTGAGCCGCGCGATCGATTCCGACGGACTCCGCATCATCGATCTAACCGCCGCGCCGGGTGGAAAAGCGACGCAGATCGCGGAGCTTTCGCAGAACAATCTGGTCGTCGCCAACGAGGTGATCCGCGGACGCGCCGACGCGCTGCTGTGGAACGTCATCCGGCATCGTCTGACCAACACGATCGTCTGTAATCTTCCGCTGAAGTCTCTCGCCGACGAACTCGCTGGGTGGTTCGACGTGGTGATTGTCGATGCGCCTTGTAGCGGCGAAGGGCTGTTTCAGAAGAAAAAGCACAACCCGAACGCGTGGAGCCACAAGAACGTGCTGTTCAACAGCAGCCGGCAGCGCGCGATCCTTCAGGACGCGATGCGCGTCCTGAAACCGGACGGAATATTGGCATATTCGACTTGCACCTTCGGCAGAGAGGAGAACGAAGACCAGATTGCCTTCCTGCTCGATAACGGCTTTTCCCCCATCGAATTTCCCGATCTTCAGGGCGTCTCTCCAGCCATCACGGACGACGAGAAGGTCGCGTCCTGCTCCAGGCGACTTTTTCCGCACCGACAGAAAGCTGCCGGAGCATTCGCGGCACTGCTACGAAAGACGCGGCATGAAGAGGAACAACGCGTGAGAATGACCGCGCACAACGATAAAAAGCTCAGGAGCCATTTGTCCGATTCGATCGATCTGCCGGAATCCATGCACCTTTATCGCATCGGCGACAGCATCCATGCCATCCGCCAACATGAATTGCCCAAGATCCTGCACGATAACGCCATCCAGATCGGTTCCGCCATCTTCTCGATCAAGCCCCTCCCGGAACCATTGCACGGCAGTATCCTGTTTCCATCCGCTTCTCACATCGTTCCGCTTACAGACGAACAGACCAGAAACTACCGTCAGGGGTCCAATCTCACGATCGACAGACCGGACGGTTACTACTATGTCGAATCCGATGACGTTGTGCTCGGAATTGTGAAAATCTCCGCCGGTCGTGCGGTGAATCGCCTACCCAAACCGCTCAGGTAACGCACCTCCAACCCGAACCCTCCGCCCAGCAGATTCGTTCGATCGCGCCAGCCGTAGTGTTCCGCAAATCAACTTTCATGTCCGGTAGTCCAGATTTGCGGTATATCTACGGCGCAGGCGGGATCGGGCGAAGATGCGGGTGGATGAGGATGACGAACGACCACTCTCTGCTCCCTTCCACTTCTTGCTCAAGAGGCAGTGTAAAACTGCGAAATAACTATTGAAATCGCCCAAAGTCCGACGCATTTCTATTGTAGGGGCAACCCCCTGTGGTTGCCCGTCCGTGCCATGTAATCTATTATTTAATAGATATTTGCGCGATCTAATTCAGGTTGTCGAAATCAAGATGGGCAACCACCGGGGGTTGCCCCTACAATAGAAAAATAAAAATCGGCCGCGTTTTTTACACAGCCTGTGCTCAAAGAGGAAGGGCTGGGGATAGAGTTTTCCTATCGTGAAATCCTACAGACTCAGACAATAACCAACATTCGGAAGACCTCCCTGCGATCGGACATTCGGAAGTTGGTTATTGAAAGAAAAACCCCGACGACAAGCGCTGCCGGGGTCGTATATTGAATGTGTCGATTAGTTGCTGATGCTAAGTTGTGCGACCAGCGTGGATGACGTTCCGACCGAGCCGAGGCTGAAACGGAAGTCGTTGGCGATCAGTTCCACTTTCTTGAGCATATCCAGGAAATTACCGGAAATGGTAAATTGCTGGATCGCGTGTTTCTTCACACCGCGTTCATACAGGTAACCTTCCGCGGAGAGCGAGAAATCGCCCGAGATATCGTTCGCGCCGGAATGAAGTCCGGCAAGCGAGACGATCTCGATCACCTTGTCGTGCTTTGCGAAGAGCGCGTCGCGGTTGACCTTGCCCTGCTTGATATAGAGGTTCGAGGGCGAGACGGTCAGGTTTCCCTTGTAGCTGCGGCTGCCGTTACCGGTCGATTGCCTGCCTTCTTTGGCAGCGGTCTGCGTGTTGTAGAGAAGGTTTGTAAGCTTGCCCTTCTCGATCAGCACGGTAGTCTGCGACGGATAGCCTTCGTAGTCGAACGGACGACTCGAGTGTCCCCCCGGGTAGAGGGCGTCGTCGATGATGGTCACGTGATGATTCGCCACAACCTCGCCGAGTTTGCCTGCCAGCAACGATTGTCCTTCCTGCACCCGCTTCGAGCTGAAGATGTTCGCGAAGGTCGAGAGCATAGCCGACATGGAATCGTTATCGAACACGACCGGGTAGGTTCCAGGCGGAATCGGCTTCGGATTAAGAAGCTCGACGGCTTTGTTGACCGTGCAGCGCGCCAGCATTTCGGGATCGAAGTCGCGGAAATCGCGCGTGGTTATATAATCGCTGTAGGACTGCTTGTCCTCGCCGTCCTTGACCAGCACGGCAACGAACATGGTCGCCAGATTTGCCTTGTACTCTTTTTGAAGACCCTTGGTGTTGGCGATCTTCGTGTAGTGGAATCCATCGCCGTACATACAGTGAGAAACGCTGAAAACGCGCTTGTCGAACGCATTCGCGATACGCTCCAGCTCTTTCGTGTAGCGAATTTTCTCTTCGATATCGATATCGTCCAGCTCCGGATTGTAAATATCCAGGTTTTCCTCGTTATCGGGATATTCACTTACCAGCACGACGCCTTCGTCTTCCAGATAGTTACTGTTCTCGATCGCCTCGTTGACGATCATCTCGAACGCTTCGTCACTGAATTCTTCTGTGTATGCGTACCCTACTTTTCCGCCCTTGATGATACGTATTCCGATTCCTTTGTCGTCTGCGTAATCGAAGGATTCGATCTCCTGATCGTGCACACGGACGCGGAACGATTTTCCAAGCGAAAGCATGATCTCGACGTCATCCGCCTTATCTTTGGCCAATTGGAAGATTTTCTCGAATTCTTTTGAATACATTTCAATTCTCCTTTCTGCCGCCGACGACGATCTCGTCGATCTTGATCGCGGGTTGTCCGACGCTGGTTGGCACACTGCCGCTGACAGAACCGCACATGCCGGCCGCGAAGTCCAGATTGTCTGCGACCATGCTGATCTTGTGCAGAATCGCAGGACCGTTTCCGATCAGGGTCATGCCCCGTACCGGTTCGGCGACCTTTCCATTACGGATCATGTAGCCTTCCGCGACCGCGAAATTGAAGTTACCGGTTCCGGGCTGTACCGAACCGCCCCCCATCTTCTTTGCGTATATTCCGTAATCTACGGACGCAATCAATTCATCCAGCTTGCTCTTGCCGGGTGCGATAAACGTGTTGCGCATGCGTGATGCCGGCGCGAATTTGTATGACTCGCGGCGTCCGCTGCCCGTGCAATCGTATCCGGTCTTTCTGCTGCCGATGCGATCGACCATGAACGATTTGAGAATACCGTCCTCGATCAGGATCGTCTTCTTTGTCGGCAACCCTTCGTCATCGACGTTTTCCGAGCCCCAGAGATTGGGCATGGTTCCGTCGTCGATAGCGGTTACAACAGGATTGGCGATCTTCTTGCCGAGTTGATCGGAGAAGACCGACACGCCCTTGGCGACCGACGTGGTCTCCAGACCGTGACCGCAAGCCTCGTGGAAGATTACGCCGCCGAAACCGTTGTCGATCACAGCCGGAAATTTCCCACTCGGAGCGTAGTCGGCTTCGAGCATGGTAATCGCTCTCATGGAGGCGCTTGCTCCAAGCTGTTCAGGATCGAGACCGCGGAAGAACTCGTAGCCGATCAATGCACCCGGGCTCTCGGAGCCGGTCTGCATTTCGCCGTTCTTTTCTGCGATCGATGTCACGCGGACACGAGAATAATGTCGGTCGTCTTCCACCAGAAGTCCTTCGCTGTTGGCGATCAGGACATGTTGCATGCGTTCGTAGATTCCAAGGTCGGCCTGCGTTATTTTATCGCTGTATGCCCGAGCGTGCTTGTTAATCTTTTGCAGCAGCTCGATTTTCTCTTTCTTGGCGATTTCGTTCGCCATGATCTCGTATGGATGCAGATCTTTGTAATCCAGTCGGGTGAGATCGAGCGCTTTCACGCGGCAATCGCTGCGAGCAGCTTTGCTGACAGCATCTGCAGCCGCCAGGAGAGATGCTTCGGTGAGATCGTTCGTATAGGCATAGATCGCAAGAGAACCGTAGATAACGCGGATTCCCGCACCGTAGTCCCTTCCCACGATGGATTGCTTCACTTTGCTGTCGTTGAAGGTTATGTTGGATTGGTACTGGTTCTCCACGAACAGCTCAGCAAAATCCGCACCTCGAGACAGCGCCTGATCGATCACTTTTTCGATAAGTGGTCTTGGTAGCATGGTTCCTCCAAGTCGTTTCAATCTTTCGTCACAAATTCGATGGAACCAGCTATCCGTCAAGAAATTCGTGATCTTCTTCGTGGGTCTGCACTTGAATCGTGCGATTATTTTTTATTGTTCGACGCCTGTTTATCGCTTCGGATCACGATTCTATTGGGTATTTAATCGTATCGAGTAGATAAAAAAAGCGGCTGATCGCTCAGCCGCCATATATGATTCGTTAGATCTTTACCACTTGGTTTCTGCGCCGACGATAAAGCCGATCGCTGCATCTTCGCCAAACATGGCAACATCTTTCTCGTATGCGTAAGGATAGTCGCCATTCGGCATGATATATCCAAAGCACGTATAGAGTTTGGTTTTCTTTGCAAGCATGTACGATACGTCGATATCGATTTCGTTCCACATATTCTCACCGGAAACCTCGACTTGCTTTGCACCTTTCCAGTACTTCGCATTCGAGGAGTTATCGTTGAACATGAAGAAATCGAGGCCGATACGAAGGTCTTCGATCGGAGTGATTCCGCCACCGAGAGTGAACATCATCAAGCCACGGTCAAAAGAAACTTTGTCACCGGCAGCATCGGTTCCCACGGCTGCAGGTTGCGCAACGTTGAAGCAGGTATATCCCATTTCGCGGTTTCCAAGTCCAATACCTTTCCAGCCTTCGTTTTCATCGAGTGTTTTCGCGTCGTCGCCGGAATGCACGAGGATTTCGATGTTCGCGTCGATCGCCATGTCACCGATTTCTTGTTCAAATCCTGTTCCGATATCGAAAAGGAAGCCTGAATATGTGTAGTCTTCATTTTTCCCATTGGTAGGATTCGTGTAACCTTTTTCTGCCAAACCGAACTGAGCTGCAAGTTCAATGTAAGGAGTCAGCATTCCGTCCATGAGATCAGCCTCACCACGAGCGCCGAAGATATTCAACATGTCTGGAACAGACTCGTCAGCTTTATCCGGACTTTGTTCGGACTTATACTGTAACCAGTAGTAAACATTGAAGTCGATCATTTCGGCAAGCTTGTCCATACCGCCATTGAGACCCCAAATCCAGAGCTGAATCGGTTCATCTACTGCTTCATAATTCAGATATTGTTCCCGAATCATGTAATGCATGTTGAAGTAAGCCACACCAAACTTCGCACCGAGTCTCCAGCCATCGACCTTGTCCAGATCGGCCATGACGTTACCGGAACCGTAAACATAAGCCTTACGTCCGATCTCACCCTCAAGCTGATCAATGAAGAATTTCTTGAATCCAATGTAGGCTTCCTGAAGCTTCGGTTCCGTGTCCTGCATCTTCGATCCATCATCTTTGGGATCGCCGTTGGCATCCGGTTCGCCGTCGCCGTCGTTGTCTTCACGGGTGTAGTTCTTACCGAAGCGTATCCACTTGTCACCATTACCGTTCTCGAAACGAGTGCTGATAACGGCACAAATGTTCTCGGTAATCATGGTTTTAAAATTGAGGTCAACGCGAGCCTGACCGTATGCATCGGCATCGTTTCCTTTGGTTACACCGGTGTTTTTGTCGTAATCATAATCGGTGTAATCGTTCATGTTGTTTTCGGATACGAGCTCCATAGTGATACGACCACCGAACTTGAACTGCGGATAATCTTTATCCCCAGCAATGAGAGCGGAAGTAATCGCCATCAAGCCGATTACAATGACGAAAAGGGTAATTTTCTTCATCTTTCCTCCTGTGTTGGATCTTCTTTTTCTCTATTTTTTTTCGATGTTCTAACCTACGAAATCCTATAGGCACCTGTCAAGAACGATTTTCCTCTCAAACTCGCTCCACATCGAACACTCATGGATACTTGCCCCGTGTTAGGCGTTGACAAACATCCCGTTAACGAATTCTAAAGACATTCAACCGCAGATATTCGACACAACCAACCCCTTGTTACACAATGAGATATATGCTTAGGAAAAGAAATGAATTTCATCGTTGTTCACGCCGAATTCATTGATATAAAAAAAGAACCGGAACATGAGTCCCGGTTCAAAAAAAGGATATTTTTTTTATTCCGCAGCTTTTTGAGGAAGCGCACGCTTGCGACAAAGCTTGCAAACTTTGGTCTTTTTATCGGCACCCTTCACTTCATAGAGAAGCTTGACGCCAGTACGACCGCAAATCGGGCAGGTACCGCGAGCGTGATTCGGAAATTCGTTGAGTCCTTTGCCTCTATGTGCTTTTGCCATATCATCACCTCTTCATTGATTTTCATGTAGTATTTCAATAAATTTCAATGCACTCTCGCGTCAAGAATTATTTCAGAGCGACGGTCGCATAGCCTTTCTCAATTGCCTGCTTATCGTTTAGCACTTTGATGTGAAATAGGTTGTGGTTCCATATCTTTCTCTGAGAATCTAACTTTATACTCAACTGCTCTGCTATCTTTAGATTCCACTCATCTGCATGCCCTCGAAGAATCAAGATCAACTCGAAATTAACTTCCCCGACATTGAAACTCTTGAATTTCCTGGGCAATTCGTTATATCTATCTTTATGACGCCTAATGCACAACGCCACAAGAAGACACAAACTATTCACCAGCTTGCTGTTTATTTCCACAATGAATTTATCGAACTCCTCCGACGGTTTTCCCGTATGAGGAGAACTTGATTTTGCTTCGACAATGCAGATTTTGGGCGCTTTCCCCTGAAGTATCAATGCAAACTCAGCAATTTTGATATCATCGAATTGCCTGGTCGATTTTACGAATTTCTCTATCTCGAAGAGGTTATCCGGATCATACGGTCCAAACTTCAAACCCGATTCGACAACCGTTATCTTCTTCATCTTCAATCCAGATCAATCTCTTCTTTGTACAGATCAATCGACTCCTGAATAATCTCGTTCGGTGGAATGCCACCCTGAAGATCATCGATACGATATCCCTCACGATCCATGGAGAGGATCGGAATCGAAAGCTTCTCTCTCCGAGCGATCAGATACAACTGCTTTACCGTGAAGTAGGAATGACTGGCCAGAAAGAATTGGATACCGGATTTTGCGAGTATCGCTATTATTGTAAGGAATTTCCTCAATGCGGATGGATGAAGCGCTGCCTCAGGCTCATCAATGAAAACGATCGACTTGTCATTCAGATAGTGATTTCCGAGAAGTGTATCGAGAATGGCTATCTTCTTAATTCCTTCCGCGGTAACAAAAACGGGGTATTGACTTCGATCCTTCTTCTTGAAGATCCATCGATGGTTATTAATATCAAAAACCAACTTCCCGTCAGCTAAAACTTCAAGCTCACCTCTTGCCTTGCTGAATCCCGTAAAATTCTTTCCCTTTTTCAGTGGATAACTCGTTGCTTTTGCAAGATCATAGTAGGTATCATCGAAACCAAAAACCATGTCATTATCACGAGATTCAATGATAATCTTCTCAAAAGAAACGATTTCCTTTGCTGGCAGAAACAACGAATTACTATTTCGTGGAATCTGTGGATCGTTGACAAAAATCTTGTTTTTCGTATCCTGCCCAAAATGATACGCCATATTATGACCGGAGCAATTCATGGAAAAGGAAAGCTCATCATCGGCCTTCTTACTGACCAGATCACCTATTTTATCTGTCTGAAATGTCCAATGCAGTTTTCTTCGAAGTATCTCCCCTAAAGTATCAACACTATCACCCCGTTTATACATCTCGATTGATCGAATGGTCGCGTACATGGACTTCAATAGGAATGTCTTGCCCATAGCATTGCGTCCGTTAATGAGATTGATCTTGCCCAACTCATCCCACTCGAGATCCTTGATGGGACCGAAATTCTTCATGGAAATCTTCTCGATCATTATCACTCCAAGTCGTTCAAGTTATTTCGATATACTCGGATAGATTTAACGGGCACATATGTCAAGATAATTCCCTGCCGCCTAATTAGCCCTAAACTGAAACATCACCCACTTTTGATTTGACAGGAAAATATCCGCACGATAGCTGTCAAAGCATGGGAAAGATCGATTATCACATCCATGGAACGTTCAGCTCGGACAGTCGGATCGACACCGAGGAGCTGATCAAGCTCGCGATCGAGCGCGGCTACGAGAGCATCGCTTTTACGGAACACTTCGATTTCAAGCCTGTCGAGATCGCGGAGTACGGCGTCCCCGCGTACCTCAAATACCATCGACACATGACGGGATTGCGCGAGAAATACGGCGACCGGATCGACATCACCATCGGCGTAGAAGCAGGCGAATACAATCGTTACGGACATATCGCGGACGCGGTGTTCAAGTACGCGCCGCCCGAACTCGTCATCGGCTCGATCCATTCCACCAAGGACGACACCAATTTCTCGCTCAGACTGAAGTGGGCGATCAACCGCGAAAACCTGATCGAGTACTACAGCGAGAACCTCGACATGGTCAAGCGCTGCAACATCGACATCCTCGGACACCTCGGCATCCACAAGCGCTATTTGAAGGAATTGCCGGACGAATCGTTCTGCGAGGACATCATCGACGAAATTTTCAGAACGCTGATCCAGCGCGGGATCATGCTCGAGATTAACTACTCGCCGCTTCGACGCAACTTGCAGAGCATCCTGCCGGAGCCGCGCCTGTTAAAACGTTTCTGCGAACTGGGCGGCGAGCGCATTACCATCGGCTCGGACAGCCATCGACTCGAGGACTTCGACTTGTATTACGATCAGGCAATTTCGATGTTGGAATCACTCGGTTTCAACTATATATTCTATTTGAAGCAGAGTGATTCGTTCTCGAAACGTAAATGGATCGGCAAATCCATTCGTGATATTAGTTGATTGATATTCAATCAGTTACAACACACAGACAAAGGCAGAAAAATTGGTTGACGGTTTTATCGGACTGCCGTTTTGTTGCCTCGTAGCCCCAAGAACAAGATAACCTACGATAAAGGAAGGTAATTATGAAAAAATTCCGCAAGGAGACAATGGACGGAAACGCGTGCGCGACTCACGTAGCTTATGCATTCAGTGATGTAGCCGCGATTTATCCTATCACACCTTCTTCTGCGATGGGCGAATACGCCGACGCGTGGTCGGCAATCGGAAGAAAGAACATATTCGGTCAGGTCGTGGATGTCATCGAAATGCAGTCGGAAGGCGGGGCAGCGGGTGCGGTTCACGGATCGCTCTCGGCTGGCGCACTGACGACCACCTTCACCGCATCTCAAGGACTGATGCTGATGCTTCCCAATATGCACAAGATCGCCGGCGAGATGCTCCCGGCAGTCTTCCACGTATCGGCACGCTCCCTGGCATGCCAGTCGCTCTCGATCTTCGGAGACCACTCCGACGTGATGTCGGCCCGTAACACCGGCTGGGGTCTGATGGCCGCAAACTCGCTGCAAGAAATCATGGATCTGGCGATTGTGTCCCATCTGGCGACGCTCAAATCGAAAATTCCGTTCGTGAACTTCTTTGATGGATTCCGCAGCTCGAGCGAAGTCCAGAAAGTGGAAGTGATCGATTACGATACTATCCGCGAAATGGCTGAAATGCAATACATCGAAGATTTCCGCAGCCGCGCGATGAATCCCGAGAACCCGCGACTCAAAGTCGGCGCACAGAATCCCGATGTCTATTTCCAGGGACGCGAGACAGTCAACCCGTACTACCTCGCCGCACCGGAAATCGTTCAGGAATACATGGACAAGGTATTCGAGGTTATCGGTCGCCGCTACAACCTGTTCGACTACGTCGGCGCACCGGATGCGGATCGCGTGATCGTAGCCATGGGCAGCGGTTGCGAGACCATCGAAGAGGCGATCAACTACCTCAACTCCAATGGCGAGAAGCTCGGTTTGATCAAGGTGCGTCTCTATCGTCCGTTCGCTGAAGAAGCATTCCGTAAAGCGCTTCCGGCAACCGCAAAGAAGATCGCGGTGCTGGATCGCACCAAGGAACCAGGCGCCATCGGCGAACCGCTCTACCTCGACGTCGTCGCCGCACTCAAGGATCGTTGCGACACCACCATCATCGGCGGCCGCTACGGCCTCTCCTCGAAGGAATTCACACCCTCGATGGTCAAGGCGGTTTACGACCATCTCAACGGCGCTTGCAAGCATGGCTTCACCGTGGGTATCACCGACGACGTCACAAACACGTCGATCCCGGTCACCGAGCACATCAACACCATCCCGGCAGGCACCGTGAGCTGTAAGTTCTGGGGACTCGGATCGGACGGTACCGTCGGCGCCAACAAGAACAGCATCAAGATCATCGGCGACAACACCGACATGTATGCCCAGGGCTACTTCCAGTACGACTCGAAGAAATCCGGCGGCATCACCAGAAGCCACCTGCGCTTCGGCAAATCGCCGATCCAGTCGGAATACCTGGTGCAGAACGCCGACTTCATCGCCTGCCACAATCAGGCGTTTATCGGTCGTTACGACATCATCGAAGGGATCAAGGAAGGCGGCGTGTTCCTGCTCAACTCCAACTGGAGCAAGGAAGAAGCCTTCAACAACCTCACCAAAGACATGCAGAAAACACTGATCGAAAAGAAGATCAAATTCTATAATATCGACGCGCTCGAAATCGCGACCGCGGTCGGACTCGGCGGACGCATCAACACCGTCATGCAGACCGCGTTCTTCCTCATCTCCGGTGTCCTGGAACGTCAGGAAGCCATCAAGATGATCAAGAAAGCGATCGAGAAATCGTTCTTCAAGAAGGGCGAAGAAGTCGTGAAAATGAACTGGGCGGCCGTCGATCGCACCGACGAAGCGCTGGTCGAGATTCCTGTTCCCGCAGCGCTCCCCGGCGAGGCGATGGAACCGCACAAGCTTATCCCGGACGACGCCGACGACTTCACCAAGAACGTTATCGAGAAGATCATGCGCGAGAAGGGCGACGAAATCCCGGTATCGCACATGCCGTTCGACGGATTCGTTCCCACCGGCACCACCGCGCTGGAAAAACGCGGTGTGGCTCCGCTCGTACCACAGTGGATTGCCGAAAACTGTATCCAGTGCAACCAGTGCTCGTTTGTCTGCCCGCACGCTGCCATCCGCGCCAAGCTGATCGACCGCGACAATCTCAACGACGCGCCGGCAAGCTTCAAGACGCTCAAAGCGATGGGCAAAGAC
This sequence comes from Cloacimonadales bacterium (SeqCode), assembly GCA_963666875.2. Classification (GTDB taxonomy): domain Bacteria; phylum Cloacimonadota; class Cloacimonadia; order Cloacimonadales; family JAIOQZ01. Next base: position 26,338 of record CAXXPU010000019.1, read on the forward strand.
GGCGAGAAGTACGACTACAAGGTTCAGGTCTATATCGAAGACTGCCAGAGCTGCTGGAACTGCGTCAACGTGTGTCCGAAGGAAGCACTGGTCATGAAACCGATCGCGGAAGAACGCGAGCTGGGCGAGGTCGAGAACCAAAAATTCTTCACCAGCCTGCCGGAAGACGTGATGAGCGAAATGGTCAAGGAAGGCACCGTCAAAGGCAGCCAGTTCAAGCAACCGCTGCTCGAATTCTCGGGCGCATGCGCAGGCTGTGGCGAGACACCGTACGTGAAGCTGATCACTCAGCTCTACGGCGACCGCATGATTGTCGCCAATGCGACCGGCTGTTCTTCCATCTGGGGCGGAACATTCCCAACCATCCCCTACTGCAAAAACAAAGACGGACACGGTCCCACCTGGGCGAACTCGCTCTTCGAAGACAACGCCGAATACGGATTCGGTATGCGTCTGGCTGTCGATGCCAACCGCAAGCAACTGAAATCCAATGTCGAACGCATCGTTGCCGACATGAACAGCGACGAATTCAAGCAGTTCGCAGCCGAAGCCGAGAAGACCGGTGGCGAGATGCTTCAGAAGGTAGAAAAGATTCGTGAATTCGGTGCATGCATGCAGTATGCGCTCGATCACTGGAAAGATACCGATCAGGCAGCCAAAGACAATGCCGCGAAGATCAAGGCATTCCTGCCGGTCATGATCGAAAATTGCGTCGTCGAAGAACGCAAGGTCGTTCTGAAGAAGCTCGTGGAACTCCAGAGCTACTTCATCGAGAAGAGCGTATGGTGCTTCGGTGGTGACGGCTGGGCGTACGATATCGGCTACGGCGGTCTGGATCACGTCCTCGCATCCGGCAAGAACATCAACGTGCTCGTGCTGGACACCGAGGTCTATTCCAACACCGGCGGTCAGGCCTCCAAGGCAACCCCGCTGGGTTCTGTCGCGAAATTTGCCGAATCAGGCAAGAAGACGGTCAAAAAAGACCTCGGCATGATGATGATGAGCTACGGCTACATCTACGTGGCGTCCGTGGCAATGGGTTCGAACAAGAACCAGCTCGTCAAGGCCATCCAGGAAGCGGAAGCCTACGACGGCCCGTCCATCGTGATCGCATACGCACCGTGTATCAACCACGGCATCGACATGCACGAAACCCAGCAGGAAGAACAGAAGGCTGTTGATACAGGCTATTGGCTCCTTTATCGCCACAACCCGCTGTTGAAGGAAGAAGGAAAGAATCCGTTCACCCTCGACTCGAAGGAACCGAAGATCGACGTGATCAAATTCCTCGAAGGCGAGAAGCGTTATACCACGCTGAAACAGACATTCCCGGATAAAGTCGAAGGATACTGGGATCATGTCGATCAATTCGTGAAGGAGCGCTACCTGAAATACAAAAAGATGTCGGAAGAATAGACGATATCGAATGCAATATACGGGCGATCAGAGATGGTCGCCCTTTTTCGTATCAGGAGTCAGGAGGCAGGAGACAGGAGTCAGAAGTCAGGAGTCAGGAGTCAGAAGTCAGGAGTCAGAATAGAAAGGGTGGTTGCTTTCCTGGAGCGCAGGCATCCCTGCCTGCATCTCTAATAACAACAGAATATAGAAGTTAGAATTTAGAAGACAGAATAGAGAAGACGAGGGAGGCGGTCTCCCCGTGGGTACGCAGACGTCCCCGCCTGCATCTCCTTTCCCCTTGGACCGCCGAGTTCCTGTAGGTTATTCCGAAGGAAATTAACCTGGTATTGTCTATCCTTCGTAGCGCTCGACCTCTGTGATTTTCATGCGGAGTCTGACAAATCGAATCCCCATGGGGCGAGCCTGACCCGTGTCGATTATACTCGATCATCTGAAATCAACATTCGGAAGAGCTGCAAGCAGCACATTCGGAAGTTGATTTCTATGCAGGCAGGGATGCCTGCGTTCCATGAAGATTATGCAGGTAGGGATGCCTGCATTCCAATAGTGAGTAACCGTCTCTGTTGTCTCCTGACTCCTGTCTCCTGTCTCCTAAAGTATATACCTCGACAGATCCTCGTCTCGGATGATACGATCCAATTTCTGCACGACTTCCTCTTTATCGATCCGCACCTTCTTGAGTGTGGTGCTGGGCATGTCGAAGAGGTAATCGTCGAGGAGGGTGTTCAGGATGGTATGGAGTCTGCGGGCGCCGATATCTTCCATCTTCTGGTTGGCTTCGGCGGCGTAGCGAGCGATCTCGTGAACGGCTTCGTCCGTGAAATCCAGCGATACCTTTTCCGTCTTGAACATGGCGGTGTATTGTTTCAGAAGCGCGTTCTTCGGGAACTTCAAAATCTTCTCGAAGTCATCCACCGATAGGCTGCTCAATTCTACCCGGATGGGGAAACGACCCTGCAATTCCGGGATGAGGTCGGAAGGCTTGGAGCTGTGGAACGCACCCGCTGCGATGAACAAGATATGACGCGTATCGATGATGCCGTACTTGGTCGGGACATTGGATCCCTCGACGATGGGCAATAAATCGCGCTGCACGCCGGTTCTGGAGACATCGGCGCGTCCTTCCTTCTCCTGAGAGGCGATCTTGTCGATTTCGTCGATGAAGATGATACCGTGGTCTTCGACACGCTCGCGCGCAGTCTGGATCACCTTATCCTTGTTGACCATCCGTCCGGCTTCCTGCTGGGTGAGGTACTCGAGCGCCTGCGGGACTTTCATCTTGCGGCGCTTGGAATCCCCACGCTGGAACGGCATCATGTTGGAGAGCATCTCGCTAAAATTGAGGTCGAATGATTCCAGCCCGATATTGGAAAAGATCTCGATATGCTGCGGGTTGTTCGACTCCTGTGTGATCTCGATCTCGTGATCGTCCAACTTCCCCTTGTCCAGCATGTTCGCCATCTTCTGGCGGGACCGGTTGTAGCGTTCGGCGCTCTCTTCCTCTTCGCCGTCGGGAAGCTTTGGTGGCGGCAGCAGATGATCGAGAACCTTCTCGCGAGCGCTGATGCTGGCTTTGCGGTGGACCTTCTTCGTCATCTCGGCGCGGACATCGTTTACGGCGATGTCTATCAGTTCGCGGATCATCGATTCGACATCGCGCCCCACATAGCCAACCTCGGTAAACTTCGAGGCTTCCACCTTGATGAAGGGTGCGTTGGCAAGACGGGACAGCCGACGGGCGATCTCGGTCTTCCCCACGCCGGTGGGTCCGATCATGATGATGTTGTTGGGGATTATCTCTTCCTGAAGCTCGCCCTTGACCCGTTGGCGTCTCCAGCGATTCCGGAGTGCAATCGCGGTCGCGCGCTTGGCGTCCGCCTGTCCGATGATGTATTTATCGAGTTCTTCGACGATGCGTTTCGGTGTCAGTGTGCTCATAGTTCTTCCACGATGATGTTGTGATTCGAATATATACAGATGTCCGCGGCGATATCGAGCGATTTACGGACGATCTCGCGCGGTTCGAGCTCAGTGTTCTCCGTCAGCGCTCTCGCCGCCGCAAGGGCGTACGATCCACCGGAACCGATCGCGGCGATGCCGTCCTCCGGTTCTACTACGTCGCCGGTTCCGGACAACAGAAGCAGATTTTCCTTGTCGCCCACGATGATCATCGCCTCGAGCCTCCGCAGGATCTTGTCGCTACGCCAGTCCTTGGCGAGTTCGACCGCGGCGCGTTTCAGATTGCCTTTGTATTCCTTCAGCTTGGATTCGAATTTCTCGAACAGCGTGAAGGCGTCAGCCGTAGCGCCGGCAAATCCCGCGATGATCTTCTCATCGTAAAGTCGCCGGATTTTGACCGCGTTTCCCTTCAGGATGGTGTTTCCAAAGGTGACCTGTCCGTCTCCGCCGATCGCCAGTTTGCCGTCGCGCAGCATCCCGATGATGGTCGTTCCCATCAAATCATAGCTCATGGTCGTCCTCTTCGGTTTGAGGACGTTCTTCATCCGCATCGACTTCCACAACCGGCTCTTCCGGTTCCGGTTTCCCTTCGTGCTCTTCGTTCATCCTGAGTTCGAGCGACGAATCGTATTTCTTCTTCACGTATTCTCTCTCGTCATCCGAGACGTACTTCAAGGTAATCTCGAACATCTCGTCCAGATTGAGCGTCTCCTTCTCCAGAAGCGCCATGGACATCTCTTCGAGGATGTTTTTGTGATCCTCGAGGATATTCTTCGCGATCTGGTAGGAATTCATAATCATGTCGTGGATCTCGGAATCGACCGACCGCGATGTATGTTCGCTCAGCGATTCGCGCTGGGTCAGTTCCTTGCCGAGGAATACCTGTGAATCCTCCTTACCGATGGCGATGGGACCGATGTTGTCGCTCATGCCCCACTTGGTGACCATCCTGCGAGCCAGATAGGTGGCATATTCGATATCGTTGGAAGCGCCCGTGGTGATTTCTCCGAAGGTGATATCCTCTGCGGCACGTCCACCAAGCGACATCACGATGCGTTGTTCGAGGAATTTACGGGTGTAGTACATGCGATCCTTGCCCAGGTATTGCGTCACGCCGCCGGCCAGTCCGCGCGGGATGATCGTCACCTTGTGCAGGGTGTCGGTCTTGTCCTGGAAGATGGAGCAGAGCACGTGACCTACCTCGTGGTAGGCGGTGATCTTCTTTTCTTCTTCGGAGATAACTTTACTCTTTCGCTCCTTACCGAGCGTCTCCTTGTCGCGCGCCTCCTCGAAATCGTCCATCTCGATCTTCTTGCGATTGCGTCTGGCAGCCAGAAGCGCGGCTTCGTTGACCAGGTTCGCCAGATCAGCGCCACTGAATCCCGGCGTCGCACGGGCGATTACCTTGAGATTCACGTTTTCCGAGATCGGGAGCTTGCGTACGTGCACTTTGAGAATCTCTTCACGACCCTTGATGTCCGGCAGATCGACGATCACCTGACGGTCGAAGCGTCCCGGTCTGAGAAGCGCGGGATCGAGCACGTCGGCGCGGTTGGTCGCCGCGATGATGATCACCGAGTCGTTCTGTTCGAAGCCGTCCATCTCCACCAGGAGCTGGTTGAGCGTCTGCTCGCGTTCGTCGTGACCGCCACCCAGTCCGGTGCCGCGGTGACGTCCCACCGCGTCGATCTCGTCGATGAACGCGATACAGGGTGCGTTGCGCTTCGCCTGCTCGAAGAGGTCGCGGACGCGTGAAGCGCCCACACCGACGAACATCTCCACGAAGTCGGAACCGCTGATGCTGAAGAACGGGACACCCGCTTCGCCGGCGACAGCCTTGGCAAGCAAGGTCTTGCCGGTTCCGGGTCTGCCCAGAAGCAGCACACCGCGCGGGATGCGTCCGCCCAGACGCTGGAATTTACCCGGCGCCTTGAGGTACTCGACGATTTCCTCGAGCTCTTCCTTTGCTTCATCCACGCCGGCGACGTCCTTGAACGTCTTGTTGGTCTTGCCGCCCACGAACAGTCGTGCACGGCTCTTGCCGAAGCTGAAGGCACGATTTCCGCCTCCCTGCATGGAGCGCATCATGAATATCCAGAATCCGATGAACACCAGGAACGGCAGCCACCCGATCAGGATGGACAGGAACTTCGACGGTTTTTGCGACGATATATTGACCTTCTTCGCCAGATCGCGGATCAGCGTAGGATCCTCGAACGGCATGTGGGTCTGGAATTTCTGATTGGAGACGTTCCAGAACTGCACGTCGCGGTTGTTGAACACGGCGCGCACGATCGAGCCTTCTTCAGCCATCGCGATGAATTCGGAGTAGGTGACAGTCTTGATATCGTCCTGGCGAACGTACAGGTTGTATGCGATAATCAGGAACAGCAGCAGCACGATCCAGAACGTGATCGACTGTGTCCGCTTGAATTTCGGGAACATTTTCTTAGGCTGTTCATCCCGGGGATTCTGGCTCATTGATATACTTCCTCTTTCAAAATACCGATGAAGGGCAGGTTTCGGTATTTCTCGGCGAAGTCAAGTCCGTAACCAACCACAAAGTCGTTTCCAATTTCAAATCCGGTGTAATCGATTTCGACGTCGATCTTGTGCGCCTGGGGCTTGTCAAGAAGCACGCAGGTACAGACCGATGCCGGATTGTGTTTTTTCAGGTAGTCGATGATGTATTGAAGCGAAAGCCCGCTATCGACGATATCCTCGACGATCACCACGTCCCGACCCGAGATATCCGTATCGATGTCCTTGCGAATCTTCACCACGCCGGACGACTGCGTACTGTCGCCGTAGCTGGAGATGGAGAGGAAATCGACTTCGATGGGGATGGTGATACTCCGGATGATATCGGAGAGGAATAATATGCCGCCGCGCAGAATGCAGACGAATACGGGGTTTCGGTCGGCGTACCGTCGGGAAAGCACCGCGCCCAGTTCGCGGACGCGTCTCTGGATCATGCCTTCGTCGAAGAGCACGGTTGATATATCGTTGTTCATGAATCTATCCTTTCTTCTTTCTGCTGGCAGTTCGGGGACGGGACGATTTCACGCGTTCCACCCGAACCATCAGGATGTTTTTTGTCTCTTCCGTTACCGCCGAGCGATTGTCGGAACGGTAGCCGCAGACCCAGAGGATTTTTTCCGGATCCGCAAGCAACACAATCTTATCTCTCTCGAATCGGGAGACCTTTTCGTCAATGAAAAAATCCTTGAGTTTCTTGGAATGGTTCATACCAAAGGGATGAAAGCGATCTCCCGGTTTTCTATATCTGAGCGTCAGCGGAAATTCTATTTTATCCATATCCAGATAACACACATCATAATCAATTGGTGAACGCTTTTTCGGGGAAAACTGTTTCACCTTTTTCATGAAGAAGCGGTGATTTCCGAAGGTGAAGCGGTTGCGGATCGACGGTATCTCGCGCTCTTCCTCGGGTTCGGGATCTTCGATGGCGTCCCGGCGGCAGAAGATCAGGTGGTCGTATTCTTTGTACAGCACGATATCGCAGGGCAGATCGATCTGCTTGCTGCCGCGCGAATCGAAAATCCGCTCGATCCGCTCGAAGTGCACCGTGTAAAAATCTTTCTCGTCACCCTTGAGATAGTTGTATATCTCACGATACATATAGAATCGCAACACCGGTCTCTGCTTCTCCAGCAGCGAGATGGGGATCATGATCGAGTTTTCCATTTTGCTGATGTTGTGTTTGTTCAGCCTGCGAAGTACGATCTCGCGTAAAATCTCTTCCGTCTCGGCGAAGATGCAGGACGAATCGTACAGCTTATCGACGATGTTCTGATTGATATTCTTCTCGATCCAGGGGAAAAGCTCGTTGCGGATGCGGTTGCGTGTGTAGTGGTTTTCGAGATTGCTCGAATCGGTACGCCACTGAATGCCTTCTTCAACCAGGAATTGCTCGATCTCGCCGCGCGAAAACGGCAACAGGGGGTGGATGATATCCCCGCTAACCGGAAGGATTCCCTTCAGCCCTGAGACAGCGGCCCCGCGGAACATCCTGAAGAGAACCGTCTCCGCCTGATCTTCCTTGTTGTGTCCCAGCGCGATACGGTGAATCCTGTACTGCGTCTGAAGCTTCTCGAAGTAGTCCATGCGGATTTCACGCGCCTCGTTCTCGAAGCTGGATGTTCCCGGGTCGAGATGCGCCTGCATGGATACAACGCCGATGTTGCGATCGAAGCAAAGCCTCTTGACGAATGACTCGTCCGCTTTCGAATCCTCACCGCGGGTGTTGTAGTTCACGTGGGCAGCGAGAAGGTGCAGCCGGTACTTGGGTCTCAGGTAGTAAAGCGCTTGCAGAAGTGCGGTCGAATCGGGGCCTCCCGATACGCCGATCAGGATGTGCTGACGGTTCTGAAACAGCTTCTTCTCGACGGCAAAATCTTCGAATCGCTGAAGGAAATTTCGCGAGAATGTCATCTGCATCTCCGATTCACTGGTGATCGCGACCACCTTGTTTCTTTGCGATAATTACGTGTTTTCACGATATTTATGACGAAATGAAATGTCAATCAAAAAAGCACATGACGAATGTAAATCGACTGCAATTCAAGGAGTTCTCGCAGGATAGCGCCGAAAGAACAGTAATTTATTCATATTTCGTAATTTGTAAGCCTGATTAATCTTTCGTACAGACTCAATTTTGTGATTGACACGAAATGATACTATATTGTTGTGGGATGGTAGGACAGAATGTGGCTTTTGGGATAAATGGAAAAGTCCGAACCTTGTCCACGCTGTTTCTGCCGGGTCGGGAAAGAATATATTATGAACATCAGGCAAAAAACGAACGTGGGCAATATTGTCTTCGTGGGATTTCCTCAATCTCTCATGGAACTATTACGTTCATGTGAGCGCTTCAAGCCAGTACCCTACATTGGCTGGGAGACTGCCCGTGGAGAAGATGCATTTCATGATCAAATCCTGATTACCTGTTTCTTCGATTCCAGCACTCCGCTTTCTCAGTTTCACGATATCCATCGCAAACATTCCGGGATGAATTTCCTGTGTATCACCGGAGATCAGCAGCTTTATCTCGAACAACGAACCGGCATCCCAAACCTCTATCTGATCGATCTGTCGTGGGAAGAAGCATTGGTATGCAGTGTCATGACAGACCTCGTGGAAAGGTCATGCCTCGCCTGCAAGCAGTCCGATGGTGGCCAGCAGGCATTCGCAAGCCGGACAAAACTGATACAAGCCTTGATTCAGGAGATACCGGACCCGGTATTCTTCAAAGACGAGAACCGCATCTTCCGCGGTTGCAATCACCGGTTCATCGAACTCTGCGGTCTTCCTCGCGAGCGGATTATCGGATACACCAACGCAGACGTCTTCCCCGCCGCCAGCGCACTGAAGCTGGACGAAGTCGAAGACATCCTCTTTCAGGATCACCACCGGAACCATCACGATCTGAGCATTACGAATCGAAATCGTATCGAGTGGGAGATTCATCTCTTCGAATCGACTTTCGAATTCATGAATATGCGCGGTTTCCTCGGAGTGATGGTCGATTTATCCAGCCAGAAAGAGGTGCAGAAGCAGCTCAAGCAGGCTATCGAAAGTGCCAAGCGCGCCAACGAAAGCCGCACCCTCTTCCTCTCGCATATCACCCACGAAATCCGGACACCCATTAACTCGATGCTTGGCATCCTGACGCTGCTGAACGATACGTCTCTCGATCCGGTGCAGAGCGACTACATCAACATCCTGCAAATCAACGGCAACGCGCTCCTGACTATCATCAATGATCTTCTGGATTTCTCCAAGATCGAGGCAGGAAAGCTCGAGGTCGAGCAACAACCGCTCTCGCTTCACAATTGTGTGGAGGAAGCCCTCAAGGTTGTCGATCTGAACGCGGACGAGAAAAGACTCGAACTGGCGTATTACATCGAGCCGGACACGCCGAGTATAATCAAGAGCGATACGGATCGCATTCGACAGATCCTCCTGAATCTGCTCAGCAACGCGATAAAATTTACTACTATCGGATACGTTTACGTGTATGTCGATTCGAAAGCGCTGCCCGGCGGGAAAACCGAAGTGCATTTCCAGGTGCAGGATACCGGGACCGGGATCGAAGAGGATAAAGTCGAGAAGATCTTCATGGCGTTCAGCCAGGCGGATTCGAGTATCTTCAAACGCCATGGCGGGACCGGGCTCGGCCTTACGATTTGCAGACAGCTTTCCGAACTGCTGGGTGGAAGAATATGGGTCGAATCGGAAGTCGGAAAAGGATCGATCTTCCATTTCACAATCGTGACCGAAACATTGGACAAGGTAATTGGAAATCCAGATCACGATGTCCTCGGCGCATTGAAAGGGAAAAAGTTGCTCGGTATCGGTTCGGACTATACGATGCGGAAAATTATTCCGCTCTATACAAATAACTGGAACATGCAATATCAGCGTGTGGATTACACCATGAACCTGAACGATATCCGCGGCATGCTCGAGCAGAGCGATGTCGTCGTGATGTCGGTACCGCTTTTCGGAGCCAGGAATCTCGGACTGCTGCATCGCATCAGGCTGGAATTTAAACGAGAAAGGCTTCCCGTACTCATTCTCGGTACCCGCAACCAGATTCACGCGATACGAAGCGACGCAGCTTCCGATGAAGCATTGACCATCGACAAACCATTGAAGGAAAGCGATTTTTATAGTGTACTGACTCGCGTTTTCAATCTCGACTCAGCGAAAGAGAAGCAGCAAATCAGCGATTACCAGTTGGATTCGCATTTAGCAGAGATGTATCCGGCAAGAATCCTTGTCTGCGACGACAATATCTTTGAGCAGAAGATAATCAGCAACTATCTCGGCAAGCTCGGTTATCACGCCGATATCGCCACAACAGGCGAAGAAGCACTCCAGATTCTGAGACGCCACAAATACGATCTCCTGATCATCGACATGAATCTTCCGGGACGCGACGGCGTCGAAATAACCGAAGAGGTCAAAACAACGTTTCCGGTGGAACACCAACCCCGGATTGTGATCTGTACGTCGTACGACTACCGCGATATCAAGGACAGGCTCGATCGCGCCGGTGTCGATAACTTCCTCGGAAAACCGTTTCACATCGAAAACCTGGTATCGCTGCTGACTCATGAACATCTTGAAATAGAGAAACATGATACTACCATGAATGCAAGAAATGACGAATTGATTGATTTTGAACGTCTCGAAAAAGAGCTTCTTCCTCTCGAAGAAGAAATGATCGATGTTATCGGAACCTATCTCGACCAGGTCGAGGTTCTCATCAGTGGCATGAGAAATGCATTTGAGAACCGGAATTTGGCGGATCTAAACCGCTTCGCGCATTCCCTGAAATCGAACAGTCTTTCTCTGGGCATCATCGGAATCGGGGTATTAAGCGAGCGTATCGAACGGAGAAGCGAAACCGATTTTGATCCAGACATACCTGAATGGATCGACACAATCGAAAAACGCTTCGTCAATATACGCGAATTGTTAACAAACAAATACTTGAAGTAGAGTGAGATATGGAAGAAAATAACGATGTCTATGAATCAAGCACGGACCAATCGGACAATCTGACCGGAGAGCAGACTGACAAGAAAAAAATTCTGGTTGTCGATGATGAAATCGTGCTGAACAAGATCATCACGACCCGTCTCCGAAAGCTCGGATACGACAGCTATTCGGTCAACTCCGGCGAGAAAGCGCTCGAGTTCATCGAAGAGAATCCGCCGGACCTGATTATTCTCGATCTGCTTATGCCGGGCATGGACGGATATGAAGTCGCACAAGCAATCCGCGCGAACACCAGGGTGAGTCACATCCCGATCATCATGCTGACCGCGAAAGTCTCGCAGGAGACCAAGATCAAGGCACTGAAGCTCGGTATCGACGACTACATGACCAAGCCCTACGACGCGGAAGAGCTCGCAGCACGCATCCAGAGCGTTCTCAGACGCGCACAGACCGCGGTGGCAGCCCCGGAGGGAACCAGCACGGCACTCGCGATCGACAGTCGCGACAAGAAACGCCTCGATTTCCTGAAGAGCATGCTCGATCGGAAGGTCGTCCAGATCGATCCATCCTACAACTTACTGGTCAAATCGGGCTACGAATACCGCGAAGTGACAAGCTTCTTCGATATTCAGCCCGGCATGGAGCTACAGGAGCTTTACTACCTCGAAGAACGCGGAACGCTGAAGCGGATCTTCTTCGATCGCATCCTGCTCTGCCCCAACTGCACCCACCACAACCTTAACCTGCGCGAAGTCTGCCCGACGGATCGAAGCGCGGATATCGTGTTGATGCCGACGATCCATCACTACAAATGCGGATACATCGGAACAGAGCGCGAATTCATGCACGGGTTGTCGCTGGTTTGCCCCAAGTGCCAGGACGAGCTCGAGGCGATCGGTGTCGATTACGACAAGCCGGGCAAGATGTTCATCTGTAACAAGAATCAGCACAAGTTCACCGAGCCTGACGTCCTTTGCCAGTGCCGCAACTGCAAGAACGAATTTTACGCCGGCGACGCGATACGATCCAACATCAACAGCTTCGTACTGACCGACAAGGCAGACGAAGCGGTTCGGCAGGGACGATTCTTCACCGTCAATTTCGAGCAGGAACTGATGGATCAGGATATCAACCTCTTCAACCTCAACTATTTCCGCACAAAGTTCCGCGAGGAACTCCAGCGCTCCGAGCAATTCGATCGACCGCTGTCACTGGTGCTGCTCGAAGTTATCGGACTGGACGACTTCATCGAGCAGGGCGGCGAAGAAGTGGCGCACGATATTCTCCGCGACCTCACCGCAATCCTCAAAGAAAGCCTCTGGAAAGTCGATATCCCGGCACGCTACGACAAGAACTCCTTCGTCAGTATCCTTCCCGAAGCGGACAGCAAGCGGGCGAAGAAGGTTGTTGACGGCATCATGAGCAAGGCGCAGGAGCGCATCAAAGCCGCACTCACCATCGACATCAAGTTCGTTACGTATCCGGAAGACGGAACAACGGGTGACGAGCTTCTTGAAAAACTGGTAAGACAGAACGAAATCATAGAATTCTAATCGAGGCAAACACATGTTCGAACAGGATTTATACTCGGCATATTTCTTCCTGGAAGACTTCGCCCGTCAGCACTGGCGGTTGCAGACGATCTTCATCTTCATGCCGTTTTTCCTGCTGTTCGACCTTCCGCGTTATCTTTTCACGCGGTTTCTCACATTCCTGCTGCAGCCGAGACGCAGAAAAGCCGAAGAGAATCTCTTCCGGGCTCGTGCCAAAGAACGATTATTCCGCGAGAGACCACTCGTGTCCGTGATCGTTCCGGCAATGAACGAGAAGGAGACCATCCTTAAAACGATTCGGTCTTTGCAGGAGCAGACCTACGACAACATCCAGATCATCATCTCGGACGATTGCTCGGACGACGGCACGTACGAAATCGCGCTGCCGCTGGCCCGGCGCGGCGAGATTACGCTGATCCGCAACAACGTCCGCGGCGGAAAATCGAGCGCGCTCAACCACGCGCTTCAATTCGCACGCGGCGAATACATCATCGGAATCGACTCGGATACGCTCTTCCACCGTCGCGCGTTCGAAAACGTTCTGTACCATTTTTACGATCCGGAGGTCGGCGCTGTCGGCGGAAACCTGCGCGTACTGAACGCCAACACCAACGTCGTGACGGCGCTCCAGGGCATGGAATACCTGCTCAGTATCGCCACCGGTCGCCGGTTCCGCAGTCGCGTCAATATCCTCTACATTGTCTCGGGCGCTTTCGGCGCGTTCCGTCGATCGATCCTGAAATCGGTTCACGGATACTCGGTGGGGCCCGGCGAGGATTCGGACATCACCACAAAGGTACGCAAGAAGAAATGGCGCGTCCATTTCGCGGCTGACGCAATCTGCTACACCAAGGTGCCCGAAACGCTTTATGCGTTGATCAAGCAACGTTACCGATGGAATACGAGTATGATCAAGATCAAGCTGAGGAAGCACCGTAACGTGACCAATCTCGAATGGAACAACTTTTCGATCACAAACCTGATCGGGTGGCTGGACATCGTTTTCTTCCAGCTCGTGCTGACCATGACATTCGTGATCTTCCTCGGGTTGTTTCTCAGTTTCAAATTCTACACGTTCCTGACCATCCTGATAATATTTCACGTGGTTTCCAGTTCCGTCGTATTTCTGGAAATGCTGATCGCGTGGTCGCTGAACGGAAAGCGCAACCAGGATATTCACCTGTTCCTGTACGTCCTGCTCTTCAGCTTTTACAAGGGGTATTTCATCCGGTTGATCCGCGCATCCGCATACCTCAGCGAATTAATATTCAGGGTGTCCTATAAACTGCCGTTCGTACCGGAACGAGTCAGAGAAAAGGCGGAAAGATGGTAAAACGCAATATATTCATATCGATAATTCTCCTCACAGTCGTGGCGCTGTTCGGTCAGAACGCGTTTCTGGAAGACCTCAAACGCAAGGTGATCGAGCAGGATCTCCAGATCCGGAAGCTGGAAGCCGAGATGGAGCGAATCGATTACGAGATCGACGCGACCCGGCACCAGTACAGCCCGAATGTGAACATGTCCTATCGCAGATACTTCCTCGAATACATGGAAGAGGAGATCGGCGACGAGCGCACGGAGAGTCGCGCGTCGCTGCAAATCCAGCAGGATCTGACCACCACATTCATCACCACGCCTGCCGAAGTCGAAAAGAAGCAGAACGAACGCGACCGGCTCGAAGACAGGATCGAAGAACTGGTCCGACGTCGCGAAGCCGGCATCCTCGACGAATACCTGAAGCTTCTGATTCTCAGAAATCAGGCGGTAGCCTACACCATGCTGGACACCACATCGAGTCAGGAATTCGACATGGTGAAACGGCGCTACTACTTCGGCGAAATCCTGCGGGACGACTTCGTGAAATCGAGCCGCGATATCGAGCGAATCCATACGCGCCGAGACGAATACGCTTCGAAATTCCAGGCGACACTCGATCTCTTCGCCGCGAAATACAGCCTCGATCCGGACGAAATCCCGTTCGAGGATTATGCGGACTTCCATACTCTGCCGGATTTCTCGGTCCTGCTGGACAGCCTGCACAGCTATTACAACGCGCGCGGAGAACGGCAGCTTCATTATCAGGCGGCAATCGACGGTTATCGCTACAACACGCTCCGCGATATCAACCTGTCCATCTACGGCGGCTATAACTGGTACGAGTACGGATCCGGCAAGGAACGAGACAACCTCGAAGCCGGCGCGAGAATCAGCTTCCCACTTACGCTGCTGACGTTCCCCAGACACAATGAGAGGCTCCGCGACGTATCGCATCGCTACGTCGAAATCGAGAACCAGGAACGTCTCGACGAGAACATCGACGACCTTATCCAGCTCTACGGAACCTGCGAATCGAAGCTGAAAGATATCGAATACCTGCGCATCGAGCGGGATATCGCCATGGAGCGGATGAAGATAGCCTCCATCCGCACCGAGGACTGGCGTTCATGGGATATGCACAAAGCCCAGCTCGACTACCAGCAGACCAAAATTGAATACGAAATCGGCAAACTGGAGCTGGAACGTTCCATCATGAGCCTTGCATACGCGACATTCCTGCCGCTGACCGTTTTCGAGAAACGAACGATCCCGTCAGACAACAGATTTTCCAACGGCATCTGGATATGGAATACGACCGAACTTCTCGCATCCGGCAAAGGCAACACGATACTCCAGACCTGCAACAAGCACAAGATCGACCGCGTCTTCTTCTCATTCTCATCGGACATCATGCAGAAGCTCGATAGCGGCTCCAATGACCTGATCGACCTCATCGCCAGCCTTCACCGGCACAATATCCAGATCAGCGCGCTCTTTGCCGAAAATTCCTGGTTGATGCCAAGCAAGCGACAAGAAATCGGAAAACGGATCGAACAGATACTGCGCTACAACGCGGCGGCGCCGGAAGAAGAAAGAATCGACGGGCTGCATCTGGACATCGAACCGCAGGGACTGGACGTTTGGGACGCTGACAAGGCGACGGCGTTGCGTCTGCTACGCGAAACACTCCAGTACGTAAAACGACTGGTCGGCGATCAGATTCGGATCGAGATCGATATGGCGCCGTTCTTCGATGAAGAAGATCCGGGTTACATGAAATCGATCATGCCTTATGTCGATGAAATCACCCTGATGGCGTACCAGAAGACGCTGGAAGATATTCTGATCAAGGTTTACAACGAGATGAGCGATACGGAGGAAGGCGACGTGCCGGTACTCGTCGGTATCGATGTGAAGAAATTCGATCATGAAGATGAGCTGCGAGAAAGCCTCGAAATGCTTCGCAACAAGCTTTCTGTCTTCCGCAATTTCCGCGGAATGGCTTTCCACGACTATAACAATCTGACCCATATAAGGATACAATACGATGAATCTGAGAAAAAGCGGTAATGATCTGATCGATCATTCGGAAGCGATGTCGAAACTCGAGCCGCCGCGCCGGAAGCGGATCACGCTCGGGAAGCTGATCTATTTCGCCATAATCATTGCGCTGGTGGTTTTCGCACTCTACTACCTGATCAACCGGATCTTCTTCGTCAAGGGTATGGGCGTGTTCACAGCGACGGAGACGCATATCGCGACCGTCGAACCTGCTCGAATCGATCGGATCGATGTCGTGCGAAACCAGGAGATCCATCGCGGCGATACGCTGGTGGTGGTCGATTATGAAGGCGCCTGGGGCGGACGAACCTACACCACGGGTCAACAGACATCCACGACTACCCAACGCGATCAGACCAAGATCATCGGCGCGCAGAAAGATCTCCAGCTTCTTCGCCTGGAGAAGGATCGCTATACGGACGAACTCGAGACCGTGACGAAGGATCTCGAAACCGCCCGTGAGCTTTACCGGAAGGAACTGCTGACGACCTCCGAGCTGAAGAAGTACAAGGAAAAAGTCGATGACGCCACTTTCAAGCTTCAGAAGGTCAACAAGAGTATCCAGTACGAGTGGATGACGATCAAGAATCTGAAGGAGAGTGGAACGGAGAAAACCGTGGTTCGCAACACCGGCGGAAGCGGCTATGGCGGTCACGCCGATCGTCATCTCATCGCGACGCACGACGGTATCGTGGCGACCGTGAAAAAGGAACCATACGAGGTCGTCGATCAGACTGAGACCATTCTGACCCTTGCCAACACGGACGACCGTTATGTGGTCACCTACTTCGCGTTCCGGTATCGCAGATATGTGCGTCCGGGAACCTACGTTAAGGTGATGTTCAACGACGGATATTCCTACCGAGGCATCATCCGGCAGATTTACCGCGAGAGCGATTACCTGCTCGAAGAATTCCGCAAAGAATTCAGCCTTCGCGAGAAATACATCGTGGCGAAGGTATTCGTGATACCCGAAACGAGATTGAAACCGGAGGACTTTGCGAACGTCGCCAGGCAACGTAAGACCGATGCAAAGATTATCTTCAACGAACTGATTCAGACCGGCTATATCAATAAAAAGGGCGAGCTTGTCGCGCCGCCGGACGAGAATCTTGTCCTGCTCAACAACGCCAACCGCCCGTACATGCGGGAAATCAGAGGAACGTTCCTCAACCTGCTACGGGAACTGGACAAGCACATCCTCGGCTGTAGCGTGAGTATCAATTATCCGAAGCTCAAGGCCGCCGACCGCGAGGGGTATTGTCTGCATCTCGAAACCGTTCTCATGGAAAAACTTCAGCCGAACCGTCGCAAGGAAATGTCCGTTGTAGCGCCGATCCAGCAAGAAGTCAAAGAGAAATCCGTACCTGTAAAGAATGAGCCTCCGGAACCGAAGAAGGAGCAAAAAAAGCCGGAACCTGCTCCCAAACAGGTGACGGAGAAGAAAAAGGAAAACGAGAAGAATCCGGAGCCTGCTACCGAAGAGAAAAAGCCGGCCGAGAATAAAACCGAAGAATCGAAGAAAGAAGCACCGCAGACCTCGCGAAATTATAAAAGCATGTACGACGATGCGCTGAACGAGTTGTGGTCAGGCGATCCGCTCAAGGCGGAACGGGCTTTCAACGAACTTCTGACCATGGAGCCGAATCACTTTCTGGCACCGAACGTCAACTACTGGCTTGGAGAGATCCAATTCACGCGTCAAAATTTCGAGCGTAGCGCCGAGTTCTTCGAAAATGTCATCCAGAAATTCCCCGAGTCGCACAAAGTGTCCGATGCCCGTCTGAGGCTGGCAATGACCTATATAAAACTGGATCGAAAGAACCAGGCGATCGACGAACTGGAAACCCTTTCAAAGAAGCAGGACTTCGAGAAGAAGCAGTTGGTGGAAGAGCTCTTGACAAAGCTGAAAAAGCAATCGTAGGATTCCATATCATGAGCGATGAAAGCACGAAACATATCCTGATTGTCGAGGACGACGATTCGATTCGCGAGATCATCTACGAGGTTCTCGACGCTCCGGAATATACCTTCGCGTTCGCGGGTAATGGCGAGGAAGGGCTTGTCGAATTCGACAAAAAACGACCGGACGTGATCATCCTCGATATGAACATGCCGCGCATGGGCGGTCTGGAATTCCTTGAACGGATCGACCTGTCGAACAAGGACCCGTGGGCGGTCATCGTGATGACCCAGGCCGGGGACAACCAGACGCTCGAGATATGTTACAAACGCGGCGTGGCGCACTTCCTGCACAAGCCGTTCGGCATCTACGAGCTGAAGATGGCGGTCGAAAACTCGCTCCGATTGAAAGACTACACGAACCTGCTGGAGACCGCCGTCCAGGAACGAACCGCCGAAATCCGCTACCTGCAGGAATTCGGGCAACTGCTGACGACCATCTCGACCCAATCGCTCGGAATCGAGGTGGAGGATCTGAAGCCCGACGTGGAGAGTTCGTTCGACAAGATCACGCACAAGATCGGCGCAAGTGAGATGCACACCGTGTTCTTCAACGACGATATCATGAATCTCCTGCAGATCGAATCCTTCGAGAAAAAGATCCCATACGAGCGCAGGACGGCATTTCGTTCGTGGCTGCACGAAAGTTTCCTGAAGGAATCGGTAATATTCTATCCGGATATCGCCAGAATCGAGAATCCCGATATCTCCGTTATTTTACAATATTGCGACTGTACGGGATTTATCGCGGTTCCGATGTTCTCAAAGTCCGACTTACAGGGATACATCGCTTTTCTGTTCAACAAACCAATCCAGCGCGAATGGCAGCATAGCTTTCCGCTCCTGCGGCTGATCGGAGACCTCTATCTCAATCTCTCCGAAAGCATCAAATCGGATATCCACGTGAAAGAACTACTCGACATGAAGGAGTTCTTTATCGCGGCGATCAGCCACGAGCTGAGAACGCCGTTGACCGTCATCAGCGATGGCATGTCGCTTCTGATCGATCAGGATCTGGGCGAGATGAATCCGGAGCAGATCGAGATCGGAAGCCATATCCGGGAGAATGCGCAAAGGCTGAATGCCATCGTCACGCGCATCCTCGATTTCCGAAGCCTGGATTTGATTGCAGGTAAACTCGAGATGCAGCGCTACAGCATCAACCAGATTATCAAGAATCTTCGCCCCGATATGGAGCAACTGCTGAATGGCAAGGACATCACACTCTATATGGATCTATCGTCGGAAGTAATACCGGTCGATTTGAACGCCGACTGGATCTCCAAGGCTGTGATGAATCTCTTCGAGAACGCCGCGAAATTCACCGACTCGGGATTCATCCGCGTTACCACGGAACGATCGGGGACGGGATTACTGTTTCGATCGAGGATACTGGAAGCGGTATCGATGAGCATGAGATGAGTAGCTTGTTCCAGCAATTCCAGCAACTGGGTAAAATGAACGAGCGTAAAACGGGCGGCATCGGTATCGGACTGGCGATGACAAGACAGATTATCCAGAAACACGGCGGTGAGATCTGGGTAGATAGCCAACTCGACAAAGGCAGCACATTCTCGTTCCACCTGCCGGAAACCAGCCGGTAAACCTCACTCGACCGGAAAGAAGAAACTCCCGCGGAACTCCAGTCCTCCCCCATCGAGATCCTCGTCTGTAAGTTCTATTATCCTCTGCAGAACGCGATTCTTCTCATCCGGAACCGGTCCGCCCGGCCATACCTGATGAGCCGAATGGATTTGACCAGAGATCAACTTCCCCTCGCGATCCGTCTCCACCTCGATTATCGGAGCGAGACCGTTTACGCCCGACAGATTGAATCCGCCGTGCGTACAGAAATTGCCCAGGCTGTAGGCGATCAGGCGACCGTTATAGCATTCGATGGCGCGTGTGACATGCGGTCCATGCCCGAAGACGATATCGGCGCCGCAATCGACGTACCGGTGCGCCATTTCGTACATGTTCCCGCGTTTCTCATCCATGTAGATCTCCATCGCTTTGGGCAGATGCTGCGCCTCAGCGCCCTCCGCCCCGCCGTGGATGGATACGATCACGATATCGCTGCGGCTGTCAAGGTTGCGTATCTCCTGCTCGATCTGGGCGGTGTTATGGAAGTTATTGCAACCCTTGTTGGGCGCGAGCGCGATGAAACCGTAGGTTACACCGTCCTTTTCGCACGTAACGCCGGCAGGTGTGAACAGGGAGCCGGAGTAGGTCAGTCCCTGGTATTCGAGGCATTTCATGGTGCTGTGGCGTCCTGCGTCCTCGCAATCACCCGCGTGGTTGTTCGCGATTGAAATCAAGTCGAATCCCCAAGCCTCCAGCCTTTCTCCAAGAACAGTCGGGATGCGGAAGGCGTATTTCTTACCCTTCTTCGTCGGAATTCCATCGCCAATGGAACCCTCGAGATTGCAGAAGGCGATGTCGGCGTTGCGGATGATTTCGAGCAGATCCGGATGAATGAGGTGGGCTCCGTTACCGGCGGGGAATTTCGATCGATCCGGGAAATCGCTGCCGGGCATCACGTCTCCGACGCCCACGATTCGCACGGTTTCGGGTAAAACGATTTCGAGCGTATCGGCTGCGACGTTGGTGGAATCGGGCGCTTGCGCCACAAGAACCGCGACGAGCGCCAACAGGATTATGGATAGCGTGGTTGTTCTCATTCTGTACCTCGAGACGAAGATATCGATACGAATCGCTTCCTGTCAAAGGAAATCCGGCGTTCCATGTTAAGTCTCTGTAAATGTATGGATTACCTCACTGAGTCACGAATGTACCGGAACGTCACAACTGCTTGAAAAGAAATGTCTTGACACGAAACCCATTTTTGAAATTATTGCGTCAATTGGTGAAAAATAGATTGTAAGGACGCTTATGCTTATAAAGCGAAAGATGCATTTTCATATTGAACGAACGGACTCCGATACGGTATTCAATTTCAGTCTGCCGACCGGTTTCCTCAATTTCGCGCTCTATTCAGGTATCATCCTGCTTATCGCCTTAATCACAGGTGGCGCTTTCCATATACATCATATCAAGCAACTGATTCAACACAAGAATCTGACGAATCAATACGACGCTTACACGGACGAATTACAGCAGCTTGCCACACAGGCAACCGACGCTCATCGGCAAATCGATATCCTGATCGCATGGGAAGACGATATCCGCAAGGACAATCAGCTCAAGTCGATCGACTCCGCCATCCGGAAGGTCGGTACCGGCGGTCTCCCCATCGTGACAAAGGATGTCTTCACGAACAATCCCGACCAAAACGCCTATTTCAACGATGTCCAGAAGGATATCGAACAACTGAAGCGCATCTCCGCGTTCAACCGCGGGACACATAAAGAAGCAGTGGACGATATCCGCCTGAAAGACGATATCTTCCGCCACACTCCGACCATCTACCCGACGTTTGGCAAGATCACCACTCGCTTCGGCTATCGCACTCATCCCATTACCAAGAAGCGGGACTTCCATCGCGGTCTGGACATTGCGAACGACATCGGAACACCGATTTACGCCACAGCGGACGGCGTGGTGAAACGCGCGGTACGCCAGCGTTTGATCGGAAAGATGATCGAGATCAATCACGCGTACGGCTACAAAACAATCTACGGACACCTTGACGAATACCTGGTGAAGCCGGGCGACAAAGTGACCAAGGGCCAGATCATCGGATTGATGGGCAACACCGGACGCTCGACCGGCCCACACCTGCATTACGAAATCATCTATTACGGCAAGGCTCGCAACCCTGTCTCATATCTTAATCGTTCCAAGGATAAAATCACGCTGAAGAATTCCTGATCGCGGAGGTTTTCATGCGCATCCTGATTTTGCTTCTCACGATTACTGTGTTCATGGCAAGCTGTGCTCCCGGACCCAATCCCGAGCAAAATACCGCAAATCCTGAAGGCAAGGTTGCCGGTTTCTGGCTCGGTCTGTGGCACGGATTCATCTTCCCGTTCACCTTCATCATCTCGCTTTTCAAATCCAGCGTCCACGTGTATGAAACACATAACAACGGCAACTGGTACAACTTCGGCTATCTGGCCGGACTGATCATCATGTTCGGACAGAGCCGGCACGTGCGCAAGAAAGATTAGCTGCCATTCCCGTGCGCTCGGGATAGATATCCCCGCTTCGAACCGGTTTGTTATGGGAATTGCGGTGACAAACCCACCCGGCATCGACTCATCGGTTTTAAGTAATTTCATCAATCGACATCTTCAATCAGGTATAGGTATTCGCGTTTCGTCGTATCTGATCGATTGTAGTACTCGACCTCCATTCGAGCCTTTTTATCACCCCTGTAGCGCTCGACCACCAGGCGAGCCTTTTTATCACACCTGTAGCGCTCGACCTCCGGGCGAGCCTTTTCTTTTGACAGATTCTGTGCGATAAACTGTTCTCGGATCGAGGAGTCATACGTATGAAGATCACCGTCGAGAACGCGACATTCCAGCAATTTCTGGCGCTGAAGACCAACCGCAAGAAGCGCTCGAAGACCGGGTGGTTCCTGGTAGAGAGTGTAAAGGCAATCAACCTGGCGATCGAGAACGGCTGGGGCATCTACGCGATCATCGTTTGTAGCGGCGAGTTGTCGGATTGGGCACTGGGCACCATCGACAAGCTGCCGTCCGCCGAACTGTACGAGATGAGCGATCCCCTGCTGCGGCAGCTTAGCGACCGGGAGGAAATGCCCGAACTGATCCTGGTCGCGAAGACCAGAACGCTCAGGCTCAAAGACCTGAGTTTCAAAGCGAATCCATTCGTGGTCGTGCTGGACAGACCGGGCAATCCCGGGAATCTCGGCAGCATCATCCGCAGTTGCGACGCGTTCGGAATCGACGCCATCGTCATCACCGGTCACGGCGCCGATATCTACGATCCGCAGACAATCCGCTCCAGCATCGGGACGATCTTCTCCATGCAAATCATCCACGCGGAATCGTTTCAAGTGATACACAAACTGAAATCGCTCATTCAGAGCATTCACAACGAGATACAGGTCGTCGGAACAAGCGCTCGCGGCGATATAGATATCTCGGCAATCGATTTCCGAAAGCCCACGATCCTCATCGTCGGAAACGAGACCTTCGGCATGAGCGAGAACTTCTCCGGGCTGTCCGATCTCATCGCAAAGATTCCGATTCAGGGGAGCGCCAGTTCGCTCAATGTTGCCTGCGCGACATCGATCGTTCTATACGAGGCTATCCGGCAACGCGGGTAAACACTTCGAGCATCAGAAACCGAAACTGAATCCGATAGAGCTCTCCGAGCGCCGCTCGAAATCCGGGGCCTTTCGGCCGAAGGCAAGCTGGTAATAGACGTAGTTATTGCCTGCTTCCTTCTGTTTGGTCAGGTAGTCGTTCAAGAAGGGGATTCCCGTGCCGATTATCTTCAGTACTTCCTCCAGCTTCATGGCGTACTGGTAGGTGTAGTGCCAGTTTTGCGAGAGAGCGTTATCGGGCGGATCCCAGAAGTATGACCAGCACCAGGTTCCCTTCAGAATGCACAGCGGATGGAAGCTGATCTCATATTTCGCGGTTCCGTCCAATCGACTCGGCGTGCCATCGTTTTCGTCGTCAAGGCCCGGCCCGAGATACTCGAACGCGAGATACACGGGGGTTCCGCCTCGGTAGTAACCCCAGTAATCCTGCACAAACATCGCAGGAATATCCGTCCATGGAATGATGGCCTTCAACGAAACATCGTAGGTGCGGTTGGTCGTTATAGTCCCGTTGGTGAGGGAGTCCTCCATTGTCTCGAAGTCTAAACCTGCGTTCAAGGTAACATAATACGATTTTACTCGCGATTTACCAACATCACGCGTATAGAACCACCCCCCAGAAAGAGAGGCAGAAGATTGTGTTGTTACTCCCCTCACATCCGGTACGCGGAAAACGCCTTCGGAAGCTACCTCAATATTAACCCCAAGGCTATGGACCCGATCATCGTCCGTAGCCCAGGATATAAGCTGACCGTCCCCCTTCAAATCGTATTCGACATCCCAGTTCATCGCTTCGTCAGTTGTGCGTTGGAACTTGAAATTGAAGTCCGACATCTTAAATGCAGTAACATTCAGTCGATTTACAGGCTTTGTTTTCTTATCCATGAAAACAAGATCGGTACTCCTTTTCTTCAAGGAATCATAGCCGACAGTAAAATCCAAATATACGGTGTAAGGCTCTTCTTCCCATCGGTTAGTATTTTCCCATATATTACTCGGCACTATCTTCTTCCCCTCCTTTGTCTTCACATACCAGTTATCCTTGTCGTTGATAACTTCTTTGTACTTCCTATAGACCTTGGCTTCGAACTCCAAGATCAAGAAGCACGCTTGATCTTTTTCACCTTGGGAGAAGTTGAGCACCGGATCAGGTATTTCCAACGAATCCGCTACGACGCTTGTCTTCTTCTCTTCAGCCTTCGTTTCAGAACCATTCTCATAGATAAAAACAAGACATACATTGTCTTGCCCACCCGAATTGATTACGGCCACCTTTTTGATGCGGAGAGTGTCTTTCGAAGATGTAACCAGACACCAATTTTTCGAATCGAGAATCCGATCTTTGTATTTTGTTAGCACGCTGTCCTGATATGTGAAAATCATCCTGCAAGGATTCATGACAGAACTATAGGTATATCGATAGCATGGATTTACAATTACCAATGGTTTTTCCATTGAAAGGCTGGTCTCCTTTTTTTGCGCACTCTTTGAAACTTCGAATTGATTCGACAAGAGGTAAACTTTATCGTTACCTTCGGTTTCAGATTCGCTGATCACAATCGCTTCGGTGATCCGAAGCGTATCACCCGAAGCAGAAACCAGACACCAGTTTTTCGAATCGAGTATCTGATCTTTGTATTTGCCTAGGATACTATCGTTGGCTGAAAATTCGATCTTTACAATCTCTGTCTCCAGAATTTCCGAGCAAACGCATCGCAGTATCGATACTTCATCTTGTTCATCTTCAGCATAACCAGCACACAGTACAGCAAGGAAAATCAGAAGAAAAAGAAGATAATTCGCTCTCATCGTTCCTCCTTACGAACCGATACTTCTGAAGCTGTGCCTCAGCCAATAGCAGAGGTCTTTGAAGGTTGTCTCACCCGTTATTCGCGGTATTCTTATTTCTCCGTGGATATCTAATGTCCCATTACAATAATCCCGCCATAACCTTCTCAAACACACAACAAATTGCTCAGGTCGAATATTCTCATGGCTCGCAACTTCGACATTCACTAATTTTGCACAGAATCCATTGCACGTAGGATTCTCGGGCATTTCAAGGTTGGTTGCACAATACACCACCGCCCTGAATAAATCAAGAAAGCACGGACGAAGACGACACTTGGTTCTCTGTGAACACATAGTAACCTCCTTTGTTTATAGACCGATCAAATGAACTCGATTCAGACATGTCAATTTCTTTGCATATTTATTTTTTCTAACTCACATTAAAGCGCTTTGCGCAAGCATTCTGTAGTTTTCCTGATTTCCCTGCTATTATACCGCCATATTTTAACCAGATTAATACACGGCTTTCCCGAGTAAATTCGCTGACTCGGGTCACCTATTGCCTGATTGCGCGTCATGCCATGCGTGCTTCGAATCAGAAATTTCCGAAAAAACAAGAATCCTTTGACAAATCGCAGAGTGTCTTATATCTGGTACTTTATAATGATTTACGCGGAACCTCACCGGTAGATCGGTCATAAATATTTTCACAACAATGTATTATCGGAATTCTACTTTTTCAGAAATGTTCTGCAGGAGTAAATATGGGATTGAAAACGTTTCCGGGCGGAGTTCATCCGCACGACAGCAAGGTATTTTCGAAAAACGCATCCATCGAGGAGCTTCCGATCCCGAAGAAAGTGGTCATACCGCTATCTCAGCACATCGGAGCGCCGGCGAAGCCGATCGTGAAGGTCGGTGACGAAGTAGTCACCGGGCAGCAGATCGCCGAGCCGGGTGGATTCGTCTCGATTCCCATGCATGCCTCGATCACGGGCAAAGTGACCAGGATCGACAAGTTCCCGCACCCCACCGGAACCATGCAGATGGCAATCGAGATCACGGGCGCAGAGGAAGAGAAATGGATCGATCTGATCGACGACCGGAACTATGCTTCGCTCACGCCTCAAGAAATCAAAGAGCGCATCGCCGCCGCGGGTATCTGCGGTATGGGCGGCGCCGGTTTCCCGACACATGTCAAGCTCTCTCCCCCGAAGGAGAACCCGATCGACACCGTGCTGATCAACGGCGTCGAGTGCGAACCCTTCCTCACCGCAGACTACCGTCTGATGCTCGAGCGTCCCGGCGACATCGTCGAGGGCTTGAAGCTCTTCATGAAGGTCGTTGGCGCGAAACAGGGTATCATCGGGATCGAAGCGAACAAACCCGACGCAATCAAGATCATGCGCGACGCGGTCAAGGGTGAGAAGAGCATCCGGGTCGATGGACTCAAGATCAAGTATCCGCAGGGCGCGGAGAAACAGCTCATTTACGCGGCAACGAGAAGAAAGGTTCCCAACAAGGGCGGCCTGCCCATGGCAGTGGGCGTGGTGGTCCAGAACGTCGGAACGGCCATCGCCGCGTACGAAGCGGTTCGCTACAAAAAACCGCTGATCGAACGAATCATCACCGTCTCCGGACGAATCGTCAACCAGCCGAAGAACATCAAGGCACGCGTCGGCACACAGTTCCAGGAGCTTCTGGACTATTGCGGCGGCGTGAAGGAAGAGATCGGCAAGATTATATCGGGCGGCCCGATGATGGGGATCGCGATCCCGAATCTCGAATCGCCCATGGGCAAGGGTAGCTCCGGACTTCTTCTGTTCGACAGGAAAGAAGCGAAGAAGGACGCGGAACACACCTGTCTGCGCTGCGGACGCTGCGTCGATATCTGCCCGTTGAACCTGATCCCGAGCATGATCGCCCGGAGTGTGAAATATTCCGACTGGGAAACCGCCGAGAAAGCCGGTGTGATGGATTGTATGAAGTGCGGAAGCTGCGCCTTCGTATGCCCGTCGCACATAAAGTTGATCCAGTGGATCGACATCGGCAAGGCGAAAATATTCGAACTTAGAAAAGCGAAAAAGTAGAGACGCTGGAGGAAATATGAATCAACCATACGCAGTATCGGCGTCCCCTCATCTTCACGATCGGATTTCGGTCAGTTCGGTGATGTGGAAAGTCGTCATCGCGCTGGTGCCGGCTCTGATCGCCAGTGTGTATTTCTTTGGCATCGCAGCGCTTCTTCTCACCGTCTATGGCGTGATCGCCGCGGTGTTGACGGAGGCATTGATCCAGAAGCTGCGCAAGAAAGAAGTGACCATCGCGGACGGCAGCGCCGTCGTGACGGGTATGCTGGTCTCGTTCAACCTGAACGTGGCATCGCCCTGGTGGTTGCCGGTGGTCGGATCGGTCTTCGCGATCGCGATCGGCAAACAACTGTTCGGCGGACTGGGGCACAATCCCTTCAACCCCGCACTTCTGGCGAGGGCATTCCTGGTAGCATCCTGGCCTACCCTGACAACAGCCAAGTTCACCCCGACCATCCGCGGACTGATCGAACCGTCCATCAGCGGACTCGGCGCCGAAAGCCTCAAGAACCTAACCGCGCTGGGCAACCTCGATTCCGTGACGGGCGCAACCCCGCTTACGGCCATCAAGGCACTGCGCGACGCGTCGCAGATCAGCCCCGACATCGCCGAGAAGGTGATGTTCGAACTCACCCGTTGGGATACCATTTCGAACCTCTTCTGGGGTAACATCGGCGGCGTGATCGGCGAGGTATCGGCTGCGGCGCTCCTAATCGGCGCGGCTTATCTGGTCTATAAACATATTATCGAGTGGCGCATCCCGGTATCCTACATCGGAACCGTGTTCGTTCTGAGCTACCTATTCGGCGGACTGAACGGATTCGCAAGCGGTCCCTACACATTGGGCGTATTCCACGTCCTGTCGGGCGGCTTGATGCTGGGCGCGTTCTTCATGGCGACGGACATGGTCACATCACCGGTCACCAAACGCGGACGGCTGATCTTCGGTATCGGCTGCGGCGTACTGACGGTGGTGATACGGCTTGTCGGCGGCTATCCGGAAGGTGTCTCGTACTCCATCCTTCTGATGAACATCGCGGTGCCGCTCATCGATCGCTACACCGTTCCCAAAGCTTTCGGGGAGGTGAAAAAATGATGTACTACATTAAACTCGGTTTCGTTCTTCTGGTCATTTCCGGAATCGCCAGCGGCGTTTTAGCGTTCATCAACGGCAAGACCGAACCGATTATCCAGCAGAACGCGCTGCTTGAAGAAAGCAACGCCCGTATGGAAGTCCTTCCCGGCGTGAAGGAATTCGTCCTCGACTCGCTCGCAGTTGAAGTCGCGGTGGAAGAGGATCCGCTCAAGATGAGTTCCGGCGGCGGTGGCGGACAATTCTATTATTACAAGGGTATCGACGAAGCCGGCAACACGGTCGGCTACGTGTTCAAGGCCTACGGAAAAGGATACAGCAGCACCGTCGAAACGATGGTGGGTATCAAAGTGACTGAACAAGGTGAATACGAAGTCAACAAGATCAAGATCACCTACCAGTCGGAGACACCCGGTCTGGGCGCGAACTGTACCTCGGAAAACTTCACAGGTCAATTCGCCGGACAGACACCCGCGACCCTCGCGGTCGATAAGGACGGCGGAAAAGTCACCAGTATCACGGGCGCGACCATTACCTCGCGCGCGGTTACCAATTCTATCCGCCAGGGCATCGAGAACCTTAAAACCGCTACCCAGGGGGCACAATCATGAGTATGGTCAAAGAGCTTACCAAGGGCTTCGTAAAAGAGAACCCCGTCTTCGTGATGGCGCTGGGTCTGTGCCCGACGCTCGCGGTGACCACCTCGGTCTCCAACGCGATCGGTATGGGACTGGCGGCGACCTTCGTGCTCGTCTGCTCCAACATCATCATCTCGCTCATCAAGAATCTTATCCCGTCGAAAATCCGCATCCCCTGCTACATCGTGGTGATCGCGTCTTTCGTGACCATCGTCGATATGATGATGCACGCATACGTGCCGCCACTGCACAAGAGCCTGGGACTCTTCATCCCGCTCATCGTGGTGAACTGTATCATCCTCGGTCGCGCAGAGGCGTTCGCAAGCAAGAACAACGTCTTCAAGTCGATGCTCGACGGTATCGGAATGGGTCTCGGATTCACCCTGGCGCTGGTCGTACTGGGCGGTATCCGTGAAATCCTGGGCGCAGGTCAATTCCTGGGCATGAACGTTCTTCCTGAAGCCTATCGCAGCCTTCCCATGCTGGCTGCAATCCTCGCGCCGGGCGCTTTCCTGACGCTCGGAATGCTGATGGGCCTGATGGAAATTTTTAAGAAGAAGCAATGAGCGAACTTCGGATAATCAAGGAGTAACGCATGCAATTTATTGGAAGTATGTTTACATTGGCGATCATGTCGGTTTTCGTCAGCAACTTCGTCCTGTCGCGGTTCCTGGGACTGTGCCCCTACATCGGCGTTTCCAAGAAGTTGGATTCGGCGATCGGTATGGGCATGGCGGTGATCTTCGTCATGACGCTCGCATCGACGATAACCTGGCTGATCCAGTATTACCTGTTAATCCCGAACAACCTCGGATACCTGCAAACCATCGCCTTCATCCTCACGATCGCGGCGCTGGTACAGTTCGTCGAAATGGTGATCCAGAAGCTGGCGCCGGCGCTCTACAAGTCGCTGGGCGTCTTTCTTCCGCTGATCACCACCAACTGCGCGGTTCTGGGCGTTTCCATCCTCAACATCACCGAAGAATACACCTTTATCGGCTCCGTGATGAACGGCTTCTTCTCGGGTGTCGGCTTCACGCTGGTGCTCGTCCTGATGGCCGGTATCCGCGAGCGGCTCGAGCAGGCGGAAGTTCCCATCCCGATGAAGGGAATGCCGATCGCGCTGATCGTGGCCGGCTGTATGGCGCTGGCGTTCGGCGGATTCGCCGGATTCAAAATCTGAGGGACGAGGTGATAGTATGATAATTATAGCAATCGCGATCGTCGGCGGACTGGGACTCATCTTCGGTCTTGTGCTGGCGTTTGCCTCCAAGGTGTTCCATGTTGAAGTCGATCCCAAGATAGAACAGATCAATGAAGTGCTGCCCGGCGCGAACTGCGGTGCCTGCGGACTGCCCGGCTGCGGCGGATACGCCGAAGCCATCGTCAACGAAGGCGTCGCGATCAATCGTTGCGCTCCCGGTGGAGCTGCGGTGGTCGAGAAAATCGCTCAGATCATGGGCATGACAGCGGACGCTACCGACCCGAAGGTCGCGGTGATTCACTGCCAGAGCGGCGGCAAGAACAACACCTTCTTCCGCTACGAATACGAAGGCATCCCGACCTGCAAGGCCGCTATCGCGCTCTCGAACGGTCCCAACCTCTGCGACTTCGGTTGCGTCTTCCAGAACGACTGTATCGAGGCATGTCTCTTCGACGCCATCTCGCTGGACGAGAACGGAATGCGCGTCATCGACAAGGAAAAGTGCACCGGCTGCGGCGCTTGCGTCAAGGCCTGTCCGCGCAACCTCATCGAGCTGGTTGACAAAAAGAAGCGCGTACATGTGCTATGCATGTCGCACGACAAGGGCCCTGTCGCAAAGAAGAAATGCGGTAACAGCACAGCCTGTATCGCCTGCACACTCTGCGTGAAGAAGTGCCCCAAGGAAGCGATCACCATGGTTGACAATGTCGCCGTGATCGATTATGACAAGTGTGTCAACTGCGGTATGTGCGCCGACGTCTGCCCGACCGGCGCGATCTTCGATCCGCTCAAGAAAATCCGCGCTGAGAAGAAGGCTGTCGCCCTCGCCAAGGCCGAAGCTGCAAAGAAAGCGCTGGAAGAGAAAGCTTAGAAAAACTCCCCCAAACCCCCTCTTGGATCCAAGAGGGGGCTTTTTTTTATCCCCCGGGTGATCGATTTTCGGGAAGTATCGGCTCTGTAATTTAATTATCTTACGAAAAGGTACCGTCCCAAGTAGTGTGTCTGATTGACAAAAAAGAGCAAGAACCTCCAAGGTTAAATTGGCAAACAAAACCAAGGAGGTTCTCATGAACTTTTCGCTCCCACAAATAGAGCAAATCGTCGACACAGCTCTCAACAAGCATGGTCTTAACCAAGTCTATCAAACGTTTTGCAATTGTCTAATGAAATTGGAGAGAAACGAGTTTTTACGCCTTGCGTCCGATATGAATAACAAAGGAAATGGTTACCGAGCAGGCTCTGCGAGCGGAGTTTGGGGTTCCTTGTCGCTACGGATTCCACGTGATCGTCTTGGGCATTTTTACCCGGTAATCCTGAGCGTATTGCGCAATCAGGAGAATGAGCTCCACGAGCTTGCTTTCAACCTTTACAGCAAGGGTTTATCGACACGAGATGTAAGTGACGTTTTCGAAAGTATTTACGGTAAGAACTACAGCAAATCCAGTATCAGTCGAATCACGCAGTCCTTCTCAGAAGAGCTTCAGCAGTGGCGTGACCGTCTTCTGCAAAGGCGATATCCTGTTTTAATCGTGGATGCTCTGTTTACCCATATCAGAAGGGCAGGAAAGGTCGAGAGTGAAGCAATCTATACCGTGATCGGTCTGCAGGAAGATATGAGTCGAGATATCCTTGCAATCGAGAATATCCCCCAGGAATCCGCTTCGGGGTGGGCGTCTCTGCTGCAAAACCTTAAGGCAAGAGGTTTGGAGACAACAGACCTCATCATCGCTGATGGTATCAATGGTCTTGAGAACAGCATTGCTCGTGTCTATCCTGAAGCTGATTTGCAGAAGTGTGTCGTCCACCTGAAACGAAATATTCTCAACCATGTTCGTCATGACCATAAGGAGGAAGTTGCGGCAGATTTACGTGAGGTGTTCAACATATCGGATCCCACCTTTTCCCGGGAGGAAGCGAGTGACAGATTCGAAACTTTCTGTGTCAAATGGGGATCGAAATACCCATATATCAAAAGGCTGAAGAATCGACACGAGATGACGTATTACTTCACCTATCTACAATATGATTACCGTATCAGAGGAATGATCTATACGACGAACTGGGTGGAACGTTTGCACAAAAGCTTCCGACGGGTATTGAAGATCAGAAACTCAATGCCGACGGAGGAGTCGGCATTGCTGCTGCTTTCGAAAGTTGCTATGGATAAGTCTGATCGATACCGAAAGTATCCGATCTATAATTTCAAGTTTGACACGAAACTCTTTCCAAATAAATACTGAATGAGATTGTATACCTTGAAGGTTCAAGACACACTTAAAGGGACAGTACCTACGAAAAGCCCAGAGTGGCATCTGATTGGATATTCGGAATTTGATTTCGCCGGCTATCGACGGAAAATTTGTCTATTTCGGTGAAGTTCATTGACAGCATGAAAAACCATGCATTTTTGGCAAGTGAGTATGAAACCGAAATTCGATGATATAATAGAAGAAAAGCTGAAACTATTTCTGCTGGAAACAGGAGACCAGCCGCTGAACCTGCGGGAGGTCTTCGGCAATGACAATCCGATCCACGTGGAAATCGGCAGCGGACGAGGAGAATTCATCGCCGCAATGGCGAGAATGCTGCCCGGCGTGAACTTCCTCGGCTTCGAGCTGAAGTGGAAGCGCTTTCCGCCGATGCTGAAACGCCTGGACGAGACGTTGCAGGCGAATGTGCGACTGGCGGCAGAGTACGTCGATCAGAGCATCGGCGAGAAGATTCTGCCCGGATCGATCGACAAGGTCTATATCATCCATCCGGATCCGTGGCCCAAGCGAAGGCATCACAAGCACCGGTTAATCCAGCAGTCGTTTCTGGACGCGCTTAACACGATGCTGAAGCCGAACGGAGAAGTCTATGTCAGCACGGATCACCGGGATTACGCACAGTGGATTCAGAGGGAATTCGCCAAACGAGAAGACTTTACTGTCGTCGAGGACTTCGAAAAACCTCCGGTGGTCACCCACTTCGAGGATATGAAACGCCGCGAGGGCTTCGAGCCGATCCCGATGACTTACCGGAAAAGGGAGGTACTCCATGATTGACCGGAACAAACTGATTGCGATATACAAGGATATCGCCGAACATAGCGATAAAGATCTCAGCCCGTTCGCGACGAAGAACGCAGACGCGTGGCGGCTGAAGGACGAGGACGAGGAACATCTTCGCGGCGCTTTCGCGCTGGATCGCGACCGTATTCTCTACAGCGGCGCGTATCGCAGATACCAGGGCAAGACACAGGTCTTCTCTTTTACCAACCTCATCGATGAGGAAATGACCAACCGCTCCATCCACACTACCTACGTGTCGCAGATATCGCGCACTATCGGCAAAGCACTGCGGCTCAACGTCGATCTGATCGAAGCCATCGCGCTGGGTCACGATCTCGGTCACACGCCCTTCGGGCACGACGGCGAAGTCGCGCTCAGCAAATGCTGCCGCAAGTATGGACTCGGAATGTTCCATCACAACATCGAGAGCATGCACATCGTCGATAATATCTCCCGCAAGGGACGTGGTCTTAATCTCACCTTTCAGGTTCGCGACGGCATCATCTCGCATGACGGCGAGGTACACAACACCAAACTCGTTCCGCAAAAGGACAAAACAGAAGCGGAGATTCAGGATTACATCGAAAAGAAGAGAAACGCGCAAAATGTGCAGTGGATGCCCGCTACCATGGAAGGCTGCGTGGTGCGGGTCGTCGATACCATCGCCTATATCGGGCAGGACATCGAAGACGCCATCCGCTACAACATCCTCACGCGCGACCAACTCCCGAGAGAATGCGTGGAAGTACTCGGCAGCCGGAACAGCCAGATCATCGACCGGCTGGTCAAGAGCGTCGTCGCCGAAAGCCACGGCAAAGATTTTATCGCTTTCGACGAAGAAACCTCGCACTACCTGAAGGTGCTCAAGGATTTCAACTACAAACACATTTACACGGCAGAAAACGTGAAGACCTCCAATCAGGCAATCCATCGCAGTATGGAACTGCTCTTCGACCAGTACATCGAGGATATCGAGAACAATCGCAAGGATTCGCGAATCTTCACGCACTTCCTCGATCACAAACAACAACAATACCTGGACAAATTCAAACCGGCGGAGTGGGTACGCGATTTCCTCGCCACCATGACCGACCGCTACTTCAACGAGCAGGTCAAAGAACGCCTTTTGCCCGGAAGATACCTATAAACAGGAGAGATAATGGAACTCAACGAACTTCAGAAGCTCGCTGATCAGGCACTGGACAAAATCGACGAAATCAGGGGGTATCTTTGACCTGGATTCACTCCGGTCACAGCTCGATACATTAGAGAAAAGATCACAGGAACCCGGCTTCTGGAACGACCAGAACGAAGCGCAGGCTGTCACGCGCAAGATGAGCGGTCTCCGGACGCAGATCGAGAATGACGATAAATTGGACGAGATGTCCGGCGAAATCCGCACATACATCGAACTGCTGGAGGAAGAGGAGAGCGAGACCCTCATGAAGGAAGCGGTCAGCCAGATCGAGGAATACATGCAGGATCTCGACGGAATCGAGGTGAAATTCCTGCTCAACGGCAAACACGACAACGACGACGCCATCCTCACCATCCACCCGGGGGCCGGCGGCACCGAGTCGCAGGACTGGGCGGAAATGCTCTTGCGCATGTACAAACGCTGGGCGGACCGGGAAGGTTGCACGACCACCGAACTCGATCTCCAGCCTGGCGACGAAGCCGGTATTAAAAGTGCCACCATCGAAATCAGCGGCGAATTCGTCTTCGGCCTTCTCAAAGCGGAGATCGGCGTTCACCGCCTGGTGCGCATCTCCCCCTTCAACGCGCAGGGCAAGCGGCAGACTTCCTTCGCGTCCGTGTTCGTCTATCCGCTTATCGAACAGGACGACAGCATCGAGATCAATCAGAAAGACCTCAAAATCGACACCTATCGCGCCAGCGGAGCAGGTGGTCAGCATGTCAACACCACCGATTCCGCCGTGCGTATCACCCATATCCCGACGGGCATCATCGTGCAGTGCCAGAACGAACGATCACAGATCAAGAACCGATCCACTGCCATGAAAATGCTCACCTCCAGACTGATCCAGCAGCAGGAAGAAGAGAAGGAAAAAGAGAAACAGAAGCTGGAGAACGAAAAGACCGAGATCGGCTGGGGAAACCAGATCCGATCGTACGTCTTCCATCCCTACCAGATGGTCAAGGATCACCGCACGAATCACGAGACAGGTAACACATCGAATGTAATGGACGGCGATCTGAATGGTTTTATCTATGCATGGCTAAAAGACTCAGCCAAGAAAAAAGCGAAGAAGGCACACCAGGAATGACCGAATTCGAAGAACTGATGAAACAGCTCGATCCGAAGAAGATGCCGCAGCACGTTGGCATCATCATGGACGGCAACGGCAGATGGGCGAAACAGCATCTCGTGCAGCGACTTTCCGGACACCTCAAGGGACGCGAGGTCGTGCGCGATATCGTCATCGCCTCCGACGACATCGGACTAAAATGCCTCACCATCTACGCCTTCTCCACCGAGAACTGGCGTCGCTCCACGCTCGAGGTGAAGGGTCTCCTGAAGCTCAACATGGAGTCGATCAAATCGAACATCGATGAACTGCACAGCAACAATATTCAGGTCCGCTACCTCGGAAGCAAGACCCGACTCGATCCAGAATACCAGCAAAAGATGAACGACGTCTGCAAGAAGACCTGGAACAACACCGGGCTGAAATTCAACATCGCGTTCAACTACGGCGGAAGGCAGGAGATCGTCGAGGCGGTCAACGAGATCGTCAGCGAGAATCCGGGCGCTCAAATCACCGAGGAAATGATCGCCGACCACCTCTATTCGAAGGGGCTGCCCGACCCCGACCTCATCATCCGCACCAGCGGCGAACTTCGCTTATCGAACTTCCTTTTGTGGCAGAGCGCCTACTCGGAGCTGTGGTTTACCAGCACCCTGTGGCCCGATTTTACCCGTGTCGATTTCGTGCACGCGATTCTTGATTTCCAGAAACGAAACAGAAAATTCGGAGCCGTGAAATAATGGAACTCGTTTGGCGCCTTCTGCTCGCCTTCTTCTTCATGCCGCTGATCCTGCTCATCTACTACTACGGCGGCATCCCCATGATCGTCGCATTGTCGTTGCTGAACCTCACCGCAACCTACGAACTGCGCAAGATTTTCATCGCCCGAGGTGTCAATATCTCGCGCCTGATCATCCCCTTCAACTTCCTGGTCTTCCTCTCCGGAACCTGGGGAGGACCATCGACCATTGTGGCGTCCATGATGATCGTCTATTTCGTATTCACCGGCGACGACCTCCTCAAGAACAAGCTGGAAGGCTCTCTTCAGCGCATTTCAGCGAGATTTTTCATCATGGTCTATGCCGGATTGTTCGTCTCATCGTTCTATGGGCTCCGCTATTTGCCACACGGTCAATACATCGTGATTTTCCTGCTCATCGTAACATGGATCACCGATTCCTCAGCCTACTTCGCGGGGCGATGGTTCGGAAGGCATCGCGAAATCTTCCTGGCAAGCCCCAAGAAATCGCTCGAAGGCTTCCTGGCGGCGGTGTTCTTCGCCTTCGCCGCATCGATCGGCGCAAAACTGATCTTCCCCTCACACCTGACGTGGATCGAGGCGATCTTGATCGGGTTCGCGACTGGTATTTTCGGGCAGTTCGGCGACCTCGTCGAATCGATGATCAAGCGCGACGCCGGCGTGAAGGACAGCTCCAACGTCATCCCCGGCCACGGCGGCATCCTCGACCGCTTCGACAGCCTGCTCGCCTCCGCGCCGATTCTCTACGTATTTCTCAGGTTGCTCTACATCTTTCAGTAATTACCACCGCGATTCCTCACAGAATCTTGAACCGTAAACAATCGTGTACATATAGTAATGAATTGTGCTATCTTCATATTGTTCTATGCTGGCATTCTGGGAAAAATAACCCCCCTTTGTCCCCCCTTGTCAGGGGGGTGAAGAGGGTACCGTCCCAAGTAGTGTGTCTGATTGACAAAAAAGAGCAAGAACCTCCAAGGTTAAATTGGCAAACAAAACCAAGGAGGTTCTCATGAACTTTTCGCTCCCACAAATAGAGCAAATCGTCGACACAGCTCTCAACAAGCATGGTCTTAACCAAGTCTATCAAACGTTTTGCAATTGTCTAATGAAATTGGAGAGAAACGAGTTTTTACGCCTTGCGTCCGATATGAATAACAAAGGAAATGGTTACCGAGCAGGCTCTGCGAGCGGAGTTTGGGGTTCCTTGTCGCTACGGATTCCACGTGATCGTCTTGGGCATTTTTACCCGGTAATCCTGAGCGTATTGCGCAATCAGGAGAATGAGCTCCACGAGCTTGCTTTCAACCTTTACAGCAAGGGTTTATCGACACGAGATGTAAGTGACGTTTTCGAAAGTATTTACGGTAAGAACTACAGCAAATCCAGTATCAGTCGAATCACGCAGTCCTTCTCAGAAGAGCTTCAGCAGTGGCGTGACCGTCTTCTGCAAAGGCGATATCCTGTTTTAATCGTGGATGCTCTGTTTACCCATATCAGAAGGGCAGGAAAGGTCGAGAGTGAAGCAATCTATACCGTGATCGGTCTGCAGGAAGATATGAGTCGAGATATCCTTGCAATCGAGAATATCCCCCAGGAATCCGCTTCGGGGTGGGCGTCTCTGCTGCAAAACCTTAAGGCAAGAGGTTTGGAGACAACAGACCTCATCATCGCTGATGGTATCAATGGTCTTGAGAACAGCATTGCTCGTGTCTATCCTGAAGCTGATTTGCAGAAGTGTGTCGTCCACCTGAAACGAAATATTCTCAACCATGTTCGTCATGACCATAAGGAGGAAGTTGCGGCAGATTTACGTGAGGTGTTCAACATATCGGATCCCACCTTTTCCCGGGAGGAAGCGAGTGACAGATTCGAAACTTTCTGTGTCAAATGGGGATCGAAATACCCATATATCAAAAGGCTGAAGAATCGACACGAGATGACGTATTACTTCACCTATCTACAATATGATTACCGTATCAGAGGAATGATCTATACGACGAACTGGGTGGAACGTTTGCACAAAAGCTTCCGACGGGTATTGAAGATCAGAAACTCAATGCCGACGGAGGAGTCGGCATTGCTGCTGCTTTCGAAAGTTGCTATGGATAAGTCTGATCGATACCGAAAGTATCCGATCTATAATTTCAAGTTTGACACGAAACTCTTTCCAAATAAATACTGAATGAGATTGTATACCTTGAAGGTTCAAGACACACTTAAAGGGACAGTACCTTTTCTCACACAATTTGTCTGTGATTGCGCATCCCATGAAAAGAACATCACCTACCGAATATCCTTAATGGATTATTTATTTCAAAACATGCTGGAATATTTCTTGCAATTTATTTTTAACCAGGGCAACATTGTCACCATACAACAGGAACAGGGAGTGGATTATGTATCGATACAATTTGGGGATTGTCATTCTGTTTATGTTCAGCATCCTCAGCGCAACCGGCGAGCTCCTCTGGGATGATTGCGTACCTGTCGTCGAGAACGACGGACTCGAATACGATAGCTCCGGTTGCCAACTCGAGGACGGCAGCACGATGATCACGTGGTGCAAGAACGTCAACGGCAACCGCAATATCTACGTCATGCGATACGAGAGATCTGGCGCGGAAATGTGGACGGAACCCCGCATCGCCTATTCGGACATAACATCGCCCTTTTATCCTGAGATCACCACGCTATCCGACGGTAATGTGATGGTACACTGGACTTTCTCTACGAACTTCGAGGATTGGGATGTCCAGGCTCTGAAAATCGATGCCGAGGCCAACCCGCTCTGGAACGAGCCTTATGTGATCGAAAGTGATTACCATAATAAGACTGTTTGCGTACCGGACGATGAAGGAGGCGCGTATCTTTTGTCGCTCGTATATAGTTCTGACGATATTATTCTCCATTTCAACAGCGATGGCGAGATGGATTGGGAAGATAATATCGAGATGTTCGGCGATATGAATCTGATCCACAGTTCCGCTCAAGCCTGCCCGGACGGAGAAGGCGGTATTATTATCGCGGGAGCGGTTTATAGTTCATCGTCACGCGACTATTTTTTCGGCATTCAGCGCATTACTCCGGAAGGCGATGCGCCCTGGGGTGACGATGGATACATAATACTTTCGGAGGCCGTTGACTACGATTACGTTGAGGTGCTGAGAACAGGCGAAAACCAGTTCGCAATGATCCACCAAATACCCGTTGGCGACTATGCCGGCATCCATATTTACCGGTTCGATCTGGACGGGCTTCTCGTTTCGGAAGCATCATACGATTTCGGTTACAGTCTCGGAATCCTCCCACCCACAGCAGACGCTGTCCTGGATCAGGATGGCAACATCTATATTGCATGGTCGATCCGTAACAGTTTTCATGATAAGTTCTCTCTCCGAAAAGTCACACCGGATAACCAGCTTACCTGGGATGTTGGTCTCGAAGGGGATGGTCGTATCAGCGAAGTAAAGTTGTCTCTTGCGACAGATGGGGCATTGTGTCTGGCATGGGAGGGCGATTACAATGGGGATAGAAATGCAAGCATCCAGCGCTACGATCAGGATGGGAATCCACAGTGGGAAGCACCCGGAATCGTTGTCACCGAGGGTGTCGATGTAATTGATGGACTGAACCTGTTCCCTATCGACGGCGCTATGCTGGTCTTCTGGGAAGAACGGTTGGATGATGTCCGAGACCTTTGCAGGCAGATGATCGATTCCGACGGTGAACAGCAACTGGACGAAGACGAAATCGGAGTCATGCGCGGCTACAACTGCGACCCTTCGAGTATAAGGTTCGCCGAATGCGACGAACTGCCCGACCGGCTGGCGTTCACCTGGTCTGATGAATACTGGTACTTCCAGACCCTTGATTTCGA
Organism: Cloacimonadales bacterium (SeqCode); assembly: GCA_963666875.2. Classification (GTDB taxonomy): domain Bacteria; phylum Cloacimonadota; class Cloacimonadia; order Cloacimonadales; family JAIOQZ01. The sequence goes on from CAXXPU010000019.1 coordinate 66,178, forward strand.
TGAAGCGCTTTCTGCACCCTATCCCGGAACACCTTTCTTCGACGATACGGAGAATCATGGCGACATCCTTGCCATGGAACAGATCGAAGACGACTACATCATTGTTTGGAGATGTACCGACGGTTCCATCCAGTCCATCCATGTCAATCGCTTCGACCAGTCAGGCAATTATCTCTGGCAGAATGATCTGACCGTACATACCAGCGATACGGACCACCAGATGTTAAGTGTGGAAATGGATGTGACTTCCGATGAGATCACAATCGCCTGGATTCAAGTAGATGATAACAACCGCCTCCTCATGGCTCAGAAAATTCTCGACGGTCAACCGGTATGGACCGAACCGGTTACACTGGTAACGGAATCGACGTACGCCCGGATTATAGACATTATCGACGACTATTTCATCTGGCAGGTTGACTACACATATAATCGAATCTTGCGTATCAACTCCAACGGCTCACCCTACGACGGATGGGATGATGATGGATCCGTTATCAGCCAGCATTCCAGTTTTTCACAAAATTTCGTGGTCGATTCCCGCGAGCAGGGACTGTCAATAGCATGGGTCGATTATACCTCCGATGACGACACGATCTATCTGCAAACAGTATCCGAAGACGGCACGATTGGATGGGATGGCGGAAATCCGCTTCACACAGACAGTTGTTACAATGGGCTCAATCTGGCGTTCTCGGAGCACGTCCTGTTTGCAACCTGGCACACGGACGGAACGACCGATGATCTCTTTGCCATGGCATTCGACATGAGCGGGAATCCGCTGTGGGATGAAGAGCATAGTGCTTTGGGAGATATCGGTGCAAGGATATACGATATCGCAGCAACGCCGGATGGATGCCTGCTCGCAGGACGGCAAGACGGCAGCACGGAAAATGAGCGCGATGTTATCCTGCAACACATCGATTTCGAGGGAAATATCTGGGACGACCTTTTCTACGTCTGCGATCTTCCCGGAGAGCAGTTGCTTTTTGAAATCATACCGGCGCAGGATAACAAGTACTTCATCACATGGGAGGATTACCGGAACTACGGAGTAAATTTCGAACCCGCTATCTATGCGCAGCTCTACCAGTACGATCCGCTATCGACGGACGACCCGACCGACATATCTGTATGGGAGCCGAACCTGTGCGTTTATCCCAACCCGTTCAACCCCGAGACGACCGTGCGGTTCTCGCTTGCGGCAGACTCGAAGGTCGAGCTGAAGGTTTTCAACGTGAAAGGGCAATTGGTCAGGACGCTCTGCGACGAAGCGTTGCCCGTCGGAAACCACGAAATCACGTGGGACGGCACCGACAATGCGAAGAATAGCGTCTCCAGCGGGGTCTATCTGATCGATCTGAATATCGACGGCAAGTCATTGAGAAATAAAGCGTTACTACTGAAATAACATCCGATACAGGAGGAAGAGATGAAACACTGCATGTTATTGTTTGCACTGTTGATCGTTGTAACCGGACTTGTTGCTGAAGGCGAATTCCTGTGGCAGGAGAACGGACTTCCGGTTGTTGTCCGAAATGATATCGATTGGGATCGCAGCATTGTGAACCATCCTGATGGCGGTTCCTTGATACTATGGACAGAGCGAAAAGAAAACAACCACGATCTTTACGCAATGCATATTGACTCTGACGGCCAGAACCTCTGGAATGAACCCCGCAGGATATTCAACGACAAGGAATCGATGATCAACGCGAAGGTCGTCGAATCGTCCGACGGAAACCTTTTCATCTCCTGGCTCACGCATGATCAATATGAAACCAGGGCGTTGAGCGTTTGTAAATTCGACTGGGAAGGCAACCCGCTGTGGAATCAGGCAGTCGATCTGTCGGAGATCGAGTGGGACGGCCAGAATCAGGAAATGATTGCCGATTTAAACGGTGGTGTTTACTGTTTCTGGAATCTTGGCTGTGAAGAGTATATAGCCCTGCTTTCATCTTCCGGTGAGCAAGTCTGGCAGCAGACGGCGTTCAGTGAAACCAGTAATTCAGGTTATTCCAACGCAATAACCGGCGATGGAGCCGGTGGAATCATCGTGGGAGATCACACGTATAAAGGGTCGGAAATCGGTTATTACTTGCTCGTTCAGCGAATACTGCCTGACGGGACAACGCCTTGGGGGGACGATGGCTATATTGAATTCCCCGGTTACCAATGCAATCAATTTTGTCGCTATGACGACAATGGGATTGCCGTAGTCTTCGGCGGGTATGGAACTAATAATGATCTCTATCTTCAGTGTATCGATATGGACGGAGAGCTTCTCACGGATGTACCGATCTTGTTGAGCGAAGACATATCCTATAGCACTGTTGCCGATATCACGCATGACCAGAACGGCAATATCTATGTTGGATGGTCATTGTTTCAAGGGAACACGACCGGCTTGTGCATGCAACGGATCAACCCAGATTGTCAGCCAGGTTGGGAGAGTCTATTCGTTTTCACGGATGGGATAAACAGATCGGACGATATCGAAGTTGAAGTAGATCAGAACGGTGATGTCTATTGTTCCTCCATGAGCAATTCCTGCACCAGCATGAACCTGCTGAAACTGAGCTCCGACGGACAGTTAATCTGGGACCGCGGTGTATTCACAGAAGAGAATCACTATGAGCTCTATGTGGATATGGTGATGGATGTCGATGAAGACGATGTTTCTCTTTTCTGGCACGACAATCGATCGGGGCATGAAACGATCTACCAGCAGAATTACTCGAGCAATGGTGTGGCTCAGCTCGAAGAAGGTGGCTATGCGATCCAGGAAGGTTGGGATTGCTCTGCGGACTATTTATCAATAGCCGATAGCGAACAGAATCCATCGGAGAACCTGTTTTTTACAAGGATACAAAGCAATACCAATCGGGCATACTTCCAGTCATTCGACATTGACGGGAATTCCATGACGCCAATGCAAGGAATCGAATTCGCCAGCGACATGGGCTATCATGACGCGATAATCGCGGTGAATTCAATCGGTGACAATTATTCGATTGTCTGGCTTCAGACGGTCGATGATATCTGCTATCTGTATGCAAACCTTTTCGATGGGGCCGGCAACCAGCAATGGCAGGACAACCTGGTCGTACGAACATTCGATCTGAATACCGGTTACTGTCCGTCAGAAGCCTGTGCGGACCTCACGGATGACGGTCTCTTGATTCTGTGGGAGGAATACTCTTACAACTCCTTCTACGATATCATGGGACAGCGGATCGTCGATGGGCAACTGGCGTGGCAGGAACCGGTCACAATCTATCAGAATGCGTATCTCGACGAGATGGAAATCTTCCGGAACTATGCTCTCGTGATTACCAATGGCGTCTTGCGGGTTCTGAAGATTGATGAAGATGGAAGTCCCTGCGAAGGATGGAGCGCTACCGGAACGATCGTCTCGTTTCTGGATTATTTTTGCCGCTTCAATTGCGAATTGTCATCCGAAGGACTATTGCTGGGTTGGCTCGAACGTGTTGATGACCACTATGAATTGAAAGTCCATATTATTCATGACGATGGATCGGAGAAATGGGATGATCCCCAGACGATTATCGCGGAGATTGCAGGTTCCTACCCCGAGATAACAGTCATCGACGACAGTATGATTGCCGTTTACACATACGGAGGATCGGTACTGGCTCAGGCTTTCGATCTCGACTGCAACCCATTGTGGGAAGAACCGGCTCTCCTCGATCCTGATGATGGAATCATTGCCGATATGGTCGCCACTCAGGATGGAGCGCTTGTCGTATATTACAGGCAAGACTACTACGACGAATACCATTCTGAAGTCTTATTGCAACATGTCAGTAAGAATGGTGAAGCGATGGATGAGCCGGACATCGTGTGCAGTGGCTCCGGGTCGAGATACTATGCAGATATCGTTCCCTCTACCGATGGAAAGTACTTCATCGTTTGGGGCGATAATCGTGATCCCGTATCGCGTTGCACTTATGCCCAAGCGTATCAACTCGAGATCATCACAGCTACCGACCAGGAACATGTATCGCAGTTAGGCCCATCATTATACATATATCCGAACCCGTTCAACCCCGAGACGACCGTGCGGTTCTCGCTTTCGGCAGACTCGAAGGTCGATCTGAAGGTTTTCAACGTGAAAGGGCAATTGGTCAGGACGCTCTGTGACGAGGCGTTGCCCGTCGGCAACCACGAAATCACCTGGGACGGCACCGACAACGCGAAGAAGAGCGTCTCCAGCGGCGTCTATCTGATCGATCTGAATATCGACGGAAAAGACTATCGCAGCAAAGCGCTCCTGCTGAAATAGATAACGCATTTCTTGTTGTAGGGGCAGGTCCCCGTGCCTGCCCTCTCTATGGTCCGCCATGCTCCTGTGAATTAGCTTGCAAATTCGAATCCCAGTAGCTTGCATTTCCCTTTGGGTGACGTCGATGCTTTGGGGCGAAAGGGAAAGGGCAGGCACGGGGACCTGCCCCTACATTAAAAACAAACAAAGGAATAAATATTGCTTTAAATTAAGGATTACGCGATAAACAAATCCCAACCTGGAGGTGAATATGCGACGCTGTGGACTGATGATCCTACTATTGATTGTTGTAGCCGGTCTTCTGGCTGAAAGCGATTTCCTGTGGCAGGAGAACGGCATTCCGCTGGTTTCGAGCCATGATATTCGATGGGGCGGCAACGCTGTAAACATGCCTGACGGCGGCACAATCGTTGTTTGGACGGAAATGGTCACGGATAACCATGACATATACGGTATGCGTCTGGATGCCGATGGTCAGATGGTTTGGGATGAGCCACACTTGTTCGTTGACGCCGAGCTTCCGGTTTTCGACGAGAAGATCGCGCTGTCATCGGATGGTTACATCTTCCTATCATGGTTTACATTCGGTGATTCTCAACTGAACCTGAACAAATACGATCTCGAAGCCAACCAGCTTTGGAACGAATGCTACAGCCGAGAAAGTTACCAGGGTTACGATGGCGAGCAGATCAATCGCGACATGGTCCCGGATCAGGACGGCGGTGTTTTTCTGTTCTGGAATTTGTCATCGCCCTGCTATGCGATGCACATATCCGAATCAGGCATTCCGTTATGGGACAATGAACTGCACCTCTTCGAAGGTTACGAGAATTCCTCGATCATGTTCAATATTCTCGCCGATGACGGACAGGGAGGATTCATTGTCGGGACCAGATTCTACATGGGTGACGGATCGTACACGTCTCTCCTGCAACGCGTTCTGGCGGATGGTACCTCGGCATGGTGTAACGAAATACCATCATTCAACGATGCGATTCTGAGAAGAACAAGCGATACGGAGTTTGCATATCTCACCGTGGAATACAACGATTTACAGCATGTGAATCTCTATCGCATCAACCTCGACGGCGAATTTGTAAACGATGAACCGCTCTTGATCGATGATGAAATCACATACAACATCGTGGCCGACCTTACGAGCGACGCCGACGGTAATATTTTCACCGGGTGGACCTATCGGAAGAACGACGAAGACGGCGTATCGCTCGCGAAAATCACTCCGGATAACGAGATCGCGTGGCAATATGCTTTTATACCGGAAAACGCCGACTACTTCAATTACATGCATGTCGATCTTGATTCGTCCGGAAATACGTATCAATCGTGGCGCGGCCACTCAAATGGAATCAGTATCCTCAAGCTGAATCCGAACGGGGAATTGTCCTGGAGTGCGCACGTAGCCGATGACACCGAAACATATGAGGAATACGTCAACCTCGTCATGGGTGTGGACGACGAAGAGGTATCGCTGTTCTGGGGCGATGTGTCCGAGTCCTATGAATCCATAAAAATGCAGAAATACCATGCCGACGGAACTGCCTGTTTCGAAGAAAACGGCAGCGTTCTTCGACAGGGTTGGGACTGTGGTTTGTATAATTCCACGATCTCGGAGAGCAGCCCTCCTCAAGAGAACTTCATGTATGGCTGGACGAATTACTACGATGACTCCGGGTATATCCAGACAATCAATCTCAACGGGGAATTGGGATTAGAAAATCCCGGTCGAGTAACCCTGACTGGATTGGAATACGACGATGATATCATCTCGATCTACTCCGTAGAGGATAATTACCTGATCACCTGGACCGAAAACGAAAACGATCGTGACTACCTGAAGGTCAACCTGTTCGATCAGCAGGGGGATCGGCTGTGGCAGGAGGATCTGGTCGTCAACGAATCCGAGTTCTTTGTTTACACCCCGGTAACGGTGCTCCACCAGGGTGAACTGCTGCTCTACTGGATCCCCTACCTTAGTGGTTGGGGAAACGGATTGAAGGCGCAACGTGTCATTGACGGCGAACTGGCATGGGCCAGCCCGGTCCTTATCGATAACGACCTCACTTCGGAAGTCCTTCGTGCAACTGGAGACTACGTCGTCTGGAACGATGGTCATTGTCGCACGATGCGGCTCGACGAAAATGGCGATCCCTGCCCCGGATGGGATATCAATGGAAATTTACTGGATACAAACGCCAATGTCGATCAATTCTGGTCGAAGAACACGGATGATGGACTGATCATTGTCTGGCGGGACATGAATTCCAGCGAATCCTGGACCAGACTCCAGATTCTTCACGAGGACGCCACCACCGAATTCGAGGAATCACTGATTCTCTTCGAAAGCACCTCAACATACCTCGAAAACGTGGCGATCACCGATTGCGGCGTTTTCACGTTCGACACCGACGATGAAGTTCTGACCGCCAGAGCCTTCGATTTCGACGGGGACTCCCTGTGGGATTCGGAAGTGGAAATCTGCACCGATGCCCGAAGCTTATACGACATCGCAACGACTCCGGACGGTGTTCTCCTGTCCTATACAATCTATTATCAGGAAGACCACCACACCGACCTCATGCTTCAGCATATCAATTTCGACGGTACGATCTGGAACAACCCGATGCTCGTTTGCGATAAACCGGGGTATAGCGTCAACGTCCAGATCAACCCCGCGCCGGATAATAAATACTTCATTACCTGGCTCGATTCGAGAGATCTCTTGTCGCAGTACTTTCTCTTCGGACAGCTTCTCCAATTCGATCCGAACGCAACCGATGATCCGACCGACATTCCGGCATGGACGCCGAACCTGAGCGTCTATCCGAATCCGTTCAACCCGGAGACGACCGTGCAATTCTCTCTGCCGGGCGATTCGAAGGTCGATCTGCGCGTCTATAACGTGAAGGGGCAGCTTGTTCGCACGTTGTGCAACGAAGTGCTTCCATGCGGCAACCACCAGATCGAGTGGAACGGCACGGATAAATCGGATAAAAGCGTCGCCAGCGGCGTCTATCTGATCAACCTGAATATCGACGGTAAAGACTATCGAAGTAAAGCGCTCCTGCTGAAGTAGTCGATTGAAAGCAAGCATAATCGAACAACAAGGCTGGCAATCTCGCCAGCCTTTTATATACAATTAATGAATACAGAAACGATTATTCAGGAATAAATCTTGCTTCTATTTTAAGATTGCATTTAACAAACATTAGAACTGGAGGTGAATATGCGACGCTATGGATTCTCGATTCTGTTGTTGATTGTTATTATCGGTCTCTTTGCCGAAGGCGATTTCCTGTGGCAGGACAACGGCATTCCGCTTATCGCGAGTCGCGATGTGCGATGGTACGGCAATTCGGTAGAGCTCCCTGATGGCGGCTCGATTGTCGTCTGGACCGAGATGATAACAGATAATCATGACCTGTTCGGAATGCGTCTGAATTCGGACGGTCAGATGGTTTGGGATGAGCCACGCTTAATATTTGATGACGAGCTTCCCATGTTTGACGAGAAAATCACATTGTCATCAAATGGTTACATCTATATATCGTGGTTTACATGCGGAGATCAAAAACTGAATTTGAATCGATTCGATCTGGAGGGGAATGCCCTCTGGAATGATTGCTACACACAAAACAGCGATATGGGCTACGAAGATGAGCGGGTCAATCGCGATCTGATCCCGGATCAGGATGGCGGTGTATATCTGTTCTGGAAAGATGATTGGGCATGCAATGCATCGCGTATCTCCGATAACGGCACTCCGATGTGGGAAAACCCTTTGCAGCTTTTCGACGAATACGACAACGCGTCTCTCATGATCAGAAGTGTCACAGATGACGGACAGAACGGCTTCGTTGCTAGTACGTATTATTATGCGGGTAGCGGCAACTATTTAAACATTATCGAGCGAGGATTACCGGATGGCAGCTCGGACTGGTGCGTTGAATTGCCACAAGGCTACGACCCGATGATGAAACGTACGTCTGATAACGAATTGTCCTTCATCTACACGGAAAATGGCGAAAGTAGTATCGATGACATTTACCTCTGCAGGATCAACCTTGACGGTGAATTATTGTATGATGATCCGGTTTTACTCGAAGAGGACATTGATTACTGCGTTACATCTGCCATCACCAGCGACGAAGATGGGAACATTTTTGCAGGGTGGTCGTACAGGAAGAATCAGGAAAACAGCGTATCGATTGCCAAAGTCACGCCAGACAATCAGACATGCTGGCAATACACCTACACGCCTGAAGGTGGGGAATTGAGCTTTGACATGCGAATCGGACTGGATTCTTCCGGGAATATTTACCAGTCGGGGCTCGGATCGGCGGCATACGGTGTCAACATCCTTAAACTGAATCCGAATGGCGAACTGTGCTGGAGTACGCAAATTGACGGAAATCCAGAAACTTACGAGGGATATATAAATCTGGTCATGAACGTCGATGACGAGGACGTTACGCTCTACTGGGGAGACCGGAGAAATAACCATCAAGCAATCATCCAGCAGAAGTATCATGCCGACGGCACTCCGTATTTCGAAGAAGACGGTGAGGTTGTTCGACAAAGCTGGAATTGCGGGATAGATTACTTACGTGTTTCAGACAATGGCGAGCCTCAGGATAACCTCATGTTTACCTGGACGAACGGTTACGACAACTCCAGCTACATGCAACGCGTGGATATCGATGGCGACCTCGGTTTCGATACTCCCGGTCTGCTGCTCCTCACGCAAATGGATTACTACGATGCCGTCGTATCGGCCTATCTGGTCGGTGACAACTATCTCACGACTTGGTTCGATTACAGTGAGGATGAGAATCACATGTTCGTTAACATGTTCGATCAACAGGGTAATCGGGTCTGGACGGAGGACCTCGAGATTGTCTCGAACGGTGTGGTTTACGACATGCCCAAGACTACTTACTATAACGGTGTGCTCAATATTTACTGGCTTTCCTATCCTGACACATGGAGCAATTGTATCGAAACACAACGTGTCATTGACGGTGAGGTTGTCTGGAGTGATCCGGTGGTTCTGTGCAGTACTCTCGACAACGGCTTTTTCCATATTATCGATGATTACGTATTCTTCAACTACAACAACGGTACGTATTCTCAGCGTCTCGATAATGATGGCAATCCATGCGAAGGCTGGAATGCAGAAGGTAACCGCCTGGATATATCAGAACATAACAACCGGCTCTGGACGAGAAAAACGGACAGTGGTCTGGTCATCGTATGGCCCGAATCATTGAACCCAAGAGTCCAGATTCTCCATGAAGATGGAACGATGGAGTGGGAGAACAGCCTGAACCTCTTCCCGAACACGATCAATTATATCTACAACATCTCAATTGCAGACAATAGTATCTATGTACTCTATTACTATCAGAGCACATCCCTGGTTCAAGCGTTCGATTTCAGCGGATCCGAACTATGGGATGAGCCTGTCGAGTTATTCCCGGATTTCGAGAATATTGGCGATGTAGAGATCGTACCGGACGGACTACTGATCACATACACTGTTTATCACTCCCGAAATGATTATCGATATGATCTGCTGGTTCAGCATCTCGATATCTACGGGAATTTCTGGGATGAACCGATGACCGCGTGCAACAGCCGTGGGTATCGCTACGATGCAGAGATTATTCCTGCGACGAATAACAGATACTTCATCACCTGGCTTGACGCGCGCGATGTCAGACCTATGTATAATTTATACGGTCAGTTGCTCGACTACCAGCCTAACACAACCGATGATCCGACCGACATTCCGACCTGGGCACCGAACCTGAGCGTCTATCCGAATCCGTTCAACCCGGAGACGACCGTGCAATTCTCTCTGCCGGGCGATTCGAAGGTCGATCTGCGCGTCTACAACGTGAAGGGGCAGCTTGTTCGCACGTTGTGCAACGAAGTGCTTCCTTGCGGCAACCACCAGATCGAGTGGAATGGCACGGATAAATCGGATAGAAGCGTCGCCAGCGGCGTCTATCTGATCAACCTGAATATCAACGGTACAGACTATCGAAGCAAAGCGCTGCTTTTGAAATAACCGGCGCAGGAGTCGCTTCTGATACATGAAATGATTCGCAACCGAATCGCAATAATACTGTATCTCGTTTTTTGTTCAATGCTTGGAGCGGAAGGCCTCCTCTGGCAGGATGGAGGCGTTCCGCTCTACACGAACAGCTACATCGAGTACACCGGATCGTGTGTCCAGCATGAAGACGGTGGCTGTATGATCCTGTGGTCGGAGAATATCGCGGGACACAGCGATCTCTACCTCATGCGATACGACGATTCCGGCAACCAATTGTGGTTTGAGCCTCGTTCCCTCACCGATGACATGTCGAAACCATATTTGCCCCGGATGATTCGCACGAGCGACGGGAATCTTCTTGCTGCGTGGATAATCTACGATTCCGATTCGAATATGTATTGCACGTCCATGAAGTTCGACTGGGATGCCGCACTTCTCTGGACTCAACCCGTGATAGCCTCGGTCAATTTCGAGACCAAGTATCCTACTCTCGATTGCATTGCCGATGACCGCGGTGGCGCATACATTCTCTGGACCGCGATGACGAACAATTTCCATCTTCTGCAACGCGTCAACCACATCGATTCCTGCGGCAATCTGGACTGGCCGGATGGCGCGCTCGACCTCTTCCCGGGTAATTACGTTATCAGCGAGGAATTCAACATCTGTTCTGATGGCGAGGGCGGTTTTATCATCTCAAGTGTCCTCGATAACGAAGAGGTTTCTGATTTTCTGATTGCGATTCAACGCGTCACACCGGAGGGCGATACGCCCTGGGGCGATGAGGGATATATCAATCTGGAAGACAGCACAATCTACTGGAGCACTTTCACGGATATCCAACAAGCCGGCGAAAACCAGTTCGCTGTGTTCACGACTTTGAGTGATTCTACAGGCACAGGGTTCCGGATGCGTCGATTGAACCGCGACGGCGAGATTCTATCCGACGTACCGTATTATCAGGATTATGCCTTTTCCACGAGCAATCTGTTTCAATCGAAGCTCGACAGTGAGGGTAATCTGCTGCTCGGGTGGATCGAAGATGTCGGATATTATACCAGCGTTCAGGTCGGGAAAATAACCCCGGACAACGTCTTGCACTGGGTTCCCGAAGATATCGATAATGCGGGGGAATATGGTAATATACGGAGCATGACGCTTTCGCTCGATGATGACGACATGCTGTATCAGTCGTGGTCCCTGGACGATTACGGCACAAATAACTATACACTCCGCATTCAACAGTACGACCACGACGGAAGTCCCTGTTGGGGAAATAACGGAACCATCGTTGTCGATCAGGTTCCTTCTATCGGCGAGTGGTCTCTGATAAGCGGCAATGACTCGAACACGCTGTTCTGGACGGACACCCGAAACGATTTCGCAAACCTGTTCGAGCAGACATACGACAACATGGGGAATCCGCAGTGGCAGAATGAAGGCGCTGTCGTCCGACAGGGCTGGGAAAGCACCGTGTATTTCTTGATGAACTCCGATAGTGGAAACGCCGCAGAGAATATCATTTACTTTGCCTGGTACAACAACATCGACGGTTGCTGCTACCTTCAAACCGTCGATATGAACGGCGAAGGTCCTCGCGTAGTCATCCACGACAATCCCCGATACACGTACGAAATTGAAGCCGTCGAGGTCGTCGATCAGGACGCCCTGATCGTCTGGACGCAATACAGCGATTTGATTACCTCCACGCGCGTGAATCGTTTTGATTCGCAGGGGAATCGACTCTGGGAAGAGGATCTGGTCGTCATCGAAGACGGTGCCACCAGTACTTTCAATTATTCGAATATCGTAGTGGGCAGATACCTCGACGACCTTATGATCGGATGGGAAGAATCGAGATCGCACAATGAGAAGGTGATGTTGCAGCGAGTATCGGACGGACTTCTGGCGTGGAGCGAGCCGGTCCGGATCGGCGAAGTAGAAGTACAGAATCTGTTTCTGGAGGCGATCGTCGATAATTATGTCGTCTGGCGGGACAACATGTATCGAGTCATGCGAGTTGCGGACGACGGCTCTCCATGCGAGGGCTGGGAGCAGGCAGGAACCCGGATCGTCAGCATCGATGCGAACCACAACGACTGGCAGTACTTCAATACCGAAGAGGGACTTGTAATTGTCTGGAAAATGACGAATAACGTTTCGAACACGATCCGGATTCAGTTGGTGTATCGGGATGGTACTACTGAATGGTCCAACAGTCACGCGCTCATCGTCGAAGAATCACTTGCCAGGCTTCGCGCAACCGTCGAGGGCAAAGAGTTGTATGTCTCCTGGTACAATGGCGATATCAATTTCGAGGCTTTCAGCCTCGGTGGCGACCATCTATGGGATTCCAGGATTGTCATCGATGAAGGCTGGGTTATCACCGATTTACAGACAACGACGAACGGACTGCTGATCGCATACTACTATTCCAATGGCGGTTACTACAGCAACGATATCGGACTTCAACACCTCTCGATAGACGGCGAATTTTGGAGTGAACCGCTGATCGTCTCCGGTGATCCATACCGGCAGATAAATCTCGACATTATTAAGGCAACGGACGACAAATATTTCCTGACATGGATGGACAACCGCGATGGAAACGGCTTGTTTATACCCTACGTACAGCTATACGACCATCAGCCTACCGCGGTCGATGAATCATCAGAAACCCCGCCGTGGAATCCCGATTTACGTATTACACCAAATCCGTTCAACCCCGAGACCGCGATTAAGTTCTCGCTGCCGTGCGAATCGGATGTCGATCTGTGCATCTACAACGTCAAAGGACAACTGGTGCGGAAGCTGTTTGACGGACTTCTCCCTGCCGGTGGGCATGAAATCTCCTGGGATGGAACCGATTCCAATCGGAAGATCGTCGCGACCGGTGTGTATCTGATCAACCTGAACATCGACGGGAAAAGTTACCGAAGAAAATCGTTGTTACTGAAATGACGAGCGTTGTTTTCGACAACATGGTCTTTCCAGAGATAACCCCCCTTTATCCCCCCTTGTCAGGGGGGTGAGAGAACGATCAGACTTGGGATTCGATCACTTTCTCACCCCCCTGACAAGGGGGGATAAAGGGGGGTTATCTCTTATGGAAACTGCCTCAACAATGCCAACAGAAACATAAACACGAAACTACATCCCATTTGATTGACAGATTTCCATCCACGGTTATATTTGCTTATCTCTACATTTCGATCACGTAAAAATACGGAGCGATCTATGCATAAAAAGCTCGAAGATTTCATGGCTGCGGAACTCTTCCAGGAAAAACCGCGTAAAAAGAAGTACGTACTCGAGGACGGCGAACGGCGCGAGGTAACCATCGTATTCGCGGATATCAAGGGATTTACCTCACTATCCGAGCAGTTTGACCCCGAGGACATCAAAGATATCGTCGGCAAGCTGCTATTGCTGTTCGAGCGCGATGTGAACCAGTTCGGCGGCTATCGCGACAAGTTCGAGGGCGACCTCATTATGGCGCTCTTCGGCGCGAAGATTGCCTCCGAGCACGACGTGGAACGTGCGGTCAACGCGTCGCTGAAGTTCTTCGAGACGCTGAAGAAATTTAATCGCCTCCTCAGCTCGATCCCGGAATATTCAGAGGTTAAACTCAGTCTTCGCGTCGGGATCAACACGGGACTGGTCGCTACCGGGCATATCGGAAGCCATCGCAAGGACGACTTCACCGTCTATGGCGACGCGGTCAACCTGGCGTCCCGCATGGAGTCGAGCGCGCCCGATAACCGGATCATGCTGCCTTCGTACGTGATGCAAACCGTGCGCGACGTGTTCGATTTCGAGGACAATGGCGAGATCACCGTCAAGGGCGTGAAGGAGCCGGTTCACACGTATCTGGTCAAGGGATTCAAGCCGGATCGGCTGCCGCGCTGGTATCGAAAGAAAAGTACGTTCATCGGCAGAGAGAAGGAGATTGGACAGCTTCGGTCGCGGCTCGATGAATGCCGCAACACGCTACAGCAGTGCAGAATATCGCCTCTACCTCACCTGATGGGAATCAAGGGTGAGGCGGGACTGGGCAAATCGCGCCTGGTTCACGAATTCCTCGACCAACAGCAATATCTGATCGGCGTCGCGCTGGCGATCGACACCAAGCCGTTCAACCTCTTCACATCGATGCTTAACCGCTTCTTCGATATCACGCTGATCGATTCTTCCGAGGAGCGTCGCCGCAAATTCGGGCAGGGATTCGACAAACTCCTCTCATCGCTGCCGGACACGCAACGAGAACGATTGATGAAGGAGAAAGGCTTGCTCCAGAACCTACTGGACATCGACAGCGACGATCCGCGCCTCGAATTGCCTCCCGGAGAAATCAAGCCGCTCTATCACAACGCAATACGGCAGTTCGTGGAATCGTATATGACGATGGTCAATCAAGCCGGGAGTGTCGCCGTCATCGTGCTGGAAGACCTCCACTGGGCAGACGAAAGCTCCATGGACACGCTAAAAGCACTGGTTCAGCTCCACAGCCTGGAAAGGATACACGGTGGAAAATCGCCGCTTGCAGCCCAATACATCCTGCAATACAGACCGACCTTCAAGCTTCCCGAGATGCTCCGCGTCAGAACCGTATTCTCGGAAATCGAAATGCAGCCGTTTACCGACGAGGAGATCGACCGGCAGATTCAAGCGCTTCTCGAGGGAATTCCGCTCGAACCTTCCACCATCGAACAACTAAAGAATCTCTCCGCCGGCAATCCCTTCTTCATCGAAGAATGGTGCAATATGATCAACGAGATGCCGGACGCGGACATGAAGAATCTGCCAATCCCGAACTCGCTGACCTCGCTGATCCTGTCCCGCATCGACATGCTGGATCAATACATCCGCAACATCCTGCAAAAGGCAGCCGTGATCGGGCAGGAATTCTTCGTGCGCATCCTGATCGAGGTGGAAAAGAAGCTGGACAACCCGCCGGAAGTCTCGTCGGTGCTGTCGCTGCTGGAGGATGACGACTACCTCTTTCGCATTCTGGCTACACGGTACTCGTCTTACTTCTTCAAGCACGTCATTACGCGCGAGATCGCCTACAAGACGCTACTCAAGTCCAATCGCCGCATCCTGCACCTGATCGTCGCCGAGGTGATCGAGGAAAATTTCCCGGATCAGCGCGACGTCTTCCTCTACAGGCTCGCAGACCACTACACCCGCGGAAAGGATATGGAGAAGGCGGCACCGTATCTGGAAGAAGCTGCCCGATACGCAAAAAAGTGCTTCGACAATCAACATGCGCTCGAGTTCCTGGAAACACTGGAGACGAATTGCAGGCTCGACGATACACGCAGATTCAACACCCTCGCGATGCGGGCCGAGATACACCTGCACTGCGGTCGATGGGATATGATCGACGGGCTTTGCGACCAACTGGACGAGATCGCGGAACGTACAGAAAGCGCCACGCAAACGATCCAAGCGCTGGAGATCCGCAGTCATCTGTTATTCTTCACCGGCTATCACGAGCCGGCGCTCGACTTCTTCAAGAAACGGCTGGAAATCGCGAAGGAACACGGGCTGGAACGCGAACGGCTCGCAGCGCTGGCCAATATCGGCGTCTATTGCCGTATGAAGAACGACTTCGACCGGGCGCTGGAATACCTTACCGAAAGCCTCGAACTGGCGAAGAAGCTCGGAATCCTCTACGAAGAAGCCAAAGCCCTGCTCAACATCGGACTGGTCTATTCCGACCGATATGAATTCGAGGACGCGACGAAGTTCACGCAGATGTGCAGCGACCTTGCAGAGAAGCATGGCTTCAAGAAGGAGATGCAAAAGGCTGTCGGACTGCTGGGCGTTATCGAACTGGATCGGCGTAACCACGAATCGGCGCTGGAGAAGTTCACCAAAGCGCTGCATATCGCGCAGGAGATCCAGGACAAACAGCAAATCGCGCTGGCACACGGCAACATTGGCAACACGCTACGGCTCCTGGATCGACCGGACAACGCAATTGAAGCGTATATGGAAGCGCTCGAGATCAGGCAGCAACTCAAGGATATACGCGCGATGGCACTCTCTGCGAACGCGATCGCGGAAACGATTTTCTGGAAGGGTGACACGCAAACCGCGATCGACTGGCTGGATCAGGCAATCGAATGGAGCGAGAACTGGAAGATCAACCAGTGCCATTACCTCTTCCACAAGGCGAAATTCCTCTTCGACATCTCGCAGTACGAATCCGCCGCACAGTATGCCAGACTCGCCCGGGAAGCGTCACAGCCATATCGTAAGGATTTGCTTCGGTTCGAGATCGATCTGCTACTCGCCAAAATCCACGACGCGAAGACCAGCTCGAAATCGGTTCTTGAGTTTATCGACGAAGCGATGAAAAGCGATATCGAGCAGAAAATTGTCGCGATGTTGCATGAAGAGCGCTGGAGAAGCACGAATAACGACGGTGAGCGTGTCGAGGCGATGCGACTTTATCTGAAGCTTTACGAAGATACCGGACGCTGGGAGTACAAGATAGCAATCGAACGCTGCCGCGATACGGGCTAATTATTCAACGAATTTTTTATCCATGCTGCGATACTGCACAGCCTCGCTGAGGTGCGTGCTGTTGATCGTTTCAGCGCCTTCCATATCGGCTATGGTACGAGCGACCTTCAGGATCCTGTCGAAGGCGCGCGCAGAAAGCCCGAGCCGATCCACCGCCTTTCGCAGCAGTAATCGACCTTGATCGTCGATGGCGCAGTACTTCCGGATCATCTTCGAATTCATGCGCGAATTGCAGAAGACGTCGGTGCCTGCGAATCGCAGCAATTGAATCTTCCTCGCCCGGTTCACGCGTTGCCGTATCTCCTCCGATTTCTCGCCGGTGGGCATCGAACTCAGCTCCTCATACTTCACCGCCGGCACCTCGATATGGATGTCGATGCGGTCGAGCAGCGGCCCGGATATCCGTGACCGATAACGCTGGATGCTGCTGATCGGGCAGGTGCAGGTGTGACCGGGGATCGAATTACCGTAATAACCGCACGGGCAGGGATTCATAGACGCGACCATCATGAAGCTGGCGGGAAATGCAAGGCTCTGCGAAGCGCGCGTGATCGTGACAATACCATCCTCTAAAGGCTGACGAAGCACCTCCAGCACCGATTTCTTGAACTCGGGCAGTTCGTCCAGAAACAGTACGCCGTTGTGCGCAAGCGAGACCTCGCCCGGCTTGGGATAGCTGCCGCCGCCGATCAGTCCGACATCGCTGATGGTGTGGTGCGGTGAACGATACGGTCGCTCGGAGATGATCCCCTTGCGGTTTGCAGTCATGAAGCCGGCGACAGAGTGGATTTTGGTGGTCTCGAGCGCTTCTTCCAGCGTCAGATCGGGCAGGATGGTGGGAAGCCGTCTTGCGAGCATGGTCTTGCCCGAACCGGGTGGTCCGATCATGAGCAGGTTGTGTCCACCCGCTGCGGCAATCTCGAGCGCTCGTTTCACATGGAATTGCCCTTTGACGTCGAACATATCCACCGCGCTCGTATTCAGCGTTGAGAAAATCTTGTCCCGATCAACCTGTGCAGGCTGGATATCGACCACATTCTCCAGAAAATCGACCGTCTCGTTGAGCGAATCGACCGGATACACCTCCAGTTCGTCGATGATCGCAGCTTCCTCGGCGTTATCGCGCGGGACGATCAAGCGTTTCATGCCGTCCTTCCAGCAACCCAGCGCGATCGGCAATATACCTCGCACCGCACGGACCTCGCCATCCAGAGAAAGCTCGCCCACGATCACCGTGTCCTCCAGATGCTCCGACTTGATCTGCTTCGAGGCTGAAAGGATCGCGACCGCCATCGGCAGATCGAACGACACGCCTTCTTTGCGCACATCCGCAGGCGCAAGATTCACGGTGTAATTCCACGATACGAACTTGAATCCGCAGTTCTTGATAGCGGCGGAAACTCGGTCACGGCTCTCCTTCACCGAGTTGGACGGCAGCCCCACAACGGAGAATTTGCTCATTCCACCCTTTATATCTGCTTCAACGGATACGTATTCGGCGTTGATTCCCTGAATTGCATACGAAACGGTTTTCCCAAACATCATGTCTCCTTTCGGATAATAATGTGCCCAATTTCGTGAAATATCGTCAATGAAAAAACAGTGCCGGGATGATTTTTGTTAATTTCCAGTTTGTCTTCCATATCGAACAAGCAATCGATCCGCGGCATTCAATATCCACAGTCATGTTGTAGAGGTAGATCTCGGTGTCTTGTTCGGCACAAGGTTTTTCTTCTAAAATAAAAGCCCCGACCAATCGACCGGGGCTATGCAATATCATTTCGTACAATGCGTTACGAATACAATTCCGATTTCTCGCAGTAGTCGCGAAGATCCTGAAGCGTCTGACGCATGCTGCGTCGCTCGACGTCCATGACCTCGGATTCGACGGTACGATCGACGCGCGGCCCGATGTTGTTGACCTCTTCGATCTCGTAATCCTTGCCATAGACATCCTTGAAGATGTTCAGCAATTCGAACTTGTTGACCGTCTCATTGACGATATAGTGGATGCAGTGCCGTTTCGCACGCAGTTCGTCGAACAGGTCTTCCATAATGATCTTGTGGCAGTACTGTCCGTATTGCAGAGTGGTCACGCCGTTCCAGTCGTGGTGCGAGAAACCCTTGAGGTGGCTTTTCGGCGGATTGGACAGGAACCATTCGAGCAGGCTTGTCGAGCGTCCAACTTCGGGCCCGATGATCGAGCAGCGGATGTTGAGCAGGTTTTCCGCTTCGACTTCGCCCAGGCTTTTGGTCTTGCCATAGACGTCCAGCGCGTCGTGTAGATCGGACTCGATATACTTGCCCTTCTGACCGCTGTAAACACAGTCGGTGGCGATCTGGATCACCTTCACCGGAGCGACGGCCTTCGCCATCAGGTGCGGGAAGCGAGCGTTGACGTTGATCGCGCGCAGCACGCCGGCAGGGTCGTTGTCCTTGCAATAGGGCTTGATGATGCCGATGCAGTTGACGATGAAGTCCGGCTTGAACTTCTCGACGATCGCTTTCAGCCGTTCGATGCTGTCGGTCGCTTCCGCGTCGAAGAATTCTCCGTCGCCTTCGCGGCGCGATGTTCCGAGGACTACCGTATCGCCTGCGGTCTTGAACCAGTCATAGACCATCGATCCGAGCATGCCGGTCTTGCCGAGAATGAGTACCTTCTTCATCCCGCTACCTCTCGACGATTTCCCACGGATCCCAGTAGTGAGCCGGGAACCGGATGTCGTCGGTCATCGCGACGTCGAGTGTCGTGGTGGAAAAGACCATCAATTCAGCGTCTTCGGTGAGCGACATGAATCCGTTGGCGTAGCCTTCGGGGATGTAGAGGATGGAGGGCTTGTGTTCGCTGAGAACGAACCGGTGCACCTTCAGATCCTTGGACGGATTGTCCCAGTCGTCGATCTCGACGCAGCAGATCAACGCGCTGCCTCTGGGTACGTACATGAATTTCTTCTCGAGCTTGTGCCCATGCCAGGCGCGGATAAAGCCCTGCTTGTGATTTTTAAGCATGTAGAAGCGCTTGATGCCCTCGAAACCGAAGTCGTTCACAAAGGACGCGCTTCCGCGGTCGTCAATAGCGATTCCGCCGGGGATGATCTTTGGTTCTCTCATATCGATCATCCTATGGAAAGCACCTGACGCATGAACGCGGCGTTGTTGAAGCGGTTGTTATAGACATCCTTGATGCGGCGGGTCGTGATCAGTTCCTTCAGTTCTTCGATACCGGTATCGATGGTCACCGTGGGATCCCAACCGAAGGTGTTGATCGCCTTGTCGCTGGATACGCGGTAGTTACGAGTATCCTGGAAATGAGTATCGGTAACTTCGATCTCGCAGTCCGGGAAGTGGTTGCGAACCTGGTAGGCGAGGTCGATGATGCGGACGTTCTGGCGATGGAGGTTGTAAACGCCGGTGTGCTCCGTATCGATATTCTGTGCCACGCCTTTGGCGACGTCGCGCACGTGCAGTAGCGGACGGAACTGGTCACCGCCGAAGACGCGCATCTTGTTCTCGAGTGCCGAACGAACCGCGAGGATGTTCACCACGAGGTCCATGCGGATGCGGGAGTAATTGTCGCCCTTGCCGAAGAGGGTTCCCAGACGGAAGATGATCGCGTTCTTGTCTTTCAGGTACTGCTCCGCCTCGTACTTCGTGGAGGCATATACCGAAAGCGGATTGACCGGCGATTGTTCGTTAAGCACATCGTTCTGTGCGCCGTAAACGGAGCATGTTGACATGAAGACGATCCGTCCGTCGAAGTTCTCCGAAAGCCACTTGACGCTGTTCTGGTTGATCTCGTAGGTCAGGTCCGGGTTGAGCGCGCAAGCGCCGTCGCCGACGATCGCCGCGAGCCATACAACCGTATCAGCCCATTCAAACTGTTCCTTAAGCTTGTTGTGCTCTCTGATATCGCCATAGACGAAATCCACCGGTTTGAAAAATACTTCTTCATAGACGAGGCTGTCATAGACCCTGACGTTATAACCCATGCCACTCAGATGATCTGTGATTGCACCGCCGATGTAACCACATCCGCCAACGATAAGGACATTCTTCATTCTTCAGCTCCTAATTTTTCTTTTAATATTTTCACGATTTTTTTCGAGGTTGTGCCGTCTCCCAGCCAGGCAAGCTGCTCGGGAGAAACGCTGTAATTATCGACAAACGGTATTGTCTGGCTCATCATCTTCTCATGCGATTCGGTCTCACCGATCAGGATACTGTTTCCGTTTTCGACGGATTCCGGGCGCTCGGTGGCGAGCCGCGGAATGATGACCGGTGTGCCGAGAAGCGGACACTCTTCCTGGCAGGTTCCGGAATCGGACACCACCATCTTTGCCTGGTATTGCAGGTTCAGATACTTGAGGAAGCCGTACGGACCGACCAGTTCGAGATACGGCTTGTCTTTCAAGAGGTTGTGTTTCTCGATGTGTTTGAGTGCTCTGCGGAATCGGACAAGTTTTACAGGCATGTCATAATGCGCCCCGAGCTTGTTCAGGAATTCGAGGATGTAATTGTACTGGTTCGCGTCGGTGATGTTCTCGTTGCGGTGGATATCCGCCAGGATGAAATCCTTCGAACGCGGTCCCTCGGGCATGTATTGATTAACGAGTTCCACGATGGTGTTCCCGACCACGAAGATCGAATCGGGGCTCTTGTTCTCGCGGACCAGCCGTTCTTTATATAAAGGTGTATAGACGAAGACCATGTCACTCACGTAGTCACAGACCACGCGATTGACCTCTTCCGGCATCCGGCGGTCGTAGGAGCGCATGCCGCCCTCGATGTGACCGATTCGGTAGCCTTCCTTGAAAAGCGGAAGACCGGCGAGCACGGAGTGCGAATCGCCGAGGAACAGGATGATATCCGGCTCGATGTTCTTCTCTTGAAGCAAGCGGATGATATGCACCGCGAGGTAAGAAAGCTGTTCGTAGTGGGTCGAGCTTTCCTTGCCGGTGTTCAGGATGTAGTCGGGCTGACGGATGTCGAGTTCCTCGAAGAAGATCTTGCTCAGCTCGTCGTCGAAGTGCTGACCGGTATGGATCATGATGTGGTTGAACGCGTTGTCCAGTTCACGGAAGATATTCCGCATCCGGATGAAGTCGGGACGAATGCCCGTGATAGTTACGACTGTCTTTTTGTTACTCATTGTCTTTCAATCCATTGGGGTTCATTTTCTGCCAGCGCCAAGCGTCCTGGCAGATTTTGTCGATGTCCATCTCCGCTTTCCAGCCGAGAACCTTTTCAGCCTTTTCGGCTTTACAGATCGAAGCCGGCACGTCGCCGCTTCGTCTTCCCACAATCTCGTGTGGCAGCGGCTTGCCGCATGCTTTCTCGAACGCGGCGATGACTTCCAGCACCGATTCGCCCTTGCCCTGACCGAGGTTGAACGCCTCGAAACCGCTGTTGTGTTCCGCCCATTTCAGCGCGGCGACATGGCCCCTCGCGAGGTCGGTTACGTGGATGAAATCGCGTACGCCGGAGCCGTCAACGGTGTCGTAGTCGTTACCGAAGACGAACAGCTTTTCGCGTCTGCCCACGGCGACTTGCGTGATATACGGGAACAGGCTGTTGGGAATTCCGCGGCTGTCCTCGCCGATCATTCCGCTCTCGTGCGCGCCGACGGGATTGAAATAGCGGAGCGCGATCCCGGCGAAATTCTCGTCGGCCGTGCAGATATCGCGCATCACGAATTCGAATTGCGACTTGGTCCTGCCGTACGCGGTCGTCGGTGCGTGCGGTACCGATTCGTCGAAGGGAATCTCTGGATTGTCGCCATAGACTGTCGCCGAACTGCTGAAGACCAGAATGCGGCAGCCGGTCTTCTTCATGCCGGCCAGGACGTTGAATCCCGATTCCATGTTGTTTTTATAGTATTCGAGAGGTTGGCTGATCGATTCATGTACCGATTTATAGGCTGCGAAATGTACGACAGCGTCGGGCTTGATCTCTTCCATCAGCTCGATGGTCGCTTTCTCGTCTTTCAAATCGAGCTTTACAAACGGAACCTCTTTACCCGTGATCTTCCGGACCGCTTCGATCGCGGAGTACTTGCCGAGCGACAGATCATCGACGACAACGACGTCGAAACCGGCTTCCAGAAGCTCTACCGTCGTATGACTTCCGATGAACCCAGCCCCTCCTGTTACAAGAACCTTCATAATGTCATCCTTTTTCGAGATTTTCAGTCAGATTAACGAACAATTCCATACCTTTTTACTTGTCAAGGATTTTGTCCCTCGACGGCACCCCTCAGACCAACTTCCGAAAAAGCTCCTCAAAGCCGAACAAATCCCACACAATACCTGTTGAATATCAATGCTCGCAAACCGGATTTTCAGACCGATTTCGAGGCCCGAATATCGGAATCAGCCCGATGACTCAAGGCAGGTTTTTACGCGAGCGTTCAATTCATTTATGGAGCATCAGAAATTCGTGAACGATACTTTTTTTCCAGACACAAAAACGCTGAATACGATTTATCAATGCCACCCATATTGCTTATTATCAGCATGTTAACATCTGAACGAAACCATTCATTTATTCGCGAATGAATAATTCACTAAGGATTTGCTTTTTTTCATTGACAGGCTTACCTGCCCTACACTATTTGAGCCATAAATCGTTCAATAATCACGAAAAGGGGAATAATGATGCGAAGATTCGCTATTAGTTTGATCCTGATGCTCATGTTCATCGCCGGACTCGATGCTGCGACGATCAGTGGATACGTTATCGAGAAGAAAAGCGGAGAACCGATCATCTATGCCGCGGTGAGTATCCGCGGAACGAATTTGGGGCAATATACTAATAAAAAGGGCTATTTCATCATCAATTCCGTGCCGACCGGGAACATCGAAGTGATCGCCACGCAGATCGGCTATCGATATACATCGGAGATGACGTTGGTGAAAAACCCGCAAGAAGAAATCTTCCTGAAACTCGAGCTTGACAAAGCCGCGGTACAGATCGAAGGTATCAAGGTAGTGGAGAAAGAGCTGGATGACGAGATCAACACACGCGATATTCGAGTGGCAAACGTCGTTCAGACCAACAAAGAGATCAAGGAAGTGGTTGCCGTCGCGGAAGCGGACATCTTTCGCTCCATCCTGGCGCTTCCCGGCGTCACCCCGATTTCGGATTACTCTAACGGATTATACGTTCGCGGCGGCAGCGCTGATCAGAACCTGATCCTGCTGGACGGCATCGACGTTTACAACCCGTCCCACTTCGGCGGTATCTTCAGTACCTTCAATACGGACGCGGTGAAAAACGTGCAGCTCCTCAAGGGCGGATTCCCTGCCAAATACGGCGGTCGCCTCTCCTCGGTGCTCGACGTTACCAACAAGGACGGTAACCGTAAGGAGCACCACGGAATCGGGCGCATCAGCCTGATCAGCAGCAGCCTGACGCTGGAAGGGCCCTGGAAAATCTATGACGAATCGGGTTCGTACATGGCGTCGTTCCGAAGAACCTACCTCGAACTGGTTGAAGAATTGATGAACCTCGATATTCCGAAGTATTATTTCTACGACGGACATGCCAAGCTGAACTGGGACCATTCGGACAGGGATAAATTCAGCTCCAGCGTTTACTTCGGCAAGGATATGCTCGATTTCGACTTCACCTTCGATATGAACATCGAATGGGGTAACGAGACCTGGAGTAATCAGTGGACGCATATCTTCAGTCCGCAGTGGTTCTCTCACATGATTCTTGCAGGCAGCCATTTCTATTCGAAGATGAAATTCGAAGTAGAAGCCGGTGAGAATACCCAGAGCTTCGATCGTCTCGACGATGTGTACGACGTCTCGCTCAAGGAAGGACTCACCTGGAAACCGAACGAAGAACACATGATCGATATGGGATTGGATTACAAGTACCTCTATACCCTGTTCGACACCGACAGCAATACAAATATCGACGAGAACACCATGCCGCATGTGGATGTCACGTCATCCATCGCTGCGCTCTATATCCAGGATTCATGGAAGCTGGGACCGCTGTGGACGGTTCAGCCCGGACTCAGGGGAACATGGTGCCACAACGAACGTAACTACGGCAACGATCCCGCGTCGATCGACTACTACAGGTGGTCGCCGCGCTTCTCGCTTCGTTATCAGCTCGGTATGACCACGAACACCTATTTCTCGTACGGTCGCTACCACCAGTTCCTGAATCTGATCTCAACCGATGAATCCTCGCCGATGGACCTCTGGTTCCCCATCGATGAAACCATCGAACCCGGGCAATCGGATCACTATATCCTGGGCTTCAAGACGGAGATCAACGAAGAAATCGGCTTCGATATCGAGGCATATTACAAGGATTACAAGAACCTGGTAGCCTACCGCGCCGAAGTAGATTACGAGTGGCAGAACGACACCGGCACCCTCTCGGATGCGCTCAATTCCGGCGATGGCTTCTCGTACGGAACCGACGTCATGATTCGCAACGACTGGCTCGGTATCTCGGGGTTCGTAGGCTATACACTCGGCTTCACGAAGAAGAAAGTCGAGAGCACGAACCTCGATCCCGAAACCGGAGAACCGCAGTATTACTATCCGAAATACGACCGTACCCACCAGATCAACGTCGTGGAAACATTCAGCCTGCTGAACGCCACCGGCAAGAAGCTCTGGAACGCCGACCTGCTCTTCGG
Organism: Cloacimonadales bacterium (SeqCode); assembly: GCA_963666875.2. Taxonomy (GTDB): domain Bacteria; phylum Cloacimonadota; class Cloacimonadia; order Cloacimonadales; family JAIOQZ01. The sequence continues at coordinate 91,759 of CAXXPU010000019.1, forward strand.
AACCACCTATTCCTTCGGAACAGGCCAGCCCATGTCCAAGCCGGAACATATCTACTTCGAACCGGATACCGGCAAGACCGAATACTTCTACAGCTACAAGGACGGAACCCGACTTCCGGACTACTCACGCCTCGATTTGAGCATCAAGATGCGCTGGGAGACGAAGCACATGTCGATCGAACCGTACTTCCAGGTGATCAACGTATTCAACCGGCAGAATGTCTATTCACGAACCTACGTACCGGAATACCCCGATCTCGAAGATATTGAAGAAGGCGAGCAAGTCGATAAACTGGAAATCGGCTACACCACCGAAGACAGCTATCAGTTCCCGCGTATTCCGTTCGTCGGAATCAACATCGAGTGGTAGAGGAGGAATCATGAAATACATATACATCGTGCTCGCAAGCATAACCGTTCTCGCGATCCTTTCCTGCGAAGGACCGACAAGTTCCGCACGCTACGACGAAGACCACTACTACATCATCGCCGGATCGCTCGAAGAGAATCAGCCTCTCAGCATCGACAACGCGATCTACGTCGGCAAGACCATCAAGCCTGGTGAAGACCTCCTGAGCGCTTACATCACCAATGCCGAGGTTACCATCACCGACGATCTGGGCAATTCGTATCCGCTCGCGTTCAGGATCAATTTCGGAAGTGATTTCGATAGCCTTAAAGTTGGCTATGTCAATGAAAACCTGATCCCACAGGCTGAGCATACCTATCGCATCGAGATGCGCGTCCCGAGCGAGCAGGACTCGACGGTTATCGATACCGTGTGGGCGGAGACCACCGTTCCCAAAGCTATCACTATCGACCTGGATACATGCTTCACCACCAACCCCGATTCCGTGGACAACTACCAGCTCGTATGGGAAACCGCCGGCTCGGATCATCCGATGATTATCCGCACTACCGACGGTGAAACAGTCTATCTCTACTCTAAATTCTACTGCTTGGAAGAGTGGAACAGTGTACGAATGGTCAAACCACTCTTCGGTCAGGACACATTTGATGAAGAGGACGAATACGACGATCCCTCAACGCATTACCCGCGATTGATAACGAACTTCTCGGAGTACATGCCGGAAGTGGACGGCGAAGGCGGATACCGCATCTTCAATCCCTTCTATCAGGCGATGATCGCGTTTTACGGTGCTTACGAGATCAAAATTTCGAGCATCGACGATAACTTCTACAAATACCTCTACAAGCCGGAGAGTAACTTCGAATACGGCGGAATCCACGGTGGATACGGCTACTTCGGTTCACGTAGCGGTATGACGATCTATACGACGGTTGTGGAAACGATCGAATAAACAAGCAGTCACAATCCTCTATACGCCTCGCTCGATCACGGGTGAGGCGTTTTTCAGCCCAGGCTGTAGGCGCAAGTCTCCGAGCCCGACCACTGTAGCCGTCGATCTTCGAGCGGCGCAAGAGAGGCTCGCCTTTGAAGATTCGATTTATCAGACGCCGTCTGAAAATCACAGAGGTCGAGCGCTACGAGGGAAAAGGATGCAGCCAAGGGTGGCTGCGTACCACAATCAAGCCCTACAAGGGATTTGGAATGACGCCGATACACTGCGAACACCTCAAAACTTGACGGAAATTTCACCCTGAAAAGGATTGTGCAAAATACGAAGACGATGTAAAGAATCTATGAAAAAAACGAAAGTACCGCAGGACAAAACCTCGCTGGAGACGATCCGCGAATTGTGCTACGCGGTGGATGAGAACGGGCAGTACACGAAGGTGCAGAGTTCCGGCTGGGAGGCCAAGGACACCGCGCTCAACTTGGCTTGGGAAGCGCTGAACGAGGAGCTGCGCCAAGTGATCGAAGAGGTTCGCGCCGGCAGGCTCAGTCCGCTGGCGTACTACCTGGCGAAGAACCAGATGGATGCGAAAATGCTCTCAGGCTACATCGGCATTCCATCCCGCAAGATCAGGAAACACACGATCCCGAAGCACTTCGACAAACTCGATGAAGCGACAATGCAAGCCTACGCCGGATTCTTCCGCGTGACGGTCGAAGAGCTGAAGCACCCGGTGATGCCATGAGAACCGCGTTTCATCACTACCAGGCAGCACACTGCGAAAGCGGTGTCACCACGGCGCTATTGCGGAATCTGGGGTTCGCGATCGAGGAGTCGCAGGTCTTTGGCATCGGCAGTGGTTTGTTCTTCAGCTATCTGCCGTTCCTCAAGGTGTACGGCATCCCGCTCATGACCTATCGTTATCTTCCGGGCAGTATCTTCAAGTCATGTTGTAAGCGACTGAACGTCCCATTCACTGCGAAAACCTATCGCACGGCGAAGGAGGGTATGATCGACCTCGACGGGCATCTCGACAGGGGGCACGCGGTCGCGGTGCAGACCGGCGTTTACTGGCTCTCGTACCTGCCGGAGAAACTGCGCTTTCACTTCAACGCCCACAACATCGTCGTCATCGGGAAAGAGGGCAATCAATACGTTGTCAGCGATCCCATCCTCCAGGAACCGGTGTTGTGCAGCGCGGACGACCTCGAACGGGCCCGATTCGCGCAGGGTGTCATGGCGCCGAAGGGTAAGATGTACTACCCGCTGCGAGTCCCGGAGAAAATCGATCTCGCCCAGCCCATGAAACAAGGTCTGAAGAAGACCTGCAAGCGGATGCTGGAAAATCCGGTGCCGTTTTTCGGTGTCAAAGGTATCCGCCATGTGGCGAAGAGCATGCGAAACTGGCAGGAGAAGCTCGGAAATCGTCACGCGTCGCTCTACCTGGCGCAGCTCATCCGCATGCAGGAGGAGATCGGAACCGGCGGCGCAGGATTCCGTTTCATGTTCGCGTCCTTCCTGCAAGACGCCGCGAATAAGCTGAATATGCCCGTACTCGACGAATGCTCTCTCAAGATGACCGACATCGGCGATCTATGGAGAGAATTCGCGCTGCTGGCGGCTCGAAACTGCAAAGGCAGGGCCAAACCGGAGGAATCCTACGCAAGGCTTTCCGATATCGTCTTCGAATGCGCCGAACGCGAGAAAGAAGTCTATCGCCTCATCCTGGGAGCGCTCCGGTGATGAACGGCATCCACATCGAGGAGCTTCGCAAGAAATACCGCGGAGCGAGCGTGCCGGCTGTTGACGGGCTCTCGCTGCATATCAAGGAAGGCGAGATCTTCGGACTGCTCGGTCCGAATGGCGCCGGAAAGACAACCTCGCTGTCCATCCTCGCCGGACTCCTTCGGCAGGACGACGGCACGATATATTATCAGAGAGACGAACATCGCATCGACATGCGTAACATGCGCAAGCGGATGGGCATTGTACCGCAGAACATCGCCCTCTACCCCACACTCACCGCCATCGAGAATCTGCGCTTCTTCGGCTCCATGTACGGAATCGGCAAACACGACCTGAACCTGCGTATCGAGAACCATCTGAAACTGCTCGGACTGGATCGCCATGCCGGCAAGCAGATCAAGACTTTTTCCGGCGGTATGAAGAGGCGACTCAATCTGCTCGCCGGCCTGCTGCACCAACCGGATATCCTCCTGCTCGACGAACCGACCGCCGGCGTCGATGTGCAATCGCGGCACGTGATCCTCGAATTCCTGCAAAACCTGCGCAGTCAGGGCGCGACGATCGTCTATACCTCGCACTACCTCGACGAGGCGCAAAGACTCTGCGATCACATCGTCATCATCGACAACGGCAGGAGAATCTCTTCCGGCAAGCCTGGCGATATGTTGTGCGAAAATCCCGATTGCAACGACCTCTACGACCTTTTTCTCAAAATCACCGGCAGAGAGCTGAGGGACTGATATGCGACTCCTCGAATCGACCCGCAAAGAACTCCTCGTGCTGCTGCGCGACCCGGTCGGGCTGCTGGTGATCTTCGTGATGCCGCTGCTCTTCTTGCTCGTCATCACCCTCTTGCAGGACAACACCCTCAAATCCTTCCGCGAGACGCGCTTCGACGCAGCAATCATCAACCTCGACACACCGGAAATCGGCGCGCGCATCGACGAAGCCATCCGCAATTCGCATTACTTCGAAATCGACGACAAGCACGGACTATCCGGTGAACAAGCACTGCGAAACGCCATCATGGACGGGAAATACGAGGTGGGCATCCTCATCCCGAAAGGCTTCGACGAATCGATCCGCAAACGCACCGAATCCATCTTCCGGTCAACCGACAGCACCTATGCCGTGCCGGAGATCGAAATCATCATTGATCCCATGATCTGGACATCGTTCAAGCACGTGATCGAGCTTTCCATCGAAAAACTGGTCATGGAGATCGAGCGCGAATCGATGTTCGACAGTTCAAAAAAGATCATCCGACAAGTAGCGCCGGACGCCGTAATCGAGCTGCCCGACGCTGTACCGCTCTTCCACATCGGCCACGCATCCGCCAATCCGGCTCTTCCGCCCAATTCCAATCAGCAGAACGTACCGGCGTGGACCCTCTTCGCCATGTTCTTCATCGCGTTGCCGCTGGCGGGTAACTTCATCCGCGAGCGCACCGACGGATGTTTCCAGCGACTTCTCACCATCCCCGGAAGCATGGGTAGCTATCTTGGCGGTAAATTCATCGTCTTCATGGGCGTATGCACCATCCAGTTCACACTGATGATGCTGATCGGGCTATATCTGCTGCCCGTGCTGGGCGCGGGATCGATCGGACTCGGCAGCCATCCGTGGGCGCTCATCGTCACCGTCCTTTCCGCTGCCGCGGCAGCGACGGGATTCGGCATCCTGATCGGCGCATTCGCGAAAACCTTCGACCAGGCGTCACTGACGGGCGCGTTTTCCGTGGTAATCCTTTCCGCGATCGGCGGCATCATCGTCCCGGTGTATGCCATGCCTGCTTTTTTCAGAAAGGTCGCGTTCCTTTCTCCGATGAACTGGGCGCAGGACGCTTTTCTGGCGATTTTCGTGCGTGACGCGGATTTGAAATCGCTTCTGCCGGAATTGATTCCGCTCTGGATCTTCTTCCTTCTCATCTTCGCCGTCTCGCTCTTCAGGCTGCGCCACACTTTAAATGATTGACGAACTTTTCAGGATTCATATGGTTGGTTATTGGAGATAAACATGATCAAAGAGCAGTTAAATTCAGAATTGAAGGCAATGATCGTCGAGGTCTGCAACCTGCAAGAGGTTGGTATCGGCGTCGATGATATCGACGACGACGCGATCCTGATCGATCCGAATGGCGATATCGGGCTGGATTCTCTCGACGCAGTCGAGATCGTAGCAGCCGTCGAAAAACGATACGGCGTACGGATTTCCAATTCGAACACCTCGCTGAAAATCCTGCAATCGATCAACACGCTTGCGGAATATATTACTGCCGAAAAGAAATAATCACGTTTCGAGTAGTATCTTTTATCGATGATAAGACTGATTACGATATTCTTGCTTGTTGCCGGCTTTACAGGGATCATCGCACAGGAAAAGGTGAAAGATATGGGTTACCTCGAACTCGATAACGCCAGAATCTACTACGAGATTTATGGCGAAGGCTCACCGCTTCTGCTCATCGCCGGTCTTGCATCCGATTCCCAAAGCTGGCAGTCGATCCTCGAAGGGCTATCGAAGAACCATCAAGTCATCATCTACGACAACCGAACCACCGGAAGAACAACCTCCAGTGAAAGCGACCTCACGCTCTCGATCATGGCGAACGATGCAGTGAAACTCCTCGATCACCTGAAGATCGATAAGGCAGCTATCGCGGGGCACTCCATGGGCGGTATTGTCGGGATGAGAGTCGCATCGAAGTACCCTGATCGCGTCAACAAGCTGATTATCGCAGCTTCGCCCTTGAGGATCTCAGACCGCAACCGCATTCTATTCGACGACCTCGGCACGATGCTGGATGAGGGTATATCAAAGAGAAGATGGTTTCGCAACCTCTTCTACTGGATTTTCACGCCCGGTTTCTTCAACGATACCCAGCTTGTCGATTCCGCGCTCGACTACGCGGTCGATTATCCTAATCCGCAATCCGACGAAGGCTTCAGAATGCAAGTCCATGCCATAAACGACTTCGATGGAACGGATATCTGCCGCGAGATCCAGTGCCCGACACTCGTCGTAGCCGGAAGACTGGACATCATCTTCCCGATCGGCGATTGTCGCGAGCTGTCCGAGGCAATCCCGAACGCGACCTTGCATGTCATCGAAGGCGCGGCACATTCGATCCATTCCGAGAAGCCCTTGGAATTCGTAAAGGCGGTCGAGGACTTCCTACACTGATAACGTGTTCAATAGAGCACACCCTCGCCTCGAAACCGTACAGTTCTTCGAAACGAAACAAGTTTGAACAACTTTCCCAACCGAAATGGGCAAACGTGGTTGCCAACGATAGCTGAATGTCCTGGAGATACCTCCCTTTTGTGAGGCTGTGCAGAAACAATGGAACCATTGAAGGTGCCTGACGTTTTCGTGTTTCTGTCGTAGGGGCAGGTCCCCGTGCCTGCCCTTCCCCTTCTACCAATCATCGTCAAACGCGACTGAACAATTGGGGAATGAGAAAGGGCAGGCACGGGGACCTGCCCCTACGAAAAGAGAAAGGAATTTGCCGCCCTTTCCCACGATCTGAACAATAGGCACCGTTCTTGCAATAAGTACGTTCGAACAGTACGCAACAAGTTGGAGGAACGATGAAACTTGGATTATGCATTCTCATTCTTGTAACGGCAACACTCATTTTATCAGCCCAGGATACCCGTATCGACACCCTGCAAACGCTGAACAGCTTCGGCTTCATGGGTGAATTCTGCTACCTGGATTATCAGGGCGATTACGAAGATATGCTTCAATACATTAACAACCTTTACGCCGGAGGGAATCAGACCCTGCCCCAGGACTTCAATTGCAGCCTCTACTCGGGAATCGGCGATCCACAGAACCTCTTCTTCGGCAGGAACATGGACAATCCGGAGCTGGATGTTCTGGTCGCGCGATATTCTCCACCCGGACAGTACAAGAATATCGCACTGACCCGGCTCAACGACGTCGGAATTCCCACCGGCTCGGATTACTCGGCTTTGAGCCAGCTACAGATGGAGCGACTTCTCTGGGCACCATACTTCGCGGCGGACGGATTGAATGAAACCGGGCTGTCAACTGGACTCGCCTTTGTTCCCTCGGTTACCTACGAACCGGATCCGGATAAGGATACAATCTTCATCACGATGCTTTGCCGGCGCATCCTCGATGGAGCCGCCACCTGCCAGGAAGCGCTCGACATCGCAAACAGTTACAATGTCTTCGACCTCAGCCAGAACGTGGTCTCTCATCATCTTCTGGTGACCGATGCAAGCGGAGAATCGATCATTCTCGAATTCGTGGAAGATTGCTTCGTTGCCATACCGACCGACGTCAACTGGCAGGTGTTGACCAACACCGCCATCTATGAAAACACCCTTGAATATCTCTTCGGGCAGTGCTGGCGCTATCAATTGCTCTACGAAACCCTCGAAGAACAGAACGGGATCATCGAAGACTGGCGCGAAGCCATGGATATTGTTGCACTTCCCACATGGCATAGCGGTACGCAGGGAACGCAATGGTCCACCGTCGCGGATATCAACGAAACCCTTCTCTACGTCTCCATCGATCGAGATTTCAACAACATCGCCCGGGTTGACGTGGAGACATTCGAGTTCCTTAATTACGGCAACCTCTACATCTCCGAACCGGATATCTTCGACGAGGACAACGACGGTCTGTTCGAGACCGGCGAACTCGTGCTCGCCTATCTGACCGTTTCGGCTGACTTCCCGACACCTGGTCTATACGCGACCCTTACCGATCCCGATGGTCAGGTAACGCTCACCAGTGGCGAATTCGACTACGGCGATCTTCAGCCCGGCATGGAAGTCGCCAATATCATCAGCCCGTTCCTGATCGAAATCCCGGAAGATCTCCAGCCAGGAATTGTCACGATCGATGTTCTCTTCACCACAAGCTACGGTCGTACGTACGAAGATTCGTTCGAATTCGAAGTGGTTGAATCGAACGGCACGGACGACATTCCAGCGCCGCCTGTAACGATGCTCAGCAATTATCCTAATCCGTTCAATCCCGAAACGGTAATCTGTTTTTCTGTGCCCGAAAAAGGCATGACCAGTCTGGAAATCTTCAACTGCAGAGGTCAGCGGGTGCGTTCTCTGGTCCACGATGTGCGAACGGAAGGTGAATATCGGGTTGTCTGGAGCGGAACGGACGATCGCGGTGCATCGCTTTCGAGTGGCGTTTATCTCTGTCGCCTTCAGACGGGTGATAAGTCCATGACGCGCAAATTGATGCTGATGAAGTGATTACACTGACACACACTTTCTTGTAGGGGCAATCCTCCGTGGTTGCCCCTATCCCTTTACCCGGTTTGGTTAAAAAAAGCACCTCGCAAGTCAAGAGAAAACGAAGGGGGGACAAAGGTGGGGTATTCTTCTCTTGAAACTGAGATCAAACGAAGAACTGAGTTGTTCATTTCACATTGTCGGAAAATTGCATCTCGTAGAGCGTCTGATAGCGCGGACAACTTTCGAGCAGCTCGCTGTGCGTACCGGATCCGACCACCTTGCCTTTATCCATCACGTAGATGCGATCCGATGCGAGGATGGTCGAAAGGCGATGCGCGATCATGACCACGGTGCGGTTGCGGGTCGCGTCGTCTATCGCCTGCTGCACCTTGCGTTCGGATTCCGTATCGAGCGCGCTGGTCGCTTCGTCGAAGATGAGGATCGGCGGATCGCCCACAATGGAGCGCGCGATGCAGAGTCGCTGCTGCTGACCGCCCGACAGATTCGATCCACCGGAGTTCAGTTCCGTCTCGTAACCTTTATCCAACTCGACGATGAACTCCTCCGCGTGGGCAATACGGCAGGCCTTTTTCACCTGCTCCAATGATACCTCATCCAGCGTTCCGTAGCGGATATTGTAATCGATGGTGCTGGAGAAGAGAATCGAATCCTGCGTGACATAGCCGAAGAGCCGTTTAAGGTCTCGTATGCGGATTTTTTTAATGGAAATACCGTCGAAGATTATATCGCCCGATGTGGCGTCGTACATACGGCAAAGGAGGTTGACCAGCGTCGTCTTGCCCGAACCGCTGGAACCCACAAGCGCGACCTTCTCTCCCTTGCGGATGGTCATGTCGATATCGTCGAGGACCTGCTTGTTACCGTCGTAGCTGAAACTGACGTGATCCAGCCGGATGCTGTCGTCAAAGCTCTTCTTCTCCACCGGGTTCGGGTCGTCGGTGATCTCGGGTTCCAGATCCAGAACGAACGATACGCGCTCCAGCGAGACCGCGGCGCGGCGAATCTCGATATACGCCTTCGCGATCTCCTTGATCGGATGCAGCATCGAGAACACCGCGAAGAGGAACGCGGAGAAATCGCCGAACGTGAAGTCGCCGCTTCCGCCAAGTACCATTTTACCGCCGATCAGGAGGATAATCATACCCGTAACGGCGCTGTTGATCTCCGAGAACGGCGTTCCCATCGAATTGTATATCTCCGACTTCCGCCAGTACCGGAAATGCCGTTTGTTGATGCTTTTAACGCGTTCGTACTCGTAGCGTTCGCGCGCATACGCCTTGACAATTTTCATGTTACGCATCGTTTCTTCGATCGTTGAGAACATATTGGAAAACTGCTTCTGAACGCGACGCGCGTACTTGCGAATCTTGTTGCCGAGGTAGTTGAGCGATCCGGAGAAAAGCGGCAGTATTACCAAACTGATGAGGAACAGCCTGGAATTGAGGAATAGTGCAATCCTGAGAAAAATCAGCACGGTAATGATGTTGCGCATCATGATAAAGACTTGTTGCAGGTATTGACGACTCACGATTTCGCCGTCGTTCACCATCCTCACCAAAGAATCGCCGGAACGATTCGTGCCGAAGAAGGCGATGCTCTGCTTGAGATAGGATTCCATCATCAGGTTGCGAAGATCGCGGATCGTCTTGCCGCGAAGGTTGGTCATCATCACCTTGTCCAGGAAGAAGAAGAGGCTTCGCAGGAAGTACAGGCCAAGGGTTATTATGGCGATGATCTTCAGCAGAACAAACGAATCGGAGACTGCCATGATCTCTTTCAGGTTTGCAATCAGAGGACCCAGTTCCGATGTATCGGTCAGGGAACCGATGCCGGGATGGGCTGCAAGAAACGTCTGTATCTGCTCCGTCATGGCGTTCAGCACCGACGGGACATCCGTGTATTGCACGTGCGTTTTATCGACGACGAACACGTAGTCGAAAAGCGGAATCGCCATGGTCACGCTCACACCGCTGAACATGGCGTACAGCACCATCGTGATCAATCCACCGACGAAGAATCCCCAGTAGCGGGATGCAATCTTGTATAATCGAAGCAGGTTTTTCATATTTGTATAGAAAAAAAGAGAGGCTGAGCCTCTCTTCATAACTTGTACGGGTTTACACCGAGATGACTTCCTTGACTTCGGGAATCTCTTCCTTCAGGACTCTCTCGATCCCAGCCTTGAGGGTAAGTGTCGCCATCGGGCAGTTTCCGCAAGCGCCTTTCAGACGAACTTCGATCACGTTATCCGCACGAATATTGATCAGTTCGACATCTCCGCCGTCCGCCTGAATCGCGGGACGAACTTTATCGAGTACTTTTTCAACAGCTTCTCTATCCATTGGATACCTCCATTGTTTATTGATAGTATCACATATACCGATATTCCCACCTATAAAGAATTTCACTGTTTTTTTGGCAAGGATAATCTTCACGCGACTGTTTCTGAAATGGATCGTGTGGCATTACAAGCATATCCGTATTTCATCGCGATATGTTTTTCTTGACAGTCATCATTTCATGAATCAAATTAATTCAATAATATGTATCGCAATATAGTCATATAATATAAGCCCTTCAGGAGGTATCCTATGAAGCGAATATTCCTGTTTTTCGTCCTTTTCCTGATGATTCCCTTGTCAATGTCCGCATACACTGTGCTCAACGGCAACATTTCCGGCATGACTATCAATGGTCCGCAGACATGGTATGTGACCGGGAATCTCGCGGTTGACGCAGGCTCGACAGTAATAATCGAGCCAGGTGCGATTCTGAAGTTTGCCGACGGAATCAACTTCTACATCTATGGCGATGTCGTCGCCGAGGGAACGAGCATCCAGCCGATTTTCTTCACTTCGAAACACGACGACACGGTCGGGCAAATCATCTCCGACTCCTCCGGTGACCCGCAACCGGGCAACTGGAACGGTATCGAGCTTACAGGCGATGGTGCTTTCGCTTTCTGTACTTTCCGCTATGGCGGACATGTCTCCGGGATTCAGGATGCCAACCTGAGAGCCAACGGCGGCGAATGCACGCTTTCCCACTGCACGTTCGAGTACAGCGATTACCACGGCTTCCAAAGTCTTCACTGCTCCCCCAATATCCAGTACTCCACCTTCTCCAACAACGATAATATCGGCGCATACATCAATCAGGACGCGGTTCTGATCTTCGTGAACAACACCATGGACAACAACGGCACTTACGCGGCTTACATCGGCAGTAACAGCCAGATCCAGTATGGCGCGGTCACCGGCAACTCCGGATCCGGTAACAGCTTTAACGGCATCGGAATCACCGGTAATCTGTTGACGAGTCACCTGCAAAACAACGATGGACTCCCCTTCATCATCGACGGGTCAGTCTGCTGCTACCAGGACAACCCGCTGACGATTCACAGCGGAACCATCATCAAGGCGATATCCAGCTCCTCGCTCAACATCTACAGCAGCATCGACGTCAACGGTACGTCAACCGCTCCGGTCGCGTTCACCTCGATTCGCGACGACGAATACGGCGGCGATACCAATAACGACGACGACGCTACCAGTCCTGAGCCGGGCGACTGGTACGGTATCAACTGCGACTGGGTCTCTGCCGATTCACCGGGGAACGGCGATTTCGTTTATTGCCACATCCGCTACGGCGGGAACAATTATTCGACGTGGGATGCCGGTCTGTATTTTTCGCAGTCCGCCAGCGCGACGTTCACACGCGGTTCTGTTGAATACAGTTCGACCCGCGGGTTGCGAGCCAACCAGTGCTCTCCTTCGATCACGAACAGCAGTTTCATCGGAAACGTGCAGAACGGCATTTATATCAGCGGTGGCGACAGCGAAGCGGTGATCAACAACAATATTTTCACCAACAACCTGCTTTACGCCTGCTGGATCAACGGCTGCCATCTGATAAGCTACAGCGGTAACACGGGCTCCGGTAACGAGATCAACGGTTTCGCGGTTCATGGCACCGTCTATGGCAATGCCGTCTGGACGCACCCCACGGCCACCTTCCCGTTCATCCTGAACGGCAACACGACCATCAATTCAGGCGCGAGCCTCACCCTTCCCGCCGGAACCATCCTCAAGGCGGACACCAACTCGGATATATATTGCTACGGTACGATGGATGTTAATGGAATAAACGGCAATCCTGTGGTCATTACCTCTATCCACGACGACGCGTACGGCGGCGACACGGACGGAGTTCCTACCGAACCGGCTCCCGGCGACTGGTATGGCATAAACATGTACGGTGTGAACGAGAGTCAGGGAATCGGCACATTCGATTATTGTCGCATCCGCTACGGCGGCAATACCTACGGAACGCCCGACGCCAACATCGCATTCCACTACAGCGACGAGTGCCACTTCAACGACGGCTGGATCGAATACAGCGCGAACAACGGCATCAAAGGGTACGCGTGCGATTTCAACGTGCAGCGCAGCTCTATAACCAACAACCAGGCAAACGGCTTGTATGCCAACGGCACGGCAACTTACCCCACCATCGACGACTGCATCTTCAACGACAACGTTGGTTACGCCGCTCTGATCACCGGCACGAACCTCGGTTCGTTCGAAGGCAACAGCGGAAACGGAAACGGTATCAACGGTTTCGGACTCAGCGGAATCGTCGATGAGAACGCGACGTGGATTCAAAGCTCACCGAATTTCCCCTATGTCATAAACGGCGCGCTGACGATTCCGCGGAATAACACATTGAACCTGCCGCCCGGAACCACGGTGAAAGTCTCAGGTAACATTGAAATAATGGGCTATGGGACACTCAACGCGATCGGTTCCGAGGCGGATCCCATTGCCATCACGTCCCTTGCCGACGACACATTCTCCGGCGATACGGATGGCGATTCCGGTCCTCCCGCAGCGGGTAACTGGTACGGCATTTATATGTATGGTGCCGGAGATGACCAGGGTATCGGAAGATTCGACTGGTGCCACATACGATATGGAGGTAATTCCTCCGGCTATGCGGATGCCAATATCCGTTTCTACCTGAGCGACTCATGCTATGTGAGAAACTCCACCATCGAATACAGCCAGCGCAATGGGCTTCACAACGCGACTTCTGAAGCGTGGTTCGAGGATAACAACTGCTCGAATAACATGAACAACGGCATCTACTCGAGCGGCACGACCGCGATTACCCATGCGACAGACAATGTCTGCGACGACAACGGACAGTATGGCATCTATCTCAACAACTGCAACCTTATTTCGTATAGCGGCAACAACGGAACGGGCAACGTCTGGAACGGCTTCGCGCTCCACGGTGTCCTGAACGAATCGGTTACGTGGTCTTCCGCAAGCTCGATCTATCCCTTCATCCATCTCGGCACCGTAAACGTACCGGCTGGGCTTTCTCTCGAAATCGTACCGGGCACTATCATCAAGTCATCGGGTACTGAGCACTATATTTACGGTACACTTCTGGCGGATGGAACGCCGGAGAATCCGATCGTGTTCACCTCGCTGCGCGACGACACATACGGCGGCGATACGAACGGCTCGGAGGACGAGCCTTATCCCGGTGAGTGGTTCGGCTATATGGTCTCCGGCAGCGACGCCGCATTGGGTACGGTCATGCTGGACAACTGTATTTTCCGATATGGCGGTAACGCTGCGGGAACAGGCGATGCGAATCTCTATCTGCATTACGACGAAGTCGGCTCCACGATCACGAATTGTACATTCGATCTCAGCGCGAAATACGGTATTCGCCTGAACAACTCCAGCGCCGTTATCGAGAATTGTACGATTCGGAACAGCCAGCACAACGGTATCCATGTCACGGGTACTACGGGGCTGGCGACGATTAACGACAATATCATGAATAACAATGGCGAATACGCCGCCCATCTGCAAAATGTAATCCTGAATTCGTACACCGGCAATACAGGCTCCGGAAATCGATACAACGGCTTCGGGATATACGGTGTCAGCGCGGACAACATCACCTGGGACGGCGCCGACCCATCCTTCCCGTTTATCCTGACAGGTACGGCAACGATCAGCACAGGCGATACCCTGACCTTCACGCCCGGTACAGTCATGAAGGCTGCGGGTGCGACTACGATGAATGTCTATGGCTGCCTCATCGCCGAAAGTCCCACCCGCAATCCCATCGTCTTCACTTCGATCAAAGACGACAGCATAGGCGGCGATACGAACAGCGATTCGACAACGACCACTCCGAATCCGGGCGACTGGTTCGGTATCTATCAGGGAGTCGGAAGCCATGGACAATACGATAATGTGCAAATTGATTACGGCGGTAACTCAGCTTCTATCGACGCCAATATCTTCTTCCAGAACGCGACCGGTTGGTTCCGCAACAGCATCAGCAATCACAGCGGCGTCGATGGACTGCGCGTGAACCAGTGCGCTATCGAAATCACGAATTGCGAATTCACGGGGAACATCAGCAACGGAGTCTTTGTCAATGGCGCGGATTCCAACCCGATCATCAATAACAACAGCTTCCACAGCAATGGCTATTACGGCGTGTTTATCAGCGATACCCAGCTTAGATCCTACTCGGGCAACACCGGTACCGGAAACGGCTTGAACGGATTCGGACTCAATGGAACCCTTCAAATGGATGCGACGTGGTCGCACGCCACGGACCCGCTGTTCCCGTTCATCATGAACGGCGCAATCGATGTCATGGACGACGTCATACTCACGCTACCTGCCGGAACCGTTCTTAAAGTGAACGGGGTCTGCAGGATGACGGTATATGGAACCATCGATGCCAACGGAACCGCTGTTTCGCCGGTCATCATTACGTCCGTGAAGGACGACGCGCGAGCGGGTAACACCGATGGAGACAACGGCGATGCGGCGATCGGCGACTGGGACGGCATCTACTGCTACGGAGTGGACAATAACGACGGTGCGGGACAATTCGACTATACGATTATAGCCTACGGCGGGAATTCGAGTGGTCTCGATGCCTGCCTTCGCTATTACACAGCCGGAACGTCGTGGTTCAACAACAGTATATGCGAGTACAGCGGTCAGCACGGCGTTTTTGTGCAATACAGCAGCCCAACGATCACCGATTCGCATTTCCGCTACAACACGCTGAACGGACTCCTTTGTCAATACGACACCACGAATCCGATCATCAACGACAACCAGTTTACCGATAACGGCTCCTACGCCATCCTGATGGAAAACACCACCATCGGATCGTACGGAGACAACTTCGGCTCCGGAAACGGATACAACGGCTTCGGAGTCAGCGGAACCATCTCCGGCACGGCAATATGGACACCAGGTGGAACGACGTTCCCATATATTCTGACAGGCAACCTCTACGTCATGGCAGGCACAAGCCTTTACCTCGATCCTGCTGTGGTCGTGAAATGCATTCCGGGTTCGCAATTGTACGTGTATGGAAGCCTGTATGCCAGCGGCACAAACGGCTATGAGGTTACCTTTACCTCGGTTCGCGACGACTCGATCTGCGGCGACACGAATCACGACGGAACCGCCACCGAACCTGCCGCCGGTGACTGGTTTGGCATCTATATATACGGTGATGCAGGGAACGACGGTCTGGCTCAGTTCGATTATTGCGATATCCTATACGGCGGGAACAGTGCAGCCATAGACACGAACCTCCGATTCTTCGTCAGCGATCCCGATTGCTATTTCAACCACAGCTCTTCCATGTACAGCCATCAGGATGGAATGCGAATCGAAGGCGCGTCGCCCACGATAACCAATTCCACCATAAGCGGCTCGCTACTGGCAGGTTTAAACGTGTTCGGTACCGCATCCGCGCCGATCGTTCAGAACAACGAATTCAACGACAACGGAACCTACGCCATGATCTTCAACGATGGCGAACTCCAGTCGATGCACGGCAATACCGGTAGCGGGAACCATTACAACGGCATTTATCTCGACGGCAACGTATATGACAACATCACGCTGTCGTCGGAAGAGGGACTCCCGTTCATCCTCGGTAATTACGTGAATGTCCACACCGACGCTGTCCTGAATATCGCGGCCGGAACCGTGTTCAAGAACAACTCCGACGGTTACCTCTACGTGTCAGGGACGCTGGATGTCCTCGGTACGAGCGTCGATCCCGTGATCATGACCTCCATCAAGGACGACACGGTCGATGGCGATACGAACTCCGACGGCTCCACTACCACGCCTTCTCCGGGTGACTGGCACGGAATCCGTATTTATGGCGATGGCGTTGCGCAAGGCGATGCATCTCTGGATAACCTTCAGGTGTTTTACGCGGGATATACGGGTGCGTTCGATTCCGCGATCTACCTGCAAAACGGCGGCACATGCACACTGGACAATTGCGTGATCGATAACAGCCAGCAGTATGGGCTGTTCATCGAAAATTCAAATCCGACGATTCGTAATTCCACGATCCGCAACTGCCTCGACTACGGGGTGCTCATCAATGGGAACTGTCACCCCAATTTCGGGAATCTCAACGCCGAAGACATGGGCAACAACTACATCCACAGTAACGATGGCGGAGACTGGCAGATCGTGAATAACAGCACCCATGACATCAACGCGTACTACAATAACTGGGCATACTCCGATTCGACCACTATCGATTCACATATTTTCGACAACGACGAAGCCGTTGCGCATGGCGCGGTGCTGTTCGATCCGTGGCAGAGCGGCAGCCTGGAGCCACCGCAGAACGTGATGATAAATCTTACAGAGGAATCGATATCACTCACCTGGGATTCCGTGCCGGGCGCGGTATCGTACAAAATATACTATGCGCTGGATCCCTTCTCCGAAGATTGGGGATCACCCGTCGCGTCCGTTGCCGCAACCCACTGGGAACCTCTGATAACGCAGACATCGGGCTACTATCTGGTCACATCATCGGATGAGCCGGTACGTTATATCGCCCCGATGACGCCAGTCGTCGAATCCGTGAAAACGAAGCCGGTTCAACAGACACGCAGAAGCCTCAAAACAGTGGTAGTACCGGAGCAAAAGGCGCGGAAACAGGCTCGAAAAGAGTAGTCATAATCGAATAGATATCTTCGAATGCCCCGGTCGAATGGCTGGGGCTTTCTTCTCCCTTCTTCTTTGACAAAGAGGAAGGGTCGGAGATGGAGTTTCCCTATCTCTTCCGCATCATGATCCACAGAAAGAACGGCGCACCGAAGAAGGCAGTGATCACGCCTACCGGAATCTCGATCGCGACGCCGCTGTAAATGACCTTACCGACGTGCCGGGCAATGAAGTCGCAGAATATCAGGAGGATCGCGCCCAGAAAGGATGCGGCGATCATGTTCTTGCGCTGGTTGACGCCGAAGATCATGCGCGTGGCGTGCGGCACGATCAATCCGATGAATCCGATGATCCCGGCGTAGGAGACCACGATCCCGGTCAGCACCGAACAGAGGACGAAAAGCCGGATGCGGAGCTTCTTCACATCGACGCCCAGACTGGTCGCGACCAGATCGCCGGACGTCATGACGGCAAGGTGATTCGCGTGCGCGAAGAGGTACATCATCAGGAGGAACGAAAAAGCCGTGATCCCGATGAAGAAATGCCATTCGGAGTGCGTGAAGACCGGCTCCAGATTGCCAAGCAGGATATTGATGATGCTGCCCAGTTTCTGTTGATTGAGGTACATCAGAAGCGATATCACCGCGGTGAAGAACATCCCCGATACGATCCCCGAAAGCAGCAGACGCGTCTTGTCCAGAAATCCAGCGCTCCTCGCGATCAACCACACGATCATCATACTCAGCATCGCGCCGAAGAATCCGAACAGCGGCACCAGCCACCAGAGGTTGAGGATCACGCCGATGGTGCTTCCCAGCGCGGCTCCGGCGGATGTTCCGAGAGTGTACGGCTCGGCGAGCGGATTGTTCAGCATCGCCTGATATGCGCTGCCTACGCCGGATAGAACGAATCCCGTCAGAAACGCCAGCAGCAGCCGTGGCAGACGGAAATTGATAATCGCGGACGCATCGGCGGTATCGAACCACAGATACAGGACGATGATCGCGATACCGAACAAGAAAAATGCGATGGAGGTGAGTTTGCCGTGCTTCATGGATGCAGCAGTTGACGCAGCCGTCGAAGACCCTGAACGGATCGCGGTGTGGCGCGGTTGATCCAGTCCTCGTCGATATCTTCGAGGGTGATGATGCGATCGTTGACGCAGGCGTTGATGTCCTGCCAGCCACGGCGATTTTTCACGTCTTCCTTCGTCACGCCCGGATAGATGACCATGATCACGTCCGGATTGCGCGCTACGACTTCTTCCTGCGACACCTTGCCGTAGTCGTTGGGCAGATCGTGGAAGAGCATCTTGCCGCCGGCGCGTCGCACCATATCGCCGATGAAGGTTCTGTTCGAAGCGGTCCAGAAGTGGTCGCCGATCTCGACATAGACCCACGGGCACGTCTCCGGCTCGATGGTCAGCGCCGCAATCTCGGCTTGCAGGCTGTCGGCAAGGTGGTTGGCTTGACGCTGTCGTTTGGTGAGCATCCCGAAATGCCGGATGGTTTCGAGCAGATCGTCGAAGGTGCGGATATAGACGGTCTCGGTAATGACGCCGAGTTTCTCGAGGTCGTGGATCATGGACTGTTGAGTGGGAACCGTCGCGAAAACGATCTTGGGGTTGTAGGAAACGATCTTCTCGATGCTGACCTGCGCGAAGGAACCGACCTTTGGCTTTTCCTGCATGAATGGAGGGTAATCGCACTCGCCGGTGACGGCAAGAATCTTCTCGTTAACGCCGATCGCAGCCAGGATTTCCGCAGCTTCCGGAGAGGTCACGACATAGCCCACCGCCGCGTTCTTCACCTTGCTGAAGAGGAAGAAGAACAGCAGGACGACGATCAGGATACCGGCGAGGATCAACGAGCGTTTCATAATAGAAGATGGAGCGAAACCCGGTTGGGCTCCGCTCCAGCATTGGTTTATTGGGTAGAAACGATATCTTCGTGTTTCGGAGCTTCCTGAATCTGGACATGCTCCGTTGGGGAAGTCATCTTGCGCTGTTCGACCTGCTCATTCGAGTAGAGCGATTCGATCTTGGGCGAATAGGCAACGATCAATCCGGCGAACACGATACTGATCATGTTCATGAGCTTGATCAGGATGTTGATGGACGGGCCGGCAGTATCCTTGAACGGATCGCCGACTGTGTCGCCGACAACGCACGCGTGGTGGTTCTCGGAGCCCTTGCCGTTGTAGTTGCCCTTCTCGATGTATTTCTTGGCGTTATCCCATGCGCCACCCGCGTTGTTCATCATCACCGCCAGCACGAAGCCGGTCGTCAGACCACCGGCAAGCAGTCCGAGCACACCCGCGATACCCAGAATCAGTCCGACAACGATCGGAGTCAGGATTCCGAGAAGCGCCGGAGCGACCATCTCTCTCTGCGCGCCTTTGGTAGAGATCATAACGCACTTGGCGTATTCCGGTTCGGCTTTGCCTTCCATGATGCCCGGGATTTCCTTGAACTGACGGCGAACTTCCGCCACCATCGCGCCGGCTGCGCGTCCGACCGCTTTCATGGTCATCGCCGCGAACACGAAGGAAACCATCGCACCCGCGAAGATTCCGACGAGGAACTTGGGATTCATAAGGTTGACATTGAAGAAATACATAAAATCGATCGCGGTCGCGTCCTTGGTGTATATCCACTTATCGGACACGGCGATGTAGAGTTGATGTGCCGTGCGGTCGATACCGAGTTTGTCCGCCATCATCAGGAATCCGGTACGAACCTCTTCCAGATACGCCGCAAGCAGCGCCATGGCGGTCAGAGCAGCGGAACCGATGGCGAAGCCCTTGCCGGTCGCTGCGGTCGTGTTGCCAACCGAGTCGAGTGCGTCGGTGCGGTTGCGGACTTCCTTGGGAAGGTGGCACATTTCGGCGTTACCACCCGCGTTGTCCGCGATGGGACCGAATGCGTCCATCGCCAGCGTCACGCCGAGTGTCGCGAGCATACCCACAGCGCCGAAGCCGATGCCGTAGAGACCCATCTCGGGATTAGAGAAACCGTGGCTGAAGCTGAACGCCGCCAGGATCGCGATACCGATCACGATCACGGGTGCCATGGTCGAATGCATACCCACTGCCAGACCTTCGATGATCACGGTGGCAGGACCGTAGCTTGATTGCTCCGCGATTCCCTGCGTCGGCTTATAGGCGTCGGATGTCGCGCGCTCGGTAAAGTAACCAATGAGAATGCCGGCTGCAAGACCGATCACCGATGCCATGAACACGCCGAACCAGTATCCTTCCGGAAGCATGAACTTGCAGACGAAGAACGCCGCGATGGCGATCAGGATCGAGCTGCCATAAACGCCCTTGTTGAGCGCGAACATGAGATCTTTCATGGTGGCATTTTCCTTCGTCGATGCCATGTAAATACCAATAACGGAAAGGAACGCGCCCACACCGGCGAGAACCATCGGTGCGGTCACGAACTTGATCGCGAGTTCATGGAAATTCTCTGTGCCACCGAAGAGCTGCGTAACGGCCGCCATGCCGAGCGCGGCAGTCGCGAGGATCGAACCGGCGTATGATTCGTAGAGGTCGGCGCCCATACCGGCGACGTCACCGACGTTGTCACCCACATTATCGGCGATAGTAGCTGGATTGCGAGGATCGTCCTCCGGGATTCCGGCTTCGACTTTGCCCACGAGGTCGGCGCCCACGTCGGCGGCCTTCGTGTAGATACCGCCGCCAAGACGCGCGAACAGCGCTTGCGTCGAAGCGCCCATTCCGAAGCTGAGCATGATAACCGTGATGGTGTGCAGATCCATTTCCATTGCATTGAGCACGTAGAACCAGATCGAAATGTCAATGAGGGCAAGACCGACCACAACCAGTCCCATCACGCCACCGGCTCTGAAGGCAATCTTCAGACCCTTGTTCAGGCTTTCGGTAGCACCCTGCGCAGTGCGGTTCGATGCCATGGTCGCCGTGTTCATGCCGATCCAGCCGGCAAGTCCGCTGAAGAATCCACCCGTGAGGAACGCCCACGGAATCAGCGGATGGAGCACGTGAAGCACCCATGCCATAATATTGAATAATACAAACACGATCAGGAAGAAGAGTCCAACGCCCTTGTACTGCTGCTTCAGGTACGCGAACGCACCGTCACGCACATACTTGGCGATCTTCTGCATCCTGTCGTTGCCGGGATGTTCCTTCTTCACATTGAAGAAGAGGATAAATGCAAAAATGATGGCAAACACCGCGCCGAATGGAGCGATATACCAAATTGCTGGAATTCCCATATAAACCTCCGCTAGTTAATGATGTACACGTTGATTCGCTGAATCAGGATGTCAACCTTATTAATCCTTTTATTTTGTCAAGCTGCCTGTCTCGGAAAGGCATGAAGCGAATAGAGAGGCTCCGATGCATTGCAAGTGGGTGAACGAAATTCAACGCGTGTCGACATCCGGATTGAACAATAAACGCCCGGTTAAAACAACCGGGCGCAATAAATACGTCGCTAAATATTACGGCTGGTCACTCACCACGATCTTGTAGAACCTTTTGTTCACGTCCGTGGGATCGACGGTGATACTGGTATTCTGCGTAGTTTGAAGTAGATTGATCTCCTCGCAGACAAAGTCGGGCGTATTGCCGGCATAAACACGGTACCAGACTCCGTTTTCTTCCGGATAGCTGTTGCCGTTGTAGCCACCTTCGGTAACCTCGTTCCAGGTAATCGTCGCTGAGTCGGTGCGCGTACCGCCGAATGCCAGCGTCACGCCGGATGTGGCGTAGGGCGCGATGTTATCGACCGAGTAGCCGGATGCGGATTCGGAAGATTGGAAGAAATTCGTGGAATGATATAGAACCTTGTATATCGAAATATAATCTTCGGGTAGAAGTATAGCACACGAATCGACCAGTGTCGAAACATAGATCGTGTAGTCGTCAGCCATGATGGCGGGGACGTTTATCAGAAACGCCCAACTATCCTCGCGGTCGATCAGGATCACCTCCTGGCCGTTTTCCGGTGCGACGAACGATGCCGGATCGTAGATGATCGTGGCGTCATCAGCCAGGGATCTTCCTTCGGGAACCAGTCTCCACACCGAGTAATAGAAGTCCATCGAGTAGAATGTATCGGCACCCGAACGGTTCCAGCTCAGTTCGATCAGATGTCCCTGATCGCCGGGCACATCCGCAACGGAGGTGATAACAGAGTCTTCATACCCGGCATAGAACGTCGGGTATTGATAGGGAAGCATCACCCATATATCGTCGGTGCCATTGGTCGATTCGCCAACCATATCCCAGCCTGCGTAGTAGAACGTATCGAAATCCTGCATCTCTTGTGTCGTCTTTCCTGTACCGCCAGCACTGGTGCTTTGACCGGACGTATAAGTATCCCAAAACAAGTTGGTAATTCCCAATGAATCACTTGCACCAATAAAGCCACCTGTATTAGTAATTCCGGATACTATTCCGATACTATAACAGTTCATAATTGATGCATCATACACAGCCCCTGCAAATCCCCCAACACTATCATTACCATTAACACTTCCAGTACTGAAGCAGTTGTCTATCGTCGAACCATCAAAATTTCCACCGATGAAACCGCCTACTGCATTCTGTCCAATCATATTAGCTGAGCAATAGCAATTTGCGACTTGCGACCACCATCCTGTATCACCAATCAATCCACCAACACATCCACATCCAGAAACATCTCCTGAACAACCACAATCAAAGATATTGCAATTAAATGACCTTCCAATCAATCCCCCCACAGAAGAATATCCGGTAATCTCTACATTGGTGATCATTACGCTCATTACTGTAGATCCAAAGCTTGCTCCAAATAGCCCAACATAGGTTATATCAGGACGATTGATGTACAGACTATCAATTACAAAATCATTCCCATCATACACTCCCCCAAAACGATAGCCGGTAGCAAAATAGTTGCCAATCGGAGAAAAACCTTCGCCGTTGTTCCAATTCCTTGTCTCGCTGGCATTGATATTGTTGATTTGAATGAAATCAGCACCAAGAAAATTTTCTACATCCTGCAATTCGTAGACATTGCTAATCTGATAAGGATTTTGTTCGGTTCCATTTCCTCCAGCAAAGGAAAAGAGATACACAGTAGTAATCAAAAAGTAGATAAGTAGAAGATTGCGGTTTCTCATAAATCCTCCAGGGTATAGTTCATTGATTTTACATACCGATACACCTAATATTATGTCAAGTAATTTCATACGCCATGAACTTTACCGTATATATATAATATTTTTCAGAATAGCATAATTTGGTTATTGCTCGTCGTTCATCGTAATCATGAGAACACCTATTTTCCGATTCCGTCCAACACCTTTCTTGACGTGAAAAAGCATCATGCAATAGTTTGATCTTAATAGAAAAAACGACCCAACGCGGTCTTGATATATGAGGAACAGCATGAAAACATCGAGTGAGATACGACAGCAGTTTATCGATTTCTTCAAGTCGAAGGAGCATCATCAGGTCTCTTCCGCACCGGTGATTCCGATCGACGACCCCACCCTGCTTTTCACCAACGCAGGCATGAACCAGTTCAAGAACATCTTCCTGGGCGTGACCAAGCCGGAATATCCGCGCGTTGTCGATACCCAGAAGTGCATCCGCGCCGGCGGCAAGCACAACGACCTGGAAGAGGTCGGTAAGGACTCCTATCACCATACATTCTTCGAGATGCTGGGTAACTGGTCGTTCGGCGACTACTACAAGAAGGAAGCCGTCGCGTGGGCATGGGAACTCTTCACGAAGGTCTGGGGACTGCCGAAAGACCTGCTCTACGCCACCGTGCATCACAGTGACAAAGAGGCGTTCGATTTCTGGAAAAACGAAACCGATATCGATCCGTCGCACATCGAGTACCACGGCGACAAGGACAATTTCTGGGAAATGGGTATGACCGGCCCATGCGGCCCATGCAGCGAGATCCACATCGATCGCGGCGAGGAATTCTGCAACCTGAAAGGCGTCCCCGGACACGTCTGCAAGGTCAACGGCGACTGCCACCGCTACATCGAGCTTTGGAACCTGGTGTTCATCCAGTTCAACCGCGACGAGAACGGCGAATTGCACACGCTCGAAAACCAGTACGTCGATACCGGCGCCGGATTCGAGCGCGTGTGCATGGTGCTCCAAGGCAAGAAATCGAACTACGACACCGACCTTTTCACCCCCATCATCGATACCATCGCAGAAATGACCGGTGTCGCATACGATCCCGGTGAGGACGGCGTATCGCACCGCGTCATCGCCGATCACATTCGCGCACTCAGCTTCGCCATCGCCGACGGCGGCTTACCGTCGAATGAAGGACGCGGCTACGTGCTCAGAAGAATCCTGCGGCGCGCCGCACGACACGGAAGGCTGCTCAATCAACACCAGCCGTTCCTCTACAAACTCGTCGGTACGGTCTGCGACGTGATGGGGAACCACTTCCACGAGCTGATCGAGAAGAGAGCCTACGTCGAGATGATCATCCAGGCAGAGGAAGAACGCTTCAACACTACCCTGGACAAGGGTCTGGCGAAATTCGAGGAAATCACCTCCGCGCTCGCGGACAAGACCATCCCCGGCGCCGATGCCTTCATGCTCTACGACACCTTCGGGTTCCCGTTCGATCTTACCCGTATTCTGGCGGAGGAGCGCGGACTGACCGTCGATGAGGACGGCTTCAACACCGAACTGGACAAGCAGCGTACCCGCGCCCGTGAAGCCGGTAAATTCGTGATGAACCTCGAGAACATCGACTGGGTGACATACCGCGAGGACGAACCAACCGAGTTCGTTGGCTATATGAGACCTTCAACGAATTGCCACATCATAAAATACACGATCGATGACGAGAACGATGTACGGCTGATTCTGGATCGCACCCCGTTCTACGCCGAATCGGGCGGACAAGTTGCCGACATGGGTCGTATCTTCAACGAAGAAGTTGAGATACAGATCATCGACGTCAAAAAGCAGGGCAACCAGTTCATCCACCTCGGTAAGCTGATGAAAGGTATCATACGCGATCAGGAATACACAGCCGCTATCGAATCGGAGTATCGCAAGAACGTCGCGCGCAACCACACCGCGACACACCTCCTGCACGCGGCGCTGCGTCAGGTGCTGGGCGAGCATGTCCAGCAGAAGGGTTCGCTGGTGCACCCGTACTACCTGCGATTCGACTTCACGCATTTCAAAGCGATGACGCCTCGTGAAGTAGGACTGGTCGAGCGCATGGTGAACGACAAGGTTCGCGAATGTTTCCCGGTCTCGACGAAGAAGATGCAGATCGAAGCTGCCCGTCAGGAAGGCGCGATGGCGCTCTTTGGGGAGAAGTATGAAGACGAAGTTCGCGTGGTATCCATCGACAAGTTCTCGAAGGAACTCTGCGGCGGAACGCACCTCGACTACACCGGCGAAATCGGCCTCTTCAAGATAACGCAGGAGACATCGAGCGCTGCGGGTGTGCGCCGTATCGAAGCCATCACCGGAACGCAGGCGGAAGATTATGTGAAGCGGCTCGAGAACGAGAAGGAAGAGATTCAGGCGCTACTGAACGTGCCGTCCGGAAAATCGGTGCAAAAGCTTCAGGCGTTGCTCGAAGAAAACAAAGCCCTGCACAACGAGATCCAGAGCTTGCAGATGAAGGCGTCCGGCGACGCGGTCGGCGATCTGGTCGGCAAGGCGATCGAGGTTGGCGGCGTGAAGGTCGCTTGCGGCGCGGTGCATGCCGAGAGCAGCAACCAGTTGCGCGACATAGGCGATCAGCTTCGTGGCAAACTGCAATCCGGCATCGGTGTTCTGTTCGCGGATATCGAAGATAAAGTATCGCTGGTCGTGATCGTGACCAAAGACCTGACCGGTCGCGCCCACGCCGGCAAGATCGCCGGAAAGGTCGCGGAACTGGTCGGCGGCAAGGGCGGTGGACGTCCCGACATGGCGATGGCCGGCGGCAAGGACGTTGACGCGATTCCTTCCGCGATCGAAAAGGTTCCCGCCATCATCGAGGCGATGGTGAAGTAGTCATGCAGGCGTACGGCAAGAGCTTTTCGAAGGTTTACAATGCTCGCTGGAACCAGTTTACGGATATGGTTGCGCCCAGGCTGGCTGCGTTCTTCGCGGCGCGATACCCTGAACCGACATCCATGCTCGACCTCTGCTGCGGTACCGGACGCATGGTGCAATATTTTGCGGAGCGAGGTTATACTGTGACCGGCATCGATCTCTCGGAAGACATGCTGAAGCACGCCCGTGAAAACAACGCCGAATTCATCCGCAGTAAACAGGTAACGTTCAAGAAAGCCGATGCGAGCGATTTCAAGCTGAGAACGAAGGTGCAAATCGCCGTCTCGACCTACGACGCGATGAACCACCTGCCCGAGAACAACAGCATGAAGATGACCCTGCACTGCGTTTACAACGCGCTCGAACCGGGCGGCTGTTTCATCTTCGACCTCAACACGGAAATGGGGCTGCGGAACAGTTGGGGTCACATCAGCGTCCGCGAGATGGAGGATGCGACCATCATCATGCGCGGTCTGTTCGACGAAGAACAAGGCCGATCCTACACGCGCATATCCGGCTTCTTGAAGAACGATCAGGGAACCTGGGACCGGTTCGACGAGACAATCTACAATAAAGCGTTCAACCTTCGGGATATCGAGAGTATCTTGAGCGAAACCGGCTTCTCGAAACACTGGTTCGCGCAACTGGAACGACTCGAAACACCACTGGCAAAGCCGGAAGAACAACCGCGCGTCTTCGTGGTCGCGATCAAATGAGAATCCTGATCATTCGCTGGAGTTCCCTGGGCGACATCATCCTGACCCAGCCTGTCGTGGCTATCCTGCGCGAGGAATATCCCGACGCGGAGATCCACTACTGCTGCAAACCCGCCATGATTCCGCTGGTCGAGTGCTTTACCGGTGTCAATCGCGTCATCTCCACGGATAATCTCGACCGCAGCATTCACTATGACATCGCCATCGACCTGCAAGCGAAGCCAGGCAGCATCGTTCAACTGAAGCGGCTGAGCGCCGATCGCAGAGTCATCTACAATAAAAGACGCCTCACTCGCTGGCTGATCGTGAAGCACCTGACATCTCGTTCGATCGACAGCACGCTCGACCTATACTTCAGCGCACTGAACAAGCTCGGAATAGAAGCGCCCTTGCGAGACCCGGTCATCACACCGAAAACGGCGCACGAGGCGTTCATCAACGAGATCTTCATCGAACACAATGTGACACCGGCGAAGACCCTGATCGGAATTGCGCCCGGCGCGAGACATTACACCAAGCGCTACCCGATGGAATACTGGATTCGTTTCATCGACTCGATACCGGATAGCTGGAACTGCCAGTTCATCCTCATCGGATCCACGGAAGATCGTGAAATCTGCGCGGAGATTCATCGGCAGTGTCCAAACACCACGTTCGACCTCTGTGCCAGAACGAGTACGGATCAGCTTGTCAATCTGATGGACCGGATAGGTTGCCTGATCTCGGGCGACTCCGGTCCCATGCACGTCGCTGCAGCGCTCGGCAAACCGCAGATCGCCATCTTCGGCGGCACAAATACACGACTGGGGTTCCGCCCCCTGAATTCCAAAGCGGTGATCCTGGAACAGGACTTGAAGTGTCGCCCTTGTTCACTACACGGCCGGAAAACGTGTCCAAAATCACATTTCCGTTGTATGAAAACAATTACGCCATCCGTACTGCATACCACATTTAAAGAAGTGCTGGAAGAGAAAGTCTGGAGGCTTTGAACCGCACTTCCGTCGCGATTACGTCTGAGCAGATAATTCTCGATAACACGGAAGCCTTCGAGACGGGATTCTTGTTTGTAATCGTTCTTTACGAAAAAAACATTGTTGACAAATTCTGTATGGCTTTACATTATATGAAAACGTAGTTGGCACATGTAATCGGCGTTGACGAACGGTATTTATCTGTAATGGAAGGAATCAATTGCCAACTTGATGAGGGGAAGCCATGGATAAAAAAGTGAACCGTGCCTTATTGCAATACGTTACCAAGCCGGAACTGATCAAGGATATTACTGCTACTCTGAAAATGAAAAACAGCCAGTTGATTGAAATTGTTGGGGCATCCGGCACTGGCAAGACGTATCTGTTCGAACACATGAAATCGTATCTGATGGAACAGAAACGCGATTTCAAGGTCGTTTCCTCGGAGATGTTCCGCTTCAACCAGTTCGGCAAACTGATCCACCTGCTTAGCGGAATAAGTAAAGAAGAATATAAGCAACTGGTGGATCACGCGCAACAATTCAATCTCAACAGCAAATACGATTTTTATTATTACCTTACCGAGACTTTGAATCAGGAAAAGAAACTGAATTCCCAAGTTGTACTGGTCGATAACTGCAATCTTCTGGATCAATACACCGTCGATTTCATCCAGTATCTGGTCCAGTATGCTCATGACAAGCTGATTCATTTCATCACGTTCACCAATCACGAGACGTTCCCTTTTTCCCATAAAATCAAGCTTGAATTCCTTTCGACCGATCAAATCCGACAGGTCATCGAAACCCTCTTCCCTACGGAGACCAAGAAGCTCGATTCGAGCGCCGAGATCCTGCGCAATCTCACCGATGGGAATATCTTCATCCTCGAGCACTTCCTGAATTGCTTCTTCGAAAATGAGAAACCGCAGCAATTCGACCTTTCCCAATACCTCGACGAGAAGATGACAACGCAGACCATCCATAGCGTTCTCACCGAATCGCTCAATCCAAAGCAGCTCGACCTCGCCGTGAATATCTTCCTGCTGGATCAGAAGGCTACCGAGGATAAGCTGAACCTGCTGTGCAAATATACGAAAGCCGACCTGGACAAGCTGATCACACACGACATCATCCGGGAGAAGGACGACCGCTATACGATACGCAAGGCGGTATTCTTCAAGTCGTTCTTCAAGAACATGGGTCAGGAAGTTCAGAAAAAGGCAATTCGCAACATTCTGAAAAATGCGGAAAGTCTGGAGCTTTCAGCCCACAGTAAGGCTTATTACCAATATCTGGTCGGAGAATACAACGCAAAGCTCTGGGAACCAATCATCAGCGACCTCCGGAAAATCCACGATCTTGAAAGCCTTCGCGAGATTTACAATGCGATGTTGCTGAACCAGAATCAGCCTGCAAAGCTTGTCGATATATACAAGAATCTGGGCATTGTAAACCGCCACCTGAACCGCATCGAAGCATCTGCCGAGAATTTCCGCCAGGCGTTGAAGCTCTGCACCACCCATCAATTCCCGGCGGAGGAGATCGTCTTCCGGCTCGCGGACAGTCTTTTCTCGATCAATTCCTCTGCCTTCGCGCTGGAAATCATCCGGAAATATCAGGGTAACGCGGCCGACCCGTACTGGAAATGCAGGATGATCCTGCTTCAGACGGACATCCTGATCGATCAGGATATGTTTGAAGATGCCATACAACAGCTTGACGAGACGCAGGAAATTTCGGCTACGATCAAGGATGAAAAGGCAAAAACCGACATACTCGGGGATATCCGAAAATTCAGAGGTAAGGTCTTCTACAGCTCCAATCAGTGGGAGAAAGCGGAACTCGTCTTCAAGGAAGCCGAGCGTCTCTACAACAAGACCGGCAATCTCGAAGGGCTGGCGGCAGTCAGCAACAATATCGGGGTGATCGCCATGCTCCAGGGCGAATGGGACAAGACGCTCGAATTCTTCGAGAAGAGCCTTCATCTGGAGCAGCAACGATTCAATCTCAACGGCATATCGGTCTGTTACAACAATCTGGGTGCGCTGCACGAGGATAAGGGCGACTACCGGCAATCCATGGATTACCTTTACAAGGCGCTGCACATCCAGAAAATGCTCAGCGACCGTAAAAACGTAACCAACATCTACAACAACATCGGCGTGACCTACATGAACAACGCCGAATACGACAAGTCCGCCGATGCGTTCAATAAATCGCTCGAAACCGCCCTGACCTTCAACCTCACCCGCAACATCATCGGCGCGCTGAACAACCTCGGCGCTCTCTACTTCAAATCGGGCAACTGGACAAAAGCGATCGACTACTACGAGAACGCGATCGAGCGCTCCAAGGAAAACAGTTTCCTCGATGGACTCTGCCGCTCGTACAACAACCTCGGCGCCGTCTATGAAAAACGCGGCGAATATACCATGGCGTACGATCTCTATTTCAAAGGGCTGGAGATTGTCCCCGACCTGCAAGACGAGATTCTCAAGGCGGAACTCTACGGTAACCTGGGCAGCATCCTTACGCACCTTCACAAATATGGTAAGGCATACGCATATCTGGTGGAGAGTTACGACTTCTTCAAGAGCATCAACAGCAAGGATAAGCTGATGATCGAAGCCTGCCAGAAACAGGCGTACTACTTCATCCAGACTCGAAACTACGAAAGCGCCGTTTATTACCTCGAGCACTCCATCAAGATGTCGGAGGCGATCAACAACCGTGAGGAGATCGGCAATTCATACTACCTGATGGCACTGCTCGAACGCAAGAATATTGAATTAGCGCAGGAATGTCTGAAGAAGGCGATCGAAATCTTCATCGAGACCAAGAACAACTTCGAACTGGCACAGGCGAACTACGAATACGCGTGTATCCTGTTCGAGAAGCAGGAGTGGGAGCAGGCGCTGGAGATCCTGCAGAACAACAAGAAGATCATCAAGGACTTCGATGCAATCAAGTTCCTCGAGAAGAACGACATCCTGATTCAGAAGATCACCAAGGAGCACGCGATCGAGCTGAAGGAGAGCCGCAGCCAGGAATCGCTGTTAAACCGTTTCTACGAAATCACACAGAAACTGAACGCGATCACCGACTTCGATGTCCTGATCGATTCGGCGCTGGACAATCTGGTCAACCTCTCCGAAGCAGATGGAGGAATCCTCTGTTTGTACAGCAGCAGTTCCGTTCCGGAAGCGTGGGAATATCTCATCTTCAAGAATTTCTCCAACGAAAACGAAGAATACGACATCCTGATGCAGTACATTCAGGAAACCTATACAACGAAGCAGGGCACCAATATCAAGCAACCGCACGAAGCCCCGCAGTTCAACAACGTCATTTCCTTCCCGCTCATCATCCGGAACAACATCCTCGGCGTGGTGCTGCTGTTCAGCATGCACGGCAGCCACTATTTCACCGAGAAAATGTACAACCTGATGAGCGCGCTCTGCAACCAGATCGTGGTGATCATCGAGAATATCCGCCACAGCAATCTGGCGAAATCGCACGCCATCATCCGCGAAGAACTCAACGCCGCAAACTGGTTCACCAACATCATCGGCAAGAGCGAGCGGATGCAGGAGATCTTCCAGGTCATCGACAAGATCAAGAATACGCCGACGACCGTATTGCTGGAAGGACCCAGCGGAACCGGTAAAGAGCTTATCGCGCGCGCGATTCACTACACCAGCAACCGACGCAATAAGAAGTTTGTCGCCCAATACTGCGGCGCTCTGCCGGAAACGCTGCTCGAATCGGAACTCTTCGGTCACGTCAAGGGCGCTTTTACCGGCGCGGCGTACGACAAGAAGGGTCTTTTCGAGATCGCGGACGGCGGTACATTCTTCCTCGACGAGATCGCAGATATCAGCCTCTCCACCCAGGCAAAGCTGCTCAGATTCCTTCAGGAAGGCGAGATCAAGCGCGTTGGATCGACCAAGACGACCAAGGTCGATGTGCGCGTCATCTGTGCCACAAACGTCTCGCTGAGCGACAAGGTGAAATCCGGCGAGTTCCGGCTCGACCTCTACTACCGGCTCAACGTGATCAAGATCAAGGTGCCGGCGCTCAAGGAACGCAAGTCCGATATCCCGCTGCTCGGCATCCACTTCCTCGACAAGTACAACAAGAAGATGACCAAGAACGTCCTCGGCATAACCGACGAAGCCATGAAATACCTGCAAAACTGCGACTGGCCCGGCAACATCCGCCAGCTCGAGAACGAAATCGAGCGCGCGGTTACCCTTGCGGAGAACGACGCCTTCATCAAGCCGTCCGACCTCTCCGAAGAAGTCTTCAAGTATGCGGAGAACGCTGAAACCGTCGATCTGCTGGGCAAAACCACCCTCAAGGAAGCCGTCGAGGACATCGAACGCAAAATGATCGTCAACGCGCTGGAATCGCGCAACTACAACCAGACGCAGGCATCCAAGGACCTTGGACTGAGTCGCCAGGGGCTCATCAAGAAGATGAAACGATATGGACTGGACAAGCTGTAGCCGGTATGGACCCGAAGATCCTTGAACCCGCATCCCATTTCATCACACTCGATATCGAGACGACAGGACTCGATCCGCACAATAACGAGATCATCGAGATCGCGGCGATTCGTACCGTCAATGGCGAGGTGACCGAGGAATTCTCCGAGTTCGTCAAGCCGACACAGCCGGTACCGAATTTCATCAAAATACTGACCAACATCACCGACGAACAGCTCGCTTCCGGTCTGTCGTGCGATGTCGCATTGAAGCGGCTGCAGGCCTTCCTCGGCGACGCGCCGGTCGTCTGCCACAATTCGCCTTTCGATATCGGATTCATCAACGCGCATCTGGAAAAGATCGGACAATTCCGGCTGCACAATCCGAACCGCGACACGCTCGAACTGGCGCGCATCTACCTGCCCTTCCTGCGCGACCACAAGCTGGGCACCGTCCTGGAATTCTTCGGGATCGAAAACGAATCCGCCCACCGGGCCATCCACGACGCACGCTCTACAGCGATACTTTTCGAAAAGCTGGTGCGACTCATCCTCGACGAGATGCCGCTCAAGCTCAACCACGCCATCAAGCAATTAATGGATGTCGCCGGCAGCGAATCGGCTGCGTTCATGGACGATATCGTCACCTACCAGCAGCGATTCGCATTGTTGAAGAAGACGCGCACGAGAATTTTCGAGGTACCGGACAACATACTGGAACATCAGCCCGAGGAGGCCCGTGCAGACAGCATCGAGGATATCTTCGACGAGGGCGGACGGTTTTCCCGTACATTCGAAGGCTACGAATTGCGTGAGGGTCAGATCGAGATGGCGCACGCGGTCGAGCGCGCCTTCCGCGAGGAGGAACACCTTCTTGTCGAGGCGGGAACCGGTGTCGGGAAGTCACTGGCGTACCTGATCCCGTCCATCCGTTTCACGCACGCCGGACGCAGCAAGGTAGTGGTAACCACCAACACCAAGAACCTTCAGGAACAGCTCTTCAACAAGGATCTCCCACAGGTGATGAAGAGCGTCGATATCCCGTTCACGGCGGTGATCCTCAAAGGGCGCGACAACTACGTTTGCCAGCGCAAGTGGGACGACCTGCACTTCGATATTCCGAGTCTAGCGCCCTTCGAAGCGGACGCGCTGTTACTCCTGGAAGTGTGGATGCACTACACGAAGACGGGCGATGTTTCGGAAAACAGTTCATTTTCGCGAACGCGGTTCCGATCCGTTTGGAGAAAAGCCTGCACCGAGCGGCACTTCTGTAACGGACGCAAGTGCGGCTCATATAAAAAATGCTACCTGATGCGGGTGCGAAAATCGGCGGAGAACGCCAACATCGTGATCGTCAACCACTCGCTGATGCTCTCCGACCTGCTTGCCAACAACGCCACCCTCGGCGAATATAGTAAACTGATCATCGACGAGGCGCACAATTTACCCGATATCGCGTCCAGCCATCTTGGCGTCTCGGTCGGTCATACCGATCTGGTCTTCTTCATCCGACAGATTTTTTCGCAGCGCGGACGCTTCCAGAGCGGAATCCTGCCGCAGCTCAAGGCCGCCGCGACCAAGAGCGCCATCGATAAAACGACCAAGGAATTCATCCATCACAAGATCGAGGAGATCCAGAAGGTGGTCGAGTTCGACGACATGCCGGCGCTGTTCATGGAGGCGGGGCGAGTCGTTGACAAGAAGGGATCGTACGGCAAACTGCGCGTGCATGACAACAGCGAATACCCCTTCCTCGAGAGCGAGACCGTCCGGTTGATGAAGTTCTTCGACGAACTGAAGAACGAACTGACGACTCTGCGCAACGCCATTACCGACATCCCGCACGAGAGCTTCGTCGAATACGATACACACATGACGCATC
This sequence comes from Cloacimonadales bacterium (SeqCode), assembly GCA_963666875.2. Classification (GTDB taxonomy): domain Bacteria; phylum Cloacimonadota; class Cloacimonadia; order Cloacimonadales; family JAIOQZ01. Next base: position 126,249 of record CAXXPU010000019.1, read on the forward strand.
TGGACGGCGCGATTGAGCGCTGCAAGGAGTTCCTCACCGTCTTCGAGCAGCTCCTCAATCCCGACTACGTCAACACCGTGTTCTGGATGTCGTCCTTCTTCACAAAGGATCCTGAGATCCCGAACGGTATAATCAACTTCGCACCGCTGGACGTCGATCGTAAGCTTCACGAACTGCTTTACACGAGGATTCCGACCATCGTCTTCACCTCCGCCACCCTGGCTTTGCGCGGGTCGTTCAAGTATTTCTCGAACCGGGTGGGCGTAACGCTGATCGAAGAGCGTGAGGTGCGCGAACTGGTCGTTCCGTCACCCTTTGACTTCGAGCGGCAGACAGAAGTATGCGTCGCGGGATTCCTACCCGAGCACAATGACCGCTTCTACGCCAGCCAAGTGACGCCGTTGATCAAGGAAACGCTGCTCACCGCCCGTGTCGGTTCCATGGTGCTCTTCACCTCTTACAAGGATCTGAACGCCATGTACGACAGCCTCGGCGAAGTAATGTACCAGAACAACCTCGTACTGCTGGCGCAGGGCAAGGGGCTTTCGCGCAGTGCCATGCTGGATCAGTTCCGGGATCACGGTAACGCTGTTCTGCTCGGGACATCGTCTTTCTGGGAAGGGATCGACGTACAGGGTAAGTCGTTATCACTGCTGATCTTATACAAGCTGCCCTTCCAGGTTCCCACCGATCCGATCGTGGAAGCCTATCTGGAGCGACTCAAGAACGAGGGCAAGGATTCCTTCATGCACTACATGTTGCCCAACGCGCTGCTCAAATACAGGCAGGGCTTCGGCAGACTGATTCGGCACAAGACGGACCGCGGCGTGGTCATGATCCTCGATAACCGAATCGAAACGAAATACTATGGTAAATTCTTCCGGGCGATCACACCGACTCGCATTCGGAACGCGACCAATCCGGTTCAGATGGTCGATATGGTCGCCGAATGGTTCAGGAGAATCCATGCCGAATAAAATCGACGTACAGCAGGGTGACATCACCCGATACGATACCGACGCCATCGTCAATGCCGCCAACAATTCGCTTCTGGGTGGAGGAGGCGTGGATGGCGCGATCCATCGTGGCGCAGGCAAGGAATTGTTGGCCTGCACCCGACAACTGGGCGGCTGCAAGACCGGCATGGCCAAGCTCACACCCGGATTCATGCTTCCCGCGAAATACATCATCCACACTGTCGGGCCGATCTGGCGCGGTGGTAGCCACAACGAGGACGAACTGCTCCGAAGCTGCTACACCGAAAGCATTCGCGTGGCAGCGAGTCACGGGCTGAAGACCATCGCCTTCCCCTCCATCAGCACTGGCGCGTACGGTTTCCCGCTCGATCGCGCGGCGAAGATCGCGATTGCCGCCATCCGCGACGCGTTGGAACAGCATCCCGATATCGAAAAGGTGATCATGGTGTGTTTCGACCAGGGGACGTATGAGCAGTATAGGAAGAATTTGGGATAGAGACCCTCACCCTGTCAAACTTCAGAATGTCCGAGCTTGCGAGGTCTTCCGAATGTTTGGCAGAGATAGAGACCCTCTCCCGCAAACGGGCGAGGGGACGGCAGATAATAGATTGAACTGTAGCGCTGAACCTCTGTGAATTTGCTTGCAAATTCGAATCTTCAAAGGCGAGCATCCTTATAGCTCCTTCTCTCGCTTGCGGGAGAAGGTGGGGGATGAGGGTTACAATCTCTTCTTAAACGGGTGATTAAGGGGGGGGTATTCAGGAGTTTTTATGAAATACCAGTGCACAACCTGCGGCGCAATCTACGATGATTTCCAGTACCGATGCCCGAAATGCGCAACCGACGAGAATCCGCCCAAAGGCATTCTGAAGGTCGTATATGACTACAATGCCGTGCATGATTTCTTTTCGCTTCTGCCGCTGAAATCGGATCGATACCTGTCTCCGCTGGAGGTCGGCAACACGCCGCTGTACAAGCTTCATCGCGGAAAAGCCTTCTACCTGAAGGACGACGCGCGCAATCCCACCTTCTCCTACAAAGACCGCGCTTCGGACATCGTCTGCGCCTTCGCGGCGGAAAACGACTACGAGGTGATCGCGGCGGCATCGACAGGTAACGCCGGAAGCTCGCTGGCGGGGATCGCGGCATCCAACGGGCAGAAGGCAATCGTCTTCGCACCGGCGTCGGCACCAAAGAACAAACTGCTGCAAATCCTGGCGTACGGCGCGAGGCTGATACCGGTCGCCGGCACCTACGACGACGCCTTCGACCTCTGCGCGAGAGCCTGCGAAGACCTCGGCTGGTTCAACCGCAACACCGCCTGGAATCCCCTGACCATCGAGGGCAAGAAGACCTGCGCGTTCGAGCTATACAACGATTTCCGCGGCAGCGCACCATCCGACGTTTTCGTGCCGGTGGGCGACGGCGTGATCATCGCAGGTATCTATCGCGGCTTCGAAGACCTGCTGCTCGCCGGTCTGATCAAGCAGATGCCACGCATCCACTGCGTGCAGTCCGAGAAAAGCGACAACCTGATTCGCAACCTCGATAACAATGCCTTCGAGATGCGTCGATCCACCACCTTCGCCGACTCAATCAGCGTCGATTATCCGCGCAACTTCTACATGACGCGCGATCTGATCCGAAAATACGACGGCAACGCGATCACGGTGGCCGAGGACGATATCCGCAGCGCGATGAAGATTCTCGCGCGCGATTACGGCGTCTTCAGCGAACCCGCGGCGGCGGCGTCATTCGCGGGATTTCTGAGGCAAAAGGACCTCGGCGAGACACCGGTCGTGCTCAACACCGGCTGCGGACTGAAGGACCCGTCGGCGTTCGCGGCGAGCTACGAGATTCCGACCGCGGTCAGGCCCGATATCGAAAGTTCCTGCCTTGTTCAATCGGTTTAGATATCAACTTCTGAATGTGTTGCGCCAGCAACTCTCGTAGTATTTACTTGTAAACACCAGATAAACGAAGTGACACTGAATGTTGATTTCTGAAGTTGGTTTTATCATGACAGAAAATTCCTTGCCTGATTCAATCAATTTATTCAACATGGATGATTGAGGTAAATATGAAAAGTCCAATACGAGTCGATTCGCACGCAAAGCTAACCGGCAGAACGAAATACATCGACGACTACCGCGAAGATTGCATGCTGGAAGGCGCCATCTTCTTCTCGCCGGTACACGCGGGTAAGATCACGAAGATCGTCTTCCCCACCCGGTTCGATCTGTCCGAATTCACCATCGTCCTGTCCGGAGACATCCCGGGCGAGAACATCGTTCCGGAGCCTGTCTGCGACCAGTTGTTCCTCGTCGAGCAGCACATCGGATACAAGGGGCAACCCATCCTCGCTGTCGCGCATCCGGATCGTGAGACGGTCAGGCAATTCGTCGAGGAAATCCGGATCGAAGTAGAGCCATACGAAGCGCTTACGGAAACCAAAGTCGCCATGGACGACGAGCGTAACGCCTTCGGTAACGAGATCGTCATCGACCACGGCGCGCACCGCAAGGTCGATCCGAAGTGGATTTTTACCCGATCCGTCTATTACACGCCGCATCAGGAACAGGCGTACCTCGAACCGCAGGGCATGCTCGCGCGCTATGACGATCAGACCCGGGTCATGCACGTGCGAGGCACCATGCAGTGCCCGTACTTCGTGAAATCGGCGGTTGACCGGATCATGGGAAACAAAATCGAGAAGACGATCGTGCAAGTCTCGGAAGGGATCGGCGGCGCGTTCGGCGGCAAAGAGGATTTTCCGAACATCGTCGCCGGGCTCAGCGCGCTGCTCAGCTATAAATCCGGGAAACCGGTCAAGATCGTGCTCGATCGCGCGGTCGATATTCAGGTGACCACCAAGCGGCATCCTTCCCGCACCGAGATTCAGTCGTGGATCGACCCGTCCGACCATTCCATCCGTAAATTGTCGGTCGATTTCCGGCTCGATGCGGGATTCTACCAGACGCTTTCACCGGTGGTGCTGGCGCGCGGCGTCCTTCACGCGGGTGGATGCTACCGGTGCGACGACGTCTATATCCGGGGTAGATTGATGCGGAGCAACACACCGCCCAACGGCGCGTTCCGGGGATTCGGAGCGCCGCAATCGCTCTTCGCCATCGAGTCGCATATCGACGACCTGGCGCACAGATTGAAAGTCGATCCGCTCGAATTCCGCCGCAAGAATCTCTTCTCGGAGGGCGATCCGATGCCCACCACGCAGGCCGTGCCGGAGGATCACATCCACGACGCGCTGGAGAGGCTGATCGAGATATCCGACTACGAAAAGAAGGTGCTGGAATTTGCCGAATACAATCGCACGCACCATGACAAGAAGGGCATCGGGCTTTCGGTGGCAATGCACGGCGGAGGCTACACCGGCAACGGCGAAAAGTTGATGAAGTCCGAGGTGAAGGTCGTGATCGAAAAGGATGCCACGGTAAAGGTTTACGTCATCAACACCGAGATGGGCCAGGGCGTGCAGACCACCCTCGCGCAATGCGTCGCGGAAGAACTCGGACACCCGCTCGAAAAGACTTTCTATATGTTCCCCGACACATCCAAAGCGCCCGACAGCGGGCCCACCGTCGCCTCCAGAACCATCTACATCATTGGCAACCTGCTCCGCAAGCTGGCGCGAGATATCCGCAGCGAGATCGGCGAGGCTCCATTAGCGGACTACATCCGTCAGCATCCGGACAAATTCCCCATGGAGCGGCACGACTTCTTCGAAGCCGACGAATCGGTCGATTTCGACGAGACGACGTACAAGGGCACCGGCTACAAGGACTACTCCTGGGCCGCGTGCGCGGTCGAGATCACGTACGATCCGGACACCTGGACCGTCGAGCCGTTGAAAGTCTGGAGCGTGCTGGACATCGGCAAGGTGATCAACCACGACATCGCCATCGGGCAGGTGATCGGCGGTGTGACGCAGGGCATCTTCTGGGGACTGACCGAGTACTTCGAGAAGGAGGGCGTCGGGCGCATGAACGGCCTGACCGACTACGTGCTGCCCACTACACTGGACGCGCCGGATTTCGCGGTCGAGTTCATCCACACCGATTCCGACATCGCCAAGGGTTTAGGGGAGATACCGATGGACTTCCCGGCAGCCGCGCTTCGCAACGCCGTACTCTTCGCGTCGGGCAAGAAATTCTGTGAGATTCCGCTGATTCCGGAACGCATTTTTCGGGAGGAAACGTGAAAATAGTTTTTAAACTAAACGGAAAACCGGTCGAGATCGATTGCGATCCCATGCGACGACTGCTCGACATCGTCCGCGAAGACTTTTGCCTGACCGGCACCAAAGAAGGCTGTGGCGAAGGCGAATGCGGCGCTTGCACGGTGCTGTTGAACGGAAAGCCCGTCACCAGTTGCCTGGTCAACGCGGTGCAGCTCGAAGGCGCGGAAGTCGTCACCGTCGAAGGCGTGTCCGAGACCGAGACCGGTAAAAAACTCATCGCCTGCTACGACAAGACCAACGCCGTGCAGTGCGGGTTCTGCTTCCCGGGCTTCGTCGTCTCGTCCTACTACTACCTGACGCACGACGGCGAGCCGAACCCGGAGAAGATCAAGCGCGCCCTCTCCGGAAACATTTGTCGCTGCACCGGCTATACGAAAATCTTCGAGGCCGTCATGATGGCGTGCGAGATGGCGGGAGGTCAGTCATGATCATCCCGAGAAACCTCGAAGAACTGAAAGCCGCGCTGAAAGACATCAAGCCGGGCACATTCTTCCTCGCCGGCGGAACCGACCTCAACGTGCAGATCAGAAAAAACATGATCCAGCCCTCCGAAATCATCTACATCAACCGCATCCCCGAGATGCGCGAGATCGCCGCGCAAAACGACGTCATTGCAATCGGCGCGACGGTCACCTTCATGGAGCTGCTCGAATCGGCGTTGATCGAAGAGCATTTTCCGCTGCTGCAAACCGCGCTGAAGAACTTCGCCTCTCCCCTCTTGCAGAGCACCGCGACCCTCGGCGGCAACATCGCCAACGGATCGCCCACCGCCGACGTGATGCCGCTGCTGCTCGTCCTGGACGCCAGGCTCGAGCTGCTTTCGCCGGAAGAAATTCGCACCGTCGATATCAAGGACTTTTATCACGGCTACAAGAAGAATCTGCTGAAGAAAGGCGAGATCATCTTCCGCATCCTGATCGATAAAGACGCGCAAACTGGCCGGAGATTCTTCTACCGAAAGGTCGCGTCGCGTAAATCGCTCACCATATCGAAGGCGTCCATCGCGATCCTGAGTGGGTGGGACAGCAACCGCATCCAGTCGATCAAGATCAGCGCTGGCAGTCTGAACGAATACGCGCGCCGTCTGCCCGAGACCGAATCGCTCCTGACCGGCAAGAGCCGCAGCGAGATATTTTTGGAAGATCTGCGCGATACCCTATCCAAAGAAATCACACCCATCACGGACCTTCGTTCGGACAGCGAATATCGGTTCGAGGTTTTTTTCAACCTTCTCATCAGACACATCGAGGATGGAACCAATGGCAAAGCTTGAAGTCAAACTTTTCGGACATTTTTTGCGTAATCCCGTCATGCCCGCCGCAGGCCCCAACTGCCGCACCGGTGCGCTGCTCAAGGACGCCGCCGACAGGGGCGTGGGCGCGCTCGTGATGAAAACCGTCTCCGTCGTGCCGGCGCCTGTCCCCTATCCGAATATCGCTTCGGTGGGCAAGAACACGCTGATGAACGCGGAACTGTGGTCGGAGCTGCCCGTCGAGCAGTACATCGAGAAGGAGTACAGGATCGCGAAGGACAGCGGTCTGATGCTGATCGCCGGTCTGGGCTATACCGCCGAAGAACTGGCGGAGCTCGGTCCGCGCGTGGAAGCCACCGGCTGCGTGGATGCGTTCGAATTCTCCATCCACTATCTGGGCAAGGATTACACGCCGGTCGTCGAATCGGCGAAAGCGCTGAAGAACGCGGTCAGCAAGCCCATCATGGCGAAGATATCGCCCGGTTTCCCGGACATCCCCGGTCTGGTCGAAGCGCTCGATCCGATCGTCGATGGGTACGTAGCGGTTAACAGCCTCGGTCCCGGACTCGACTTCGATCCGATCACACGCATGCCCTGGCTCGGTAGCGAAAACGGCTACGGCTGGGTCTCCGGCAGGGCGATCTTTCCGCTGGCGCTACGTATCGTTTTCGAGCTCTCCGCGCTGACGAAGAAGCCTGTCCTCGGCGTGGGTGGCATCTACAGCGGCGCCGAAGCGGTCAAGATGATGATGGCGGGGGCGTGCGCGGTGCAGGTTTGCAGCGCTGCCATCGAGCACGGCAACGCGGTCTATAAGAAGATCGCGGACGAGATGAGCAAGTGGCTGGACGACAACGGTTTCGAAGACGTGAATCAGATCGTCGGTCTGTATCGCGGGGAGAAGCATCCCGAGAACAAGAAACCGGTGCCGTTCAAGCTGGAGCCGTCACGCTGCATCCGATGCTGGAAGTGCGTCAAGGGCTGTATTCACGGCGGTATCGTGGGTGGCGACGACGGATTTCCGCATTACACGGAAAACTGCGTCCACTGCGGGTATTGTACGACGATCTGCCCGAAGGGTGCGCTGGTTCGGTAATAGGAGACCCTCACCCCAGCCCTCTCCCATCCCGATGAATCGGGAGGCGAGGGAGCAGAGAGGTGGTCGCAATCGAACAAATCTGCCGACTGGAAGGTTCGTGGTTGGTGCGTCAAACCCACGGCTGACGCCGTGGGCTACAATCTATCGTTCCTGCGGAACTCGGGTACGCGGACGTTCCCGTTCGCACGAACCAACTTCCGAATGTCCGAGCGAAGCGAGGTCTTCCGAATGTTGGTTTGTTTGTCTGAAGCAGGATGGCCAGGATTGTTGATATGAGCAGGCTGGAAGGTTCGTGGTTGGTGCTCTAAAACATATTCGTCTAAATAGAAAACTCTTCGTTCTCTTTCGCCATCTGCAATTCGAGGTCTTTCTTTCCCTCGTGGTGCTTTCGTTCTTCGATGTGGCTGAGGATTTCGTCCAGTTGGTCGTCGGTGCGACCGGGATCGTGATGAAAGAATATCAGTTTCTTCGCGCCCGTCTCGCAGGCGAGTTGATAGGATGACGAGAACGTCCCGTGTCCCCATCCGACATGCGTTTGATACTCCGCTTCCGTATAGGTCGAATCCATGATCATCACATCGACGCCATCGAGAAAATCGACCAGATTCCGGTGCTGCTCGCGGATCATCGCTTCGTACTCGATGAACTCCGATTCGTCAGGCGAATAGATATTGGTCGGCGGCTCGTAGTCGCCGGAGTAGAAAAGCGTCTTTCCGCCCGATTCGATCTTGTAGCCCAGTCCGAGGATCGGGTGATTCATGTGGTAGGTGGTGATCCTCGTATCTCCGATGCGCAGAGTCTGGTTGATAGAGAGGTCGAAGAAATGGCGCTCGGATTTCAATTCGTCGAATCGCACGGGGAAATATTCGAATTGCATCAGCACATCGAGGATCTGACGGAACGATTTTCCGTGGATAGGATCGTAACTGCCGTAGATGTCGATCTTGTTTCCCTCGATGAAGAGCGGTATGAAAAACGGGATGCCCTGAATGTGGTCCCAATGGGTGTGAGAGATGAAAAGCGAACACGCAAGTGGTGATTTTCCAGCCAGATACATTCCAAGATCGCGAATCCCTGTTCCGGCGTCGAGGATGATGAGTTGCCCGTCATCGGTTTCGACTTCGATGCACAAAGTTTTACCGCCGTATTTCACGGTGGTGGGTCCCGGTGTCGGGATGGTTCCACGTACGCCCCAGAATTTTACTCTCATTCCAACCTCAAGTCAGAGTTGAAGAATTATTTTCGCTTTGTCCAGTTCTTCTTTCAATTCGCAGAGAAATTCCGGTTCCGATTCATCATCGATATTCAGATCGCGGAAGCTCGATTCATCGATATACGCCGGTCCGACATCCCCGCTGAAGCCCTGGTTGGCTCTTGAGGCAAGGATGTTGGCGCAATAGACCGTCTCGATCAGTTTGTGCGGGATATCGTCCTCGGGCTGTTCCGAAGCGTTCGGATCGTGATGCATTAAAAGCGCCTGCTGGATGAACGACGAGAGGTTCCAGTGACGCGCGAGTTCGAAGCCAACCTCCGTATGGAAGAAGCCATAAAACTCCTGCTCGCTCTGAAGGATGTAGTTGCCCGATTCCTTCGTATGCTGGACCACCTGTGTGTATTTTTCGGGATTCGCGTTGACCATCACGATCCTTCCGAAATCATGCAGCAGTCCGGCGATGAAGTAGTCTTCCAGATTCGATTTCGGAAACTGGTTTCGCTTTGCGATGATCCTCGCCAGAAGCGCAGTGGATAACGAGTGCAGCAGGAACTCCGTACGCTTCAGAAAGGGTACGTGGTCGATGTTGGGAATGGCCCGGATCGCGGAGATACTCAGGAGGAGGTTGCGCGTCGTGTTCAGACCCAGCAGCATGTAAGCCTGATGGATCGAGGTGACGCGATTGGGTAAACCGAAGTATGCGGAATTGACCAGCGACAGCAGCTTGATTGTCAGCACGGGATCGTGACGAATAATCTGCACGACTTCCCTCGCCTCCACGTTGATGTCGGAGGTGATCCTGATTATCTGCTGAATGGAGCTTGGGAAAGCCGGCATCCTTTCCACGGCTTGCGACAATTCGGACGATAATTCCATAAAAACCTTTGGTGGTAATGATACACAGATGGCAAGAATTAACAAGATTTTTTTATGTAAAAAAACACGCGGTCGATCAAGACCGCGTGCTTGATAGACTGATCCGGATCAATTCGACGGGTTAATTCCGATTGCTTCGAGACATTTCAGCACAGGAGCGTAGTCCAGCGCGTCGATCCAGCCGATGATTTTCCCTGCCTTGGCGGCGTCAGAATCCTGGGGCATATCCATCAACGTCTGTTTCACTTTCGCGGCGATATCGTCCGGGGTCGCTTTGATCTTCGCCAGCAGCCATTCCGGATAGAGGATCGTGCTGCGAACGAACGGGAAATCATCTGTCTGGGGATTGATGATCTTGAAATCGGACACTTTGAGCTTGCCCTCTTTCTCCATACGTTCGAGCGTATCCGTGCGAACTGTTCCGATATCCGCCTTGCCGCTCAGGACGCTCATTGCCACTGCGTCATGCGTCTTCATGAACATCACTTCGGAAAAATCCTGCCCGCAATCGATCCCGTTTTCTTTCAGAAGCGCTGCTGCCATCTGATATCCTCCGAACGACGAGGGATTGACGGCAGCGAATTTCTTGCCTTTTATATCGGCAAACGTGTTGATGGGGCTGTCGGCTTTGACCAGCAAGACACCGCCAAACTGCTTCATGCCTTTGCCTTGCGTCGAATTCACCATGGTTACGATCGCTTGAGCGCCGTATTTCTTGTTCAGTTCGACATAGTACGATGAATTGGTCAGGAGAAAATCGATACTTCCGGCTTCGGTCGATGTTCGTACCTCTTCAAAGCTGAGCGGCTGGATAACGAATTCCTCCCCGGGGATATTCTCGGTCAGATACAGCGACATAGGAATCCACTGTTCCATCGCCTTCTTCGCTCCGCGCTTCGCCAGGACTCCGATCTTCCAGGTCTTGGCTTCCAGCAACGTTGCCGAGACCAATAGCAGAAAAATCAGTGTGGTGATTACATAAATCCTCGAATGCTTCATGTTTCCTCCAATCAGTTTAGTTTGTGACAAATATTAATTAGCCATAAATGAAGTTAAACCATCACGGCGCGACTCGAAGGAGTAATCAAGAATAGCGTTACCAATCGGATCTGGTTGTAGTTCAATCTCTTGTGTAGATTTACAAGTTCCCGGCTCGTTTTCTGCTTACTGGATCAAGTGTTATCATCGTCATCAAATTCGACCATCTCGGTATCACTGCTGTAGGAAGTGAAGCGAGTCGGCATTTTGCTCTTGAATTTCTCCAGAATCACGCTGATTCGATCAATCGACTCTTCGATTTTCGTTACATATTGACGTTGTTTGGATGATAACCGATCGTAATCGAGACTCATCCGTAGCATATCCATATTGCCTTGAATAACCATTAACGGTTGATTAATTTCATGATTCGCTGTGACCGCCATTGCCATCGCGGAAGCTTTACGCTCCAGATCGATGATATCCTGCTGCGCCTTCTGAAGCTGACTGAGTGTCATTTCGATCTCGGACTTCTGCTTCTCGATTTCCTCGTTCTTCTTCACGAGCTCGATATTGCGGAGTCGATAGATCTCCATCTCTTTTTCTTTCTTCTCGGTCTCGAATCTCGATTCCAGTTCCGCGATTTTCGCACCGAACTGCTCGTGGAACAACTCGTCTTTCAGCTTCTCATACTCGTGGAAAACCTCAAGCGCTTTTGCCGGTTCACCGATTTCTTCATAGAACTGAGCCTGATTACCCAATACGATACGAAGCAGCTCCTTCGACTGCACCTCACGAGCGACCTCCAGCGCCCGGTCGTAGTTGACGACCGCTTTGTCGTTATGTCCGAGCCTCATCTCCAGATCGCCAAGCGTAATATAGCAGTTCGCTTTCTCGAAATGGTATTCCTTTTCTTCGACGATTTCGATCGCCTTCTCGATCACCTCTCGCGCCTGTCCATACTCTTTTATGTCCATCAGCAACAGGCACTTATTGTTGTATGCACGAGCAAGCTCCCGGTAGCGATCCGTATGTAGAAAATACTCCAGTATCGGATCCATGTATTCTATCGCTGTCGCCAGGTCGCCACGACGATAATAGATGCCGGCGATATTGTTGTTCAGATTCGCAATTCCGGGTTCATCACCCAGCTTGATCTTCTTCTCCAGCGATTGCTGATAGTAGCGAAGCGCTTCATCGATCATTTTAAGATCCCAATAGATCAGACCGATGTTGTTTTCCACGTCACCAATGCTCTTGATATCATCGATTTGCGTGTAATAGCTAAGTGCCTGGAAATATTCCTCGAGCGCTTGCTCATGCTCTCCTATCTTCCACAGCGTCAGACCCAGCCGATTGTGTAATAGGGCCACAGGGACAGGATGGTTCAATTCCTCACTACGCGCGAGGCATTCCCGGTAGATTTTCGCAGCTTTTTTATATCGTCCTTTCTCGAAGTAACACTCGCCCAATACAAGCTGCGCTTCATGCAGAACGACAGGATTCGTGTAATTCTCCAGGACGTAATGGACATACTGCATCGCTATTTCCGGGTCACTTGGCACCGAATCCCTCGCATGAATCACCAAGCGTTTCGCTTGCCCTTCTTCCGGGATATCCCTTATCAATGCAAGGATTTCTTCATGGATTTCCTGCTCAGTCATTTTCCACCATATTCTCGTCGAAGATTACCATCTCGGTTGTGGAGCTGTATTCTGTGAATCGTATCGGGTACTGGTCCTTGAACTTATGTAGTATTTCCGTAATACGCACAATCGACTTTTCAATATTCTCCAGATATTGCTGGTAATCGTCGGGTAGCTCCGATCTATCCATTTTCATCCGCATTAAATCCATATTACCGCGGATCACCATCAGAGGTTGGTTGATCTCGTGATTCGCCGTCACGGCCATTGCCCACGCCGATTTCTGCTTCTCCAGCTCGATGATCTCCTGCTGCACTTCTTCGAATTTATCGTACGACTCCTTGAGTTTACGGTTCGCCTCCACGAGTTCGACGTTCTTCAGCCGGTAGATTTCCATCTCCTTCTCTTTCTTCTCGGTCTCGAACTTCGATTCCAGTTCCGCGATCTTCGCGCCGAATTGCTCGTGGAATAATTCATCCTTCAGCCGGCCCAGTTCTTTGAATACTTCTAACGCCCTCTGATAATTGCCGATCCGCTCGTAGAACTTGGACTGATGCCCCAGCGTGGAACGAAGCAACTCTCTGGTTTCGAGTTCATGGCCAAGCTTGACAGCTTTGTTGTAATAATCCTCAGCCTCTTGCAACTGATCCGTTCTGTTCGCCAGATCACCCATTGCTGTCAGGCACAATATCTGCTCGAACTGATAATTCCGATCAACCGTCAACTTGTATATATTTTCCATGATATCTCTGGCTTCATCGAATTTCCCCATCTCGATCATCAGGATTGCCTTGTTTGTTGAAATCTGAGAAAATTCGCGATACCGCTCGACACTCATGAAATATTCGATCACAAGCTCCATGAATTGTACCGCGGTGGCAAGGTCTCCCTTTCGATAATACACACCCGCAATATTGTTGTTCAGAGCCCACAATCCAGAGTCATCCCCGATTCTATTCTTGATTTCCAGCGATTTCAGATAGTGCCGCAAGGCCTCATCATCCATCCGCAGCTCCCAATAGATCAGCCCGACATTGTTCTCGATATTGGCAAGCTGTGCTTCATCCTTGACCTCCTCGAAATAGCGCAGTGCCGAGAAAAGCGATTCCAGCGCCTTCTCGAGATCACCCTTTCTCCAGAGGGACAATCCTTGCCAGTTATCGAGCGTTCCTCTGGCAATCGGATAGCCCAGCTTGTCATTGAGATTGGCGCATTCACGATGTGCCGCGTACGCTTCGTCATAGTGACCCTGCTCGAATAAAGCTTCGACCATCACAAGCTTGGCTTTGCAGTGCAGAACCTCGTCGTCGAAATGCTCCTGAATATACTTCGCGTACGAAATCGCCAACGCCGGTTTGCGTCGAATCTCCTTGTGCGCCTCGCTCAAGATACGTTTTGCTTGATCTTCTGCAGGCAGTTCGCTGATCAATGCCAGGAATTCGTCTCGGGTTTTATTCTCCATCATGCTCTTCATCCTTATCGAATACTACCATTTCCGTTACCGAGCTATATTCTGTAAATCGAATCGGGCATTGCTCTTTGAATGTACGGAGTATCTCGCCGATTCGCAGGATCGATTTCTCGATGTTATCCAGGTATTGTACATGCTTGTCGGACAATTGCGACCGATCGATCTTCATCCGCAGAAGGTCCATATTGCCGCGAATGACCATCAGGGGTTGGTTGATCTCGTGATTCGCGGTCACGGCCATCGCCCAGACCGATTTCTGTTTCTCGAGCTGAATAATCTCCTGCTGCGCTTTTTCCAGTTCATCGTATGATTCCTTGAGTTTCTGGTTCGCTTCCACCAGTTCGACGTTTTTCAACCGATAGATTTCCGCCTCGCGTTCCCGGGCTTCCGATTCGTACTTGACTTGAAGCTCCTGGATCAGATCCATCCTGTCCTTGCTGAAAACGTCCTTACTCAATTTGTAGGCTTCGTGGAGGTACTCGTACGCCTTGTCATGCCTGCCCAGCGCGGCATTGATACTCGAAAGCTCTTCGTACGCAAGGCCCTGTTCATATATGCTTTCCGCTTGGCGCGCATATTCGAGCGACTCCCAGAGAATCTTCTCGGCATCTTCGTATCTTTTCAGATGCAAATATACCGTGCCGAGATTGAGTTTGCAGATTGCTTTTTCACGTATTGTGAGTTTATCGACGGTCATTTCGTAGTGTTTCTGGAAATACTTGAGCGCATCCTCAAACCGCTCCATTCCCGTGAACATGATCGCGATGTCGTGATAGATGAACGAACTCGATATGCCAGCCGTCTCATCTTTCGTCGCTTCGAGCGCCATCTGGTGGTATTCCATCGATTTCTTGAAATCGCCCTGAACCATGTAGATATTACCGATTTCGTTCAGGGCAATGGCTTTGATATCCTGTTTCCCTGAGCATTCGGCAGTCTCGGTGGCTTTTTGGAAGTTCTCCATCGCTTTCGGGTAGTCTTTCATGTTGCGATAGATGAAGCCAAGTCCGTTATAGCACATGCATGCGTTCGCATCGTCGCCGAATTCTTCCATCAGTTGCAGACCGTTGTAATAATTTCTGGACGCCTCGTCATACCGTGAGAGTGAAAAGGCCGACACTCCGGAGTAGTAGTACGCATACGTCGCCTTCTTCATTAAATTCTTCTGTGTTGTCTTGTTCAGCGATTGGTAGATATCCACCGCAATCTTGTTGAATTTGATCGTGTTTTTCATGTCCTGAGCATGATACGCAGATTTCCCAATCTGGTAATTCAGCAGAAATCCATCCTTTTCGCGATGATGCATAACGAAATCGGCTGTGACTTCCTTGGCATTTTCGGCAAGAAACGCGAGGAACTCAGGATGCTTGTTGAGGATTAGTTTGTTCTCGAATATCCACTGGATGAAGGCCGCGAATTGTTGCGACTTGTCGGTTATAGACTCGAATTCCGCAGTGCTTAATTCCTTGTAGAAGCTATCGATTTTCTTTGTTATATCACTCATGTTTCGTATTCAGATGATGTTATTCATTCTGATGTTCATAAATCGGAAAAAGTGACACCACTGGCGGCGAGTTCGTCCATTTCGACCAGCCAGGCGTCCAGACCGATCTCGCGTATCCGGTCGTTATTCTTGGTGATGTGGCGGTACTTCTCATCGAATTCGCGGATCAGATCGCAGGGATATTCATCGCAGAGGGCACATACTTCCACGCCCTTTTCACGGGCGCAGAAGCAGATCTTGCAATCGGGATCGCCGCAGTCTCCCTGGCACAGCGAGCAGGTTTCGGCCAATTGACTCATCTTCTGCAAGACTGCCCAAAACTCCTTGAAGCCTTCGTACATTTCTTCGCCATATTGATTCACTCCGCTCTTGACGAGGGTCTCGTACAGCCTTGTCGCATCCTGGGGAATCGTCGTCACAATCGTGCATAGTCTGCAATTCAACCCGCAATAACACAGATAATCTCGAGATGTTCGACTCATGAATCTCTCCTTTTCAAAATTATAACATCAATGTAATCATTGTCAAGATGGATATTGACACCATTATAATATACCTGCTGTAATACCTTTCCGCGTTATACTTTCTGAAATGCATCATCGCCGCGGGATTGAGAATCTGCGAAAAACGCTCTCGTTAGTTGACAAAAAAGCGCGATGGAATAGAGTGGAATTGATCAAGAAATCGTTATAAAGGATAGATTGTGCCACTGACAACCGATCAACTCGAGGGTTTGCTCGAGAATGTGCAGGAAGCGGTATGGTCCCTGAACCGGGACGGATCGTTTTCCTACGTAAACAAGGCTGCCATCAAGCTTTTCGGCTTGCCGGAGGAGCAATTGGCCCGATTTCGTATCTTCGATTTCTTCGGTCCGGAAAACACCTACTTCGTCCAGCAGATATACAAGCGCGTATTCGAAGGCTTCGAACAACAGTTCGACATTCCTCTGATCGATGGGGACGAACACCGTAATCTACTACACTTGCGCATCATCCCGCATTACAAGAACGGCGTGATTGTTGGCAGCCTGCACTATGCCCTGGACATCACGCGGCAGAAAGAGACCGAGCGTGCACTCGATCTCACCCGCGAACGGTATCAGCACCTGATCAACGACAAGAACGAGATCCATATCCGCCTCACTTCGGACGGAAAAGTAGCGTTCATCAATCACGAAATCGTACATGAACTGAACCTCACGCGCGAAAAAATTCTGGGCAGGGATCTGCACGAACTGATCCCGCAGGAAAACCACGCCGAGGTCGATCGTCAGATCGGATCTCTGACACCGGACGACCCCTGCACAACCTTCCAGATCCACATCCGATTCCCCTTCGGCGAAGGAGACTACATCTGGACCGTGCAGGCGATCTATTCCCGTCAGAACGGCGACCCGCAATTGATCGAGTATCAGGTAACCGGTAGAAATGCAGGCAAACGGCTTATGAACGTCGATCCGGACGAATCGCGGATGAAGAACATCTCCGTGCAGACGATCCGATCACTCGCCAAGACGATCGAGGTGAAGGATCCCTATACATACGGGCACCAGATGCGCGTGGCATATCTCGCGGTCACCATGGCACGGAAGATGGGACTCAGCGCCGGGCAGATCGAAACCGTCTATTATGGAAGCGTCATTCACGATATCGGTAAAATTTTCATCCCGTCGGACATCCTCAACAAACCCGGCAGGCTGAGCGACGTCGAATTCACACTCATCAAGACCCACCCGCAGATCGGCTACGACATCCTCAAGGAGATCGAGCTGCCGTGGGATATCGCCCGCATGATCCTCGAGCACCACGAGCATCTGGACGGTTCCGGCTATCCACGCGGTATCGAACTGAATGACATCATGCTGGAGAGCAGGATCCTCTCCGTGGCGGACGTGGTGGAGAGCATCGCCTCGCATCGTCCGTACCGCCCGGAAAAGGGTATCGAGAGATCGCTGACCGAAATCGAGGAAAACAAGGGTACGCACTACGATCCTGAAGCTGTAGAAACATGCCTGCGATTGTTCAGGGATGAGCACTTCGAATTCGACAGGAAGGTCTCGAACCACGTCCTCGATCCCGCTTTGTTGAACTAGACTTTGTAAACTCCCTAACCCCAATCTCCATGACTGTGTGAAAATCCGCGACCGATCCTCTTCTCTGTTGTAGGGGCAGGTCCCCGCGCCTGCCCTCTTCATTCTCGGAGGTACGCAGGCATCCTTGTCTGCATCTCTATCATTCCCCAATCGTTCTGTCGCGTTTGACGATGTATGGAAGGAGGGAAAGGGCAGGCACGGGGACCTGCCCCTACAACAGGAAACATCTGACATCGAACAATTGTAAATGGCGTTTGTCATTATCACACAGTCTTTCCGAGCGGCGTTCTCTGTGAAATCAACTTCCGAATGTCCGAACGAAGTGAGGTCTCGTAGTATTTGCTTGCAAATACCAGAGGAACGAAGTGGAATCGAATGTTGATTTCGTTTTCCAATTTCCGGTATAACATTCAGAAGAGCCTGCGGCACATTCGGAAGTTATACCGGAGGTCACGTGCTATAAAACAAACATTCAATTTGCATCAGTGCTAAAGAATATTGGACAATTTCCGAACAGGTTCTGAAAATGCCGTCGTTTGATCAAGATAGGGAGTTGCGTCCGTGTTCGAAAAATTCAAAACGCTCTTTCAGCCCAAGCTACAGTTCCAGCCGGTACCGTTCAGTCGTATCTTCCGGGAGCTGCATAGCCTTTACGTGTTGTTTCCACGGGATTTCAACCAATGCCTTCGCAGCTCATCTCATATCGCGCTGCTTTCGAGCCGGATCGAACATCTGACCTGCTTCCTGCCCGATTTCTCCTATCCCTTCTTCGAGACGATTCCCTTTGGCGAGAATGTCCGCATCGCACCGTTGAGCAAATACGAGCCAAGCGCTCCTCACGCAATCCTGATCGACCTCACCGAGGACGCCGTCGCAGGCAATCCGGACCAGGGAGCGGTTCACATCAGCCTGAACGGGATATCCAACATCGAGTTCGTTCCCGGGCCGCGCGAAGCCGGCGAGATATTCACGCAATTCTCGCAACTGATCGGCATCGAAGGACAACCGAAGATCCCGCAGCCCGAGATTCGTCCCGACTGTTTCGACAAAGCCCGGCGACGGATGCTGCAAAATCGATTCCCGAACATCGTCATCCATGCAGAGAGCAATAAATCCGGGAAGGAAATCAACGAAATCGTCGGTTTCATGAAGCGTTTTTACTCCGCGAACGTTTATTTATTGGAAAAAGCGTCCAAGACCGGGCTGGACTTCACCAACCTGGAAAATCCGGAAATGGAGGATCTTTTATCCATGTATTGCTTTGTCTCCGAAGCGGACCTTATGATCACCGATTCGACACCGGTGTGGGAATTCTTCCGCAACTGGACGGAAAGCTGCCTGCACTGGCGCGAATGGAAGGATCGCAAGTCGAGGCCGCAGGAGATGGAATCGTTTCTGAGCAACCATTTCAAGATCAATCCAAGAGGTTAACGATATGCATATCAACCGAGTAGTTACGATTTTAACACTCATGCTTCTTCTGTCGGCGACGCTATTCGCCGTCGAATCCGAGGACCTTCAGTTCATTGTCAAGCTCTATGCCAACGGAGAATACCGAATCGCGCGTCTGGAGATCGACAAGTTTCTGAAGAACTACCCCGACAGCCGCTTCATCCCCGATGTCACCTACCTGAAGGCGGACATCGCGTTGCGCAATGAGACCTACGACGAAGCCAGAAAGCTGTTTCAAGGACTCTACGACGCCAACAGCAAGCCAGCCTTCCGGGCAGAGGTGATCCTCGGCCTGGCGCAGAGTTGCTTCTTCCTGGGCGATTACCCCAAAGCGCGTAGCCTGTTCCAGCAGTTCAACGGGCAATTTCCGAATCACGAACTCAACTGGCGATCATTCTACTTCCAGGGCCGTATCGCGTACCTGCTGGACGCATATCGCGAATCGTACGAGCTTCTTGAAAACGCGCTGAAATACAAGGACGAACCGCAGATCTACCCGGCGCTGATCCGCAGCCTGCTCAAGAGCGGAAAGGTGAATGAAGCAGTCGCCAAACTCACGATCGTGAAAAACATGCCCGGCGCGGCAAAATGGTGGGAACAATCGGCGATCTTCTACATGCAGCACCTGATCGACGAAGGGTCATTCGCTCGCGCGCTTGAATACGGTAAAGGACTGATCCAGCCTGCATCGCAATACTACTCCGACTACGCCCAGCTTATGTCTGCCGCGTACTTCGAGACCGGCGACTTCCAGAAAGCGATGACGCTTCTGGAGACGATCGAGAATCCGGACGACACCGCGAAATATTACATGGCGCTCGCGTACTTCAACCTCGGAAACCCGAACGAAGCGAAGCCGGTATTCGAATGTCTTTCAAAGGATTCGAAACAGAAGGACATTCGCGCCAACAGTCTGTTTTATCTGGCAAAAATCGAGGGAGAAACCTCCCTCGTCGCCTCGAACCGAATGCTTGAATCGTTCATCGCGGATTATCCCGACAATAAATTCATCAGCGCCGCACGGTATCAACTTGGCGTAAACTACTACCAGAAAGAGGACTATCAAGGCGCAAACCAGATGCTCAAGAAAGCACTGACCGATGAACTGGACGCCATGTCGCGCGAGAAGGCGCGGTTCATGATCGCCGAAACCGATTTCCTGCTGAATCGGCTCGAT
This sequence comes from Cloacimonadales bacterium (SeqCode), assembly GCA_963666875.2. GTDB lineage: Bacteria > Cloacimonadota > Cloacimonadia > Cloacimonadales > JAIOQZ01. Next base: position 146,241 of record CAXXPU010000019.1, read on the forward strand.
GACACCCTCGCCGGCTTCACGGACTACCTTAAATCCTACCCGAACGGCAAATACCGCGACGAAGCGCTTTTCAAATCGGGACTGATCCGCTTCCAGAAAAGGGAATTCCGGGTCGCAAGAACCGACTTCGAGAAGCTGCTGACCGACTATCCCGATTCGGGCAAGACCGGTATGGCGAACTTCTATCTCGGCGAAATCGCGCTCAACCTCTCCAAGGGCGATCAGGCGCTTGCCTATTTCCTGACCGCAGCCAAAGGCGATACCGACCAGGGAATGGTCTTCGAGCGGATCGCACGAATCTATTTCGGCGAGGAACGATACGACGAAGCGCTCGCCTCACTGCAAAGGATGCCGCAGGAGGGACCCGACTTCAACAAAGCGCTGCTGTCCGGCGATATCTACTTCGCGAAGAAATCCTACTCGAAAGCACTGGACCAGTATAAGATCGCGAATCAAACTGCAACCGACGATACTGAAAAGGAGCAGGCTCGAAGCCGCATGGCATGGACCTACTATCAGCTCCGCGATTACGACAAAGCGACCAGTCTCTACAACGACCTCTCGGCATCCAGCGCTGATAGAAACAAGTTCTTGCTGCTGGCTGCAAAAGCGGCCTTCAGTGCGGACGACTTCGTTTCCGCAGCCGACTACTACAAGCAATATCTCGAAAACGCACCCGAAGGCGAAGATAAATTCAAGGCAACGCTGGGAATCGCCGATTCGTATTACAACCTCGGCGACTACAATAACGCGCTACCCTACTATCGCCGGCTCATCTATCCCAACGTGCCGCAGAACTGGTTCAAGAGCGCGCTCGACGGCCTCAAGTGGTGCGCGCGGCAATCAGAAAGCATTGACTATGTGCGCGAGATCGACGCGCTGTCCAAGCGCGAAGGCGGCGTCTCTTTCAAGGGCAGCCTGCTTCAAGCCAAGGCCGAAGCGCTTGTCGAGGAAGGGCGTTATGCCGAAGCGATTCAGACCTGCGAGATCGTTCTCAACGAGAATTTCGGGTACACCGGAAGCCGCGAGGTGCGCCTGCTGCTGGCAAAATGCTATACCGAAGCCGGTCGTTACGCCGACGCGGAAAAGGTGTTCACCGATCTCAGCGAACTGGGCGATAAATCGGAAAACCTGCTCTACGACTGGGCACAGCTCAAGCGGAAAGAGAACGACAACATCGCCGCCATCATGAAGCTGACCGAGGCATCGAAGATATCCCACGATTCGCGTATCTGGCTGGAACTGCTCCGCTTACAGCAAACCGAGAATCACCCTGCGTTCAACAGAACGTACGACGAATTCATGAAGATTACGTCCGGACTGAACAAGGAGAAAGCCGAACTCGTCTGGATCCAATACCAGATTGAGAATGAGAATACCGGCTTGATCGAACCGGTGATCGAAAACCTGCTGAAGAGCCAGCACAAGGAAATCCGAGCCTCTGCGCAGTATTGGAAGGGCTACATCCTGTTCGAGAAGGAACAGTATGAAGAGGCAGTTAGCGAACTGCTTCGGGTACGCTACCTCTACCCCGAGATCGAGGACGTGAAAATCCAGGCGGAATATCTCGCCTGCTTCGCTTACGTCGAACTGCGTGAAGAGGGCAAGGCGAAAGAGCGCTACGAGATCATCAAAGAGTATTTGACGCCCGAACAACGCCACAAACTGGCAGAAAAACTGGGGGTGGCGGAATGAGATCGGTCATTATCGTCTTCCTTATCCTCCTCGCATCGGTCAATCTCCTGGCGCAGCAAGACATTCAATTGCCGCAGGTGGTGATCACCGGCGAGACCGAGATATTCTCCGACAGCACCCGTAAAAGCACCGACCTCTCAAGCTTCTGGAGTCTGGAGAATCCCAAGACGATGCAATACGCCTGGTATCCAGAATCGAAGGCCGTCGAGCCGAAAACGCAGGAATCTTCCTCATCGGGTCTGCTTCAGGGACGACTGGGCAACCATGATTATGGCAGCCTGCGCTTCGATTATCAGGAACCGGTGAACAGCTTGCTCCGCTTCAACGGCGCGTTCCGAACCGTCAACTACGACGCCGGATGGGAGCAGTCCACGGGTGATTTCCACTGGCAGCCGACCTTCGAGGAACATCAGGCGAACGTCTATTTCGACTGGAGCCGCCACGACAGCCGCTTGCAGAATTATACAACGCAAAACACCGGATTCGGATTCACGCTGAAATCGAACGAAACCAAGGTCGTCGGACCGGTTTCGCTCGCCAACCCGTACCTCCTTCTGGAGTACTACCTGCACAAACAGGATACGGATATCGCAGGTCTGAGCGACCACGAAGCGAACGACGTGAATGTGCTGTACGGGCGTGATATCGGTTACCGAGACATCGACAATCATATCGAAGTGGCATATCTGAAGAACATGTTTTCCGGTAGTATAAGATCCATCAAGAAGCGATTCATGGGCTTCGATCAGCTTGGCGTCTGGGTCGGTGGTGACGGCATGCACGTCTATCCGTCCGTGTGGTTCGTATGGCAGCGGCAACTGCTCTATCAGACCAACCTGAAGATCATGAACATGCCCTACACCGACAACCTCTCACGGATGCAACTGATGAAACAGAATCCGTACCAGAACATCGATATGGAACGGCATCAACCCAAGGCCCCGCTGAATCTCACCGCGGCGTTCGAGATCGACACCGTCTTCCCCATCACGCTTTACGAGAGTATCGCCTGGATCAAGGACGAACCGATCTACGCCCACGCCGATAGCTGCCTCTACGAGCAGCTCATCGACGACGTATTCTGGAACCGGATCGGATTCGAGGCGAGTTATACCTATCAGCGATTCGAATTGTCCAACGATTTCTGCTATCACATCGCGCAGAACGATGAGGGCGACCGCGTTCCCTTCATGCCGGCCATCGACAACCTCTTCTCACTCACCTACCGGGAGGAGAAGTGGGATATGAGCCTGCAAGCGCACTACCTGCATGACCGCGAGAACGACGATGAGACCTCCATGGAGAACGTCATGCTGACTAACATTCTCGGTACCTGGCGGTTTCAACCCGATTTTGAGCTGAACGGCGGCATCTACAACCTTCTTGACGAGAAGTATCGCCAATATCGCGAACTGCCGGCGCAGGAGACCCATTTCGAACTCGGCGTCTGCTGGTATTTCTAAATTTGCTTGACACAAACAACGCCCGATTGAATAGATTTTCCCGCTGAGCGGATGTAACTCAGTTGGTAGAGTACTAGCTTCCCAAGCTGGCTGTCGCGGGTTCGAGTCCCGTCATCCGCTCCATTTTCTCATCTCGTAAGCATTTTTCCCAAGAATCCGTCGTTCGTAATGATTTTTCCATGGAAATAACGATTTTTCTTTGAATCACTGCATCGTATATGAATGTATCTACAGTGAATTCCGAAACTCTCGTCCATCCTCTTTACAGATCAACTGCACGACGTTGCGACCCGATTTGAGCGCTGTCGGCAGTCCTCCGCCCGGCTCGACCCACTGACCCGCCATGTAAAAGTTCTTCAGCCCCCTGAGCGTTTTTCGCATCATCATGCCGAGGGTCTTCGGCGTCACCCGCCAGCCCATGTACGCGCCGTGGTGATTCCCGGTGTATCGCTCGAGCGTCACCGGCGTCGCCACGTCGATCATCTCCACCTTCTTCGCCAGGCCAGGGAATCGTCTTTCGAGTTGCGCGATCACGTCCTTCGCCGCCTGATCCTTCGCTTTGCGATATTCGCCGGGGCTTTCATAAAGATCGTTCCAGTACGACCAGTCGGAGCCGATGATCACCTTCACGAACGTCCTGCCTATCGGAGCCAGCGTCGGATCGAAGACGTACGCCTGCACCGTCAGCCATTTGATCTCTCTGCCGCCGATGGATAGCGGTCGATCCGTCTCGATGGTCAGACCTGTAATTGTCCGCGGAAAATCGTGCATGGGATCGTCGATGCCCAGCGAAACCTGCAGGAGCGGCATGATCGTGGGCAGCTCTTCGTAATACGAACGGATCTTAGCGTCAAGATAGTGGCCTTCGAGCATCCCGAAGAGCGTCCCATAGCCGTCCGCTGCCGAGATCACGATGTCGGCTCGATACTCTGAGCCATCCTTCAGTCGCACACCGACAGCCCGGTTCTTCTCGGTTAAAATCTTTTCGACCGGACGGTTGTAATGGATCACGCCACCGGCATCGAGGTAGGGTCTTTTCGATCGCCTCTGAGAAGGGCATCGAGCCGCCGACCGGATATCCCGCCATACCGTTTTCCAGCATCCCGAAGGTCATCAGGATCGGAAGCATGGGAATATCGGGGTTGTCGCCAAAGACGCCCATCATCGCCTCGCCGAACATCCGTCGCATGAAAGGATTCCTGAACCTCTGCGAAAACTCCCGTAGCGGGACGTCTTTCCAGGCACCGAACGCCGGCATGTAGGGGATCATCCCGATCATCATCTTCGCGATATCGCCGATGTGCATGACTTCGGGCGCCTTCTCGATCGGCATAGGCATGCGTCCGAGCTTCCGCATCGCTTTGCCTATTCTCCGGAACAGCTTCTCATCCTCCGGCGCCAGTTCGGTCAGGTGCAAACACCAATCGATCGATGTTCGAATACAGAATCAGCGATTTACCGTCCGAGGTTTCGAACTTCGCATAGCTCTCGTGGTTTACGATCTCGCGTCCCTGAAGCGCACCGACCTCCTCCCAGAGCTTGTAGAAATCGTTTCCGGGCTTCGTGCTGACCAGCCAGTGCAGGCAGTAATCGACCGTATAGCCGTTCCGCTCCCACGCCGTGCAGCAGCCGCCGGGCTTCTCGTGCTGCTCGAAGATGGTTGTCTCGTAGCCTGAAAATCTTCCGTAGATCCCGGCGCTCAGTCCGGCGATTCCGCCGCCGATGATGATGATGCTGTCGCGCATATTGATTCCTTTATGTCGTCATTATTTGCGAGTATTGCGGATATATGTCATTATATCGCATAATATGGCGCTATATATTTCCATTGAACAGACGCAATCCACGATAAACCTTGTCCCGGAATGCAGGTTCGATCTTGATTTCCTCCGCGTACTCGCGCCAACGCGAAACAACCTCCAGAACTTGATGGAAAATCCTCTTCGCCATACCCTGTTTCAGGGACGCGACTTCGGCGCACTGCATCAGGTCGTGTTCCGTGAAATCGGTCCGCTTGCCGTTGATCGAGAGCGAATGCAGCGATGTCCACGCCCCCTGCGGATTGTAGCTGTAGGTCATGTCGTAGGCGGGTGCGAGCTTCCACACGCCCTGGCGGTCCATCAGGAAAGCCGTATTCTTCACGTGATCGTCGTGGTTGCGGGCAATGACGTTGAAGATCATTCGCCGGTACACCTGTTCGGCTGCCGAGGCGGGGAGGTTCAGTTTCTTCAGGACGCCGAACAACTCTTCATAGCTGTTCGATCCCGGTGCCCGGAAATCCCAGTGCGCCATACCCGCGAGGGTCAGCATGTGTAGCTTCCGATCGCCTTCCGGCCTGTCGAATCGTCTGGTCATGAAGTGCCGTCGTCCGTTTTCTTCATGCAGCCGGCAATCGCTCATCTCGATGCCGCAGTCCTTTGCCATGAGGGAGTAGGCGAATTCGATCCCGCAATACCCGTCCGGGTCCGCAAGTTCCCGGTCGGAATTCTCCTTTACGCCGTCGAACTTGATCAGCCAGTGTTCAAAACCCTTCTTCAGCGTCGTCTGACCGCATCGAATCTCGTTTGTCGCGGGATTCCAGGCGATCACGGCCTTCGCTCGTGCCCCGCCGGCGCTGGTCCCGATCTGCAATATCTGGCGCACGGCTTCCGATTTCTCTGTCCAGTCTGTATTCAGAGAATCTCTATTCGCTAAAATTTCTCGGGCCAGCTCGACCATCTGATCCACTTGAATCGCGCAATCGTAATTCGGATCCGGCCCGATGGCGGGTTTGTATTCGAGTCCGCCCATACCTCTTTTTCCAGTGTAGCAGAGCCGCTCGATGACGGTCATCGTGTCGGCTGCCCGACCCTGCATCTCGAGCCACCTCTGGATCAACCGGTTGCCGTATTTGTCGGGAAGGGAGTCGGCCACCAGACCCGGCAATCCATGAAAGCTCTCTGGCAGAGCCGGAAAGGAGAATACGCGGCTCGACAGAGGCACCACCAGCGGAGAAAGCTGGATGCCGCTACGCTGGAACGCCGGATCGTACTCGAAGGATACGACCTTCGTGCTTTCGTCGAGCATCACAACGCCGATCCTCTCGCCCCACAGAAAGACCTCCGCGAGCATGCTCATTTCTCATCCCCCCACTTCCACGGCTCGACACTACGCTTCTTGCGACTCACCCGTTGCGGCAATTCCCGCTGTGACTCCAACGCCTTTATCGGCGACCGTGCTGGTTCCGGGATAAGCTGGTTCAATTGGTCGAGCAATTCCAGCACCCTAAGCAGCTTGATCAGCGTCTTGAACTGGACGTCGCCACCTGCTTCGAATCGCTCGACGGTGCGTTTCCCGACGCCGGCCCGATCCGCCAGCGCAGACTGGGACAATCCCAGCGCAATGCGTTGCTGCGTGAACCTTCCCGCCAATTCTTTCAGAATCCCTTTTTCCGCGATGAAGTTTCGGATATGCATAGCCTGATCTCCTTTATATCGTATCATGTTGCGAGATATTATGCGTGTCAAGCTTTTTATCGCAAGTTGTTGCGATTTACTATCTAATTCCTGTATGCCATTTTCGTCGCTGGCAGCATCGGTTGTAGGGATTGATCGAGAACTTCGTCGTGCCTTGGGTTCGTGTGGCAGATTGTTGTTTTACCAGAGGATGCCAAGCTGGAGCTTGGCGGACCAAAAGGGAGGCTCGCCAATGGGGGATTCGTGTCTGCATGCAAAATTACAGGAGGTCGAACGCTACAAGGATATCAACTTCTGAATGTACCGGAGGTTCTTCTGAATGTTGATTTTAGTACCGTTTTCCGGCATAACATTCGGAAGAGCCGCAAGCGGCACATTCAGAAGTTATACCAGAACGAAAAAACCCCACCCGGAAACCGGATGGGGTCGATTCTATTCACTGCACTTTGTGCAGATTATGGTCTGGCTCCTGAGGAGGGATTTGAACCCCCGACCTGGTGGTTAACAGCCACTCGCTCTACCACTGAGCTACTCAGGAACATTCAAGTGACTCGGCTAAGAAATTCAAACCGCGATTCTCTGTCAAACAATTTTTCGTGTTTTTTTCGAGAGATTCCCGGTTGTCACGGTGTCTCTTCCTGCCCGGGCTGGAAATGCTCCGGCGACTTGGTGAATCGCTCGACGAAATCGGTAGTCATGTGATACAGCGTCGATGTGTCGTCGTTCAGTTTCAGCACCAATTCCGTCGTATCGCCATCCTTCGATTCCGCCACCTGGAAGCGGGTCACATCGCCCGTTTTCTGGGTTATGGTGACATCCAGCGCCGGATTGTCGAAGAACTTCTCGAAAGTCGCCCAGTCGTCGTCGATAAAGCGTCCGGAACGTCCCTTCTCGAGCACGTTGAGGATCTTCAGGAGCTGTCGGTTTGTCGATTCGACGGAGAAGTCGTTATCCTTGTCGTGATAGACCCAGGCGGTATCGGTCGTAGCGAGAGAGTAGGCATTAAGCGAGTATTTCACATCGATCCGTTCGATGGTCTCCGGCACGAATTCGAGAATCTCCTTCTTTCGCCAGGTCGCCAGCTTGGGTGAGATACGGTAGGTGACATTCTCGTTGAACTGATAGACTGTCGGATCGTTCAGCCTGCGGACATTACAGTAGCTGGAATTCTCGCTCTTGCCGACCACGATCCCCTCGATCAGGTTCCCGTTTCCGTCGTAGAGTTCGAGCGTGTTACCCTTTTCAGCGGTAACATTGTAGGCGTCGTGCGAGGATTCATTTTCAGCCAGCGGGATGCTGGAGACGGTTCCGCCGACCACTCGATCGAAAAGGTCGTGAAGCTTGCTCTGACCCGCCGGGAAATCCATCGGCTCGGTGATGAACCAATTTCCCTGGCGTCGTTCCAGCACCAGCGTGTCGGCCTTGTCGTACATGCGGATTTTCGCGATCTGTGTCGAATCCGCGTTGATGATCCGGATGAAGGATTCGCGTTCCTTGCCGGTAGTCTTCACCAGCACGAACACGACGACCAGTACGATCAGGATCGCCAGATATATGATGTTCTTCTTATCCATAAATCTCTCCTATCTTCTTGCGTCTCTTGCGCTGCCCGAGGAATTGGAACAGCCCCATCAGAAGCAGCAGCACGGACGGAAGCACATGGTTGATCCACTTGACGACCAGCTTGAAATCGTTTTCGCGCTGACGCAACTTCTTGGATTCCCTCCAGTAATCTGGAAGCGCCTTCCGGTGTCTTGGAATCGATACCGCGCATATCGGACGTCTGCACGAAGCGCGTGATGTCCAGCGGACTGAACTCGACCTCGCGCGAACGGAGACGGATCAGATCCACGTTCTGGCTCATGGCGTCCAGCGCGTTCAGCGCGAAGATCTGGTTTGGCGATACGCCGCGCTGACCGTTGTTGCGGAGGAACTCCGAGTCCGCCACCATCAGGATTCGACCCTTGTCGGTGTGGTTGAGCGAGTCGGCGAAATCGGGCGCTTCGTCGTCGGAGAAGTAGCTGTCGAACGATCCGCTGTAGAGCGCCGCCAGCACCTGGCTTCCGATATAGCCCATGTTGCCCTGATTGAACTTCTCGATGTCCTGCTGGAACATGTAGTAGGAGGAAGTCGCGGTCTGTTCCGACGACCATAAGAGCGGCTGGACTGTCTGGCCGGGCTTCGCCGCCGAGGTATCGATCGGCGAGGTGAAGTACATGACCAGGTTGCTCAGGCTCGATACAATCGGATTATCCGGGTTCACTTTGTTGATGATCGGCACATACGGCATGCTGATCGCCGCGCCGAAGAGGTTCTGACGCTGGGCGCTCGCGCGATCGAGCACGATCTCATCCTTCATCACGATGCCCCAATGCTCCATGGCGTCCAGCAGGTTCGACTTGATCGGTGCGACCGACTGTCCGACTTGCAGATTGTCCTGGAAGAACAGGATGTTGCCTCCGGACATCAGGTACTGGTCGATGTTGAAGAGCTGGTTGATCTCGAGCGAATCGGTAGCGCTGGTGAAGATAAGCGCCTGGACATCGTCCTGAAGCGGCATGTTCAGATCGGTCGAGCGAATCTCGTAGTTCTCGCCGATCAGCTTCTTGACCTCGTGCATATCGTCTGCCTTGGCCATCACCTGCTCTTTCAGGTTTGTATCGTATTGCATCCGTTGAAGGATCTGCGGAATCTGATCTTGCTGGATGAACGGAAACGCTTTCACGATCTGTTCCGCCATGTTGATATTCTCATAAATCGCCACGATGGGCAGATTGGTCGCGGTCAGCTTCTTGATCTTGGAAGTGATCTCGTATTCGAGACCGCGCGTGTTCTGCACGACCGGGATTACGTCGTTCTTGCCGTGGTAGAGCACCACGAGTCCGAGGAACGCGTCGCGCGCCACGCGCTTGTCGTTCTCCCAGTAGTTTACCTGTACCGGCGAGATACCCTGTTTCTTCGCTTCCTCGGTGAAATCGACCTCGTTGGTCGGATCGATGAATTCGAAGTAGAGCCTGCCGCCGGATGCCGAACGGTATTCGGCCAACAAATCCTTGGTGTATTGACGGACATCGCTGAGCTCGGGCGGAAGGTCCTTGGTGAAGTATGCCTTAACCACCAGCCGGTCGGTGAGCGATTTCATCAGGTCGTTACTGACCTTGGACAGCGTATAGACCTGTCCGCGAGTCAGGTCGATTCGCGTATAGAGGTTCAGCGACAACAGGTTCACGAAAACAATGATGCCGATGAACAATAACAGATTGATCCATAATGATTTGGTGTTTCGTATCTTTATCATGACCCTATCTCCATTTCCTTGTTTCCATCACAACGACGGCGAATCGCAGAAATAGAACGGTTAGCGTGATGAAGAAGATCAGGTCTCGCGTGTCCAGAACGCCGCGTGCCATTTTATTGTAGTGGTAGAGGACGCTGATGTACTGGAAAAATCCCGTCAGGTAGCTGGGCATGAAGCTCAGCATGTACTGAAGCAGGAAGAAGAAGAACGCGATCGCGAAACTGATGATGAACGCGATGATCTGGTTGTCGGTCAGGCTGGAAGAGAAAATGCCGATCGCGCTATAGACCGCGCCCAGCAGGAACAGCCCGACGTATCCGCAGATGATCGGTCCGAAGTCGATGTTCTTACCCAGGATCAGGATGGTGATCAGGTGCACGAAGGTGAAGATCAAACCCAGCCCGATGAGCTTCAGTGCGGCGATGAATTTCCCGATCACGATGTCGCTGTCGTTCAGCGGCAGGGTGGTAAGGATTTCCAGGGTTCCGCTGTTCTTTTCCCGTGCGATGGTGCCCATGGCGATCGCCGGGATGATGAACATGAAGATGGTCGGGATGATGTTGAACAGCACCATCAGCGACGCCTGATTGTATTTGAACAGCTCGTTGGAGAAGGTCACGCCGGCGAACAGCAGAAACACGATCAGAACGATGTACGCTGCGGGTGACTTGATGTAGCTGCCATACTCTTTCTTGTTGATGATGGACGCGTAACTCATGATACGGCCTCCTCTCTCATCTTCCGGCGAGCTTCCGCGACTCCTTCCTCTTCGACGGTCAGGTTGCGGAAGACGTCTTCCAGGCTAACCAGATCGCGATGCATCTCGAGAAGGATCCAGTCACGCGATTTGATGAACGTATAGACCGATTCGCGTCGATCCTCGCCGCTGGGATATTCGAGGACGACATGGTGGATACCATCGTCGTCGGTGGTGTATTTGAACGTCTGGATGCCGGGGATCGCCTCGGTGATCGATTGCAGCTCGCGTTCTTCAGCCTTCAAGGTAAGCATCAACTTGGTCTGCCCCTGGAAACTCGCCTTGAGTTCCTCGGTGCTGCCGTCGGCGACGATCTTGCCCTTGTTGATGATCACGATGCGATCGCAGACCGCCTGCACCTCCTGCAGGATGTGGCTGGAGATGATGAGGGTCTTGTTCTTGCCGAGTTCCTTGATCAGTTCGCGAATCTCGATGATCTGGTTTGGATCCAGACCTGTGGTCGGTTCGTCGAGGATCAGAATCTTCGGATCGTGGATGATCGCCTGCGCCAGTCCAACGCGCTGCCGGTATCCCTTGGAAAGCGTCTGGATGGTGCGGTTGACCACGCCTTCCAGTCCGCAGCTGGATACGACTCCGCGCAGAGTGCGGTCGAAGTCTTCGTCCTTGATACCGCGCGCCGTGGCGATGAATTTCAGATAGTCATAAACCAGCATATCTGTGTAAAGCGGGTTGGTTTCGGGTAGATATCCGCAAAGCTGCCGGATTTCGCGAGAGTTGTCGAGAATGTTGAGGTGATCCACTCGGATGTTTCCCTGCGTGGGGGTCAGGTATCCGGTGAGGATTCTCAGTGTGGTGGATTTCCCGGCGCCGTTTGGTCCCAGGAATCCGAGAATCTCGCCATCCCGTACTTCGAAATCGATGTGATCGACAGCCCGGACATCCCCGTAATTCTTTACCAGATTTTGGATTTGAATCATCGGGTCTCTCCTTTCTATCGGGCATAATTGTTCGTTGTTCTGCCCTTTAATTTATTTACACCGGTTCAACGTGTTGAGGAGTAGAATGTTTCATACGAAATGCCGGTGAAAATTTATACGAGAATCGAAGACGCTCAATCGAGCCTGACTTCCTCTTCGTCTTCCGGTTTCGGAGGCGCTGAAAGCGATATTTTATCGCCCACTTCCAGCCCGGAGATGATCTCCACTTTCTGGAAATCGTTGATGCCGGTCTTGACGATCACTTCGCCGGAAATCGTGTCGCTCTCAACTTTATAGACGATGTCCTGCCCATCCGTGTTGTTGAAGATCGCGCGGATGGGGATGGTGACGATGTCGGACTTGGTCTCGCCGATGATGGTCACGTTGGCCGTCATGCCTGGCTTGAGGTGGTCGTCCGAATCGAGGATGCTGATCTCGATGTCGAACACCTTCACGTTGTTGCTCTCGACTGCCGACGCGGAAATCTTGGTAATCCTGCCCTTGTAGGATTTGTAGGGGAATGCGTCAACCTGGATCGAGACCTCCTGATCCTTGTGGATCTTGGCGATATCGACCTCGTTGATGGAGGAGCTGACGATCATGTTGGTAAGGTCCGCGAGCTTCACGATCACCGTTCCTTCCGAATACGAGCCAATGTCCGAGCGCACCATCTCACCTACTTCCACCAGCTTGTCGATCACGGTTCCGGACGCGGTGGCAACCACTTTCGCGATGGTTCCTTCCGTCTCGATGTCCTCGATCAACTGATTCTGCTCGACCCACTTGTCGTGATCGAGATTTGCCTGGATAAATTCGTCTTCCGCATCATCGAGCTCGCGTTGCGAGATGTAGTTCTTTTCAAAAAGTCCGCGGCTGTTCTGTACATCCTCTTCCGCGCGTTTCAGACGAATTTCCGCGGAACGCAGGTTGTTCTTTATATTGGTGATCTGTGCGGATTGCTCGTAGGTTGGTTCGATGTGGGCAATCACGTCGCCGGCCTTGACGTAGTCATTCTCATCCACGAAGAATTTGGTTACCTTGCCGCCGATCTTGGTCTTGATATCGATCTCGCGAATCGGCTGAATCTCGCCGGTCTCTTCCAGCTTGATCACGATCTCGCCCTTCTCCACTTCGATCGATTTCACCGTGTTGTCGATGGGCAAATTATTTGTGCCCTTCTTCTTCAAAGCCATCACCGCGACGACGATCACAGCGATCACTACGATCCAGATAATCCATTTCTTCATAAACACCTCAGCTTAATCTTAAAACAGTGATAGTTATATTCTGTCACGGCTTCGAGGCGTCAAGAGATAAATTGCAGAATACAGGAGTCAGGAGTCAGGAGTCAGGAGTCGGGAGTCAGGAGTCGGAAGACAGAATGGAGAGACACGGATTAAGAGAGGCAGCCGCCAAAAAGAAAATCAATGTTTTCACACATCCACCATCACGATGGTTATATCGTCCCGCTGCCTCTGGTCTGCCTGGATGCGAACGAGTTCTTCCCGCAACTTCCGGATATGCTGTTCACATGCAAGATTACTCCACTCGGCCAGCCATTTTTCCACCCGTTTACGCTGCAAGCGAGTCCGTTTGCCGTCCATGATTACCGCGCTGTCCTGCATTCCATCCGTAAGCAGGATGAGGCGGTCACCCCGTTCGTACTGAAAAACCTGATCGACGAAGTGCCGCTCCTGATTTCGGTGTATGCCGCCGATCGACTCGCGAACACCCTCGTACCGCAGCAGCTCGCCCATGCGCACAATGTAGAGATCCAGCTTCGCGCCGCAGAAGACCACCTCGTTCGTAGTCGTGTCGATCCGGCACAGCGAGATGTCCATGCCGTCCTGGCGATTCTCCCAGATGTCCTGGTTCATGAGCTGCGTGATAGAGCGGTGGAGGTTATCGAGGATCGTGGCAGGTGAGGATTCCTGCGCGTAGTATAGCGAATCGCCGCTTTGAAGACTCGCGTAGTGAAACGATGGCGTGTAGTCGGGGAGGTTGAGCGTATAAATATCATCTGCTGTAGCAACGAAAACTTCGCCGCTGTTGGATACAGCAATATCGACAATTTCTTCGCCATCCAGTTCGTGACTCAGATCAATGCTGACGAACCGGTCTTCGTCGGGAATGTAGCGAGCGAGACCTGTTGGCGAATACGTGAGAAAACCATCTTCCGTTGCTTTCCCACCCTCAATCACACCAATGGCAAGTCCTGAGGCGTAATTGTAATCCTGACGATTCCCCAGAGGGTCCATGCACGAAACTTCCTCGTTCCGATAAAACCACACCTTATCATCATCGATATTCAGGAGATATATTTTTCCGCTATCGCTACTCCCATCGGAATATATGACCTCATCGATTTCCGGAGCAAATCGTGATATCTTAAATTCGGCATCATCAAGCTTCAGTTTGGGACTCCATATTGCGAGCATAATCGGATTCGACTGGAAAATGATAACATTGAAAGCGACACTAATATCATCCTGAGTTGATATCCCTGCAAGACTGAGTTGATATCCCTGCAAGACTGATATGGTATATCGATAGCTTGACCGCCTCATCCTGATTCACCTCTATATATCTCTCATCCAAGAATTTTCGCATATCCTTTGGAACAATGGTTTCCAGAGAAACATCCTTGCAACATGACCCGTTTGAACTCCATAAATGCATTTGATACTTGGCATTTGCAGTGACTTCGATATCACCTGTTATCATTACAAAAAGACCGGAGATATGCCTTTCCAGCATAAGAGGGACACCGACCATATTGTCGCAGAAATAAACCTCCGTTTGTTTATCGAGACCAAGCTCGTAAACGTGACCTTTACTGCAAACATACACTCCATTATTCGTAGATTCATAGACTTTAGGCTTACCAATCTCTCGCATGCATGGATACAATTCTCCCGCTACTTTTATTCCCGTATCACATGCTACAAATGTCTTTTTATCCTTGTACAGCCATGGACGATCGAAGTGATCTACGAAAAGGAGCTCGTACTTGTTCTTCTTATCCAAAGTCATGATCCGGCTATCGTCGAAAGACCCCCATAAGTACTTCCTGTGGATTTCTTCTTCATCATCCCACATGTCCCAACCTCTGAAAGGTAAAAACCAGAGATTGTTTCCATGAATACCTATCTCTCTGATCGAATCCGTTAACGCACCCGATTCATCGATAGAATGCAAGCAATCTCCATCTGAAACGATCTGCTCCAGCATAGAGCCGCGTAAACGAATCGACACAGCTTTCAGGTAGTCGTGATTCTCCCTGAAACTAAATTCCGCTCTTTGCCAGCGACTGATGAAACCCGATGTTGACTTGACTGTATCTGCCATTTTTCTTTGACGCTCAAACTCGGAATAATCATCGATTGAGACATCCTTGCAGTCATGGGATATCACAAAACAGAAAGGTGTCTTTTTCGGTTGAAAAATCTTGTTGTTCACGACGACCTTAACATCTTTGCTATCGGCATAGCCAGCGCTGCTCATTATCCAGTACTGATCATCGATCTGGAACATCCCCGTTTCGAGGGGCGGTCGCGATGGTTCCTGTTCTTTTGTGTCTTCAGTGGACGGTGTCGGAAATTTTTCCTGTGCAAGGAAGTTGTATCCATCATCATCGACATACCCATACTCGGTTATTGTGATATTGTGGTAATCATCATCAACCTGGGCAAGTGATGAGCACATCCAGATTGTATCCGAATCGGGAAATTTAGTATATGTTTTTGAGACATATCCGTTCTCATTGTTCGAGGAAGGCAAGCCATCGCAATGAAATGTAGATACTTTGTATTCACGTTGCGACACCCGTACTTTCTCAATATCCGTAAGCAGCACAAGTTCAGCATCATCCGATATATAGAAATACTGTGGCATGGCTATTCGAATATGATGGTACTCCGAATCGCGAGAACATCCCCCCCACCAGATGACATCCTGATAACCGTTAGCATATTCGGTGACACAAAATACATTCGTGTGAAGCGAGTCCGCATGTATATTGACTATTTTCGTATCCATCCCGAGATATTCATCCAGAGGCAGAATCTTTGTTCCATCGTAAAGGTAGTATTCACCATCCTGACCTTTCGTCCACACATAGCCAAAACGATCCTGAAATAATATGTCCTGGATCGGTGGATTACCGCTTTCGAATCGAAAACGCTTAATCTGATCGTGTGTATCATTACTTTCGATGGCCGGCAGAGCACTGCAAGCAAGGATCACGATAATCGTCAGGATCGAGATTTTCATTATGGCAAGTGACGTTCGCATAGGGTTCCCCTTAAAAAGAAGATATATAAATCATGACGGAAGGTGAGGATTGTCCAGCTTTTTCTTTTGCGGTGGCGGAAAAACATCTTGACAGTTGACGATATCGAACGGGATATTCATTAAAAACGCGATAAGGCATGCAGGAGCGCACATGAATATGTTCGATCAATTGCAATTACAGGATCTGTATCGACTGGTCAGCGTCAACGGCATCACGTTTTCGTACAAGGGTCCGATCACGCAGGACATCCTGGAGGTCGTAGGCGACAGCCTGCGGGACAAGCTCTCCTCGCAGGCGATCGAGAACAAGCTGATCCGGCGGGTGTTTTCCGTGTTCATCGAAGACGCGCAGAACGTACTGAAGCACTCGTACGAGCGGAGCGAAACGCTGTCCGAAATCAAGCCGGGCGTAGGGATCGTCGGTGTTGGACGCAACGAAGACAACGAGTTCTACGTCTTCAGCGGCAATTTCATCCTGCGCAAGAACGAAGCCGGGTTGAAAAAGCAGATCGATTATGTGAACTCGCTGGATCCGCAGCAGCTTCAGGAATACTACAACCAGCGGCGCAAGAGCGGCACGCTGACCGAAGAAGGCAGTGCCGGACTCGGTTTCATCGATATGGCGCGGAAGTCGGGTAATCCGCTTCAATACAGGCTCACGCCGTGCGACGATGAGAAGACGTTCTTCGAGGTCGTCATCACGATTTCAGATCGCAGACAGGAGGAGAAATGAACATCCAGTCCTTGCATGTACCGTTGAAGAAATCCACTCCTGCGGTCGATTTCGACGTTGACAATGCGCTGCTAAAGATCGAAGGTGAGAGCTATCCCGAAAACGCCTACCTCTTCTTCCAGGACGTCCTGAAATGGCTGGAGGAATTCTTTGCCCAATGCGACAGGAAGATCACTTTCGAGATCAAGATACCCTACATGAACACCAGCTCCACGAAGGTTTTTACCGATATCTTCGATATGGTGGAAGATTTCGCCGGGAAGGGCGGCGAGGTACTCGTCCGGTGGTTCTACGAGGAAGACGACGAAGATTCCTATTACAACGGAGTCGAACTGCTTCAGGAACTGGAATTCCCGAAAGAAATGGTTCCCTATCTGGATGAATAGAATGCCTCAGACGAAGCAGCCCGATATCTTCCAGAAAGAAAAAGAGCTGATCGACGAAATGAGCCGCATCGCCCAACAGGAGGATTTTGAGGCGCAAGATATTCATGGCGACTTCAAGAATCTACTGAAACAATACAAACGACTGCTGCGCCAAACCGAAGCCCTCACGAAGACCAGCGACAACACGCAGCACAAGCTGATCACGATCCAGGATCGACTGGGGCGCTACGTCTCGCCGCAACTGAAAAAGAAGATCCTCTCGCTCAAGGAGAAGGTGGAGATCCAAACCCGGCGTCGGAAACTCACGGTATTTTTCTCGGATATCAAGGACTTCTCCACCATCACATCGCACATGGAAAGCGAAGCGCTGAGCGAACTCCTGAATCGTTACCTGGACGAGATGACCGTCATCATCCATAAGTGGGGCGGGACGCTCGATAAATATATCGGCGACGCCATCATGGTCTTCTTCGGCGACCCGGTATTCGAGTCGGACGCGAAGCACGCCATGCAGTGCGTGAACATGGCGCTCGACATGCGCGACCGGCTTAAGGAACTGCAACAGGGGTGGTTCTCCGAAGGCTATCAGGAGCCGCTTCACTGCCGGATGGGGATTGCGACGGGTTACTGCACGGTCGGGAATTTCGGAACCAGCGAGCGGATGGATTACACCATCATCGGATCGACCGTCAATCTCGCAGCCCGGCTCGAGGACGCCTGCGACGTCGATGATATCCTGATCAGCCACGAGACCTGGGGACTGGTGCGCGACCACACGATCTGCTCCCATCCCGAAGCCCTATCCTTGAAAGGATTTACGCAACCGCAAATCGCATACAAATTGCTGGGCGCAAAGGACGAGGACGAACAGAAGATTCTTCATCTGGAGAATGAAGAATTGGGCTACTCGATCAAGCTGAACCCGAATCGTTTCAGCAAACAAGATCTGATCGAGCTGATCGAGAAAATCCAGTTGTAGAACCTCGAATATGCCACAAAGCCGCAACGAATTGACCGTCCAGGAATCCCATAAACTTTTCGCCTCCATCCTCCTGGTCTTCTGTCGTCTGGCTCGTATGCGGCCCGACGACCAGAACTCCACCCGTGCGCTCATGACCGTCTTTCGAACCATGTTCCGGCGCGAGCTGACAGTTCGGGACGTCCAGGAAACCTTACAGCAAACCGAGATCACCATCCGCGACGCGGTGAGCCTGCTGCACCGTCACATCAACGACGGCGAGCGGATCAATCTCATGATGAACCTCTTCGCGTTCGTCTATTACAGCGGTCAGTACGACGCCCTCCTGAGCCTCGAACTGATCAAGTTCATCGACCTGATGTATATCGACATCCAGCTCCTGGACGGAATGCTGGACATGCTCGAAAAGGACGCAGGCGAGATATGGCTCGACCGCTCAATACTGATCGAGATGAGCCGGAGCAGGCTTTTCCACAACGTGATGGTGCTCTCTACAAATCCTTTGGAAACAACGCTGCCGCTCCGGAAGAATGATGACGCCTCCGCCTCCGTAATCGCGCTGCGGTTGCCGGGGTATCTGCTGGTGGGATCGACAATAGACGGCGATTTTGCCATCGACGGTAATCCGTGCCGCATCCATCGCGTCTATCGCATGCGCGAAAACAGCGCCGTCACCCTCGGAAACCCGCAATCGAACCTTAGCGCTGACGAGATATTGAGTCTCTACAACCGCGTCCGGGGCAGCTATTCACAGAAATTTACCGACGGGTCCAACACCCTCAGCGTATCCATCTCCGAGGGGAAAATGACCTGGAAATGCCGGGGATGCGCCGCGAAGGTCAACGACGAAAAGCGCGCAAAGAAAGGCGAGCTGTTCATCAACGATGCAATCACGCTCGACCGGAAGTTCTCGGGACTGGAAATCCTGCTCGGACAAACGGATCGTAGCGCGGATGCAGCGAACAACCTGGTTTATTTCCAGCCGGGCGCGAATAATGAATTTTACGTTTACGACCGACCGCACCAGGAAGGTTTTTTTATCGAGAAAATCGACGGACAATTCTGGCTGCATCCGGGCAGCAAATCGAGAATCCTGTGCGAAGGAAAACCAGTCGATTCTCCCTCGCCCGTCGAGCCGAACGGTACCCGCATTCAGCACAAGGGAAATTCGTTCGTCATCAGCAGGCAGCTCACGCTGTTGAAGCTCCCACGCATCGTCGAAACATTCGGCGTGAGCGACCTCGTCTGCTATTACAAGGAAAGCAACGATCCCGCACTCGACCACGTGACCTTCGACCTGAAGCGCGGCGAGATCATGGCCATCATGGGACCCAGCGGCAGCGGTAAAACGACGCTCCTGAAGCTGCTTACCACCGAAAGACAACCGGCTGGCGGCGTAATCCGCATCGACAACGAGGATATCCGACAGGATATCCGAGGTTATCAGCAACTTGTGGGATACGTTCCGCAGCACGATCTACTGTTCGAGCGTATGACAGTCGAAGAAAACGTCCGTTTCCGACTCTGGCTTACCAGACCGGATACCCCTTCCGGACAGCGACAGCGAAGGGTTGAAGAAATCCTGCATCAGATGGGACTCTTCGACAAACGCGACCTCATCGTGGGCGACAACCAGAACCGCAAGATCAGTGGCGGCGAGCGCCGGAGGCTGAACATCGCGCTCGAACTCGTCTCCGATCCCTCCATTCTCATCCTCGACGAACCGACTTCGGGACTGTCTTCCAAAGACTCCGAATCGCTCATGCGTATCCTTCAAGACCTGAAAAGGCAAGGGAAAATCATCGTCGCGACCATCCATCAGCCCAGCGCCACCCTGCTGCGATCATTCGACAAGCTCCTGTTCCTCGATCGCGGCGGCGTGACGGTCTATGTGGGCAGCATCACCGGGGCATTCTCCTTCTTCGATCGCGAGTGTACCGAGTTAAACGACTTCGAACTGTTCGCCAAGCGCAGACTGAGGGCGCCGGAATACCTCTTCGATATCCTCGAGCACACCGGCCCGAACGATCAGAGAACCTATCCGCCCGAATACTGGCGCGAACGAAATCGTGAATCACGGGTCGCGGACGTCCTGCAAAACAAAGACGACCATGATGGCAACCGCCGGATCGAATCAAGCAGCTCGAACATAAGGAAAAAGGCGGGAATCCGTCAATTCCTGATCCTGCTTCTGCGTTCGTGGAAACAACTCATGGCGAAGAAGCTCAATCTCGTTTTCACTTTCATCGCCTCGCCGCTGTTAGCGCTGATCGTCGCCGTTCTTCTCCGCGCAACACCTGAAGATAACTGTTATTCCTACTTCAACAACGATAACATCGCCATCTTCAGCTTCATCTCGATCATCGTCTTTATCTTCCTGGGAATGGTCAACAGCCTCGACGAACTATCCTCCGAACGGTACATCCTCAAGCGCGAAGCCATGCAGCACGTCAAACCGCTGATCTATTTCCTGGCGAAGCTTGTTCCGCTTCTGTTCTTCTCGGAGGTTCAGGTCGCGCTGTACATCCTGATCGCGTCGTTGATTCTCGGAATCCACGGATCGTTCCTGGTGTATAGCTCATACCTTTTACTTGCGGCGGTCTCGGGACTGAGCCTCGGTCTTCTGGCATCCGCGTTGTTCTCCGACCGGGCGGTTCAGGTCAACATCCTGCCGCTGGTCATCATCCCGCAGATATTGTTCGCGGGAGCCGTGATACCGTTCTCATCGATGAATCGAGCCCTCTCGTTCTCTTCCGATCGAGCCGTACCCGAGTTCTGCAACATGATCCCAAGTCGCTGGCTGTTCGAGGGTCTCCTCACCGGCATCTCCGATAAAAACTATTACGACCGGACACTGCGAGATTTCCGTGAGCGGCGGCTTAGCTGCGATTCGCTGGAGGAGAAACAAGACGTCTCCTGCGAAAAGGACCGATTCATGCACGATTATCGGGACGCACTTTATCGCAACAAAAAGATCAGTCTGGCGGTCTCCGCTGCCTACGGTAAAAGCCTCAACAGCGAGCGCTATATTCACCTATCGCCGAAACGTGAATTTTGGGGGATCCGCATGCATACCTTCCATTTCAACGCATGGGTCGTACGCTTGCTATCGCTTCTCGCACTGGCAGCGACGGCGGTGGTTTTACAAAGGCGGGTCCGATCATGAATCTGTTCACTCGGCAGCGCGACAACGACCTTCTGAAGTATCTCAACAACGACGAAGCGGTTCTGATAAAAGAAATCGCCAGTGAAGTGAACCTGCCCCCCGGTACGACGATTTTCAATTCCGGCGACCGCATCCACGATATCTATATTGTCCGCTCCGGTACAGTGGCGCTCTCAGAGCTTTCACCGAGCGGAAAGCGAATCGAACTCGGTGTAGTTTTCCCGGACGAGTTGCTCTGCGCGGAGAACTTCATCGCTCCCGTTTCCGCGATGTACACGGCTGTTACAGCTTCTCATGTATCTCTCATGAAGATCCCGCACAAACATTTTCGCAGTGTTTTGAAAGCGAATCTGTCATTGAACGTAAAGATTCAGGCAGCGCTAAACGATAGCCTCGCAGAGAAGACGATTCGCATTACGCAGATGCTGACGAAGGATAATCGAACATGAACCGGGATGACTTGCATCATACGGCAACGCTATTCAGAAAGCTCGATCAGGAGCAGCTCGGAGCGCTCATCCAAGTGGCAAGAGAAACGAGCTACAAGTCCGACACGGTTATCATGCGATACGGCGACCGGGACCGCGATATAATCGTGATTCTCGAGGGCGCGGTCTCCGTGGAGATCCCCACGGGCGACAACCAGTATCTTCAGGTCGCACGACTCGGACAATACGAAACCATCGGTGAAATGAACTTCATCCTCCCGCTAAGAAGAACCGCACAAATCAAAGCAATACAGGATGTCTCATGCCTTGTTTTCGACTACTACGGCCTATGCGATTTCTTTCGGAAAAATCCTGAGATCGCACTGAAAGTATTCGAAGCCATCAACGTATCGATGGTCGAAAAACTGGGCAGATCGATCGATCATCTTGTTGAAACCTCGTCCGTTGCAGGATGAGAATCACCGCATAACGCCAATATAACGAGCATGTTACGACACGAGGAATCGTGTGCGCAGAACCAAAAGAGAAAAATTATCCAGATTGTTCTTGCGCTAATTTTATAATGAATTATTGTTGTTGGGTAATATTCTAATGCAAGAGGTGAATAACGTGCTTACTGACTTATTGCAAAAACAGGGAAACTGGTTGTTCAAGCATCGGAGCTATCTGCCGCTGGTGCTTGTCGTTCTCGTTGTGGCAGCTTTATCCCAGGGCGAACCGCTCGACAAATGGGAAACAATTGAATTGATATACAACGGATTTTGCATCGCGATCGGTATCGCGGGATTCATCATCCGTATCAAGACTGTTGCGCACGCGCCGCGTGGAACTTCCGGAAGAAATACCCGTGGACAAGTGGCGGATCAACTGAATACGACCGGCATGTACTCCGTGATGCGGCACCCGCTGTATCTGGGCAATTTCCTCATGTGGCTCAGCGTTGTCATGTTCACGCAGAGCTGGTGGTTCACGCTGGTATTCCTGGTGATGTACGCCCTCTATTACGAGCGCATCATGCTCGCCGAAGAAGCCTATCTCAGCAAGAAATTCGGCGATGAATTCGTGCAATGGGCAGCTTCTACGCCTGCGTTTTTTCCCAGATTCCGCTACTGGATACCCTCCAAATTTCCGTTTTCTTTACGCACGGTATTGCGAAGAGAGTATTCTGGAATGATGGGCTGGGTACTGAGCCTGGTCTTTGTCGAAGTTGTGGGAGACCTGTTTCAGGAAAAGCACTTCGAACTCGATATTGCATGGGCGATCGCGCTCGGCGTTACATTCGTCCTGTTCATTACGCTCAGAACCTTAAAAAAGCTTCACAAACTGGACGTCCAGGGAAGATAGAGCTTTACGGCATTTACTGTTTTATTTGCGATTTTCTGTAGAAATATCGTATCGGATAATTGTGCAGACACATCCACCCGATTCCCTATCAGATGGAGCACCTACCATTAATATTCTGCTAAAAAAAATTTGTCGATCAAGAGCTGGGGCATAAGTTATCGATAGCATCTGAAGGAGTTGAATAGATGAAATATATTCCCATATCGAAGCTCGAACCAGATACGTTTCTGGCAAGAGACGTGATTCTCCCAAACGGGAAAATCCTGCTGAAGCAGGGTGCCAAACTCGACACGTACTACATTGAAACTATCCGCAAGTATGATATTGAAAGTGTGTGCATAGCCTCGGAAGAAGAACTCAAGAAACCGGGCGTCACGGACGAAGAATTTCAGATGTTGAAGCAATTGGCTCGGGACCGCAAGAAAGTCATCTTTAAATACGCGCTGATCGATTCGAAGATGAAGGAGCTTTACGAAGCGATCATCCTGCACACAGCCTGGGAGATGTCGCGTGAAGAATAGAGTCGAGATCATCCAGTACCTCCGTGAACTCATAGCTCAGGACAAGGACTTCCTGTTCCGCACCAGCGGTTTGATCAGTTTCCTGAACCTGATCAAGAAGGACACGCTCGAAGCGAAAGATATGGTCAACTTCATCCAGCGCGATCCCGCCCTGACCATGCTGGCGCTCAAGATCGCCAACACCAGCCAGTACGGTCTGATCAAGAAGGTCGCGAGCGTGAAACACGCGCTGGCGGTTGTCGGACTCACCCAGATGAAGAAGGCCCTGACTGTGAAACTCTTCCAGCACGCCTTCAAGAGCGAGTCCGATCCCGAAATCGACGGTCTCTGGCGACACTCCATTGCCGTCGCGATCGCGGCGCAACAGCTCAACGCCAAGTCGAAAGTCTTCCAGAAATACCACGACACACTGTTCGTGGCAGGCGTCCTGCACGATGTCGGTAAACTGGTGATCCGCGAATTCCTTAAAAACGAAGTGAAGGAAATCAAGAAGATCCTCAAGAAGGATGAACGGAAGCGCATCCTGAACGCCGAAAAGGAAGTACTCGGCGTCACGCACCAGGAGGTCGGCGCGTTCTTCGCCAGAGAATGGAACCTTCCGCCGCTCATCGTTGATGCGATACGGCACCACCACTTTCCGGACAACGCCGGCGAGGACAAGACCTTCGTCGGACTCATCCAGGCGGGAAACGCCATCGCGACCGGCATGGAACTCGGCAGGAGCGAATCGCCATTTGTTGATCCCATTCCGCGCTGGCTATGGGGCGTTTGCGAAATCAAGGACGAAGACTTCCGCACCATTATCCCCAACATCGAACACCACTACCAATCGACCATGGCGCTGTTTCTGGGATAAGTTGAGAAACCCTCAACCCCTAACCTTTTTAGGATTCAGGTTTTTCTTCGTAAAACCTACACTTCTCCCGCAAGCAGGCGAAGAGGCACCGATGGCGGATGTTTTCCTGTCGTATGTCTCAAATAATTGTGTCCTTCGACTCCGCTCAGGATGACACAATTATTTTGCAACCGTCTGAAATGGATGCAGTTATCCACAGTGTGTCATCCTGAGCGGAGTCGAAGGACACTGTGGATAACATCGATCAATATTCATCGAACCAAAATTCCACAGAAAAATGGGTATTCCAATATATTATATTTCGCTTGACATCAATCTCTACAAATCTATTTATTAACAAAAATGTGAGGTGGTATTATGTCGTTTTCAGAAGAAATTCGTCAGTTTGCAAATAAAGTCAATGCCTACACCGAACAGGGCGTAATCGCCAATGAAGAATCGACAAAAGCTTTTGTGATTCTGCCTTTCTTGGGTCTATTAGGATATGAAGTTACAAATCCACTTGTATGTCGTCCGGAGTTCACTGCCGATATCCAAGGATTAAAGCAGGGTGAAAAAGTCGATTACGCAATATTTCAGGATAATGTACCAATTATTCTCATCGAAGCAAAACCATTACATGATGATTTAAACAAACACACCGGACAATTGAACCGGTATTTCACCAATACAGCAGCAAAACTCGCAATCCTTACAAATGGAGTTGAGTATCGCTTTTTTACAGACTTAGACAATATCAACATGATGGACACCCAACCATTTTACATTTTCAACTTGCTGGATTTCACCGATTCAGCATTAAATGCACTCGAGAAATTTACTCGATCCCAATTCAATATTGAGAATATTTCAAGAGAAGCCTCAAGCCTGAAGTTCGTGAATTCCGTTAAGAACTATATGCGCATTCAGCTTGAGAATCCTTCTGATGAATTCGTGAAATTCCTTTTAAAGCAAGCCTTGAGTTGTAGAACGGTCTTTCAAACTCATATTGAAAACAATCGAGAACAGGTCAAGAAGTCGTTGAATCTATTTGTTCAGGAATTGGTCGGTGAGAAATTTAAGAAGTTCATGAGCGTACAAGAAAATGATTTAGGAAACGCTGATGATATACTAGGTAAAAGCGACCAAGACGAAAAGGAAGAAGAAACAGGAATTATAACGACCACTGATGAAATTGGCGCTTTTTATGTTATCCAAAGCATGTTAAGTGATGTTCTTGATACTGACAGGTTGTTTTATAAAGACACAAAGTCGTATTTTGTGGTGCGCATTGATGATAAATCGCAAAAATGGATATGCCGTTTGAAGCTCGAAGGAAAGAAGAAGAGCATTATTTTCCCCGATGGTGATCCATATAGCGAGTTACCTCTCAAGAAAGTTTCAGATATTCGCCAATTCAAAGATCGACTTATAGAAATTGTAAACAAGAACCTGTAAGTGCGGAGATAACAACACCCGAAGCCACTTTCGCCAGTCGGGGAAAGTCTGCTACCGAAATACACCCGTTCCAACGGGCTGATTCTCATCAGAATCCCGCAGGGATGACAGATTTCAGGCTGGTGCGTAAGCGCCAGTGAAAACCAATATCCATCAGATGAAGTGCCGGAGGTACGGCAGATGGGGATCGTCTTAACCATCTTCCCGGCACATACATACCGGGCTAATATCTATCGTCCTTCCGGGGCTCGGCCAACCATGGCGGGATCCAGCCAAATAACTTTGACACACCCAGTTATCCGCTTATATTTCAATCGGAGCGCGAAAAAACCTTTACAAGAAAGGTGCAGATAATTTCCTTGCGCTGTAAAAAATCTGAAAAGGAGGTGTCTAATGGCACTGAACACCGAGGCCAAGCAGGCGATTATGGCAGAGTTCAAACTCCATGATTCCGATACCGGCTCACCAGAAGTGCAGGTCGCGCTTCTCTCGCATCGTATCAAAGATATCACGGAACATCTGAAAGTCCACTCGAAGGACTTCCATACCCGCAGGGGTCTTCTTCAAATGATCGGCAAGCGCAGACGTTTGCTGAACTATATGCAGAAGAAGGACATTGAACGCTACCGACAAATTATCAAAGCCCTGGGCTTGAGAAAGTAATATTCACGGGAGGGATTCCACTCGGTATCCCTCCTTTCTTTTTCGGATCATTGAAAAACTGACAAACACCTCCGTGGAGAGCCTCGAGCAATACGCTGAAGCCAGTCGAGCGGCTTGAGCCTATTGCTTCAGACCTCCACGTACAAGCACAAGGAAACCTCACGATGTTTAATATCGTACGAAAATCAATGGAACTGGCAGGTAGAACCCTGACCCTCGAGACCGGCAGAATGGCAAAGCAAGCCAATGGCTCTGTCCTGGTCACCTACGGCGAGACCGCAATGCTCGTCACCGCAACGGCATCGAAAGAACCGCGAGAAGGAACCGATTTCTTCCCGCTCATCGTCGATTTCAACGAAAAAATGTACGCCTCCGGTAAAATTCCGGGAGGCTTTATCAAACGCGAGGCAAAGCCCTCCACTACCGCAACCCTCTGGGCACGCCTGATCGACCGCTCGATCCGTCCGCTTTTCCCGGATGGATACCGCAACGAAGTGCAGATCGTGGTCACCACCCTCTCCTACGATGGAACCTGTGACCCAGGATGCCTCGGCATCTTCGGCGCATCCGCTGCGCTCTCGATCTCCGATATCCCCTTCCACGGGCCCATCGCAGGCGTTGCTGTCGGGGAAATTGATAGTGAAATGAAGCTCTATCCCACCGACGAAGAGCTCCTTCGCGCCACCGTTGACCTCTCTGTCGCCGGCTCGGAAACCTCGATCGTGATGATCGAATCCGGTGCGCTGGAAGCTTCGGAAGATAAAATGGTCGAAGCGGTTTACTTCGGACACGAAGCCATCAAGAAGATGATCGTGCTTCAGAATGAACTTGTCGCAGAATGCGGTAAAGAGAAGATGGAAATCAAGGTGGACCTGGTTCCCGAAGAACTTCTCACCAAGATGGACAACCTCTACGGTGATCGCATCAAGGAAGCGGCGCATATCTTCGGAAAGTTGGAGAGACAGGACGCGTTCGACACACTCCAGAACGAAATGCTCGAGAAATTCGAACAAGATATGGAAGAGACCGAATACACGGAAAGCGTACGCTACCTCAAGAACGGCTTCCACGATCTCATCAAGAAATACGTGCGCTCCGCGATCCTCAAGGATCACCACCGTGCCGACGGCCGTGGTCTGGACGACATCCGCGAGATCACCTGCGAAATCGATATCATCCCGCGCGTCCATGGATCAGGACTCTTCACACGAGGCGAGACTCAGGCGCTTGCCGCGGTCACACTCGGCTCGGTCGGCGATGAAAAAATCATCGACGGTCTGAGCGAAGAATATCGCAAACCCTTCTTCCTGCACTACAACTTCCCGCCCTTCAGCGTCGGCGAAGTCGGCTTCATGAGAGGCCCGGGAAGACGCGAACTCGGACACGGAATGCTGGCGGAACGCGGCCTCAAGCCAATGGTTCCCCCGAAGGAAGATTTCCCCTACACGATCCGTCTTGTCTCCGAAATCCTCGAATCGAACGGTTCGTCCTCGATGGCGACCGTCTGTGCGGGTACCCTTGCCATGATGGCTGCCGGCGTCCCCATGAAAAAACCGGTTGCGGGTATCGCTAACGGTCTGATCATGGACGACGGCGAATACGTTGTCCTGACCGACATCATGGGGTTGGAAGACCACCTCGGCGACATGGACTTCAAGGTCACCGGAACGCGTGACGGTATTACCGCCATGCAGATGGACATCAAGATCGAAGGTATCACCAAAGACATTATGAACATCGCACTGACCAAAGCCAAAGCGGCGCGCCTGTTCATCCTCGACAAGATCGAAGCCCTGATCCCGGAACCGCGTGGGGACCTCTCCAAATACGCGCCGCGGATCGAATCCTTCACCATCGACACCGCCAAGATCGGAGAGGTGATCGGACCATCCGGCAAGATGATCAAAGCCATCATCGAAAAAACCGGCGTTGAGATCAACATCGAAGACGACGGTACCGTAGCGATCATGTCTCAGGACGGCGAAAGCATGGGAGAAGCCCGTCGCATCATCGAAAACATCGTCTTCGGACCGCAGTACGACGCGATTTATGAAGGCGTCGTGACCCGTATCGAAGGCTACGGCGTATTCGTCAAGATCATGGACGGACTGAAAGAAGGTATGGTGCACATCTCCAACATGGACACTTGCCGCATCAATCAGCCGACCGACCTCGTCAAGCTGGGCGACACGGTGAAAACCAAGTTCATCGGCGCCGAGAAAGGCAAAATCGCGCTCTCGATGAAGGGCATTGCAGGAAATCCCAGCAAGGCCGACGATCCCGATTACAAAGTCGAGCGCAGTCATGGTGGCGGCAGCGGCAGCGGCAGCGGCGGCGGAAGACGCGACGATCGCAGAGACGACCGTCGTGGCGGCGGACGTCGTGACGACAGACGTGGTGGACGCGATGACCATCGTAGTGACAGCCGTGACAGAGGTCGCAGACGCTACGAATAAGGAAAGCAATATGGAATACAAGATTGCCGATATGAACCTTGCCGACTTCGGTCGCAAGGAAATCGAACTCGCGGAAGTTGAGATGCCGGGATTGATGGCGCTCCGCGAGAAATTTCAAGACGAAAAGCCATTGAAGGGTGCCCGTATCACGGGCAGCCTTCATATGACGATACAGACCGCCGTGCTCATCGAGACGCTGAAGGCTCTCGGCGCAGACGTCCGCTGGGCAAGTTGCAACATATTCTCGACCCAGGACCATGCCGCAGCCGCCATCGCGAAATCGGGAACACCCGTCTTCGCGTGGAAGGGCGAAACCCTCGAGGAATACTGGTGGTGCACGAAGCAAGCGCTCCTTTTCGGCAACGAAGGTCCGCATCAGATCGTCGATGACGGTGGTGACGCGACGCTGTTCGTTCTCGAGGGATGCAAGCTGGAGAAGAGATTCGAAGAGACGGGCAAACTCCCGGAACCGGTTACGAACAACCGCGAATTCGCGATTCTTCAGAAGCAGATCATCAGTGATCTGAAGGAATTCCCGAATCGCTGGCGCACCATCGTGAAGAACCTGCGCGGGGTAAGCGAAGAAACGACTACCGGCGTTCACCGGCTCTACCAGTACATGGAACGCGGCGAGCTTCAGTTCCCTGCGTTCAACGTCAACGACTCGGTGACCAAGAGCAAGTTCGACAACCTCTACGGCTGCCGTGAATCGCTGGCAGACGGCATCAAGCGCGGCACCGACGTGATGGTAGCCGGCAAGATCGTCGTGGTCTGTGGCTACGGCGATGTCGGTAAAGGCTGTGCGCAGTCCATGCGTGGATTCGGCGCACGTGTCATCATCAACGAGATCGATCCCATCTGCGCACTTCAGGCGGCGATGGAAGGCTACGAAGTCAAGCCCATCGAGGAAGCGCTCGAAGAAGCTGATATCGTCGTGACCGCGACAGGAAACTGCGACGTGGTGACCGTCGATCACATGATGAAGATGAAAGACAAGGCGATCGTCTGCAACATCGGTCATTTCGACAACGAAATCCAGGTGGATGCCATGCTGGAGACCGAAGGCGTGCAGAAGATCAATATTAAACCGCAGGTCGATGAAATTCGCAAACCGGACGGCACCTGCATCATCCTTCTTTCCGAGGGACGGCTGGTCAATCTCGGTAACGCGACGGGACATCCTTCGTTTGTCATGAGTAACTCCTTCACCAACCAGACGCTGGCTCAGCTCGAGCTCTGGCAGAAGGATTACGCGAACGAAGTGTATCGCCTGCCCAAGCACCTCGACGAGGAAGTGGCGCGTCTGCATCTCGCCAAACTCGGCGTGAAGCTGACCACACTCACGAAGGAACAGGCGGATTACATCGGCGTCCCCGTCGAAGGGCCTTACAAGCCGGAGCATTATCGGTACTGATCTTGAAAATCAAACTGGCGAATGTGCCGCTTGCGGCTCTTCCGAATGTTTGATTTTCATCATGTAAAACTTCCGAGATTCAGGGAGCAGGCAAGGGTGCCTGCGTACCATGAGAGAGAAGGAAGGCAAGGGTGCCTGCGTACCACGTAGGGGCAATCCCTCTGTGGTTTCCCATCCGGATGCTCGAAGGCGTTCTTTCTCGCTACAGAGTGGCTATGAAAGGTTGTTGAATGCATTGAAATCAACATTCAGATGAGCCGCAAGCGGCACAATCTGAAGTTGATTTCTGTAGCGTAAGAGCTTGTAAGACGTACTACGAAATACAGAATATATCACAAGGAGTCGGAATGGAGCTTCTGAACAAGATCGAAAAGAAGACAGCAGTTGTAACGGTGGTAGGTCTCGGTTATGTCGGACTGCCGATGGCGGTTACCGTCGCCCGCAAGGGATTCAAGGTTCTCGGCGTCGATGTGAGTGAGTTTGCCGTGAACAGCGTGAATGCCGGGAAGAACTATATCGGCGACGTCGATGACAACGAACTGAAAGAACTGGTCGAGAAGGGAATGCTTCGTGCGACCCGGAACTATGCCGAAGTCGCGGAAACAGACGTGATCATGATCGCGGTTCCAACTCCACTCGACAAATATCAGCAGCCGGATTCGTCCTATGTTCGAGCCGCAACCGAATCGCTGGTCGATCATATCCGTCCGGGAACGCTGGTGATCCTCGAGAGCACCACGTATCCGGGAACCACGGAAGAGATCATCGCGCCGCTGTTCGAGGACAAAGGATTCGTAATCGGCGAAGATATCTTCATCGCGTTCTCACCCGAGCGTGTCGATCCGGGTAACCAGCAGTACAAGACGAACAACACGCCGAAAGTGGTGGGCGGAATGACCGAGAGTTGCAACAAGGTCTCGGAAGTCTTCTATAAAGCCATTCTGGATGCGGAAGTCTATACGGTATCATCACCGCGTGTTGCTGAAATGGAGAAGATCTACGAGAACACTTTCCGCAACATCAATATCGCGCTTGCCAACGAGATGACCATCCTGTGCGACCGCATGGGCATCGACATCTGGGAAGTGATCGAAGCCGCCAAGACCAAGCCCTACGGCTTCATGGCATTCTATCCCGGTCCGGGCGTCGGCGGCCACTGTATCCCGATCGATCCTTTCTACCTCACCTGGAAGGCGCGCGAATACAATTACCACACCCGCCTGATCGAGCTCGCCGGCGAGATCAACGTATCGATGCCGTCGTTCGTGATCAACAAGGCGCAGCGCCTGCTCAACGACGTGGGTATCGCGATTTCACGCGCCAAAATCCTGCTTCTGGGCGCCGCCTATAAAAAGGATATCGAAGACATGCGCGAGTCTCCTATCATGGAGATCATTCTCGAACTCGAAGCGCTCAACGCAGATTTCGATTACAACGACCCGCATGTCCCCAGTTTCCACAACGAACTGACTGGAAAAGATTATCAATCAACCGATATAACAAACTTGAAAAAATACGATATCGTGATCGTCATCACCGATCACACTGCTTACAATATAGAGGATATCGTAAAGCGTTCCCGTCTGGTACTGGACACTCGTTTCGCAACCAGGGGAATCGATTCGGATAATATCGTAAAACTGTAGCTGAACATTCGCAGCCGGATGATAACCCTCAACCCCAACCAAGGAGAAGAGGATGGAAGAAGCCGATGTTGTAAAGAAGAAGATCGACTTGAAGAGTAAACGGATTCAGGTGATCCTTCTGATTATTGTTGTCGCCGCGATCCTTATGACCGGATTTTATATCGTCAATCCGGGTGAAGAAGCCGTTGTGCAGCGATTCGGAGAATACAATCGCACCACGCACTCCGGTCTTCATTTCAAATTACCCTTTGGAATCGAGTACAAGACGATCGTCAAGGTGAAGGAAATCCGCAAGGAAGAATTCGGGTTCCGTACAGTGGAGGCCGGTATCAAGACCCAGTATTCTCGTGGCGATTTCTCCCAGGAATCCCTGATGTTGACCGGCGACCTGAACATCGTCGATGTGCAGTGGATCGTGCAGTATCGCGTGAAAGATTCGAAGCACTACCTGTTCAAGATACGCAACAACCGCGAAACCCTGCGCATCCTGTCCGAATCCGCCACCCGCAAGATCGTTGGCGATCGCAGCGCGGACGAAGTGATCACGCTGAGTCGTCAGGAGATTGCGCAGCTTGTGCTGGAGGACTTGCAGGAAGCGCTCGACAACTACGATGCAGGTATCGAAGTCGTGACGGTGGTCATGCAGAATGTCAATCCGCCCAAGCCGGTACAGCCCGCTTTCAACGAGGTTAACTCCGCACGACAGGAACAGGACCGCATCATCAACGAAGCGCAATCACAATACAACAAGATTATCCCGGAAGCAAAGGGTCGTGCGCAACGTGTGATCCAGGAAGCCGAAGGGTACGCGATCAACCGCGTGAACCGCGCCCAGGGCGACGCGTCGCGCTTCAACGAAATCCTGAAGGAATACCGCAAGGCTCCGAGCGTGACCAAGAAGAGAATGTATCTCGAAACGATGCAGGAGATCCTTCCGGAACTCGAGCACATCTATATGATCGACGACAAGCTGAAGAGCTTCCTTCCGCTGCTCAACATGCAA
The DNA here is from genome assembly GCA_963666875.2 of Cloacimonadales bacterium (SeqCode). Classification (GTDB taxonomy): domain Bacteria; phylum Cloacimonadota; class Cloacimonadia; order Cloacimonadales; family JAIOQZ01. Next base: position 179,193 of record CAXXPU010000019.1, read on the forward strand.
AAGGGAGGTGAGTAATGAATAAGCGAGTCATTCAGATCATCCTGCTGGTTATTGCAATCTTCGTCGTCGCGGACGCGTTTTTCACGATCGACGAGCGGGAGCAGGCGATTATTACGCAATTCGGACATCCGGTTGGCGGAGCCATCACCGATGCCGGACTGCACATGAAGATACCCTTTATACAGAAGGTGCACTACTTCGAGAAACGCATCCTGGAGTGGGACGGCGACCCCAATCGCGTTCCGACCGCCGACAAGAAATATATCTGGATCGACATCTTCGCGCGCTGGCGCATCTCCGATCCGCTGACCTTCTTCCAGTCGGTCAACACGGAGAACGTGGCGCATAGTCGTCTGGACGGAATCATCGACGGTAAAACGCGCGACATCGTGGCGCAGAACACCCTGATCGAGATCGTTCGCGACTCCGATCGCCAGATGGAGTTTGCGGTCGATGATGTCCCGACTTTCGAAGAGATGATGAAAGAACAGGATCAGCGTGAAGGTAAAACCGCGGCTGAAATGGAAGATCAGAGCTTCAACTCTACGAAGGGAAAACGTCGGCTCATCGCGGAAGAAATCCTTAAAAAGGCCATGAAAGACGCGGAGCTTCTGGGGATCGAGTTGGTCGATGTCCGCATCAAGCGCGTCAACTACGAAGAGCAAGTGCGTCAAAAAGTCTATGACCGCATGATCTCGGAGAGACAGAAAATTTCCGCCTGGTACCGCTCTACCGGTGAAGGCGAGAAGGCTCGTATTCTGGGCGAGATGAAGAAGGAACTCGACCGGATCGAATCCGAAGCCTACCGCACCGCGCAGGAGATCCAGGGCCGTGCCGACGCGGAAGCGACCCGGTTATACGCGGAAGCGTACGAGAAGAGTCCCGAATTCTTCGAATTCATCAAGACCCTGGAATCTTATAAGAAGACCATGAACAATAAGGGAACGCTGATCCTTTCCACGGACAGCGACTATCTACAGGAACTCAAAGAAGGAAAATAGATCAACACGGAGGAACCATGAAAATCGCAATAATTGGAACAGGATACGTCGGTCTGGTGACAGGCACCTGTTTCGCAGATGTGGGCAACAATGTCATTTGCGTCGATAACGACACGAGCAAGATCGATCGTCTGAACAACGGTGAAATCCCGATCTACGAACCGGGACTTGACCGCCTCGTCATACGTAATTTCAAGGAAGGACGTCTGACATTCACCACCGATATCAAGAAGGCCGTGGAGGAATCATTAGTCTGCTTCATCGCGGTTGGAACACCTCCGGATGAGGATGGATCCGCTGATCTGAGCTATGTCCTTGCTGTCGCGAAAGACATCGCTACATACATGAACGACTATAAGATTATCGTCGATAAATCGACGGTACCGGTCGGCACTGGCGACAAGGTAACAGCGCTGGTGAACAAGGTGTTGAAAGAACGTAATTCGACACTCGAATTCGACGTGGTATCCAATCCCGAATTCCTGAAAGAAGGCGCAGCCATCGACGACTTCATGAAGCCGGATCGCATTGTGATCGGAAGCGACAATGTGCGCGTGCGCGAACTGATGCGTGTGCTGTATTCTCCCTTCGCACGGTCCCACGAAAAGGTGATCTTCATGTCGCTCCGCTCCGCTGAGATGACCAAGTACGCAGCTAATTCGATGCTCGCGACCAAGATTTCCTTCATGAACGAAATCGCGACCCTCTGCGAGAAGATGGGCGCCGACATCGGCGAAGTCCGCCACGGTATCGGCTCCGATTCACGCATCGGCTATAAATTCATCTATCCAGGCGTCGGGTACGGCGGAAGCTGTTTCCCAAAAGACGTCAAAGCGCTCATTCACATGGCGCACAAGAACGATTTCAATCCGCAGCTCATGCAGGCTGTCGAGGATGTCAACGCGCGGCAAAAGATGGTTCTCGCCGAGAAGACGATGGCGCATTTCGGCAATGACCTGAAGGGTATTAAGCTGGCGCTGTGGGGTCTCTCGTTCAAGCCGGAGACCGACGACATGCGGGAAGCTCCCGCCATCATCATCATCGATGCCCTGCTGGAAGCCGGCGCTGAGATCGTCGCGTACGACCCGGTGGCGATCGACGAAGCGAAACGCCGTTTCGGAGAGCGCGAAGGACTATCCTATGCAGACAGCAGCTATGCAGCGCTCGAAGGCGCGGACGCGCTTCTGCTCATTACCGAGTGGCACCAGTTCCGCTATCCGGACTTCGACAAGATCAAATCCCTGTTGAAGTCACCCGTTATCTTCGACGGACGGAACCAGTACAGTTACGCTGAACTGAAGAGCATGGGCTTCATATATTACGGAATCGGACGAGGTGAGAAAGGAAATTCCTGACGATTACTGGATGGGCTTTGCGCTGGAAGAAGCACGAAAGGCGGCAGCGCTGGACGAGGTTCCAATCGGCGCGGTGATCGTGAAGGATGACAGGATTGTCGCGACGGGATACAACCTTACTCGCAACAGCGGTAATCCCTTAGCGCATGCCGAGAAGATCGCGATCGAAAAAGTTATCGAATCGGGCGAGAAATTCCTTTACGATTATACGCTGTTTGTAACGATTGAACCTTGCCTGATGTGTGCTGGGGCGATCGTCTGGAGTCGTGTCGGACGCGTTGTTTTCGGCGCGTACGATATCAAGGCCGGAGCGGTTGGATCGGTGTACAATGTCCTTCGGGACAAACACATGAATCATCATCCGGAAGTCACGTCCGGGGTCAGGGAGAAAGAATGCTCCCTCTTGATTCAGGAGTTCTTTCAACAGAGAAGAAACTGAGCGATCAATGAATCGCAGACTATACGCGGAGAGGTGCCGGAGCGGTTGAACGGGGCGGTCTCGAAAACCGTTGAATGCTTACGCATTCCCAGGGTTCGAATCCCTGCCTCTCCGCCATTTTTGTATCCACACGAAACGATTTGAAAATTGCCCACGGCGTGAATATGGGCTTTCTTCGAAACCAAACTTCCAAATGTCCGGGCGACGCGAGGTCTTCTGAATGTTTGGTTTCTTGCAGTAACAATCGATAAACACCGACAGCAACCAACATTCTGAAGAGTATCGCAAGCTCGACACATTCAGAAGTTGGATTGTTTACGATTCGTCGGATTTTACCTTGTTGTTCAGCGTTACCATCTTCGTTTCGGTGCTGTAGAAATCGAACACATATTGATTGCTTTCGCGATATCGCTCCAGGATCTTCTGAATCCTGCGCACCGAATTGTTCAACCGCTTCAAATAAACCATTTCATTCTCGGAAAGGTTGTGCTCACCCAGTGAATTGACCAGAAGTTCGAGGTTTCCCTGGATGACCATCAACGGCTGATTGATCTCGTGATTGGCGGTAACGGCCATCGCCAGCGCGGAGTTTCGGCGCTCCAGATCGAGCATCTCATTACCTTGCTGCATCAGGCGGCGATTGGCTTCTTTCAGGTCGGCGTTAATCTTCTTCAGCTCTTCGGATTCTTTCTTCTGCAATTTCAATTCGAGCTGCGCGGTAACCTCTTCGACCTTCTTCATCATGCTCTCGCTCGTCAGCTGTTTGCGCATCGAGTTTTCTTCACGCAGTAATGTCGAAGCAGCGCTTTGCGCCTCGAATGCGCTGGACGGATCATTCAGTTTCATATATGTCAGGGCTTTACTGTCCAGCACATCGGCATGGGCTCGAATACACCAGAGGAGCAATGTCTTCGCATCGATTTCCTCGGCAAGCTTCCTGCCTTCTTCAAGACGCTCCTCGATCCAAGGGAACACCGTGATATCTTCACGATCATGGGCGTCCTCGGCGAGCATATAGCCCATCACGTTGATTGTCTCGATCAGCTCGTATTTATTGCCGTATTCCTGAACGGTATCATAGGAAAGCCTGACATAATCGACGGCTTTCTTAATCTGGCGGGTATGCTGACATACAATGGCCAGATTATTGAGTAGTGGTACGGTTTCGCGCTTCATGTTCGCCTGAAGATATACACCGAGCGCTTTCTCGAAATGCTCTCGAGCCTTATCGTAATCTTTCAGATTCATGTAAACGGTTCCGATGTCGTTCACAGCCGATCCATAGCCACCCTTCGAATTGAGTTTGTCGAAGATATCGGCAGCTTTGCGGTAGCAATCGAGCGCCGGCTCCGCGTTGTTCGTATCCATATATACGTTGCCAAGCGTCAGATAGTTGTCCGCGAGGGTTCTTTCGAGATTGTACTTCTCGGAGAGTTCCTGCGCCCTTGTCAGGCACTTGATCGCTTCTTCATTCTCACCCTGTCGATTGCAGATGTTGCCCATTCTGCTCAGGACATCAACATAATCCTGAGGCGACATAACATCTTCGAAATCGTCAAGCGCGCGCTGCAGGAACTTGCGACACAGTACATAATCGCCTGCCATCCAGGATAATACGATCTTGAGATTCAACGTTCTGTAGATGTCGAACCTGTTTTCGGACGACTCGTAATAGTCAGAAGCCAGCTCAACGTAGGGTCCAGCTTCCTTGTCGCGGTCTTCGTAAAGCAGGATTGTTGCCGTCAGCAGATTGAGTTTCGCCGTGAGTTCTGCACGGTCGAGATCCTCGACTTTCGGCGTGATGTCCACCAGAAAATCGAACGCCTGTTTGAACTTACCCTCGCGAATCAACTCCGAGATCCAAAGGAATTCGAAACGCACGATATCCGCTACCGATCCGTATTGACGAGTGAACTCGCAAATCTCTTCGAATAAATCGGAATTCGGTAACTCGATCCGCTGGTCCTGATATCGACAGCCGAATTCGTGCATTACGGCCAGCGTTTGCGTTATCTCGTCTTCATTCCGCGATATCTCGACCGCTTTCTTCGCTTTTTCAAAAAAGTCCTTCAGTCCGATCTGACCTACTTCCGCATCCCGCAATTCCTGAAGAACATCTTCGTATTTCTGATGCATCATTCTCTTCCTGTATGATTTTTTCCATTATTGATTTGTGGTGATAATGTTTTTTTGTCAACATTTACCGTTTCCGTTCCGGGATTTAGTACAAGATTCATCTGCGAACACGCTTATTTTGGTTATTTTACTGATCCCGATCAAATTAGAAATTACGCGATGGTTGTCGATTCACTTTTCAGACAATCCTGGACTTTATCAATCATAGAGGAAGTATTTCCTCGAGAAGAAATTCCAGGCATAGACGAACGGATTGGTCATGATATTGGATATAACGTAATAGATATGAAACTGCGAGGTAAATACCCAGAGCAGCACTTCGTATATGATCAGCCCGAAAAGATTGATAACCAGAAATGTCATCAACTCGTATGCTTTACTATGGTGCGCCCGACTATGAAAAACCCACTTCACGCCGATGATGTAGTTTGCGATCAGATAGACCGTGAACGCGATACCACCCGCAATCAGGTAGTCGTATTTACAGATATCCTTCAGAACGACTTCTTCGAGAAACACCAGCACGGCAAGCTCGATAAACCATGTGAGCGCTGCTGTCATGGCATATCGAATGGATTGTATAACGGTATTCTTCGGCTTCTTCCTGAAAAGCCTTCTAAAGATTTTCCGCGGTGATATTTGGGCCTCCTGCTATTCCGTCGGGAAATATCGCTTGTATGATTTTGAACTCAGTTTCCGCAAGTCGAACAATCCCAGTCCATCAACCGTGTTTGAGAAGTTTTCATCCACGCCGAAATCGATGAAAGTCAAGCCACCGTAATCGCACAACTTGAGATACTCCTTGTATAGCACAGGAATGGTATATCCCAAACTCTTCAGCGCAATCTTCATATCGTTGTAGTCTTTGATGTAGTCCTCTCCATTGAGAGTAATGCTGGCTTCCTGTTCGTCTTTTTTCGACAGGATGTATTGTTTCTTTGCCTGAGCCAGATTCATGTCGTTCCAGTACCACTTGCGATAATACGAAACCATCAGCACTTTCGCCAGTTCGTTGTAGGAATCGCTGATACTGATGCATCCGAACATCCACCGAATGTCTTTATTCTGGCTCAAGAATGCGCCGATACCCTTCCAGAGGTACTCCAGCGCATGGCTCTTCCAGTATTTGTATTGAACGAAACTGCGTCCGAGTTCCATCGAATTTTCCAGAATGGGCAGGAAGTTGGGGTTGAAATCGAACAGAGACGCCGAATAGAAAGCGTCCGGTCCGAATTTCTGCATGATCTCTTTTCCATGCCCGATACGATACGATCCCATGATCTCGAGATTCTCGTCGTCCCACACAACGATATGCTTGTAATACGCGTCGTATTCATCGGTATCCAGTTTATCGCCCGTTCCTTCACCGACCTTGCGGAAAGTCTGCTCGCGAAGCCTGGATATCTCGCGGATGATGTTGGGCGAAGCTTCGCCATCGATCATATAGACGTGCTTCTTTTCCTGCGGCTTCACCAGAAATGTTGACTGTGATAATTCCTTGCGCAGCAGGCTCTTCGCAACCGGATGGATGATCGTCTTCACGGTTTTGAATACCCCTCTCCGACCCTTTCCCAGCCGATACACATGCTTCTTCAGAAGCCTGGTGACATCGTTGAGGTTCATGCCGGAAGCCTTGAGCGAACTGGGCGGGATCGGATCGCCGATCTTGAACGTGATATTCTGATTTCGCTTGCGGAAGATCTCGTCCGCCAGCAGGAAGGTCGAGAAATTCCGGTGGATCATCGAGAAGCAATAGAAGCCCGGAGAATTGAATCCCTTGATATACACCGGTAGAATCGGCGCGTCGAACTTCTGCGCGAACTGTACGGCACCCTTCTTCCAGTAGCCGTCGCGAATTCCCTTCACACCGAAGCGGGAGACCTCAGCAGCCGGAAAGAAAATCACAACCTCTTCATTGACGAGTGCATTCCGTATGCGGTTGATCGACTCTTTCTGACTCTTCGTGGAGAAGACATCGAAGGGAATGGCGAATTCTTGAAGCGGTTCAAATGACAACAACAGATCGTTCATCACTATTTTAACATCTTTGCGAATTTCCCAGATCGACTTGATCAACGCCACGCCGTCCAGCGCACCCAGCGGATGATTCGCCACGATGACCAGCTTGCCTTCCGATGGTATCTTTTCTCGATCGCTGTTCGATATCAAGTAAGAGAAATTCAAATATTCGAACATCGCCTCGATAAACCGTATCCCCTTTTTATCATGATGCAGATCAACAAAATCGTTCACCTCTCTGGAGTGGATCACCTTTTCCAGAAATTTGAGAACCAGCTTCCGAACAAATACAGGATAACGCTCCATGAAATGTTCCTTCTTTTCGTAGATCGCTTTCTCGAGGTCGATTTTCTGCATGAAATCTCCGGATTCCTACAAATTCTCGATATATTTCAGCGGCTTTGGCGCTGTTGCGGGTGTCACGCCGTCAGCGGACAAATAGCCCGACATCGGTTTCCCCTTGGGATTTCCGTAATCGTCCAGACGGAAGAACTCGAGCGGGATACGAACAGGCTGATCATCCTTTGCAAGGACATCTTTTCCCTCCGCATCGACTTCGAACGGATTGTGTTCGAACCAGCCGATACCGATCGCCGCCGTGCCGTTCTCCTCGTTCACGGCCTTGCGTTTCGATCCGATGAACTGACGCTTTTCCAGCGGCACGTTGGGTGAATTAATGCTCGAGGTGACCATCCCGACGCGCTTGCCGTCCATGTAGATAGCACGGTCGCTCACGATTCCCTCGGTGATGATGATCGCCATGCGCTGATCGTTGTTCTGATCGTTCACCAGCGCTTCCCTGCCGACGAACGCCGGTTTGTTCAGATCGATCGCGGCGTTGTAGAGCGGCGTATTGGTCGGGATCCAGTCGGGACGGTATTCCTGTCCCATCAACGGCAGACCGAACGGACCCGCGGACATTCTGTTCTCGTCTCTGCCGCCCAATCCGACGAGCATTCCGCCCATCTCCAGTGCGGCTTCCACGATCCGCTTGAATTGCGCTTCGGCAACTTCCACCGGCACGTAAAGCTCCCAACCCCAGCGGTTGGTGTAGCCCGTGCGGCTGATGATATACTGAAGTCCTTCGTATTCGAACTCGTTGAATGTGAAATAGCCCATGTTTTTATCGGGCTTGGCCCGGTTGCGGAGAACCTCGATGCCGTAGAGGTCGGAGACAAGCCTGTAGGAATAGGGACCCTGGATATCGATCTTTACCAGATCGCCGGAGAGATCCTTCACGGTGACATCCTCGCCATCTCTCTTGAAGCGCAGAATGAAGTCCGCGTCGGATACTTTGCCAATCGTTTCGTCCGTGAGATCGTGGCCGGCGTTGATTACCAGGATGATCCGGGTATCGTCCATCCGCATGAGGATCATATCGTCCATCACACCGCCATCTTCGTTGATCAGCAGCGTGTATTTGCACTGTCCGATTTTCATTGCGTGGATATCGATGGGAAGAACGCGATCCAGGAGCGCGATCGCGTCCGCTCCGCTGAATTCGATCTGCGCCATGTGATCGATGTTGAACACAGCGACCTTCTCGATCGCTCTCGCCTCTTCCAGTACCGATGTCAGATAGTTCACCGCCATATCGTACTCGCCGAAATTACTGCGCTTGATCGGTTCGTATTCTCTGCCGAGTCGTTCTGCCAGCAGCTTCTGATACCACTCCTCCGCTTCGAAGAGTTCGGTCTTTCTGGGTACGTCCGGTAATTTCCAGCCAATTGCCATGTCGAGTCTCCTTTTATCCATATTATTGATTTACAATATCATTACATCCAGACCACATTCACTGCAAAATCCTCTTTTTGTAAAGAGAATTATCTGACGAACGCCATACTTCTTCTCACCCGAATTTATGACGATATTTCAGCTCTTCGATCTCCCGCTGTGTAATTTATTCCTTGAGTCTGATGTATCCGAATCACTCGGGATACAGACAGAAAAGGAATCAACATAATAATTCTGGAATAGCGCGATTCCGGTCGCAATAATGTCGCAAATCCGTCATTTTTATATTGTTGAAACGAAGAAAATGAATGATATTTTCTTACGGAGATCCACCTCATGGATTGCAGCATATACGGTGCCGGAAGCGGAAAAGGTTGTCAAATAATGTATCGGGTGGATATTTAGCTTTGTGTTGCGTTACACAAGAGGTATTTTCCTCTCGGAGACGTTTTCAGAGAATATAAATTGATCGTTTCTATTACAAGCAGGCGGCTATATGGAAAAACGGGACAAGTGTTTTCTCGAAGCAAGAGAGATCGTTATGAACGATTCTCTGCTACTGGAAAACGTCATGCAATCGATGGGCGATGGCCTCAGCATCCAGGATAGAGAGTTACGAATCGTCTATCAGAACCAATTCATGATCGACCTCTTTGGATCACACATCGGCGAATATTGTTATCAAGTATATGAAAAACGTGAATCCATCTGTATCGGATGCCCAGTCATGAAATCATTCAGCAGCGGAAAGGTATGCAAGGCGATACGAGTCGGCATCACCCGGGAAGGGATATCTTTTCGCTTCGAGAACATCGCATCACCGCTTAGGAACGAGAACGATGAGATCGTGGCAGGTATAGAACTCTGTCGCATCGTGGAAGATCGGGAAAAGGCTATTGACGACCTGCGACTGACTATGGAGGACCTTGATCGGACTAAAGAGAAACTGATCCTCGAAAACAGCGTCAGGATGAAAGCGGAAGCAACGCTGAGGAAGAGCGAGGAGCGATATCGATTGACGCTCGATATTACAGGAACGGGCTATGTTGTCGTGGATACTTATGGTCGTGTTATTGATGCCAACGAGACGTATATGAAAATGGCTATGTTCGACAATCTCGAACAGATCAAGGGACAATCGGTTATCGACTGGACAGCGCCCGAAGCGAAGGAATCCAACACCGTTGCTGTTTCGAAGACGGTCCGTGACGGCTATCTGAAGAACTTCGAGACTGTTTACTTGAGACGTGACGGTTCCCGGGTTTATATCTCCATCAACGCGATGCTCGAGTCAACCCCGGAAGGGCCTTGCCTGGTCGCATTGTGTACCGATATCACGGAACAGAAGAAGCAAATGGAAGCCCTTCGGCATTTCGATTCCCGGCTCAAGGATATCATTGATTGCACCAGCGACTGGATCTGGGAGATTGATGAGCATGGGAAGTTTTCTTTCTGTAGTGGTCGCATTTTCGATGTGCTGGGCTATCATCCGGAAGAAGTAATCGGTCGAACGCCTTTCGATCTCATGGATCCCGAAGAAGCTAAACGAGTCGGAACCTTGTTTGCTGATCTTCGCGCTTCAAATGCTCCAATCGTCAATCTCGATAACTGGTGCCTTTCACAAGAGGGCCGCAGAGTACACCTTGTGACGAATGGCGTTCCCGTTTTCGACGAAGATGGGCGGTGTATCGGCTATCGTGGCGCGGACAGGGAACTAAAGGACTGATTCGATTTTCTTCTTGTGCTTCGTAAAAGCTTCGGTAACTGCAATACCAGGATTCCAAGCAGAATCAAGCCGCATCCCAGATAACTTCGAACGCTCATCTTCTCCTGTAATAACAACATCCCGCCGATCAACGCGAAAACACTCTCCAGACTGAACAGCACAGCCGCATGAGCCGGAGGCGCATCACGCTGCGCTACGATCTGCAAGCTGAAAGCCACACCGACAGATAACACGCCGCCATAGGCGATCGTCAGCCACGCGTCGCTGACACCTTCCAACCGTACTTCTCCCGCAATCAGCGCCGCGATCATACTCAGAATCGCGCAGGTCACAAAGGAATAGAACGCGAGTGCGGTCTGATTGCCAAGCCTCGCCTGCTTATCGATGAACTGGATCTGAACCGCCCAGACAATCGCACACAGAAGCACGAGAATCTCGCCGTAAGACACGGTGAAACTTTCGTTTACACTCAGCAGATACAAGCCGATTACAGCGAGAACGACGCCCAGCCAGCCATAAATCCCAATTCGCTGCCCGAGGAACAATCCAAGCACCGGAACGAACACCACGTACAGCCCGGTGATGAACCCCGCTTTCCCCGCTGTGGTATAGACCAGTCCAACCTGCTGAAGCGATACTGCTGTGAAGAGAATCAATCCGAGGATGATTCCCGGCAGAGGCTTGTTCCAGCCGCTTTTCTTTCCTCGAATCAGCACGATGAGATAGAGCGTCGCCGCGCCCAGCAGGAAGCGGATGCCGTTGAACAGGTACGGTCCCACATATTCCATTCCCTTGCGCTGGGCAACAAACGAGAAGCCCCAGATCATGGCTGTAAAGAGTAGAAGCATATCTGCTTTGAGCGTTCGACTCACTTCATATCCTCCGAACGTGATTACACCTGTATTCTGCTGCCTCCGTACAAGCGCAAGGAAAAAGTTATATCGGGTACCCGGAGTTGAATAAACTTGACAACGGAATAGATTTTGCATCTTTAATATAGCACCGAGAGGAGGTGTACTATGAGAACGCTAATGGCTTTACTGATTGTAATATCCATCATGTCGCTCAATGCACAGGACTGGTTGCCGTTCAACTCGATTGAAGGTAACATCCAGACGCTTTTCTTCAACCTCGAAAACCCATATTATACGATGGCCGGAACCGATAACGGCCTCTACATCGATCCGGAAGTTCAAACCGAATTCGTCCAGACCAACCTGCCGGTTGTCGGCTTCGCGCCGCTGGACGACACCCACTGTCTGTTCATCATGGGCGACGGAAGCTGGTCGGACGGTATCTATCAGCTCGATCTGGAGACCAATCAGCAGGAGGTGGCTGTCTATTCTCCCTGGCCGTATTTTCTGGAGAAGGATCAATCCACGGGAATTTACTATGCCGGCGCCGAATACGGTCTTTATACATCCGAGGACGGCATCACCTGGGATGCGCCCGGCGATGACGAAGGAGCTCGCTACGACATTGCTTTCTGGAATACCGACATCGCTATATGCGGCGAATACTGCATTTACCATTCTGCCGACGGTGGCGATAACTGGAATACGTACACAACTTCACAGCAATTCACCGACCTCGCTTACAACAGCAGCGGGACGCTCTACGGAGTCTTTGATGGTGTGTCGAATTCCTCCGGGCTGTGGTCATCACAGAACAACGGACAAAACTGGACGCTGGAGTTCTATTCCGACAACCTCCATTGCGTGAACTGGAATTGGTGCAATTACCTCTTCGTTGGCTGGAATCCGCCTGTGGGAACAACATCGGAAGGCATCGCCATGTGGCATCCGGATATCTGGGAGCTCGAATACATGAATAGCGATCTGCCGAACCTCCAAATCAATTCGATCACCTTTCATCCGCTGATCGACTGCGAAAACGTGATCGCCTGCACCGAAGACGGCGTCTATATGAACACCACATTCCCATACGGCACTGAAGAGGTAACGGATCCGAAACCGGCACTCGAACTGTACAACTACCCGAATCCGTTCAACCCGGAGACCACGATCCGCTTCACGCTCGAAAGACCATCCTTCTGCGAGATGAGCATCTACAATGCAAGAGGACAACGGATTGCCAGACTGATTCACGAAAAGCTGTCTGCCGGACCACACACGATTGTGTGGAATGCCGAGAACGTTTCATCGGGAATCTACACGTGCAGGGTCAACGCCGGAGGAAAGCAGGACGTGCGCAGACTGGCCCTGATCAAGTGATTTCCCGAAAAAGCTGGACATGATCCGGGGGAATCGCCAGCCTTCGTATCGAAACTATGCGGATAAAGGGGAATAGTGTCTTATGGCAAAGCTCTCGGATCATTTTCAGCATACAATCGATTCCTGTGGCTTCACGGAAAAAGAGATTAAACGCTATAACCTCGATATCGTACCGCGAATCATCGATCGGATGGAAGGATTACAGAGCGAGTGCCAGGAGTGCGCCGAATTCTTGCATAAAGTCCCGGAACTGACCGCCTTGCTTCCAGATATCCGCAACGACCGACTGAAGCGGAAGCAGTTACGCAGGCTCCGCAACAAAATGGAACAGCACCTTGCTTCAAAGCATGAAATTGTGCGGAAAGGACACCACGCAGGGACATTCATGTTTCTTGGTATGATGTTCGGCATCATTTTCATGGATAAAGGTGCCGGTATCGCAATCGGCTTGGCGGTCGGACTGGCGATCGGCGCCGGTCTGGATAAAAAAGCGGAGAAAGAAGGAAGGGTGCTGTAAAAGATCCATTCTCGATAGAAAAATCGATCTGTGATGAACCTTGACAAGATCGTGCGCTTTTCGTGTAAAGGTTTTATTACATGGTAATTGGAGTAAATCATTCATGAGCACGAATCATAGAATCATCCACGGTGACAGTCGGAATATGAAATCGGTCGATGATCGTTCTGTCCACTTGATAATTACCTCACCTCCTTACTGGCAGTTGAAGGATTACGGTTCAGATAATCAGATCGGGTATAATGACAGTTACGAAGAGTATATCAACAATCTCAACATCGTATGGCAAGAATGTCATCGTGTTCTTCATCCCGGCTGTCGTCTCTGCATTAATATCGGAGACCAGTTCGCCCGGTCCGTTTATTATGGCAGATACAAGGTAATTCCGATCAGAACTGAAATCGTTCGTTTCTGTGAAACTATAGGCTTCGATTATATGGGCGCAATAATCTGGCAGAAAGTTACTACCACCAACACAACCGGTGGCGCTACGATCATGGGCAGCTATCCATACCCGCGAAATGGGATTTTGAAGCTGGATTATGAATTCATCATGATATTCAAAAAACAAGGGAACCCACCTAAGACAACCAAAGAGCAGAAGCAGCAATCAATAATGTCGAAAGAAGAATGGAATCAATATTTTACGGGTCACTGGAACTTTGCAGGAGCAAAACAGGATCAACATATCGCTATGTTCCCAGAAGAACTTCCCCGAAGATTGATCAAGATGTTCGCCTTTGTGGGTGACACGGTTCTAGATCCTTTCCTTGGTAGCGGAACGACATGCCTGGCAGCGAAAAACACCGGCAGGAATTCCATTGGCATCGAAATCAATCAAGAATTCATGCCGATCATCAAGAAGAAGCTCAATCTGGATCAGCTCGATATTTCGGGGACATCGTTCGAGTTCGTCGATGAATATGAACCGTTTGACGTACAATCGCAATATCGGAAGCTACCGTACCTGTTCAATGATCCATTGAAGCTCGATAAAAAGGTCGATCCCAAGAAATTGCAGTACGGTTCGAAAATCGACAAGGAAAAACAGGAAAGAGAGGAATTCTTTTCTGTGCGAAAGGTTCTGAGCCCTGCGTTGATACAACTCAGCAATGGATTAGTCGTCAGATTGATCGGAATCAAAGAAAAGGACGGTATCAACGGTGAGGCGACGAAATTTTTACTTGAGAAAACCATGGGCCAGAAAGTGTTCATGAAATTCGACAATGAAAAATTCGATCGGGACCGCAATCTGTTGTGTTATCTGTACCTGAGCAATAAAACTATGCTGAATTACCACCTGATCAAAGAGGGATTAGCTGATGTCGATTCTTCGTATGAGTATAAGTATCGCACAAAATTCATTGAATTAGGAGATTGAAATGGCTAAAGAATGGGTACTTAACAGCGTCATGAATCGATTCCAATTGAATTTCAAGAGGAATGTCGGGGCAACATCCGAAAGTATCCGTAATTGTGAGCCTAAATCGATTGATGAATGGAGAAAGTATTATTTCTCCCAAGTTAGACCTAAAGAGCATATCGAAGAACTCGGAAGAAAACTGTATATCAAGATAACAGAAGTCCTTCAGGCAGAAGTCGAAAAAATCACCGAGCAGGATTGTATTGATTATATGATCAACCTTGTCATCAACCGAACCTATGACGGATATCGTACAGAGATTGATACGGTGTATGGACAGTTACAGGTATTACTGGATCGAACGATTGAGCCTGCTTCGGACGAATGGGACCGGTTGTATAATGTCGATTTCTATATCAAGATAAACCAATATTTCATCGGATTACAGATTAAACCAATACAAGCAGGAATTCAGCTTCCTGAGATATTCAAGGAAAAGGCTATTCAACTGAAAACACACGAACAATTCACAAAGAATTTCGGCGGTCATGTTTTCTATGTGTTCTCAACTAAAGGGAGTAGCGGCAAAAAGCAAATATCCAATTCCGAGGTTATTGACGAAATCAAACAGGAAATCCAACGACTCGAGAATATGAAATAACCGGCGAATCCAAATCGAACTCGCCGGCTGAATCTATTGCAATTCGATACTATCTGTTTCTATACGCTTCCAGCGCTTTCTTGAAGATGTACATCGCCTTTCTGAGGTCGTTTTCGTTCAGGATATAGGCGAGACGGACCTCGTCCTTCCCCATTCCCGGCGTGGCGTAGAAGCCCTCTGCGGGGGCGACCATCACCGTTTCGTTGTCGATGGAGAAGTCCTTCATCATCCATATCGTGAAATCTTCCGCGTCCTCGATGGGCAGCTTGGCGATGATGTAGAACGCGCCGGCGGGCTTCTTGCAGATGACGCCGTCGATGGTCATGAGTTCTTCATAGACAATGTTGCGACGCTTGTCGTATTCGACGAGGATGTTCTTGAAATACTGCTCCTCGATATCGATCGCGGCGTTGGCAGCGAGCTGGTCGATGGTGGGCGGACAGAGCCTTGCCTGCGCGAACTTGAGGACGGCTTTCATCAGCTCATGATTCTTGCTGATGATGCAGCCGATCCGTGCGCCGCATGCGCTGTAGCGCTTGGAGATGCTATCGACCATGATGGCGTGCTGCTCCATGCCCGGGATTTGCAGAATGCTGGTGTGTGTTTTACCGTCGTAGATGAATTCACGATAAACCTCGTCCGCAATGATGTAGAGGTCATGCTTCCTGGCGATCGCGCAGAGACGCTCGATATCCTTACGACTATAGACGGCGCCGGTTGGATTGCCCGGGTTGCAGATCATGATGGCGCGGGTTTTGCCGGAAATCCTCTCGATAATCGCGTCGTCGTTCGGCAGCGCGAAACCGTCTTCGGCGTAGGTGGTGAGCGGAACGATGTTCACACCCGCCTGGGTCGCGAAGCCGTTGTAGTTGGTGTAAAACGGTTCGGGGATGATGATCTCGTCACCCGGATTGCATGTAACCAGCATGGCGAAGATAATCGCTTCCGATCCGGCTGTGGTGACGATGATTTCCGTTTTATCGGTATCGTCGAGTATGATGTTGTGGCGTTTGTAGTAGCGCACCAGATTCTTTCGGTAATCGTAGAGACCTTGGGAGGGACCGTACGCCAACACTTTGTCGTGGTAATTTGCATAGACGTCGAGCATCGCTTTCGGGGTCTCGATATCGGGTTGACCGATGTTCAGATGATATATGTGAATCCCGGCTTCTTTCGCCGTGGTCGCATACGGATAGAGCTTGCGGATGGGTGATTCCTGCACCTGATGGGCTCGTGATGATATCTTCATAACACACCTCACAGAATTTCAGTTATTTTCCGACAGAGTTTTGAAGCGGTTGATTTCTGTCAACTCCGTCATTGCGGTTTGCACGAGATTGTATTTCACCAGAAGATCGTCCTTTGTTTGAATGTAGATGGGATCGCCGTACCGGAAGCGGATTCGGGCAAACGGCTTGGGCAGACGAAACCGGTCCCACGACTTGAATTCGAATACCCGATCGACATCCACGGCGATCGGAACGAGCGGTAGTTTCGTGTAGTATGCGAGGAAAAGCGCGCCTTCTTTCACCACATGAGCAGGGCCCTTCGGTCCGTCTGTGACGATCAGCACCGAGCAATCTTTCGCCACCCGGATGATCTCCTTTGCAGCCTTCATCCCGCCACGGGCAGCAGAGCCGCGGATCGCTTTGAAACCAAGTATCTCCGCGGGGCCGGTGACATAATCGCCGTCTTTCGAAAGCGACACCAGAAATGCCATACCTTCGAATTTGCGACAGTGCATTGTCAGGATGTTCTGATGCCAGAGCAGGTAGAGCGCGTGCTGATTCCTGTTTTCGTTGATGCGCTCGAAACGCCAGGAAAGTCCGTAGAGGTAGATCAGAAGCGAGCCGAGATATTTCGTGATCAGCGATAATGTGGCGTGAACAAATGGACTCTTGAAGAACCGCCTGAGCGGTCCCCGCTTCTTACGGGACATCGATCCAGCTCCGGTCTTGCAGGAGCTTCAAGATGATACCGGCTGTCTCGACGGAAGCCTCTTTCTCGCCCAAAAGCTTGTGGATCTCCCTGAGTCTGCCCTGCATCTCGCGATAAAGCATATCATCGTCCAGAAACCGCATGATATTGTCGTGTATGTTCTTGCCGTTGACATCGCCCTGAATGAGTTCCGGGATGACGTCGTCTTCCAGGATGATGTTGGGTAGTCCGATCCGTTTGATCTTGACGAGTCGCTTGCCGAGTTCGTAGGATAACCGACTCGTCTTATAGACGATGATGAACGGCGTTCCGATGAAGGCCGTCTCGATGGTCGCGGTGCCGGATGTAACCACCAGAAAATCGCAGTGCGCCATCATCGAGTAGTTGCCCTTTTCGATCAGGTGGAAGTTGCGCAGGTTCGCCTGCCTGGTCATGTGCAGGTAGGTCTCGGTGGTGATATTGCTCGTAGTGGAGATCAGGAATTCGTACTCGTTTGGATCGAAGAGCTTGATCGCCTTCAGAAACGGCGGCAGCATCTTGTGAACCTCGATCTCGCGACTGCCGGGGAAGAAACCCAGCCACTTCTTGTTCATGTCGAGGTTGTGCGATCTGGCAAACTGCTCGCGCGTGTTGTCGATGGATATCTCTTCCGCGATAGGATGCCCGACGTAGGTACAATTCACCCGATGGATGTCCAGAAGCTCCTTTTCGAAAGGCAGAATCACCGCGACGTGTCGGGTGTAATCCTTGAGATCGTGTACGCGGTTGTGCTTCCATGCCCAGAATTGCGGACTGATGTAATATAATACCGGGATTCCGAGGTTGTCCGCCATCTTCGCGATGCGCATGTTGAAGCCCGGGTAATCGACCAGCACGACCAGATTGGGCGGACTGCTCTCGAATTCTTCGCGGATACGCTTCTCGACCTTGAAGAAGAACTTCAGGTGTTTGACCACTTCGATGAAGCCCATCACCGCGAAACGGTTGAACGGAAACAGCGGTTTCAACCCCTGCTTCTGCATCAACGGTCCACCGATACCCAGATGGTAGTAGTCGTACAAGGAATTCTTCAGCGCCTTCATGACGTTGGAAGCATGAAGGTCGCCGGATCGCTCACCCGCGATCCAGAATATTTTCTTTTTATCGAGTTCGATTGGCATGATTTGAAGTTGGAAATCGCCCGAAAATTGTCCAGAAAAATCGGTGGTAAACCCTCCTTTCCCGAGTTCCAGAGGAACGACCTGGGAATCGTGATGATCGATGAACAAGTTGTCGTCCTTTCCCCAAGTTCCGCAGGAACGACAGAATTTAGCCCATGGTGTGAACCATGGGGTTTGTGCACCACCCTGAATCCTCCAGCCAGCAGATTTGTTCGATCCCGCACCTGTCGGCGTGTTCATTCACGACGAAGGCGTGGTGTTACACGTCGATAGGTGCGGGGCGGATAAAGATGCGGATGGATGTCCATCTGCGAGCGACCACCTCCCTGCTCCCTCGCCCATGAAATGAGAGAGGGCTGGGGTGAGGGTCTCATTCCCTAGCCTGTAAATCCAGATTCAGACAAACTCCCCCCGAAGATAGTGCTTGACGGTTTCTACTCGAGCGCCATTCTGCAAAATATCGATGATTAATTAGGGGAACCGGATGATCGACAGGCAATTGATCGACTTCTATACACGTTTCAAGTTTGGCGAGGACAACTTCCACAATCTGATGCAGAAGCGCGTGCGGAACGTCCTTCTGATCGCCAGCTACTACGACGCCTACATCCTCGAGCAGGACGGACGGCTCTCGGAGCAGATCGTGGGCGAATTCCGTCAACTCGACCTCAGCATGAGTCCCATGATCACCACCATGATGCTGAACGACGATATCGAAGCGGCGATCAGGGAAGAGAAGTACGATCTTGTCGTTTTCATGATGCGCCTGAACAGTCGGAAAGTCTTCGAGCTTGCCGCGTCGATCAAGCAAATCGAACCCGATCTGCCCATCGTGCTGCTGATCAACCGCTATTCCTACAACATCTCGCTCTTCAGAAGATCCGATCTGAACCTGTTCCACGACATCTTCCTCTGGATGGGTGACGCAAGGCTCTTTGTGGCGATCATCAAATCGATCGAGGACATGCGAAACGCCGAGTACGACACCACCAACGGCAACGTCCGCGTCATTCTGCTGGTGGAAAACACCGTCTATCAATGCTCGAAAGTGCTGCCGATCCTCTACTCGATGATCATGGAGCAGACGCAGGAACTGATTCGCACCGAACTCAACGACGTCAACAAACGGCTCCTGATGCGAACCAGACCCAAGGTCATCATGGCTCATACTTTCGAAGACGCTGTACGGCTGTACGAGAAGTACAAAGACAATCTGCTCAGCGTGATCTCCAACGTTAACATGCGGCACAACGGCAGGTTCGACGCCAGCGCGGGCATCCGTCTTTTGCGCAGAGTCCGCAGCGAATTACCCACGCTGCCGCTTCTGATGATGTCCATCGACCGCGCCAACCTCCAGCACGCCGATCAGATCCAGGCGGCGTTCATCGATAAAAATTCGCAGCGATTCAATGTGAAGCTGAAGCGTTTCATCATGCATTACCTCGGTTTCGGACCGTTTTTCTTCCGGCGCTCTGACGGTGAGATCATCAGCAGGGCGAACAGCCTTCCCGAGTTCGAACACAATCTCAAAACCATCCCGGACGAATCGCTGCTCTATCACTCGCAGCAGAACGACTATTCCACCTGGTTGATCGCACACGGATTCTATCACGTCGCGCAAGAGCTGAGAAGCCTGTCCGCCTCCGATTTCCCTGATGTCGCCGCACTGCGCAACTACCTCGTCACCATCTTCGACGACATCCGGCACAAACGCAACCGCGGCAAGGTGATCAATTTCGACGAATCGAGTATCGACGAGCGGGATCGCATCCTTTTACTCTCGACCGGTTCACTCGGCGGCAAGGGACGTGGTCTGGCATTCCTGAACGCGCTCCTGACCACGCTCGATCTGGAAAAGGATTTTCCCGGCGTAAAGATCAAGGTGCCCGGCACGGTGATCGTCGGTACGGACGAATTCGACCTCTTCGTCGAACACAACCACATCCACGACAAAGCGCTGAACATCTCCAGCGAAGAGGTGGTGCGCGTCTTCCTGCACGGTGAACTCAGCCCGCAGTTGATCGTACGCCTGAAAATCTACCTTAATCACGCCCGTTACCCGCTGGCAGTGCGGTCGTCCGGTCTGCTTGAAGACTCCCAATCGCAGCCCTTTGCCGGTATCTACGACACCTTCATGCTGCCCAACAACCACCCCGACGAAGACGTCCGCCTGAAGCAACTCGCCGACGCGATCAAGATGGTCTTCTCCTCACCCTTCCAGAAGGATCAGCGCAACTACATCGAGAGCATCAACTACAAGCTCCAGGAAGAAAAGATGGCGGTCGTGATCCAGGAAATCGCGGGTAAGGAATACATCGCCGGGAACCACTTTCCGCTGATATCCGGTGTGGCGCAGTCGCACAACTTCTACCCCGTTTATACCGAACCGGGCGACGGCGTGGCGCATATCGCGGTGGGGCTGGGCAGGATCGTGGTCGAAGGTGAAAAGACCTTCCAGTACTCACCCGGAAAGCCCAACATCGATATCCTCAAGATCGAGGACGTCGTCGAGAGCAACCAGGACAGCTTCTTCGCGCTCGACCTGGCCGATAAAGAATTCGACATCTCAAAGGGCGAAGACGTCACCATGAATCGGATTTCGATCACTTCGAAGCTGAAGGGGGATGTCTTTCTTCCCGTCACGTCGGTATACGACTACGAACGAAAACAGTTTCTGGACGGCAAATACGTGCAGGGTCCGCGCGTAATCACCTACCGCAATCCGATCCGCTACGGCGACTTCCCGCTGTCCGGAATCCTCAGTCGCGTGCTTGAGCTCGGTGAAGCAGCGCTGGGCGTACCCGTCGAGATCGAGTTCGCTGTCGATCTGTCACCCGCCACCTTCACGCTGCTCCAGATCCGACCGCTCTTCGTGCAGCACGATACTGTCGATATCGATATCGATCACTTCGACCGCGACAACCTCCTCCTGCTCTCCACCCGCGCACTCGGCAACGGCGTTATCAGCGGTCTGCACGACATCGTATATCTGCAAAACGACCGCTTCGAAGTCACGAAAACCGTCGAGATGAAGGATGAACTGGAGGAGATCAACCGCTTCATGAAGGAGCAGGGACGCCAGTACATCCTGATCGGGCCGGGTAGATGGGGCTCACGCGACCGCTTCCTCGGCATCCCCATCAAGTGGACGCATATCGACATGGCGAAGGTGATCGTCGAGGCGGGACTCCCCCACTTCCAGGTCGAGGCGTCACAAGGAAGCCACTTCTTCCACAACCTCGTCGCGCTCAACATCGGCTACTTCAACGTCCCGCACGAAACAGACGACAGCTTCATCGACTGGCAGACCGTCGAAGGTTTCGAGATCGAGAAATCGTGGAAATATTTCCGACTCACTCACCTCGAAAAGCCGCTGAAGGTTCGGATGGACGGCAAGAAACGGTTGGCGGTGGTAACTGTTTGAAGATTTTTTGAAGCAGGATTCGCAGGATTTACGTGATTTCCAGGATAGAGATTAGAGAGCAACCATCTTCAAGCTGTCTGCTTCCCATCTTGCTAATCTCAAATTACTTCTCTGATTCGCGATCGTATTGATTTGTGTGTAATAATAGTTTGTCCTTCGATACACCGCTTCGCGGCACTCAGGATGACAAACCATTATTACACTACGAGTTATCCTCCGTGTCATCCTGAGTGCCGCGAAGCGGTGTATCGAAGGACGCACGGTGGATAACGTCATCAAACAGGCATCAAACCATGACATCACGAAAAAATGGGAGTATGCGTGGCACTTTTTTTCATTGACAACCTTCATCCTGATACACAATATGAAAGAAAAATACAAAGGGTTCGATATGAAACACCTGATTATACCCATCATTCTTTTCATCCTTGCCTGCGGTCTGCACGCGCAGAACTCCGCCCCCGAGCTATCCAACATCGTCGTCAGCCAGGCCAACGACGGCAGCAAGATCGTCACCATCAGCTACGACGTCGCAGACGCAGACGGCGATACCCTCACCGTAAGCCTCGAAGTCTCCGACGACGACGGCGTCACCTGGACCATCTTGCCCGATTCCGAAGATCTCTCCGGCGATGTCGGCGCAGAAGTCCTGCCCGGCACCGGCAAGACCATCACCTGGGACGCCTCCGGCCTCTCGCTCGAAGGCAGCCAGTACCGGTTCAAAGTGATTGCGGACGATGGGCAGGGCGGTGAACCCGGCTTCGTGCTGGTCCCGGCCGGGACGTTTATGATGGGTAGAGCTGGTGTCGCGGAACCCGTGCATGAGGTGACGCTATCATCCTTCTACATTGGCACCTGCGAAGTTACCCATCAGGAAGTTATAGAGGTTTATAACTGGGCGTACCAGCAAGGGTATGTGAATTGTTCCAGCAGCACAGTGACAAATGCTACTGGAAACCAGCAGGAGCTTCTTGATCTGGATGATGGACAGGAAGCGATTGACTGGAATGGCAGCCAATTTGTGTTTAGTGGTAGTTCGTATGCATTGGATGTTCAGTGTCCAGTAATCGAGATTACGTGGTATGGTTGTGTAGCGTATTGCAATTACCTGAGTCTGAAGGAAGGACTAACTCCCTGTTACAATCTGTCCAACTGGAGCTGCGATTTCAACGCTAGCGGTTACCGGCTTCCCACCGAAGCGGAATGGGAGTACAGTGCTCGTGGGGCGGCGAATACGCCAGATTACCTGTACGCTGGGAGCGATAATATCGGTGATGTGGCATGGTATAATGACAACTCAAGCAGCCGGAATCATCCGGTGGGTCAGAAACAGGCAAACGGGATAGGGACTTACGATCAGAGTGGCAATGCTTGGGAGTGGTGTTGGGATTGGTATGATGCCAACTATTATGATGTGAGTCCGCAGTATAATCCGACGGGACCTGCTACCGGATCGAACCGGCTGATACGAGGTGGCTGTTGGGGCGGCTACACTGGCAACTGCGAGGTCGCATATCGTCAACTCTACGTGCCGACTTTCAGCAGTTCCGACTTCGGCTTCCGTCTCGCCAAGCGTGCCGAACCAGTCGTCGAATACGAGGAAGTGCTGATCGACGGCGGCAGCTTCGAGATGGGTGAGGCTGGCATTGCGGAACCGGTTCATACGGTAACCGTGGATGACTTCTACCTCGGCAACACCGAGATCACGCACGCGCAGTTTATCGAGTTCCTCAACGGCGCGGGTGTTCAATCCGACGGTACGCTGAATGGTAATGCAATTATTGATATCGCATCGGAATACTGCGCGATCGACTACACAACTCAATTCGAGTTTGTCGGTTCTGGCAGAGCAGCAATGGAGAAATGCCCCATACTGCTGGTTACTTGGTTCGGTGCTGTTGAATACTGCAATTGGCTTAGCGTAGAGGATGGCTACGATCCGTGCTACACCGTAAGTGGCACCACCGTCACCTGCAACTGGAACGCGGATGGTTACCGGCTGCCCACTGAAGCAGAATGGGAATACGCCGCAAGAGGTGGCGACCAACACGATGATTTCGACCATTCAGGCGATGATATCCTTGCCAACGTCGGCTGGTACTCAGATAATTCTGGTGGTACCTCGCGCCCGGTAGCGAATCGCAAACCAAATGGAAAAGGTCTTTACGACATGAATGGAAACATATGGGAACTGTGCTGGGACTGGTGGGATGAAAATTACTATAGCTCATCCCCTGACATGAATCCAACCGGACCCGCTTCTGGGACATCTCGTTTATGTCGCGGTGGTTCCTGGGGTAGCGGTTCTGAGGGTTGTCGAGTATTTAATCGTGATAGCGGTGGACCACCCACTAGCAGCTTTGGTAGTATCGGCTTCCGCATCGCGCGGCGTGCCGAACCAGTCGTCGAATACGAGGAAGTGCTGATCGACGGCGGCAGCTTCGAGATGGGCAGCAACGACGGCGAAACGAACGAACAGCCCGTGCACACCGTGATTGTGGATGACTTCTACCTCGGCAACACCGAGATCACGCACGCGCAGTTCGTCGAGTTCCTCAACGGCACCGGCGTGGCAAGTAACGGCTCATTCAATGGTAACGAATTGATCGACATGGACCACGCGGATTGCGCAATCGACTACACGACTGAGTTCGAGTTCGTCGGCTCCCAGTACGCAGCCATGGAGGATTGCCCGATCATCTATGTAAGCTGGTACGGCGCGGTGGAATACTGCAATTGGCTCAGCGTTCAGGACGGCTACGATCCGTGCTACACCGTAAATGGAACCACCATTACCTGCAACTGGAACGCCGACGGCTACCGGCTGCCCACCGAAGCCGAATGGGAATACGCCGCGAAGGGCGGCGACCTGCACGAAGGATTTACCTACTCCGGCGACAATTTGTTGGCAAACGTAGGCTGGTACGACGGAAACGCCGGTGGCTACTCGCATCCAGTCGCCAACCGTAAACCGAATGGCAAAGGTCTGTATGATATGAGTGGAAATATTTATAATTGGTGTTGGGACTGGTGGAGCAGCAGTTATTATAGCTCATCACCATCATACACCCCTCTTGGTCCTGATAGCGACTCGGAACGTGTGAGGCGAGGTGGTTACTGGGGAAACAACGCGAATCGATGCACGGTCACTTATCGCGCACACAATGCACCTTCCTTCACTAGCTACTACCTCGGCTTCCGCATCGCTCGTTCCGCAAGTGACAACCTGTACGGCTTCGCGTATGTGCCGGCGGGGACGTTCTGGATGGGGGATGAGCACGACATCGGACAAGCGCACGAACAACCCGTGCATCAAGTTACGCTGGATGCATTCTACATCGGACGGCATGAGGTGACAACACAAGAGGTATTAGATGTTTTCAATTGGGCATATCAACAAGGATATGTGAGTTGTTCTACTTCATCCGTTGTCAATGCTCAGGGAATCCAGAAGGAATTACTGGATATGAATGATACGAGAATTGCGATGATATGGAACGGTAACCAACTCGTATTCAACAGCAACACCTACGCTTCAAGCCCTTTATGTCCTGCTTTTGAGATTACCTGGTATGGAGGTATGGCTTATTGCAATTTCAAGAGCCTCCAAGATGGATTGTCTCCATGTTATGACTTCACCACCTGGAGTTGTAATTGGGAAGCTGAAGGATATCGACTGCCCACCGAAGCCGAATGGGAATACGCCGCCCGAGCTGCTACCAACGACCCGGATTATATCTACTCTGGAAGCGACACAATTACCGATGTAGGATGGTATAGCGGCAATACCGCTGGCACATCCCATCCGGTCGGACAGAAGGATCCAAATGGGTTATATCTATACGATATGAGC
Organism: Cloacimonadales bacterium (SeqCode); assembly: GCA_963666875.2. GTDB lineage: Bacteria > Cloacimonadota > Cloacimonadia > Cloacimonadales > JAIOQZ01. Next base: position 204,753 of record CAXXPU010000019.1, read on the forward strand.
GGGAATGTCTTTGAATGGTGCTGGGATATATATGCCTCCGACTATTACGATAATTCACCCCTGGTCAATCCCCGTGGGGCATCAAGTGGAATATACATTATTCAACGTGGAGGTGGTTTTCTCTATGGTGAATCTTTCAGCCGAGTGGCTGATCGAGATATTAATTCTCAAAATGATAGTAGCGGACCGTGTAACGGCTTCCGAATCGTGAAGAAGGCGGAGTAGAGAAACCCCCTCTTGCTCCCCCTTATCAGGGGGATGTAAAGGAAAGGATAGAGAATGTCTGAATCAAGATTTTCAGGATTAGCAGGATTAGCATGATGGAGAAAATAAAGCTCGAAGCTGGTTGCTCTCTGCTCTCTAATCCTGTAAATCATGGAAATCCTGTGAATCGTGATTCAGACAAAAAAGGATGAACAGGATGGAGAAAATGAAGCTCGAAGCTGGTTACTCTCTACTCCCTAATCATGATAATCATGTAAATCTTGTGAATCCTGATTCGGAATAATAGGAAAAATCTCTCGGAGGAGAAGAATGCATAGAGTATCGAAATGGATGTTGATCGGGTTGATGATAATCATCCCGCTGTGGATCGCGGCTGTTAGCACGGAGATCATCTCGGATCAGGTCGTACTGGACACCGTCGATCCCACCGTAAGCGTCACCTATCCCAACGGCGGCGAGACGCTCTACATCGGCAGCGAACACGAGATCACCTGGACTGCTGGCGACTTTTCGTTCCCGGACGGCTGCGTAACGGTCGAATACAGCGCGGATAACGGCTCCAACTGGCTCGCTATCGAGCAGTCGCTCGACTTCGACGACTCCTGCTGGTGGAATCCGCCGACAGCGCCCGGCGAACAGTATCTGATCCGTGTCACCGCGACCGACCAGTTCGGTAACCAGACCTCCGACCAGAGCGACGCGACCTTCGCCCTCGAATTCGATCCCGCGATCTACATCTTCGTGCCGGACGACTACACCACCGTACAGGAAGCCATCGACGCCGCGACATTCCACCAGATCATCATCGTCCGCGAAGGCACCTACCGCGAGAACATCCACATCGAAGGCAAGGAGATCATCCTCGCCTCGGAATATTATATCGACCAGAACGAATCGCATGTGTCGAATACCGAAATCAGCGGCGAATATCGTCCGGGCGACCCAAGCTGGGACGAGGACGAAGCCAGTACACTGAAGATCACCTCCGGGAGCAATCCCAACGCCGTGCCGCAGGTCGTCGGACTCTCGCTCATCAACGGCGCCGGGCGACTCTACAATGGCAAGAAAGTGGGCGGTAACATCTTTATCGAGGGTCTCAACGCAATCCTCCAGGGAAACGAGGTGAAGGACAACACGGCGGTCGATGAAGGCGGTGGAGCCTACGCGCTGAACGCGAAGCCGAACTTCGGCGGTGAGATCGAGGATGCCGGGCAATGGGGCATGACGAGGAGCATCAATCCGGGCAACAACCACTTCGAAGGCAATTGGGCGGTGTTCGGCAAGACCATCTACGCGGACATGACCAACTCCACCGAGACCATCCACGCAGACAGTTGCCACTTCGATGTCTATAATACGGCGCTGCAAGAGGTTTCATCCTACTGGGCATTTACCGACGGGCAGTTCACTTTCGCAGGCGGCTCAGGCGATTTCGAGGCGATCTACGGCGGAGATATCTACGTGGAAACCTGGGGCAGCGACGTCAATGTCGGAAACACCACAGGCGATCCGGTAAAGAGCATCGAAACAGCGCTGGGACGCATCTATCCCACCGTCGGTAATCCTGTCACGGTGCATGTCGGCAGCGGCGCGTTCAACTCAAGCGAGACCAGTGAGAAATTCCCCTTCCAGATGCTCGATCACACCACGATCCAGGGCAGCGGCGAAGACGAAACATACATTCAGGGAACCGGCTCGGGTCGGGTCCTGTACATCAACGAATCTACCGACGTCCAGATTCGCGACCTGAACATCTCGAACGGCAACCTGTCGAGCGGAAACGGCGGCGCGATCTACATGGAGGATTCCGAAGTGAGGTTGGAAGCAGTCAACTTCGTCTATAATCACGCAAATTCCGGCGGCGCGATCTGCGCGCTGAACACCGGTCTCACCCTCACCGACTGCGAATTCCTGGCGAACGAGGCAACTTCCGAATTCGGCGGCGCTATCCTCTTCAACGACACCAGCAGCTTCATCGACTATCCCCTGACCATCGACGGCTGCCTCTTCCAGGCAAACGAGTGCAGCACCAACGGCGCGGCGCTCTACATTACCTGGGCGAATCAAGTGGAAATCACCGGTTCGACTTTCACGGACAACAGTTGCCAGAACCTCTATTCCTCCTTCGGCGGCGGAATCTACCTCTCGAACTGCGATAACGCGGTCATCGAGCAGTCCGGATTCAGCGAGAACAGCGCCAACATCGGCGGTGGTCTTTACATGACCAACTGCGACGATTTCATCGCGGATCGCAACCACTTCCACGAAAACGACACCAACATCAAGCACGGCGGTGCGATTTACATTTACGGATCGACCGGCGCCGTGATCAATAACCTTTTCAACGACAACGTCGTGACACAGAATGGCGCCGCGATCTACGCGTCCGGGTCCGGCGGCTCGATCGTCAACAACACGTTTACCGGCAACAGCGCGACCATCAGTGGCGATGCGATCTATCTCAGCGCATCCTCGCCCGATATCTACAACAACATCTTCTGGGGCAACGGCGGTAGTCGCGACGGCGATCAGATCTACCTGCGCAACAACTCGCAACCCGTGATCGCCTATTCGGACGTCCAGGGCGGACAGTCCGGCGTGGGCGTTTACAGCGGACAGACCTACGATTTTAACGCCATGTTCCTCTACAACATCGATCTCGACCCGCTCTTCACTGGCAGCGGAAATCATCCCTTCCAGCTCCAGGACAGCTCTCCCTGCATCAACATCGCCGATTCCACCGCATTCGACAGCGGTGAATTCCCTCTCGATCTGGCAGGGAATCCGCGCATCGAAACCCTGCTCGACATGGGCGCTTACGAGAACCAGACCGTCACCTGGATCGCCAAGAACGCTGGAAACCACGAAGGTGTATGGCAGAATATGGGTGCAGATTATAAAGTCTTCGGCGACATCACAATACCTGATACAAAGATACTCTCTATCGAGCCGGGCGTGAACGTCATTATTCAGGGACACTACCGGATTCAGGTCGATGGTTGTCTGCTTGCGCAGGGAGCAAGCGAACAAATGATCACCTTCACCGCCGACGATACCGAAACCGGATGGATGGGCATCCGGTTCGACTCGGTCGATCCGGCGAATCCCGTGTCGGTTCTCGATAACTGTATTCTGGAACACGGTTCAGCCAACGGAACCGCTAATAGCGACAATTATGGCGGAGCTATTTACTGTAGCAATTCACCAAATGTGAGGATAGATCATTCAGTTATACGAAACAATCGAGCAGCCCATTACGGTGGCGGTTGCTATTTCTATCATTCGGATGTCTCGATTCAATCGACGATTGTTACCGATAACACGTGCGACGCTCATGGTGGCGGTTTGTATTTCTACGAATCAAGTCCTACTGTGATAAGCTGTTCAATATACAACAACATCACCCAGAACCAATGTGGCGGTGTGTATTTTACGAACTCATCAGCAACATTAATCAACACCGACATACTTGATAATACGGCTGTCAGCGGGCCCGGAGGAGGGATTCTCTGCTTTGACGATTCGGATCCCAACCTGATAAATTGCATCATTTCGGGCAATACGGCAGCGTCATCGAACAACCAGGTGCATTTATGGAATACGATTGACGATCCGTCATTCACGAATTGTGCAGTTGTTGGCGGTACTTCCGGCTTCACCGGCGATGGGGCCGGTTCTTTCACCGGTGACTACATCGATTGCATCGACAGCGATCCCGCCTTCCTCGGTACCGGCGATTATCCATACCAGCTTTCCGGTCCATCACCCTGCATCAACGCGGGTATCGCGGATACGACCGGACTGTCCCTGCCTGAGTATGATCTTGCCGGTAACCAGCGCGTGATGTACGACCGTGTCGATATCGGTGCGTACGAGTACGTCAGCGTTCCGCCGGTGGTATCGTCGCAGATACCGGATCAGGTCATGCAGGAAGATCATCAGATTTTAAGCGGCTTCGACCTCGACGACTACTTCAACGACCCGAACCAGGACGTGCTGACCTACGTCGCCAGTGGTTACGAGCATCTCACCGTAACCATCGATGCCCAGAACCTCGTCACCATCGAGCCCGAAGCGGACTGGTGCGGCGTGCAGCATGTGATCATCAACGCCGGAGACGGGTACGACCGCAACACCCTCAGAAGGCGCGGTACCGCCATCGACACCTTCATGGTCACGGTGACGCCGGTCAACGACGCGCCCGTCGTAATCGATCCACTCGATCCGATCGTGTTGAGTGAGAATGGGCAGACATCCTTTCAGATCTTCGATGTGTTCAACGATGTCGATCTGATCTACGGCGACAACCTCTCCGTCTCGTGGCAGGGCAACACGCACATCCAGTTGAGCCGGTCGGGCAATGCAATTATCATCGACCCGGACGAGTGGTGGTTCGGCAGCGAAACGATCACCCTCAAGGCCACAGACGACTCCCTCGCATGGGTGCAGGACCAGGCGGAAATCTCGGTCGAGTGGGCGGTTTCGCCTCCCGCAGCGACCGATCCGACCATTCAGGAGAGCGGAAACGACATGGTTCTCAACTGGACGGAGGTCACCGAAACGGCGTATGGCATGCCCTTCCCGCTAGGCACCGATGTGCTGTATGTGATCTGGTATCAGCCGCTTGATCCCTATGCGCCCGACAGCGACTACTATTATTTGTGGTCAACTGCGGATACGACGTTTACACATGTTAACGTGCTGCTTTTCCCGCCGATGCAGGAGAGCAGTACTCGAAGCGAAATGTACTATCATGTGACCGTCTGGGCTGATCCCTCTGTCAGTGTGAGAAACGAACTCTCAGCACTGAACGAATCGCGGGAACCGGTTGTGCGCAAGGAATTGATGCAACGCTTTCGGGCGGAGAAGAGCCAATAGTCAGAATCAACCCGCACGCGTCCGGGAAAAATTCCGTAAATAGCTGATTTGCAGCATTTTCGGAACAAATATTGCATGCGCTTAATGAATGCAAGGATTTATCGAATCGAATAAATAGCAACCGACAGGAGGTGGAAATGAGACGTTATATGCTGTTGTGTATATTGATGATTGTTGTTGTTTGTCTTGTCGCTGAGGATGGTTTTCTGTGGGAGGCCAATGGCAAACCGTTGGTCGTAAGCAGTAGTATTCGCTGGAATGGCGGCGGCGTCCGGGGAACGGACGGCGGTGAAATGCTGGTTTGGTCAGAAGCGGTTGAAGATAACCACGACCTGTTTGGAATGCGATTAGACGCCGACGGACAGAACGTATGGAGCGAACCGCGCCTTTTCCTGGACGATATATCCGCTGCGATCGATCCGAGAATCGTTATATCTTCCGATGGTTATCTGTATATCTCCTGGCTTACGGGAAACGACTCGGACAACCAGATTCTCGAATTCTCGAAATTCGATTGGGAAGGATCGATGCTCTGGACAAATCCCGTTGAATTGTCACCGGTTACCTGGGATTTCCGACCTGTTGAAATGATATCCGATGGTGAAGGCGGTGTTTATCTGTTTTGGGACCATGACGGAATGTGGTGTGCACAGCGAGTGAACGGGAACGGACAATCGGTGTGGTCTCCCGAACAGCTTCCACTATTCGACCAGTTTTCCTATATCTCTTCCGATCTAACGACGTACCCTGACGGACAGGGTGGGTTCATTGTGGCATGCACCGTTTACACGGGAGACAATGGATTCATGGCGGGTATCATGCGCGTCATGCCCGATGGAAGCATGCCCTGGGGAGACGATGGGTGCATCATTCTGCCCGAAAGCAACGACATGAGCATCTATCGCTACAACGATACCGAAATCGCTTTCGCGTCCATCGAGGATACCGATACGCGAGACCTCTATCTCTATCGGTTGAATCTCGACGGCGAATTCCTCACGGACGAGCCGCTTTTGATCGACGAGGATCTCAGTTGGGGTATTAAAACCGGTATCGCCAGCGACTCAGAAGAGAACCTGTATGTGGAGTGGATGACCTACGATGAAAATTATTTCGTCAACACGGTGAAGATCACGCCCGATAATCAATTCTCCTGGGATCAGCCGTTCAGCTATGATAACGTGCTGTCACACCCGTACGATTTCAATATTGGAATCGATCAGGCAGGCAACATCTACGAATCATGGATGAGCAATTCACAAACGAGCATCCAAATCCTGAAGCTGACCACGAATGGCGAGCTCGTCTGGAGTGACGACGTCGTGAACGAGCCGAATCACTACGAGACCTATATTGATCTCGTCATGGAAGTGGACGACGAAGGCGCAAAGCTGTTCTGGGCAGATGGACGCAACGGACACGAGACCATTTACAAGCAGAAATACAGCAGCGACGGCGTAGCGCAGTGGCAGGAAGACGAACAGAAAGTGGAACAGGGTTGGGACTGCTCGTTGCAGTACCTTTGCACTGCCGAGGATGAAAGAACGCGCGTAAACGAGCTTTTCTTCGCCTGGAAAAACTACTATGACGGCTCCTGCTATATACAGAACGTGCAGCCTGATGGCGAGACCGGATTCCTGAAACCGGGATTCGTGTTTTCGGACATCAGTAACTATGAAAACGAGGTTGTCGCGGTCGAACCGATCGATGGCAACTATCTAATCGTATGGCTCGAATCGTACGACGAAACAGCGAAACTGCTCGTGAACCTCTTCGATTTACAAGGTAATCGGCAATGGCAGGAAAATCTCCTCGTCGAAGAATTCAACACCTCACAGGGCGTATATACCTATTCCCTGACAGCCGAATTCCACGATGGCGAACTGCTGATCTGCTGGGGAGAATACGCCGCATCGTGGAGCTGCAACCTGCTGGCGCAAAAGATCGTCAATGGTCAACTCGCCTGGGAAGAGCCTGTCGTGGTCACTCAATCGTCCGACCTGACCGATATCATGATCGTTGACGACTACATCCTTTGCCTCAGCAATAACGAGTTGCACGTCACACGCCTCGATGAAAACGGCGATCCGTGTGCTGGATGGAACGACAACGGCATCGATATCGGAGCGATATACTATTTCCAGCGGATAATTGCGAAAGTAACGTCCGAAGGCCTGCTGCTGGTATGGCGGATGGAAGTTGATGAAACCGAAGCCCTCCTGTATCAGATCGTTCACGAGGACGGAACCTTGAAGTGGGAAACCAGCCTGATACTGGTCAGTCCATGCGATGCATACACTTTCGACGGTAGCGTTGTCGATGACATGCTGTATCTTGTCTGGATTCAATCGAATTCCGTCGTGGCACAGATTTTCGATCTCGATGGAACCCCCCAGTGGCTGCTACCTGCCACCATCGATACCGGAACTGAAGGTCTGTACGATATTTGCCCCACCTCCGAGGGTATGCTGGTGACATACGTCAAATATCAGGACGATTCGTACTTCAATGAGCTGTTCCTCAATCATGTCGATATCGACGGAAACGTCTGGAATAATCCTCTTATCGTATGCAACGCATCGAGATACCGTTACACGGCTAATATCATACCGACTCAAGACGACAAGTACTTCATCACCTGGTTCGATTACCGCGACGAAATATCGGGGGATTCTTACTTCGGACAACTGTACCAGTACCAACCGACCGGTACCGACGACCCGGAGAACATTACACCATGGAATCCTGAACTGGTAACATATCCGAACCCGTTCAATCCGGAGACGACCGTTCAGTTCTCACTCGCGAACAAGGCGAAAGTGGAGCTGAACATCTACAACGTGAAAGGGCAGCTTGTTCAGACGCTGTGCAACGAAATCCTCCCCTCCGGTGTGCACCACATCAAGTGGGACGGCACCGACCGGTTCCGTAAGGATGTATCGAGCGGCGTCTATCTGGTGAATCTGAATATCAATGGGAAGGACTATCGCAGTAAGGCATTGCTGCTGAAATAGCAAGAATATAACGATACTCTCCTGATATACATGTTGACAACAGGAGAGTATCGCTGTATTATACACTTAGATTCCATTTTTATATATAGTATTCTTAGTTATTGGAAGGAATTTTATGCCAAAAGTCGTTAGTCTGCTGTCGATGTTGATTATCTGCTCTCTGTCCGCACAACCCCTGCTATGGCAGGAGAACGGTATCAATATCAACCAGAGTCGGGATTTCCTTTATGATGGAAACTTCGTTCAGAAAGACGACGGGAGCTTTCTCACGGCATGGACCGAGGCCAACGATGCGAGTCACGACATCTGGGCGATGTTTATGGATGGAAACGGCGAAGCGATCTGGGATGCTCCGCGTAAAATCCTCGATAACGATTTTCGACTCAACAGTCCCCGGTTCATTCGGACATCCGACGACAATCTGATGCTTTCCGCGCTTCAGATCGAAAACGTCCACCAACACGCGATCCTTATCAAGATGGACTGGGACGGTAACATGCTCTGGAACGAGCCCATCGTGTTTGACAATCCGAATGGCTGGGGCTGCATCAAATGCAAGACGCTGCCGGACAACAACGGCGGCGTGTACTTCTTCATCACCGACTACGCTTACCAGAGTTCGCTCAGCCTCGTGCACCGGATCGGCCCGGATGGTGAATTTCTGTGGGACGTGTCCGGGATCGATATGTTCGACGGTCAGGTAAGCATGTCGGCCGGATTCAACGCGTGCCCTGACGGCGAAGGCGGTTTTGTCGCATGTACCATTTTTTCATCCCGATGGTCACTCGAAGTACAACGTTTACTGCCTGACGGGGGCTCACCCTGGGGCAATAATGGTTACATCGAACTGGGCGTGCGCGGTGGAAAATCGAAGAAATGCACCGGCAACTCAAGCAAGATTTCGGATGGGAGCAAATTCGCCTTTTGCAGTACCACAGGCTGAAAAACTTGAATGCGATATTCTGGCTGGCAGTAACTTTCCTTTACTCGATGATTACGGATGTGCCCGGATTACAATCGATTATGATGTCGGCATTTATCGAACGGAAAAGTGACTGGAAGCGCCGAGGTTACTTCATTTACTACAGGTTAACCTACGTCATTTCGGAGTGTTTCCGATGGTTTGACTGGTACTGGATAAAGCCCGATAAAGGAAGGTGGAAAGAGCAATTACAGCTCAAGGTCAAATTCGAATGAAAAATTGGGGGTATTCCTGATTGTGTAAGAAAAAGATTGACAAACATCATGAGCTGGATTCATTTTGGAAGTTGTCTCATGGCTTTGTTCCATGACAAAGCAGTTTTGCAAAATGGGGTGAAGATGTGATTCGCAGCCTTCGATTCGATGAGGAACAATTTGTTGGGATTAACACCAACCATTGAAACGAAATAACTAATTCTCAATAAACAAGGAGAAAATTATGAAGAAAATTACTTTGTTTTTGTTGTTTGTTCTTGCTGGTCTGTTGTTTGCCGAAGTTTCAATTCAGGAAATAGCTAACCTATTGAATCATGACCTATTTGATTTAACAGAAACATTGCTGGAAAGAGCTAAAAATGCAAGGGATCTTTCCCTTTCAGAAAAGCTTATTCAGACTTGGCAAGATGGCGCATGGGTAAATCAGGGAAGATATACGTATTCTTATGACGAAAATGGTTTTCTTGTGGTTGAACTGTTTCAAATTTGGTCCGAAGAACAATGGATCAACGCAGGGAACACAAACTACTCCAACAATCCAGATGGACAGCCAGCGGAAATTATGTTACAGCAATGGGACGGCACCAATCAAGTTTGGGTTGATTATTTTTGGGCAACATATGAATATGATGAAAATGACAACTTGTTGCATGGGTTACTACAGGTAAACATGGGAGAAACCTGGGTCAATTGGGTTTACGCTACCAATACTTGGAGTAACGATAATCTCCTTATGGAAGTCTTTAAGGAAGAGTGGAGTAGTGAGTCCAATAATTGGGTAAATTATGAGATAAACACATACACTTATGATAATGGGAATCTTATTTCATACATGGAACAAGAATGGCAGGACGGCGCCTGGCTAAATAAAGGGCTGGATACATACACAAACAATGCTGAAGGGTATAAAATCGAAATGATCTTCCAACAATGGCAAGAGTCAAATCAAAGCTGGGATAATGCTTATCAAGAATTGTTTGAGTATGATGGGGATTGGAACATTACAACAGAATATCGAAATAACTGGAGTTGGAGCGGTCAAACCTGGACAGATTATAGGGTGAAGTATAACACTTGGGAAGATGATGTCCTGGTAGAAACGCTGGAACGTGAGTGGAATGATTCACGTGAATGGATTGATATCAGCAAAACCAGCAATACCTATATGGTAGGTATTGATAGTGAAGATGAAATGAATCCGATCAGCATTGTGTTGACTAATATGCCCAACCCATTCAATCCAACGACTACCATTACGTTTTCACTGGTAGCCAACAGCAGAATTGAACTGGCGGTGTATAATATCAAGGGTCAGTTCGTGAAGATGCTTGCCCGTAATCCTTTCGACAAAGGAGACCACCGTGTTACTTGGAATGGCGATGACGTGAATGGAAAACCGGTTAGCTCAGGTGTTTATTTCTTCAGGCTGAAGGTTGATGGTGGAACTGAAGTCGTGAGAAAAAGTCTGCTTCTGAAATGATGGATTGTTTGGGCAAGAGCCAGTAGATAAACGGCGTTCTTCAAAAACCATATAGGGAGTGTGAGACGCTGCAAAAAGGTCTTTGCTCCCTCTTTTTTCAAACCGTGTGAATAAATTGCCAGCAGCTCGTGATCTCCCGTACGCTACCCCCAGGATACAGAAGATCGTCGAGGGTGAAGTCGTCTGGGAAGACGATCGGAATACGGGAAGTTGGGGCGACCACTATGTCCAGTACCTCGATTACCATGCGACCGGATGCGACGAGGACGACCTCGTGCCGATATGGATCCCGAAAATGACCGTGACACCCAATCCGTTCAACCCGGAAACCTCGGTACGGTTCTCGCTCCCGACCGAGTCGAACGTCACGCTGAAGGTTTACAACGTGAAGGGTCAATTGGTGAGACAATTGTGCAACGAGAGGTTGCCCGTCGGCGAACACGCTATCCGGTGGGATGGTCGCGACGGATATCAGAAACAGGTATCCAGCGGCGTCTATCTGCTGAATCTGGATATCGACGGGAAGCGCTATCGCCGCAAGGCTCTGATGTTAAAATAGGGGCTGTTATTCTCTTTCCTTGTAGCGCTTGACCTCCGGGCGAGCTTATCTTGAACGGACAACCACAGAGGGATTCAACCGACGATGGCTGTAGAGCGCAGAACTCCGTGTCCACCCATGCCTTTCTCACCTGATACCCATATCGCCGGTATAATTGGGGTATAGAGATTGCCTCCAACAGCGATATTATAGAAGAAAGAAGGAGTCCCATGACATCGATCGAGCCACGAATAGAATTCGGAGTCAACTATATATGCTTCATTCACTCTCTCGCGGGAATCAACTGGCGACAGAACGATACGAAACGATTCTGCGGATTCCTGAGCAAAGACGAACAGGGTATCTTGCAGGCAAGCAGGCAGGAGCTATCCTTCGCGGATGGCAATGGTGGCGCGCTGGCTGCTGTGCTCTTCTTTCTGCCGTCCGGTTGTGGACTATCCACCGAAGAGGATTTCGGACGCTATTTCTCGGCGCTTTCCAAGGCTGTCGGATCCGGCAACTGGCAACCGGTGGAAACATGCTATCGGGACGAACTCAAGAGGATCAGGGATTTCATGCCGAACTTCCTTCGCGGACCGGATTCACGACCGGGCATCAAATATGCCGAACGCGTCGAACATATCGGAAAAATCTTCACCCGGCACATCATCCGATACAAATCCGATATCTGGCCCGGTGAAAAGATCATGATGACCCGTGTCGCCGAAGCGATATCGAGTTTCTGGGACGCCCAGACGATGATCGCGACGTGGGAGCAACTCATGCGCATTCCCTTCAATTCCCCATCCTACGACATCCTGCTCGTGTCCGCCATGCAGAACGGCCCCAGCGCCAACAGCCTCGCCTTCGACCTGAATACTTTTCGCGCCGACGATTCAAAGCAAACCCTGGACTATCTGCGCATCTTCATCCCCCACGAGGTGGGAACCCACCTGTTTGTCCGCAGAACGCTGAACACGTACCCTGACTTCGACTGGGACTACGTCTCCTACATCGCCATGGAAAACCTCTGTCACTTTCTCAACACGAGAGTGTTCGGATTCGCGCCCTACTTTTCCCGCAACGACAGCTTCTATCATGGTGGATTTTTCGCTGATCTGTATGAAAAGTTGTCTGCCGATGATCCGCTCACGCTGTTTCGGCTCGCGGTGGAGAAGGCGACAGAAGCGGGACTTGCGCCGGAATAGTAGGCTACAGCCAGAGACCCGCGCCAAACCGGGCGGTGTGACTTACCTCGTCGAAAGCAAACCTGTATTCGTATTCGAGGCTGACTTCAAAGCGTTTCCAGACATAGCCGACTGAAGCGGTGACAAGCTGAAACTGGTCGTTCTCGTCGTCATGAAAATAGAAGCGATTCTCAGCGCCAAGCGTGAGGAACAACGGCTTCTGGAAATAGCGGATTTTGTACGCAGCATCGACCGATGAACCTTCCACATCTTCCCCGTACAGCGAATATCCTGCACAAATACGGAAATCGAAATACTCGTTGTGCGCGAAGATGAACGACGGCATGATCTGCACCTCGCTCCCCGTTATTTCAGGATCATCGAGCGTGAATCGTTGATAATGGGTCTCCACGACGAACCGCTTCCAACTCGTTTCCAAACCGAATTGCAATTCGTTGTCCGGCGAGTCGCCCAAAGAGAGGTAGAAGTCCCAGTCCTTTCCCTGCGTCTTCTTGTAGCCGTCTTCTTCGGCGAAGGGGTAATCCTGATATCCGTAGCGGTCGGAAAGCTCGTCGTCCAGCATCCATCCCGGAAAGAGGATCAGCACAATCGAGCCGGCAGCCGTGGTCAGGAGCGCGTTGCCGACGGCTTTACCGTCGGCTTCCAAACGGCGTTGCATGCCGAATGCCGGGAAGGTAATCATCAGGATGAGGAACAAGATGATCGGTTTATTCATGTTCGTCGGTCGAGCCTGAGGAGCTTTCCAGATCGAGTATTTTATTGCCCTCGACGTAATCCTGGGTCTCGTAGCGTGTTATGTTCTGAAGTTTGTTGGTGATGTCGCCCAGTCGATCAACCTGGCTCTTGATTTTATCGAGGATTTTCATTCCTTCTTCCGATTTCTCGGACATCAAGCGAAGCTCGATCACGCTGGTGAGATATTGCAGCGGCTGATTCATCTCATGACAGACAGCACCCGCCAGCTCGAGCGTAACTTCGAGGCGCTCCTTCTGGAGCTTCTCGGCTTCTGCCATTTTACGCCAGGATTCATCCGAGATTGTCACGATGAGGCGATTCGTTTCATCTGTTTGAACGAGTTGACTGATCTTGATATGCGCCGGGAATTTCGAGCCGTCCTTGCGCAGACAGTGTACATCCATTTCGACCGGCAGGTTTTTCAGGAGCATCTCATTCTTGAGTCTTGATATCTTGTCGTAATCCTGACTGGTCGCGAAGAGCGTCGGGAAAAGGACATCCCGCATGGATTCATCGTCGTAGAGGAAGATCAGCTCCATGCCGCTGTTTGCCCAGCGGATTTTACCGGAATCGATCATTGCGATCCCGATGGGCGAAGAAGAGAGGATGGTCTCGAGCGTCTGATTGGATTCCTTCAGCGCTTCTTCCACCTGCGTACGCTCGTCGATCTCCTGCATGAGGTTATCCCGCGTCGTAGTGAGGTTGTTCAGCCGGGTTATCATGCGGTTGATTGTCGAAGCCAGAACGCCGATCTCATCTTTAGATTTCACCGCCACCTGATAATCCAGATTACCGTTGGAAATGTAATCGATGTCCTTCATGAGGCTGTCTGTAGAACGGATAATCCCTGTCGCGGTGAACTGATTGACGATCGCGATCGTGGCAACCAGCAAGAAACTCAAGAACAAAATGATCAGGTTGATCCGATGCTGCCAGTCGAAGGTCTTCTTTTCGACGAGGTTCTGAAGGAAGAACGAATTCGAGACAAGTTCCTGGGATACGACGAGAATTTGACCGGATAGACTGGTAATCCGCTCGTGCGTGATCCCGGCTTCAGCCTTGGTTTGCTTCAGGATTTCGGACTGCAATTTCCTGTAAAGATTATGCAGCTTGCCGATGTTAATCTGAATCTGCTGGTAGGTCCGAGTCTCGTCCTTCTCGACGAATGTAATCGACTTCAATTGCTGGATCAATGAATTGTACTTCTGCTGCCACTGATCTCGCTGCCGGGTTTCGGAGATTCCTTCCGACTGGTCTTCGATATAGATAAGATACTGGTGGGTCAGGATTTCGAGATCGGTCACAGATTTCGCGATGTTCGAGCTTTCGATCGCCAGCTTACTAAGCCTGTTCGTCTCGTGGTCACTGATCAGGATCACGACTCCGGCGATGAGGACAAAGAACAGGGTAAGATAGATATTCAGACGCAGTTTATGCTTTAGCTTCATGTAGCTATCCTATTGAATGATGGTTACAGCATGGGGACTAATCCGGGAAAGGTACGTCGCATCGATATACTGCCGATAATCGGGAACAATCTGCGAAGAGATCAAATCGTTTCTGATTTGCCAGCGCGAGATGTTTTCCAGCTCGAGAATCAAATTCTGCTCCAGCGAGACGTGCAATCTCGTATTGGGATTAGCCCAGTCGTCGATCTGCTGCGAGGTCAGGGTCGCAAGGAAATCCTTGTAACTCGATGATTTCGATAGATACTCGTCTTCTGCCTTTACGAGCGATTTGATGAAATTCTCGACGACCCCGGGATGAAGCTCGATGAATTGCCTGCTGGTCACCACATTGAGCGTGTTGGACGGCAGATCGCTGCTGCTGAAATGAACGATTTTACCATTGAGAGCCTTTTTCGCCTGACCGATGAACGGATCCCGTAAACAGAGCGCATCGAGTTCCCCTTTGATAAACAGCTCCACAAGCTCTTCGGCTCTCCTGAAAACGACATCCACCTTTTCTTCGGGAATCCGGTTCTCCAGAAGGTAATGATCGAGGAAGTAATGAATGGACGAACCTCTTGTAGTTCCGATACGATGCCCGAGCAAATCGGCCGGTTCGAGAATCCCACGATCCTTTCTGGCAATGATTGAGTATAAATCATAGAATGTGGCGATCGAGGCAATGATACGCAAGCTGTCGTTCATTTGCGCTTCGAAGGCAAATGGTCCCAGCCCCACAACGCAGACATCCAGCTCGCCGGTGATCAAGCCCTTCAGCGATTGCTTACCGGTGCCGTATGGATACCTCTCCAGCTTGATGCAATTCTCCTCGAACGCTCCCAGATATTTCGCCAGTACGGGCAGATAATTCAGCTCCTCTGAATAACCCAGCCGAACGGGATAGAGTGTGCATCGCGTCTGAAATCGATAGAAAAGGACGGCAAACACACTACCGGCGATCAGGACCAGGAGTACGGGAATCAAGATTTTACTTTTCATAACAAACCAACCTCTATAAAATGTATCCATGTAAATGTATCCTGTCAATTAATTTCGGAAAAGAAAATCGTGAAGATTGCCCCGTGAAACAAACACCGGGGAACAGAAATTGCATTGAAATCTTATGAGGTATAGTATGAAAACACGAATGGCAATATTCCTGATTATAATACTTTGTCAACTGCTGGCGGCAGAATTGATCAATCTGAATCCCGATCCGAACGGCGATCCATGGTATGCGGGTGGTCTCCGTCCCCTCACCCACAGCGATTCGCTCTATTTGCAATCCCTTCCGAAGCTCCGCATTTCAGCGGATCAGGCACGGCTCGAACGTCCCTCCGAGATCGATAACTCGCAACTACCCTATTTTCGTCCCATCTTCAGTCAGGACGGCGGAAGCTGTGGGCAGGCAAGCGGAATCGGCTACAATTTCACGTACGAAATCGACTGGGCGCGCGACCTGACAGCCGACACGCCGGAAAATCAATATCCCACCCACTATACCTGGAATTTCCTCAACGGTGGCTCCGGCGGCGGCTCCTGGTACTGGGACGGCTGGAACATCATCGACGCAGGCGGATGCCCGGATATCGCCACCTACGGCGGGGATATCGCTACGGGAGGACGGACACGCTGGATGAACGGCTACGACCTCTACCGTATCGCGATGGATAACCGTATGCTGGAAGTATCGTCCATTTTCGTCGGGGACACGCTTGGGTTAACAACCCTCAAGGGATGGATGAACGACCACCTGGACGGCTCCGAGATCGGAGGACTGGCAAACTTCGCATGCGGCGTGTCGGGATACGAATGGGTCTATCTCAACGACGACAACCCCGATCCGGGAAAACTCTGCGTCACGCGGTGGGATGCCAACATGAACCACGCCATGACCTTCGTCGGCTACAACGACTCCATCCGCTACGACTACAACGGCGACGGCATTTACACCAACGATATCGACATCAACGGTGACGAGGTCGTCGATATGCGCGACTGGGAAATCGGCGCGCTTATCGTCGCCAATAGCTGGGGAGCGACCTGGGGTAACGATGGAAAAATCTACATGATGTACAGGCTGCTGGCGGAAGAAAGTATAGACGGCGGTATCTGGCAGAACACCGTTCACGTGATCCGCGCACGGGAGAGCTACTCGCCTATCGCGACCGCTAAAGTGATTCTCACCCACGACTGCCGCGAGAAGGTTCGGATCATGGCCGGCATTTCGAGCGATCCCAATGACGGTTATCCGGATGCCATTCTCCATTTCCCCCACTTCAACTACCAAGGCGGTGAGCTCTACATGCAGGGCGGCGAAGAGGATGAGGACAAGACCATCGAAATCGGGCTGGATATCACGCCGCTGCTATCGTATGTCGAATCGGGACAGATGTTTCGCTTCTTCCTCATAGTAGAGGAAGACGACGAAAACGACATCGCCGAAGGCACCATTGACAGCCTCTCAATCATCTATGGCCAGCCGGACGACCCGCAGGAATTCGCGTGGTATCTTGACTCCATCGAGATCACTGAAACAGCGATCGGCTACGTCGATGCCAGCCTGATCTTCGACCACGTTCAATTGCCCGACCAGACCATCCCCCAGGCGACTCCGGACGAACCCTACGCCTACAACTTCTTCGCCACCGACGGAACGCCACCCTATTCCTGGACGCTCCTGCTGGACTACGAAGAAACAACGGGATCGACGGATTACCCTGTGCTTAACACGCTCCCACTCGAATTCAATAACGAAGATGACGGATATCGAATCTATCCACTCCCCTTCTCCTTCCCATTTTACGGCGAGACCTTCGACCACATCTTCATTGGTGTGGATGGAACCATCGGATTCGACCGGAACTCGATCAACTGCCGGAGCGAATCAAATCTGATAAGTACACGCGCCATCGTGCCCTACGGCGCGGACTTGCAGATATTTCCCGAGTCGGGCGACTGTGTCTATACCTCTGGCTACAACTCCATGACCGAATTCGGAATCCAGTGGGTCGTCTCCCGCTATGACAATGACGATTTCGATATCGATGTCATGGCAATCCTTCATTCATCCGGCGATATCGACTTCTACTACAACGAGGTTGATCAAAGTTCGAACTGGGTCGCCGGGATTTCCAACGGTGACTGGATCAACTACGAAATCATACCTATCTCCGGCAGCAACCAGATTCCACAGAACTACACCGTTCATTACGAACCGCCTCGCGATCCCATCTTCCTCGAACTCACGGAGGACGGCACGCTGCAAGGTACGCCGACCGTTCCCAACCAGAGCTGGGAACTATCCGTTATGGTGGAAGATTTCAATCACATTCGGGCGGAAAAAACATTCGAATTCACCACCGGATCATACAGCGCCGAGCAGAATCAAGTCCCCTACGCGCTCGAACTGAGCCAGAACGTTCCCAATCCCTTCAACCCCGAGACGATCATCTCCTACAGCATCCCGCGGAAGGGCATGGTCGAGATCGAGGTGTTCAACGTGCGTGGTCAGAAGGTGACTACACTGATCAACGAACAACAGGAAGCGGGAAATCACTCGGTCGTGTGGAACGGAAGAGACAAATCGGACAAGGCTTGCTCGTCGGGGATATACTTCTACAGACTCGAGACCGGATCGCATTCCGAAACGCGCAAGATGCTGCTGCTGCAATAAATGATCGATCATTGAAACTAAAACTGGAGGACACGATGCGAAACCTGATCGGCTTGTTTATTTTGCTTCTGTGCATCACGCTGAACGCCCAAAGCGGAATCCTGTAGCAGGAAAACGGTGTTCCCGTCGCGACGAACCACCAGATCACCTTTGACAAGAGCATCCTCGTCAACGATGACGGCACGGTGCTGATGTTCTGGACTGAATCGGTTACCGAGAATCGCGATCTGTACTGCATGCTTCTCGACGAATCCGGCGAGGATATGTGGGACGAACCGGTGCTGGTCCACGATGACGAGAAACCGCTCGATCGTACCCGGATATGCCGATCTTCTGACGGTAACCTCCTTATCTGCTGCACACGATTCGAAGAATGGGAAAACCACTCCCTTTGGATGCAGAAATTCGACACGAATCTGAATGCCCTGTGGGAGGAATCGATCGTTCTGCCCACCACGCGCGATTCTATGGTTTACGTCTCCCCTGTTCCCGACGCGGATGGCGGGGCGTACGTCTTCTGGGCAGACGAATATGACCTGACCAACTACGTCAACCACTACGACAGCGACGGCGAGCCCGTCTGGGACCCCCAGACGCTTGAACTGAACTGGAGAATCACCACACAGCCGCTCTCAGACGGAGAAGGCGGCGTGATCGTACCGCTGCTGTCTCCGACGGGGGGTATCCATAATTGTTCGGGATTATCGCGAGTATTGCCCGACGGAACCATGCCCTGGGGCGAGGATGGCTTTGTCCGCCTGGGCACCGTGTCGCCAAAGAAATTGCTTTCGTACGGAGACAACGAGTACGCGACATTGTGCTGGAATGGCGTGGGAGAAGTTGATACGATACGAGTCTATCGGACCGACCTCGCGGGTGAACAGGTTTGCGATCCACTCTATATCGAGACAAACGTAGAGAATGGCAATTGTTTCGATATGGTCGGCGATGCCGACGGGAATCTGTACATCACCTGGTTCACGGATTGCGACGATCTCGAAGGCTACATGGTTCAGAAGATCACCCCGGACAACCAGCTTGCATGGGGCGAGGGAACGTACCATGAAGCAGGCGATTATATGTATCAGGAAGTGAAGCTCGGGATCGATCAGGAGGGCAATCTCTATCAGTGCATCAATCGACTGTCAACGATCAGGATCGAACTGCTGAAATACAATTCGGACGGTTCGTTGACCTGGGAACAGGAAATCCTGGATCCGGACAGCTATATAGATTATATGATATACGGCGCGACCATGAACGTTTCCGACGACGCCGTGACACTCTACTGGTGCGACAATCATACGGACCATCATACGCTCTACCTGCAAACCGTGACGGCTGATGGCGATATCCAGTGGGATGAAGGCGGAAAGCTCCTTCGAGGTGGTTTCGACTGTACAGTGGATTCTTACTACTACTGTGTCACAGGGGATCGGAACGAACCGGTCAACCACATGTTTCTATCCTGGTTGAATGAGTACGGGTATGCCCTCAATTTTCAATCAATCAGTCTCGATGGCGAGACCGGTATCGAGGAAGACGATATGGAAATTGCTGCGTTTCCTTATTACGGCTCACTTCCCCACTCGATCGAGGATATCGACGGGCAGTGCATGGTAATTTGGCAAAATTGTGACTCGGACGACAGAAATATCTACGTCAATCAATACGATTTTCAGGGGAACCAGCTATGGAATGACCATCTGATCGTTCAAAGCTGTTATGACGAATGGATTTGTTATCCGTATGGCTCGGAAATCCAGTCTAGTCTCTTTTACGATGACGTACTGATTGGCTGGTGTACGGTAAGTTCATCCTTTAACTCAGACCACGCATTTTGCATGAAGATTGCCGATGGCGTGACAGCATGGAATGAGCCTGTCGAGGTTTTCGGAGACGAATCGAGATTTCTTTGTGACATCATCGGAGATTACGTTATTGCCGGCAATTATGATGCAATATACGTCCAGCGGCTGAATTCCGATGGAACCATCTGTGATGGCTGGGATACCCAGGGAGTCTGTATCGATGAAGTCAATCATACTTCGATCTTCGATGCAATCGAGACGCCTGACGGATTGGGAATCCTGTATAGACGTTCATACGATTCCGATCATCGTTTACATTTCCAGATCGTTCACGAGGACGGATCGCTGCAATGGGACGGTAGTCTCCTGATCGACGATATGGATTGGTATTCTGAAGGCCGCATCGAAATGATCGACGACGACTTCTACGCCTTCTATTCAACTTCCGATTCGCTTCGCGCAGCCTGTTTCAACACGGAAGGCGAATTTTTATGGGAAACTCCACTTGCAAACGCCTATAGACCCGAAATCGCAACGGCATCGACTCCGGACGGTATTCTCGTTGCGTACGATCCCGATATGTACGACACAACCGGCGTATTTCTCCAGCATGTCCGCGTTAACGGCAATGCCTGGAACGAGCCTGTCATCGTTTGCGATGAATCCGGTGGATCTCACTTGCAGATTTCTCAGACTCCGGACAGCAAGTACTTCATCTCCTGGCTGGACAACCGAAATCGTGCGTATCTACCCTACGTCCAGTGCTTCGACTACAGCACCCACGAGGTAGATCCCGTCGATGTCCTCGCCTTCTCGCCCAGCCTGTCCAACTACCCCAATCCCTTCAACCCCGAGACGACCATCTCCTACAGCATCCCGCAGAAGGGCAGGGTCAAGATCGAGGTCTTCAACGTCCGGGGTCAGAAGGTGACAACGCTGGTTAACGAATCGCAGGAAGCGGGAAATCACTCGGTCGTATGGAACGGAAGAGACAAATCGGACAAGGCGTGCTCGTCGGGAATCTACTTCTACAGACTCGAGACCGGGTCGCATACAAAGACGCGCAAGATGCTGCTGCTGCAATAACGTGATCCAACGATTGATCTCGAATAAAACGGAGGTGCTCATGCGAACGTTGGTTTTAATCCTGATGGTATTATTGATCTCTTCTGCTCAGGCAACGATCATCAACGTAGCCCAGGACGGTTCCGGGGACTTCACCATGATCCAGTTGGCAATCGATGCATCCGCCGATCGCGACACCGTGCTGGTTTATCCGGGAACCTACTACGAGAACATCTCGTTCGACGGGCATAATATTACGCTCGCCAGCCTGGAATTGACGACCGAAGAACCGCAGTACATTCACACGACCATCATCGACGGCAACAATCAGGGCAGTTGCGTCCGTATCGAGGAAGGCAATGGAGACGCTACCCTTCAGGGCTTCACGATCATGCACGGTTCCGGTGACATCAGTTATTATGGCGGACCGACTTACGGGGGCGGAGTGGTTGTCGATGGAATGGAGCTTGTGAAAATCACGAATTGCCAGATCAAATACAACCGGACCGAGCATGCCGGCGGCGTGTCGATTGAAGATACCGATCACATCGTTTTTTCCGGCGTATCCATTCACGACAACATCGCCTGCAACTACAGCGGCGGATTGACTCTCGCCTATCCGATCGGAACCATCGAATTCGACGATTCGAACCGGTGCAACATCTACAATAACTTCTCCATTGTACCGGATATTTATTGCGACAACCTCGTAAGCTGCGATGTCATTCTCGATACGTTCACCGTCGCACAGCCGCAGTACTTCTTCGCCAATTACAACAACTGGCGATACAATGTCCCGGAGGACGATCCGCTTACCTTCGATATCCTGCATGGTTGGATCGAGCCTATCGACCAGGATCTCTATGTTTCACCTACCGGAGACGACGACAACGACGGACTGTCACCAGCTACCCCACTGAAGCACGTCGCGGTAGCCATGCAGCAAATCGCACAGGACAGCCTGAATCACAACACGATTCACCTCGCTCCCGGTAAGTACTATCTTCAGGATGAAGACGGGAATTACATCATCAGTGGCAAGCGCTTCGTGAACATCGTCGGTGCGGGAATGAACGAATCGATCATCAGCGTAGCGAACAGCTTCGGCGGTATTTACCATTCTCTGCGCAACGGTGACGCCCTGTTGCAGGATTTCGGCATTCAGGAGCTCGATACAACGTTCGATTTATCTGTAATCGGATGCGGAAACTCCGGGAATATCACCTACCGAAACCTCATGATCCGGGACAATTTTTCCGGCAGAACACCGGGATTCTCATGCAGTTCATCGAGCGATATTCTGCTTGAAAACGTTCACTTCCTGAACAACTCGACCACGGAATGGACAGCGGCTATGAGAATCTACGAGTCGGATGTCGTCATCTCGTTCTGCGTCTTCGACGGTAATTTCTCTGAATGCGAGGACAGTTCCACAATACCGATTCTCCGCTGTGAGACTCATGGCGATCTGACCATCAGAAATTCGATCTTCAGTAACAATGTCTGCGGCGATGAAGGTTTATACCAACGTCAGATCGAACTGCTCATCGAAGAAGGGACCGAGGACGATCCTCCGATTGTCATCGAGAACAACCTGTTCTATGGTAATGTGCAGCACTACGATTTCATGATGTCGATCAGCAGCCATGATCGCCAGGTGATCATGAATGGCAACACATTCACATATAATAATGCGTTGCATTCCATTGTCCGGCAGCAGGGCAACATCGAAATCACCAATTCAATATTCTGGAATAATTACTCACAATATCAGATTTATGTCGATGATTACAATGAACCGTACTATTTGATTCTGGACTACAACGATATCGAAGACGGAATGTCTTCAGTCATCAATAATTCCGGAGACGCCTATCTTGTATGGGGCGAGCACAACCGCGACGTCGATCCGGAATTCACAAGTCAGTTCGGATATATATGCATGCTGAGCGCGGATTCACCGTTGATCGATCTGGGACAACCTTTTACCGGGGATGTCCGTAACCCGTTCGACATCATCGGCAACGAAAGGGTGTGGGACGGCGATGGCGACGGAGTCGAACGGATGGATATAGGATGCTACGAATACCAGTTCATGGCGCCACCGGAGAACCTCTCCGCCGTGCAGGAGGGTGATGATGTTCACCTGAATTGGGATCATGCCAGCCGAAGCCTGCAACAATGGAATGTCTATCGCGACAGTACGTTGCTCGCGATATCCCCGCCCGAGAATGGATATCAATTCATCGACTGCGCCGTTCCAGTCGGTGATCACACCTACTACATCACCGCGCTATATGGTAACATCGAGACGACTCCATCCAATACAGCCAAGATCACCGTCGCGACAGATGAATCCGTGGTGCCCGTCACACCCTTCTATATCACCGCATACCCCAATCCCTTCAATCCCGAGACGATCATCTCCTACAGCATCCCGCAGAAGGGCAGGGTCGAGATCGAGGTGTTCAACGTGCGTGGACAGAAGGTGACAACGCTGGTCAGCGAACAGCAGGAAGCGGGAAATCACTCGGTCGTATGGAACGGTCGAGACGAAGCGAACAAGGCGTGCTCGTCGGGGATATATTTCTATCGACTCGAGACCGGATCGCATTCCGAAACACGCAAGATGCTGCTGCTGCAATGATTTATAAGGGCATGTATATAAACCAACTTCTGAATGTGTCGAGCTTGCGAGACTCTTCCGAATGTTGGTTCCGTTCATCAATTTTGCGGAACCAAACATTCAGAAGACCTGTCGGACATTCAGAAGTTTGGTTTCACAAACAAAAGAGAAAACACACATTCAGCATCTATCGATCTTGACAGCATATCATTCATCCGGATCATTGCTGAAAGGATTTCAGATGCGTAAAATAATACTCGTTCTCATCACGTTACTGGCGGCGACATCCATTCAAGCAGTCACGATGGCGGATTCGCTACAGACCATGCTCGACTCGCTTCAGGTGACAATCCGGTCGGCTAAGGAAGTGGGCGATTCGCTGGCGATTTCCGTTCTCATGCAGCAGCGCGGCGCAATCGCCAACCGGCTTTCGTATCTTCGACTCGAAGTACAGCCCCAACAGAGCGTCTCCTACGGTAATCTCGCGCTCGAATCGGCGATCCAGGCAGGCGACACCCTGCTGACTGCACAAGCACAATTGAATATCGGCTCCGGCTACCTGAAAATGGAGGACTATCGCAATGCGGCCGAACATTTCCACGGCGCGCTGGGAATCTATGTCCGGCACGAGGATCGATACGGCCAATGCCTGAGCCTGAACTTTCTCGGCGTGATCTTTCGCGATCTGGAGAATTTCGATCGCTCGGAGGACTATTTTCGCAGATCGCTGGAAGCTGCCGGAGACGATAAGAGAATCCGCATCAGGATCTACACCAATCTCGGCAATCTGAAGCTCAAAGAGAAACTGTACGATGATGCCGTGAAGTACTACGAAGAGGCCTACTATCTGTCCGAGGAACTGGGCTTGACCGAGGAGGCGGTGAACAGCCGTATTCGCATCGCAGCCGTCTATCAGGAATCGGGAGAACTGAATCGCGCCTATTCCGCTTATCGGCTGATCCTGCAGCAGGATAATCTCCCACAGAAAGCCGACGTCCTGAACCGGATTGGCAAAGTGCTCAGCGAGCGAAAGGACTTCGACGAAGCACTGGACTATCTTCAGCAGGCGGAGAAGGAATACATCGAGCAAGGCGACTCGCTACGAATTCTGTCTGTTCTGCAAAATCTCGCCGAGACCCGGCGCGAACTCGGTCGCTACAACGAAGCGATCACAGGTTATACCAAGCTGATGCAAATCGCGGAGCAGCGATCGCTGGACATGCTTCAATCCGACGCGATGCTGGGCATGGTGCAGGTCTATCGAGCCAATGGCGATGCGGAGAGCGCTCGTAAGGTGATCGACCGGTTTTTAGCGAAGTTCGGCGATCGACAAAACCTGCCGGCCACACTTGAAATGCTGCGGGAAATCTCTCAGCTCTATCGCGACCAGAACGACCTGCGAAAAGCCCTGGAGTCGCAGGACCGATATATCGACTATCTTCAGCTAAGCCAGCGGGGAGAAATC
This sequence comes from Cloacimonadales bacterium (SeqCode), assembly GCA_963666875.2. Classification (GTDB taxonomy): domain Bacteria; phylum Cloacimonadota; class Cloacimonadia; order Cloacimonadales; family JAIOQZ01. Next base: position 230,119 of record CAXXPU010000019.1, read on the forward strand.
GAGAACCAGATCGAGGAACTCAAGGTTCGCTACGAGACCGAGTTGATCGACTCCCAACAGGAACTGGAGCACCAGAGGCAGCAGAAGCAGCAGCTCGTCGATCGATGGGACGACCGCGAGAAAAAGGTTCATCAACTGATGATGCGGATCGAGAAGCTCGAGGACGAATTGAAAGAGAGCAAGCTGGCTCTGACGCTGTCGAACGAAAAATCACGCATGGACCATACGGCATGGAGACAGCATCTGACGTTCGTTATCGTGATTGCGGCAATTGCTCTACTGTCGGCGGTGATTCTGTACTTTCTGTGGAGTGCGGCAAAGCGTAAAAATTAATCGTCGGGTGAGTAGTTCATGCAGTTCTGCTGCGCCAGATGACCGCATTCGACCCAGTTCCGGCATGTTCGGCATTGGGATGATTCCCATGCGCTCCGGAACCAGTGCGCATTTTTGCGAATCCAGTCGATCACGTAGGGTCGCCCGGGATCCCGTTCGAGCCGACAACCTTCGCACCACTTATCGATCTCGATCTTCTTGATCTGAACATGCATAAATCTTCGCATATCATCCTCAACCGATTCACCGCCGGTTATCCGACGATGAAAGAATTGGCAGTCGTACGTGCAAGAATTGTTCCCGATATCGTTATCGCGTTACGTTGGCAATGGATTATTACGGGAAGCTCGCCCGGAGGTCGAGCGCTACGAGGGAAAAGGGATGCCGAGCTTTGGGGATTCGATTTGTCAGACTCCGTCTGAAAATCACAGGAACTCGGCGGTCCATGGGGAGAGCAACCACGGACAATGTCTCCTGACTCCTGACTCCTGTCTCCTGTCTCCTGTTACAGCACCCACTCCTCACCCAGGTCTCTCAGTGTCTCCTGTGCGAATTTATTTCCGAGTCGCGCGGCCTTGCGGAAATAATGTATCATCTGTGAACGATCGTCTTTCATGTAAAAGACTGTTCCGATCACGATGTAGCATTGTTCGAGGTTCGGATCGATCTCGGTCGCCTTCTCACACGCTTCGATGGCTTTGTCCAGTTCGCCCTTGCTAAGGTATGCGGTTCCCAGATTGGCGTAAGCCTCCGCATAGTTCGGATTGTACTCGATCGCGTGTTTACAACTGTCAATCGCCTCGTCGATCTTGTTCTCTTTCAGATAGACATCCGAGATATATTTGTAGGGTTCGGGCAGGTTGACTTTGAGCTGTATCGCTCGTTGACAATACTTCAGGCAGCTCTCGTCGTTCTCCTTGATCAGGAGCGCTTTGCCCATGATACTGTACGCGATTGCCAGCGTCGGTTTGAGGGATATGGCCTTGCGGGTATTCGCGATCGCTTCCTTGATCATCCCCTTCTGAATGTACGCCATGCCGAGATTGCAGTACGCCTCGGCGAGTTGCGCATTCAGGCTTATCGCGCGTTTACAGTTCTCGATTCCCTGATCCGGATCGTGCTTGAGGATGTGCGCCCAGCCCATTACGCTGAAGAGCTCCGCATGATGGGAATCCATCTGCATGGCGTGACGACAGTAATCGATACCCCGATCCAGATCGTTCTGCATGATGTACGCGACCGCGATACTGGTGTATGCGCTCGCTGCCAGATCGCGATAAGGCACGACCCGTTTGCAGTACTCGATTCCCTTCTTGTAATCCCCGCGCCGGATGTGCTGCACCCCGATATCGAGGAATTCCTGAGCCTGTTTTCGGTCGATAGGACAAACCTCCGATATTTTGCGAAAATCTAAGCTGAACAATCCTCAATGTCAAACTATTTTAAGAATTGCGTCCCTTTCCGAGCGCTTCAACGATTTGAACACGAGATCGTACGAGTGATCGATCATCTGCCTCAATCGGTCACCCGGAACCGTTCCATCCCCGCGCACCGTGTTCCAGTGCTGTTTGTTCAGGTGGTATCCCGGCTGAACGGAATCGAATTCCTCGCGAAGTTGCAAAGCCAGCACGGGATCGCATTTCAATGAGATCTTCGGCACACCGTCCTTTTCCGCCAGAATCGCGAAGATTTTCGATCCCACCTTCACCACAAGCACGTCATCGCCGAATGGGAAACCTTCGCTTGTGCCCGGCTTCATCATACAATATGCCCTGAGTTCTTCCGAATCCATCGATCGCTCCTTATTTAATCACGGTACACTTGCGAACCGCGACATTCCTGCCGTCCAGATTCAACCGGTACAGGTAAACGCCGGTCGCGACGGCTTTCCCGCTCTCGTCCATGCCGTCCCATTGAACGGTGTGTTCGCCGCCGCTCAGTCGATCCGACTTCAGCTTCCTGATCTTCTGGCCGCGGATGTTGTAAAGCGTCAATTCCACGTTGGACGCCTTCGGAATCGAGAACGAGATCAACGTTCCCTGCGAACCGCCCGTCAGCGAGAATGGATTGGGGCTGTTTTGGTTCAGACGTGCAAGCTTGACCGTCTCGTCCGGTGTATCGACGGAAAGCTGCGGAAGTTCGTCGATCCGGTACATGGAGCAGCCATAGGTACCGGCGTACATGGTGTGCGTATCGATGTGCATGTCCAGATCGATGATCGGGACGTTGGGCAGGTTCTCGGAGAGACTCGCCCAGTTGTCGCCGCTATCCATCGAGTAGAACACGCCGCAGTCGGTGCCGACGTATAAGACGTTTTCCTGCAACGGATCGGGCAGGATCACGTTCACGGGGATCTGCGGGAGGTTGGACGAGATATCGCTCCACTGCTGATCGATCATGCTGTATCGAAACACATGCGGAGTCGATTCGTCCCAGCGGAAACCGGAAACTGTCGCGTACCACGAGAAGGGATCGAATGGATCGAACGCCACGCGCGTGATCCAGCGATCGGGAAGCCCGTCCGAGAAGTTTTCCCAGGTCGATTCGTCCATGGAATAATAGACCTGTCCGTCGTCGCTGCCGGTCAGAATGCCCCCGTACGGAGAGACTGCGATCGTGGTCAACGTGTTGTAGCCGCCGCCGGTGTTGCCCTGCGTGAGGTCGTCGCTGATGGATGTCCAGCTATTGCCGGAGTTGGTCGATTTCCAGACACGGTAGCTGCCGTAGTAGATCGTTCCCGGATCGTTCGGGTCGGTCTCGATCGGCGTTGACCAGTTCTTGCGGTCGGATTGCATCTGGTTGTTCAGCAGGTAATGGCTGGATCCGCTTGCGGGATAGATCCTGTACAATTCACCATACTGGTACTCGCAGAAAACCGCCTCTTCGTTCGTCGCGGATTCATCGACGCGGACATAGAAACCGTCGCCGCCGAGAAGTACCGCCCAATCATCCAGCGATCCGGTACCCGTGCGAATGGTGTTGTTATCCTGCGTGCCGCCGTAGCGCCGTTCCGGGTTTGTCTGATTGATCTCGATCGCGTAGAACTGCGTCATGGGCAGGACGTTGATCTTCGTCCAGTTGTCGCCATAATCGTTGCTGACATACAGACCGCCGTCGTTTCCTTCCACAATGCGACCGGTGTTCGGGTCGATGACCATGGCGTGATGATCAACGTGAATCTCATCCTGATTCCAGTAGCCAGCGATGGGCGTATAGCTCGATCCACCGTTTTCGGAACGCACCAGATCGACACCCAGCGCGTAAATCCTGTCCGGCTCGGAGGGATCGACTCTGATCTGCCCGAAATACCACCCGAAGCTGGCATTGATGTCTTCAAGCGAACTGTCGTTGGTCTGTGACCAGGAAGCGCCGCCATTCGCGGTCTTGTATAGCCCGAGGAAGGAGAAGCTGTCACCGGTCTGCATCTGCTTGTCGTAAAACGCGTAGAGGATATCGGGATCACTCTCCGAGATGCACAGCCCGATCCTGCCGACGGTATCGTTCTGCGGCAGTCCTTCGGTTAGTTCAGTCCAGGTATCGCCACCGTCTTCGGTCTTGTAGATGCCGGATGTCGCGCCGCCGGATTTGCGGTAGTTGCGTCCGCGGATGCGTTCCCACATGGATGCGTAGAGGATGTCCGGATTCTGCGGATGCTGGACCAAATCGACCGCGGAGGTTGAATCGGACACGAAGAGCACTTGCTCCCAGTTCGCGCCACCATCTTCGCTGCGATACACGCCTCGATCCGGATTGGGACTGAACAGGCTCCCGCAGGCAGCGACGAAGACGCGCTGCGAATCGTTATAATCCACAATCAGTCTTCCGATATAGATCGAATTTTCCAGCCCCGAGAACGTCCAGCTCTCACCGCCGTCGATCGATTTATAGATGCCCGTTCCAAAGAAACTCTGGCTTGCGGAGTTCGCTTCGCCGGTACCGGCATAGACGACCTGCGTATCGTTCGGATCGATTGCGAGATCGCCGATGCTGAGCGAGGGCAGGTCAGTGAAGATATTCTCGAAACTGGCTCCGTTGTCCGTCGTTTTATAAATACCGCCGGACGCCGCGCCGATGTACCAGGTTTCGGGCTCGTCCGGATTTATCTCGATGTCCGTGATGCGGCCGCCGATGTTGGTAGGCCCGACCAGCTCCCATTCGTAGATCCGATTGGAGGACTGCTTCTTCATGGCGGCGGCTTTTCGCAGCTCCGCGCGATGCGCCTGCATGTCCATCTCGAAGTTCGGATACATACGCTGATAGCCCAGCCATTCATTGGGCAGCGCGGCCGGTTCCTTGGCGATCTTCGGTCCGTAGGGTCGTTCGATGAATTTCGGTTTATAGTTCAGTTTCTTCTTTGGGTTGGTGAATCCCCGGTAGAATCGTTCGGCATCCATAACCACAAAAAATGCGACTATCGCAATAATGACAAGTACCAGCGTCCGTCTCATATTCCCTCCGTTCGATTATTCGGTAACGCCGCCGAGTTTCCTGAGTCGTTCCAGTCTGGCTTTTTCGTTCTGTTGCAGCCAGGGATCCTGTTTCAGAAGCTCGTAGGCTGATTTGAAGTACATCTTCGCTTTGAGTTGGTCACCCTTTACTGTGTAGAGTTCCGCCAGTTCCTCGAAAACGTATCCGTCCTTTTGCAGATTGTTGTCCTCGATCTCTTTTTCGATCCGGTGCTGAAGATCCAGCGCGTCTTCCGTTCGATTCAGCGCGCGATACATCCTCGCGGCGGACCACTGCGCGATGCGGCGTCCGGCCTCGTCGCCGATCTCCTTGCGGAAGTTGACATCCTTGAGGAAATACATCAGAGCAGTATCCGGATCGCCCTGATCGAAATAGGTCCAGCCGATGTTGTTGTAGAGCGGTCCCTTCCAGCCGATTACCGAGGAGTCATTCGATTCCTCGATCAGACTCAACGCCTTGAGATTCCATTCCAGTTGCCGGTCGGGCGGCAGAATGATTGCCAGCATGTGTGCGGCGTCGATGGCGAGGTTGTCGTTTCCGTTCTCCTTCGCGATCTTCCACGCCTCCTCGAACAGCGGAACCGCGTTCTTGGGATCACCCGCACTGTTGAGAAGCCTACCACGCTCAAGCAGAGAGCGGATCCGGGCGTTGCCTAGCTCGCTACCGAGTTCGGTATCCACCGAATCCAACAATGTATGCGCCTCTTCGAACATCCCGCGCAGACCCATCGTGCGCGCGATCTGCGTCTTGATCTCGAGCGTGTATTCCGCATCGTGCTCGAACTGCGGCAGCAGCTCGCGAAACTTCGCTTCCGTGCCGGCAGGATCATTGAAATCCCACAGCTTCCTCAGGTCGATTCGCTTCACGTCCTTCTTGCCGGTACATCCGGCAACAATGAGGATGGCGAGAATGGCAATGATAAATAGTCTCATAAAACGTCTCCTAAGCATTTTCTATTGTGTTGATAATCATTTGTTTGATGCGTTCCACGATGCGATGTCCCTTCGCCGCGGTGGCACGCGAAGGATACCCCTGACATCCGGGAGACCTATCGATCGGCGTCCGCTTTCGATTGTAAAGGTACGGCTCGAACTCCTCGAAGGGAATCGAGAAATCCTGTATTCGATCAAACCAAACCATATCGGGATACAGCGCCATCATCAACGAGGTTTCCGCCTCGCCGGCGTGTCGCGCGCAATCCTGACTCTCCAGGATATCCTGAAGCGGAACATCGAAAAGCTCGATGAGCGTGCAGTTTTCGACCGGGATGTCGCGAAGTGCGTTCAGGTGATCCGGAACACCGTGCGCAGTCATCAGAATGAAGTCATGAAAGCCCTGGCGTTCCCACAACTGCATGACCGAACCGAGATAGCGGTTCAGCGATTCCGGTGTGCAGGAAGTCGTTCCCGTGAACCCGGCATCGCAATGAAGTCCCACGCCGAACGGTGTTGGCGGCGCTGTGACGATCCCGAATTGCTCCGATGCCCATCTCGCGAACCACAGCGCAATCATGGTATCGGTTCCGAGCGGAAGATGCGTCGAATGCTGTTCCGTCATCCCGACAGGGATGATGATCGACTGTTTCTCGTGCAGGTATTCCGTAACGTCCTGCCAGGTCATTTCGTTTAATATGATAGGATGTTTCATGTTGCCCAACACACAACATGAAACGATGGATGTAAAACTTTTTCTGTAAAAAACTGAGATCCTCCCTTAAACCATCGGGACTGGAGAAGAATTTATAGATGCTCGCCCGGAGGTCGAGCGCTACATGGAAAATGATTAGCGCGCATCAAGGGAGAGGGAGCATGAGAGAAATTGAACATCCTCTCGGACCGGGAGAGAACGAAATCTCCGCAGGATTCTATTTGACAAAAAACGGCGGAATAAAGATACTATGTCAGGCAATAAAATATTGCGGGAGACCACGATGAAACGAGCAATGATCGTCACGGCATTACTGATGGTAATGTTCTCTCTGAATGCACAGTACAACGACACCAGTTCGGGATTCAATCCCCATTTCAAACTGCCGTCGTTGGGCAGCGAGTACAGCTATTCCCTATTCAATCCCAATAATCTGACCATCAATCATTCCATGGGATTCACCAGCGGAATGTACGGCGATCAGAGCTACTACCAGTCCCGCTACACAACGCATCTGGATTATGCGCTCGCCAAGAACCTCGATTTCAAGCTCGACCTGAACTTCATCAACGACGGTACCGCCACCATGAACGGCGGCTTCGATATCGAGGGTAACAACGACAACGACAGCCAGATTCTGCCCAATATGTCGCTCGAATATCGTCCTTCCAAGAACACCGTAATCCGTCTCGATTTCACTTCGTACAACGAAAACTACCCGTACGGGCGTTACGGCTACTGGCGACGATACTAAGTGATCCTGCTTCCCATCTACATTCTCGTCTTCTTTCTCGGCGCTGCGTTCGGCAGTTTCTTCAACGTCTGCATCTACCGGATTCCGCACAAACAGTCGATCGTCTCGCCCCCATCGCACTGCCCGGGTTGTAAGACGCCCATCCGTCCCTGGAACAACGTCCCCATCCTGAGCTATATCGTGCTGCGGGGAAAATGTCGCGTATGCGGGATGAAGATCCACTGGCACTACTTCCTGGTCGAGCTGCTCACCGCGATCCTGTTCCTCGGGCTGTTCATCTTTAACGACAACCGCGTCGATATCTTCTTCGTAAAATACCTGGTGCTCTTCTCGTTCGGCGTCATCATCTTCTTCATCGACGCCTTCCACATGATCATCCCCGATCCGCTCTCCCTGCCGCTGATCCCGCTCGGTGTGATCTTCGCGCTGTTTCCCTTCAGCGACGTCACGATCAAGTCATCGCTGCTCGGTGGCGCGGCGGGATTCATCCTCTTTTACGGCATCGGCTGGCTCTACCTCAAGATGAAGAACATCGAGGCCATGGGCGGCGGCGACGTGAAACTCATCACCGGCATCGGCACCTTCCTCGGTCTCAAGGGCGTCCTGATGACAATCTTCTTCAGCTCCGTCATCGCCATTATCGGCTTTATGATCCTCCGCCTGCAAAAGGAAAAGCACTTCCCCTTCGGCCCGTTCCTCATCCTCGGCTCGATAGTCTATGTCCTGATGGGAGACTGGTTGATCGGCGCGTATCTGGGGTTGTTTGGGGTGTTAAATTGTTGAAGGTGTATAACCATCTAAATAATTATACTGTTACGAGCACAAAATTCTTTATAATCTATCTCCTGTTCGCGACACCTTTTTCTCAGCAAATAGTGAAAAATCAGTTTATGCAAGTAGTTTTTCGTCTTATCGAATGCGACATTTCCAACAAACAGAAATGCAGCAACAAGATTACTGCATAGCTTTATCCAGAAAGAGTAATCGGCAAAGAAGTTTACAAACATTAAACATCCTACCAATAAAACCAAGCCCCCCCACGTCGGTATGCGAGCCATTCTGTTTAAGTGTTTGATTTGTTTTTCCTCCCTTGCCTGTATACTTCTTTCATGATACTCCCTTGATGCCTTCTCATTGTTATAGTTAGCCTTCTCGTTCTCGAGCTGTTCCTTTAAAGCCAAATTTGCTTTTTTTGTGTTCTCGATCTGTTCTTTATACGGGCGTGCTATCTCTTTATTATAGCTACCAAGGAAATCTGTAACCATTGAGTTCTGATAGAACTCAGGGTCATTTCTTGTATTCCTCAATATTGACTGTTCAAGCATCATGTTATGCCTAAATGCATTGAAGCTATCTACTGATATCTCCCCATTGTTTTTCAATCGAGTCAGCTCGTTCATATAATTCACCAATAAACTTGCACTAATCTTGGTTATCTCCATAACATTAGCAACAATGCGCCATTTAATTGAAGAAGAAAGTAGCTGACGCCCCGGATTTTCCACCCAGAGTAAATTACATAGAAACTGCCCCGATACGCAGCTGGGCACTAATCCCAACTCATGCTCATGAGCTTGATGGTATTTATTTACAGAATATGCAAGAGTCTGATTGCCGGTTACAAACAAGTGTCCAACATCTTTAATATTCCTCACCCGCTTCCGCTTTCGCATCCTATAAACATAACTAATTGCAGAAATATCCCGATCAACAATGCTAGATGTTCTCGAATCAATATATCCCGTACCATTGCTATAACTCCTTAATATAACACCTTTTAACGCCTTCTCATCAATATAGCTTTCAAAGTCCTGTTTCTTAAATTCTTTCGGCTTCTGATTGTTGTCACACAGAATTGCCCCAAAAGGATCGCTAAATATATCTTCAATTTTTGATCGGTATAATTCGATATCGTCCCTACCCAGTTCATTTTTATAAAAGAATAAAAGGCTCTTTCCAGCCTTACTATAATCGAAGTCCGGACTATCGATCCAGTTAGCACAATCATCAAGACTGCTATGAAATTCATCTAAGTTATAGTCCAATACTTTGATGGTCATCCCCGATGATCTCATCTGTTTGATAAACTGTCTGTATGCATATGACAACTCGTCACCACCAATTCCAACAAAATAGTAAAGGAAATGCACATCCAAATATACCGTCAACTTACTATAATTGCATCTATATGATTGGTACCCAGACATGAATATTGACTCTGATATCACCATCCCAAGTGACATATCAACAAGAAGATTGACGACATTTTGATCCTCCATTTGTAACTTCAAATACTCCCCAAGCATAAATAATAATCGCTTTGATCCACGCATATTCTCAATCGGAGGTAGAACACACTGAGACTTACTACTACTTAAAATCTCATTGCAATATGTTGACAGATATCCAGTAAAAGCATTATCGACTTCAGCATCAGCCAATTGTTCACCATATTCATTACTGCAATATTCTTTGAAACCATTTAACATGCTCTCGATTTGTTTCTCTCTGCTATCATTTCCTCCAATTGACGAGTTTGGCAATTTCTCAATATTTACGGTAAAATTGTTATTCCTTCTTCCAACCACTCCCTTCATTCTCTTCAGAATCTGTGGAATGGCAGTAAACGGAACCACCAAGCCATATTCATTTAAAAAAATTCCACTGATTATCACAGACTCTTCTTCACTGATATTCTTGATTTTGTGATTAATCAGTATTTCACTAAGAAGAGGAATATAGCAATCAACAATATAGATACCTGACCTATACATCGTCTTTAGCAGAGCTAGAGAAGCCATTGTCTTGCCAATCATATATTTATCTCCTTCTTCGCTGATTAATACAATTCGCTCTGGCTATAGCAAACCTATCAAATTACAGAGTGTTACAAGCATGTCGTTCATGTCAACAAAAAATCAAGAAAGAGCACAAAATGCGAAATACCAAATGAAGAAAACTGTGATCAGTTGCTTTAGATATAAAAAGGAATACCGCTCTTCGTTTCTATACACAACAGATATCTTGAATATCCTACTCCACAAACGTCACTTTCACGCGTTCGGAACGTTTGAGATAAGCGATCCAGGCGACGGTGTAGAGGGCGGATTTCATCAAAGGCGGCAGGGCTTCGTATAGCGAGAAATCCGATTTCGAGAGGATCATCATCGCGGCGGCATTGTCGAGGATCAAGAAGCCGAGAAAGGCGAGCCGGAGGATGATGAACATCTTCGGAAAGCTCTTTTTACGACCGAAGAAGAGCACCAGCAGATACAGGCTGCCGATGATCATCACACCATTGACCGCAAGCTCCACAACGATCAGTCCCGCAAGCACCGGATCGCTGTCCGTAAGTTCAAACCATAGATCGGTGCCGAATATCTCGTGGTTCTGCACCCATGCTTCCAGCGCAATCGCGATCGGACTGACAATCATCATGATCGCCATCACGATCAGAAAGCCTTTGATACCCGGTTCGACCGCTGGCGCTGTACTTAGTGTAGTTTCAGGCTCTGGTGCGGTAACTTCTTGCTCGGGGATGACGCTTTGCTCTTCGGACATATACACTTCCTCTCGATCGATTGATATGGCAGGATTGTTTTCGTTCGAAAGTGTGTGTCAAGATTTTAAATGCGATTGATTATAAGAGAAATCGCCCTCCGGGATTCGGAGGGCGATTCGCATATCACACAATCAACTACATTGAGTTCTATTCTTTCTTTTGCAGGTCGAGGTTGCGGGTCTTGAAGCCGTAGCCCATCACGTCGTGGACGTCGGTGACGATCATGAAGGCTTTGGGATCGATGTCCTGCACGATATCGCGGATCATGGGCACCTGACGACGGTTCATGCAGCAGAAGAGGATGTCCTTGTCCTTCTCGGTGTAGCCGCCACGAGCCTTGATGAAGGTGACGCCGCGGTTGAGTCGTTCGTAGATGGCGTCCTTTATACTCTCCTCGTAGTCGGAGATGACATAGACGCCTTTGACGTACGGCAAACCCTCGCTGGCAAGGTCGGTGATCTTGGTGGAGATGAAGAGATTGACGTATCCCCAGATGATCAGCTTGAGATCCTTGAAGACGAGTCCGACGGTCAGGATGATGAGGGTCTCGACCACCCAGTAGCCGGTGCCGATGGAGATTCCCGTCTTCTGCTTGAGGATGGCGACGGGGATGTCGGTACCGCCGGTCGAGCCGCGAAAACGGAAGATGATGCCCAGTCCCAGACCGAGTAGCACAGACCCTGCGATCGCGGACAGGTAGATATCGTTCGGACCGAGCATGGCGATAATCCGCTCGCCGCCGACGGTGAAGGTGTATTTGGCGATATCCTTGACGATCCCGAGTTTGTACAGGTTGTTCAACGCCAGAAGGTCGGTCAGCGCCGAGGAAACCATCATGCCGTAAAACGACCGAATCCCGAAATGCTTGCCCAGCATCAATACGCTGATGATGAACAGCGGGATGTTGATCGCGATCATGCTGACACCCATGGGAATACCCATAAGGTGGTAGAATATCTGGCTCAGACCGCCCACGCCGCCCGGTACCAGCTTATACGGTACCAGGAACCACGAATATCCCATCGCGAAGAGCGCGCTGCCCATGATGATTCCGGCATACTGTACGATGCTGCGGAATATCCGAAGCTTTATCATATCTTACCTCCGATAAATCTTTATCTTACAATCAAGAATGGCAGATTTTCCAGCGCGATTTTTCGGTCAACCTCTTTTTCGTTTTTTTCCGGTTAAGACCCTCCCCAATGGTACGCTCACTCAAGAAAGAAGAGACCCTCACCCTGTCCTTCTCCCGCAAGCGGGCGAGGGGACATCGCGCTTGAGATGGTTGTTCCTTATAGCTCCTTCTCCTCCCGATGCATCGGGACGGGAGAAGGCGGGGGATGAGGGTAATAATCTGTTTGCGAGTATTGATGTCCGGAAAAATATTCCGCCAATAACCAATGGCTATTTCGAGCTGATCTATTGCTATCTCCTTACCATATTGTCAGATGCGTGCATCTCCAGCCCTTTGGCACCGCGAATGCAAATAGGTTACGCGGAGGAATAGAAATATGGTCAGAGGCCTGTATCAGAATTCGTCGTCCATGCAACTGCTGCAAGATCGCATGGATGTGATCGCCAACAACATGGCGAACGTCAGCACCAACGGCTACAAGCGCCAGGGTGTCTTCTACCGGCAGTTGATCGGCGCCGAGCAGGCTTTGGCGCGTAACCAGATCACCCTCAAGGAGTTGCGCGATCATCCATTTACCTGGCAGAACAGCGACTGCTGTACCAGGCGTGGTCAGATCAGGCAACTGGAAGGCGATATTTCCACCTACACAGATTATTCCGACGGACCGATCAAAGAGACCGGCAACCCGCTGGATATCGCCATCAACGGTAAGGGCTTCTTCACGGTGCAGACGCCGGAAGGTACTGGCTACACGCGGGACGGACAGTTCAAGATCGATCAGGACGGAAACCTCGTCACCAGCGAAGGCTATCTCGTTCAGGGCGAGGCAGGCCCGATCCAGATCACCGGAGATATGGTCGAGATCAACAAGAACGGAGAAATGGGGCAAGACGGCGTGATCGTCAACAAACTCATGATCCGCGATTTCCCGGACGATACCCTGATGCAGATTCGCAATGGTGTGATGTATCCGCAGGGGGAAAATGTTTCCGCTCAGGAAGCGGACGTCACCGTACTTCAGGGTTACCTCGAATCCTCGAATGTAATCGTGGTGAAAGAGATGGTCGATATGATCGCGACCCAGCGACATTTCCAGGCAAACGAGCAAGTGATCCGCGCGATGGACACGACACTCGGCAAGACAGTCAATGATGTAGGAAAATAAAGGAGTTATATATGATACGATCCCTCTATAGCGGCGCCAGCGGCATGTATGCACAGCAATTGAACATCGACAGCATCGCGAACAACATGGCGAACGTGAACACGACCGGCTACAAGAAGAGTCGCATCCAGTTTCAGGATCTGATCTACCAGACCTTCAAGGAAGCCGGCGCACCGACCTCGGAAAGCACCAAGCGCCCGACGGAGCTCTCCGTCGGTGTCGGCGTACGTCCGATCGCCTCGCAGAAAGAGCACCTTCAGGGAACGCCGACCCAGACCGGTAACGCGCTCGACATCGCCATCGTGGGCGAAGGTTTTTTCCAGCTTGTCAACGGCGACGGCAACGTCGTCTATGGCCGCGACGGCAGCTTCAAGCTCAACGGCGACGGTGAAGTGGTCAACGCGCAGGGACTGAAGCTGGAGCCGGAGATTGTCCTTCCCGCCGACACACAGTCAATCAACATCACCGGAGACGGACACGTCTATGCCCAGATCTACGGCCAATCCGAACAGGAAGAGATCGGTCAGATCGAGCTGGCGCGGTTCATCAATCCCGCCGGACTCAAGAGCAACGGCGGCAACTACTACAGCGCGACCGATGCTTCCGGTGACCCGATTGTTGGCGAACCCGGTAGCGAAAACCTGGGAACCCTCGAGCAGGGCTACGTCGAGGCGAGCAACGTGGTGATCGTCGAGGAGATGGTCTCCATGATCGTGGCACAGCGCGCGTTCGACCTCAATTCGAAGATGGTGCGCACCTCCGACACCATGATGGAAACGGCGAACAATCTCAAGAGGTAGTGAAATGAGAACCGGACTTCTCGCGCTTATCCTGATTCTGCCCAGCATCGTACTGGGCGCTGCGCTGACAATCGAGCTGCAAAACCGCGTCTGGATCGAAGATCCGGTGGTTACGCTGGATCAGATTGTCACGCATTACGCAGGATCCGATTCACTCTATAGTCAGATCCAGAATATCACCGTCTGTGATCTCCCCTATCGCGAGCGCTTCCGTAACCTCTACGAGGCGGATGTCCGCAGACTCATTCCGCAGCAGATGCGAAAGGATGTCATGATCGACGGCGCATTCTGCGTGGTCAGATGGAAGAAGCAGACCATCGACCAGAATCGGGTCTATAAAGCGGCGCGAGAGTACATTTCCCGCAGCTATCCCAACGCGGACAGTCTGCACGTCGAGATGGGCGAGCTTCCCGATATGGACACCCCGCCGGATGGCTATTCGATTCAGGTCGAGTTCCCGGACGGAATCCGCAAGATAGGTAATGTCCGCATGGTCGGCACGATTGTACACAATAGCAAAGAGCTGAACCGCTTCACGTTTCCGGTCTATGTCGGCGTATTCCGCGACGGCTACCGACTCTCGACGATCAAGCGGCGCGGCGAAGGATTTCACAAGGGTGACTTCTCACGAATCCAACTGAATGTCTCCGAAGAGGGAAACGCCATCACCGACAGTTTGGATTTGAACAGCCGCATCGCATCGCGCTACCTTCCCGCCGGAACCGTCCTGACGAAGTCGAACACACGGCCCATCCCGGACATCCATCGCGGCGACAGGGTCAGTGTGCGGGTCAATAGCGGCAGCATACAGCTCGAAACTGTAGCCATCGCGAAGGATTCGGCGTACCTCGGTGAAGCCATCACATGCGAAGATCCTTCCACCGGCAGGAGATATCAGGCGATGACCTCCGGCAAACGACAGGCAACGATCAATCTTGGAGAATGATATGAAAAGGCTTATTGTACTGCTTGCAGCCCTCATGATGCTTTCGATGCTCTGCGCAAGGCAGAGCCCGTCCCTGTATTCCGATCACAAGAGCTTCAATGTGGGCGATGTGATTACCATCCTGATCGAGGAGAGTACCTCGGCCGAAGCCGCTGCCGGAACAGACACCGATGTGAGTCTCGGTCTCGATTTCTCCGTGGCCGGCACAGGCTTCATGGACAGACTTAATCCCGGCGGATACGGCGCTTCGCTTGGGAACACTTCCGGCGGAGACGGCAAAACGAGTCGCACCGGCAAAATCGAGAGCAAGATGACCGCGAAGATCGTCGCGATAGACGAATCGGGCAATCTGGTTATCAAGGGAAACCGTACGGTCGAGATCAACGGCGAGAAAGAGATCACCGAGCTGGAAGGTGTGATCCGGCCCGAAGATGTCAAGGCCGACAACTCGGTCTATTCCTACAGCATCGCCGATGCGAAGATCAAGTACGACGGCAAGGGCGCAATCAACGAGACCGCGAAGGTCGGTATTCTCAGCAGAATCGTCAACTGGCTGTTCTGATCGCGGATTGTATTATCGAGATATTCCATAAAAATCATGCGTAGCCCATGACTCACACCATGAGCTACGCATGATTATTCAGAATTCCCTAACGAGATTCACACCCAGGATTACACTATTTCGCTTCTCCCTTGCCGGAATCGGGATTCTCCTGGTCGAAAACCACCATCTGCGTGCCTTCGCTGTATTCCTCGAATCGAATCGCGTCGGCGCTGTGGAATTTCTTGAGGATTTCCTGAATGCGATCGAGTGAACCGCTGATGTTGTTCAGGCGCTTGACCTGATCCGGTTTCAGAGTTTCGAGATCGATCGTCATCATGAACAGTTCGAGATTGCCCTTGAGGATCATCAGGGGCTGATTAATCTCGTGACTCGCGGTAACCGCCATCGCCAGCGCGGATGTCTTCCGCTCCAGTTCAGCCTTCTCGCGCTCCGCTCTCACACGCTGCTGAAACTCCTGCTGCATGTTCCGATTCACCTTGCTCAGCTCTTCATGCTGTTTCATAGCATTCTTTCGATAGAGTGAATAAGCCCGTTGGGTTCTTCGCGAGATAACATAGAACAGCAGTATCCCGGTAAGTGTGTATCCAATCAGCAGCAGCAATAATTTGTAGAAATCATTGCGAAGCAAGTTGTATATTGTTTCTTTATCGTATAGCAGCCGCTGTTGCTGGTCTGAGCCGAAGACAATCTCCCGAAAGCGTTCTTTGTCTTCGATGGATTTATCTATAAACTGATTGAGAGAGACGCTTCTGGCAATGATCCAGTTCTTTTCGGGCAGGATTTTGTAATATGTGAGGATTTCTTCCGGTTTGTGACCAGCCTTTCGCTGTTCCACGGATCGTATGTATGCCTCGCCGGTCAGCCGGATTTCTTTAAGCATTTCGCTGTAATACGGATACTCGTGAGTATCGATTTCATTGGATGAGATCAGCTTCCCGATGTTTTTCGGCGACTGTTGATCTACCACGACACGCGCAAAAGCATCCCCTCCCTCGATGTCGAGGAGTTCATATATGAGCGTGTATGACTGGAATTGTTCGTTGTTGGTTAGCGAATTCATGTGTATTCTGATGTTTCGAGTCAGTTCGTTGTAGAATGACTGCTCGTATGCCCCCAGACACAAGATCCAGCCGGTTTCCTTTAGCCTGACCGCCTGCGCAAGAGCCGGCTGACCGGCTTTCTCGATATCATGAACCATGAATGGATACTGAATCCACGATTCGTATTTATCCTTCATCGTCGTAACGATGCCAGAGACATTGTACTTCTCATACAGGCCTTCATGATTCAGATCCGTCTTCGGCTCTTCACCACCGCAGAAGTGCCGGATATCTCCCTTTTCATCCAGAACAATGAAAAAGCGATCCTTGGGGCAGCTCAGCTTGATGAATTTCTCTTCGTTAACACGCATATCGCCGACATCGGATATGTATTTCGACAGCGCTCCGCTGAGCATGTGCAGTGTATTCTGAATATCGGTTCTGATCAATCGTTCGATCTGTTCTTGTGCCTGATTGACCTGTTCGACTTCGAGACTGGCGGTTTCCTTCAGCATCCGGCGGTTATGCTGGACCAACTCACGCTCGATCTGCTGAGACATCGAGTCGAATCGCTTCTCGAATGTCTCCTTCTGATACGAAGCGTTGCGCTCGAAAAATTTGCTCTGCTCCAAGAAAATACGATTCAGATTGTGATATAGAATATATCCAACACCTGCCGTGAGCAGCAGAACAATAATCAGAGCACTGATCAGGTGTATATTGTACACCCGCGGTTGATCGTGCGAACTCTTCATTATGATAATGCCTGGCTTTTCCTGACTGATTTCATTTTTTCCTTTACATCCATATAATAATATGTTCACTGAACAGTGAATGTCGAATGGAAAATGGTGGAATTCGGTTAATTACTGGTTTTAAAGACGCTTGCAAACATGAACACATGCGGGAGGTAGTATGATCACGTATGAGAAAATCGTAGCGCTTCTGGGTGCTGAAGCACCGTCTTTACTCGATCATCAATGTATTGGAGTCCCGAAAGATACGCTGCATCTCCCTTCGCCGGGATGGATCGACGAATGCCTGATTCCGACGGATCGTCCGTCGCCGGTACTTCGGAACATGCAGACACTGCTCGGGCACGGCAGACTGGCTAATACGGGATACATGTCGATATTGCCGGTGGATCAGGGCATCGAGCACAGCGCCGGCGCATCGTTCGCGCCCAATCCAATCTATTTCGACCCAGAGAACATCGTGAAACTGGCGATCGAAGGCGGATGTAACGCCGTCGCATCGACGCTGGGCGTGCTGGGATCCATCTGCCGGAAGTACGCGCACAAGATTCCCTTCATTTTGAAGCTCAACCACAACGAGCTTCTGACCTATCCCAACACGTTCGATCAGATCATGTTCGCGGATGTCGATCAGGCGTTCGATATGGGCGCTGTCGCCGTAGGCGCGACGATTTACTTCGGATCGGATGAGAGCACCCGTCAGATCATGGAAGTTTCGGAGGCGTTCCGCTACGCGCACAGCCTGGGGATGGTCACGATTCTCTGGGCATACCTGCGCAATCCGGAATTCAAGAAAGACAAGGACTACCATCTCGCTGCCGATCTCACCGGGCAGGCGAATCACCTGAGCGTCACCATCGAAGCGGATATCGTCAAACAGAAGCAGCCGGAGAATAACGGCGGCTACAAGGCGATCAAATTCGGTAAAACCCACGAGAAGGTATATTCAGAGCTGACAACGGACAACCCTATCGATTTAACCCGTTACCAGCTATTGAACTGCTACAACGGAAGATCGGGGCTGATCAATTCCGGTGGCGCGTCCGGCCAGAACGACCTCGCGCAGGCAATTCGCACCGCGGTGATCAACAAGCGTGCCGGCGGAATGGGACTGATCTCCGGAAGAAAGGCCTTCCAGAAACCGATGAAGGACGGCGTCGAAATTCTCAACGCCATTCAGGACGTCTATCTCGAAAAAAGGATTACGATCGCATAAATGACAAAAAATACTGAATATCGTCCGAACCTGCGAACCATGCTGGTGACGGTGAGCCTCATCACATCACTGAGCATTATCTCGCAGCGGATACCGATGCAGGTCGGGACACTGTTGACAACGATGATTCTGCTGCTGGTTATGCAGCGTGAGAATCTTCATCGACTGCGACATCGCATGACCAGGATCTTCCAGGTGATTTCGGTGCTGTTTGTGGTGCAGTTGCTTCTGCGCCGGGGCGGCGAGCCGATCCTGCACTGGCACTTCATCATGATCACCGATACGGGACTACGCTACGCGCTGGTCGTCTCCATGCGGCTGATCCTGATCATGCTTGTCGCCGGTCTGCTCTTCGACTATCCTTTCACAGAATACCTGCGGGCTTTTCGCGCCTGGAAGATCCCGTACGAGATATCGTTCCTGATCGCGAACACAATCCACTTCATACCGATGTTCCGCAGGCAGGCCATCCAGATGAAGGAAGCATTGCAGATTCGCGGAATCCAGTTGCGCACAATCCCGCTGAAGCGAAGAGGGAAAGCGCTTGCGAGCCTGGCGCTGCCAATCGTCGCGGGTGTCCTCAACGATGTGAAATATCGGGCGATCTCGCTGGAGATGCGGGGATTCCGTTACAGCGATACCCGGACCGATTTCTTCGACAGTAAGCTGAGCGTTATGGACTACGCAATTCAAGTCGTCGGATCGCTTGTATTCGTTGCTGTCCTTTTTTTACTTTGGAGATAAGCAATTGTTTGACAAAATCGGATGCCTCGGTATCGATCAACTCAAGTATAATGTTGAGGATTATTCATGAGTGATCTGTCGGCTCTTCTGGGAACCTTACGTGAAAACGTACTCGATTCTCCTGAAAAAACTTCGAAGGTCATCGAGAAGTTTCTTGCGGACAATCCGCAACTTCCGGAATCGGATGACTTCTTCGAGTTGCGTTCGATGTACGGAATCACGAAGCTTCTTCTCGGTCGGACTTCTGAAGGAATGCCGATTTTAGACGAGGTCATGCCCATCCTCGAGCAGCGAAACCTCATCAAACCTCTACTCAACTGTCATACAGCTATCTCGAATACCTGTTGGAAAAACAACGACATCAAGGGCATGCTGCGACACTGCTTGAAAACGGACGAGATTGTCGCCCGTTCAGGCGATGACACCCTGTGCGCCAGTCGATACCAAAACATCGGTTACGCGTACATGGAGCTTGGAGACCACGAAAAAGCCCAGGCGTATTTCGAACGCTCCATCGCACTCAACCGCAAACTGAGCAATCATCACGCGTTGATTCTTACCTACAATAAAATGGCTTCCAACTACGTGAAGCAGGAGAAATACAAGAAGGCGCTGGAGTTCTATTTCATCGCCTGGCGTATGTGCAACGAGCACAAGCAGGAGGCGTTGAAGGGCCGTGTACTGATGAATATCGGAACCTGCTATCGCATGCTGCTGGACTACGACAAGGCGTACGAATACTATCTGCGAAGCCAGGACGAGCTGGAGAAGGCCGACGACAAGCCTATGCTCGCCACACTCTATATCAATCTCGGCATCATCTACCATAAGAACAACGACGCTGCCAACGCGCTGAAAACGTATTTCAAGGCTCTGAAACTCCATACCGAACTGAACATGCTCTGGCACAAGAATTCATTGTACAACAACATCGCCAACATCTACTTCGCTCTGAACAACATCAAGAAGGCGATGAAGTACTACATGAAAGCCCTGGAAACGACCCACCGGGATGAAAATCCGGAGATGTACGCGCTGTTGATGGTCAATATCGGGAGCTGCGAGCGGATCAATGGGAATTACTCCACCGCCGAGGAGTACATCAAGCGCGGGATTGAAGTTCTCAAGGAAAACAAGCTGAAGGCCCACCTTGGCGAGGCATATCGAAATCTGGCCTACAACTCTTCCGAAGAAGGTAACTACGAAGAGGCATACGGCTACCTTCTCGAATGCGTACGATATTACGAGCGCTTGTATGACTTCTCGTCTCGGGAAGAGATCGATAAAATCAAGCAGCAATACGATATCCTCAACTCCGAATTCGAAAACCTCCAGGAAAAATACGAGTTGCTGAATCAGGACCTGGAAAAGCTGGTCGGTCATCAGTTGATCGGTAAAAGCCGTCAGATCCGCGAGGTGCACAGCCTGGCGATGAAAGCCGCCATGCATCCCAACGTCAACGTGCTGATATACGGCGAAAGCGGCGTGGGAAAAGAGATCATCGCCCGGATCATCCACCATGCCAGTATCCGCAAAAATGCTTATTTCAGCGCCATCAACAGCAGCGCGATCAGCGATACACTCTTCGAGAGTGAGTTCTTCGGGCACGTCAAGGGCGCTTTCACCAATGCCGAATACTCACGGAAAGGGTACATACAGCAAGCGCATCAGGGTACGCTCTTCCTGGACGAGATCACCGAGATGCCGCTCGATTTCCAGACCAAGCTCCTGCGTGCGATCGAAGAGAAGAAGATCATCCCGGTGGGGGATTCGAAAACAATCGAGGTCGATTTCCGCGTCATCGCCTCCACCAACCGCGACGTCCACAAGATGGTTCAGGAAGACCTCTTCCGCTACGACCTGCTACACCGGCTGAATACGATCGAAATATATATTCCGCCGCTACGGGAGCGCAGAGAAGACATTATCGTACTGATGTGGCATTTCATCGAGCTGATCGGCAAACGGATGAATCGAGAACCGGTCAATATTACCGAAGGATTCATCGAGCGGTTCCGCGCATACAATTTTCCGGGCAATGTTCGTGAACTTAAAAACCTCATCGAACGCGCCATCATCCTGGCGGACGACCGTATCCTGAACGAATCCATCGCACGGAAAATCCTCTCGGTGAAAGACGAATCCGCCCCGGCCGCCAAGGCTGAGGCTGTCCGAACGTTGAACCTCGACGAAAATGAGAAGCTGCTTGTTCTCACCGCGCTCGAGCGCGCTGACTGGAATCAGAAGAAGGCGGCGGATTTACTCGGAATTTCTCAGAACGCGATCTACCGCAAGATGAAGAAGTACGATTTGAAGTAAGCGAACATCACGTTTTCGCCATTATTGACATCACGAAATCGCGATCATCACGGATGCGTGATTTCTCGCCCGTTACACCGGAATAAACTATTCTACTGCCACACAACGCCTTACAATATTTCCACAACATCGCGCCACGATTGGCACTTATTATGCTATCTTTATATGCGGAGGCTGACACAATGGTAGAAGCTATCGAGATCGGTAAGATTCAGATTACTCATTACCGAACGGACTTGAAGAAAGGATCGATCGGATTCACGGTTACGACCTCGAATTCGAGGATCAAGAATATCATCTACTATTACGATCAGTCGAATTTCCAGGTCACGCTCGATAAAGTGAAAGCTCTGCGAGAGAATTACGTCGAACGAACCGGGAAAGCCCCAAAATAGACCCGGCAACTGCACCACATAAAGATGCGCCCCTTCTCATCCCTGAAGGGGCGCACTTCCTTTTCAGAAAGCAGGAGATCCACACACCAACCCTCTCCAATTACATAGGCGAAGGAGCAGAAAGCGGTCGTACGAAGATGGTTGCCCCTGGGTCTTCATTTGCATCTCTAAGGTACGCAAGCACCCTTGCCTGCATCTCTACTCCCTCGTAGCGCTCGACCTCCGGGCGAGCCTTTCCTTTCACCACTTTCTGGATTCGATTTACCATACTGAGGTCGAGTGCATCGAGAAAAGAAGAGAGATGCCAAGCAGGAGCTTGGCGGACCATGGAGAAGAAGACCGGGAGATCGGCGATTACTCCGGTTGTATTGAGCATGACCGGCCCAGAAGAAAAAGGCAGGCGCGATGACCTGCCACTTATACAAATGTCGATTGGTGACTCTCTACTTCAGGTGAAACGCGAAGAAGATCATCAGGATGCAATAAACGAGCGTCAGCAGACTGCTGCGAATCAATCTTTTGATCTCCACCGGTCTCGCGGCGAGCGCACGGTACCCGTGCAGAATCGCTGCCTGCAACAGATAGATCGCATATCCGACGGTCACCACTGTCATCCCGGTGGTTCCCTTGGGACACATTGACGCCATGATCGCCGCCAGTCCGAACGCCAGATTGGCGAAACCAACCTCGAATTGCCAGTCCGGACGCTCAGTCTTCCAGCCAAGCCGCGCCGCGTCCTGCGTATGCAGCGGCACATGCGTGATGAAACTCAGAATCCCGATAGCTCCGACCATTCCCAGTGTTACAATCTTCAAAGCAAGTTCCGGTTGCGAGATGTAATAGAATCCGAAAAACACAGCGAAGAAGACAATGACATAGCGAAGAATTACCAGTACATTTAGCATGATTTTTATCTCCTTACGAATCAAGTCTCTTCAAAAGCTGCGAGACCGTCATTTTCAGGACGGGGTGCAGGATGTCCGGATCGATCTCTTGCAGCGGTTCGAGCACGAACCTGCGTTCATGAGCATGAATATGCGGTATCTTCATGTGATCCTGCTGGATCACGAAATCGCCATAAAAAATAATGTCGATATCGATCGTACGAGGCCCCCACCGGACGTCCCTTTCTCGACCGAGCTGTCGTTCGATGTTCTGACATGCCCTCAGCAACTCTTCGGCTGAAAGTGACGTCTCAATCCGCGCCGCGCAATTGAGAAACTGCGGTTGTCGGGTGTATCCCCAAGGCTCGGTTTCGGCGATGCTGCTGATCTTCTGCAGAATCGTATCGGGAAGCTCTTCCAGCAACCGGAGCGCTGTTTTCAGATTGTTATCGCGCGCTCCGAGGTTGGAACCAAGCGAGAGCCAGACGAGCATTCAGCGTCTTCGCTCCATCTCGACTTCCACGCCGTCCAGCGATGCGTTGATCGCCACGAATGGCTTCTTGATACGGATGTTCGCGCAGACGATCTCCTGGAAATCGATGAAAAGCTTGTCCAGTATCTCGTTGGCGCATTTCTCCAACACGTAGAACTGGTGCGTCTCCATGATGTTCTTCACTTCTTCGAAGACCTTCGTATAATCGACTGTCTGCTCCAGCGAGTGGATTCCGGCGTCGAGTCTCTGATCGGTCTCCACGGTGAGGGTGACGATGAAACGTTGCCCAAGCTTGCGCTCTTCGGGATGAACGCCGTGGTAGCCGTAAAAAATCATGTTGTTCAGATGTATCTTCATGATTCCTCCAGGATATCCAGGATTTCCACCTTGATTCTTCCTGCCATTTTCTTGTCGAACAGGTAGATGAATAAGCCGCTGAGAAGCAATCCGCCGATGGATATCATGATACTGTATATCTCTTCGAGATCGAGCAGAAAGCGCGAAACGGAGAAGAAGAGAACCATCATCAGGATGGGAAATATGAACACGACGAAGGACGAAAGGATCCTCGCGGCGGGAGATATCTCGATCCGTACACAATCGCCGGGCTTCAGCGCGAGATTCGTCCTGATCCGGTGCTCGACCGTCTTGCCCTTCCCCATGCACATACCGCTGATCATACAACTGTCACATGCGTCGGTTCTGCCGACAACGACCGTCGCCACGCCGTCTTCGTACGACTTGACGATCCCTTTCTCGATACCGTCTTCCATCTTCATATCAGTTGCCTTTCCTGCCACTGATCCGCTCGATTATATCCGTCGTCGATTTCCCTTGTATAAAACGCAGGCTCTTGACGATCCCTCCGTTTTTCATCACGATATCGGCGCCGACAATCTGATCCGTCTCCCAATCGCCGCCCTTGACCAGCACATCCGGTTTGAGGGCGTCGATCAGCTCGTAGGGGGTGTCTTCGTCAAAAATCACGACGTAATCGACCGATTCGAGCGCAGAAAGCACGGTGGCGCGATCTCGCTGGCAGTTGACGGGTCTGTCGTCGCCCTTCAGCCTGCGGACCGAAGAATCGCTGTTCAAGCCCACCACCAGGATATCACCCAGAGATTTCGCCTCGTTCAGATAGACCACATGCCCCACGTGCAGAATGTCGAAGCATCCGTTGGTGAACACGACTTTCTTGTTCTCGTGCAGATCCAGTAGCGACTGCAATTCGCACACTTTCTTTATCTTCTCATGCATGGATTCCACTCCGTTTTCATGTTTCTTTCAATCCAATCAGGGAATAAATTTTCACTGCTTCCTCTTTTCCCTTCACTTTCACTTCTCCCAGATAACGCACATCGACCAGATCCTCGACAAACTTCAGCGTTCGATCGCTGAGGATAATCTTGTGTTCGGCGTCGTATTCCTTGTTGAGCGCTTCCAGTCGCGCACCGAGGTTGATGTTGTCGCCGATCGCGGTATAGTCGAAAATCTGCTCGGAGCCGAGATTTCCCACCGTTGCGGGACCGCTGTTCAATCCGATGCCGATCTCGAAAATCTGCTTTCCTTCCGAACGCCATTTCTCCTGGAGCTTCTCCAGCTCGACGCGCATCTCAAGCGCCACCCGGCACGCGATCAGGGCATGATTCTTCAGTTCGACCGGCACGCCGAACAGCGCCATGATTTCATCGCCTACAAATTTGTCCAGCGTTCCGTTGTGCCGAATGATGCAATCGACCATCGCGGTCAGATATTCGCGCAGCATGGCCACGGTTTCCTGCGGCGGATGGCTTTCCGTATAGGTGGTGAACGACCGGATATCGGAGAATAGAACCGTGATCACCTTCTCCTCGCCGCCGTACCTGAGCTTCTCGGGGTGACGCAGCAGTTCGTTCACCAGTTCCGGCGCCATGTATTGACGGAAGGCGTTACGTATCTGCCGTTTCTCCCTCGATGTGCGGATGTAATGGCGCAAGAGGCTGATGAAATACAGCAGCAGGATCAGCACCGGAATTTCGAGGTTCGGCGCGTAGGTGTCCAGCCTGGAAATGAGTTGGTAGGTTCCGCACAGGCTCGCGACGATCAACACGATGGTCACAATCAGAGAAATGCTCGGAGATATCCGGACGAATAGGTAGCTGAGCACAAGGAAAAGCATAAACTGAATCAGCAGCCACCAGATGAAGGGAAACCGGTCGATCGTGTCGTGGTGAAGACACATCTCCATGAAATTGGCGTGGATCTCGACACCGGGCGTCAGACCCGAGTAGAACGGCGTGCTGAAGTAGTCGTGGTGTTCCTTGAGCGTCGAACCGAGCAGGACGATCTTGTCTTTCAGAATGTTGTCGGCGAGAATGTGATTCTCGTACGAATCCAGATCGAATTCTGAAATGTCGAACATCATGTCATCGACTATCTGGTAGAAGGGAACCCATTGAAATGTCCCGGAAGATCCGTAATACCGGATCATGGACGTGTTGGATCCAAACTTGGGAATCTCGATGGGGTGTTCGCCGTCGATGCGGAACGGGTTTCCATCCTCGATGTTGGTCAACATCTGCTCGAGACCGTCGTTGAGCAGAGCCAGACCGAGAACCCCCAGCGAGTAGTAGTTGTTGTCCCGGTACTTCTGGAAAAGCGAATAGTGGCGTACAAAGCCGTCCGAGTCGGTGTGGATGTTCACCACGCCCCACGGTATTCCCGCGTCCTGCAGTGGTTGGATCGGCGGTATGATCCGCTCGTGCAGATAGCCGGCATGTTGTTCCCGGAGGACCGATCCCGCCAGCACGAGTCGGTCGCGATACTTCGCGCAGGTGGCGGCGAGAACGCTGTCCTCGACGGCGTCCCGCGGCTCGGTGAATTCGATATCGACGACCAGCAGCTTCGCGCCGGCCTCGAAGATGTTCTCGATCAATTTTGCGTAGATCGTCCGGGGGTATGGCCAGCTGTATGTCTCGATCGAGTCGAAGGTGTCCTGGTCGATGTTGGCGATGAGAATATCGCCGGAAAGCTCCTGCACGCCCCGAAACTGAACAAAGGTGTCATAGACCTTGTAGTCGAAATGAACCCAGAAATCGGTAAGGAAGAACACTTGCAGAAGGATGAAAATCAGAAGCAGGAGCGCGAAAAACTTCAGGTTGCTGGTGATTGTTTCAAATTTCATGCACTACCCGATATGCTAAAACTGGCGGTGATCGCTCACCGCCAGTAGTCGTTATAAATCAGAATCGATAGCTCGCCTTGAACTTCACGTCGTAGCGCGAATAGTCGTTATCACTGACTTCCTTGTCTGCGAAGTTGCGCATCCCGAAGCTGAGCATGGTATCGAGGTCTTCGATCACGACGAAGGACGTTCCGATGCTGGTATTGAAGATGTCCTGTGAAGTATCGGTCGGCTGACCGTTGTTCTCGCTGTCTCCCGAGACAGTCGTCCAGCTTACGCTCCAGAACGGTCTGAGCCGGTCATCGACGAATTTCCAGTCCATTCTTCCGTAGATCGTGTTGTATGCGGTATCCGACTCATCGATAACGATGGAGTCATCGGTCGCGTCGGTGTATTCCTGATGATAGTCCTGACTCGTCGTGCTGAACTGGAGGACGGTCTTCAACGGAAGATCGCGGAAACGCGATACCGCCGAGAGAGATATGGTATTCATGTTGTCCTCGAAGTTGTTGCTCATATCGCTCTCGCCGTTACTGACATCGTAACTGACGGCGAACAGCGTCGGAACAGCCAGAAGCCCGATCGCGTCGTAGGACAGACCGAAGTTCATCTGCGTGATGGTCTGATCGATCTTCGCCAGCGAATCGGCGTCGTTCTCGTTGGTCGAGATGCTGTATCCGAGTCGCAGCGCGGGAAGATTGCGTGGCCCGACGGTCAGTTGTGTGAACCAGTTCAAGGACTCGTTCGTGCTCTCTTTCTGTTCGGCGAGGTTGTCTTCCTGCCAGTTCACGCCCAGGGCAAACTGAATCTGATTATCCCAGAACGTGACGTTGTCCGTGACGGAAAGAACGGAAGTATCGTTCTGCAGATAGCTTGCGGAAAGCGAGTTGTAGGCAGAACCGATCTCGGAATAGGATACCGACAGGAAGTTGCGATATACGTTGAGTTGCATGTACAAACGCAAAGCCACGCTCGACATACCCGGCTCGATCGGCTCCATGTTCTTGTTGATCACGATCACCTCTTCCACCGATTCGGGATCCAGCGGGAATTCAGTGTCGGTGGAATCGCCATAGAGGTATTCGTTGATTTCGTCCTTGGTCATGGCTCCATCGTAGGTATCGCGGTTGTAAAAGCTGATCGCCGCTTCCGCACCAAGGACGAATGCCCTGCGGAACGTGGCGAGTTGCATATCCGTACCGACGACAAGGTTGTCCTTGGGAGTATTGACATGAACACCGTCGCTATTGATGACTTCCTTTTCATCCAGAGAGAAACGCTCGTCTTTGTTTTTCACGACACTCAATCCCCAGAGGAATGAAGATTGAGAACCGGCTTCCGTACGGAAACCGAAGGTATTGCGCTTGAACGTTCCGTTTTTCGTGATCGTGTGCATTGAATCGGACACCTCGATGTATTCGCCGTCGATCTGGCGCCTGGATTCACCGTAGAGTACCTTCAACCGGAGTCCGCCGACGTTAAGGTCTGCATGGACACCGCGGACGTTCTTGTTGTTCATGGTGAAGGAATCGAAATAGGGTGAATCGTCACCGAGCAGCAATTCGAAATGCGGAAGCTGGAAACCGAGCGTGTAGCGGTTCAGCGACTGCTTGTCCTTGTTCTCTTCCGAAGTCAGATAGAGCTTGGTGAACATATTGAACCAGCGCTGCTGCGTTTTGACCTTGATGTCCCAGTCGCCGCGCTTGTTGTCGTCGGAATTGCTGTCGTAGTCTGTGTTGTCGTAGGTTCCGGTAAACCTGACGTGACCGGTAATATTCATCGGAAGCTCGACGGGTTCGCTGCCGCTGATCTTCGTTTGCCAGCTACGCGAGACGATTGGCTTTCCGCTCATGGTTTCAGCCTTTATCTGGTAGTTGTGGCGTCCTGCGGGGACTTTCTCCAGACGAAGACTCAACATGTTTCCGGTGATGGTTGCTTTGTCGGTGATGTCATTTCCGTCGAAGAAGATCTGGATCGTCGAGATATCGATGACATCCATCATGGCGAAATAGGATACCGCGATGATCATATCGGTGTTTTCGGGAACCGACGGAGAATCGGGCGAAAGCAGGATGAAGTCATCCGAAGGAGCTTCCGCAGCGGCAGCCTGAAGTCGATAGGGATTCAGATCGGGCTGCGATGCCGGGAGCGTCTCGATGGAGCCGTTAAGCAACTTTACTTCGAAGTAATACTCGATACCCTGTTCGATGATATCGGGAATCTGCGCCGAGAAGAGCGGCTGGATTCCGGTATCGCGGGTCATCAGAACACTGATGAAGGATTGAGAACCGAACTGACGATAGTACAGATTCACTTCGTCAACATCGTCGATACCCTCGATCACTTCAAGGGTAAGAATCTGCTCCGAGCCGGGCGAGAGCGAAAGCGGCGGATTGTGCTTCAGGGTCACCTTCGCAGACAGCAGGGAACAAAGGCTGAAAATAACCAGTATATAGATGTATTTCTTCATAAGCCTACTCCAGATCGATGATTACTTTGCGGACATCGCCATCAGGGCCCTTCAGTTCAATTTCAAGATCGGCAGTACCGTCGAGTTCGTCGATTTCGTCTCTGACTTCCCCGTCGATCTCCTCTTCCTTGAAGCTTTCCACCTCAATGGGTCCAACGCCGCCGCTGCTTGCCTTCATTCCAGGACCGACATCGGCTGTTTCGCCATCCATCTTGTTTTCCATGTGAACGGTTCCGGTAAAGGTGATCACTTCCGTGATGCCCGTATCGGATACGGACAAGAGGAATTCGGTTCCTTTCACACTCGCCACCGTCGTCGGAGTTTCAACCTCATAGACGCCGGCTTTCTTCATAATCTTCGAATAGATATTTCCACGCTCGAGATAAGATTTCTTGTCGAGCTGGTTTTCGTCGTTCACCTCGGCACGGATTTTCAGTGTGCTGTTCGGGAAAAGTTTTATCAGTGAGCTTCCATCGACGAATTTCGCCGCGGCATACGAATCGTCACCGCTGTTGAGTTCGTCGTTGTTCATCAACATATCGCCTTTACCGAGCTTGCTGTTTTCTTCACTGCGATTGAGATTCACTTCACCCTTGACCTTGATTGTCAGCGCGACCGGGTCATCGGCGAAAAGTGCAATCGAGGATGCGAGGAGCAGCAGGGCTAACAGGGCAATCGATTGTAGTGCTTTTCTTCTCATAATATACTCCTATTCGACGGTGATGCTTTTCACGTTGACCTCACCGGACAAGATATCCGAAATGAAGTCGTTCAGCTGAGAGAAGGGAACCGACTGACCCTTGTAGATGACATTTCCCGTCGGGGCGTATCCCTGGTTCAGCAGATCGAGGAAATCTTCCATTCCATCAACTTCCTGCAAGTTGTTGAGCAGTGAATAGAGTATCTCCATCTGCACGGGATCGTCGTTCGGATCTGCAATCTGGAAGATGAATACCGGGCTTTCCATCCAGTAGTCGTTCGCGCCGCCGGCGGTGAGGACTCTACCCTTCACCTGCCATGCATACGTATGTCCGATCTCCAACAGTTGCTCGGAAGCGGGGTATGGGAACGCGGTGGAATGAGTGGTTATCTCGCATACCGGAATGCTTCCTTCGATCATCTCCGAGGTGAAGTTGGACGGGGTATCGACTTCGACGATTTTAACCTGGTATTCCCGCATATTCGATATCCACATGAAGGTGGGGCGCTGCATCGGATACGATGTGACCGATTTGCCGACCGGCGTCCCCGGGAAAAGCAACTGGATGTTCATCGGATTGATGATGGTAAAGGTGAGCCTTGCAGTGTTTGATATGGGATTTATCAGATCGTTCGCCAGATATGCCGTGAGCGTTACGGCGTATTCTCCATCCGGGAAGCGACCAGTCTCCATGATCACGTCTTTGAAATCGGGATTCTCGTCCAGAACGCCATCCATAGTCAGCTTACCGATAAATCCATTGGTTGGTACATTGGAGATGACATCTCGGGATGTAAAAACCTTGGGAATCCCTTTTATAAGCGGTTGAATTGCTTCGATCTCACTATCCGATACAGTTTCATCAATCAGAACACGGTCACCATTCCACTTCAATCCTACCTTGAGGATGTAATCGTCGATTTGATTAGGACCTTCGTTTGTGATCGCGATATCGCCCCGAAAAATGATCGGCTGCATATGCGGATTGTCCGGGTCAATCGACGACGCATAGAACAGATTGAACATCTGATTCTCATACAGATTGATCTGAACATCCAGACCCATACAGGTCATCGATATCCCGATTACGATAAAAAGTAGAAGCAGCTTTTTCATAGTGTCTCCTCGTAAAAGTTGTGTATTGTACTCAAGTTCATCACCTCATGACGTTGTTCCTTTGAAAAAAGCAATTGTTATAAACGAATTAGCGCTATGTCAATGATTTTCTTCAGCAGGTCGCCGAACGAATATCCCGCCTCCTTCGCCGCCATGGGCGTCAGGCTTAGCGGTGTCATTCCGGGCAGCGTGTTTACCTCCAGGAAGTAGCTCGTTTCACCGTCGAAACGGAAATCGACCCGCGCATAACCGGAACAACCCATGAGCTGATAGATGCGTAGCGCATCCGCCTGGATACGCGCTCGCGCCTCTTCCGGAATCTTCGCGGGTACTTCGTAGTTTGTGTTGCCTTTGGTGTATTTATTCGTATAATCGTAGAAGCCTTTATGCGGAAGAATGCGTACTAATGGCAGCGCTTCGTCGCCCAGAATGGTTGCGGTAATCTCGTCGCCCCGGATAAATCGCTGCACGATGATTTCGCTTCCGTATTGAAACGCGGTCTTCATCGCCTCATCGATCTGCGATTCGTTCTCCACGATGGTCACGCCGACCGACGATCCCGATTGATTCGGCTTGATCACGAAGGGATATCCGAAGATCTCGACATCCCAGCCGTTGAAATCGTCCTCAGAACCGATACAGATGTATTCGGGAACTTCGATGTCGATTGCCTGCGCGAGTTGCATGGATATGTTTTTGTCCATCGCGATGGCGGAAGCCTTCCAGTTCGAACCGGTGTAAGGGATTCCGGCGAGTGAGAGCAGACCCTGGACACGCCCGTCTTCCCCATCGCCGCCATGCAGACCGATGAAGACTACGTCAGCACCGAATGCACGGATTGCCTGAACCATTTCGCAGCAATTCGGGAAGTCCGAGGGATCGATCCGACACGTTTCAAAGCCTTCCGCTTGAAGCATCTTCTCAATCTCACGGGACGATACCAGAGAAACCTCGCGTTCCTCCGAGAAACCCCCAGCTAAAACTACAACTTTTTCCATATCTCAACTGCAACCCCGAAATCCTTTCTGTCAAGGTTTTTCATCAGCCTGCGGCGTTCGTCGTTCAGCTTCGTGAAGAATTCCATTGACGTTTCCGAATCCGTTGGCACACTTTCGCCGGAGGTTCGATTGGAAAAACAACTCTATGCCGGTCTCGATATCGGCGGATCATTTTTAAAATACGGATACGGAAATACGGAACGCGGGATCGTCATGCACGATCGACTACGCGTTAACGACCTTTCCCGGGACGGAATCTTCCAGCTATTGAGAACCGCGGTGCATAAGATCATCGATCACGCGGGACAGCCAGTAAACGCGATTGCATTGGGTTCGCCGGGAACAATCGATTCGGAGCGAGGCGTCGTGCTGGGCTACTCGCCGAACCTGCCCGAATGGAAGGGAGCGAATCCGGTACTGATGCTGCGTGATACGTTCGGGATTCCGGTGTACATCGAAAACGACGCCAACCTGATGGCGTATGGTGAAGCCTCGAGCTACAACTTCGAGAAATCGGTACTCGGCATCACCATCGGAACAGGTATTGGAAGCGGCTTTGTGATCCGTGATGAAATCTACCGGGGCGCGAATTTCATGTCGATGGAACTCGGGCACACAATCGTCAAACCGGATGGACGACTCTGCAAATGCGGCAAGCATGGCTGTGTGGAAGCGTATAGCTCGGCCACCGCGATCATCGAACAGAGCGTGAGCGCTCTGGGCTATGTACACAGTGGAGATGTCAACAAGGGTTACACATTGACGGTAAAAGAAGTGTTCGACATGGCGCCTGTCAACCACGGGGTACAACAAATCGTTCAGGATGCTGTTCTATATCTTGCGCAGGCTGTCGCGAACGCGATAACGCTTCTCGATTGCGATATCGTGTTGATCGGAGGTGGTGTTTCCGATATCGACACATTCCCATTTGAAGCGCTAAGAGAAAGAATTTTGAAATTTCTCTTGCCAGAATTCCTGCATCATGTTCAAATTGCCAAGGCAAGGTATGGCAATCAGGCGGCCTTGCTTGGAAGTCTTTATTTGTGTGATCATCGCAATGCGTTGCGATAGATTTTAGGATTTCTGATGTTTTCATGAATGTGGAACGTCAATTGCATAGAATTTTATAAGAACGTAGAAATAAGGATTCAGGAGGTTACGATGAGACGGATACTGATGATGTTGATTTTCGCACTGCTCATTGGTTCTCTTCTTCAAGCTGGGGAGCTGAAGGGAGAACGAGCTCTGTTTGGACTGAATATCTCACCGAACCCGTTTGAGTTTGAAACCACAATTACCGTTTATTCAGAACGCCCTTCGTTCATACTTGTTATGATTAATAACGACCAGAACGAGCTTGTTAAGACGATATACTGTGGTGATTTAAGCGCTGGGCACCACCAGTTTGGCTGGAATGGATCAAATGATGAAGGCGAGCAGCTTCCGTCCGGGAAATACACCTGCGAGGTGACGGACCAGTCGAAGTTTACTTCCGTTAAAAAGATCATCATACTCAAATAGGCAGTACGATAAACAGTTTCACAATGAAGGCGGCATTAGTGCCGCCTTTTTCTGTTTCCTGCACGATTGAGGTATCGCCGTGAATCCCATCGTCAACCACCATTTCACGGGGCGTCACCAACGCTTTTCGCTGCCGAAAATCACGGTTTCACACAAAAAATCTTGACAGAGCACACGATTTCAGAAGTAATTCTTTAATTATCAAAAATTGCTACGGGAGTCTGAATGATTGAAGTAATCGTTGAAAAATGTGTCGGTTGCGGTCTATGCCTGAAAGCCTGTGCGTACGACGCAATCATCATCAAAGATAAACTCGCGGAAATCGACACGGATAAATGCACCCTCTGCGGCGCATGTGTCAGTGAATGTAAATTCGAAGCGATTATCATCCGCAAGCGCGGAACCGTCGATATCGACAAATCCGCATTCAAAGGCGTGTGGGTGTTCGCCGAACTCCATGACGGTAAGGAACTCGCACCCGTCTCGCTCGAACTTCTGGGAAAGGGTCGCGAACTCGCCGACCAGCGCGAAAGCGAACTGACCGCCATCCTCTTTGGGAATGAAGTCGAACCGCTGTCTGAAGAGTTGATCGCCTACGGCGCGGACAAGGTCATCATCGTAGATCATCCGCTGCTCGAACAATTTGACGACCTGCCTTTCTCGCACGCCATGACGCAACTCGCGAACCAGTACAAACCGGAAATCATCCTCGCAGGCGCGACCAATATCGGAAGATCGTTCATTCCACGCGTCGCGATCGAGCTTCACACCGGACTGACCGCCGACTGCACCGGACTCGACATCGATACCGATAGCGGCAACCTCATGCAAACTCGCCCGGCATTCGGTGGAAATATCATGGCGACTATCCTGACACCAGATCACCGGCCGCAGATGGCGACCGTTCGCCACAAGGTCATGACGCCGATGGAAAAGGATGCCGATCGCTCCGGCACCGTGGTCAGTGAAACGATCGATTTCGACGACATGGAAACCTTCCTTCTCGAACGGGTCAAAGACGACTCGCTGACAGTCAACATCACCGAAGCGAACTTCGTGGTGTCCGGTGGACGCGGCATGAAAGATCCGAAGAACTTCGAAATGCTTCACGAACTCGCCAAACACCTCGGCGGCGCAGTGGGCGCATCCAGAGCGGCTGTCGATGCCGAATGGATTCCCTACCCGCATCAGGTTGGCCAGACAGGCAAGACCATCAAGCCGAAGATATACATCGCATGCGGAATCTCCGGGGCAATCCAGCACCTGGCGGGCATGTCGTCATCCGACTATATCATCGCGATCAACAGAGATTCCGACGCGCCGATCTTCAACGTCGCCGATCTCGGCATCGTGGGCGACCTCTTCGAGATCATTCCGCTTCTGAACAAAAAACTCAAGGGTTAAACATGATCTTCTATCTCCCGTACGCAGTAGAAAGCCCGGACAGGATTCTGACCAAAACGGAAGTGCGTCTGGGCGATTTCACCAATACGAGCGTTAGAGAGATCAAGAACAGCATCGCCTACCCGCCGCTGATCAATTCGCACGATCACCTGGTGGGTAACTGGTATCCGCGCGCCGGACACAACCGACCCTATATCAATTCGCATATATGGGTCGAGGACATGAAAGACGCCGAATCGTACCGCGAGCGGGACAAGGTCTGGCTCAACGACGGTTCCTTCAACCTGACCGAGGGCAACGCGCGGGTTCTGGTCAATCTGGGTATATACAAGAACCTCTTTTCCGGCGTGGGACTTGTGCAGGATCACGCTCCGCGCCAGAAGCCGGAATACTACGAAAACCGACCCATCGAAGTGCTGAAAGAGTACTACCAGTGCCATTCCATCACGCTTGGCAACTGGTGGGGCGGAGAAGAAGCCGAGAAAGAAATGGCCGCCACCGGCGGAACCATGCCCTTCATCATCCACGTGGGCGAGGGACTCGACGACCGTACGCGCGGCGAATTCGAGCAGATGCAGAAACGCGGACTGCTCAGACGCAACACCATGATGATCCACTGCGTCTCGTTCACCAAAGAGGAAATCGCGCAAACCGGAGAAGCCGGCGCCACCATCTGCTGGTGTCCGGGATCCAACGACTTTCTGCTCGGGCAGACCGCCGACATCGAAGAATGCCTCCAGCGCGGCGTCAACGTGGTGATCGGTACCGACTCCACCATGTCGGGAACCCCGAACCTTTTCGACGAAATCCGCAAGGCGCATCAGCTCAAGCCGTCGATCCCTACAAAAGAGCTCTACCGCATGGTGACCGTCAATGCCGCTTACGCGCTGCTCAAACCGCTCTCATACGGGAAGCTGAACGACCTCTCGGGAAACCTTCTGGTGCTCGATAAGAAACACGACGATCCCTTCGATAATCTTCTGCTCTGCGATACCGGAGACATCCGCCTGTTTGCCGTGAACAATCGAATCCTCTACGGAGACATCGAATTCATGGAACTCATGGGACTCGATGAAAACGAGTATTCCACATTCGGCGATAAATTCGTCTTCGGAAATCCTTCCGCGCTGCTCGATACCGTTCAGAAATACCTCGGCTACCGGAAAACCTTCCCCTATCTGCCGCTTCAATGATCCAGCTCTACGAAATCTACGCCAGCATCCAGGGTGAATCCACATACGCCGGTCTCCCCTGCGTCTTCATTCGCACGGCAGGTTGCAATCTTCGCTGCCGCTATTGCGATACGGACTACGCGTTCGAGCCGAAGTTTGGCATGGAGATCGAAGAGATTGTCGGCCGTATCGAGCAATATGCGCCGATCCGGCTCGTTGAGATCACCGGCGGCGAACCACTCTGTCAGGAAGAAACCATTGCCCTGATGAAGCGCTTCATCGACGAAGGCTACCGTGTATTGCTGGAGACGAACGGCTCGGTTTTGCTGAAGGATGTCCCGGACGACGTCCACATCATCATGGATGTCAAGTGCCCGGGAAGCTGGGAACAGGATTCCCTGCTGGAAGACAATCTTTTATGGCTCAAGCCGGATCGCGACGAAATCAAATACGTTCTGACCGATCGATTCGATTACGAGTACGCGATCGAGTTCATTCGTCGCTACAACCTTATGAACTACACCAATCTGCTTTCTCCCGTGCTGGGAGAACTCGATCCGGAAGAACTTGCCGGGTGGATCATGGACGACAAACCACCCGTGCGATTGCAGCTTCAGCTCCATCGCATCATCTGGGACCCGGATCGACAGGGAGTATAATCGTGAATCGCGCATATAATAGAAAAAAAACACGTACGATAAAGCTACGCGACCTTCTCATCGGTGGCGGAAATCCCGTCTCCGTCCAGTCGATGACCAACACGCCCACGCAGGATGCCGAAAAGACGATCGCGCAGATACGCGAACTGGAATCCGCCGGGTGTCAGGTTATCAGGCTTGCAGTGCCGGACATGGAGTCGG
Organism: Cloacimonadales bacterium (SeqCode); assembly: GCA_963666875.2. GTDB lineage: Bacteria > Cloacimonadota > Cloacimonadia > Cloacimonadales > JAIOQZ01. The sequence continues at coordinate 266,743 of CAXXPU010000019.1, forward strand.
CAATCGCGCTTGAGAAAATCCGCAAATCGACCATCGCTCCGCTGGTTGCGGATATCCATTTCAACCACAAGCTCGCCCTGGAAGCCCTGAAGCATGGCATTGACGGACTGAGGCTCAATCCGGGCAACATCGGCTCGGAGGAGAACGTCCGCAAGGTTGTCGATGCGGCACGGGAGAAGAAGATTCCCATCCGCATCGGCGTCAACAGCGGTTCCATCGACAAACATATTCTGAAGAAGTACGGCGTTACGCCCACTGCGCTGGTGGAAAGCGCTTTACAGCACGTGGCGATTCTCGAAAAATGCGGCTACTACGAGATGAAGATATCGGTCAAGGCATCTTCGGTTCCGATGATGATCCATGCCTACCGCATCCTGAGCGACCGCGTCGATTACCCGCTTCACCTCGGCGTAACCGAGGCGGGAACACAGTTTACCGGCACAATCAGGTCATCGGTCGGGATCGGAACGCTGCTCTCCGAGGGAATCGGAGACACCATCCGCGTATCGTTGACCACCGACCCGGTAAAAGAGGTCTATGTCGGCTTCGAGATCCTCAAGTCGCTCGACCTTCGCAAGGGTCTGCACATCGTCTCCTGCCCTACCTGTGGCAGAACGCGAATCGATCTCGTCAGCCTGGCCGAAGAGGTGGAAAGACGCCTCGAAGACCTCCGCGACCTACCCCTGACCGTCGCGGTGATGGGCTGTGTGGTGAACGGTCCCGGTGAAGCCCGGGAAGCAGATTACGGACTTGCCGGCGGTATAGGGGAAGGACTGATCTTCCGCAAGGGCGAGGTCGTCGCCAAGGTGCCGGAAGACAGCCTGATCGACACGTTGATCCGCACCATCCGGGAGGATATGAAAATCCAATGAGCGTCCGCTCGATTGCGTTCCTGATTCTGACAATCTCGATCCTGTACGCGCAGGAACACCGGCTTACGATCCAAACCATCCATTTCAACGGCAATGAGATGTTCACCGACCGGCAGCTCGAATCGGTCATCGCGTCGGAGAAAGAGGACGTGTTCGATCAGGATCGGGCAAACTCCGACAGCCAGCGCATCATGCAGTATTACCAGAAACACGGCAGGTACAACATCGTTGTCGAATATCCCCGCATCGAGATCCTCCAGTCTGGACTGATCGATCTCATCTTCACCATCCACGAGAACGAGAAAATCGTCGTCGATTCGCTGGAATTCCACGGCAACCGGATGCTCTCAGATTACAAGCTGCGCGAATTGACCGGCATGGGCGCGGAGGAATCCGTCTCGCTCCAGAATCTTTCCTCCGCGATCTATCAGATCACCGATATCTACGCCGGACAGGGATTCCTGTTCGCGGATACCCGGCTCGATTCGCTTGTCGATCACGCAGGCAGCTATACCGCTTATCTCACAATCTTCGAAGGACCGCGCTGCCTTCCGCACAAATATCGCTTCGAGGGCAATGAGGTCACTACGGAAGAGACGCTGCTCCGCATGTCGCGCATCCGCCAGGTGGATGTGCTGACGCTGCCCATCCTCAATCGCATCAGCGAGAACATCGGTCAGAAAGACTACATCCGGGAGTGCGAACTGATCCCGCTCGACGCCGGTACGGTGCTGTTCCGCGTCACCGAGGACAAGATGATCAACCTCACCGGCATCGTGGGCTACAACAACAACGAGGATTCCGGCGACGAATTCACCGGTTACGTCAACCTCGATTTCCTCAACCTCTTCGGCACCGACCGCGCGTTGTCGCTCAAGTGGCAGCAATATTCCGCCGACCGCAGCTATGTGAAGCTCGGTTATCACGAATCGGGATTCGGCGACGTCCCCATCGCTGCCGACCTCAACCTCTACCGCGAGGAGGTCGATTCGACCTACATCCAGTCGGCGGCGGAACTCGAAGTCTATTACTACACGCTATACAATGAATTCGGTATCTACACCGGCATCGAGGACGTCTATCCGGGATCGCGGAAAACGGTTCGCATCGACAAGACTTCCTACCGCAAGGCAGGTGTGTTCTGGAACTACGACGATGTCGATTACCAGCGCAATCCGAGCACGGGCGACGACTTCAGCATCCTCTACTACCATACCTTCCAGCAGCTCGAAGGTAAGTATCGCGACTATTACACCACCGAACTGGGCTGGAGCCATTACCAGAAGCTCTACAAACGGCTCGTGCTCGCTACCTCGATCAACGCGCGTGAGAAAGAAAAGACCGACCTCGAAGACTACGAAAGCTTCGAACTGGGCGGCAGTCAAAACCTCAGAGGTTTCCGGGAAAACCAGTTCCACGGGCATCGTATAGGCTGGATCAATTTCGAGGTGCGGCAGCTCATGTCGAGGCTGTCGAGATTGTTCGTGTTCGTCGATTATGGATATGTGGAGTTCATGGAAGGCGAGGAGACCCACCGGCTGGACGACCTCTTCGGCTATGGATTCGGGCTGCGCGTCGAGACCGCCATCGGGCAGCTACAACTCGATTATGCGCTCAGCTATTCGCAAGGAACCTGGACCGAACCGCAGAACGGATTCATCCACTTCGGCATCGATACGAAGCTGTGAGCTGTCGTCCCTGCGGGACTTTCATCTACTCAAACAACCTGCGCACCCGAGGCTTACGCCACGGGCTAACATCTTACGTCCCTGCGGGACTTTGGGAATCGTTTCCAACCGCTTCGCCATCCAACCCGAGGCTTACGCCACGGGCTAACATCAACCATTCCTACGATCTTTTCCTGGAATCCCGTAGGGATGAAATATTTTAGGCCGGTACGTAAGTGCCGGTGAACGTAACGCCCCACCCTCAGAAGTCCCGGAGGGACGAAAGACACACCCTACGATATCAAATCCTGGTGCAGTTTAATCAATACAACACCTTCTTCAGCACCTTCGGTTCGAGCCTGAACTTGGAGCCTTTGCCCTGGAAGAAGTGATGCTCCTGAATCAGGTGGATGTTGAGCGGCGTCCACTGCACCTGGAAGTTCAGCTTGAGGTTGGTGAAATAGACGATCCCCTTGCGGAATCCGCCGCCGTGCATGAAGGGACACACCAGCTTGCCGCGAAAAGTCTTATATTCTACCTGGTAAATCTCGTCGATCACGATGGGACCGTCGTAGGAATCCATGGCCAGATCGGTAAAGTACTGCATGCGTTCGGCGATCTCTTCGGCGGTGATATCCAGCGCTTTCAGCGAAAATTCGTCTGTCTCGATGATCTCGTGCAGGTGGCGCTCGTCGTAACCGAGGAACCCGTCGCGGGTGAGTACGCCCGGCTGCATGCGCTCGACAATCTGTATCTCTTTCGGTGTCTGCTTCATGGTGTTCCCCCTGTTATGCGAAGCTGTCGTAGAAGGTTCGGTCTTCGGTGATGCCCAGGTTTTTCAGTTCTTTGGTAACCGCGCCGATCATGCCCGGGCTGCCGCAGAGATAAGCCTCGGTGGTCTTCGGGTCGCGCAGAAATTCCTTGAGATAGGGTATCACGTAGCCGGTTCTGCCGTCCCAGTTGGAACCTTCTTCCGGCTGTGAAAGCACAGGCACGTAGGTGAAATCGGGCAGCTTCTTCTCGAACTCGCGGAAATGCTCGGTGAGATAGAGGTCTTTCGTCGTCCGAGCGCCGAAGAAATAGACCATCCTGCGTTTGCTGCCGTGGTTGTGCAGGAATTCGACCATCGATTTGATGGGCGCTTTACCCGAGCCGCCGGCGATGAAGAACATGTCGGCTTCAGTGTCCTGAATGACAAAGTCGCCGAATGGGCCGGTGAAGTTGATATCGTCGCCTTCCTTGAGGTAGTCGTGGACGTATGTGGTACAGATGCCGTCCGGGACGCGCCGGATAATGAGCTGGAGGATGTTTTCCTCGTCCGGATTGCTGGAGATCGAGTAAGCGCGCACGACACCCTTCTTGCTCTTCTCATAGGGCGGCGTCTCGAGCTGCACGTACTGACCGGCCTTGAAATCGATCCGGTTCGGCTCGATCAGCTTCATGGTCAACCCCTTGATGTCGTAAGTGTAGTCCTCGATCTTCTCGACCTTCGCCTTGAAACGCTTGATGGCGAACAGCTCCGGCGGAACCCAAATCTTGATGTCCTCTTTGACCTTTACCTGACAGGATAGCCGGATGCTGTCCTTCAGCTCCTGCGGACTGAGGTAGGGTTTCTCGGTGGGCAGCAGCGGTCCGCCGCCTTCGAGCACCTTCACCTTGCAGAAACCGCAACTTCCTCGGCCACCGCAAGCGGAGGGGATGAAGAGGTTGTTGTCGCCGAGTAACGATAGCAGCGAACTGCCCCCCTCGACCTTGAGCTTCTTCTTGCCGTCGTTGATATCGATCTCGCATTCGCCGTAGTTGGCGATGAGCCAGTCCGCCAGCACCAGAAGCAGCGCCAGCACACCGCTGATTGCCGAGACGATCGCGATATTCCAGAGTATGATCGCCATACGTCGATTCCTTTATTGGATGACCACCACGCCGGAGAATCCGATGAACGCCAGCGCCATGATCCCGGTGATGATGAGCGTGATCCCCGCACCCTGAAGTCCGGTGGGGATGAATTTGTCTTTCAGCTTGGCGCGGATTCCCGCCAGCGCGAGGATGGCGAGCATCCAGCCGATTCCGCTTCCCGCCGCATAGCCGACGGTTTGCAGGAAGGTGTATTTTCGGATGACCATGAAGAGCGTGACGCCGAAGATAGCGCAGTTCACGGTGATCAGCGGCAGAAAGATGCCCAGCGTGTAGTAGAGCACCGGCGATACGCGTTCGATCACCATTTCAGTGAATTGCACGAAGGCTGCGATCACGATGATGTAGATAATGTATTGCAGATAAACGATGTCCAGTGGGATCAGCACGTAGTGATAGACGAAATAGTTCAGCACCGTGGTGATCGTGGTGACGAACACCACCGCCATGCCCAGCCCGAAAGACGACTCGATCTCTTTCGAAACCGAGAGGTAGGAGCACATCCCGAGGAAGTTTGTCAGCAGGATGTTGCTGGTGAAGATCGCCGCGATGAAGATGATGAATGGACTGAGTACCATGGCTTACCTCCTTCCCGCTTTGGCTCTGCGCGCCGCGACAGGACCGTTGATGATCCAGATCAGAATCGCCAGCATGAAGAACGCGCTGGGCGCCATGACCATGATCGACCAGTTGGTCCACCAGTCGCCCATGATCCGTCCACCGAACACGGTTCCGAATCCGGTGATCTCCCGCACGAACGAGATCAGCAGCAGCACGAACGTATAGCCGACGCCGGCGCCGATGCCATCGACAAACGAATCGACCGGTGTGTTCTTGGCGGCGAACGCCTCCGCGCGGCCCATGATGATGCAATTGGTGATGATCAGTCCGACGTAGGGACCGAGCGCTTTACTCATATCCGGCATGAAAGCCTTCAGGAAGATATCCACGATGATCACGAACGAGGCGATGATCAGCGTCTGCGCCATCATGCGGACGTTCTTGGGCGTGTATTGCCGAATCATCGAGATGGTGAAATTGGAGAACGCGAGCACGAAGGTCACACCGAGACCCATCACCAGACTGTTCTTCATCAGGTTGGTCACCGCGAGCGTCGAGCAAATACCCAGGATCTGCCGCCAGACGGAGTTTTCGGTGAAGGCAGCGGTTACGAAGATGTCTCTCTTACTCATAGGTTCGCCCCAAAGCCTGTGTCTTTTTCAGGTACTGGTCGTGCAGGATTTTCACGACCGATCCGCTGGACGCCGTTGCGCCGGTAATCTGCCGGACTTGATCTGCCGCAGGTGTTTGTTCTTCCGGAACGAGCTGGAAGCGAACGACGGATTTGTTCTTCACAATCGGTTTGCCGATGAACTGGTCCTTGAACCACTTTTCGTCGATGCGTCCCCCCAGTCCGGGTGTCTCGTTCTGCGTGATGATCTCGAAGTGCCGGATCGTCGTGAAGTCGGGCGATACGGAGATCATCGCCTCGATCGTTCCCCAGAGTCCGCTGCCCACCATGGGGAATGCGTATCCGAGGACTTCCGCGCCATCGACCAGCTTGTAGTATTTCTCGTAGTGGACGTATGTCGGATCCTTATCGGTCGAGACGTTGAGCGAATCGACCACCACGTGTTCCGTAAAAAGTTCTTCGACCTTATCCTGCGACAGATTGAACGGATCTCCGTTTTCCGGGATATCGAACAGCTTCAGGATCGTCGCATGGAGCTTGAATTTGCGGTAGCTCTGCACCCGCCCGGATGTGGTGTGGTAGAACGTCGCCAGGATTCCGACGAAGATCACGGTAATGATAATCATGAACAGCACGGGATAAAATCGGCTGTCAGTAAAGGTCTTGCGCTCTTTCATTTCGTTCCGCTCCTCATCTTGCCCAGTCCGTATTCGACGATGGGCATCACGGTGTTGGCAAGCAGCAGCGCGAACATGAAACCCTCGGGAAAGAGCGAGTATTTCCGGATGAACACGGTCAGGAAGCCGACCAGGATACCGTAAATCCAGATCGCGTCCTTGCGCTTGGGCATGGATACGGGGTCGGTCACCATGAATACCGCGCCGAACATCAGTCCACCGGAGAGCATCATGGGCAGCGGATTTCCGCCGTAGAACAGGAGGCTGAACAAGGCGAAACTCGCCAGCGTCGCGAGGATCGGCTGCCACTTGGCGGTCTTCGAGGTGATCAGGTAGAGTCCCGCGAAGATGATCAGCAGCGCCGAAGTCTCGCCGATGCTGCCCGGGATGAAGCCCAGAAAAAGCTTGATCCAGCAGGGAGCGATATCGGGCTGAGCAAGTGTCGCGATCGGCGTAGCGGAGGTGATCTGTCCGGTGTTCATCCAGGACACGAAGCCGCCGGGGAAGTTGATCCAGTTTTCGAGCCAGGTGGTCTGCATCGCCTTCGGAAAGGAGATGTAGATGAACGTCCTGCCCACGATAGCGGGGTTGAAGATGTTCATGCCGAATCCCCCAAAAACCATCTTGCCGAACGATACAGCCACCACAGAGCCCACAATGGCAATCCAGAATGGGATCGTCGGTGGGAGCGTCAACGCCAGCAGCGTGCCGGTCACGAACACCGCCATGGAGACTTTTCCGCCCTTGCGTTGACGGATAAAAAGGTATTCGGTGACAAACGCCGCGATGTTGGCAATCGCCACCACCGCCAGCACCCGCCAGCCGAATAGGAATATGGACAGGATCACGATCGGCGCCAGTGCGATCAGCACACGGTTCATCATGACCTGTTTCATCAAGAGTTTATTCATGCATACCTCGTTTTCACGATGATTGTCTATAATATCTCGAATGAGCTTCACACAGTCAACCTTTTTCGGGAAAATGGTGGTTTCTGTCGTCCCTACGGGACTTTCTGGGATCAAACTGGCACGTTACCGGTACGTAAGTGCCGGGTATGGGCGATAGAAAAGCGATGAAAAGTCCCGGAGGGACGACAGAAAAAAACCGACCCTATTCTACACCCATCTTCAACAGATACCGCAATATCTCAGTCGTCTCCTGCTTGCCGGACGAACCGCTCAACGGCGCAGGTCCCACGCAGGACGGACACCCCTCGTCGCACTCGCAGTGCTCAATCAGGTCGAGTGCGCTTGTAAGAAGCTCCCGATGGATATCGTAAAGCTTGCGGCTGAGTCCGATACCACCACCGGCAGCGTCATAGACCACGATCGCGGGTCTTCCTCCGGTCAGAGGCGAACGAATCTCGGAGAATACGCCCAGGTCGGTGTAGTCGCACATCAGGTAAAGCGGCGCGAGATGCCGCAGGACGTACGTCAAACCGCTCAGGCCGCTCTGGATATAGACGTTGAACTCGGCGATGCGGTGGCAGGAGGAACACAGGGTTACGAGGTTCTCGGGCAGATTTGCGATATCTGGATTCGGACACGCGCGGTACGGGATGATGTGATGTACGTCATGCGCCTTGCCGGATTCCTCCCTGCCGCAGTGACGACACTTGAATTCGTCACGGGCGCGGATCATATTCTTCGTCTCTTCCCAGTTAGGGCCGTAGTTGTTCGGATCGCTGCCCCACACGCCGATCTCGCGGAAGTGATCCACCGTCTCGTCGGGAAAACCGATCCAGAAGCCGCAGGTATGCAGGTCGGTCGGCGGAAGATCGACCTCGCCGTAGCCCAAAATCTCGCTGGACTGAAATGTTAGCTTCCGGTAGCCGGTCACGCGCCTTGTCACCTGGAGATTGCCGTAATAGATGAGGTATTGTCCCGCGTTGTCTTCGAGATCGACGCCCTCCGGCTGCACCTCGGTCTCGCTCATCGGATCGGTATAATAGTCCGTATCGCGCTCCGTGAGATGAACTACCCCGTTCTCCAGATCGAGGTTTTCCACCAGATAGCTCTGCCCCTCGTGGAAATAGACCGCCTGTGGGTGCGTCATCCAGAAGGCGCTGTTGTAATCGACCTTGCCCACGACCCTCGCCGGGTCGCCGCATTGCAGCGCGAAGGTCTGTGGCGATGTGCTCCTGAGCGATACGGCTTCGGCGGGATAGCGCTCGTCCATCCAGAACCACTTTTCGCCCGATTGATGCAGAACGCCCTGCTCTTGAAGGATTTGCAGGATTTCACTTACCTCGTCGTGCGGCACCGATCCGAAGTCCTCTCCGCTGTGGAAGGGCAGTTCGAAGGCGGCGCACTGGATGTGCTGGAAGAGGATAAAGAGGTGGTTCGGATTTACCAAACAATTCTCCGGCGACCGTCCGAAGAAGTACTCGGGATGCGCGGAGAGGAATTGATCGATCGGCCGGGCAGCGAGAATGAGCACTGCTACGGAGGCGCGGTCTCGTCTTCCGGCGCGTCCAGCCTGCTGCCAGGTGGATGCGATCGAACCGGGATAGCCGTTGATAAGTGCGATGTCCAGATGCCCGATGTCGATTCCGGCTTCCAGTGCGCTGGTAGCGATCACGGTGCGAATGTAACCGTTCTTCAGCGCCTCCTCGATCTCCCTTCTCTGCCTCGGCAGATACCCGCTGCGATAGCCGCGAATCTGTTCCGGTTTCACGATATCCGAATCTCTGAGGTAGCGCAGGATCAGCTCCACCGCCTTGCGCGTAACGGTGAAGACGATGCTCTGCATCCCCGTCTGAATGACGTCCCGCGCCAGCCGGATCGTCTCTTGCATGCTGCTTCTGCGGATACCGAGTTGCTTGTTGACGATGGGTGGATTGTAGAGGATGAAATATTTCGCACCGCGTCCGGCTCCGTCTTCGGTGATGGCATGAACAGGTTCCTCGATCAGGTTGAAGGCGTGCTCTTCCGGGTTGGATATGGTTGCGGAGGTGAGGATGAAGACCGGCTTCGAGCCGTAGAACCGCGCGATCCGCTTCAGTCTTCGCAAGACGTTGACCACGTGGCTGCCGAAGATACCGCGATAGCTGTGAATCTCGTCGATGACCACGTAGCGCAGGCTGCGAAAGAGCTCTTTCCACCGCGTGTGATGCGGCAGGATGCCGGCGTGCATCATGTCCGGATTGGTCAGGATGACATTGGAGTTCTCGCGGATCGTCTTGCGGTGATCCTTGGGCGTATCGCCGTCATAGATGCCGATGCTGGTATCCGCTCCGGTGGGGATCAGCTCCTCGAACTGCTTCTTCTGATCCTGCGCGAGCGCTTTTGCGGGAAAGATATAGAGCGCGCGAGCGGTGCGATCCCGGAGCATGGCGTTGACCACCGGAAGATTGTAGCATAATGTCTTGCCGCTGGCGACGCCGGTGACGACCACCGTGTTCCTGCCGTGATAAACGCTGTCGAACGCCTCGCGCTGATGCGAATAGAGCCTTCGAATACCGCGAGCCTCCAGCGTCGATTTCAGCCTCGGATCGAGCGTTTCCGGGAAATCCCGCCACTCCGCGTCCCGCGACGCCATGAAATGGAAATGCGCGTTCTGTTTATTCAATTTTCGTACGAATGTCTCGATCTTGTTCATTTTGATTGACCTTTTTATCCATGCAGCATTTTTCGATTCCAATATGAAACCACTGCTACTTCATGTGTTCAACGATCAGGTTGTCAAAGCAAAAATCGCGCGAATTCGCGAGAAGCTGCTCGAGAACGCCACCGGAATCGACGGAGAAAATTTCACCGCGATCTCCACGGCTGACCTCAGATTGCTCTTCGACCTCTACTACGAGGAGTTTTTCGAAGCCGATACCCGGTCGTATTGGAACGTCGGATTCTCGCTGTCCAAACGCATGACCAGGACAGCAGGAAAAGTCATCTACAGCCGCAAGGATAAATTCTGTGAGATCCGCATCGCCTCCACCCTTCTCTTCCGACTCGATTTCACCGATCCCGAGAAATTCTACATCGTCAACGGAATCAAGTGCTATACGCGTCTGGATTGCCTGATGCGCGTGTTCGAACACGAGATCGTTCACATCTTCGAGTACATCGCCTGCGGCAACTCGAACTGCTCGCAGCCCCGCTTCAAGGATATGGTCTATAATCTCTTCCGGCACACCGGGACAAAGCACGAAATGAACCCGGCGAAAAAAGAGCCTGTTCCGGTGGGAACCTTCAAGCCGGGCGACCATGTTCGATTCATCTACCGAGGAACCGTGATCGAAGGAACGATCAAGGGCATCCGCAAGCGAGCGACCGTGCTGGGCGAACCGGTCCGCGACAAACTGGGCAGAAAGCTGATGCCGAAGTACTACGTGCCGCTATCGAGACTGAGTAAAATCGATAGAACTGGACAAGCGTGAGGTATCTGTAAAAATGGCGTGTGAACGCTGTGAGTTTTTGCGGACGCTCGTCGGGACAGACGTGTGAAGATGTGGGTTGCTATCAACAATATGGATATAAAAGGAATAACCCCCCTTTGTCCCCCCTTGTCAGGGGGGTGAGAAAGTCGAAACGAAAGCATGTCCGTTTACTCACCCCCCTGACAAGGGGGGACAAAGGGGGGTTATTTCTCTTGATTATTTGTGTATTCACATAGATTCGGAGACTGAACGCCACACAAGAGATTTATTAGAAGGGGAGCGAGAATGATAATACCCGATTACGAAGGTAATTCCATCGTCAATCTGATTTCGACCGTCATCGCGGCGGAGGGACACGATCCGCAGCACGCCGTTCTGCGCGACATCGACGCGACACACTGGGGCAACTACAAGAATATCGTGCTGATCGTTCTGGACGGGCTGGGTGACAACTTCCTGCAGAACCGATATCCCGATTCGTTTCTGAACCGGCACCGCGTACGCAGGATGACATCCGTCTTCCCCACAACGACCGCAACAGCCATCACCAGCTTCCTCAGCGCCCAAACGCCTATCGAACATGCCGTCACCGGATGGTACATGTATCTGCGCGAACTGGGAACCGCATCGGTCATCCTGCCCTTCAAGCCGCGTTACGGCAAGACCGGCTTCGAGCACGAGGGTATCGATATCTCGAAAATCCTCGATTTCGATCACGCCTTCTCGCACATCTACCGCAAGAAATGCTACGTGACGCCCTCGCACCTCATCGATACGCCCTACAGCATGTACGCGAGTTCGGACAGCATCAAATTCGGTTATAACAGCTTCAACGGCTTCTTCCGCCAACTGAGTCGGGCGATTCGCTGCGACGGCGAGAAGAAATACATCTACGCCTACTGGTCAAAAATCGATGCGTTGATGCATAAATACGGCACGACCAGCCGGGAAGTCGCCGAACACTTCGAGGAACTCGATCAGCGACTCGAGTATCTTGTCGAAACCGTTAAAGACGACGAGACTATGGTAATCGTCACTGCGGATCACGGACTGATCGACACCACGCCGGCGCGAGCGCTTTCCATTGACGACTATCCCAAGCTCAAGGACTATCTGATCCTACCGCTGTGCGGCGAACCACGCGTCTGCTTCGCCTACGTGCGTAACGGTAAAACCTTCGATTTTCTGAAATACATGGAAGACAATCTGCAAAACGTCTGCCGGATCATCACGCAAGAAGAGGCGATCCAGAGCGGCGTTTTCGGCGAAGGCATCCCCGGGATGAAGTTCCGCGACCGTATCGGCGATTATATGCTTCTCATGAACGAGAACTACGTGCTGAAGGATCACGTCCTCGGTGAGACCCCGCCCGACTTCATCGGATACCACGGCGGTCTCTCGGAAGATGAATTGTACGTGCCGTTGATTGTTATTGAATAGCCCTCATCCCCCGCCTTCTCCCGCAAGCGGTAGAAGGAGCTAAAAGAAGCACTACCTGTTAATTGCCGTCCCCTCGCCCGTTTACGGGCCTACCACCCGTATTTCTTCAACCGTCGATCCAGCGCGAACCACGTAATATTGAGCAGTTTCGCGGCGTGCGTCTTGTTGTTGCCGGATAGCTCCATCGCTCGTTGGATCGCGCGCTTCTCGAGCAATTCCAGATCGAGGATTTCATCAACGGATATGCTGCCCGTATCGCACGATTCGATTTTCGCCGGCATATGCGAAAGCACAAGATGTTCTCTCTTCAAGCTTCCGGTATCGCAGAGTATGACGCCACGTTCGATGATATTGCGCAGTTCGCGGACATTCCCCGGATAGTGATATTCTATCATGCACCGGAGTGCGTCCGGCGTAAGTCTCACCGGTGGTTTTCGCAGCGAGGCACAGAAATGCTCGATGTAGTAATCGAGTAGCAGTGGGATATCTTCTTTTCGCTCCCAAAGCGGCTTCAACTTGATCTCGAACCGGTTCAGCCGGTAAAAAAGATCGAGCCGGAAATCGCCCTGATCGACAAGTCCTTGCAAGTCGCGGTTGGTCACCGCGACGAATCGTACATCGACAGATTTTCCCTCTCGCGCTCCAAGAGGTATTATCTTGCCCGTCTCGAGGACGCGCAGCAGCTTGACCTGAAGCGCTTGGGGCATGTCGGCGATCTCGTCCAGCATGAGCGTGCCTTTGTTCGCCGTCTGGATCCAGCCGATCCTGTCGCTGTCGGCGCCTGTGAAGGCTCCCCGAACATGACCGAAGAGTTCGCTCTCGAAGAGGTGCTCCGGAATCGCGGAGCAGTTAATGGCGTAGAAGAGCTTTTCGTGTCGTTCGCTGAGCAGGTGGATGCTGTGGGCGATCAGCTCTTTCCCGGTACCGCTTTCGCCGGTGATCAGCACGGATGTCGCGGGGGAGGATGCCACTTTACGGATCAGTTCCTTGACCTCGCGGATGTGCTCGCTTTCGCCGATGATGGGATGCCCGTAGATGCGCTGGAGTTGCTTCTGCAGGACATCATGGTCGTGCTCGACCTCCTGAAAGCGTTTTTTCAGATCGATGTAGCGACTGGTCCTGTGGATCGCCGTCTCCAGATCGATCAGGCGGAACGGCTTGTGGAAGAAGTCGAAAGCACCGTAGCGAAGCGCGGAGAGGATGGTCTCTTCGTCGCCGAACGCCGTGATCATGATCACCTGCGTATCGGGCCAGCGTTCGTGGATTTCACGGAGGAGTTCGAGTCCGCTGTCGGCGCCGAGATGGATATCCGTGATCGCGATATCGATTGCGGAGTGTTCAAGAACTTTCAGCGCTTCTTCGCGGCTTTCGGCCTTGAACACGTTGTATTCGCTCTGCTGGAGGAAATATCCGAGTTCTTCACGGATGCCTTCCTCGTCATCGACGATGAGAATCTTCAAGGTTTCCATAGTGGAGTATCTCCCGAAAATGTTTACGAAACGTAAGGTGAATGTTGGCAGACATTCGGTCAATGTATTTCAGTAGTCGCGCTCGCACAATGTGAACGGAAGTTGTTGCAAATACTCTAACTTCAGGCATAACAGGGGAATCTGGCGATCAGCTTCGATTCGATCTTTTTTGTATTGACAAAAAAAACGAAATAAACAGGTTAGCGTCAAAATCATACGGAGGTGTTTCTATGACTCTTCAGGAATTTCTGAAAATGGTGGAAGCAAAGAACCCGGGACAGCCCGAATTCATGCAGGCTGTAACAGAAGTTGTCGAATCCATCTGGGATGTATATCAAAACAATCCGCGTTATGTTGCCGAGAAAGTTCTCGAACGGATTATCGAGCCAGAAAGAGTAATCATGTTCCGCGTCCCTTGGGTACGTGACAATGGTGAAGTACAGGTCAACAAGGGTTACCGCATTGAATTCAACAGCGCAATCGGACCTTACAAGGGCGGACTCCGCTTCCATCCGAGTGTGAACCTCAGCATCCTGAAGTTCCTCGGTTTCGAGCAGATTTTCAAAAACAGCCTTACCACCCTTCCAATGGGCGGCGGTAAGGGCGGTTCCGACTTCGATCCCAAGGGCAAGAGTGACGGTGAAGTCATGCGCTTCTGCCAGGCCTTCATGGGCGAGCTGTTCCGTCACATCGGCGCGAACACAGACGTTCCCGCTGGCGACATCGGCGTCGGTGGTCGTGAAATCGGTTACATGTTCGGTATGTACAAAAAGCTTCGCAACGAGTTCGTCGGCGTTCTCACCGGTAAAGGACTCAAGTGGGGCGGCAGCCTGATTCGTCCGGAAGCTACCGGTTACGGCCAGGTTTACTTTGCAGCCGAAATGCTGAAGACCCGCGGCAAGGATTTCAAGGGCATGACCGTTTGCGTTTCCGGATCCGGTAACGTTGCGCAGTATGCAACCCAGAAAGCTACCCAGCTCGGTGGCAAAGTCGTGACCATGTCCGACTCCTCCGGTTACATCTACGATCCGAATGGAATCGATGCCGAAAAGCTCGCGTTCGTCATGGAACTGAAGAACGTCAAGCGCGGTCGCATCAAAGAATACGCCGACAAGTACGGTTGCGAATTTGTCGCCGGCAAGCGTCCCTGGGGTGTCAAGTGTGACATCGCTCTTCCGAGCGCAACCCAGAACGAAGTCAACAAAGAAGAAGCCGAAATGCTCGTCAAGAACGGCTGCTTCTGCGTTTCCGAAGGTGCAAACATGCCTTCGACTCCAGAAGCTATCGAAGTCTTCCAGAAAGCCAAGATCCTCTACGGTCCTGGTAAAGCCGCGAACGCCGGTGGCGTTGCGACATCCGGACTGGAAATGTCCCAGAACAGCCTGCGCCTGAGCTGGACCCGCGAAGAAGTTGATGAAAGACTTCACAACATCATGATCGCGATCCACCAACAGTGCGAACAGTATGGCAAAGATGGCGACTATATCGACTACGTGAAGGGCGCGAACATCGCCGGCTTCATCAAAGTCGCTGACTCCATGATCGACATGGGTATCGTGTAACACACATGATACAACCTATAGCCGCTCCCGGATTCCCGGGAGCGGTTTTTTCCGGGAACACGTTTATCTGAGCACGACATGAAGAAGACTCCCCTGCTCGTTTTTACATTTTGCTACGCTCCATTGAATATTACAGCGGCGTATCGCATCACCCGCACACTTCGTTACATCGGTAAATACGGCTTCCAGCCCATCGTCATGACGGCTTCCAACCCGGATTACGTCATCAATGAAAGGATGAAGGAAGCCATCCCGGACGACGCGGTGATCTACCGCAGACCGACAAGATTTCCAGATCATCAGTACCGGAAATCCGTCAAAATTTATACGACTGCGAAATCTCCGCTGAAAAAGCTGATCCTGAAAATCCTCGTCATGATGAAAGACCTTATCGCCTCGCCCGATATCCATATCTTCTGGGCGCTCGGTTCGATTCCTTCGATGATTAAAATAATCCGCAAGCATCGCATCGAGGCCATGCTCGTTACCGGCGGTCCGTTCTCGCTGATCGTCGCGGCGATTGTATTGCGATTTCTGACAGGCATCAAGCTCGTGGAAGAGTACCGCGATCCCTGGGGATCGTACAGCATCGAGGGTAGCTCCTCCTTCGTGCGGACACTATACAATAAAATCGTCTCCCGATTCTGCTATCGACATTGCGACGCCATCGTAGGGCTAACCGAGAGCCATGCGGAAGAATTGAAGCGCGAAGTCGCAGGTAGAAATATCCCGGTCGGTTTGATCCCGAATGGATTCGATCCCGCAGATTTCGAGTTCCCGTTCGGTGAAAAATCCGACAACGACACACTGCTCGTCGCCTACGCCGGTAAATTCAACGTCCATGAGAACAAATACAATCCGGCGATGCTGCTGGAGGCCTGGAAGCAATTCAGGGAAAGCTGGAACGGCAAGAAACCGGTGCTGGAGGTCTTCGGGAATATCAACGAGGATACGCAGATGCTCATCGACCGGTATGCGCAGGACGACATCGTCATACATGGCTTCGTGCCGCGGGATCAACTGTTGAAACGGATTCGGCATGCGGACATCCTGCTGCATTTTTACTACCCGCAGACTGCGGAACAGGCACGTAGCAGCAAGATTTACGAATATGCCTACATGGGCATCCCCATCCTGAGCTTCAGTTCGCTGACCGGTTCCGTCGCGCAGTTGATTCGCGAATTGAACGCCGGATTCGTTTGTCCGGGCGATGACGTCCCGGAAATGGCAAGGCTTCTGAATCAAGCCGCAAATCTCGACCGCGATGAATTCCGAAAGAACATCCGGCACGATTTGATCGGTCAATACAACGCCGCCAACCTGAGCGGGAAAATGGCTTCCCTCATCCGCGACCTGCTATGAAAATTCTGATTATCCACACCTGGGGTCTCGGCGACATGATCATGTTCACGCCGACGCTGCGTACGCTGAAGAAGAAATTCCCTGACGCGGAAATCGACTGTCTGGTCACACAGAGAGCCGCGATTCAGCCGATCAGACATTCCGATATTTACCACTGTATCTACCGGACGAAGAACACTCCGCTCTCGATGATGCTCGAAGCGATGCGATTCCGACGTAATTCGTACGACGTTTCGATCGTGACATCGGGCATCTCGCCTGTAAAAGGTTCGCTCTTCTCCTCAATCGTGGGTGCGAAACGCAGGATCGGAGAATACCGCGAAAAGAAAGTTAAATCCTACACCGATCAGGTCAGGCTCGATCCGACTCTGCACCGAAGCCTCAGCAACCTGAAGCTGCTGGAGCCACTCGCGGGAAAAGTCGAGCCGGAACGACCATTCTTCGCACTTCGAAGAGAAGATATCGACGCGGCGGATCGGTTGATCCAGTCCAACGGCTGGAACGGTAAAAAACTCTTCGCCATCCACGCCGGGAGCAACAAGGAGAACGATTTCAAGCGCTGGCCGGCGGAATATTTTGTCGAATTCACCCGTGCGCTGAAAAAAAGGTTGCCGGACATGATCCTGTATGTCATCAGTGGACCCGACGAAATGGATGTGAGTCAGCGTATCCATCGTGAGACGGAAATTCCGCTCGTTTCCGGCATCGGTCTCAGCGAGGTCGCCGCGCTTCTATCGCGCAGCGCGTATCTACTCAATTCTGATTCTGGACTCGGGCATATCGCAAGCTGTTTCGATACGAGGATTTACACGATTTTCGGTCCGGCGGATGAGCGGGTAGCGTCGCCGTTCACCGACAACAAGGTGATTCTGACCACCGATCCCATGCCGTCCTGCAAGCCGTGCCTGCGGATGAAGAAGCGCTCGTGCAACCGCGAGTGCCTCCTGAACCTGCGTCCCGAAACGGTAATCGATACGATCGTCGAGGATATTGGAATCGAATGATGATGATTATGATATGGATTTTCTGGATCAGCGCTGCGCTGCTGTTCTACCACCTGTTCGGCTATCCGCTCCTGATGGTGCTCTTCACCGTCGGCAAGAAGGAGAAGCGCGTCGTGGTGACGGAGTTCCCGCGCATCACCGTGCTGTGTCCGGCGTTCAACGAAGCGGACGTGATCGAGGACAAAATCAGGTCGTTCCTCGCCATGGACTACCCGAAGGACCGTATCGACATGATCGTGATCTCGGACGATTCCACCGACGGCACCAACGAGATCGTGCAGAAATACAAGGATACGAATGTCCGGCTGGTCGTGCAGAAGCCGCGCAAGGGGAAGGTCTCCGGTCATAACATGATCGAGCCGAAGCTGGACTGCGACTACGTGGTCTCGACCGACGCCAATTCCATCTTCCATCCGCAGACGATGAAAGAACTCCTCTCGACCATGCTCGCCGACCGGAAAATCGGCATGGTATGCGGAAAACTCGCGCTCGAATCGACAGACAGAACCGATTCCGGCGAGGGACTCTACTGGAAATACGAGTCGTGGCTCAAGACGCTCAACAGCAAGCTCTATTCGATCAACTGCGCCAACGGCTCGCTCTTCATGATCAAACGCGAACTCTTCGGGCAACTGGTCAAGACCTCGTCCGATGACCTCGAACGCACGCTGATCACGCTCGAACGCGGCTATCTCGCCAAGTTCACCGACCGCGCCATCGTTTCCGAAGAGCCCACCGACAAGCCGCGCGAGGAATTCAAGCGCAAGATACGCATCATCTCCCGCGAGTGGCAGACCGTCATGCGCAACAAGGTGATGCTTAATCCGTTCAAGCACCCGGTCATGTCTTGGATTCTGTTCTCACACAAGATTTTACGCTGGCTGTTCTTTCTGTTCGTGATCGGCATGGCGGTCTCATTAACCTACATTACCGTCGATGCCTGCCTGCACGGCTTCACCTCGCTCTGGCAATGGCTCTACGCGCTCATGGCCCTCGGACTCGACCTGATCCTCACCACCGGCATCCTCGAATTCTACCTCGAAAGCCGGGGAACAAGCATCCGCATCTTCAAGCCTTCCGCCTACTTCTTCACCATGTTCTGGGCATCGATGCTCGCCTTCTTCCGCTTTATCCGCGGCAACACCTCCGCCACCTGGAGCAAGGTCCGGTAGTTAGCTTCCTGGGTACGCAGACCTCCAGGTCTGCATCTCTCCCTCCCTATGGTCCGCCAAGCTCCTGTGATTTTCAGACGGAGTCTGAAAATCGAATCCCATAAGCTTGGCATTTCATCAGGAACGCGGACGTCCCCGTCCGCATAAACCAACTTCCGAATGTCCGAGCTTGCGAGGTCTTCTGAATGTTGGTAATTGCCCGAATTAATACAGCGTGTCATATATATATTTACACAGCATGAATGAATTCAAAACAATCATTATAATATTTTCTTGACAATATAGATTGCCCTGACTTGATTCTACTGGAGGATTAATGAAAATACTGACAGTGTTTAATAATAAGGGAGGCGTTGGCAAAACAACCCTACTATTCAATACAGCACATGCAATAGCAAGCCTAGGTAAAAAGGTTCTTGTTGTTGACTGTGATCCACAATGCAACTTGTCTTTAAACTTCCTTTCTGAGCAGCAGATTGAAAAAATCTGGGATGAGGAAGATGATTTTGTTGCCTATAGCTATCAGCAAGAAAGAGATAAAGATCCAAAGAAATTCCAGAATCTTATCAAAGCTCCACGTAGCATACATTTCTTATTGAAACCAACAGAAGAGGGAATTGACGATCCCCAATCAATACCCAAGCCTTTCATCGTTAACGATAATCTGCATTTAATTCCTGGCAGACTTACACTATACATTTATGAAGATTACATCTCAAGAAGATGGAACGACCTTTATGCGGGAACGCCACTTGCCATTAGAACGGTCGTGAAAGTAAGGAATTTGTGCGCACTAATTAATAAAGAAAACCTCTACGACTACATACTCATAGATACATCACCAAGTCTTGGAGCTTTAAATAAATCAATAATTATCTTTTCGGATTATTTCATGATTCCTTGTAACCCAGACTGGTTTTCATTGTTTGGCATTAAGAATATAGGAAACTCACTAATGAATTGGAAAAAAGATATGGCGATCATTTATTCGCTTCTTTCCGACAAAAAGAGATCCGAATTTCCAGAAAAGTTAGTACAATTCATTGGTTACTGCCTCTATAAGGCTAAACGCTACAAGAGCAAAACAAACGATCTTGATCTAGCCCAAGGCCATTACCACAATGCATTGAAAATTCCGAAATACATCGAAAGGTTTATTGGATGCGAGATGCTTGAAATGTCAAAATCACAGGATGTTAGCAAACCTATTGGAGGAAAATCCATTATGCACTCCGACAATACTGCTCCGGCTATCTCTCAAATACTTAAAGTCCCAATTTGGCAAGTCCCTGATAGAATATCGCAACAAGATGCAAGCAAATTCTTCGATGATCCCAAACTATACAATGCACAAAAAAATACAATTAGTGGAAACTCTAAGTATTATACAAAGAGGAGCAAAGATTATCAGGTTTTTGCGCAATCACTTATGAGAAGGATGCCATAGATGAGGATAAACTATAAAAAGATGGTACATGACTATTACACTGACGACAAAACGAGTCAGTATGTACATTTCATGAAGACAGTACTAGACTATTTTCTCACCATATCCGCCTTTAAAACTACAGTGCATTCCGTTAAAAGCAGAGTGAAAGATGAAAACCATATCATAGATAAACTCAAGCGAAAGCGTGAAAAAGTTCTTGCAGATGAACCCATCTACAATATTATTACTGATTTTATAGGAGTGAGGGTGCTGTTGTTATTTTCTCATGATATTAAGATTATTCACACCAACCTAATGAAGCACATTAAAAAGGATAAAGAATGGAGCCTTCATGAAGCCCCAAAGGCATATACTTGGGATCCGGACATGAAAATTTTTTTTTCCAAAGAGCTAAACCTTAAGCCTGTACAAAAAGATTCACTTTATACAAGCCTTCACTACCTTGTGAAACCCCAAAATCAAACAAGCGAAATAATTTGTGAAATCCAAGTTAGAACATTGTACGAAGAAATTTGGGGAGAAGTAGATCATCTTATAAATTATCCCAAGAAAACAAAGAATGTTCATTGCAGAGAACAAATACAAGTTCTATCACGTCTTACAACAACTGGCACAAAATTGATCGATTCTATCCATAAAAGCCATCTGCTGAATAAGTAGATATTTTCTTCCCTGTTTTCTATACGCTTCTCACAAATACTTACATATAGAAGGCTTCCTTGGGCTGTTCCTGATGGCGGTGTTTACGGTGTCGTTCATGCGGAAGGTGCTACGGTAGGGTGCGTGTCGTCCTTCGACTACGCTACAGGATGACACAAGAAGCGAACGCCACTCGGTGATCAGCGCCTACAAAATCCACGAAGAAACCACCCATTGATAATATAACGTTCCTTCTCCTGCTTGCGGGAGAAGGACAGGATGAGGGTCTCTATCGTATCATCTGCAATCTGACAATGCGGAACCGTCCCGTCTGGTCGCGCGGGACACCGAAAACGAGCGGGAAATCTCGCTCCTGACCAACCAGTTGAATCTGTCGGCGACCACGATCGGTGCAATCTACAAGGAACGCTGGCAGATCGAGATTTTCTTCAAGACCAGTCGCGTTTCCGTTCCGGAAACGGCTTTTTGCGGATCGCGAAGCGACCGCCAGCAGAATCTTCAAATCAAGACCTTCTACGGAACCAGTGTCAATGCGGTCATGATCCAGTTTTGGACAGCAATGATCACCATTCTGCTGCTGAAATTTCTCCGATTCAAATCGACGGAGGATTGGTCGATGTCAAACCTTGTGGCGCTTCTGCGCATGAATCTGTTCATCCACAAGGATTTATGGTCGTGGATTGACAATCCGTTTATCAAACCCAAGCCACCACCCGATCAGCAGCTTAATTTATCGTTTGGGACAGCATGATTGTCAGAGGAAACGAAAAAAAGGAGGATTAACAAGTTTAGGGGCTGTTTTTGAGTTGAAAATCGAGATCGCGTTATGACGGCGTCCTAAATACGTTCAATATCCGTCTCAGGATTATTTAGGACAGCTGTGGTGCGAACGACAGGAAGGTCAGGACGATCGAGGCACGAACCGAGCCGCTGGCTTTCACGTTGCGTGCCGGAGAAGGAACCCGATACGCCAACGCGGGTGTCTATCGCTCCGCGATGAATCGGGAAGAAATCGAGAAGCTGTGTGATGGAACGATTCTGAACGGAAGCCTGTGCGCGTGGAGCAATTTCGTCCTCGAAGATTCGGGCAGGCAGTACCACAATGCGGTGCCGTGGAATGAGATCGACGCCGGCGTCCGAGCCGATTCGGGGAAGAAAGACGCACTGAGAGAGCAATGCCTCGTTGCTCGTGAAGCGCGCGAGAGCCAGCCCATATTCCCCGAAAAGACCTTCATCACGCTTTCCGGGAGCGAACTGATGGAATATGCCGGCGAGTACGAGATTTCTGCCGACGACCACATGGAACTGAAAGTGGTCGATGGCGAGCTTCTGCTGTTCGATCACGGGCAGTCCATCGCGCTTCGGGCAGAATCGAGAGACCACTTCTTCGTCAAAGCTCCCTATACGTTCCTCGTGGATTTCGAAAGGGTGGGTGGCGTTATTACACAAATGACCATCACCGTGATGGGTAACCAGTTGAGTGCGAAGAGGCTGTAAGGCGATATCGTTATCGACTCAATGCAATAAAACTGAATAATAATTCAGGAATACCCCCAGAATTATCATGCCATGAAAGCCTATGGTTCTGCTTTGCAACGACATACCTATGCTTACCGTTTAAAAAAGTACGTAAAAAATTCTGACATGAGAATGCAAAATAATTGTTGTCCTTCGACTTCGCTCAGGATGACACGATTATTTTGCAACATGCCGCCAGATTGACAGTTATCAACCGTGTCATCCTGAGCGAAGTCGAAGGACACACGGTTGATAACGTCGGCAAGTGGATATCAAACCAAGCTCTTCCGCTAAAATGAGGGTATGTGTGTAAAACTGAATAGTAATTCGCTTGACATGTTTTTTACAAATCTTCTGTTCTGAATTCACGGGGGGAAATAAACAGGAGGTTCTATGAAATACTGGATATTGCTTATCATGTTTGTCGCTGCTGTTGGATTATCTGCTGTCGGCTTCTCGTTCGGACCGGAATTCGGATTCGATTTCGGGGAATCGCAAATCGATGCCTTCGATTCCGGTGACGACGACGATGACGGATCGGACAGCGATACATTTACTTCAACCCAATGGCGTCTGCATTTGATGATCGATTCGAACGTTAGCAAGTACAATCTGGTCAACTACCGTGGCAAGATCGGCTATGGACAGATCGACAGAAACTACGATTCGTACAATTGGGATTATACATACGACGTCATCTCGACAGAGCATTCCGTTGGTTTTGGAATCGTTCGCAGAGATAATCTTCGGATGTGGATAGGACCATCCATTCAACTTGATTTCATGTTCTTCGATGAGGAAGAGTCAAACGATTATGGTACATTGAGCACGGATTCTTTCATCTTCGGATTCGGGATTGGCCCGACATTCGGTATCAATATCGTGCCAACCTCGAGGTTTGCGATCGGAATGGAAATAGCGCTCAAGTACAAGTTCGAAGCCGGATATATTGGGTGGGAATACAATGAATATGACAGCCATGGATATGAATACGAGTCTTGGGATGATAGCTCGGATATCCTCTCCGATACCTATATGATCACATTCAAGGTTTTTCCGATGCTGTTAGCTGGTGAATATTGATCGAAACGATTTCTAATAGCCCTGCCGCATGCCGGTGGGGCTTTTTATAATTGCAGATTTCAAAGGAGATTTCCATGCGATTTGTGACGATGTGCCTGATTCTGCCGATTTTATTGGTTCTGGTCCGGCGCTTATGCTCAAGATATACCCAATATATCTTCTCGATGAATAGAGATCCATTCCATCTTTCATTACCCGTAATCGCAGATATCATCCTGAGTAGCGATGAAGGAGCGTATCGAAGGATCATGGTGAATAACGTCATCAAACGGGCAACGGGACACAGTATTACGGGAGAATGGGCGTATTGCGGGATACATATTCGATACAGGAATACCCCCATAATTATCATGCCATGAAAGCCTATGGTTCTGCTTTGCAACGAAATACCTATGCATACCGTTTAAAAGAGTACGTAAAAATCTGACATGAGTATGCATAATAATTGTTGTCCTTCGACTCCGCTCAGGATGACACAATTATTATGCAACCGTCTGATATGGATGCAGTTATCCACAGTGTGTCATCCTGAGCGGAGTCGAAGGACACTGTGGATAACATCGATCAATATTCATCGAACCAAGATTCCACAGAAAAATGGGGGTATTCCAAATACATATTCGATAGATTTGACATTCCCGACCACCAGTTCAAAAAATTCCGTAATATATTCGCCTGCAAAACGAACCCACACCAGGAAATCCAAGCATACAAACCTGTTCCGCACAAGACATTACAGTCCAATAATGAATATAATCGATTGAATGTTCTCGTGTTAGCTTTGTGTGATAATCAGCATTCAGAAAAATTTGTTTGACAGATTTCGCGACTCCGGGAAAAGGTATTCGAAAATATAATAGTGGAAAATATTATATGCGAAAATTCCATGATTTCCGTTCGCGTTTTAAGCGGAATGAGGAGGTTTATCAATGTCGAGAGTACACATGGCTGTGCTGGGTATGCTAAACGAAAAGCCCATGTACGGTTACGAATTCAAGCGTTATATCGATGAGCGAAATCTGAATCATTGGGCGAACGTTCATCTGCCGGCGGTTTACAAGGCGTTGCAATCGCTTGAGGCGAAAGGATGTATCCAGGGTCGGCGCGAGGTCGAGGGCAACAATCCTCCTCGCATCGTATATGAACTGACCGAAGCGGGTAGAAAATATCTCACGAAGCTGGTCAGAGCCAATCTGGAGAAGCCCAAGCACAAGCACGATTTCTGGGTAGCGGTTGCGTTCATGCTGGAGAGTATCGACCACGAAACCGCACTGCAAGCGGTCCGGAAGCAACTCGAGCGCATGAAGAAACTGCACGATATTTTCGAGGACGAGGAGAAGGCGCTGCCGATTGAAGACATGCCGTTTAATATTCGCGTTTTAATTGATCTGGGCAGGAGCATTCACGAGGTTCACAAGCAACGTCTGAATGAATTGATCAACGGGATCCAGAATCCCGAAAACCAGCATTTCTTTATCAACGAGGTATAATATGAAGAAGATAATCATAACGATCCTTGCAGGATTCATCGCGATTTGCGGCTTCACCCTGACGCTCGCGGAAGCCCAGGATCTGGCGATGGAGAACAATCCCGATTTGAAAGCGGAATATCACGCGATGAAATCCGCGGACTGGCAGTACCGGCAGTCGTTTCTGTCGCTGTTTCCCAGCGCGAATCTGAGCGGCAGCTATATGAAATATGACGATGAGAAGTCGGTAAACACAGGAACCGATCCTCTAACAGGTCAACCAACAGCGTATAAGTATGACGAGATTAGAAGCTACTCGGTGACCGTCACGCAGCCGATTTTCAACGGCGGCAAGATATGGCTTGGGTCGCGCATCGGTCGCGACGCGGCTAAGATCAGCGAAAGCGCGTACGAGAGCAAGCGTCTGAGCGTGCTGAGCGAAACCGAATCGAAATTTTACACCGTGCTCGAGAATCAGGAACTGGTGGAAATCGCATCGAAGAGCCTCGAATCGGCGCAGCAGAATCTCGATCGCGCGCAGGTGCGTTACGAGACGGGCACGCTGTCGAAGGCGGACATCCTGAACATGCAGTCGGAACTGGCATCGAAGGATTTACAGTTGATCCAGATGGAGAACGTGTTGTCGCTCAGCCGCATCGATCTGGCCAACTATTTGCAACTCGGTAAGATCGACGACCTGGAGCCGATCGATTTCGAAGCTTACCAGACGGAGATGGAGGCGATCCGCGGTATCCTGAACGGCAACATCGAGACGATCATCGACCGCGTGATCGAGAAGGGACTGGCAAACAATTCAACGATCGAGATGGCGAAACGCCAGGTCTCGATGAGCGAGAAGTCGCTTCTGATGTCGGAAGGGAACTTCCTGCCGTCGATCAACCTTCAATACCAGAAGCAGTGGCAGGCGCTCGAGGACGAGGATTTCGAAGGCGAAGGGCAGATCATGTTGACGGCGTCCGTGCCGATATTCCCATTGATCGATAACGGGTCCGGCGTGATGAAGGCGAAGCACGACAACCGCAACGCCGAATACACCTACCGTTCGACCGAAGACGGCATCAAGACCGCGCTACGCAGCGGGATATACAATCTGGTGACCGCAGCGAAGTCCGTACGGGCTTCGAAGCTGGCGCTGGACTTCGCGGAGGAGACGTATCAGCAGATGCAGGAGCGATTCCGCAGCGAGCTCATCACCACTTCCGACCTGCTCGACGCCGAAGTGATGCTGACATCGGCTCGTTCGAACTACGCGACAAGCCAGTACAATTATCTCAGGTATCGCTCATCGCTACTCGTGCTGATGGGCACGGACGACGAGACTGTCCTGACGGACATTTTAAGATAAACGAAATTGGAGGACAATGTGAAAAAAGCGATATTCATATACATCGTGATATTATTGATATCCCTGCTGATGGGCTGCACCAAGAAAGCGGAAGAAGCCCAAACGCAGACGGAGAATGAAGAAATCCAGGTTCCGGTGCTGGTCGAGACAGTCCAGCCGCGCGATCTGGACCGATTTGTTCGCGTATCGGGCAAGCTGGAAGGAATCGTCGACATCACCATGGTCAGCGAGACGGCCGGCAAGATCGTATCCATCGAGAAAAACCTTGGCGACTGGGTAACGAAAGACGATCCGATCGGCAGCGTCGATAACCGCGATTACCGGATCATGCTTGATCAGGCGAAGGCGTCGTTGCTGGCGGCCGAGAGCCAGTACGAAGCCGCGGAGGCGAGTTTCCAGGCGACGGAGAACCTGTACAATCAGGAGAAGGTCTCACGCGTGGAATACGTGACCGCGAAGTCGAGCCTCAAGGGTGCTCTCGCACAGCTCGAGGGTGCGAAGGCAGGCGCTGAAAGCGCGCAGAAAGCTTATAACAACTCGCGTTTTCTGGCGCCGGTTTCAGGCTATATCACCTATCTGCCGATCGAGAAAGGGCAATACATCTCGATGGGCTCGACGGTCTGTAACATCGTCAATTCGAAGCGTCTGATCGTGAAGACCGGCGTGAACGAGAGCGACATTCTCTTCATCCGGAAGGGACAGAAGGCAAGGATACACCACACCGGAAACGGCACGGAATACGAAGGAACCATCACCGGCGTCGGGATCAGTCCCGTGCAGGGAACCGCCAGCTACCCGGTCGAGATCGAGATCGACAACGGCGACCGGCAGCTCTTCCCGGGAATGGTGATTGAAGCCCGGATTCGCAGCAAGACCTACGAGGATGTATTCTACACCTCGCTCAATAATGTAAAAGTACAATACGACGAGCCTTACGTTTTCGTAATCGATAAGGATAATCGTGCCGAGCATCGAAAGATCGTGCTCGGTACTACAATCGAAGAGAACATCATTATCACGGCAGGATTGAAATCGGGTGAATCTCTGGTCGTTGATGGAGTGGACAATCTTGAGAACGGCACACTTGTCGATGTTCGCAAACCGGTAGAATAACAATCCTCAACTGAAGGAGATAGGATGTCAGTCGTAAAATTTTCGGTAAACAACCCGGTACTGGTCAACATGATCATGATCATCGTGTTCATTGTGGGTATCGGAACGATGCAGCAGATTCCCAAGGAGGAGATGCCGGCAGTCGATTTCGGGTCGTTTATCATCATCGTTACCTATCCAGGCGTGTCTCCATCCGAAATGGAACAACTGGTACTGAACAAAATAGAAGAAGAGATTGCGGATGTTGACGACATCGACATCATGCACTCGACTGCTTCGGAAGGCAGAGCCGTACTCATGGTCGAATTCCTTCCGGATGCGGATATCGACAAGGCGTGGGACGACCTCAACACGGAGCTGGACAAGGTCAAGGATCTGCCGGAAGACGCTCAGGATCCGATTGTTATCAAGCTGAATATGCGTGAAGTGAATCCAATATGTTCGATTGTCCTCGGTGGCGATTTCACAGGCAACGGGATACGCGAGATCGCGGAAGACCTCCGGGATAAAATCCTCGATATGGATTACATATCCAAAGCGGACATCTATGGAACGCGTGAGCGCGAGATATGGGTTGAAGCTGATTTGAACAAACTCGATCAGTATGGACTGACTCTGGACGACCTCACATCCGCGATTCAGATGCGAAACATGAACGTCCCCGGCGGAACGATCGAATTCGGTAAAGTCGAATTCATCGTGCGAACCGTTGGCGAATTCGAATCGACGCACCAGATTGGTGAACTGCTGGTCAATATGGATTCCAGCGGAAGAGGAATTCGCGTTAAAGACGTGGCCACCGTAGCGGATACACTAGAAGAACGCACGTTGATATCCAAACTGGATATGAAGCAAGCTGTAAGTATCTATGTCTATAAAAAAGCCGACGGTAATATCATTACGATCAATCAGGACATCCAGAAGAAGATCGACGAGTTCAAGGAGACAGTACCGGGATTGCGTGCCACGATGCGAAACGACGGATCGATCGAAGTGAAGAATTCCATTTCGACGCTTGGCAACAACGCGCTTTTCGGCGTTGCACTTGTGTTCGTGTTGCTTCTGATCTTCATCGGTGTCCGTAACGCGTTGTACGCGAGTATCGGTATTCCATTCAGTTTCCTTCTTACATTCATCTTGATGCGTTATCTGGATATCACGATGAACTCATTATCGCTGTTTGGTCTGGTGCTGGTACTCGGCATGATCGTGGATGACGCGATTATTGTGCTGGAGAATGTTTATCGACATATCGAGATGGGCTATTCGGCCAGGGAAGCTGCGATTGTCGGTACGAAGGAAATCATGTGGCCTGTCATAGCGGCCGTTACCACAACCGCTGCCGCCTTCATGCCGATGGTTCTGATGGAAGGAATGATGGGTAAATTCATGCGCGTCTTCCCCATCGTGGTTTCACTCGCGCTTCTGGCGTCGTTGTTCGAAAGCCTTGTCATTCTGCCCTCGCATATCGCGGAATGGGATGGTCTATTCCGCCGGAAGAAAAAAGCTGGGGACAATCAACAGGTTGAAGCGGGTCAGCCCCGCCAGAAGAAGCAGAAGAACAAGGTTATGAGGTTTCTGCTGCGTCGCTACACGCGAGTTCTCAAGGCTGCGTTGAAGCATCGTTGGGCAACGCTTGGAATCGTCCTTCTCTCCCTGGTGCTGACGGGCATGATGATGATGAGCATCCAGTTTGAGTTCTTCCCCAAACAGAAGCCCAAGACGATCGTTCTCCAGCTCAAGACACCGGTCGGAACGAACCTCGACACGACCGACGGCGTTGTCACGAAAGTCGAGAACTATATCATGTCCATGAAAGAGAAAACCGATATCGAAGCGATCGTAACAACAGTTGGAATGATGGAAGACAACCACCGGATGGAGATCACGACGTCCAATTCCGAGCTGCGAATCGATCTTGTCGAGCGGGACGACATGCAGTTCACACACGAGGAGATCAAAAATTCAATCCGCGGATATCTTGATGAATTGCCTGGCGTTTACAGCTATAACTTCACCGAACCGACCGACGGTCCCCCCACCGGAGCCGATATCGAAATTCGCGTCAAAGGCGATAATCTGGATCGGCTGGCGTACCTCTCGAATGTAGTCCAGAATGAACTGAAGAAGATCCCGGGCGTTGCCGACATACGCGACTCTTTCCAGCCCGGCAAGGAAGAGATCATCATCGAACCGTACCACGACAAACTGGCGATGTACGGACTGAGTGTCGCACAGATCGCCGGAACCGTTCGCACCGCGATCTACGGTAGCGATGTATCGGAGTATCGTGGAAGCGGTATCGACGAATTCGAAATCATTGTACGGGCGAGAGAAGATCAGGTTGAAAAGCTCAACCATTTGGAGAATCTCAAGATTCGCACCATGAAGGGAAATCTCGTCGCATTGAAAGATGTCGCTGAATTGAGAAACGAAACAAGCCTGGCACAGATTTCGCACCGTGACCAGAAACGCATTGTCACCATCACGGGTGAAAACAGCACCTACGAAGTGAACGGACAGATGAAAAAGAGGACAACCTCCGAGGTGATGGGCGTCCTGTTTGGCGATAAAATCCGTGGTACGAAAGGAACGCTGGGTAACTTCGCGGATCGCTTCCCGGGCTACCAGATCGAATCCGGAGGCGTTGCAGAAGAGCAGGCAAAATCATACACGTCGCTCGGGAAAGCCTTTATCGTGGCGATCCTGTTGATCTTCACGATCCTGGCGGCGCAGTTCCGCTCGTATGTCCAGCCCTTTATCGTGATGCTGACGATCCCGTTCAGTTTCGTTGGCGTGGTGTTCGGCTTGTTCGTGACGGGTTTGCCATTCTCGCTCGGAACGCTGGTCGCAGTTGTCGCGCTGGCGGGGGTGGTGGTCAACGACTCTCTGGTACTGGTCGATTTCGTCAACCGGGAGCGCGAACGCGGAATCAACCGCTGGCAATCGCTCATCAACGCAGGCAGAACCAGGCTCAGACCCATCATCCTTACGACGGTGACAACCATCTTCGGCGTGCTGCCGATGGTGCTTTCCACATCGCAATCCGCCCAGGAATGGAAGCCGATCGCGGTGAGTATGATGTTCGGCCTCGGCTTCGCCACCATGCTGACCCTGCTGGTAATCCCGGTGTTCTACTCCTTCGTGGATTCATGCTTCGGCTGCATTGGCGCAACACGCTTCAAGACGCATGTCAGCTTCGAGCAAGCGATGGAAGAAGCCATGGAAAAAGGATGGGATGACGAAGACTGATCCCCGTTGAACCGATAATACGATTCCCTCTCCTGCTACGGTTGGAGAGGGATTTCTTTATTATCATTAAATATTCTCAAGATCAATCTTGACAGAGATTATTAATCATCTCAGAAATTCCATAAGGACACAGGAGGAATCATGAAGCATATATTTTGCATCTTATTTTTAATGGCAATTGGACTGTTGTTAGCCGAAACCTGGATATACGAGAAGACCGTCGTCGAGCTTCCCATGGGCGAAGAAGAAGGGCAACTGAGCCTGCGGCTTGTACCGGAAGGAATTGAAGAACTTGATGCAGGCCCTACAAGCTTCACCGTAGATGAGGACGAAAACATTTATGTGCTGACTCGACGTAAAGATATCATCAAGAAATTCGATAAGAATGGCAATTTCATCTGCGCATCGAAGTATGAAAGGAACGCTGGCGACGTCATTCGCTTCCTCGGTTACCACAATGGCATGATTT
This sequence comes from Cloacimonadales bacterium (SeqCode), assembly GCA_963666875.2. GTDB lineage: Bacteria > Cloacimonadota > Cloacimonadia > Cloacimonadales > JAIOQZ01. Next base: position 297,835 of record CAXXPU010000019.1, read on the forward strand.
ATACGATGAGTTATGGATCGGATCGCCCATGGGTCAGAAAATACAATAGAAATCTCGAGATCATTGATAGCTACCTTATTCAAAAACCTGAAAATACGTTCAATGGACTTAGCTTTATCGAAAGCAATTCGGGGAAATTCGGATTACTTAGAAATAGCGGACCGCAAAATATAGAAGCCAGCGAACTTGTTCTATCAAACAATGTGTACCACTACAAGAAAATGGAATTGTTCGATTTACCCTATAAACCTGTTGATTTGCAATCTGTCTGGCCATCAGACATCGGATATCGTTTCATGAATTTCGATACCTCAAACAACTTGTATTTCGAGAGGTATATTGCACCAGGTTGTGCGACAGATTTAGGAATCATCAACAATAATAGTGAGTTCGTTTTCACAAATGTCGTATTAGATTCACACATCGCCCATGGTATTCATTTTTACAACAGAGTGTTTCCTGTAGTCACGAAAAACGGGAATATTTACAACATAGTTGTAACAGAGGAGAAAATCGAATTTATCCACTGGTATAAGATAGGAGAAGAAAAATGAAAACACTCTGGTTTTTAGCCTTGCTGTCTACTGCAATGAGTATTTCTGCTGTTAATTTGGAGCTTGCAGAGCAATATCGCAATTTCGAATGGACGGTTTATCAGACAAATATTGAAAATCATCATGAACCCAATGGCCGTGAACTCTATGGTTATACTGATGAGTTCCCCTGCGATTGGGTTGATAGTATCGGTGTCGCAATTAAAGGAATGCCGTACCATTATGGTGGCAAAGATACCTTTGCGCAATGGAATATCGATTATGAATTGAGTGGATTTGGCCCCGGTGCTCATAGCGATCATTATAACTCGGATTCAACCACCTGTTCAACATCCTGGGCGGCTGGTATTGATTGTTCTGGGTTCGTTGGTAGATGTTGGGAGATAGCTGAATCTTCGATGGATTCCTGTAATTGCACATATCTAAAAGACCATTCAAGCCAAGTAACGTTTCAACAAGTTCAGCCAGGTGATGCATTTATATCAACAGGGCACGCCCGTCTATGTTATGCACGAGACGAAGAAGATATAAATCATCAACGATTTACGATCAATGAAGCTATGCCAGGCAATATGAACAAAGTAAAGAAAAATGATTATACCGATGAAGAGCTTATACTGGACCACTTCAACTGCTATTCCCACTCCGGCCTCACCAACATCGCATCAGGCTCCGTCTCTGGTACATGGACGCTCGACGACGGACCTTATTTGATCGGCGGAGACATCCAGGTTGATACGACATCGACATTGACCATCGAGGCCGGTGTCAACGTGATCTTCACCGGGCACTACAAGTTCACCGTATATGGGAAATTGCTTGCACAGGGTACCGAGGACATGAACATCTTTTTCACCGCGCAGGACACCTCTGCCGGCTGGGGCGGCCTGCGGTTCATCGATAACAATACCAATGGAGTAGGGCACTCCCGACTGGCACACTGCAAGATCGAATACGGAAACGCGCAGGGGGTCTGGCCCGACAATGTAGGCGGCGGAATTTTCTGCCGGTCCTCCAATACGAAGATCGACACATGTATAATCGTGAGAAACAAGGCGGTTGCCGGCGCAGGCTGTTACCTGTACAACTCCTGCCCCGAAATCTATTATTCCCTGATCGCGCACAACCGGGCGCAGGAATTCGGCGGCGGAATCGCGATGCTCGATTATTGCGTCACGATGATTATGAACTGCACCATTTGCGACAATAATGTCGATGAAACGATGTATGGCGGCGGCGGTGGCATCTATAGCGATAATACCTGCTGGCCCTATCTGGCGAACTCCATAATATGGGGAAACGATCCCAATCAGCTCCATCAGGCTTGTCGATCGCGAAACGATCGAGATTGGACCATCATGTACTGCGATATCGAAGGATACACGCCCGATGCATACGGCAATATCGGAAGCGATCCGCTGTTTACCTGTGTGGATCCAGATTATTACGGTCTCAGCGAAAATTCCCCCTGCATCGACGCCGGGTATCCATCCGATCAAGACCTCGATCCGGATGGTACGAGACAAGACATGGGCGCATTTCCGTATTTCCAGATGCCGGAGCCACCGGTAGTTGCGATCAGTATCCAGAACAACCAGGTCAGTCTCGCATGCTCGGGATCGAGTCGAAGCAGCTATCTTGTCTATTCGTCGCACGACCCGGAAGGAACGTTTACACCGGATGAGACGGGATCGTTCGACGGGGACGTATGGACGGCGCCGCTTGCAGGAAATAAACGCTTCTACTACGTAAAAACGGTAACCGGCAGTCGTTCCGACGAACAGAACGTTGCATCGCTATCCGAGATCATCGAATGCCATAAGAGAAAATCCACTGGATACAGAACCCACTGATAGACAACTGACCCTATTTGAGCAGTAGCATCTTCCGCACTTGTTCCTTACCGTCCGTACGCATCCGACTGAAGTATATCCCGCTGGCGACCGGCTGACCGGCGTCGTTGTTCGAATCCCACACGATCTGATGTTCGCCGGCGGTGAAGCGTTCGTTCGTCAGCGACTTCACGCGCTGCCCACGGATATTGTAAATATCGATAGTGACACGGGCGTCGTTCTTCAGCGAGAATGGGATGATCGTCTCGGGATTGAACGGATTGGGGTAGTTCTGACCCAGCGCTGTAACATAGACCGGCACGTCGCTATGTTGCTGGTCGAGAATGCCGCAATAAGCCTGCGTCGGATTGCTGTACGCGCTCTCTGCCGCATCGGTGGCGCGGGTAACGACATAGTAGTTGTACGCGCATTGTGCCGGATTGTCGTCGTTGAATGTTGTGGTCGTGACGGAGCCGAGAAGCTGATAAGGCTGTTCGAGCGAGACGCGGCGATAGACGTTATAATGGGTACCGTCCGACTCCGATGGCTGCCAGTTGAGCTGAATCTGCTGGTTTCCCGTGTATTCCGCCTCGAGTTCCTCCGGCGGCAGCATGGCAGCGTCCAGTTCGGTGATCGCGAGATCATCGATATACCAGCCTTCGCCGTTCGTGCCGACGTCGCTGCCGAAAACGAACCGGAACTTCACCGTCTCGCCGAGATTGCTCAAATCGAAGTACGCGACTTCCCAGTCGATATTGCCGGAATAGATGGGCGTATCGAGATCGAACTGCGAGGATGGACCGCGCGAAAGGTATGGATAGCCTCCCACCGGCTCGATCGGTTCCCATTCTTCGCCCGTCCATATCTGGACCTGCGCGCCGTCGTAGGCGTATCCGGGATAACTGGTGCTGATCTCGGCTTCCATCCAGTGACGGAAGGTCAGGCAGCTTGATTCGGTAATCGCGATCTCGGGTGATTCGAGCGCGCAGAGGGAGTCGTCGTAGTAGTCGTTCTGACCTGCTCCACCGCACTTCCAGGATGTTGAAGGCGAGTAGCTGCGATAGGTGTTCAGATCCCACATGTCGTAGTTCTCGTTCAGGACATAGTGAGTCCAGTCGCCCACGCCCAGTTCGACATTATCGAAAAAACCCACATTGAATTCGTACTGAGCCAGCCAGTACATATCGCCTTCGTCGAAGAGCGTCAGGTTGATGCGGAAGTGATTGATGTCGGGGCAATCCTCGCTGACCGTGAACGAGAAGCAGGACTCCAGGTCGGTCGTCTGGTTGGGTATGATCGAATCGACTTCGAACTCGCTGTCGTCGATCGTGATATACGGATCGTCGCAACTGATCAAGCCATGAACGGCATCGGCCGGGATGGATCCGCTATTTAGGATCGACACGCTGTAGGTACCGATCTCGCCCGGTACAAGCATTCCGTCGCCGGAGTCGTCCGTCATCGTGAAGTCCTCGACCGACAGCGCCGGTGCTCGGCAGGTGAATGCCAGTTCGCGCTCGAAGACCATTTCACCACAGGTGATCTCGAAATCGAAGCGAATCTCTTCCCCATCCGGGCAAAACGAATCGACCAGAATCACGAATGGTTGCTCGTTTTCCTGCACTCCGCCGCTGGTGATGGATGGATAACCGGATGTCGCCTGAAGGATCGCCACGTGAGGATTATCGATCGAAAGGACGGATGTCACGTTATTGGCGGTTTCTGTTCCGGTGTTTTCCACCGCAACGTTGAATTCGATCTGGCTTCCGTAATCGACAGCGTCGTCCATGTTGGAGTCGAGGACGTCCACACCGTTGACGCGCAGGAAAGTTGCCTGCGCACCCGCGAAAAGAGTTGTGAAGAGGATAGCTGTATTATCGCCCAGCGTTCGCGCGCCGGATGTATAGGTATTGTTGTATGTGTATTCGATACCGTCGTCGGAATCGTGATTTTCCAGTCCGATCGTACAGTAATTACCGTGCTCGGGCCAGTAGGAACTCGAATTTCCCTGGTCGGTGTTGTTGAATTCCTTGTATTGGATTTTTATCATCCCGTCGCCGGTGGAAGTCGGGTAGAAATCCGGATCGTAGAGTATAATCTCGAAGGTCTCGATCGAATTGTCGTAGTAATTACGCATATCCGACCACTCGATGACAAAGTAGTTCTCGTTTTCGTTATACCAGGTAAAGACACCCGCACCATAAGAGGTTGTCAGATCATCCCAGAAGGCAGCGATCATGGCGCGCGGCCCGAGCGGTCCGGGCACGTGCCAGTTCCGGAAGGTGGACATATTGGTTTCCCGGAAGGTTATCCAGCCGTTGCTGCTGATCCATATTTCGTCGTAGTCCTGTCCGTAGAAGCGGAATGTGAACGGCAAATCCGCGTCTTCAATGTCATCATAATTCTCGCCGGAGTCGCTGATTCCGGTGTTCGTACCACTGCCGCCCTCGCCGGTATCGATCTCGATCCAGGAATACTCCGGGACTTCATCGTACTCCGTATCGTACTGATCGAAACAGAAATAGCCGTAGTTATCGGGTCCCACAGGATCGGTGCTGTCTTTGGAACCGATAGGAAGGCTGAAAACCTCGCTTTCGAAATAACCGTCGTCGCTCCAGATATCGAGCCTGTATTCCGCGGTCATGCCGGGAACGCTCGTGGAGGAGGCGTTGATCGTGAAATTATCTGTCGTGCAGGATATCTCCTCACCAACCGCGATATTGCCGAAAACCGCGACAGAGTCGGTCGTGCCGACGTACGCTCCCAAAGGCGTAATGCTTCCCTGGATGGATGAGAGATCGACGTTGCCGTTGTTGGTTAGCGCGATGGTCAGTGTAACGCTTTCTGCAGGATCCAGCACGCCGTTGCCGGAGATGGTATAGCCCGTGATATCCAGATCGCTTCCTTTCACCGGGAGTTGAACATGGCTCTGCCAGGTTCCGGAGGATGTCGAAACCTCGAACATCAGATCGATGACATGGTGATCGGGGCAATCCAGCGCGATGGCGATTTCGTAGTCGTCAAGGCAGGTCGCGGCTGAACCGCTTTCGATGTTGTTGAAATCCTCGGTGTTATCGATAACGGTAACATACGGATCGTCACTGCTCAGAGTAGCAGAGACGTTTTCCACCGTAGCGTCCAAGTAGTTCATCAAGATTGGGCAAATCTCGAGCGTTTCGCCGGAGTTCGCTTCGCCGTTTCCGTTGCCGGAGGATTCGTTTTCATTGTCGTCGTCGATGGTGAGATCGAATACGCCGACCATCGCGGTAGCGCCGATCGCAACGGTTTCCAGAACCGGAACATGCTGCGGCTTGGTCACGGTCAGATCAATCGAGCCTTCGGAGCCCGACGGGAAGTACAGCCGAATAAAACCATTGGCATCCGTATAGCCCGTGTCGAAAATTAGTTCGTTGTTGAAAGCATCGACCTGACGGATGGTTGCCCATGCATCCTTCACGCCGTTGCCGCCTCCGTCAACTGCCCGTAGTTGTATAGACGTGCTTCCCTGCGGAAGCGTATTTGTATATTCAATGCCGATCTGCTTGGGAGTCGCTTTCCAGACCTCGAGTGACGGATCACCCATCAGGTTGCACCAGTGGGAGAAACTTTTCACAAAGGTCACGAAACTGCCGGAATACGATTTGTGAAGGTTGAGTTTACCTCTGACCAGCGCTTCGCCCATCGTGTTCATCCCCTGCATGTAGAGACCGAACCACATGCCGCCGTGCAGCGCGTTGTTGAACGGCGTGTGCGTACCGTTGGTTGACATGCCGACCGCGCTGATCGCGCCTTTGGGTGCCGACGATGTGCCGGCGCGCAGGAGGGCCTCCGTACGGCTGACTTCGTAGTCATCGAAAGTACCCGTGTTGCAGGTGATGATGGTGAGGTTGCAGAGCATCAGTCCGTTGTCGAGGTTGTCGATATCGGATGCGTCCCAGCCGTTCAGTTCACCGATTCCGCGATAACTGAACACCAGGCTGCCTTCGTCGATTACGTTACTCAGAACGTATGGCTGCGGGCTGGATTCATGGACAACGGTAAAAGTGTGATCCGGATCGTACCAGAGTATCGATTCGCGCACGAATTCGTTCGAGAAGTAGGTCGATATACCGGACTGCCCCGTATCGCTGATTAAAGCGGAATGATTGTACCAGTCCATGTCGTCCATGTAAGGCATGATCTCGTAGTTGACGATCTTGCTCCAGACGGTCAGCAAATCGGATGAGGACCCGACAGAGATTCTGCCGACGAACGCGTCCGGAATCAGATCGCTTCCGTCGAGCGTCGCGTAGGGATTGTCGCCGCAGCCCTGGTAACCGGAGTAGGTTTCGGTCCAGGTCGGGACGTCGAGCGTACCGCTGGTGTCTCCGACGATGATCAGGTATTCTGGCGGATTGTCCCATTCGTCGTACGCTTCCTGGATATAGTTCTTGATATTGGTTGTCGTATCGTTGCTGAGGTCGCCCGTGTTGAGGTAGTTGACGTCGAAACCTTTCATCCGCTTCCAACCACCCAAATCATAAGCAAAGTCTTCCGCCGTAGTGACATCCGGGTAGATGATCAGGATGGAACGAGCCTGGAATTCCTCTTCGTCGTCGCGCTGGTAGTTGAGGAACAGGGAGCTGTAGAGCGTTTCGAAGCTGCGCGAGCGTTTGCGGTGAGTGTCGATCTCGTTGATACCCGCCGTATCGTCTGTGACCACTTCGACATCGATGTTGCTGCGGGTGACCAGTTCGCCGGTCGTGGGATTGTATGCGTAGGGATAAACGGTGAGAATCACGAAGCGCTCGTCGCGAAGGACCAGCGGTTCGCTCAGTTCGGCAACGACCTGAGGATACAACTCGTCGATTTTATATGTAAACCCGGGGTTGCGGGGCTCGTTGCCCGTGATATCGACGCCTGTCGCCGCCGGGATGCGGATATTGGATGTCGTTTCGGTATCGTAGCCGTTGACGCGGAGCATGACGCTACCTCTCGCAGGCACGGACACAAGCGTCGTGTAGTACGGAAGCGCCGGCATGCCCTCTTCCTCGATCAGGTCGGCGTTGTCGCCCACCAGAAGTTGCGCCGCCTCGCCCCGGACAGTTATCTCGTGTATCTCGCATTGTGGCTCTTCGAAGCGCAGCGAAATGTTTGTGCGATTGCTTTGCGTGATCTCGAAAAGCTGACTCTCCGGTGGCCGGATTTCCTGCTGCATGGAGAATAGCAAGCCGAACAACGTCAAGAATAGTAGCATGCCGAAACGGATTTTCATAACATCTCCCTGTAGAAACTTTTTGCTCGATTCATACGGTTTTCCGAATGACATGCTATAAAAAAGTAGGTTTTATCATTCGGAAAATCCTCCCCAATAGCCATTTTCGCATCCTTTGAATCTCTGATATATGAACCACAAAGCGAAAATGGTATCAGTTAAACGGCTCGTAAAGATGCAATAAATGAACCAAAAATGTCCGAAAATCCCTCCGCTCGAACAGAAATGCGACAATCTTGACAAATATCCGCCAAACATTAAAATTCTGCACGAACTCATCCCCCTGATAAGGGGGAATTGAAGGGGGTTTCACATGCGATACCTGTATATAACGATTCTACTCACAGCCAGCGTACTGCTATCCGCCGAAAACCAGCTCGACATCGTTTGGGAAATGCAGAGCGAACAGCCAAGTATTGATTACGGGAAATATGTTACTGCTCTTGATTTCAACGGAGATGGATTCGACGATTTGGCTGTATCCGCTCCTAGGTACATTCCGAATGAAGAATTTCCAGATTACAAAGGTAAGTTATATATCTATTTCGGTTCTGAGGATGGACTGCCGAATAATCCCACGTTAACAGTTACTGCTGAAGTAGATACGACACTTGAATATACTTCAACATGGATTTCAGTTGTGAACCTCGGTGATATGAATAGCGATGGATGTGAAGACCTTGGATTCAGATATGGCGGAAGATGGCATGATCAATCGGGATATCATTTTTTTGAAAATGCACGAATTCTGCTTGGCAGTAATGAGATCAATCCAGACAGCGCATACAGCTACGAATGTGGGCTATCCTCGGAAATCCACCCCCTCGGCGATATCAACGGCGACGGGTACGATGATGCGGGGATAACGGAAGAATTGAGCAATACACTTACCTACTCCATCGTGTACGGCGGCACCTTCGAGAAGGTGACCTTTGTGGAGGGAATCTATACGCGAAATGGGAAAGGTTTTCGTGGTCTGGGCGACGTGAATGGGGATGGTTTCGACGATTTCGGCTTAAAGAGCAAAAATTGGTTGCTATGATAGCATCTAACTCATTTACTGATTGTCATTTAAATGCAGATTTTTATGTAGGAGCATAAAAATGACTCAAAAGCACTGCCCTAAATGCGGTTCCGACAATACGAAAAAAACGGAAAACGCGGTCGTATTCAACGGTATAAATGCAACGATTGCAGGTATGTTTTCGAGAATGGAAGACGTAAAACCGATCGACTTGAAAAGCGCTTATGGAAAGAATACGTTCATGGCGATCAGAATCTAAAAAGTCTAAGCATTCGCTACGGTCTTTCAACCTGGACAATCCGACGTAAACTTGATCATGCTTCTTTCGAGCACCCACAATATGAGAGTGGTAAATGTGTGATCGTAATGGATACCTGCTATTTCGGTCGTGGCTTCGGTGTCATGGTTTTTCGCGATGAGCTGAGTAAGAGAAACCTTTTCTGGGTCTATGTGAAGCACGAGACCGTGAAAGCCTACATCGATGGGATTCAATCGTTGAAAGACCGTTCGTGGGAAATACTGGGAATCGCTTGTGATGGGAAACGAGGGCTATTTCGTGCCTTCCATGATATCCCTGTGCAAATGTGCCAATTTCATCAAGTTCAGATCGTGATTCGATACATTACCCGAAATCCCAAACTTGAAGCAGGCAAAGAGTTGAAGGACATCGTTCTTCAATTATGTAAATCATCTCGATCAGAATTCGAAGAGATGATTTCAGAATGGGAGCAGAAATGGAAATCATTTCTGCTTGAGAAAACCCGCAATGAAGAAACCGGAAAATGGCACTACACTCATCGAAGATTACGTAGTGCAATCCGAAGCTTGAAATCCAATCTTCCGTTCTTGTTTACCTATCTGGATTACTCAGAACGCAACATTCCGAACACCACAAATTCGTTGGAAGGTACATTCTCAAAGCTGAAACGAAAACTGAGAAATCATCCGGGCATTAAACATTGGAGAAAACGTAGGATGATCGATGAAATCCTGTCGAAATAGCAACCAACTTTTGCCCTTTAGACCACGATTTCAGTTATTACTATGAAGATGTTATTGATGATCAATACATGCATCACAATCGGTTTTTCTTTGGAGATACGGTTCAAGATACTATACCGGATCATTGTTTAGATCTCCAACCCGTCGTCAACTTGTGGTACGAATTGATGCCGGCGGGAGATTGGAATGGTGACGGGTATGATGATGTTTGTTTTTCATATTACTGTGACATTGACGAGGAAACCAATACAGCCCTGGGTTGCAGATTGTGGCGTGGCGGTGAAACGATTCACTGGGACTGGTACGGTTACATTGAATACTTTGCTTACCTAAATCCATCCTTCGGTGATCTGAATAATGACGGCAAGGGCGATTTGGTCGATCCCTATATCATCACTTCGGGTGATGCCGGCTACCTCTACTTCTTTTTAGGTGACCAGAATGGAACCCAAGACTACCATGGCTATTGCGGCGAAGAGGGCTATGGAATGAATTCAGCCCATGCCGTAGGCGATTTCGACAACGACGGCTTCGACGATATCGCTGTTGGCGCGTATGGCAATGGCGGCAATTCCACTTCCAATTGGGGTTATGTGTTCGTGTATGGCGGACATGAAGACCTCGAAGAGGTTGACCTCGACGATACGAGCGACGAGTCTGTACCGCCTGCGGATGTCACGTTCAATGCCTACCCGAATCCCTTCAACCCGGAGATTTCTTTCGAGATTAAGACGGATAAGGAATATCACGATTTGAAGATAGAGATATACAATGTCAAGGGTCAGAAGGTGGAGACGATTGCGGTCGATCATGCCGGTGAAACCGCAGTCTGGAAACCGATAGACAAAGCGAGTGGGATCTACACCTGCAAGCTATCAGCAGAAGGCAAGCAGTTGAGTGTAAGGAAGGTGACGCTAATGAAGTAGAGACCCTCATCCTAACCTTCTCCCGCAAGCGGGAGAAGGAACAGGGAACGCTGACGTCTCCGTCCGCATAGCTCCCTCGCCCATGAAATGGGAGAGGGTCGGGGGTGAGGGTGTTAATGAAAGGTCGGGATAGGGATTCCTAATCGTACTTGAAATCCATACTCTTGACTTTGATACCCTCGATAGCGTCGAGTTCGGTTCCGAGCGCATCCCAGGTCGCCTTGTCGCCGACCAGTTCGAGGATCAGCAGGCCGGTGCGGCTGCAGAAGTTCTCGCTGGTTTCGTGCAGTCCAAGCCGGGTCTTGATGTTGCATCCGTATTTGGTGAGGATTTCCTGTGCCTTGGTGGCATCAGAGAGACGGTTTGTGACCAGAACGCCCATGATACGTATTTCTTCCATGTTTCACTCCTTCAATCAAGATGTCAAAATGCTACCTGGTTATTTAACCGTGTCAATCAATTATTTCATAGCAGCGGCGAGAGGAGCTTCGACACGGATTCCGCCAGCTTGTGCAGGACGTTGCGCTGCTGGAATTTCTCCGGGTTTAGCTCGTTCGAATGGGCGAAGTCGGTCTCGAATTGTCGCCTGATTTCATGGGCGAAGTCTTCGTTATAGACGATGGAGTTGATTTCAAAATTGAGCCTGAGGCTGCGCATGTCGAAATTGGCGGTGCCGACCGAGGTGATCCTGTCGTCTGTGAGGATGACCTTGGCGTGTGTGTAGCCGCCCATGTAGAGAAAGATGCGAATTCCGGCGCTCATGAGCTGGTCAAAATAGGAGCGATTGCCGAACCACACCAACCAGTGCTCCGGCTTTCCCGGCACGACGATGCGAACATCGACGCCGCTGAGCGAGGCGGTGCAGAGCGCAGTCAGGAGGCTTTCATCGAGGATCAGGTAGGGCGTGGTGATCCAGATGTAGTGTTCGGCGCCGGTGATCAGCATGAAATACGCTTGTAAAATGTTCTCCCACGGAGTGTCCGGACCGGAGGTGACGTTCTGGATGTCCATGCGGTGTTCGATCGTGTGCACGGGGAAGTAGTCGTCCAGCTTGAAGCGCTTACCGCTGGCGAAAAACCAGTCCAGCAGGAACACCTTTTGCAGCGCATAGACGACGTCGCCCTCCGCCTGGATTACCGTGTCGCGCCAGTGACCGAAGTAGCGGTTCAGGTCGTAGTATTTATCGCCGAGGTTCACGCCACCGAGAAACGCCAGCCTGCCGTCGATGATCACGATCTTGCGATGGTTGCGGTAATTGACCCGGTGCGCGAAGATCCTGAACCGAACCGGGAAATACGGCACGATCTGGATGCCGGCACGCTCGAGTCCGCGCACCAGCCACGACCACAGCGTCCAGCTTCCCACCGCGTCGAAAACAACCCGGACCTCCACACCCTCCTTGACCTTCTCCTCCAGCAGCTTCAAGACCCGTCTTCCGGTGCTGTCCCACACGATGGAGAACATCTCGATATGGATGTGGTGTTTCGCGCCGGAGATCTCCTCGACCATCCTGTCGATCGCCTCTTTCCCGCTATGGATGATTTTCACGTGGTTTCGGATGGCGATACCGGCGTTGCTGTGGTAATAAAGGAGCCGCGACAGCTTGTTGCGTTCGAGCAGATTGATCTGCGTTTGTAGCGCGCCCTTGGCTTCGGTGATGGGCGAAATGGTCTGGTTGATCCGCTCTTCATCCTCTTTCATCTTACGGGCGAAGAGTCTGCGCTTGCGGAAATTCACACCGAAAACGAAATAGAGGATCACACCCACCACCGGCAGGAAAACCAGTACCTGAATCCATGCCAGACTGCTTCGCGGATCGCGGTTCTCACGCACCAGCGTGTAGATGATTGTTACAATCGTGATGCCGATAATCACGTTGTAGATGATCAGAAGGATTTTCGCCGTGATGCTTTGCGCCGGCGCCGTGTGCCTGTAGATGAAAAACCAGACAAGCGCCGCGATCAGCATGATGATGATCGAAAGTCCGATTACTCTTCTCATCGTTCCGCCTTGACAAAGCCAGTGTTACAGTTCAAAAGGGATTTCGTTATCGATGTATAATCCTAATGTTTGGAATCGAGGTAAATCATGGCAACAAAAAAATCGGCGATTGTCGTGCTGGGCGGAGGTGCCGCGCGCGGATTCGCTCATATCGGTGTACTCGAAGCGATCGAATCCGAATACCGGATCGAGGGAATCATCGGAACCAGCATGGGTTCGATCATCGGCGGACTCTACGCTTGTGGGTATCGACCACAAGAAATTCTCGAGATCGCAAACGATATCGACGCGCTGGACTACCTGACCTATCTGAAGATGGACGTGGTTCGCGGCGGGCTTGTCAGGCGAACCAGGCTACATAAGTACCTCGCGGGTCTGACGCACGACATCAGGATCGAGAACATGCGCATCCCATTCCGCACCGTCGCGTTCGATCTGGTCAGCAAGAAATCGATCCTCTTCGACCAGGGCGATCTCGCGGCGGCCATGATAGCCTCTAGTTCGCTACCGTTTATCTTCAAGCCGTACGAATACGGAGAATACCGGTTCGTCGATGGCGGAATCCAGCATCCGCTGCCGGTCGAATTCATCGGGCTGTTCGAAAAAAGCCGCCGCGTCATCGCCGTCAACGTACTGCCGCCCATCGAATTGCAGACATCGTTGATCGACATGAATGCGACCATGAGCGATGCCGGAGAATCCGCGACATCCTTCTATCAGGGCATCCGCTCCACCGAATACATGCAGGCCTTCCTCTCGCGAAGGTCACTCGAGCACACCAGACCGGACATCCTGATCTCCGCCTATAGCGACAAGCTGGAGGGCTGGGACTTCAACAAGCCGAACGAGTTTTACCAGCTTGGTCTCGATTGCGCCCACGACCAGCTCGATAACCAAAAAGACACGCTCTCCCAATTTCTCAAGAATCCCGATCACATGATCGACTACCTCAAGGATTTACTGCGCTGAGGAAGCACTCATCCCCCGCCTTCTCCCCAGGCTGTGTAGAAATAGACACGACACGATTACTTCGTTCGATACCAGATGTTTTTCTATCGTAAGGGCAGGTCCCCGTGCCTGCCCTTCCATGTCTTATAACCAACTGTTTATCAAGCGCTTACAACGTATGTGTCATGTTGGCAAAGAATTGAGAGGGCAGGCACGGGGACCTGCCCCTACGACAGAGAAGATAATCGGCCGTGCTTTTTCACACAGCCTGCTCCCGCAAGCGGGTGAAGGAGCTATAAGGTATATTCATCGTGAGCACGGTGTCCCCTCGCCTCCCGGTGCATCGGGACGGTAGAGGGTCTTTACCAACTGCATGAAAAATAATTGCTTGACCTCGTCGGCTGAGAAGAAATCGTTGCCGCCACGAAGGGACTTGGAGCATCGAGCATGGTAGTGGTAACTCTTGAAAAGCTGACGAAACGTTTTCCGGGCAAGACGCTCTTCGAGGAAACCAGCCTCGGTATCGAGAAGGGCGACAGAATCGGTCTGATCGGAGAGAATGGCTGCGGCAAGAGCACGTTCCTGAAGATCCTCATGGGCGTGGAGCCTGCCGATTCGGGATCCATCGTGTTTCGAACCGGCACCAGTAAAGGCTACCTGCCGCAAGTACCCGACCTCGATACGAGCAAAACCATCTTCGAACAGATCTACTACAGCGACCACGAGCATTTCCGCATCCTTAGAGAGTATCACGAGCTTTCGACAAGGCTTGCCCATAATCACGACGAAGCGTTGATGAAGCACCAGCAGGAGATGATCCAGGACATGGAAGCGCGCGATATCTGGTCAATCGAGGTCAAGGCGCGAAGCCTGCTTACCCGCTTCGGATTCGACGATCTCGATCGCGGTACGGTTAACCTCTCCGGCGGTGAGAAACGTCGCATCGACATGGCGCGCGTCCTACTCGACGAACCCGATTTCCTCGCATTTGACGAGCCCACCAACCACCTCGACATCGACACCATCGAGTGGCTTCAGGACTACATGAAGAGCTACCAGGGCACCATGATCTTCGTCACGCACGATCGCTATTTCCTCGACGCCGTGTGCAACCGCATCTTCGAGATCGACAAGGGTCAATTGCGCGTCTATCCCGACAACTACTCCGGCTACCTGAAGCGCAAAGAACTTGAGATGATCGACCTGGAGCGCAAAGAAACTCGCCGCAAAGCACAGCTTCAGAAGGAAATGAAATGGCTTCAACGCGGTGCGAAAGCCCGAAGCTCAAAGCCCAAGGATCACATCGACCGCGTGAAAGAACTGATCGATAAATCCTATCTCAGCGATGATCGCGAGCTGGATATCTCCTTCCGCGAACACCGACTGGGCAAGACCATCCTCGAAGCCGGTGCTGTCTCCAAGTCGTACGACAAACAGCTTTTTCACGACTTCTCGCACATCTTCCAAAAACGTGAACGGATCGGCATCATCGGACCGAACGGAAGCGGCAAGACAACCCTCCTGCGCATCCTGCTGGGTACCGAAGAGCCGGACAAGGGCAAGGTCAAGCTGGGCATCAACACAAAATTCGCCATTCTGGATCAGGAGTCCGACGATTTCGAAAAGGACATCACAGTGCTGGACTACATCCGCGAAGAGGCGGATCGAATCCGCACCGCAGACGGCACACTTCTCTCCGCATCCGAGATGCTGGAGAAATTCCGGTTCGACGGCAAGATGCAGCAGTCGAAGCTGTTCTCGCTTTCGGGCGGTGAACGCAAGCGGCTGGCGCTTATGAAATCGCTTATGTTCGGCGCTAACTTCGTGGTGCTGGACGAGCCCACCAACGACCTCGACATCCAGACGCTGGAGGTGCTGGAAGACTACCTCGACGCCTTCCGTGGCTGCCTGCTGACCGTCTCACACGACCGTTATTTCCTCGACCGGGTGGTCGATTATTTGTTCGTGTTCACGGAGAATCCGGACGGCGGAAGCGCCATTCGAAAGTTCCCCGGTAACTACTCCGACTATTATCTCGTCAAGCGATTCCAGGATGAAGAAAAACAGGAAATTCAGAAGCGCGAAAAAGCGGAGCAAACCCGACGACATGAGGATAACACGGGACGGCTGAGTTACCGGGATGCGCGAAGGCTTTCGGAAATAGAAAAAAGCATTGACGAATTGGAAAGAAAGAAAAAAGAGTTGGATTTCAAACTCGGCAATGCGTCGAGTGAGCTTAAGCCTCAGGATTACATAGAGATAAACGATCAGTTGAACGAGATTGGGGTGAGTCTCGAGAATCTGATGGAAGAATGGATGGAAATCGAAAATAAAAGGAACTAAGCAGAGGGAGTTATTTATGGATCAAAAAAGACCGGAACTCGATGCGATCATCGACCGCTATCACGGGAAGAAAGGTGTGTTGATTCCGCTGCTGCAGGATGTCCAGAAGCTGGAGGGTTACCTTTCCAGGGATTCGATGCAGTACGTTTCGAAGCACACGGGTGTACATCTCGCTGATATTTTCGGTGTTGCGACCTTCTACACCATGTTTCGTCTGAAACCGCAGGGAAAACACGTGATCCGCGTGTGCAAGGGTACTGCGTGTCACGTATCCGGCGCTAACCTGATTGCCGAGGCGATCAGGAGCGAACTGGGGTTGAAGAAGGATCAGGACACCACGGATGACGGATACTTCACACTCATGGAAGTGGCGTGCCTGGGATGTTGCAGCCTGGCACCCGTAATCATGGTTGACGATACCACCCACGGAAAGCTGACGCCCGACAAGGTCGGCGGCGTCCTGGCGAAGTACAGGTAGAGGAGGATAGTTTGAGTCAGTTAATGATCAAAGTCGGAATGGCGAGCTGCGGCGTCGCGGCTGGCGCCGGTGATGTCTGGAAAGCGATCGAGGAATATATCGAGAATCGCCCGGAGATCACGCTGGAGAAGACCGGTTGCATCGGTATGTGTTCGTTCGAACCGCTTGTCGAGATGAAGACTGCCGGCAAGGATATGATTACATACGGTAACATCACCCCGGAAGAGGTAATCACGGCGATAGAAGCCCATTTGAATAACGATAGCGAGAAGCTCGAAACGGTCGCGAAACGGATTATCCCGCGCGTCGAGTCTCTCGACAAGCAGACCCGTATCGTTCTGCGCAACACCGGTATCATCGATCCCACATCGATCGACGAATACCTCGCGAAAGACGGCTACAAGGCCCTTGAAAAAGCGCTGAAGAACATGACCCGCGAGCAGGTGATCGACGAAATCAAAGCGTCGGGACTTCGCGGTCGCGGCGGCGCCGGTTTCCCGACCGGCCTTAAGTGGCAGTTCGCGTACCAGGTGAAAGACGACAAAAAATACATCGTCTGTAACGCGGACGAAGGCGATCCGGGCGCGTTCATGGACCGTAGCGTCCTCGAAGGCGATCCGCACAGCGTGATCGAAGGCATGATCATCGGCGCATACGCGATCGGCGCCGACGAAGGCTACATCTACTGCCGCGCCGAGTACCCCATGGCGATCCGCCATCTGCTCATCGCGCTCGAAGCTGCCGAGAAGCTCGGATACCTGGGCAAGAACATCATGGGTACCGGTTTCAACTTCGAACTGCACATCAAGGAAGGCGCAGGCGCGTTCGTGTGCGGCGAGGAAACAGCACTCATGGCATCGATCGAGGGAAAACGCGGTATGCCGCGCATCCGTCCTCCGTTCCCGGCACAGTCCGGTCTCTGGGGACACCCCACCAATATCAACAACGTCGAGACATTCGCAAACATCGCCTGGATCATCAACAACGGTTCGGCAAAGTACGCCAGCCTCGGAACCGAGAAGAGCAAGGGCACCAAGGTGTTCGCACTCGCCGGCAAGATCAAGCACGCCGGACTGGTGGAAGTTCCGATGGGAACCCCGCTCCGCGACGTGATCTACGAAGTGGGCGGCGGCATGCTCACCGAAAAGCCGTTCAAGGCCGTCCAGCTTGGCGGACCCTCCGGCGGCTGCGTCCCGAAAGAACTCCTCGACACCATCGTCGATTACGACTCCATCACCAAGACTGGCGCCATCATGGGCTCCGGCGGTATGGTCGTCATGGACGAGAGCACCTGCATGGTCGATATCGCCAAGTTCTTCCTGAACTTCACGCAGAACGAATCCTGCGGTAAATGTACTTTCTGCCGTGTAGGAACCAAGCGCATGCTTGAGATTCTCGACCGCATCACCAAAGGCGAAGGCGTTATGGAAGACATCGACAAGCTTTACGAGCTTTCCGAGAACATCCGCAAGACCTCACTCTGCGGTTTGGGTCAGACAGCGCCCAACCCGGTGCTGACCACCCTGCGCTACTTCAAACACGAATATATCGCGCACATTCAGGATAAGAAATGTCCCGCCGGCGCTTGCCAGGCGCTTATCAAATTTGAAATCGATCCGGACAAGTGCGTCGGCTGTACCGTCTGCGCACGCAGATGTCCGGTGAACGCCATTACCGGAACCGTCAAGCAACCGCATGTGATCGATCAGGACGCCTGTATCGGCTGCGGCGCTTGCGAAGCGGCATGTAAATTCGGCGCAGTGATCAAGTCATAGGAGAGTGGATCATGATAAAAATCAAACTCAACAACCGAGAAGTCATCACCGAAGCCGGTAAAACCATATTGGAAGTCGCGCAGGAAAACGGAATTCGCATTCCCACCCTGTGCCACGATCCGGAACTCCAGCCCTACGGATCCTGCTGGGTCTGCGCTGTCGAGGTCAAGGGAGCGCGCGGTTTCG
The DNA here is from genome assembly GCA_963666875.2 of Cloacimonadales bacterium (SeqCode). Lineage (GTDB taxonomy): Bacteria > Cloacimonadota > Cloacimonadia > Cloacimonadales > JAIOQZ01. Next base: position 316,158 of record CAXXPU010000019.1, read on the forward strand.
TGACCGCCTGCGGAACCAAAGTCCACGACGGCATGGAAGTCCAGACCGATACCAAGGAAGTCCACGCCGCCCGCAAGATGGCGCTCGAACTGCTGGCATCCGACCACTACGCGGACTGCGAAGCCCCCTGCTCGGTCGCCTGCCCGGATCACGTGGATATCCAAAGCTACGTCGCACACATCGCCAACGGCGACTACCACGAAGCGGTCAAGGTCATCAAGGAAAAGCTGCCCATGCCGCTTTCCATCGGACGCGTCTGCCCGGCATTCTGCGAAGCCGAATGCCGCCGTAAAATCGTCGATGAACCCATCGCCATCCGTCAGCTCAAGCGGCACGCCGCCGACTTCGACCTGAACGACTACTGGACCTGGGTTCCCGAGAAGATGCCAGAGACCGGAAGAAAGGTCGCCATCATCGGCGGTGGTCCTTCCGGACTGACCTGCGGCTACTACCTCAGCAACGAAGGTCACGACGTGACCGTCTTCGAAGCCTCGCCCAAGGCGGGTGGTTGGCTTCGCTACGGTATCCCGGAATACCGTCTGCCCAAGGCGATCCTCGATAAGGAAATCGAGCTGATGTGCGCCAACGGCATGGAAATCAAATACAACGTGAAGATCGGCGACGAGATCACCATGCAAGAGCTTTGCAGGGAATACGACGCCGTCTATATGGCGCTGGGCGCGCAGAACGCAGTCCCCATGCGCGTGACCGGCGCCGACCTCGATGGCGTACTGTTGGGTGTCGATTTCCTGCGGGATTTCGTACTCGGCAAGGAAGTCAATGTCGGCAAGAAGGTTGCCATCATCGGTGGCGGAAACACTGCCGTTGACTGCGCAAGAACCAGCCGTCGCCTCGGCGCGGACGTCACCATCATCTACCGTCGTACTCGCAAGGAAATGCCGGCGGAAGAATACGAAGTCGATGCCGCGGACGAGGAAGGAATCAAGTTCTACATGCTGACCAATCCCGTGGAATTCATGGGAGAAAACGGCAAGCTGAAGAAAGTCAAGCTCGAAAAGATGGAGCTGGGCGAACCGGACAGCAGCGGAAGGCGCCGCCCCGTTCCGACCGGCGAATTCTTCGAGGAAGATTTCGACACCGTCATCGCCGCGATTTCGCAAGCGCCGGACGTCGAATTCCTCGCTAAAGAAGACAACTATGTCGATGGCAAGCAATTGCCTCTTTCTCGCTGGCAGACTGCGGAAGTCGATGAGAATACCATGTACCTCGGCTATAGCAACGTGTTTGCCGGCGGCGATTTCCGTCGTGGTCCCGCGACCGCGATCGAGGCGATTGCCGACGGACGCATCGCGTTCGAGCAGATCGACCGCTTCCTGATGGGACTGGATATCGAAGCCGAGAAGCCGAAATTCGACAGCAAGAAAGAGAAGAAGCTGGCGGACGTCTCGCCGGAAGAATACGAACAGTACGAAAAGAAACCGCGCGCCAAGATGCCGGAACTGGAAGCCGAGACCCGCGCGACCAATTTCGACGAGGTCGAGTTGGGTTTTGACGATGAAGACGCCATGGCGGAAGCCGAGCGCTGTCTGGAATGCGGCTGTCAGGTCAATTCAAGCTGCGTGCTGCGTCAGTACTGCACCGAGTATGAAGTCGATGTCGATCTCTTTGCAGGTTCCAAGAACAAGCACCCGATCGATCGCAGCCATCCGTTCATCCTTCGCGACGCCAACAAGTGCGTCAACTGCGGTCGCTGTATCCGCACCTGCTCCGAGATTCAGGGCGCAGGCGTTCTCGGATACATATTCCGCGGATTCTCCAGTCTGGTAGCGCCGGAATTCGGCGAGAGCCTGACCTACACCACCTGCGAATCGTGCGGTAAATGTATCGCGGTCTGTCCGGTGGGCGCGCTCACCGAACGTCAGACCCACTACAAACTGCACCCGCATCCGGGCGAAAAGATCATCCAGAGCTGCGGTAACTGCGGCGTGGGCTGTACGATCGAAGTCAATACGCAGGTCGATCGTGTGGCATTCATCCAGACGCCCGAAGAGGAAGACTTCAACGGTCGCAACCTCTGCTTCAAGGGACGCTTCGGCTGGCAGATATTCGAAGACGACGAGAAGCTCACCGAGCCGCTCCTGCGCAAGGACGGACGTTACGAGCCAATCTCCTGGGTCGAAGCGATGGATATCCTTCGCGAGAAGCTGGAGAAAGCGCCGAACAAGTCGATCTACGTCAGCGCGGACGCAACCAACGAAGAGATGATGCTGATGCAGGAAGTCGCGATGGGCATCGAAGCCGAAATCGGCTCCATGTCGCTGATCCCCGACTTTACCGACGACATCGTGCTCTATCATAACTATCGCAAGTCGTTCACCGAAATGGACGACGCCGAGGCGATTGTGATCGTGGGCGAGATCAGCCATACGCTGCGCACGCTGGCACGTACCCAGCAGCGCAAGGGCAAAAAACTGGTTCTGATCAACAACACCGACGTCGATTTCAACAAGTTCGCCGATGTCCACATCAAGGGCGCAGATTTCGCGAAAGCGCTGGATGGCATCTGTCAGAACAATTGCTGCTGCGACGACTGCCATTGCGGCGGCGCTGATAAAGTCGAAATCGACCTGCCGAACCGTACGCTGTTCCTCTACGACCGCACTGAAGTGGGCGAAGACGTGATCCAGAAAATCTGGTCGGTCGCAACGGCCACATGCAGCTTCGGCAAGGGATCCGGCGTGATCCCGACCTCGAAGTGGATGAACCTCAACGGTCTCGTCAGACTCGGATTCCAGCCGATGCCGGCAATCCAGGCGGACTTCGTCATGCTCTATGGCGAATCGCCGGATGCGGACCAGGTTGCAGCACTCGAAGGCTCGGGATTCACCGTGTCGGTTCACACCCACCATGTGTATGATGCCGACTTGATCCTCCCGCAAGCCTCCTATCTGGAATCCGAAGGTTCCGTCTTCGCGGACGACCACAGGCTGAACTACTTCCACAATCCGAAGGAGTCGGCGCTGTTCGACGAAATGGTGGAGCTGTTCGCAGACCTGCAAGTCATCCCGGAAGCGCACAGCGAGAAGAGCTACTGGCTCGGACGCACACACTACCTGCAAGAGACCGAACCGCAGATTCCGATCGAAGCGATGGAGCTGCATCAGTGGCTTGCCAACCTGACCGATCTCTCGACATGCCCGATGCCGGTCAACACAGGCAAGCTGTCGCGAATCACGAAGATGAAAAAAGAAACTGAGCAGGAACGGTAAATCGTTGCTGCAAAATGATAAAGGGCGCTCGCAAGAGCGCCTTTTTTTTGACGTATTCCAACTTCCGAATGTTGGAATATTGATTTACCAATCCGGGAAATTATGAAAATCAACATTCAGAAGACCTCCCTTCGGTCGGACATTCAGAAGTTGATTTCCATGCAGGGCACAAGCCTGCGGATTACCCCTAAACCCGTAACGCGTGACACAGGACCGAGTCGCTCGAATATTCTTGACATGTTTGCAGCGATCATCCGAAAATTAATGATGGAGTAATCTATGAGAATAAAGCCACTTTTTGTAATCATGTTACTGTCGATCGGAACGATTTTCGCCTTCGACTACGGACCTGTACTCGGTTCCGGTGCAACCTGGCTGGAGGGCGGAGAATTGCATGGCCATCATATCCGGGAGGGTTTCACCGGTGGCGTGACGACGCGGTTCGATCTGGGGTACGGTTTACGACTGCGACAGGAGCTGATCTATATCCAGAAGGGCGCGAGGAGCTTCAAGAAATGGAGTTATGTCTATGAGACCAATTCCGAAGGAACAGACGGAGAATGGTCGAATACTCGCACCTATTCGAAAGGATTTCGACAGGAATACCTTTCCCTGCCGATCGTTCTCGAGATCGATACGTACAAGGGATTCTTCACCGGTCTGGGTGTGTTCGGCGATATCAACGTGTCGCCAAGCTGGATGAACAATTATATGGAAAGCGGTGGACCTTACGAATGGACACTCTACGAGCAGGAGTGGGCAGCGTTCGAATGGGGAGCGCTCATTGAGATCGGGTACAGGGTCGATCGGTTTTACAGCATGGAGGACTTTGATATCAGCCTTCGATATCAGCATAATTTCACGAGAAACAACCTGAAAGAGGTGTATCCTTCATGGGTTGAGGATGGTTACATGAACGATCATTCAGGCACCAATACGCAATACATATATACGGCGTATGAGCACGAAAAGTCTGTCAACCACGGCAATATCTATCTAATGATACAGTACTGGCTGTAATGATTCTCTATCAGGTACGCAGGTTCCGGTTCTGCCCGTCTCTCCGAAGAAAATGCCAAGCTAAGGGGATTCGATTTTGCAAGCAAAATCACAGGAGCTTGGCGGACCAAAGAGAGAAGGGCAACCGCAACGGGTTGCCCTATGATATTCCACTAACATAATCCCGATAAATCGGGATTACAACGTTCACGATTTCGTTTCAGCTTCGCTGAAGCCGAATTTATTTAAGAAGCACCATCTTCTTCACAGCCACATATCTGTCGCCGGCAAGTGCGCATACGAACACGCCCGAGCCGACCTCGTTCCCGGAGTCGTCCGTGCCGTCCCATGTTACATGATGGGATCCGGCGTCCATGACCGTCGATACGAGCTTGCGAATCCGCTGACCGCGCGCATTGTAAATCGTCAGATTCACATTCTGCCGGTCTGCCAGATCGAAGCTGATCGTGGTGCTGGGGTTGAACGGATTGGGTGAGGCGCCGATGAGACGATTCGTAAACACCGGGGCAGTCGGGTCGTCTTCGGAAAGGATGTTGACCTCCTGCTCGTTCGACGGTTCGGATTCGACGCCGCGGTACAGGGCGGTCACGTAATAGGTATATAATCCGCCTTCCAGATCCTCGTCGGTGTAGGTCAGTACGTCGGCTCCGGAGAGATTCGCGATCATCTCGTCGTCACGATAGACCTTGAAACCGGTCAGTTGGTCGCGCGTCGCGATTTCCTTTTCGCCTTTGTTGTTACGAAGCGCGCGTTCGGCAGGCGCAACCCAGGTCAGTACGACGTCGTTATCGTTCTCGATTTCTGCGAGGAGATTCATTGGCGGATTCGCGATCCAGATGGTCACTTCCACCTCGTTCGATTCGAGCGATTCGCCATCCGAATAAACGGCAGAAACGGCATAGACGTACGTGCCGTTGGCTACGCCCGTCTCGCTCCATGTGAGGATCTCAGAATCTGTGATCTCCGCGACTACCTCGCCGTCGCGATAGACATTGTATCCCTGCAATCCGGTCGGGTTGTCCGGAACCAGCCACTGGAGTGCGACATCGTTGCCGTTTTCGATATTGGCCGTGAGATCGTTCGGCGGGAACAATGACGGCGGAAGGATGATGTAGTCGAGCCAGACGCAGTCGTCTCCACCGGTATCGTTGTTGAGCTTCACATAACACCATGTGAGGGTGTGTGCGCCGGCTGCAATAGGGAACGATGAGTACGACCAGTCGATTTCGCCGTCCCAGCAAGCCAGATCTTCATCGTCGATGCTGAATTTGAGCCGATCGGCGGCGTCATTTGCGTCGTCCTCGCAACTCACTTTTTTAAAGAAGGTCACTTCGCTATCGAATGGCACATAGACATCGATGCAAAGCTCCGTGTAATAATAGGAAGGAATATTACCGCTGCGTGCGGAATAGATACCGTCCATCGCCTGCGATTCGTCGATTTCCCATGGAACCGTTGATTCGGAATACCATCCGAAGGCATCGAAATCACCCGTCTCGAAGCTTTCACTCGCTTCCGAAAGCGTGGTGAACGTCCAGGTATCGCCTTCGGTGTATCCGAATTCGTTTACGGCGTCAATCCTCCAGTAGTACTGCGTATTGCAATCGAGCAAACCGCAGAGGTCGTACACAGTCTCTTCGGTTTCAACACCGTTCAGTATATCCACGGGCGGGTAATCGGTACCGAAATAAATGACATAATGTTCAGTCGGCGTGCCGCCGCCATCTTCCATGAAATGGTCGTTTCGCTATATGCATGGCAACATTCGTTTTCCGGGAGGGGATTGTCGGGAGCGTACGGCGGTGTGTCGGGAGGCGTTGTCGCTTCGACAGCCAGCAATGCGTCAACCCTGCCCGATCCGTACGTGTTGCTCTTCTCGTCTTCGATCTCGTAGCGGTTGTTTTCGATGATTTCGTCAATATCCGCCGGGGTCAGGAATTCGTTTTTCTGAAGCATCAGCGCGATGACACCGGCTACGCATGGCGTCGCCATCGATGTGCCGTCCCAGCCGTCTTCATAGCCGTTCACGTTGGCGTAGTCCAGCGACTTGATGTTTGCGCCGGGCGCAACGATATCGGGACGGATCAAGCCCATTTCAGGATTATAGGGATAGTCTTCGTAATTATCGACGTCCTCCCATGAACAGGGTCCCAAGCTGGAGAAATTTGCGATCGTGTTGCTGCTGTTGGTCGCGCCAACGCATATCACGCATGAAGTTCCGCCGGTAAGTTCCTGGTCGGGATGAAGCCACGGCGGTGGACAGCAACCGGGTACACGGACATTGTGCGGGATCGGGTACCACGATATGTAAGCGCCTTCGTTTCCGGCCGCGACAGCCCCAGCGACACCTGCGGCCTGCGATGCGACCATCGCATCGCGCCAGGATTCGTAGTCGGGATTATTCGAATCCGTCCAGCCGAGAGACATACTGAATGCGTTCGCGCCATGTTCCACGGCGAATTCGATCGCACTCCATACGGCAGATTCCTGACCGTTACCGGAAGAAGTGAGAACCTTCAGGCACATGATCGTGGCGTCCGGTGCCATGCCGGTCTGCGAGCCGGCAGTGCCGTCTCCGGCGACTGTTCCTGCGCAATGGGTTCCGTGACCGTGATCGTCCATCGGATTGTTGTCGTTGTTGATGAAATCGTATCCGTGATTCGGATATTCATCGTCTTCCCAGACGTGGTCGTTGAGATCGGAATGGTTGTAGTTCACACCCGTGTCGATCACGGCAATGGTAATGCCTTCGCCGGTGTAACCGAGATCCCAGACGTCGTCGGCGTTGACGTTGGTTACATTCCAGGTTATCTCGCGTTGACCCTCAACGTCGCGAGCGTTTTCCCATTCGCGCGGATCGAGGAGATTTTGCATATCGTCCCAGTCGATCCTGCGAATATCGGAGCGCTGCGAAAGTTCACGAATCGCCTGCGGCGTGGCGTCGCACAGGATCACATTGGCGATCCAGAGCGAGCGAATATTGGCGATATCGCTTCTGTTGTTCTGCATGGTTTGCCGGAGTTCATGCTGAGAGTATTCTGTAAAAGCTTTGAGTTCATTGACAACGTATTGTCTCCGCTCTCGATGCGGAAGGTTATTCGAAGCCTGCAATAATTCTGCCGGATTGTAGCGTTCCGAAAGAGCAATGATAATGGGTATCCGCTCGTCCGGATCAGCCGCCTGCATTCTTTCTCGCAGTTCCGGCGTTGTCGAAGTTGCCGGAGCTCCGATCAATGCCGAAAACATGGTTATCATGATCAGGACCACAAAGATCATCTTGTTCATAGAGTCAGTCTCCTTACGTTTATTATCAGATTTCAGGCAGTTGCATGCACATTTCATTCCGTTCTGAGAAATTCGATCAACCTGATTCGTTGCAGCTTCTGCCAGTGAATCACGACGGCGAAAAGAACGATCAGGGAAGTGGCGGCCAGACTGAGTCCGTAATCGACAGAACCGAGACTGACCCGGTACGAGAAATTGTGCAGCCACTTTGTCAGCAGATAATGCGAGACCGGTATCGATATGCCCAGCGCGATTCCGAGAAGGATCAGATAATCGCGCAAAAGCAGCTTCAGCGTATCCCACGGCGTCGCGCCGTAAACCTGCCGTATGGCGAGGTTTCTGAGCTGTTTCTTGAGCGTGTAGGCGGTCAGACCGTAGATTCCCACGAAGGTGAAGAACATTCCAATGATCGTGGAGAAATTCACCACCTGCAAGAAGGCCCACTCGCTATCGTAATTATGCTCGATCTCGTACTGCGTGTCGCAGGTTACTTCTCGCACTCTGTATTTCTGCGCGAGCCGGTACATAATCTCCTGGAGTTGTTTCAGAGTAGTGTCTTCCATTTCGGGCCGGATACGATAATGGAAATATCCGCCATATATGTGGCCGTTGCAATATACCATGGGACGCACAGGCTTCCGGACATCCTCCCACCAAACATCCTTCACGATCCCGATTATCACACCGTCGAAGAAGAACGACGACATGCCTTCCCTGCCGATTTGCATCGGGGTTCCAAGCCCAATCCCATGATGCGCGTATCTGCGCATGAATGCTTCGTTGACGATCAAGCCATTTGACTCGGGACTATCCAAAACTCGACCCTTTGCCAGTGGAACCTTATATACTTCGAATAGTCCGGGCGTGGAAATGCCGATCTGACAACGCAAATAATCCCCACTCGATGCTTCTCCATCGATATGCAGGTAGCTTTCATGAAGCGCTTTTGTCGGCATGAAATCGGAGAAACACAGGGATTCCACTCCCGGTACGTTTCGCGTCTCCTCCAGCAGAATTTCCCGATACTCGTCCTCGCACGAAATGTAATAGAAACTGTGCACATTTGCCGCATCCATTCCCGGATCGAGCCGCTCTATGTGACGTAACTGCCGGTGCAGCAGAACCGCACTGGTCAGCAGGAGCAGCGATAGCGAAAGCTGTATGGTCATGATCAGTTTCCAGTGATTTCGCTTCGACCGATTGCGTAGCAGCAGGGCATAACCGGCGGGATAGATTACCGTTACCAGACCGCCGACGACAAGCCCTATCGCCGTATGGAACCAGAACGACGGATTTATCGCAATCTGTTGCGGGAGTCCGTGAACCCACTGCCGGATGTACGGAAGAATCAACCATACGATCCCGATAGACAGGATGAGTACAAACAAATACAAGACCGTATGCTCGCCGATGAACTGCCATACAATGTCCGATTCCGATGCGCCGAAACTGCGACGGATATCGATCTCCCGCTTCCTGTCCATGATGCGCACCATCAGGAGGATGATCGTGTTACTGATCACCACCAGCAGGATCGCCAGCGCGAGAACGCCGTACTTCATGAGCTTCTTTCTGTCGAACGTCTCGAAGACACCCGGCCACTCAGTCCGATAGTGGACATCCCGTAACGGCACCATGGTAAAAATATACTGCGTGTCCGGATCATTATCCGGTATCGAATCTTTGACTTCCTGATAGATTTTCTGCGCCTCCTGCTCCACGATTGCCGGGTCAGTTCCGTCTTTCAGCACGAAGTAGATCGTCCCACCGTTTCTGAATTCCTGTGGATTGCATACTTGCGTGCTCTCTTCACCGACCACGTTCAAGTGATCGCTGAGAAAAAAGAAATCCGATTGCACATGCTGGTTTTCGGGGAAATCCTCGAACACGCCGGTGATCACGAATCGAACAAGCTTCCGATTGTCCGTATTCAGGTGAATCGTCTCGCCCAGCGGATCGCGATCGCCAAAGACCCTCAGCGCCATCGACCGGGACACGAGAAGCGCTTTCGGATCCTTCAGGCACGTCTCGATATCTCCGTAGATCAGCTTCATGCCCAGACGTTTGAGTGCATTCTCCGATACGAGCACCACCAATCGCATATCGACGGGATCATCGTTGTGCGTGAAGAGAAAATTGATATCCAGAGGTGACATCGCGTAACAGTCTTCGATCTGAGGGAGCCGTCCCTTGAGCGCTTTTGCGAGCTCGACAGAAGTGTGCCAACTGGGGTATGTCACATCGAGTTTCATGGTCGTTTTAAGCTCGTACGTATTCTCCAGATCGGGAAGGTGGCTGTCCCATGAAAGCTGGTATGATAGATAGACCGTGATAAGAATAAAAGCGGATATTCCGATCACGAGACATAAAACAAGGATCAGGCTCAGAAGCGGTTCGCCAAGCCATTTTCTTACGAACTTCGGTGTGCGTGTCATATTTCCCCTTTTGCATATCGAGTTACAGCTTGATGTGTGAGTTTTGTCATGAATGAAGAATTGCACCATTTTGTCGAATACTTTTTTAATCACTCGTATATCTATCGCGAAGCTGCACATTATCAATTGCAACAAAAACTCTTGACGTGTTTTGACGGATGGAAATGCTGGCATGCAGTAGAAAAAAGAAGCGTCTGCTTCTACCTTGCGGTTCGTTATTACCGGCTGAGGAAGCTGGGAGATACTTGTAAGGTCGATGATTGTAACGTGATATAGCAGAGATATATCCGAAGCAGGCGTATTGTGTACGCCTGCTTTTTTTGTATGCTAACCAAAACCTGGAGGTGCCCAATAATACGCATACGAAGAGGTAAAGCCAAGACAAAGGCAATAGTCCCGAAAGAGCGGACTAATCGCCAGATCACAGCGAAAGAAGTACGTCTGATCGACAAGGACGGCGAGCAGGTCGGCGTGGTGAGTATTCGAGAAGCGCTCAGTCGTGCCGAGGAAGCCGGACTGGATCTGGTGGAAGTATCCCCCAAGGCTGTGCCGCCCGTCTGCCGGATACTTGAATTCGGCAAGTATTACTATCAGAAAGAGCGTCGTGCCCGTGAGGCGAAAAAGAAACAGCACACCGTGCAGATCAAGGAGATCAAGTTTGGTCCCAGCACGGAAGATCACGACTACAACTTCAAGAAGAAGAACGCGGTCAAGTTCCTCAAGGGACATGACAAGGTAAAACTGACTGTACGTTTTCGCGGCAGACAGCTGGCTCACAAGGAGCTGGGCTACGATCTGCTGAACAAGCTCAAAGAAGAATTGAAAGACATTGTCGATCTCGATCGCGATATCAACGCAGAGGGACGCACGATATTCATGATCGTCTCGCCCAAGAAGGATATCGATACACTCATCGAGGAATGGGAAAAAGCGCACATCGTTGATTGATCATCGACAACAGATTCGATAGATATAATGGAACAGGAGGATAGAATGCCTAAACTGAAAACAAGAAGTGGCGCGACAAAACGCTTCAAGCTGACCGGAACCGGCAAGTTGAAGAGAAATCACGCGAATCATGGTCACATCCTGACCAAGAAAACCCGCAAGCTGAAACGGGAGCTGAGAAGCTCGACGATCGTCTCGAAAGTCGATACCCCGCGGATAAAGAAGATGATGGGCGTATAGGAGGATAACATGCCACGTTCAGTAAACAATGTAGCAGGAAAAAGAAGAAAGAAAAAAATCCTGAAAGCCGCGAAGGGTTACTTCGGCGCGCGCAGCAAACTCTACCGCACAGCCCGTCAGGCCGTCGAGAAGGGTTGGCAATACGCTTATCGCGATCGTAAGGCTCGCAAGAGAGACTTCCGTCGCCTCTGGATCATCCGCATCAACGCCGCAGCGCGTTTGCACGGACTCTCCTACAGCAAGTTCATCGACGGACTGCACAACGCCGAGATCACCATCGATCGTAAGGCGCTGGCGCACCTCGCAGTACACGAACCGGACGCATTTGCAAAGCTTTGCGAAGTCGTCAAGGGCGAGAGCCAGACCACTGCTGAATAACGATCGTTCGCTCCAAAACCTAAACCAAAACAGGATTGGATCTTGAAAGATAAACTCGATGCCATACTGCGTCTGGCGCGTGAGGAGATCGCTCAAACGTATTCTCAGCACGATCTGAACATGCTCAAATCGAAGTATCTGGGGAAAAAGAGCGATCTCTCCGACCTGCTCAAGCAACTGGGAAACCTCCCGAAAGTGGAGAAACCCGTTGTCGGGCAGATAATCAACCGGACGAAGAAGGAACTGGAGAATCTGCTGAAGGAGCGCGAGGTCGCTATCCAGGAGCTTCAGTATCGCAAATCACTGGAAGAATCGAAGATCGATATAACCATGCCCGGACGCCATCGCGGAAGGGGTGCCTTGCATCCCATCAAGATGGCGACCCGGCTGATCGAGGATGTCTCGATGTCGCTCGGTTTCGAAGTGGCGGAAGGGTACGACATCGAAGACGAATACCACAACTTCGATGCCCTCAACACACCGCAGGACCACCCCGCGAGGAACCTCTCGGACACCTTCTACATCGAAGACGATGTGCTGCTGCGAACCCAGACGTCAACCGTGCAGATCCGCACCATGCAGAGCCACAAGCCGCCCATCCGCATCATCTCGCCCGGACGCTGCTACCGCAACGACAACGACGCCACCCATTCTCCGGCGTTCAGTCAGGTGGAAGCGCTGGTGGTCGATAAGGGGGTTACGTTCGTAGATCTGCGCGACATGCTGAACATGTTCGTCAAGCGCATCTTCAACGAGAAGATCAGCTCGCGGTTCCGTCCGCACTTCTTCCCCTTCACCGAGCCCAGCGCGGAGATGGACATCGTCTGCGTCGCCTGCGAAGGCAAGGGTTGCCCGCTTTGCAAGGGCACCGGATGGCTCGAAATGGGCGGCGCCGGAATGGTCGATCCATTCGTGCTGAAGGAATGCGGCATCGATCCCGAGGTCTATTCAGGGTACGCGTTCGGTCTGGGCATCGAGCGCATCGCCATGCTCAAGTACAAGATTCCCGATATGCGGATGCTGTTCGAGAACGACCTTCGTTTTCTCCGGCAGTTCCGGTAACCTTTCCAGCAAACGGAAATTCTATGAAGATCAGCTATAACTGGTTGAAGCAATATATTGATCTGACGCTGAGTCCCGAAGAGCTGAAGGAGAAGATGACCTTCGCGGGGATCGAAGTGGAAGAGATGGCATTTCTCGGCGACGAGCTCAAGGACGTCGTGGTCGGCAAAATCGTGACGCGCGAGCAGCATCCCAATGCGGACAAGCTCTCGCTCTGCACCGTGAACGACGGCACGACCGACTATCAAGTGGTCTGCGGCGCGCCCAACACGCGCGAAGGTCAGATCATCGCATTCGCGCCCGTCGGAACCACCCTCGGTGAAATCACGCTGAAAAAGGCGAAGATTCGCGGCGTGGAATCGCAGGGAATGATCTGCTCCGAACGCGAGATGGGCATCTCGGACAACCACGACGGTATCATGGAGCTGCCCGAAGACGCACCGCTCGGAATGAGCCTTCCCGCATACCTCGGCCTGCACGACATCGTCTATGACGTCGAGATCACGCCCAACCGCTCCGATCTGCTCGGTATGATCGGCATCGCGCGCGATCTGGCGGCGATCCTGAACATCCCGGTGAAGCTGCCCGAAATGCCACTCAGCGCTTCGAAGGTCTATCACCACGATTACGTGCCGAAATTCGACCTGCGTACTGTTTCCCGCGAAGAACTACTGACCATCCCCGAGATCGGTCCCAAGCGCGCGGACTACATTCTCGGCTACCGCGAGAAGTACGGCTTCGACACGCTTCAGAGTCTGCTGAAGGTCAACAAGATCGGCAAGCACATCCTCGAGAAACTGATGCTCGAATTCAAGCCCTTCGGCTCCGTGCAGGAGGTCTGGCAGAGCATCCAGGAAGTGCTGACGCTTCAGAACAAGGCGCCGAAGAAGTGCCCGCGCTACACCGCACGTTTCATCAAGGGCGTCACCGTGAAGGAATCGCCCGAGTGGCTCAAGAAGCACCTCGTTTCGGTGGGACTGCGCCCGATCAACAATATCGTCGATGTCACCAATTACGTGATGATGGAGTTCGGTCACCCGCTGCACGCCTTCGACTACACGCAGATCGAGGGCCACAAGATTATCGTTCGCACCGCGAAGGACGGCGAGCCGTTCCAGGCGCTGGACGAGGAAAAGCACACGCTGACATCCGACGACCTGGTCATCTGCGACGCGAAGAAACCCATCGCGCTGGCAGGCGTCATCGGCGGCATGAATTCGCAGATCGACGAAACGACCACCGACATCGTGATCGAAGCGGCGAACTTCCTCTATTCGTCCGTGCGCAAGACCGCGACGCGGCTCAAAATCAACACCGATTCATCCTATCGCTTCGAGCGCGACATCTCCGACGAGAACGCCATTCTCGCCAGCGATCGCGCAGTACAGCTGATTCTCTTGACCGCCGGTGGAGCACTCTACGACGGCGTGCTGGATTCCTATCCGCATCCGCTGGAACCAACCGTGGTCGCGCTGCGTCCGCAGAAAACACGCGAATTCCTCGATGTCGAGATTCCGACGAACCGGATGGTCGAAATCCTGGAATCGCTCAGTATTTTGAAAATCAAAGAGGATGAGGATACCCTTCTTTTCCGCATCCCGCACTACAGAAAAGACATCACGCGCGAAGCCGATCTGATCGAAGAGATCATCCGCATCTGGGGTTATAACAACGTCGGTACGCGCGCCGTGCTGCAAAACATCCAGAATCGCGACCTCTTTTACATGCGCAGACGCATCGAAGACTACCTGGTCGATCGCGGATTCTTCGAAGCGGTAAACTGGCCCTTCGCCGATCCGGAAGACCTCGACAGACTCAAGATCGCGGAGGACGACCAGCGACGAGAAACCGCCGTCATCATGAATCCCGTCGGCGTACGGTTCTCGATCATGCAGACCACGCTGCTGCCCAATCTGCTCCGCAACGCGCTACACAACATTAACCACGGCCAGCACGATATCAAACTTTTCGAGCTGAATAAGCTCTACTTCCGCAAGAACGAAAAGCTGGCGCGGGAAGAGACCTGGGTCTGCGGTCTGATGACCGGCGTCCGCGAACTCGGTTACTGGAAAGCCAGACCCGAGAACCTCGACTTCTTCGATGTGAAGGGAATCGTCGAGGAACTCGTATTCGCATCTGGACTGCAAATGCCGGGCGTGCGCGAAACCGTGCAGCCATACCTGATGAAGGGTCAGGCGGCTGACATCACAGTCGGCAGAGATATCGCCGGCTGCTTCGGACGTCTCGATCCCATGATCGCGAAGAAATACGATCTCGACGCCGAGATATACGTTTTCGAAATCCGGATCGACACGCTTCTCGATCACTGGGACGAACACCGCATCGAATTCACCGATGTTTCCCGCTTCCCGGCGGTGCATCGCGACCTTTCCATTCTGGTGCAAAGCAGATTCACCGTGGAAGAAATCATCGCCGAAATCCGACAGGTAAACGCGCAGATAATCCGCGATGTAAGCCTGTTCGATGTGTTTACCGGTAAGCAGGTTAAGGAGGACTATCGCAGCCTGGCGTTCAAGCTGAGCTTCCAATCGCCCACAAAAACCTTGACGGACGACACGATAAATAAAATATTCTCGAAGATTGTCTCCAGACTCGAACAGAAATTCAATATTGAAATGAGGTAACCATGAATCAGCCGATCAATCAGCTTGAAGGAAAAATCCAGACGCTGATCAATAAATATCAGGAACTAAAGGAAAAAAACGGCCGGCTCGCGGAGCAAAACCGCGAACTGGAAAATACACTGACAGACAGGAACAAGGTCATTCAAGGGCTGGAAACCCAGCTTCTCGAACTTACCAAGGTGTGCAACGAACGCGAGGAAGAGAACCGCAGCCTCCAGGAAGACGTCGAAGTGATGAAGATGGAGATCGAATCCTACGAAACAACGACGAAAGACGCCACCGGACGTATCGACAGTATCCTGAGTCAGATCGAAGATTTATAGAACCATGCAACTGATCGAGATTGAGTTATTCGGGCGAAAGCTACGCATCCGGGGCGATAATCCGGAGAAGGTGCAGGAATACGCACGTTTCCTGAACGCGCAACTCGAAGAACTACAATCGAAAGTCGAATTCACCGACCACACGAATCTGATCCTCTTTGCAGCCTTGATCATCACCGAAAAATACTTCCAGGAACGCGACATGAACAGCGCTCTGGCCGAAGAAATGAACCGACTGAACGACATGATCAAGGCGTTCGTATCCGAGGACCCGCTCTCGTAGTAGCCTTGAAAAGAAATTTGCCTGCGGTATTCGTGATGGGGTTTTGCTAAAAGAACCTAAAAACGTTGAGGGAATCGAGCCCCGTGCGGCGCGCAAGCCGGACATGATCCGGATCCGTAAAGCATGTTAAGGTAGATACCCACCTTGTGTGGGGTTCAGCGTGCAATATTCCACACGGTATCGCGGGTTTTATAGATAGCGTGCAGCTTATCTGTGCAATTGCGAGTAGGTAAGCCGCACAATGCAACCATATCTCGTTCTTCAGCGGAATCGCATCCACGAAGACGTCAATAGATCAAAGTGAGGTAACCAATGAACCTGATAACCATCGGCGCATTCGCCGTCGGTCTTATCGCAGCTCTTTTCGTAGTATTTCTGCTTTACATTATAAAACGTAATAAAATCCGTCATGAACTGGTCGATTCGCAAGCCGAAGCCGATCATATCATTACCGACGCGAAAAAAGAAGCCGAGACCATCAAGAAAACGACCATCCTCGAAGCCAAAGACGAATGGTATAAGATCAAGAAGAAAGAAGAAGAAGCGATCAACGAGCGCCAGAAAGAGCTCCGCGACATGGAAAAACGCTACAACGAACGGCTCTCCAGTCTCGATAAACGACTCGATGCTCTGGACAAGAAAGAACAGAACATTGAGAAGCTCGACCGCAGGATCAAGGAGAAGGAAGATCGTCTCAGCGAACGAGCGAACGAACTCGAAGCCCTAGTTCTGAAAGAGGAAGAGAAGCTGATGGAAATCGCGCAGCTCACGCGCGAGCAGGCTATCGAACGGCTCGAAAACGGTTTGATCGATCAGGCGCGCAGTCACGCTGCCGGTCAGGTCAAACAGATTCTCGAGGAAGCCCAGCTCAACGCGAGCAAGGAAGCAGCCGGCTTCATCGCCACTGCGATTCAGCGCATCGCGGTCGATTACGTTTCCGAATCGACTGTCGCGGTCGTCTCGCTGCCGGGCGACGAAATGAAGGGACGCATCATCGGTCGTGAAGGCCGCAATATCCGCGCATTCGAGAAGGCCTCCGGCGTGGATGTGATCATCGACGACACCCCCGAAGCGGTGGTTCTTTCCTGCTTCGATCCGGTCAGACGCGAAGTCTCCCGCATCGCGCTGGAGAAGCTGATTCTCGACGGAAGGATCCATCCGGGACGCATCGAGGAAGTACTCGAAAAGACGCGCAAGGACATGGACGAGAACATCGTCAAGATCGGCGAGCAAGCCTGCATCGAAGTCAACGTACACAATATTTCGCCCAATATCATCAAGCTGCTCGGACGCATGCAATACCGCACCAGCTACGGACAGAACGTGCTCCAGCACAGCATCGAGACCGCATGGGTGGCAGGCATTCTGGCTGCCGAATTGGGACTCGACCAGGAGCTGGCGCGTCGTGCCGGCTTCCTGCACGATATCGGTAAGGCGGTCGATCACGAAATGGAAGGCTCTCATGCCTCTATTGGCGCGACCATAGCCCGGAAAAACGGCGAGAGCAAGCTGATTATCAACGCGATCGAGGCGCATCACGAAGAAGTCGAACCCACCAGCATCTACGCTGCGCTGGTTCAGGCAGCCGACGCGATTTCCGGTGCGAGACCGGGCGCTCGTCGCGAAATGCTCGAATCCTACATGCAGCGCCTGGACAAGCTGGAAGAAATCGCCAGTACCGTCGAAGGCGTGAATAAATCGTTCGCCATCCAGGCTGGACGTGAACTGCGCATTATCGTGGATCCTGTGTCCATCGACGACAACAAGACACTCTACATCGCATCCGATATCGCGGACAAGATCGAGAAAGAGATGCAATACCCCGGTCAGATCAAAGTAGTCGTGATTCGGGAAACGCGTCAGACGGCAATCGCGAAATAAATGAGAATACTTTTTTTCGGAGACGTTTTCGGAAGACCTGGCAGGCGGGTTGTCATGGACAATCTGCAGAAGCTTCAGGACGAATTCCGTATCGACGTCAGCCTGATGAACTGTGAAAATATCGCATCCGGGAGAGGCGTCACACAAAAGACCGCCTCTCCCCTGTTCATGATCGGAATCGACGCCTTCACCAGCGGCAATCACCTCTGGGACCGCAAACAGTCGATCGAATACATTCAGTCTGAACCACGCATCGTCAAACCGCTCAATTTTCCGCATGACGCAGCAGGGAGTTCCCATTATATTATCGACAAGGGGGGAATTCGTATCTGCGTCCTGACGCTTGTGGGACAGGCGTTCATGACGGGCGCGGATCTGCCAATTCAGACACTCGGTAAGGCATTGCCGGGCTTTCAGAGAGAATCGGATATTATCGTGGTGGATTTCCACGCCGAATCGACTGCTGAGAAGCGAGCGATGGGGTTATATTTCGACGGACAGATTCAAGCTCTGGTCGGGACGCACACCCACATCCAGACGGCGGACGAGGAAATCCTGCCGAACGGAACAGCCTACATCACCGATGTGGGCATGACGGGACCGCACGATTCGGTCATCGGCGTCAAGAAGGAGATCATCCTCGAAAAGATGCGCACGGGAATGCCGGTGCAGTACGAGGTGGCGGAATCGGGACTGATGATCAACGCGGTCGTGTTCGAGATCGACAATCGAACCGGCAAGGCGATATCGATTCAACGTATCAGAAGGAGTGCATGACAGGATGGAGATTCTGAAGGGATTTCCCGTTGCGAAGAAGCTCTTCGCCGAAGCAAAGGCGAAGATCGAGCAGCACCGAATCGATCCGCGGCTTACGGTCGTGATCCTCGGTGACGATCCCGCAGCGCTGTACTACGTGCAGAACATCGAGCAGAAAGGCGCGAAGGCAGGCGTCGAAGTGAACGTCCTGCGCAAGAATGAAAGCCTGACGCAAGAAGAATTGCTCTCGATCATCGACGGACTGAACCATGATCCCGATATCCACGGTATTATGGTACAGAAACCGCTGCCGGATCATATCGACGACATGGCGATATCGATCGCAATCGCACCGGAAAAGGACGTCGATGCATTCCACCCGTTGAATCTCGGTAATCTGCTGCTGGACCGCGAGGGCTTTATCCCATGCACGCCGGCCGCGGTGATGGACATGCTGAAGTTTTACGAAATCCCGGTTCAGGGGAAGCACGTGGTGGTGCTCGGTCGAAGCGATATCGTGGGTAAACCGCTGGCGCTTCTGCTTCTTCGGAAACGGGACTACGCCAACGCGACGGTAACGGTCTGCCACAGCCGGACGGAAAATCTGGCATCGATCACGCGGGAAGCCGATATCCTGATCGCAGCGATCGGCGTGGCGGAGTTCGTGAAACCGGAGATGGTCAAAGACGGCGCAGTCGTCATCGATGTTGGCGTCAATGAAGTCGCGGATGAGGAAGGCGGAACGCGCTACACGGGGGATGTCGATTACGAGAGTGTATCCGAGATCGCATCCATGCTCACGCCAGTTCCCAAAGGTGTTGGCACAGTTACAACTGCGCGGCTGATATCGAACGTTGTAGATGCCGCATTGCGGCACAGGAAATGATGGCGTGAAGGTTTATCGAAACGTGAAACAAGAAATGGTAAAGAAAAAATATTGCAAAACAGGGATTTTTTGTTGACGGAATAGTGTCGGCAGAGGATCTTAGACAATCATTACAAGGGGATTGGAGGAAATATGCGTGGTATAACCAGCAAATTGTTTGTTCTGGCACTGATCACGATTGCAGGTCTGATTATACTAACCTCATGCGAGCACTCAAAGGGCTCGCTCAAGAGTAATCAAGCACCGACAATACAACTGACCTCGTATAACGGGTCTATCGATTCTTCGAATGTATATTCGGATACGCTGCTTTATCAGCAAACCATATACTGGCAGGCATCCGATCCGGACGGTGTAGTAGATGGATATGCTTTCCGCATCCTGGACAACAACGGCAACGGAGTTCAGACTTACGGATACGCCATCCTGGATCCGGACGGCTGGGTTTATCACTATAAGGATGGCGCGAATGAAAACGATCCGAATCATCCGCTGGGTGACGAAACCGTCAGCACGATCTGGACAAGCGCGCCTACCGCGACGATACGCTTTCCCGCCAGCATCTCACAGCAGATTATCCGTGATACTGTTGCGGTGGAAGACAGCACTGGAGTTATCATCGATTCGATCGTTTACGTAAGCTACATCAACGAACCCGCTACGGGTATCCCTTACATTTTTGAAGTGAAATGTATCGATGATCGCGGTGCCGAAAGTGAATCGGAGATCAAGCGATTCTTCACATACTCGGTTAAGCCGTCGATCGGTATCTCCACCAACAAGGGAGAGCTTTCCACCATCGATGAAGAATCGGGTGCGACAATTTTCAAGGACGTCGGTCTTGGTATTCGCTTCGTATTTACAATGATTGACGACGATCCGTATGTCGCGAATGGTCCCGTGTATTTCAAATACAAACTCTATAAGGTCGATACCAATGGCAACTATGTACCGGATCCCGCCTATCCCGACACGACAACATGGTATTATGCCTACGACAATGGAAACATCAGTCGTCAGGTACTGACTCGCGACAGCACCTATACGCCTCCGCTTGTCGATTTCGGAACGGATGATTATCTGACCCGTATCATGGCGATCGGTATGGACGAAGCGCAACTCGAATCGTTTGTCAACTATCGAGATTTCCGCGTGAAAGAAGGCTTCTACCCCGGAACACTCGTTTACAACTACGATATCTTCGTATTGGGCGACAACCACTTTGTGGATTATCAGGAACCCAGCCTCGAAATCGATATCCCGTTCCGTTCCACGCTATACGGCAACGAGTTCTCAACGCCGATGTTCATCGATCAGCATGGACGCCTTGTGGCAATGCACAGCGAGGATCTCCAGATTCACATGTACTGGGGATATCGTGGTGAGTATGCCGAAAACAATCCCCGTAACCCCAGTAAGACAGCCCTCGTGCTGGATGAACAAACCGGTGTGAACTACCTCAGCGAAATCATGTATTACGACATCCAGCTCAACGGAGATCCGTATTACAGCCCATTGTTCGGTAATCCTGCAGATTACGTTATTACCGATCAGGAAACCGGTGAGCAGTGGACACGCTTCCCAGTGAACAGCAGCTACGCTCAGAAGGTGACCCTCGTCAACCTCGAAGCGACCGACCCATACGATATGGCATCTGTCCACGAATTCAAGGTTCGTGCGGTTGACCTTCAGGACATTCCCGATCCGACCCCTGCCGAATTCACATTCAAGCTCGACGAAACGCTCAACTACAATGAAAAAGAAGGTATTCTCGTGATCGATGGTGAAGTTCACAGCCCTTCCCTCAGCCCCGATGATATCGTCAATGCTTACTACGAGGATTATTTAACGGATACAGAGACAAAGGAAACCCTTGACTACGAATGGCTTGCAAGCTCTGTGTGGAACAGCGAGCTTCATTTCGGTAAGGACGTCCTTTCTCCCACGGATCTTCAGAAATACAAACTGGTGATCTGGCACACCGAGAATCCGACAGCCCCGAATAAATTCTGGAGAGAATACGACATCATGAACCTCTACCTCAGAAGTGGTGGTAACATCATCGTCATCGGCGGCGCAAACCTCATCAACATTCACGACAACGTCAAAGCTGAAGCCCACGACATTCTCGAAGACTACTTCGGAATTTCCGTCAGCTCGGCCGACGACACGGATCGTAGTATCCGTGCCATCCCCGGCGCCATCCACGAAAGACCTTATTTCGTCGGTTCGCAGGCTGTTAACAGCGACTGGCCCGATGTCATGGTCAATACGGAAGGTAACTGGCCTGCCATTTCCACGCTTATCGCACCTCGCGCCGGTATGGGATCTATCTCGTACTTCAATAACGGATACTTCCAGACAGGCGTTGAAGTTCTCTACAAAACTGTCATCAAAGAACCGAATGCCGAAGACAATTACGCTCCGTCCGAAGACGACTACACGGCGTATAACGACCGTGCGAACGTGCTTCGTTTCAAACGCAACGTAGAAGGCCAGGTCGGCGTACAGCAGACATGTTACCTGGTTGGTTTCCCTGCGATCTATATGCAGCAGGATCAGGTCAAAGAAATGCTTCTGAAAATGATTGAAGATATCATGACCCAGAACTAACCAACCGTTCGATATTTCAAACGCCGGATGAACGTCCGGCGTTTTTTGTTTCTGAACAGGTGTTCCATACGATCTTCACAGAAAATATTCTTGACAAACAACTTGTGGGAAACAGTCTGAAAAAAATCAAAACATGAAGAGGCTCGCATGGCAAAGGTTACGGTAAACAACGTTGATAAAATCTATGATAACGGTTTTCACGCTGTAAAGAAAGCCAATTTCGTCGCGGAAGACAAAGAGTTCGTGATCCTGGTCGGTCCCTCCGGCTGCGGTAAGACAACCACCCTTCGCATGATCGCCGGGCTGGAAGATATCTCCAGTGGCGACATCAACATCGGCGAACAACGCGTCAACGACGTCCCGCCCAAAGACCGCGATATCGCGATGGTATTCCAGAACTACGCGCTCTACCCACACATGACCGTCTATCAGAACATGGCGTTTGCGCTGAAGCTGCGTGGATGGTCGAAAGCCGAGATCGACAAACAGGTCAACGAATCCGCCGAACTGCTGGGCATTAAAGACCTCCTCGACCGCAAGCCGAAACAGCTTTCCGGCGGTCAGCGTCAACGCGTCGCGCTTGGTCGCGCCATCGTGCGTAATCCGAAGGTCTTCCTCTTCGACGAGCCGCTATCCAACCTCGACGCCAAACTGCGCGTCCAGATGCGCACCGAGATCACCAAGCTGCACCGTAAACTCGCCACCACCATCATCTACGTGACCCACGACCAGGTGGAAGCCATGACCATGGGCGACAAGATCGTCGTCATGGACAAGGGGATTATCCAGCAGATCGCCTCGCCGCTGGAGATTTACAATCATCCGGTGAACCTCTTCGTTGCCGGTTTCATTGGAAGCCCCGCCATCAATCTCTCGCGCGGTAAGATGGTCGAGAAGGACGGCAAGCTCCAATACGTAAGCGAATCGATAACGCTGGAACCGACTCCCAATCAACTCGAGAAGCTCAAAGCGTACAAGGATAGAGAGGTGATCATGGGCGTGCGGCCGGAAGACGTTTACGACGCGGAGTTCGATTCCATGGCGGAAGTTCCGCGCCCTGTCGATACGATCTGCGAAGTTGTCGAACCGATGGGCAACGAGTTCATCGTCTATCTCAAAGCCGGTAACGACAAGTTCACCGCGCGGATCGATCCTAAGAAGATGCCGCAGATCGACGCCAGATTCCGCGTCACCATCGATATGAAAAAGGTGCACTTCTTCGACGCTCAGTCGGAGATTTGCCTTTACTGATAGAGCTTATCGCAATCACAAACCTCCCCATCCGGGGAGGTTTTTTCATGCTTCGGAAAGGCGAAAAGCCAGCTCCCTGCATTCCTTCAGTTTACCCGGCATTTCGGCCGCGGGGACGTGCTCGTTGTCCTTGATTGTGTGGCAGGTTACGATGTGCAGTTCCGTCTCGAAGAACGGGCACACGCGCTCGAAGAAATTCACCGTCGATTGCACGTGGCAGTGGTAGGTCAGAAATACCGCGAAGACCTTGTCCTTCCAGCCGTCCGCACAGACAAGCGCCTCCATGCGGTCGAGCGCGAGCTTCATCTGGGCGGTCATATAGCCCCAGTACATCGGCGTCGCCCACACCACGATATCCGCTTCCGGAAACGCGTCGTAGATCTGCTGCATATCGTCCACGATCCGGCACTTCTGCGTTTCGCAGCAGGACTGGCATCCCTGGCAGGGCGCGATTTTCATATCGTTCAGATAGAAATGTTTGATCGCGCAATCGCGGTGCTTCCGCATCTCGTCGAGGAAGGTTTGTGCGAGAGTATCGGAATCGCCGCCCTTGCGCGGACTGCCGTGCAATACGATAATGTTCATAGACTCTCCTTGTGCCGGGACAATATTATCCAGCCAACCTGCACTACGATGTCAAGTTTCTTTAACGGATTCCTTGACAGCCAACGGCACAATGTGGATTCAATGAATAGTATCGGATAACCAACAAACGGAGCGCTTTATGAAACTACTCGTACTCGGAGGAACCCACTTCCTCGGAAGAAGCATCACCGAATTCGCCATCGATAACGGCCACGACATCACCCTGTTCAACCGCGGAAAATCGCGTCCCAACCTCTTCACCGACGTCCGGCAGATTCACGGCGACCGCGACACCGACATCCACCTCCTGCCCGACGAGAAGTGGGACGCCGTCATCGACACCTGCGGCTATTTCCCCGAGCAGACCGACCTCTCCGCCGGACTCCTCAAAGACCGCGCGGGATGCTACATCTTCATTTCATCCGTCTCCGCCTACCGCGACATGAGCAAGATCGGGATCGTCGAGGAAGACGCAATCGACGTCTTCGAAGGAGAACGCCCAGAAAACATCGACGGTGCCAACTACGGACCGCTCAAGGGCGCATGCGAAGTAGCGGTGCAAAAACACTTCGGCGAACGAGCCATCATCATCCGTCCCGGTCTGATCGTGGGGCCGTGGGACTACTCCTATCGCTTCGGTTATCTGCCGATCAAGTACTCGCTGGGCGGCGAGATGGTGCTGCCGTCGAATCCCGACGCACCTTTCCAGTTCATCGACGTTCGCGATCTCGCCCGTTGGTGCTTCCACCTGATCGAAAACGGCATCACCGGCACGTTCAACGGCGTCGGACCGGAGAAACGGATCACACTCGGCGGCATCATGGAGCACTGCAAGAAGACTTTCGACACGAATACGACGATCCACTACGTCGATAACGAGATCATCCGCAAACACGAATATCCGCTCTGGAACATGTTCGAGCCGGGAAGCGGCTACGAGGGGCTGGACGAAGTCAGCGGACTAAAAGCGCTGGAAGCCAGATTGGTCCTGCGCCCGATCGGCGAGACGATGAAGGATACGGTCGCGTGGTATCACGAAAGCGGGAAAAATTATTTCGAAAAGCGGTTCACGAAGGAGAGCGAAGAGACTATTCTAAAGGAGTGGAAAGCTCAACTGAACAAGAGCGAATAGAGGTCGGCGATGTGCGCGACACGCTGGAGCCTGGCGCCCTTGATCCCGTGACGGGCGTTCTTGGCGATGAAAATCTGCTCGTAACCGTGCTTGACGGCCTCGTTGATGCGCTTCTCGTACTGCGATACCGGTCTGATCTCGCCGCTGAGACCCACTTCCCCCAGAAAGAGTGTCTTCGGCGGTAGTACGATTTCCTTCGCACTGGACAGCACCGATGCGATCACCGCCAGATCGAGGCATGTGTCCGCGGACCGGATGCCGCCAATCAGGTTGACGAAGATGTCGTTCTGCCGGAGGCTGATGGAGAGGAATTTTTCCAGCACCGCGAGCATCACCGAAAGCTTTTTACTGTCGTAGCCGATACTTACGCGCTGGGAGGTTCCGTAATTCGCGGGTGTGACCAGTGTCTGCGCCTCGACCAGGAACGGCCTTGAACCCTCCAGCACACATCCCACCGCGATGCCCGGATTGGGCTGGAAATGCTCGACGAACAGCACCGACGGATTCTTCACCTCCGCCAGACCGTCCGCGCGCATCTCGAAGATGCCGATCTCGTTGGTCGACCCGAAGCGGTTTTTTACCGCACGCAACATCCGATGCGGCATGTCACCCTCGAAATAGAGCACTGTATCGACCATGTGTTCGATGATCTTCGGACCGGCCACAGAGCCATCTTTGGTCACATGACCGATCAGCATAACCGCGGTTCCAGTGGTCTTGGCGAGACGCACAAGCAGCCCTGTCACCTCACGCACCTGTGAGACGCTTCCAGCCGACGATCCCTCGAGCGCTCCGCCAATCGACTGGATCGAATCGATCACCACCAGCGGTGGCTTCAGGCGCAGGATTTCCTCGGTGATCGCGTTCGCGTCGGTCGAACACAGGAGGTGTAGCGAATCCGATTTCACGCCCAGTCTGCCGGCTCTCAGCTTGATCTGCTGAAGACTCTCCTCGCCCGAGACGTACAGCGTTCCGTTCACACGATCCGCCGCCTGCATCATCAGTGTCGATTTGCCGATACCCGGGTCGCCGCCGATGAGCGCTGCCATGCCGGCAACGATTCCACCGCCCAGCACCACGTCGAATTCCCCAATGCCCGTCCGGATGCGCGGCAGGACTTCGTCGTCGATCTGGTCGAGCGTGATGGCTTTCGTCTTTTCATTCGGTAGTAAAGCGGTCTGCACGGATTTTTTACCGACAATGCGCGCGGTCTCCTTCAGTGAGTTCCACGCCCCGCACGCCGGGCAGCGTCCTTCCCATTTCGGGGTTTCTGCGCCACATTCATTACATACGAATCGTTCCATCGGTCTCGTCTCCGGTAGGTTGTTCTCGTTTTACACGAAAGAGCGGATAATCGATCATCCTGTCCAGTATAACCTTGTGCAGGATGTACGGCGGCAGGAAGAACGGAATCCCCACCAGCAGGCTGAAGAGCATGAATCCGGTCAGGATGCCGTTGTTGAGCATGACGTCTTTGAGACTATCGACGCTGTGCAGCACGATCAGCGGATTGAAGTAGTAGTCGGGCGATATCTTCACCATCAGCGGGAAGAGCACGTAGCGGAAAAACAGGATATATATAAGCGTGGAAACCACCACGGAGAAGATTCGAAGCGAGTAGATCACCAGAAATTCATAGGAATTGGACCTGAGTAATCTGACCGTGCGCAGGAGCGACTTGCTGTAAGACTGCCCGTGCATCATCAGCGGGATGATCAGATCGGTCACGATCATCATGAAATACATCGAGAACAGGAGCGCCACCGTTCCGAGGTAGATACCCCAGCGCCAGAAGGAGATATCCTTATGAAACCCCAGCGAGAGCGCGATGCGATACCCGATGTAGATGCCGTTCCAAATGATCCCGGCAAGGAAGAAGAAAAACAGGATATTCAGAAGGCCAGGGATCGCGAAGTTGGTCGAAATCCGCAGCATCTGCCGGTATGTCATCTTTCTGCGCATCAGAATGGCGTTGAGATACACTTCGCCGATGCAGTGTAGAAACCAGAAGATCAGAAGCAGCGTGATCAGGTGATAGATGCTCACAGGAATCAGGTGCGGAACGCCGTATGACAACTGGTACAACCAGCGGAAGAAGCTGATCCTATTGATGAAAACGAACGAAAAGCTGCCGAAGAAGAGGAATTGAAAGCCGTTCCAGCCGTTAAACATACCACTCAGGGTGAGGAGCAGCGCGGATTTAAATCGTTGCGAGCGCGCGAACTTGTAGAAATCGCGTGTCGAGGTGAACAGTGCGCCGAACGTCGTTCTCAAGATTCCTCCCGGCCGAAGTACGCTTCGGCAGTCTCGACGTCCCCTCGAATCGCCCGAATGAGTTCCTCTCTGGTCTCGAACCGAACTTCGTCCCGCATCCGGTGCAGAAATTCGATCCCGACCTTCTTGCCGTAGAGGTTGCCCGAGAAATCGAGCAGATGCGTTTCGATCACCAGGTGGTCGTCGGTCTTAACGGATGGATTGGTGCCGATGTTGGTCAGCGAGTTCCAGGTAGTTCCGTGCATTGTAGTGCGGGTCAGATAGACACCGGTTCCGGGGATCAGCTTGTGCTCGTCCAGCGGCATGATGTTGATGGTGGGAAATCCGAGTTCGCGCCCGATGCGCTTGCCCGAGATCACGATACCCAGGAGTGTGTAGTTTCTGCCGAGAAGTCGTTTCGCTTCATCGACACTACCGCCGCGAACCATCTCCCGAATGCGGCTGCTGCTGACAACCTCGCTATCGACTGTTAGCGGCTCTACCAGATGCGTTTCATAGCCGAATTGGTCCTGATGCGCAGCCAGGAATTTGTGATTACCTTCCCGTCCGCACCCGAAATGTGTGTCGTAACCCACCACGATATCTTTCATGCCGACCGTTTCAATCAGAACCTTCTGTAGGAACTGCATGGGCGACATACTCGCCATTCTGCGGTTGAAATTCAGGTATCCGACACAATCGATTCCGATCTCGCGCAGTAGTTTTTCCTTCAGAGATTTCTCGGTCAGCAGATAGGGAAACGTCTTTTCGTGGAGGATTTCCAGCGGATGGTGATAATACGTGATGACGACCGATTCGCCGCCCTTTTCGCGCGCGATCCGGATGCATTCATCGAGCAGCTTCCGGTGTCCCAGATGGATGCCGTCGAATGTCCCGGTGGTCACCACCGGATAGTGTAAAAGCTTGTAGTCTCCTCGAAAATCAATCATATCAGAACGGTCTTGGGATGAATCCTGTTGTCAATCATTTTCGCAATACCCCAGATTTCTTCGTTGCATGCGACGATAACCAAATCCTGATTCTCGCCCTCCGCATCAATCGGATTCCCGTGCATGAATCGTTCCCGATCCAGCGGATTCGACTCGACGACGGGAATATCTTCAATCATCAGAAGCGGTGATTGCAGATGTTCCCGCCAGTTCTCCGGCGTCAGGTCGTCCAGCGGAACGGACCGGTCGATCGTCGTCCTGCCGATCGAGAGCCTTCGAAGCTCGCGGCTCATGCCTACCGTGCCCAACATCCCTGCGATTGTCTCGCTCAAGACGCGGATATACGTCCCGGCGCTGACCTCGGCGCGATAGGTGATCAACGTAAGCTCGACCTTCTCGATCGCGAAATCGTATATCTCGATGGGTCGCGGCTCGAGCTTCACTTCCTTTTTCTGACGCGCCAGATCGTAGGCACGTTTGCCATCGATCTTGATCGCGGAATACGCAGGTGGCGTCTGGCTGGTGATTTCAAAAACTTGCGACCGAACCGAGTCAATTCCCTTTCGTACATCGTCCGGGAATGGTTTGCGTTCGATGATATCGCCTTCGGGATCGCCGGTATCGGTGCGGATACCCAGCTCGAGCACGGCACGATACGACTTTCGTGCATGGGTGATCAAGTTGCTCAGACGGGTCATCTTGCCGGTCAGAATGGGTAATAAGCCCGATGCGAACGGATCCAGCGTACCGGTGTGTCCCATTTTGCGCATACCGGTAATCCTGCGCAGTTTCCGAATGACGTCGAATGAAGTGATCCCGGTCGGTTTATCGATTAGTAGAAGGCCGTCAGAGCTGTTTTTCAATTTCTTCCTGCAGAATATCCTTTGCTTGCGCGAGGGATCCTTTTACCTCGCATCCCGCCGCACGAACATGCCCGCCACCGTTGTATCTGCGCGCGATGACCGCGACATCGACGTACTCGGCGCGGAGGCTGAGCCGCCAAACACTTTCCGCGACTTCCCTGAAATAGACGATCGCCTTTGCGCCCTTGGTTCCCTTGACCCAGCGGGTCATCTTGGATGTCGCCTCGCCAGTGAGTCCGTTGCGCTTCAGCACGCCCATCGTGGAGTGCATGAAGACAATATCGCCGCCATGTCGCAGTTCGATGGTGGAAAGAACTTCGCCCACCAGCCTCATCTCGGCGGGTGTCTTCGACCAGATAAAAAGCCGTGCGATTTCTCCGGCATGCAGTCCCAATTCGGCCAGTCCGGCACAGATTTCGAAGGTCTCGGCATTGGTGTTGGAGTTCTGGAAATTATCGGTGTCGTTCAAAACGGTGGTGTAGATGGCATCGACGATCCGTTGGCGTCTCTCGCTCGTGGCGATTTCTTCCTCGAACATGCGGTAGATGATCGCGCCGGCACTGACGATCTTCGTCTCGATGCAGGTGTGGGCATCTTCAATCAATTCACCGGGCGTATGGTGATCGATGGCGATGATCGATTTCGCGCGATCGACCAGCGGTGCGCATCTGCCGATTCGTTTCTGCTCGTGGCAATCGATCAGGATCACCAGATCGTAGAACATCGAGTCGTCGAAGAAGGTGGTGCGATCTCTGCCGTCGAGGTAGTCGTAAAGCTCTGGGGCAGGATATTCGAGAACGATATCGGCATAGATGTCCTGGTCCTTCAGGATATCCTGATACGCCAGGCATGCCGCCAGTCCGTCCCCATCGGGATTGGTGTGCGTAACCATGCAGATCGACGAATATTTTCCGGTTTCCTTGTGCAGATGCTTTTTCAGCGCGGAAAACTTCTCATTCATCGTCCGTCTCTTTCTGCCCTTGCTCCTGATGTATCTTCTCGAAGATACTGTCGAGGTGGGAAACCCGGTCTCCGGTATCGTCGTAGTAGAAATTGATGTCGGGAATCGTTCGCATGATGTGTGCATCCGCGATCAGGCTTTTCACGAATCCTGCGCTGCGGCCCAAGGTTCGTTTTACCTCTTCCCGATCAATATTCTCCTCATCGAAGCAGGAGAAAAACACCTTCAGGAACTGCATGTCGGGACTGAGCTGGACGCCGGTGAAGGTGACCGAATCAAGTCGCGGATCGTGCAGATTTCCGATGACAGTCGTGTTCATCAGGCGGAATAGTTCGCTCTGCAAGCGTTGAATTCTGATTTTCGGCATACGCTATAACTCTTTCGGCACTTCCACCATAACGCTGGCTTCGATGATATCGCCTTCCTTGATATCGTTGTAGTTCTCGATGCCTATTCCACATTCTGTTCCGGCGCGGATTTCCTCCACATCCTTTTCGTAATGCTTGAGTGAGGATATCTTGCCCTCGTGGATCATGGTGTCGTTTCGATAGAGACGCACAATCGCGTTCTTGCGGATAACACCCTTCTCCACGGCACAACCCGCGATGGTTCCGAGCTTGCGAATCTTGAAAGCCTCTTTGACACGCGCGTTTCCGAGGGTCTCTTCCTTGAATTCCGGCTTGAGCATACCCTGGATCGCGAGCTTGAGATCGTTGATCGCGTCGTAGATAACTTGATACTGCTTGATCTCGACGCCGTTATCTTCGGCGAGCTTTCTCGCCTGGTTGTTCGGACGTACGTGGAAACCGATAATCACCGCGTCTGAACTCGTGGCGAGGTTGACGTCCGCCTCGACGATTCCGCCCACACCGCGACGGATGATGTTGACCATGATCTCATCGTTGGAAAGCTTCTCGAACGAGTCGCAGAGCGCTTCAACCGAGCCGTCGAAATCGGCTTTGACGATCAGGTTCAGCTCGGTCATGTTGTGTTCCTTGATCTTCTGGAAAAGGTTGTTCAGGTTGGTCTGCGCCTGGTATTTCTCGCGCTCGTGGCGAATCATCTGACGCTCCATACTGATCGATTTCGCCAGCTTTTCGTCCTGCACCACGTTGAGGATATCACCCGCTTTGGGTACGTCGTTCAGACCGTAGATCACGCCAACATCGGACGGTTCGAGCTTCTTGATCTCTTTTCCGCGTTCGTTCTCGATCTTACGGATACGTCCGTAAGTCGCGCCGCAGACTACGCTGTCCGCCTTCTTCAGCGTTCCTTCCTGCAGAAGGACGGTCACGATGGTTCCAATGCGGGGGTCTTTCTGTGCTTCGATCACGGTTCCCTTGCCAGGTACATCGTAGCCAGCCTTGAACTCGATCATCTCGGATGCGAGTACGATCAAGTCGAGCAATTCATCGATTCCTTCGCCGGTAATCGCGGAGGTCTTGGCCCAGAGGATTTCTCCGCCGTAACCTTCGAGGAAGATATTCTGCTTGGAGAGGTCGGCAATCACGCGATCGACGTTCGCGTCACGGGCGTCAATCTTGTTGATCGCGACAATCATGGTCACGCCGGCGGCCTTCACGTGGTCGATGGCCTCGACGGTCTGCGGCATCACGCTGTCGTCCGCCGCTACCACGATAATTCCGATATCGGTGATGTTGGCGCCGCGCGAGCGCATGGCGCTGAATGCTTCGTGGCCCGGTGTATCGATAAACGTGATTTTATTGCCGTCGTGCGTCACCTGGTACGCGCCGATGTGCTGGGTAATACCACCCGCTTCACCCGCGATCACATTCGCTTGGCGGATGTAGTCGAGGATCGAGGTTTTACCGTGATCGACGTGACCCATGATGGTGACCACCGGAGGACGTGTCTTCATTTCCACATCCGCAAGGTTTTCTTTCTTCTGTTCGAGTATCTCTGTGCCGTATTCTTCCTGGAACTCGACGTTGAAGTTGAATTCGTCGCAGATCATCTCCAGCGATTCCTTATCGAGGCGCTGGTTGATGGTCACAAGCTGTCCGAGGTTGAAGAACTGCGCGATAATATCGGTCGGTGCAAGGTCCATGATCTTCGCCAGCTCACTCACGGACGTGAATTCGCTGATGGTGATCATCTTGGGCTCGGTTGAGGAATCCTGCCGCTGTCCGTCTTTGCGGTACTTTTTAGGTTTCTTGCTTTGGGCGAGAGTTTGGCGGATGTTCTTTGAAATTTCAGCTTCTTCGACTTCCGTCGGCGCGAAGGCCTTGCGCTTCTTACCCTTGCGTGTATGTTTCAGTTTGGCAGCCAGATGCTTGCTTTTCTTGCCCAGTTCGGTGAAGTCCTTCACCTCTTTTCCGCCAGCTTTCGCCGCCTGATCGGTGGCGTCGGTTGCGGCAGTCGGGGGCTTGCGCTTGCGTGGGAGCAGGCTTATCGGCTCTTGGAGACTCGGGCTTGAAAGCCTCCTTGTGGGTCTCTTCTTTGGTGATAGACTTCCCGTTTCTGCTGTTCGGATCCGGGTGTTTTTTCTCTTTGAGAGGCTTAGGCTTTTCTCTTCGTGGCGGGAAGGGTCTTCGGTGAACCCGATTTCTTGATCGGACGCTCGGTGAAAGTAGGAATTTCCTTGCTTCGCAACCTCTACCTTGTCGATGTTCAACACTTTCCTGCTGTTGGGGTCTCGGGCTTTCTGGGCTCGGAGGCTGGACAGTCGGCCTGTCTGGCATCTTTTGCCTGTTCCTGTTCCTGTTTCTGCGCAAAATGATAGCGCTTCCTTGCACGGATTCCTGCTGCTTGATGGCCGCGATCTGATCCTGGAATTTCTTCCTGATCTTCATCCACGATGTCGTCCTCGATGAAGCTCATGTGGCTCTTGACGTTGACGCCCAAGGTCTCGCAGGTGCACCCGCAATGCCGCTGTCGATATTTTCAATTCTTTTGCCAGTTCATGTACTCGTAAAGCCACGTTTCCTCCCGGCTGAACCCTAAAGATCCAAATATTTTCTTCATGCCTTTGGCAAGGTTCCGTTGTCTTCAATCCCCAGGATACGCCCACATCCCGGATGTTCAGCGCTTCTCCGATGGTCTTGCTTGTCCGAAAAGGAGCTTCGCAGGGGCACATTCATCTGATCGCACAGGTAGCGCAGGCTTCGCTGCCTGCCTTTTTCGAGGTCTCCGGCGATCAGGGCAAGGCGGGCTCTGACCCGATACGATCGAGCGCCGAACCGCATCATAACCGGTGGCGAGCTTCCCCGCCTTGCGGGCGAAGTGCACCAGCGTCGATAACCTTTTCTTCAACCTTGCTCTTCGATCCACGTAATATCCTTTATTTGCCAAGCTGAAGCTTGGTGTTCATTGGTTCACGCAAGCCTGCGACTTGCGATCCATGGACCGCATCTTCTTTCGATGCCACTTGTCCAGTCGTTCCAGGCAACGGTTGTCGTCGCAGACGTAAAACCCGCGACTGCGATAGCCTTGATTCGTCATGTCGAGGTAGCGTTCCCGTCTCCCAGGATCACCATCCGCAGGAGGATTGCCCTTGTCGGATTTCCGCCTGCAGATGACGCAGGTTCGCTGCAGGAACGTGTCCCGGCGTGCGACGAACGGTTCGGCATCAGAAGAGCGCTGCCGATTCCTTCAGCCTGATCGCGGTCTTTTCGCCGATTCCTTCGAGGTTGCAAAGCTCTTCCACGGAAGCCTCGTGGATGTCTTGAACCGAGGTGTATCCGTGGTCTTTGAGAATCTCCGCGATCTTGGTGGTGATGCCGTCCAGCTCGATTACGTGGCTGGTGATGCGGCGTCTCTTCGGAAATCTTCTCTTCGAATTCTTCTTCTGTATAAATGTCCAGCTTGAACTCGGTCAGTTTGGCCGCAAGCTTGACGTTTTTTCCCTTCTTACCTATGGCGAGGTTCTTGTTCTGATCCTTCACGATCACGCGGGCGAATTTTCCCCGATCCGCGAGATAGACGCGCTCGACGAGGTCGTTGCCGATCGCGTTGGCGATGAACTGCTCGGGCGATTCGTCCCACACGACGATGTCGATCTGCTCGCTGTGGAGTTCCTTGCGTACCTGCTCGATGCGGATGCCCTTGGGCCCCAGGCAGCTCCCCGCGGGGTCGATGTTCTTGTCTTTGGAGAAGACGCAAACCTTGGTGCGGAGTACCCGGTTCGCGGACGATCTTGCGCAGCTCGATCTCGCCGGAGAAAGACTTCTGGAATCTCGCTCTCGAAACAGCTTTTTGACAAATTCGGGATGGGTGCGGGAGAGGGATAACCTTCACGTCCGCCTTTCAGCTTGCGGATGTTGAGTACGTAGGCGCGCACCAGGTCGCCCACTTTGTAGTACTCGTCTTCCACCTGTTCTTCCACGGGCAGGAGCGCGTCGGCATAGCCGATATCCACGGTGTAGCCGTTGTAATCGACCTTGCGAATCTTACCGGTGACAATCTGCTTGTGCTGCTTCTCGTAGTCGAACATGATGCGTTCTTCTTCGAGCAGCTTGATCTTCTCCTGGATCGCCTTGCGGGCGTTCTTGATCACCTTGGGCTCGAATTCGTGTATCTGCATCTCGACCTCGATCCATTCGTCGATCTTCGGCCTTCGGATCGTAGGTATCACGCGTGCCTCTTCCAGGGAAATCTCTCCCAGACTGGAAGTCCTGCTCGACAACGTGACGCTTGAAACGCGCCACGACCGCGCTCTGTCTCGTAATTGGTGACGATTTCGAGCTCGTTTTCCGGTTCGAGCTTCTTGGATATGGCTACATGAACAGTCCATCCCGGATGATTTCCGCGACTTTGCTTTTATCGAGCTGCTTGATCGAAGCAAGCTCACTAACGATCGCCATCAAATTTGCTGCCATTCTTTACCACTCCCTCATTGCCTGTTCATGCTTTTCTTCATCATCGAAAACCGTCTTTGCCTTACGGATTTCCTTATAGGGAATTTTCATCTGCTTCGATCTTCCACTCGAAGCACGATGTCATTCTCGCGAACCTCCTGAAGGATTCCATCGTGCGAGAAGGTCTTTTCGCCTTCTTTCCATGTGACCCGGACCAGTTCGTTGATCGCGCTGACGAAGTGCTTTTTGAGCTTCAGCGGACGTTCCAGCCCGGCGGACGAGACTTCCAGATAATAGCTACCGGAGAAAAGGTCGATGCGATCGAGTTCCTGCTCCATCTCCCTGCTGATGCGCGCGCAGTCATCGACGGTCACCCCGCCGATCTTGGTCAGAAACACGGCGACAATCTTGCCCTTGCGTGTATTCTTGACCTCAAGATCATACAGC
Organism: Cloacimonadales bacterium (SeqCode); assembly: GCA_963666875.2. Taxonomy (GTDB): domain Bacteria; phylum Cloacimonadota; class Cloacimonadia; order Cloacimonadales; family JAIOQZ01. The sequence continues at coordinate 351,402 of CAXXPU010000019.1, forward strand.
GCGACACCCTGCTTCTGGCAGAGTTCCTTCGCGATCGTTTCGAGTTCTTGAAACCGTTTATCCATCGTTTGACCTCTTCGATTCTTCGACCGATATTCTTAATGAAAAGCACTTTTCATCATAAAAAAAACTGACTACGACAGTCAGTTTCTCAACCGAATATCTGGCTTTTATTCGCCGTAGCGAACACGATACGAAAAAATACCGATAGCGATATTTGTCAAGCCATAATTTCCCGCTCAAGTAAAATCCATTTTATTGTTTTTCAAATGGTTATATAGCCTGACGGAGAAATGCGATGAAAAACTTCTAAATGAAGAGGTTATAGTTCACGAGCTGAAATGAATTTACGAATTCACGCGTAGAAACTACGGTGTTGAAATTCCTTTCGGACTATCCAGCCAATCCGGATGTTGCTTCAGCCACTCTTTGATATCGTGCGCAATGATTTTCGTGAAGGACATCGCGCCATCCGTGTTCAGATGATTATCATTGTAGAAAAACTCGGTATGACCGACAAACCTTTTATCGTCCCAGTAGTTCAGCAGTATCATGTCCTCCCGTTCTTTATCCCATTCTTTTAGCTTCTCGATGGTGGAGGTAGTCGAAGGTCCCGGAGTGCAATACGGAACCATCACGAGCACAAGGGGAACGTTTGCCTGGGAATACTTGTCGAGCAGCTTCGTATGAAGGTCTATCTGCGTGTCCTCCAGCGGTCGCATCACGTAGTCCGAGAAATCGGTCTTTGCCGATGGAGGAATTGTGTATCTCCCCGAGTTCGGAATGAAACCCAAGCCATCGGGCGGATAGATGTCTGCTTTGTGCAGCAATGGACGCCAGAGATGAAGGTATATCGAGTTGTAGGAAACCAATCCCGAGAAGGCAAGCCAGCGCCTGTAGCGATTATGGTAATAGATGTATTTACGCAATTCCGGATCCGTATGGGCAAACGGTTTCAGCCTCTCAACGCCCCTTTTCTCAACAGCAGTCTCCATGTGATCCATCTCGACAAGCTGGACGACCAGCTTCGGCTTGTAGCGTTCGAGCGTTTTTTCCGCGACTGCGAGATAGAACAGAATTGTCTGTCCTTCGCGGCTGCCGTTCCAGCAAGTCATTCCAAGGGTATCGGCCAGAATCGGTGGATATATTCCGTCCTCGCCGACCGATGATCCCACGACAAGGAGTTCAGAGGTATTCTCGTATAATGTGAATTTATTTTTATGGTATCTTCCACTTTCCAACTTCTTAAAAACGCCATTGAAGAATCGCGATACTGCGATATCGATACCGATTAAAAGCAGAAGCGTGAGAATTGAGAACACCAGAATTTTGCGTATCTGCATCGCACCCTCTTAAAATTTGAAGTAGATGAACTGGCTGCTGTCCAGAACACCGATCATGACTATCAGGGAAACAAACAGGGATATCTTTATCGCCTGCAGAACAAGGGAACGCGAGAGGAGAAATCCACCCGGCACCTTGGTCTTCTCTTCATGAAGTTCGATAAAGAACAGCAAGACAGACACAACAATGGCAAACACGGCGAAGTGTCCTTTGATACTGAATCCCGGAGCCATCGTGAAAATACTCTGCAGTGCATATCCTGCATTACGAATGCTCGAAGCCTGGAAGAAAATAAAGCAGAGAACCATCAGCGCGAAGGTAATTCCACGCTTGATCCAGTTCATTACTCCGGTAATCATCCAGTGCTTCGGAAACCGGCTTTCTATCTTAAACCAGCGTTTGAGAAGGGGCGGTTCGATCGCGAGAAAGAGACCGTTCAATACCCCCCAGACGATAGAAGTCCAGCCGGCGCCGTGCCACAGCCCGCTGATCGCGAAAACGATGACCATGATCACACCGGAAAGAAACACTGACAGCTTCTTTTTGTCACCGCGCCAGCGATTGTAGATCGGCACATAGATGTAGTCGCGGAACCAGGTGGTCAGCGAGATATGCCAGCGCGACCAAAAGAAGCGCACCGTCGTCGCCAGATAGGGTCGCTGGAAATTACTCGAAAGCTTGAAACCCAGAAGCCGAGCGCTTCCGATCGCCATATCGGAATATGCGGAAAAATCGCAATATAACTGAATCGCGAAAAATATCGCACCCAGCAGCATGCTTTTGCCGGACGTCATGCTTGTATCTTTAAATGCGTACCCCACATAGAGTGACAATCTGTCCGCAACGACTGCCTTCTTGAACCACCCCAGAAGGATCTGCGCGATCCCGTATGAAAATTCTTCGTAGGTCAGGACGTGCTTTTCGTCGAACTGAGGCGCCAGCGACGATGCGCGAGCGATGGGTCCTGCGCTGATTTGGGGAAAGAATGAGATAAACGCTGTGACACGATGTAATCCGAGGACTTTCGTGTGCTTGCGGTAAACGTCGATCACATACCCCATGGCTATGAACGTGAAAAATGATATCCCGATAGGTTGTAAGAACTCCGGTAGAACGAAATGCAGGCTTTTCATCGGAGCAAAGACCTTCAGAACTGCAAGGAGGTTTTCCAGCAGGAAACCGGCGTATTTGTAGAATACCAGCGGAAAAAGGAGCAGGATCAGAATCAATGTCAAGATACGCTGCCTGACGACCTTGCCATCATTACGAGATATCCACCATGCTCCAGCCCATGCCACCAGTATGATATAAGCCAGCATTAATCCGAAAGCGGGTACCCAGTTCATGTAAAAAAAGAAACTCGCAACGATGAGAAATGTGCTGCGCAGCTTATGGGGTATTATATAATATAGAACAACCGTGCAGAGTAGGAATATCACATAATTCAACGAATTAAAAAGCATCGAATTCTCCGTGTACCGTAATAAAACAACGCAGTAGGCTTGCTCCGGGCTATTCCTGTCAAGTACATTTTCGATTCGGAATACCCCAAAAATCTGAACGGATCGCAGATTCATCCGTTTTTCCTTTACAAGGTTGCAAGAGACTATTTATTCGCATCAATGAGGACATTATGAAAGATAGAAAAATCCTTCTCGGCGTGACCGGCGGCATCGCAGCCTATAAAGCGCTTGATCTGGCAAGCGCCATGATCAAGTCAGGCGCGAAGGTACGGACGATCATGACCAAAAACAGCCGGAAATTCGCCACAGCGGACGCATTTCGCGCCATCACGCGCGATCAGGTGGAAATTGAAGCCTTCAACCCGGACGCCCCCATCGCCCACATCGACCTCGCGGACTGGGCGGATATCATGGTCATCGCTCCCGCCACCGCCAACATCATCGGCAAGGTCGCATCCGGTATCGCGGACGACCTGCTCTCCACCACCGCGCTGGCTGTGCACGGGCCGAAGCTCATCGTTCCCGCCATGAACGTCCACATGTACGAAAACACCATCGTGCAGGAGAACCTCGAAAAGCTGAAACACCATGGCTGGCAGATCCTCGAACCCGAATCGGGAAGACTCGCCTGCGGATATGTCGGCAAGGGACGTTTCCCCGCCGTTTGCGAAATCCTGTACGCAATCAAGACCTATCTGAAATACGGTCGCGACCTCGCCGGACGACGCATCATGATCACCGCCGGGGCCTGCCGTGAGCATCTGGACGATATGCGATTCCTGACCAACCACTCCTCCGGTAAGACCGGCCTCGCGCTCGCACGCGCGGCATATCTTCGCGGAGCGGACGTTACGCTGATCCACGCGCACATGGACGAGCCTCTCCCCTACTACCTCGACGCAATCCGCGCCGAGACCGCCCATGATATGTACAATGCCTGTATCGAGCGCTTTCCCGCCTGCGATATTATATTCAAAGCCGCCGCGGTTACCGACTACACCTTTGCGGAACCCGTCACCGGCAAGATTAAAAAGGCTGGCGACCTGAACCTCGAGATGAAGCGCACGAAGGACATTCTGCAAACCCTCGGTGAGAACAAGAAGCACACCCAGCTACTGTTCGGGTTCGCAGCCGAGAGCGATAATGTGGTTGATAACGCCCGTAAGAAGTTGGAAAGCAAGCATCTGGACTACGTCTGCGGCAATCTGATAAGCGTCTCCGGAAAAAGCGATTCGCATGTAACCGTCATCGGCAAATCGGAGATTGTGGAATTAACCGGCGAAAAATTCGACATTGCGCATAAATTACTCGACATCGTCACCGGAGCCAACCGATGACCATCCTGATCACCGGCGCAAACGGCAATATCGGATCGTATCTGGCTCAAAAATTCCTCGACGACGGACAGACGCTGATCCTGTTTTACCATGGGAAATCGGAACGAATCGAACGATTTTTCGAGCACGACAACGTGGAAGCCCACTCGGTCGAACTCTCCGACTGGCAGCAGGTTCAAGAAGCAGTCGATTCACTTCAACGCAAACCGCACGCGCTGATCCACACCGCGTCGGTCCGCAGCACCGATTTCATGCACCTCGCAAACACCGACCCCGAGCACTGGAAATCAACTCTCAACAGCAATGTCCTGGGCTGTTACCACATCCTGAAGGCGATCATCCCGATCCTGCGCGACGCAAAGCCCGGAAGGATCGTACTCTTCGGCTCGGACGTCAGCCGCATCGGACTGATGAATGGAAGCGCTTACGCCGCGTCCAAGTCTGCAATCAGCAACATCTGCCGCACCATCGCACTCGAAGAGAAAGATATCCTGTGTAACGTTCTGTCGCCCGGACCCGTTGAAATAGACGACACCCATTTTCCGGGGATGTACCGGCTCTTCCGCGAGGAGTATTACCGGAAACAGCTCGCGCGCATTCCGCAGGGGAGGCTGGCGAAGCCGGACGACATCTACGGGCTGTGCCGGTATCTGGTGTCGAACGAAAACAGCTACCTGACCGGCGAGGAGTTTTTCCTGACCGGCGGAAAGATTTAAATTTATGAATAAACACATCGCCATATTTATCATACTTTTATGCGCAATGTCAATGACAGCCGTCAGTCCAGGCGAGAAACTGACCTTCAACGTCAAGTACGCCGGTGTCAGCGCCGGTAAAGCCGATATCACGTTCAATGCGACCACCCTGCGCGACACGGTGCCTTGTTTCGAGATCACGTCGAAGGCTCGCACCAATTCGTTCTTCGACAATTTCTACAAGGTGCGCGACGAGATCACCTCAACTTGGGACGCGCACAGGCACATCACGCACAAATTCAGTAAAAACCTGCACGAAGGCTCCTACCGGCAGCTTCGCATCCACTTCTACTACCCGGAGCTTGGCTTCACGATCTACAACAAGTACGATTTCAAGAAGCAGAAGATGAAGGAAGAGCGCATGGATATCCCGGAAGATACCCAGGACATCCTCAGCTCGCTCTACTGGGTGCGGATCAGGGATTTCGCGCCCGGCGACACGCTCTACGTCAACGTTGTCGCCGACGGACGCGACTACCGTGCAACCGTGCTGATTCACAAATACGAGACCATCGACACAATCTTCGGCGAAAAGCGGTGCATCCTGATCGAACCGCTTTTGCAGGGCGACGCCATCTTCAAGCAGTCGGGACGCATCGAAATCTGGCTCACCGACGACCAGTTCAAGATCCCCGTGCAGGTCAGAAGTAAAATCGGAATGTGGAATTTTTATGCCATCCTCGAAGAAGCCGAAAACACCGGATACTGACATCCCGTTTCAGTACAGACGCACCAGCTACGAGTACGATCTTCCCAAAGAACTGATCGCACAATATCCACTGGAAACGCGCTCCGAATCACGCCTGCTGCACCTCGACCGCAATAGCGGCACAATCGACCACACACATTTTTCACGACTACCGGCGCTGCTGCAAGAAGGCGATCTGCTTATCATCAACCGTACCCGCGTGATTCCCGCACGTATTTTCGGAAAGAAGCCGACCGGCGGACAGGTCGAGATATTTCTGCTCAACCATCTCGAAGAGAACCGCTGGGAATGCATGGTTCGTCCATCCGCGCGCACCAGAGCCGGTAGTCGGGTCATCATCGGCGAAGGGTTCGAGGCGATCGTCCACGAGCGCACCGAGGAGCACAACCGTGTCGTCGAGTTCATCTATGAAGGCGATTTTTGGCAGACCCTGGATCTGCATGGCAAGATGCCGCTTCCGCCCTACATCGAGCGCGAAGCCGAAGAGAAAGACAGGCAGACCTACCAGACCGTCTATGCCGGGCATCGCGGCTCGGTAGCGGCGCCCACGGCGGGACTCCACTTCACGCCCGACTTGATGGACGATCTGCGCGAGATGGGCGTCGATTTCAGCGAAGTGATTCTGCACGTCGGACTGGGCACCTTTCGACCGGTGCGAACCGACGACATCCGCGAGCACCAGATGCATTCCGAGTTCTGCATCGTCCCGCCTGCAACCGCTGAAGCGATTCGTCATGCGAAGAGCGACAAGCGCCGCGTGATCGCCGTCGGCACCACGAGCATGCGCACACTCGAGTCATTCGTTTCGGGTGGCGAGCTCCAAGCTGGCGAGAAATGGACCGAACTGTTCGTCTATCCGGGCAAGGAGATATTCATCCCGGACGGACTCATCACCAACTTCCACATGCCGGGATCCACGCTTCTGATGCTGGTCTCTGCCTTCGCCGGATTCGAGAATATCATGGAAGCATACCGCCAGGCAGTCGAGATGCGCTATCGTTTCTTCAGTTACGGCGACGCGATGCTGATCGTCTGAGGTAAATCATGAGCGACTTCGAGCACCCATTTTTTGACGAGATCATACATCTCAATCGCATCGGCAGTACCACCTCGAAAGCCGATTCCATGGTGCGCAACCGCCAGGTTCAGGGCAACTTCCTCATCTACGCCGACGAGCAATCGGCTGGCAAAGGAAGGCGCGGAACATCCTGGCACTCGCCCGAAGGCGGCATCTGGATGACGATCGGTCTTTACGGACTGGAGGCATCGTCCAACTTCACGCTATTCACCGGTGTGTGTGTGCATCAAGCGCTCAAAAGGTTCATCGAAGACGGCGACCCGAAGATAAAATGGCCCAACGATATCATGCTGAAAGATAAGAAGATATGCGGCATCCACACCGAACACATCTCGTTTCATCGCTACCACCTGATCGGGATCGGCATCAACGTCAACAACACGGAATTCCCGAACGACCTCGACGACATCGCCTCGTCGATATCGATCCAGACCGGCATCGAACACGACCGGATCGAGATCATGCGAGCCTTCTTCGACACCTTCGCCTCGAAACTGCCGGAGTTCATCGAATTCGGGTGGGAGAAGTTTCTGCCTTACTATCGCGAGAATTGCTATCTCAAGGGAAAAAACATCGCCATCGAGACCCCGTTCAAGCGATTCGAAGGCACAGTCGTCGGCATCAACAAGGAAGGCGCTCTGCTTCTGAAGCTCGATAACGGCATGATCCAGCCATTTTACAGCGGTACGGTGATGTTTTAGCCAACTTCTGCTTCTGAAGCTCGATAACGGCATGATCCAGCCATTTTACAGCGGTACGGTGGTGTTTTAGCCAACTTCTGAATGTGATTATAGCCCTCATCCCCCGCCTTCCTTCGACTTCGCTCAGGATGACACGCAAGCGGGTGAAGGAGGTAAAGATGATCCAACCGAAGCACGATGTTCCCTCGCCCACGAAGTGGGAGAGGGTCAGGGTGAGCCCAAAAAAACACCCCGAGTGGCAATCCACCCAGGGTGCGAACATCATTTCACCCCCATGAGAAGGGGGGATTAAGGGGGGTTATCCGAGAATTCCGAGCAGCACACCCGCGGCGACGGCCGAGCCGATCACACCGGCTACGTTAGGCGCCATGGCGTGCATCAAGAGGTAGTTCGATTTGTCGTAGTTCCTGCCCACGTTGTGAACCACCCGCGCGCTGTCCGGCACCGCGGAGACGCCGGAAGCCCCGATCATCGGATTGAGCTTTTCTCTTAAAAATAAATTCATGAATTTCGCAAACAGCACACCACCCGCGGTAGCAGCGCAGAACGAGAATGCCCCCAGCCCGAATATCATCACCGAATCGACCTTCAGAAACACGTCCGCCTGCGTACTTGCGCCCACGCTGAAGCCGAGTACGATGGTCACGATATCGATCAGCGCGTTACGTGCCGTGTTGGCAAGGCGCTCGGTCACGCCGCTCTCCTTGAGCAGATTACCGAAGAAGAGCATGCCCAGCAGCGCGGATGCGCCCGGAGCGATGCAGATGGTGACGATACCGGCAATCAGCGGGAAGAAGATCTTCTCGCGCTTGGTGACAAGTCGCGGAGTCTTCATCTTGATCAGCCGTTCGCGCTTGGTGGTCAATAATTTAATAATGGGCGGCTGTATCACCGGGACCAGCGCCATATAGGAATACGCCGCGATCGCGATGGGACCGACCAGGTGCGGAGCCAGCTTGGACGACAGGAAGATCGAGGTCGGGCCGTCGGCGCCGCCGATAATTCCGATCGCGCCGGCTTCACCGATGCTGAAACCCAGCAGGATCGCGCCGAAGAATGTCGCGAAGATACCCACCTGCGCAGCCGCGCCGAGAAGGATCAGCTTCGGGTTGGCGATCAGTGTAGAGAAGTCGGTCATCGCGCCAATTCCGAGGAAGATCAGCGGAGGATAGATACCGCCGGTCACGCCGAAATACATCTGGTTGAAGACCGAACCGAGGTCGTAAACGCCGAGACTGCCCGGGATATTGCCCATGATGATACCGAATCCGATCGGCACCAGCAGCAGCGGCTCGTAGTCCTTGGCGATCCCCAGATAGATGAAGATCAGGCCGACGACAATCATCGTGCCGTATTGCCATGTGAACTGCGTGAAAGCCGTCGTGCTGAAGAAGTGAAAGAGTTCCGCCATATCAGTCTCCCAGTTCGACCAATACGTCGTTTTCCTGAACCGTGTCGCCCTTCTTGACGCGAACCGATTTCACCTTGCCGGCAAACGGCGACGGAACTTCCGATTCCATCTTCATTGCCTCGAGGATCACAACGGTCTGCTCCGGCTGAACCATGTCGCCTTCCTTCACTTTCACATCCAGAATCACGCCTGGCATCGGCGAGGTGACGTTCTTCGCGCCGGCAGGTTGCGGCTGCGGTTGAGGCTTCGGTTTTGCACGCCCGGATATGCCTTCACCAACCGGCTTGGCAGGCTTCGCGGGTTCCGGCTCGGCCGGCTTCTCGAAGCCTTCCATGAGGACGAGCGTCTGCCCTTCCTGCACGGTTTCACCCTTGGTACACTGGATCTTCATGATCGTGCCGTCAAACGGTGCGACGATCTCCGACTCCATTTTCATCGCCTCGAGGATCACCAGCACATCACCGGCCTTGACCACATCCTTTTCCTTCACGGGAATCGAAAGGATCACGCCCGGGAGCGGCGCAGAGATTTCCCCGTTGGCGCGCGCGCCGGACGACAATCTCGGAACGCTGCCGGCAGCAGGTCCGGATCGAACAAGCTTGGGCGAATGACTCGTCTCGGTATCTTCAAGTTCGACGAAGTACTCGACATCGTTCACGGTTACTTTTGCGGTCAGCCCGTCATACGTGCGAACGCGCGCATTGTAGGTTTGACCGTTTATTTTCATTCGATATGTTTTCATGATCTCCCCTTCGCCTGAAAGTAGGTTTGATTAGGCATGGCGTTTCTGGATGATCCGCGCCACAAAGACAGCGGCGCACGTTTCCAGGTCAGGATTAGCTTTTGCCTTTCTTCTGCTTCGGCGATGTGCATGTGCAGTGCGGTAATCACGGCGACGATTGCGTTGGTGCTGATATCGGGCTGCGGGCCGGAGATTTTACCGATTGAGGTTTCAACCGTTTTTGTCGGTCCAGCCTTCTTCTTCGCTTTGTTCAGGTGCCTGATTTGCGAGATGATCATTCCCGTCACGATCAGGCTCAGGAATACGACAGTCATGCCGATAACCGTCAGTGAAGTGCAGAATCCCATCAGATTTCCGTGGAAGTCCGTGTGGATCTCTTCAAGCTGCGATTGCTGGATGCCCAGTTCGGCGATCGTGTCGGAAGGTTTCGCGCTATCCGGCAGATCCAGATGCTGCATGAGCTTCTTGACCGGCATCCGCATGGCGGTCGCCGCCTCGCGAAGCGTCATGTCGTCAGAGACGCGAAATGCATCTTCTGCAAACAACACACCCGCCAGCAGCAGGATCAGGAGCAATGACAGGATGTTTCTCATGTCATCTCCTTTCCACTAAAGCGGCATATTGCCGTGCTTCTTGGGAGGATTGGTATCCTTCTTGGTCGCCAGCATCTCGAGCGCTCTAATCAGACGGAACCGCGTGACCGAAGGCTCGATCACGTCATCCACATATCCCTTTTCGGCAGCGGCATACGGATTCGCAAATTTGTCGCGGTATTCCTGTTCCTTCTCGGTCAGAACCTTCTCGGGATTATCCGATTCCTTGGCTTCCTTACGGAAGATGATTTCCACCGCACCCTTGGGACCCATCACGGCGATCTCAGCCGATGGCCATGCATAGACGATGTCCGCACGCATGTGCCGGCTGTTCATCACGCAGTAGGCTCCACCGTAGGCTTTACGCAGAATCACGGTGATCTTGGGCACCGTGGCTTCGGCGAACGCGAACAGCAGCTTGGCGCCGTTGCGGATGATTCCGTTGTGCTCCTGGTTTGAGCCGGGAAGGAATCCGGGGACGTCTTCCAGCACGATGATGGGGATGTTGAATGCGTCGCAGAACCGGATGAACCGCGCTGCCTTGATCGAAGCGTCGATATCCAGGACACCCGCCAGGAACTTGGGCTGGTTGGCGATGAAACCGACCGAATAGCCGTTCATGCGCCCGAAGCCCACCACGATGTTCTGGGCGTAATTCCGCGCAACTTCGAGGAATTCGCCGTCGTCAACAAGGATGCCGATCACATCGAGGATGTTGTAGGGTTTGTTGGGATTGTCCGGAATGATCTCGTTGAGTTCGTCACTTTTGCGATCGATGGGATCGGTGGTGGGAACGTACGGTGGATCTTCCATATTGTTCGAGGGAAGGAAGCTGAGCAGTTTCTGGATGAGCAGGATCGTCTCCTGTTCATTATCCGTGATGAACTGCGCCACACCGCTCTTGCTGGCGTGGATTCTCGCGCCGCCCAGCGCTTCGGTCGAAATATCTTCGTTCAGCACCGTCTTGACCACCTTGGGTCCGGTGACGAACATATAACTCGACTCGCGATCCATGATAATGAAATCGGTGATGGCAGGCGAATAGACCGCGCCGCCGGCACAGGGACCGAGGATCGCAGATATCTGCGGAACCACGCCGGAAGCCTGCACGTTGCGCCAGAATATCTCCGCGTAGCCGGCGAGGGCATCGACGCCTTCCTGGATACGCGCACCACCTGAATCGTTGAGACCGATCACCGGAGCGCCCACCTTCATCGCCATGTCCATGATCTTGCAGATCTTGTCGGCGTAGGCTTTGGAAAGCGATCCGCCGAAGACGGTGAAGTCCTGCGCGAAGATATAGACGACGCGTTTATTGATGGTGGCACAGCCGGTGATGACACCGTCACCGGGAATCCGGTTCTTCTCGAGACCGAAGTTGTGGCTCTGGTGTTTGACGAACATATCGAATTCTTCGAAGCTCTCCGGATCGACCAGCGCTTTGATGCGCTCGCGAGCCGTCAACTTGCCCTTGGCATGCTGGTCGTCGATTCGTTTTTGTCCGCCGCCGAGTTCAGCTTCTTCACGTTTTTCGCGAAGCTGTATAATCTGATTGCTAATTTCCATGATCTTCCCCGTGTTCCTTGTCCTTGCACAGTTCAAGTAGAACGCCGTTGGTCGATTTCGGATGCAGGAAGGCGATATCCGCTCCGTGGGCTCCCGGACGGGGTGCCTTATCGATCAGTTGGATACCGTTTTCTTCCGCCTTCTCAAGTTCGGCAGGCAAGTCGTCCACTGAGAGCGCCAGATGCTGAATTCCTTCGCCGCGCTTCTCGATGTACTTTGCGATGGGGCTGTCTTCCGATGTCGCGGAGAGCAACTCGATCCGCACGTCTCCGACGGAGATGAAGGCGACTTTCACCTTCTGCGATTCGACCACTTCCGTGCTTTCGACCTTGAGTCCCAGCTTCTCGTAGAATTTGGAAGCCTCTTCCAGATCCTTGACCGCGATACCGATATGACTGATTTTCTTGATCATATTATTATCTCGCGCTGTCCGCCAGTTCGAAACCGAGCTTCATTGCCTTGATATTCATGTCCACGTAGTGCTTCTTGACGCTTTCGCGGATTCCGCGCTCCAGCGATTCGGGAGACACGATTCCAGTGACCTTGACCAGGAACGCCAGAGACAGGATGTTGGTCGAGAGCGGCGAGCCGAGTTTCTCGATCGCAATATCGGTAAAGGGTAGTTCGTAGGTCTGCGAATTGAGAACGGAGATATTCTTCACGTACGTCGTATCCGCGATCAAAATCCCGTCGTCCTTGAGGTCGAAGAGGTACTTGTCGCAGGCTTCCTGGGTCAGAGCCATCAGGATGTCGAAGTTGGTAGCTTCGGGATAGAACACCTCGTCGTTGCTGACGATCACGTCCGCACGGCTGGCGCCGCCGCGAGATTCCGGTCCATAGCTCTGAGTCTGTGTAACACGGTATTTTTCATACATCGCGGCCTTGGCGAGAACGATCCCCGCGAGGATCAAGCCCTGTCCACCGCTTCCGCTCAGGCGAACTTCACTGCGAAAGTATTGAGGTTGCTTATTCGTCATTGTTTCCCTCCTTGCCAGAAAGCTTGGCTATGAGGTCAGCGTATCGTTGTGTGTATTCCGGTATTTCTTTCTGTCTCAAGATTCCGCGGATGATCTTGCCTTCTTTATCTTCGTCCGGCAATTTTTCCGCAGCTTTCATGGTTAGCGAATTCTCTTGCAGGTACTTGAGCATCTGCGGAGCGCTACCTTTCTTGTTCAGACGACCGAAGATCACGGGGCAGGTGCTGGCTATCTCGATAAGGGAGAAACCCTTGTGCTGAATAGCCTTTTTAATGTAGTCCTGTGTCTCGACGGTATGAAAAGCCGTCGTACGAGCCACGAAAGTCGCCCCTGCGCCCATTGCCAGTTCACAGATATCGAAGTTCGGATCGATATTTCCGTACGGCGTGGTAGTTGACAACGCTTGTTCCGGCGTGGTGGGCGAGTATTGCCCGCCGGTCATTCCGTAGATGTTGTTGTTGATCAGGATGACAGTCAGGTCGATATTCCTGCGCGCGGCATGGATGAAATGGTTTCCGCCGATTGCTGTCGCGTCACCGTCGCCGGTCACCACGATCACATGCAGTTCGGGGCGGAACATTTTTATGCCGGTCGCGTATGCGATAGCGCGCCCGTGCACCGAGTGCAACGTGTTGAAATCGACATAAACCGGCATGCGGCTCGAACAACCGATACCCGATACCATCACGACGTCGTCGCGATCCAATGCGAGTTCGGAGGCTGCGCGGATGATGCCGCCCAGAACGATGCCGTTGCTGCAGCCGGAACACCACACATGCGGAAATTTCTTGTTATGTCTCAGATAGCTGTGTATGGTTTTTTGAGGAATCGCGGCCATCAGATCACCTCCTTGATCATACTGAGGATACGGCGAGGCGGGATCATCTCTCCGTCGAAGCGTTGCATCGGGATAATATCGCTGTCTTCCTTGTCTTTCGCGAGGCGTTCGATCTCGTGGATGAACTGTCCCTGGTTGAGCTCCGGAACGATCACGGTATGCACGTTCTTGAGCATCTTGCGAACAGCTTCATCCGGGAAAGGCCAAATCGTGAGCGGACGAAGAAGTCCGACTTTGATCTTCTCGGCTCTTGCCATGTTGATCGCAGCCTTGGCTGAACGGGAAACGATTCCTGCGGCGAAGATCGCCACTTTCGCGTCTTCCATCATATAGCTTTCGATCTGCACCAGGTCGCGGATATTGCGGGTGATCTTTTTCTTGAGCCGATTCATCATGTCATCGACTTCGTTGGGGCGATTGGTCGGGAACCCCTGCGAGTCATGCGCCAGACCGGTCACATGGAAGCGATAACCTTCGCCGTAGCTTGCCAGCGGCGAGAGGTATTTTTGATTTTCGTCATAATGCTTGTACCACTCGGGCGGCACGGTCGGTTTAATACGGTTGATGATACGATAACGTCCCACATCCGGCAGCTTCACGGCTTCGCGAAGATGCGCGATCACCTCGTCGAGCAGGAGCACGACGCATGTACGGTACTTCTCGGAGAGATTGAATGCGCGGATGGTCAGTTCGTAGATCTCCTTAACCGAATCGGGATAGAGCACGATCGCCGGAGCGTCGCCATGGCTTCCCCAGCGAGACTGCATAATATCGCCCTGGGAAGGACGAGTCGGTAAACCGGTACTTGGACCGCCACGCTGCACGTTGACGACCACGCATGGCGTCTCGGTGATCTTGGCGAATCCGATGCTCTCCTGCATCAGAGAAAATCCGGGACCGCTTGTTGCCGTCATCGATTTCGCACCTGCAAGCGACGCGCCGATGATCGCGCCGATACTGGCGATCTCATCTTCCATCTGGATAAAGGCGTGTCCGCGCTTTGGCAATTCACGGGATAGAATCTCAGCCACTTCGGTCGAGGGTGTGATCGGATAGCCGGCGAAGAAGTTCACCCCGGCAGCAAGCGCGCCTTGAGCGACGGCTTCGTTACCCTGCATCAGCACATATTTATCTTCTTTTTCCGGTTGTTCAATTGGTTTTTCGATGGGTTTTTCGTTTTTGACGGTTTTGGGCATGCTTTCCTCCTATGTACGCTTTGCGCCTGTGATTGCAAAGTCTGGGCAAAGCCGATCACAAGTACCGCAATGAATACACTTTTCCGGGTGTTCGACATAGGGAGCGCCATCCGGTTTGCGACTAAGGACACCGGTGGGACAGAAGGCGACGCATATACCGCATCGTTTGCACCATTGGTAGTAAATATAAACAGGCGACTTACGATAGTCGCCAGCTGTATTTACTTCGGTTACTTCCACTTCCATCTTTTCCGGAGAGTCTTCCTCCAGGATGATCGTTCCTTCGCGATGTTTCTCCAGTTTTTCCTTCATCTGAAGCTCCTCCGCTGTAGAATTGTGCCAAACCTATGAGTGCTGTTTTTTTGTACAAGATATTTCTGAAAAAAGTCATCCTTCAACTGAAAACGTAACTGAAACAGCTTCAATAAAGTAAGTAATCTGAACCAAAATATGCTTCATCGATGTGATATACAATACTTTGTGCGAAAAGGTTTTTGGCTGCTGCTCCATTTATTTGAATTCGTCCGCATTATCTCAAAAAAAAGAGCGCCTCCGAGAAGGCGCTCTAATGTATTAGTTCAAGATGCGGCTGAATTATTTCAGCATGAGCATCTTATGGGTTTCGGTGTTGTCGCCGACTTGCAGTTTGTAGAAGTAAACACCACTGGAAACTGGCTTGTCGGTGTTGTCGTTACCGTTCCATGTAAAGGTCTGCTCGCCACTGTCAAGCTTGCTGTTGACGATGGTCTTGACCAGCTGTCCCTTAACGTTGTAAACCGCCAGCGTGACATCGGACTTCGCCGGAAGGTTGAAGCTGATGTTGGTGGTGGGGTTGAACGGGTTCGGGTAGTTTGTGAGGTCGAATCCGACAACTTCCGGAGCGGTCGGATTGTCGTTGCCGACGAGAGTCGGCAGTCCGCTGAAGTCGATATCGATCGAGCAGTAACGGAGCATACCGCCGTCGTTGGAGCCCTGTCCCTGGATGAACGAACCGAAGCTGTTGTCGTCAAAGAACATCAGGTGCAGGAGACCGTGGTTGTCACCCAAGTTTTCCACGAGATCGCCAGGATATACGTAGGTCGGGATCATGCCGTCGAGTTCAGGTGTTTCGATCGAGTTCAGGAAGATCGGCTCTGACCAGTGACCACCGTTGTCGGCGGAAAGCGCGATCGCGATTTCCGGAACGGTTGCCCAGTCAACGTAATCTTCGTCGCCACCGTCGTTGTAGAGGCGGCTGCGGATTGCGTCGTGCCATACGGCTACGAGCCAGTTCATTTCATCATTCTTCGCATACTTGTATGTGTTCTCATGGAATGCTTCATCCCAGCCATACCACCAGATGGGCCAGCCGAGATTCGACAAGACATAACCATCTTCGGAGTATTCGTCGATCTCGCCGTCCTGATTTTCATCCCAGGGAAGGTACGGGAAGGTCGGGTCGTCGTTGATGCTCTGAGGATAGAGATCCTTGAATTCCATGGTCATCGTGATCGGGTTGAAGACAACTTCTTTCACATAGCTGAAGTATGCCCACAGCAGGTGCTCGTCGTCGGAGTTTTCGTGGCCAAGCACGTAGTTACCTACGAAGTGCAGGTTACCTTCGGAATCGAACATCGCTTCCGGGTGGCTGCTGTTAACCCAGTCGAAGAAGATTTCTTCGCCGGCGTCAACTTCGAAGTAGTCCGAGCCATCTTGATTCAGCGGCATATCGACAACGGTATGAGCGTCAACCTGGACGACATCCCATTCGCCTTCGCCCCATGCGTCGTTGTAGAATACGACCATGTCGGAACCTTCATGCTCGATATCGTCTGCACTGAGGTAACCGATCATCGCGATCTGGCCAGCGTCGTTGCAGGCAATACCCTTGTTGTAACGACCCCAGGTGGGGCCAGCGTTGTAGGCGTCGAGAAGCGGGAATGTCATGAACTGCCAATCAAGCGTATTCAGTGTGCCGGAATCGAGATCGGAGGTGACGAAGTCAGCGTATGCCAGAAGTTCGTTTTCAGAAGGGTCACCAGCGTGGGTGGTGTAATTGCTTGCCCACACGTAAGCTCTTCTGGAACCATCGACATCGTAGTTCGGACCTTTTACAACCCAGATATACGGCCAAATGAATTCGTCGTCTTCGAAAGGCGGTTCGAAATCGGTTCCATCCCAATCGTTGTTGTCGATCACGTCGAATGGAGTACTGATGAGTCCGGGAGACTGAAGCAGATGCCAGGAGTCGTATCCGAGCGCATCTTCGTAGATCACGTCGTCATCGAGGTCGATGTGCCAGATCGCGAGCGGATCTTGGGTGTCGTGATCGATATCCATTCCCGGGTAACCTTCGCGAATGTCTTCCTGATTGAGGTAGTTTACAGAGTTGAGTGTTCCATCAGCATTGATGTAGCAGATGTACACACGACGTTCTGCGGAAGCGGTCTCGGTTGAATGGAACACCATGTAGAGTCCATTCTGACCCGCCGGATAGTTCGTCTGAACGCGCAGCGGATTCGAGGCATAGCTACCGGGCATGTAGTCGTAATAGCTGGTTTGAACGTCGATTGGTTCGGTAATGAACGAGAAAACCGGTGGATCTCGATCAATTGACGGGGCCTTGTGGTTAAGGCTCTTCATCGTGGCTTCCTGTGTCGGGATAGCCTGTTGCGTATAAGCGAACATACTGCAAATGAGTGTTGCAATCATGATCGCCAGTACGAGTTTTTTCATAATTCCTCCTCGATTTTGTTTCCTTTTAATGCATACCAGAAACTATTTTTTTCTCAGTAGTAATGAATCCGGAGACGGCTCAATGACTCCGGATTCATACTACGTTTTTTATTTAAAACATAAGTTTGAGAGACAGACGATGAGCGCTCTCGATGAAGCTCTCTTCGAGGTATCCCATATTCGTGTAAGCGTAATCGACATGTACGACCGCAATGCGGGTCGGGATCAAGACGCCGAAACCGAAAGTCGGTCGCGGATCGCCATCGTTTGTGTCGTAGTTGAACTGAACACCTGCACGAAGCAAGAGCACGGAGTATCTACCCTCGAATCCGAGGTTGAATGTTTCTTCGCGGTCCACGACGTTATCGATCTGGAACGACGCGAGGAGATAAGTCTCGTCTTCGCGATAGAGGTCGCCGGAGATACCGAAAGAGAACTGCATGGGAATCTTGAATTCCATCTCTTCGCGGTCTTCATCGACGATGCCGTCGCCGTCGTTGTCCAGGAGGTCGAACGGATCTTCATCGGTTCTTCCGTCGTTATCGTTATCGACTTCGTATTTGAGGTCGGGACCGAAGTTCCGCATTGCCATACCGATTGTCACATTTCTCCACATTGTATTCAGGCGTGTTCCCACGTCGAATGCGAATCCCTCGACATAGTAATCGTAAAGTTCTTCGCGCAGATATTTCGCGGTCATACCGAACGAGAACTTGTCGGTGAACATGCTGGAGTATGTCAGTCCGATCGCGAGGTCGCTACAGGTGAATTTTTCACCGGTCGGTCCGAAGTTTTCTTCTGTGGTGATGTCCATATCGTCCATGTGGAGATACGATGCGCTGATACCGAAGGTGGCGAAATCGAAGTACTTCGAGAATGCCAGATATTCGTGCTGGATATCGGCGGGCCACTCGGTATGCGAGAACATGACCTGATCGTCTTCCCGGACTGCCAAACCAGCAGGATTCCAATACACGGAAGAGATATCGTCCGCAACCGGTGTGTATGCTTCGCCCATACCTATCGCACGAGCATCAACACCAAGTTTCAGGAACTGCAGACCAGTCGTACCGACTTTTGCGAATATCGCTGCATTCAACGCTGCCGGAAGCAAGGCGATTGCAATAAGTGCTATCATTAACTTTTTCATCGTTGCCTCCTATCGTATTACCACAAATTTGCCGACTTTTATTTCACCGTCTTTCTTATTCTCCACCGAGAACAGATAAACACCACTAACTACGATCTGATGGTTTTGCGAAAGAATATCCCAGCTGTGAATACCCGAATCGGTAAACGCGCTGTTGGCAGCCTTACTGATGGTGATGATATCTTCTTCGTAGGTGCCGTAATGTTCGATTTTATCGACCAGATCGCCTGCGAGCGTGAAGATACGGATCGTACAACGTTCCGGAAGGTTCGCGAACCAAATGCGGCGGCTCTTGTCACCCTTGGGATCGTTTTCTCTACGACCGTCGTAGTCGCTCAGACCGATATAAGGATTCGGTACGACGAAGATGTCGTCCATCGAATTCTTGCTGGAAGTACCCGGGAACCAGACCTGCATGTTGGCAGCTTTACTCGATTCAAGCGACAGCAGATCGTTCGAAGGCATTCCACGGTCGAAAGCTGTAACGGTGATATACAGCTCCATACCCTTATATCCGGGATAATCGGGTCTGAAGTTGTAGTATCTTCTTGCCAGACGTTCGTGGTGCTTATCGGTAAAGTCCGGTTCTTCCTGATAGGACTGGCCGGCATGACCGTCGATCGGAATCAAGCGATCATCGACCAGAGCCAGGAACAGGGCATCCGATACATTCGGGTTCTTGAACAGAAGCTGTTCGTTATCCCTTATTGAGTAGGAAGGATTGTATTTCGGATTGACGCTGATGTTGCTGATTCCAACAATAAGCGAGTCAATCTGAGTAAGCCGGCAGATCGCGGGATCATAAAGCGGCTCACCATAAAGCGGATCACCGAGTTCGTATTGAACGAGATCGTACTGATCGTTCAGATGATAGAACTGATGATTGTAATCGTAATCTGCGTCTGTAACCAGAGGTGGATTGTCAGGAGTTATCTCTTCGCCTTCGTACGGCAGACCTCGATCGATACCCAGTTCACCGCCGAAGTTCCAATACGCTGCGTTGGGATTGTCGATCGTACAATCGTAGTCGATCAAGTCCTGTGCCGTATCTTTTTTGTCCCATCTGCGGTGCATCATCCAGTCTTCTTCGAGTCCTGAGCCGGATCTTGTCCAGACCGTATAACCCTGGAAGTCATGTCGAAGTCGATCAGCAGTGATTGGATCGACAATCGCGTTTGCGTTGTAGTCCGGCATGCCTTCGACAATGTTCTCATCATAGCTCGGAAGCGTAGGATCATCGCTCTGGTATCCGATCTTACCCTTACTCACGGCTTTCTGATCGTACGTGAATTCGGAGCGGTTGTCCCAGAATATGTGGAAACGACCGTCAACCAGTTCCGCATGGATATTCGGAGCCTCAGGTGGCTCTGGCGGATTGTAATGGGCGAAGGTGTCAGGCAGGATCGCTGTCGTCAGCGACTGTGCGCGGCCGTAGATTTCTTTTGCCCACTCAGCGGTTTGTTTGAGTTCTTCGACGGTCTCGCCGGGGAACACCGCGACGACGATCTTCATCGTATTCTTTGGTGCCAGGTTCCACGATTCCACGCTTGGATCGGTTAGTCCAAGTCCGTCACCGGAGAAAGCGAACAAATAGCGAGTATCATCAGGGTCGGACATCTGATGTTCCGGGAAGTCCCTGAGAGAGACATAGTCGTCCGGATTCGGATTGAGTCCTGTCAGAAGCCAGTACTTTTCATTCGCAGTAGCGTTCGTGGGCGTAAGGTCGCGAGGATCATCATCGTCAGGACCTTCACCGCGATTCCAGTACCAGCATGAGTAGTTCAGCGAGTCGGGATCCGGAACGGGAGTACACACGCGGGATCCTACATAACCGGTTGTGAGGCCCTGGTCCTGGTCGGCGTCGTATGTATAGGCGAATTCATAACCATCGCCGGCGACATAGCTACTGATGTCGTCTTTCGACCGTTCGTCGTCGCCCCATGTCTGCGGTCCGACATCGGAGTCCATATAGACACCCATCGCACAGTCGTACAGGGTATCCAGGCTGTTCATGTTGGTAATATCGAATTCGATATAGACCAGGTTCTTGATATAGTCATAACTCCACTGGTAGCTCATTTGACGAATCATCACACCCAGCGGGAAGTGATTGCTTGTTGACGTGTTACTGCCGTAGTGTCTTTCCACACCCGTTTCGAACGGACTATAGTCGTAATAGTAGCTGATGTAGTCCTGCTCGGACATGGGATAACCGTCCTCATTGCAAAGGCCATCGCTATCATCGTCGATATCATACGAGAAGACTCTGCTACGAACCGCCAGAATCTGATCGCCGAAGAGAAGATGGCTTGTCGAGGGATCGGATGCAGTACTCAGATCGACGAACCCAAGCGGGAACCAGATTTCTTCATCGACAGCTTCGAGGATTGACGCAGGTGCATCATCATCCGTAAGGAACTTGCCGCCAATTGGAAGCAGCATTTCGGGTAGTTCGACACCGGCACGCATCGGGAAACCGTATCCGACCGGGTCTTCATCGATGAGTCCATCGCCGTCGTCATCGACACCGGCACGATCGTACCAGATCGATGCGGTCAGCACGGTATCGACAAGGTTGTATGTATTGTGATCCGCACCCATGGCGCTTGCTTCTGCAGGGTTGTAAGCCGGCAGAAACTCCATGATATCGGCATCACCATCGAAACCGACAGTAACCAGCGTATCGATGACTCGCGGTAGATCCGCGGTCCAGGCTGTATCGGTGTCCGTAATATAATCTGATTCGTCCTCGGGAGGCCAATGTGCCCAGTAAAGAATTTTATCTTCCTGGTTTCTCCTGACCTTTTTAGCACCAAACCACAGAGCGCCCTGATACAGGTAATCGATACCGCTTCCACCCGGATATTCGAGCGAGGGCCACTGTGGAGTAACATCATCGCCGGAACCAAAGAAACCATAATTACTCACGCGCAGCCAGATATTACCAACTTTATGTATTCTGTCCTCGAGGTCCAGCTTCTTCGTGCGTTCGACATCCGAATTGGACCTTCCCATCAACGCAACTGCCGTCAATGCGAAGACGAATATCAAGATGATCGCTGCTGTTTTTCGTGATCTCATGCAAACTCCTCCAACACTCCTTGATTGATTTATCACATTTTCCGAACGTTAATCGAGTCCGAAACCTACAGGGAACTGAACCCATACAGCCACGGGCTTTCCACCGCTCTGTGCAGGCTTGAATTCCCACTGTTTCACCGCTTTAACCGCAGCTTCGTCAAGTCCATCCGGGCCAGGCATCAATGATTCGAGAACATTGATCGCTCCAACCGAGCCATCGATCAGAACTTCCACCTCAAGAACGACATTACCTGTAATGTTCATACGTTTGGCGAAATCCGAGTAGGTCGGTTTAACCTGCTTGATCGGAACTGGCGGATCTTCGTATAGGACGAATTTGGGTGTCGTGCCGAAATCATCGGACTTGGCGACAGCCACTTCTTCCCATACGTCGAGGTCCGTCTTTTCGATCGTATCGATGATATCGATTTCTTCGTCGTCTTCGCTAAGGTCGTCTTCGATCACGATATCGATCACGGGCTTGATTTGCTGTTCGGGCGGTTTGATTTCTTCTCTGATTTCCGGGATTTCTTCCAGCTTGGTTACTTCCAGGATCTTATGTTCGTAAGGTTTCACTTCAATCTGAGGTGAAACAATGAACGAGAACAGCAGGAGCAATATGGCAAGCGCCATCGCTTTATCATAATAGCTTCCTGCAACGTCTTTCCAATCTCGATAAATATGTTGTTTCATGGCGCCCTACCTTCTCAATTTCGCTTCGAATGAGACACGCAGAGCTTCGACTTGCCGAAGCTGCTGCATAATGTCGTGCATCGTACGATACTGCGTGTTTTCGTCTGCCCTGAAACAAGTGATCAAATTCGGATCCGTCATACGTTTGTTGCCCATGATGCCGGCAACCTTGTAGAGTTCCGAATAGTCGATCGGATAATCATCGATTGATATAAGGTTGTTTTTGTCAACGTAGATCGTAGCGGCGTGCTTTCTGGGGATCTTACCCTTTTCCAGAATCTCTTTGCTCGCTGTGGGCATCGTGATGTACTTGAGCCCTCTTTCTTTGACGAACACGGTCGAGACCATAAAGAATATAAGGAGAAGAAACGCGATATCCGACATTGACGAATTAGGGATCTGGGACGACGGTTTTTTTGTCTTTACGATTTTTGCCATGTCCAGCCTCCTTAATTCAACGCGTTCGTCGAAAGAGATATCTTCTCGGCACCCGCGAGTTTGACCTCTTCGAGTACGCGAACCATGAATTTATATCTCGACAAACGGTCCGTTCTCAGGGAGATCACCATGTCCGGATTGTCCCGGATCACGTCTTCTACCTGTTTACGGATGCTTGATATCGGGGTTTCAACTTCGTTGATCGTGACAACACCATCCTGTCTGACATATATTTTCGTGATATTCTCGTCTTTGAGCTTTACACGCTTGTCTGCCGCTTCAGAGGCAGCAGGAAGGACAAGTCCGAGGCCCTTCTTGATATCAAACTTTGTGGTCGTCAGAAAGAAAACGAGCAGAAGGAAAGCGATGTCCGACATGGATGACGTTGGTATCGCATCAAGTGACCGTTCCTTCTTTCTCAGAACCATTTATTCCCCCCGGTTCTTGTCAACGATGGTTTCGATGAGTTTCTCGGAACCTTTCTGCATGTCCATGACCAGACCATCGACCATGCTGAGGAATATATTGTTGAAGAACTGAATCGGAATCGCAACCGCGAGACCGGCAGCCGTGGTGATCAGCGCGATCTGGATACCGGTAGCGACGATCGTCGGTTCCACTTCACCGGCAGCCGCGATGTCTTTGAAGGCCTGGATCATACCGACAACGGTTCCGAAGAAACCGAACATCGGCGCCAGGTTGATCGTGGTTGACAGCGGGATAAATCCTTTTTCGAGGAACGCCATTTCGAGGACACTCGCGTTCTCGATAGCCTTCTCCACAGCTAAAACGCCTTTGTCCGCTTTCAGGAGACCCATGTGCATAACCGCAGCTACAGGACCTTTTGTATTTCCGCAAATCTCGGCGGCTTCTTTATACTTGCCCGCTTCGACCATCGGAATCACATTATCCAGAAGGTTGTTCACGTTGATCTTCGCGTAGCTGAGCGATACGAGTTTCCAAATCACGGTCGCCAGTGCCCATATAAGAAGCACGAGCATAGGCCACATAACGAATCCACCTTCCTTGAACAGGGTCACGAAACCGCTACCGAGAAGAAGGGTAGCGATATCTTCGAGCGCGGATGTATCCCCGGCTTCTTCCTGCTCAAACGGTAATTCTTCAGTCGTTTCGGCTGTTGGTGTCTCATCTACGACTGCCTCGGTCTCGGTAGCTGCTGCCTCATCGACAGCTGCTTCCTGAGCGATCAGCGCAGTGACACTGAACATCAGCAACAAGCTCAGTAACGCTATAGCTGCTATCTTGTTCCTTTTCATTGGTTTTATCCTCCTAAATCATATATTTCTTTAGAAATTAAACGATATTCCAAACTCGATGGTTCGACCAGAGCTGTAGTTGCTCGGATTATCATCGGTTATGTCGTTCATCCAGCTTTGTTCGTCGTAAATCGTGTCGCCGGAGACCAGATCGCCGTCGCTATCCGGTTCACCCGTGATGTTGTACACGTTCACAACGTTCTCGTGATTGGTGATGTTATCGATATCGAGATACAGCTTGAAGCCAAGCCCATCGTCGTTCAGGTCGATTTTCTTGGCAAGGCGTACATCGAAGCTCCAGTTCCATTCGGTACGTCCGTTGTTCGGATCGAGGTCGGAGGTATCGACACTCGAGGAACCGTCAACCACGTCGTATTTCGTATATGGAGCGGGTGAACTTGCGTTGAAGACGAGGGTGTAGTTGAAGTCACCGTATGACGAGAGCGGCACGAACTTGTCGAGCAGCACCCATCCCGGGAACAGGACGATGTTCAGTGGCGTGATGTAGGATTCTTCATCCTTTGCCAGCCGAAACTGCGTATTGATGCTGAAGCTGTGGCGGATATCCCAGTCAAGCGGGAATTCGCGCAGCGACTTGTTTTCATCCTGCGTAACGGCTTCCGAGTGATTACCCGTCGCCCAGCCCATTCCATAGGAAATCGAGCCGGATACGAATTCGGAGAGTGTCTTCTGCAAGCTGATATCGATACCACGGGCTGTACCGTAGTCAATAGAGACATAGCGGTAATACTTCACTGCCGGATCGTCGGGATCCGAATACAGCTCGGTATTCACATAGTTGTACATATTCTTGTAGTACGCCTGAATCTCGACAACGTAATCCTCCGAGAACTGGTGCTGCACACCGGCCTCGTAGGTGATTGTCGTCTGCGGATCGAGCGTCGGGTTACCAACGACGATGACTTCATCGCTTTCCGCGGCGTCACTGGGATCTTTACTGGTAAAGACGTACTGGAATTGCGGTAACTGGTACTGGTAGTTATACACGAAGTGGAACACGTCTCGTTCCGAGATCGGGAAAGTAACACCGAGTCGGGGCGAGACCATGTGCTGCATACGGTCGGAAGATTCGAACGATCTCGTCTCGTATGAGCCGTCAACCTTGAGTACCTTGTAGTCCTTGCCCAGATACCACATGTCATAGCGAAGTCCGAGGTTAACGTGCATACCTTCCCAGCGCATCTGGTCTTGCAGATACAGCGCAAGCTGTATGGGCTCGGCTTTGTAACCGTCGCGGTCACCGGCGGAAGCCTGTGCAGCTTCGAGGTAAGCCTCGGGAGAGAAGAAGCGTACGCCCGACGAATCGCCATCCGGTGTGTAGCGAACACTATCAACCGCGCCGTTGACGAAAACGTCGGCCCAGCTAACGACATCGCCATCGATATCATAGGTTGTATCGGTACGAGCGTATGATCCGAGGTCGGTATTGTACATGTCTTCGAGATAAGAGGTGAAACGACCCGGACGGATGAGCCACGGATCGTAGATACGATCTTTTTCCAGCCAGTGCTGCTGAATTTCGAGACCGGTCTTGAAGCCGTGAATATCATTGTACTGGTATTCGAAGTCGGCTCTGAACTGAAGGTTCTCGGTTACGTCGTTGAAGGTCTCGGAATAAATCGTTCCGGGAGCCTGGTATGTCGGAATGTTGAGTTCGTCCGTACTACCGAGCACGGTGTATTTCCATTCGCCGCTGTCATACATCGGGATCCAGGCTTGCCGATCCTCGTCCCAGTATTCATCGACCACGTAGTCCTGATCGCCATCGAGCGGTGTGAAACCGAATTTGGTATAGTCGGAAAGGCTGCCGGACTGGTCATAAGCGTTGACCGGATCATACGTTCCACCTGCGCGGAAGTAATCGGAATCGCTGATCCCGGCGGGGCCTTTCTCGTAGGTTTTCTTGTAGTACCCGAGCTTGATCTTCAAGTTCGACGGTCTTGCCGAAGCAAAAGTCTGGTCGAAGGTTGCAAGCGCTTGCTGCTGGGTTTGTTCGACTTCCACGTAGTGTTCCATCGCATAGCGCCAATCAAAAGCCCACGGTCTGAAGTTGTTGTAGTCACCGCGGTATGCGAGCGTGAAATTGGAAGTCGGGCTGAATTTGTACATTGTTTTGATATTGTAGTTGTAAGATTCGTAATTGCGATCGAAATAGCTTCTGTCCTCGTACGGATCGTATGTGGGATATTCTCCGCCGTGTTTCAGGATATTCCGGTTGTAGGAATAAACGGAGTCGATCGTCCCATCGCCATCCAGATCGTATGAATTTCGGTGAGTGAAGATAAAGGCGGTATTTGGATTATCGTCGTAGTAATCCCTGTATCGGCCGTCGTATATGTCGTAGCCGCCATTGGCGAAGAAAGTCCAATCACGAATGTAGCCGAGTCCTGCGATTCCAACCGGTCCACCGACCATCGCCTTGAAATTGTCCCCATTGATATTGGGGCTGTGGCTGTATTCGATTTTGCCTTCGTACTTTTCAGCATTACCGGAACGAGTCACGATGTTGACAGCGCCAGACTGAGCGTTACCGTATTCAGCGGTAAGACCACCCGTCATGACCTTCATATCGGCGACCGCATCGAGATCGACCGTCAGCGCGCGTCCGCCATCCACAGGGTCAGACACCGCCATACCGTCAACCGACCAGGTCTGTTCGTTGGAACGACCGCCACGGATGTGCAGTTCGCCACCCGTCTGAACGGCGCCGGCCTGCATGGCGACGATACCGTCGATATCATCTACCGGCAGTCCTTCGATCGATTCCGCGGTAATGGTCAGACCGGAACCAGCCTTATCCGCGTGCACGAGCGCTTCCTTACGCTCCCGAACATCGATACCTTCGATCTGAACGCTGGTGCGTTCGATCTCGAAGTTCACCGTGGAAACTTCATCGACACGAACCTGGACACCCGTGATTTTCTGCGGGCGAAAACCAACCATCTGGCAGATTACGTTATACGTTCCCGGGGGGATATTGATAAGGGTGTAAGCACCCTTGTCGTTCGTATTCATTCCATAATCTGTTCCTTCAAGGAAAACACTGGCGTACGGTACAGGCTTACCATCCTGATCTTTAATCCGTCCCATCAGGGTTCCGGTCGTACCAGCAAATAGTGACATACTGAGACCAAGCATTACAAGCAGTGAGATAATTGCCTTACGCATCGAAGATCCTCCCTTTTATCTTCTCACAAATCCTTTTTTTACATTCGTCAAAAACATTCCGTGGAAACCAGAATGTCAATTATTTTTTTAACTCTATCTTTATTGATTCCGGCTATATCCTTCTGTTCCACTCGATTTTTCCGTACTTGGCATTTTCGAGTTCGAACGCTAACGTCCTTTCCTCCTGCGTCATAGCCGAAACCACGGAAAATACTGCCTCCTGCCAATTGCTCCGGAAACCCTCAGCAAGGTTTTCTATAGCCTTCTCGTCAGAAACTCGCAATCCGATTGCTTTGTCAATCGATATTGTTTGTTTATCGAGAAACTTTCTGACGCGAGCCCGAACACCTTCCGATAAACCCGGCAGTAATTCAGCCATTTCCGTTTGATCGTGATGAAGGAGAATCGATCCGTGTTGGAGAAAGGCGTTGTCCTTTCGAACCTGCGCACTGCCCACGATCTTCCTGCCGTCAACGGCAAGCTCATATCGTGACGTGCTGGTAAAGCATGGATTTGCTGCCTTACGCTGTTCGTCCGAAGAAAGCTTCCCCTTCTCCAGTTCCGCGTTGACACCCATAAGCCGAAGGCCGTCGCGCAATGCTTCGCTGATGCGCATGTAGATATCGGTCACGTTTCCACTCAGCGCTCCGCCGATCGGCGCGATTACCGAATAGGTGACCTCGTCCCTGTGCAGCACGGCTCTTCCGCCGGTGGGGCGTCTTACGAATCCGTATCCGCGTTTCTCCAGCTCATCGAAATCGACTTCGCTTTCACATTTCTGATGATAGCCGATCGATAGAGTGGGAGGTTCCCAGCCGTAGAATCGGATGGTCGGCACGGATTCACCGCGACGCACGAGCGTGAAGATCGCCTCGTCGATCGCCATGTTCTCCGCGGGACCGTGATTCCCGTCGATCAGAATCCTCCACTTCGTTTTCATCGTAAAATCACCTTTCTATCAGGCTCTGTTGTTGAAACGATTTGTCCGATATCGAAGCCATCGGTGGCGGCGAGGATCTTGCCAGCCGTCTCCGCATCCGCTACCACGATGTATCCGACCCCCATGTTGAATGCACGGAACATCTCGTTTTGTTCGATTTCTCCATATTGACCCAGCGTCTTGAACAGCGCCGGAGTCTCCCAGCTTTCAGTATATATCTCGGCAGCGACGCCGTCCGGGATTACCCGCTTGAGGTTTCCCGGGATTCCGCCGCCGGTTATATGTGCCATGCCGTGAATCCTGTCCGGCATTGTCCAGTCCTTCAAATCGCGATAGTAAGATCGATGCACAGCCAACAGCGCGTCCGCGACGCTGACGTCCATTCCAGGCATCGTGTCATCGATGGTAAGACCCATCTTCTCGAAGACGATCTTGCGCGCCAGCGAATAGCCGTTGGTGTGAAGCCCGGTCGAAGGGAATCCGATCACCCGGTCCCCCACGGCGATTCTCTCGCCCGTAATGAGGTTCTCTTTCTCGACGATCCCCACGATCGTGCCCACCAGATCGAAGTCGTCGGTCTGGTAGATGCCGGGCATCTCCGCCATCTCACCGCCGATCAGCGCCATGCTGTTTTCCTTGCAGGCTTTGGTCAGTCCGACGATGATCTTCTCGGCAATCTCGGGTATCATTTTGCCGATGCCGATGTAGTCGAGGAAGAAGAGTGGCTTGGCACCCTGAACAAAGATGTCGTTCACGCAGTGGTTGATCAGACACTGCCCGACCGTGTCGTAGCGCTTCGCCATGTTGGCGACCATCAGCTTGGTCCCGACGCCGTCCGCGCTGGAGACCAGCACCGGCTCCTTCCATTCGGACGTTTGCAGGGCATACAGTCCACCGAAGCTGCCGATATCAGTCAGTACATTATTATTGAAAGTTTCGCGCACGAGGGGCTTGATACGATTGACGGCGTTTTCGCCGGCCTCGATATCGACTCCCGCTTTACGATAATCCAGCTTATCCATTTTTGCTCTCCTGTAATGCCTTATGCGCACTACACGACATCATGATATTCCTTCGACGAGACACAACGACGGGTAATGCTGAAGACGCATAATGATAGTATGACAGAGGGAGGATAGAGATTTGTTTACGCACTATTTCATAAATAAGATATCTCGATTCGGTCATAACGCAATGATTTTTATCAGCTCCTCTCTTCTGGTTTCGATTTCGTCTCTCGTCGAATCCGAGAGAGTCCGGATACTGAAGTCTTCGATATTAAGCGAGGCACACACTGTACCGTAGATCATCGCCTGCTTGATCTCGCGCTCGGTGAATTCACCCTTCTCCGCAAGGTAACCAAGGAATCCACCCGCGAACGAATCACCCGCACCGGTAGGATCGACAACCTTCTCCACCGGATAGACCGGCATGGAAAACAGGAGGTTCTCGCCCACGACCATCGCGCCGTATTCACCGCGCTTCACGACGACGTACTTCAAGCCATACTCGAGCGCACTTCTCGCCGCCTTGTAGATGTTACCCATTCCGGTCAGCATCTTCAGTTCATCCTCGTTGATGAAGAGGATATCGACACGGCGGATCACTTCTTCCAGTTGTTCTCTCGCACCTTCGATCCAGAAATTCATCGTATCGCAGGCGACCAGTTTCGGGCTCTCGATCTGGTCCAGAACGGAAAGTTGCAGACCGGGCTGGATGTTCCCGAGGAGCACGACTTCGCTATCGCGGAATTTCTCAGGCAATACTGGATCGAATCCGGCGAATACGTTCAACCGCGTGTCCAGTGTTTTGGCGATGTTCAGATCGTCATAGACGCCGGCCCAACGGAAGGTCTCACCCTCTACGATCTCGATTCCGCAGGTATCCACACCCCGGCTGCTCAGGAGTTCGAGATGTTCCTGCTCGAAATCTTCACCGACAACACCGACGATCCGCACCGGGCAGAAATTCGACGCCGACATCGATGCATAGACGGTAGATCCGCCAAGGATATCTTCAACTTCGCCGAAAGGTGTACGGATGGTGTCCATCGCGACCGATCCGATTATCAACAAATTCATGGTTCCCTCACTTCCGTTGTTGTTTGTCGGGATTCGCCCCAGAAAAACGTTCGTAATCCCTTGCCGAGTCCCAGGTACTTGAATAAAGCCACTACCAGGATCAGGAGCAGGATCTTCTTGATCCAACTGCCCCAGACCTCCGAGCGCTTCTTCAAACGCTTGTTGTAGCGTTCGAATACCCGGTTCTTGAACTCCTGCATGACGCGATCAGATCAGGCTCAGGAGGCCCTTTTCGAACCGATTGAGTCCTTCTTCGATATTGTCCATACTGTTCGCGTACGAGAAACGGACATAGCGATCAGCGCCGAATGCCGAACCCGGAACCAGGGCGACATGGAATTTATCGATCAGGTATTCGCAGAGTTCGACGGAATTGGTGATATTCTTTTTATTGTTGAAAAGGTAGTACGACACATTGGGCATGGCGTAGAACGCACCTTTCGGCATGGCGCACGTGACGTTCTTCATCGCGTTCAGGCGTTCGACGAGGTAGTTTCTCCTCTGTTCGAAGACCTTGCGCATTTCCTCAATCGAGCCGTCGTTGGTCGTCATGGCTGCGAGGGCTGCTCGCTGGGCAACGGAATTGACGCACGACGTCATGTGTCCCTGGATTCTTGCCGCACGCTTGATGATATCCTCGCTCGCCGCCGCGTAGCCCAGCCGCCATCCGGTCATGGCATACGCCTTGGAGACGCCGTTGATCACGACGGTGTTGTCCTTCACTTCTTTCGAAAGCGAAGCGATAGAGACGTGTTCTTCGCCGTCGTAGATCAGCTTTTCGTAAATCTCGTCCGAGATGATCACGATGTTGTGCTTGAGGCAGATCTCGGCGAGCTTTTCCAGTTCCTCGCGATTATATACAACCCCGGTGGGGTTGTTGGGAGAATTGATGATCACTGCTTTTGGCGTGCTGCTCGACCGAATCGATTCGTCAAGCTGCTGCGGCGTGATCTTGAAACCGGTCGTCCGGCTGGTGGGTAATAGGATCGGGAAGGCATCGACCAGTTCCACCTGCGAGATATAGCTGACCCAATACGGTGCGGGGATGAAAACCTCGTCGCGCGGATCGCATATCGTCATCAGGATTTCCATGATCGCGGATTTCGCGCCCGGTGTTACCAGGATCTCGGAGGGTTTGTAATCGAGATGATTTTCCTTCTTCAGCTTCTGGCAGATCGCTTCGCGCAGATCGGGGAAACCTGCCGCGGATGTGTAGCGGGTGTAGTTCTCGTCGATCGCTTTTTTACCCGCTTCCTTGATGTAGTCGGGTGTGTCGAAATCCGGTTCTCCCACGCCAAAATTGATCACATTGATGCCCTGGCTTTTCAGTTCGGTGGCTTTGTTGGATACGGATAGAGTGGGAGATGGTTTGATCGCTTTCGCTCGGTTGGCAATTTTAATCGCCATAATCAACCTCTTTTCAAAATTTTGGTTACGAAAATCAGGCAGGGAAATTTGTCAATGTATCTTTTCCCCACCGTCAATGCGTAAGGCGATACCCGAATACGAAAGACGCTGCCGATATGGCAGCGTCCGTCGTTTTCCAGTATGCAGGGACCAAAACTTATACTTCTACGGGTAGATCGAGTTTCAGAACATCCTTGATGATTTCGTGGAACGTCTTCTTCGGCAATGCGCCCATCGCCATCTGCGGCTGCCCTTCCTTCGGGATGAAAAGCAGGGACGGAATGCTCTGGATGCCGAACATGCCCGCAAGCTGCTGCTGGTCTTCCGTGTTGATCTTGTAAATCGCCAATTTGTCGCCATACTCTGACGAAAGCTCGTCCAGCACCGGTGCTACCATCTTGCACGGCGCGCACCAGTCCGCGTAGAAGTCTATGATTGCCGGCTTGTCGCCAACGTAATTCCATTCCTTGCTGTTCTCGAAATCGAAAACCTTTTCCTTGAATGTATCCAGTGTGAGGTGTTCCATGTGATCTCCTTTGTTTTTTCCGATATGATACACCAATATTTCATAATGTCAAATATTTTGTGAAGGAAAAAGTTTATCGTTCGGAATTATTTCAGCGGCAATGGATTACAAATCGGTTATACGTCTTCGTAGTGAACAGATGACCATTCTTCCAATTCGCCGTTCTCGTACCGAAACACACCGGAATGGAGTCCAGGTTTACCCAGCCACCTCAGGAAAATGCGGTCGCCCTCCCACAGGTTGAGATCGAGCAGTTCTTCGTTCGGGATCCACGCAAGCTCGCCCTCCGGCGAATCGATCAATTCGCCGCTGAACTCGTGCATCTCGAACAGGAATACGTACCAGTCGTTCTCGCCGTCGAAGAGCGGAAAGGTCAGTACGCCGCGCATGAAGGGATTGGTAACGGTCAGACCCGACTCTTCGAAGACCTCGCGGACAGCGCACTCTTCCGGAGTCTCACCCGCTTCGAGTTTACCGCCGAGGCCGTTCCACTTCTGCTTGTGAATGTCGTTCTTCTTGCGGTTGCGGAACAGCATCAGCGTGCGCTGGCCGTCCATGACATAGCACAGCGTGGCGAGGATCGCCTGCATTCCTTACGAATCTTCCCGAAGCGGCATTACCAGCCACATGATCAGGTATAAAACCACGCCCAAACCCGACATCAGCGTCAGCAGTATGAAGCCCAGCCGGATCAGACTCACATCCCATCCGGTATATTGCGCCACGCCGCCACAGACACCCGCGATGATCCTCTCGTGAGGGCTTCGGAAGAGTCTTTCTTTCTCCTCGCCTTCCGGGATCACGTCGATAATCTGCGGATCGCCCTCCCTGGGCAGGATGAACATCAGCGCGATATAGACGACAATCCCGACGCCGCCGAAGACCGTCGCCAGCACGAACGCGATCCGGACAAAATCCGAACCGATCCCGAGCGATTCGCCCATCCCGCCGCATACGCCGGCGATTTTTTTATCCCTGTCACTAAGATGAAGCCTTCTCATGGCTATGCCTCCTTGATGGTTCTTTCTAACGAGATTAACGATTTGGCAATCCGCCGTCAATGGAAAAATCCTGAATGACGCTATCGATTTTCATCCTGGTATGACCGAATAGTCTTGACGGGATAAATCGAAATTCTTATCGGGAATCAGGAGGTTCTGATGAAAAATATAAAACTTGTCTCTCTTTTCGTATTATCGATAGCATTCCTCATTCTGTTCACAGGTTGTAAATCGACCAAGGCATACGTTCAACCCTACCACCCGGGTAAAATTCTGTTGTTACCGCCTCGCGATGTTGTCCAGAGAGGTGAGGCGCACGAAGCCGGAGCGGGTAGTGGCAGCATGCTTGCCGCACATATCAAGCAGGCGTTCATGAACAAGCCCTTCGAGATTGTCGAAACTACGAACGAAGCCTTCAACAACACCGAAAAACCGAATCTGGATCTGGCAAAAGCCGAAGCGGAGAAGCAAGGCGCGGATTTCTATCTCGTCGTCACGCTGGGTGAATTCCTCGACGCGGCTCCGATGACGTTCCGTGGCGACTATGTCTATATGGAGTCGGCTGAGATGTACGACACGAAGACCGGGAAGAAGGTCTGGCAACTGGTTTCTCCGATCGAAGCCACGAAGTCGAACGTCGGCGACTACCGCGGTCTGCTCAATTACTTCGGCAACGTTATCGCCAACAGCATCAATGAATACGTAGCTCGCTAATTACACTCGTTTTCAATGCAGTTTCGACCCCGGTCTCAGGATCGGGGTTTTTCATTGGGCAATTTTCTGCTTGACACAATTCCAACTCATTCGCATATTAGTAGCGAGTCACTACTAATAATCGAGGACACCATGAACGAACACGAGACGCTGACCGGGCTGTTGCGGGAAATGGGACTCAGCGAACTGGAGGCTGTCGCCTACATCTGGCTTCTGGAAAACAAGCGCAACACAGGTTACAAGATCGCAGTCGAGATCGGCAAGCCGGTCGCGAACACCTACAAAGCGCTCAAGAGCCTGGAGGGAAAAGGCGCGGTGATCAGCGACAACACCACCAGCAAGACCATCTTCGAGGCGATTCCGGCGAAGGAATTCCTGAACAAGATCGAGAGCGAGTATCAAAGGCAGCGGGAGCGCATCCTCAGCGAGGTGAACAAGCTGGAGGTGAACGAAAGCAGCACCGGCATCTACGAACTGCAGTCGCTGGAGCTGACCTACGAAAAGGCGATATCCATGATTCGTAGCGCGGAGCACCAATTGGTTATCGACAGCTTCCCCGTGCCGCTCGAAGTCCTGGAACCTCATCTGCGCAAGAAGAGCGAAGAAGACGTGATGATCACGCTGAAGAATTATTGCGACAAACGATTCGAGAATATCCGGCAGGTTTCCGCAATCAACGCCGAACTGGTACTGAAAGAACTGATCGGTCACTGGCTGATCATGGTCAAGGATGCTTCAGAATCTCTCATCGCGTTCATCGACCGCAACGGCAAGGATCTGATACACAGCATCTGGGTCAAAGATCCGTACATTTCTCTCATCATTTACAACGGAGCGCTCAACGAATTCAATCTGACAGAAATCTATGCCCCTATCTTCAGCAAAATGTCACCGGAAGACAAGGTAACGAGCATCAGAAAATCAATTGAGAGTTTTCAAATCAATTTCGAGTATTTCGTACGTGCAGAAAAAAATCTCTTCAGGAGGAAATAAATGAAAAACACGATGAGAAAGGCATTATTCGTCGCCGCACTTCTGATGCTGGTCACATTGATCAGCGCGGAGAGTATGTTATACGAGATCGAGAATGGAAAGAACAAGGTCTATCTCCTCGGCTCCATCCATTTGATGCCGGAAGAGGCGTATCCGCTCGATCCTGCCATCGAAGAGGCATTCGATAAGTCGGATGTGCTGGTGGTCGAGCTGGACGCATCGAACATCGATCAGAATCAGCTACAGGCATTCATCGCCCCGAGGGCTGTTTTTCAGGATGGGACCAAGCTCAGCGACATGCTGGAGCCGAAGGCATTCCGCTCGCTGAGCGAGAAATTCGAGGCGATGGGCATCCCGCAGGCGCAGATGAACATGTTTCGACCATGGTTCGCAAGCCTGAGCCTGGGAATGGGTATGTTGCAGAAACTCGGCATCAAGTCGGATCTGGGCGTGGATATGCACTTCCTTCAGAAGGCTCATGAGAAGAATATGCCGATTCTCGAACTCGAGACCATGATTCTGCAAATGGAGAAGCTCTCATCCCTTCCTGACAGTGTACAGGTCGATTATCTCAATTATTCGATCGACGACTTCGACAACATCGAAGAGATGTTCGGCGAGATGTTCAAGGCATGGGAAAACGGCGACGCAAACAAGCTGTACGAGCTATCCAGAGGTAAAATGAAGGAGGAAGCCAAAAATCTTCCCGGCATCATGCTGTACTACGATAAGCTTTTCACAGAGCGGGAAGGCGGTATGGTCGATCAAATCGTGGAATATGCCAACGGCGACGAGCAACACACGTATTTCGTGATCGTGGGGTCGTTCCACCTGGTGGGAGACGACGGAATCCTCAAGCGTCTTAGCGATAAAGGCTTACAAACTGTTCAACGATAGGAGAACATGATGAAAGGAAAGAGTGTCGGTTACTTCATTATCGCCAGCGCCATCATCTGGGGCGCGGTTATCATCGGAGCAGCGATTATTATGCGAGATTCACCCGTCAAACATAGCATGAACATGCTTCTGAGCGGTGGTGCGGCGAGCCATCTGTTGTTCATCTGGGGACCGCTGGGCGCGATGTTCAAGAAGATGAAGGAAGAATAGAGAAACTCTCCCTAAATCCCTCTCTTGGATCCAAGAGAGGGACTTGGCTACGCAAGATGTTTGACAATAGTAGATTACGGCGCGCAGCAGCCTTTCTACTCCCCCTCTTTGTTCAAAGAGGGGGCTGGGGGGAGTTCAACGTCTCCAAAATATACCGCGCCGTCTTCTCGCCGATACCAGGCACCTGCTGAAGTTTCTCGACCGACGCCTTCCGTAGATTCTCCACCGAACC
Source organism: Cloacimonadales bacterium (SeqCode) (assembly GCA_963666875.2). GTDB lineage: Bacteria > Cloacimonadota > Cloacimonadia > Cloacimonadales > JAIOQZ01. The sequence goes on from CAXXPU010000019.1 coordinate 387,656, forward strand.
GAACATTTTTAGAAGCAAAAACTTCTTCTCGCTGCCCACACCCTTGATAGTGTCCAGTTCGCTGACCAGCGTGCGCATGGAGCGTTTCTTTCTGTGGAAGGTGATCGCGAACCGGTGCGCCTCGTCTCTGACCTTGATCAAGAGGCGTAGCGCCGAGGACGACCGCGGCAGAATCACCGATTCGCTGCTGCCCGGGCGAAAGACCTCCTCAATCCGCTTTGCCAGCGAGATCATCTCGATCCCCTCGACACCCGATTTCTGTAAAACGCTCCACGCGCGTCCGAGCTGTCCCTTGCCGCCGTCGATCACGATCAAGTCCGGTTTCTCCTGCTCGTCGATCTTGGCGAGGTATCGGGTGAGTGTCTCCTCCATACTGGCGAAGTCGTCCTGCCCATCCACCGTCTTCATGGTGTAGTGCCGGTAGTTGCGCTTCTTCATCCTGCCGTTTTCGGAAAATACCATCGACGAGACCGTCTCCGAACCCTGGATGGTGGAGATATCGAAGCAGGCGATCTTGCGCGGGAGCTGCGGCAGACCGAGCTTGTCCTTGAGTTCCTGGATCGGGAAAATGGTGCGATGCTTTTTCCGCAGGTTCTTGAGCTTGAGTTCCTCGACGTAGTTGAAGGCGTTCTCGCGCGCCATGAGCATCAGCTTACGGTTGTCGCCTCGCTGCGGTACGACCAGCCGGTTTTTCAGCCAGCCGTTGAGCGTCTCGTACTCTTCCGGTTCGTTCTGCACGTAGATTCGATAGGGAAGCGTACCGTCGCGATCGATAATCTGAGAATAGTACTGCTGCACGAAGGCCGCCAGGAGTTGCGCTTCGGACTGATCTTTCGCGTTCTCGAGTTCGTGGATCTCGCGGTTGAGCAGCTTGCCGGAAAGCACCTTCAGCACCGAAATCACGGCTCGTTCGCCCTCGATGTAGAGTCCGATGACATCACGGTCTTTGCCGTCGGTGAAATAGACGTTCTGGCTCGCCATAAGCTTCTCGATGTGCATCAGGCGATCGCGCATCTTCGCGGCTTTCTCGAATTCGAGGTTGTCCGAGTATTCCTGCATCTCCTGCTGGATATTCTCCGCTACTTCGTGATCCTTTCCTTGCAGGAACCTGACGATCTGCACCACGGTCTGCTTGTATTCGTCCTTCTTCACGTAGCCGACGCACGGCGCCGGGCACTTGCCCATCTGGTAGTTCATGCAGGGTCGTTCGTAGATGATTTCCTTTTCCGGAATCTCGCGTGTGCAGGTACGGATCGGGAATATCCACTCGATCAGGCGCAGCGTGCGGCGGACAGCCCTGGCATCGGTGTACGGTCCAAAATACTGCGAGCCGTCCCTGACCTGTTCGCGGGTGACGAAAATGCGCGGAAACGGTTCGTTCGAGATGCGGATGAAGGGGTACTGCTTGTCGTCCTTGAGCCGGATGTTGTAGTGCGGTCTGTGCTTCTTGATGAGGTTGGCTTCGAGTACCAGCGCTTCATATTCGCTGACGGTGATGATGTAGTCGAAATCGTCGATGTTCTCGACCAGGCTTTTGGTCTTCTCGTCCGCCGGTGTGCCTGTAAAATAGGATTTGAGGCGGTTCTTGAGGTTCAGCGCCTTGCCGACGTAGATGATCTCGCCGTCTTTGTCCCGCATGCGATAGACGCCCGGTTTGTTCGGCGCCAGTTGCAGCTTTCTCAGGTATTTCTTTTCCATGACAGTCTTCGTCTCTTCGGGTCGAAGCTCAGGCCCATCATGCGAAGTCCCGGAAGGATGATTACGACGGTCAGCACGATATGCAGGGACAATCGGATCGCGCTGTGCAACCAGTCGCTACCGCCGATGAACAACGCAACGGGGATCTTCGCCGCATATACCAGCACGCCCAGAACGAGGATGTTGATCGATTCCTTCACGACCGACCGGCTGTGTATGTACGGGAATTTCCTACCGATGACCATCAGCAGAACGATCGTCTGAAGCAGCGCGGAGAGCGAGGTAGCCAGCGCCAGGCCCACATGCGCCATGAACTGCATCAGGATGAGGTTGAGGACGATGTTGGAAGCCGTCGCGATGCCGGAGATGATCACCGGTGTTTTTGTGTCGCCGTGCGCGTGGAAGACAGGCACCAGGATGCGATTGACGCTGAAAAAGACCAGTCCGGCGCTATACATGATCAGTGCCGGCGTGGTCATGTCCAGGGCGTGGGCATCGAAAGCGCCGCGCATAAAGATCACGCGGATGAGGTCCTCACCGGATGCCGCGATAAAGGCGGTCACCGGAATCATCAGGAAAATCATCGAAAGCGAGGCAAAACGTATTTTCTCCGACAGCTCGTGCCAGTTCTGCTTCACGATCAGGCGCGAGAATTCGGGGATCGCCGCGGTTCCGGCAGCAACGCCGAACATACCCAGCGGCAATTGCATCAGACGATACGCGTATGTCAGCGCAGAGATGCTCCCTTCGGGAAGAAACGACGCCAGCATACGATCGACCACGAGGTTGACCTGCAAGATTGCGATGCCGACCACGCCGGGCAGGAAGCGGTTCCAGAGCTGTCCCATCGCCTCCTTGTTACCCTTCAGATAAAGCTTGATACGATAGCCGTGCCGCTTCAACAGCGGGAAATTGACCACCGTCTGCAAGACACCGCCCAGCAGCACACCATACGACAGCACAACCGCATAGACGCTCATGTCGGAGGGTTTCAGGAGGGCGTAGATTCCCAGCATGGCGATCATGCCGATGTTGAAGAACGCCGACGAAAGACCGGGGATGAAAAAGTGTCCGTGCGAATTGAGGATGGCGATCAAGGTCGAGGAAACGCCGACCAGGAATAAATAGGGGAACATGATACGCGCCAGCTTCACGGTAAGATGCGCGGTCTGTTCGTCGAATCCGGGCGCGAATATCCGTACGATCAGCGGTGCCAGCAGGGTGCCGATCAAACTCAGCAGTACAAGAAAGATGCTCAGGACGCTGACGACCTGGATCCCGTAGCGTATCTGGCTCTCTTTGCCACGCTTGATTCCGATCTCGTTGTAGAGCGGAACGAACGCCGCCGAGAGAGCGCCCTCGCCGAAGAGCCTGCGTAAAAGATTCGGCAGGATGAACGCCAGATTGAAGGCGTCCGCGACGTACGATGTTCCGAAGAAGCTTGCGAAGATCAGATCGCGCAAGAGCCCCAGTATGCGGCTCAGGAATACGGCGAACGTCATGAAGAGCGTGTTTCTGGCGAGCTCACGATTGCTCATTTCCACTCCGGCACATGCGCATTCATTTTATTGAACTGCCTGATTTGCCTGATCACGAAAATCGAAGTTAGTACCGTCGTGAGGAAATCCGAGATCGGGAAGGATGCGAAGACGCCGGTCAGACCGATGAAGCGTGGCAGCACAAGAAGCAGCGGTATCAGCATCAAAACCTGCCTCGAAAGGGCGAGGATCAGCGCGGTGGAAGCCTTGCCCGTAGCCTGGAAATTGACGGTGCCGGTGATCTGATAGGCAACGACCGGCAGACCGAGGATGATCACGCGCATGTATCGCGACGCTTCCGCAAGCAGCTCCGGATCGCTGGTGAACGCCCGGATCAGAACCGTCGGGAACGCCAGCATGACGATAACCCCGAACACGATAATCGCGGTACCGGCATTGCTCGCGAGCAGATAAGCACGCTTGATCTGTCCGTAGCGCCTGGCGCCGTAGTTGAATCCTATGATCGGCTGAAGCGCTTGTGAAATACCGAATATCGGCATCATGAACATCATGATGATGCTGTTGATGATCCCGTATGCTGCAATGTGGATCTCGGAGCCATAGTGACGCAGGGATTGATTGACCAGCAGCGCGCTTCCGCTCATGGCGATCTGCCGTGCGAATGACGAGCTGCCGATGGCGAGCATTTCGCGAATGATGTCCCAGTGGGGCTTCAGGTTGGCGAATTTGAAGGTCAGGTGGCTCTTGCCAAAGATGAAATAATGCGTCACCCAGCAAGCCATGAGGAACTGCGCCAGAACCGTCGCGATCGCCGCGCCCCGGACGCCCATATCGAATACGAAAATGAAGATCGGGTCCATGATGATGTTGCTCAGCGCCGACACCAGCATCGAGACCATGGCGACACGTGCGTTGCCTTCCGAACGGATGATGTTGTTGCTTGCCACCGAATAAGCAAAGAACACGTTGCCCATCAGAATGGTGCTGAGATAATCATGTGCCGGGCCGTAGATCAGCGGAGTCGAGCCGAATGCTTTCAGCAGCCAGTCGATATTGGACAGTCCGAATACTGCAATGATGGAGCTGAAAAGCACCGAAAGGAGAACGGCGTTACCGAAAGCCCGGTCGGCCCGGTCAATGTTGCCGGAACCGAGTCCGCGGGAAATGATGGATGCCGAACCGATCCCGACCGTCATGCCGATTGCCATGACGATCATCTGGATGGGAAAGCAGATCGTGATGCCGGCGATCGCTTCCTTGCCGACGCCCTGCCCCACGAAAATCCTATCCACGACATTGTACAGGGCTTGCAGCATCATCCCGATCACGGCTGGAATCGATAGCCGGATCATGAGTTTCTTGATATTGCTGTCGTCGAGTACTTGTTTACGAGGTTGTTGAGAATGACTTGTATTATCTGTCAATTTCGATTTCATAGAATTCCTTGATCATAGAATGCTCGGAGCGGGGAAACATGTCCTTCAATATATAACGGTGTTCGGCGCCGACCATCAGCGCGCAGCGTTTCCCCTGAAAATGTTCCAGAATTTGTTTGATATGCTCCACCATCCTGGTATTGCGATAATACCAGAATTCATAATAGTTTATCCAATAACTTCGAAGCTTCTCGAATCGCGAGAATTTCCTGAGAATCTCCGGCAGCAGTTCACTCCAGATATTGTGCCGCAGCCGGACAATGCGGTCGAAACCGCTGGAATTGATGATGAACGGATCGGCGTTGATGTAGTGAAAGTTCTGGATCTCGCGCAGCTCAAGCGCCAGTGAGAGCATTTGAAGGTACATGGCGTTGGATTCGTTGCGCTCCAGCTCTGATTGCCATTTGTGCAGCAGTTCGCCTGCTTCGTCGCGACGGGAATTGATGCGCTCGATGCGGTCGATCAGATCGGGAATGTCGAAGGGAATCACGTCGAGGTTTTCCTTGCTTACGATCTCACGCAGGGCTTCGAGTTCGGGCAGATCGCCCTCGTTGATGATCCGCCGCGGAATCGTGCCGCGTCTTCCGCTGAGACTGGTGGGTAGATCGAGGAAAAGGATGTCGGGGTGGATGCGACGTAATATCTTGTGCAGATCATACACCGAATAATTCGCGTTCTTACGATGTCCCTCATGCAGCGTACCGATCATTACGATTTCCGTCTGTTCCATAGAACCTCCGATCTTCCCATATATCAACATATTACATGGCAAGCTCCAATTATCCAAACAATATTGGAATTGACAACTTTTCTGTTCCACTATTTTTTCAGGTAGATACGAAGAACATGGAGGTTTCTATGAGATACATACTCAGTATAACCATTTTGCTTATGACAGTAAGCATCTACGCCACGATGAATTCCGATTTCGAGTCATTTCGAAGGGATTTATCGATGCAGACCGCTCAGTGGAAGGATTCCGCGCATCATCAAGCGATCCGTGAAAGCCGCGACACGAGAGATTACGAGGTTGGCGACACACGAACCTTCTGGCGCTGGAACCTCAGCGTCATGCCGCCATCATGGATTCAGTCGGAAGCCACCTGCCGCGCAGTGGGTGAGCACTGCTACCTCTTCGTCGCGGACGACCAGTGGGGCGTCCACATGGATCAGGACGACGTCGATACCGTGATGCCCTATCTGGAAGAGCACACGATGAACTCGGAACTCTACGGCGCTGTCGAGATGGACATCGACCTCTTCGGTCCGCTACCGGACGAGCTGGACAACGACCCGAAGCTGATCGTGTTCTACTCGGCGCTGGGGCAGTTCAACGGCAGCCAGTTCGACGGCTACTTCAGCCCGTACAATCAGGTCACCGAGGCGGAAGCTCAGCAGATGAATCCGTCCGGTCACAGTAACGAGTGCGAGATGATTTACATGACCTGCTATCCACTCGACCCGGTCGATCCCATCCGCATATCGGTTCTCTCACACGAGCTTCAGCACCTGATCCACTGGGGTGGCGATCCGAACGAAGACACATGGGTCGATGAAGGCTGCGCCGAGCTGGCGATGGTGTGGTTCGGCATGCCCGATCCCATCACCGGTTTCAACACCAATCCCGACAATTCGCTCATCGAATGGGATCAGCAGTTCGCCGACTACGTCAAGGTGATGCTCTTCTTCACCTACTTCGCGGAGCACTACGACGACGGCTCCATCATCCCGGATATCGTAGCCAATCCCGCAAATGGAATCAACGGAATTTCGGCGGAATTACTCGCGCATGATTACACGATCCCCTTCGAGAGCATCTTCCTGGGTTGGACCATCGCGAACTACCTGAACGATCCTGTACCATACGAAGGTCTCTACGGATACGAACTACTGGATCTACCAAGCTTCCATACGCAAAATCTTCACACCACGCTGCCGGACGACGGTTCCGGAACCGTCAGCGGATGGGCGGCGGAATACACCAAAGTCGTCACCGGCAATGTCCCGCCAACCTTCAACATCACCACGACGAGTAGTATCCTGATTGCCGAAATCCGTATCGGTATCGATCCTGCAGCCACACAACTCGGCATCTGGACATGCGAGGACGAATTGAGCTTTACTTCGCAGGCAACCAGCGACGAATTCTCCAGCGTCATCCTGGTGTTCTCCAACGCAGGTAACACTTCCGTGTCCTACGAATACACAGTCGAGGCACAGAACTCCGTTGATGAACCGCAGACAATCGAACCGATCACCTTCAACCTCGCGCCCAATCCGTATCGCAGCGGCAATCTCAGCCTCTCGATCCCAAGCTCGAAGCCGGTACCCGTGTCGATCTTCAACGTTCGCGGACAGATCGTCAGGCAACTCCGCACGAATGATCAGGGCGTCGCACAGTGGGACGGACGAGACCTCGACGGGAAGCAGGTTGCGGAAGGCGTATATCTGTTCAAAGCGGATACGCAGACCGGACCCGTCGTAAAAAAAATGACGGTGATTCGATGAGATGGTTGATTCTTGCGCTGACACTGCTTCTGCTCCCGATGTTGATGCTCTGTTCGGATGAGGATAGCGCCGATTCTCTTTACACCCCCCTGATAATGTGTAGGTTTGACGAAGGAAAACCTGAATCTCTCAACAGGGACAAAGGGGGGGTAAACATCGATCAGCTTGCCGACGAACTCACGCAATACGACGTCGTGTTCTTCGGCGAGTACCACGGTAACGCGGTTCTGCACAAGATGGAAATCGACCTGTTGAAAGCGCTCTACAAGAAGAATCCGAACCTCGCCGTGTCCATGGAGATGTTCGAGCGAGACGTGCAGCCTGTTCTCGATCGATACCTCGAAAGTGAAATTTCAGAGGAGGAGTTACTGGAAGATTCGCGTCCATGGGGTAGTTACGAGACAGACTACAGACCATTGATCGAATTCGCGAAGGACAAGCAACTGCACGTTATCGCGGCGAATGTTCCCAGAAGGCTGGCGGCGGAAGTAAGCAGAGGCGGCATGGAAGCGTTCGAGGCATTCCCCGAGAAGGATAAGCGTTATGCAGCTCGCCAGATAACAGCGCCAGACGACGATTACAAAAAGCGTTTCCTCAACACCATGTCCGGCGGTATGCATCCCATGGGAAAGCTGAACGAGGAATACCTCTACATGGCGCAGTGCCTCAAGGACGACACCATGGCGGAGAGTATTGCCAACCACCGCGAACAATTCCCCGACCAGAGAATCATCCACTTCAACGGCGATTTCCACAGCAACAGCTATCTGGGAACAGTTTCGAGATTAAAGGAACTGAATCCGGAGCTGAAGATCGCGGTGATTACTCCCCTGCCGAAGATGCTGGAAGATGTGAAGTTCAAAATGGGCGATTACATGATTATGTTGGAGTCAAATTAGGAAAAACAAAGATTCTTCTTGCATACTATCTGCTCCAATGCGAAAGTTTGGCGAGTGGTATTCTGAGCGTTGTTATCGCGACAGGATGAAGTAGAACATGTAAAGGAGTTTTAAATGAGCAGGGAATGGTCGGCATCCACAATGAAATGGATCATCATCTGGCTGTGTTTTCTTCTGATGCCCGTATTGTTATTCTGCACGGACTACAAGATAATCGACACATCCAACGGCGATATAATCACACTCGAGCAACTGGTGAAAAAACTCCTCGAATACGATGTGATCTTCTTCGGCCAACCCAAGTGCAGGACACTCACGCGCGGCATCGAGTTCGATCTGATGCGCGAACTGTACGAAGCGGACGAAGGCTTTCTGGCGATCTCCCTGGAGAAGCTCGATCGAACAGCCCAGCCTGTCCTGAACGATTACATTAGAGAGCGTGAGGCCTCGCGCAAAATCCGGATCGACACCGAGCAGTGGAAGAGATTTCTGGCGGATCACCACTCCATCATCCGGTACGCGAAAACAAAGCATATACCGGTCATCGCAGCGAATGCTCCGCGCAGACTCGTCGAGAGTGTGAGTCGTGAAGGTATCCGGGCATTCCATACTATGTCCGACAGCATGAGACGTATGGCCGCGCAAGAAATCCTGACTCCCGACGACGAATACAAAGAACTTTATCTGGAGAAACTTGCGGAGGAACTGGACTTCGAGCCGGAATACCTGGAAGCGAAATACATGTACGCCGCCCAGTGCCTGAAAGACGACACCATGGCGGAGAGTATTCTGAATTACCATCGACGGGATCCCAGGAAGCGCATCCTCCATTTCAACGACAGTTTCTATTCGAACAGCTACCTTGGCACGGTGCGTAAACTGAAGAATCTGAAATCCGATCTCGCAATTGTGGTGATCTCGACCGCTTTCAAACCGTTAACGAAGGACGATCTGAAAAGCGGCGACTTCCTGATCCTGCTGGATATTGTAGTAACCGACTAACCGGATTATTGTCGCATTTTCACGTATTATAAACACTTAAAAACCAGACAAATAGTGTAAAAAAACGCCTTTCGGGGGATTTTCCTTGACGTTAAAACCGCAAACGGAAATTTGAGGGAAAACATACACATAAAGGAGAACTCGAATGAGCAAGAAAGTGTTAATCATGGGCGCTGCCGGTCGCGATTTTCACAATTTCAACGTCTATTATCGTGACAATAAAGATTACGAAGTTGTGGCATTCACCGCGACGCAGATTCCAGATATCGACGGTAGAAAATACCCTGCAGAACTGGCTGGTGAACTGTATCCCGAAGGCATTCCGATCTATGCGGAAGAAGACCTTGTCAAGCTGATCAAAGAGAACAACATCGATCAGGTTGTGTTCTCATACAGCGACGTCCCGCATGAAGTCGTCATGCACAAGGCGTCCCTGGTGAACGCTGTCGGCGCTGAATTCATCCTTCTCGGCGCGCGCCAGACCCAGGTCAAGACCACGAAGCCGCTGGTCACCATCTGCGCGACTCGTACCGGCTGCGGCAAGAGCCAGACCACCCGCGCGGTAGTCAAAGCGCTCAAGGCCAAAGGCAGAAAAGTCGTCTCCATCCGCCACCCCATGCCGTACGGCGACCTCGTGGCACAGAAAGTTCAGCGCTTTGCCGAACTCTCCGACCTCGTGAAGCACAAATGCACCATCGAAGAGATGGAAGAATACGAACCGCATATCGCTATGGGCAGTGTGATCTACGCAGGCGTCGATTACGAAGCCATCCTGCGCGAAGCGGAAAAAGAAGCCGACGTCATCATATGGGACGGCGGTAACAACGACATCTCGTTCTACTGCTCCGACAAGATGATCAACATCGTCGTCGTCGATCCGCACCGACCGGGCCACGAAGTCAGCTACCACCCGGGCGAGACCAACCTCAACCTGGCCGACGTGGTCGTCATCAACAAGATCGACTCCGCCGACATGGACGACATTCTCGAAGTTCGCGGCAACATCCGCGAGATCAACCCCGATGCAATCGTCATCGACGGCGCGTCTCCGCTGACTGTTGACAAGCCCGAACTGATCAAGGGCAAGAACGTCCTCGTCGTCGAAGACGGTCCCACCCTCACTCACGGTGAGATGACCTACGGCGCTGGCGTCGTCGCCGCCGAGAAATACGGCTGCGAAGACCTCGTCGATCCGCGCGAATGGGCTGTCGGTACCATCGATGATACCTTCATGAAGTACCCTGAGATCGGGATCCTTCTTCCGGCGATGGGTTACGGTGAACAGCAGATCAAGGACCTCGAAGAGACCATCAACGCCGTCGAATGCGACAGCGTCGTGATCGCCACCCCGATCGACCTCAACCGCGTCTGCAAGATCGACAAGCCGACCGTCCGCGTCAGCTACGACCTTCAGGAAATCGGCAAGCCGACCATCGCGGATGTCCTCGCAGACTTCTAAGCGATAAAACGCTATATACAACGACGCCCCTTCATCCGGAGGGGCGTTTTTCATGGAGCGCAGCCATCCCTGGTTGCATCTCTTCTCCCTGAACCGCCAAGCTCCAGCTCGGCATTTCCTTTGTCTGAATCTGGATTCCCATGATTAATACGGTTTTCCGAATGAAATGTCATAAAAGCGTTTGAAAAATCATTCGGAAAATCCTCCCCGATAATCATTTCCGCAGCTTCTATTTCTTTGATATATGAATCGTCAAAGCAGAAATGGTATAACACGATTAACAAGATAGAGATGGCTCGTCCGGAGGTCGAGCGCTACGTTGGGAACACGGACGTCCGCATCCCTACATCCCGTAGGCGCTGATCTCCGAGCGGCGCTCCCGGAGAGATGAGAGATGCAGCCAGGGATGGCTGTGCTCCATGAATTACATCCCTCGATTCAATCCGGAGTGCATGTAGAAGCCGTTCTTGAGCGGGAATTGCAGGTCTTTCATCGGATTGAGCATGTCGAACCACCGCTTGTTGTCCGACAGATAATCAACCTTAGCATCTATGGACAATCCGGAGCGGTGACGGGCGTAGTCAATCGCGTCCCGGAGGCCGCCGATCTCGTCCGCCAGACCGCGCGACAAAATCTCGTCGCCCACCAGCAGCGCGCCGTCGCCCATGCGGTTCACTTCGAGCATGGGGATATCGCGCGAGGAGGAGATTCGGGTCAGGAGCTGCCTATAATAGACGCTGGTCATGTCCTGATAGTTTTGATCGGTATCGCTTCCGGCTCTGAGCGTCTCTGCCGTGATCTTCAGCTTGCCGTACATGCCGCTTGCGTCGAATCGATACGCCGCAGCGCCGAAGCCGCCCGAGACAGTGAAACGATCGGCAAACACGCGCTCTGCCGGAAGCGCGAGATAATACGCGCCGGAGGTGCAGATTCCACTGCACGATACGATCACCGGTTTTCGGCGGTTGATCTGGCGGATACGATTCCAGAGCGCGGTAATCGCCGCCACGTCTCCCCCGCCACTGTCGATACGGATCACGACGGCCTTGTAGCGACCTTGTGCCGCCCGGTCGAGTTGCTCCATGATCGAATCGAGTCCGGCGATCTTTCCGCCAAATCCGGGAATCGGTAAAAAGCAATCTCTGCTCTCACCGGGTAAAATGTTGCCCTCGATTGTTATCAGCGCGATGCGGGACTCTTCCGACCAGTTGCGTCGGACCGCGGGAAGATTCTTCAGACCGGCGATCCGCGGCTCGGGGAATGCATTTGACGGCTTAAGGAATCCTCGCGCGTTTTCGATATAACCCTCTTCGTCGATCAAGCCTGCTTCCAAAGCCTGATTCGCCGTCATCGGCACAGGAAGTTCACTCGGCTGCTTCGTTAGATTACGCGCATCCATAATCGATTGCATCACATGACCGATCGCCTTCTCGCGCAGTTGAACGAGCTGGTTTCGCGCCTCGGCGGACAGGGACGACCCGGTCAACGGCTCCTCGCCGATATAGTTTTCGCCCATCTGCCAGCTCTGCACATCGATATCCAGTTCCTCCAGCAATCCGCCGAAGGACAGGAGGGTCTGACCGGGATCGGTCAGGTCGATGCAGGCTGCGGGTGAAGCGACGATGTAATCCGCCGCGGAGGCGAGGTAGAGGCTCTTCAGGTCGGCGTAATCGAGGTAGCAGGCGACCTTACCGTGTTTGCGGAACTTGATGATTTCGTTGCGGATTTCCTCGATCTGCGCGAAGGTGGCGTCCGGCTGCTGGATATAGAGCAGCAGGTTGCGGATTTTGGGATCGTTCGCCGCGTCCTGTATTTGGCGCATGATCTTCACGTCGCTGCGTGTCTCCTGGAAAAAGCTTTCTTCGTATGTAGAGGACAGGTTTCCCGCAATACGGATCGTCCGCATCCGGTTTCCGGGCGTGAAGAGGCTCTTGTGGTCGAGCATCGACCAGCTTACCACCTGTCGCGTGTTGAAAGTATCCTCATCCTTGCCCTGCGACAGATATCCCAGGGAAATATGGTCGAGCCCGACGCGAACCATGACCTGCCAGTTCTCGTCCTTGTCGTAGTTGCCGTCGATCTCGAGACCGTTGAACGGACGCAGGATCGCGCCCATGAAGTAGTGATCGCGGTCGTACTGCTCGTCGCTGTAATTCCAGAAGATCTCCTGCTCGGCGTAGAGCGTGAGATAATCCCGCCAGGGACGTATCGCCATGCCGAGGTGCATGTCGGGTTTCTCGTGGGCAAAGTCATAGACAGTGTAGCCCAGCGACACTTGATCGAACGGACGGTAGAGCATGCCCAGATCCATCTCGTTGCGATTCTCGTGACGCAGCATCAAGCCTGCGTGCAGGTTCCGGAGTGGCGAGACCGCGCCACCAAGCCGGTAATGATCCTGCTTGAAATCGTAGGTATAGGCGAGGTTCTTCGGGAAGCGCAGAGTGATGGTCTGCTCGCGGTCGTCGTTATAGTCGAACAACCAGGAGACGCCCCAGTCTGGATCGCCGGACAGAAACGCCGGATTCAGCACCCAGGATTCCATGCCCGTGGAGACGGAGTTGGAGTAGTTCAGACCGAAAATGGCGGTGGAAACAAGCAGCATCGAAAGCACAATCATCCATGATTTACGCATACAAACCTCGTGTAGGGTTATCGTGTGTTCATAGTACCAATTCGTTGCAACGCGTGTCAAGTGTTCCTTCGACTTCTCTCAGGATGACACTACAGTAGAAGCAGTGCCGCGACGAACGTCAGACCCAGCACGATCACGCCCGGCAGCCAGATGCGCGCGAGGAATCTTCGCAGGCTGGTGCCGAAAAACTCGAGCGTGACCAGGATGCATGGATGCAGCGGCGAGATCACGTAACCCATGAAGATCGAGATGTACATCAACGTAAACGCGATATAGCCAATCTCGCCGAACTTGGCGTAGTACAACGGCAGCAGGATCGACATCCCGAGCTGTGTTCGCGCCGTGATGAATCCCACCAGCGCGCCGATGAGAACCACCAGTACCGCCGGAGACACGTCGAATCCGGCGATGACATCGGGAATTCCAGCCGACTTGAACGTGCCGAGAAACAGAAAGATCGCCAGCATCAAGAGGTAGAAATTCCAGGGCTTCATCTTGCGGATCGATTGAAGGAAGTCCTTCTTCGAAAGGCGTCCGGCGATCAGCGCCAGGATCAGGCTCAAACTCACGCCGATCAACAGAAACAACTCGGTCATCATGAACGGAAAAACATGGCTCAGCGCGAACTGCACGACCGGCGCGGTCAGGATGATCCCGATCGGAACCAGCACCTTCACGATCTCGCGCTTGCCCTGTATCTTCAGCCTGCCCTTGACTTTCCGGAGCAGAAAAACATAGCCCAGCACCGTGATCAGCAGGAATCCCGGAATCAGGTACAGCATGGCGGTGAACATGTCGATGGGCGTCTCCTGCAACGTGCTCGCCATCTTGGTGGTGGGAAGCAGCGCTGCCAGCGGATAAATGAAGGTCAAAACGTGCCGGAACCAAACGTTGATCACCGCGTAATCGCGATCGCTGATATCGTCACCCGCGCGAAACACGAGTGGTGCCGAAAGCAGCGCGCCGCCCGGAACCGGAAGCAGTCCCAGAAACGCCGGCGCCGACATCAGATAGGCGTCGCGACGCATGTCGAGGTTGTTCACCATTCCCGTCAGCATCCCCGAAGCCTGCAACACACCCCCGATTATCGGGATGATCCCGACCGATATTGCGAGAAATTGCAGCGACGGATCGCCGACGGTTCGCACCGCCAGATGGAAGAAATCGACCGGCTTCAGCAGCATGAATCCGATCACCGCGCAAGCCGACAGCAAAGCGATCCAGAGGCTTCTCTTTGCCAGCACGAACAGCGCGATCAGCGCGATCGCCAGCGTGATCCACTTCATCAGCATTCGCACGCCCCCAGCACGCATCGGCGGTTGCGCGGTCCGTCGAATTCGCAGAACCATACGCCCTGCCAGGTGCCCAATACCGGTTCCCCCGAACGGATGAAAATCTGCTGCGTGCAGCCGACCAGACTGCTCTTGATATGCGCGTCCGAGTTGCCTTCCATGTGCCGAAATCCGCTGTGCTGCGGGATCAGCTTCGAGAGATAGCCCAGAATGTCGTGCGGGACATCCGGATCGGCGTTTTCGTTGATGGTGACCGCTGCGGTGGTGTGCGGAACGTGGATCGTCAAAAGCCCGTCGCCGATACCCGTCTCGCGGACGAAAGACCGCACTTCGTCCGTAATGTCGATCATCTGATCGCGCTGCCCGGTGCGCAGGTTTATCGTCTTGTATTGCATGATATTCTCCTCGATTCGTAAAGGCTGTCCGACGCTGGATGTATGTCAATGAAATTCACACTCTCTCTGGATTCTCTGAAACCACCGCATAGCAGATTTGTTTGTTCCCGCCATATGCGTGGTGTTTCGCACATTTATTTGGTGTCCGGTAGTTTGAATGTGCGGTATATCCACGCATATGGCGGGTCGGGCAAAGATGCATGCGGTTGACCAGATAATGAAGAAAAACATTGACATGAATCAAATTCATTTACATCATCTTTATTGGAGGTGAGCTATGAAGATAACACGGCTATTCGAGAAAAATCCCAGAAGTATCATTACCATTGGACCCAGACAGACTATCAGGGACGCATTGAAGATTATGAATGAAAAGCGGATCGGCGCATTGATGGTCGTGGACGACGACAAGGTGGCGGGTATCATGACCGAGCGCGACATCCTGACGAACATCCACAAGATGCAGAGCTACAAAGAGGATAAATACGTCGCGGATATCATGACGCCGAGAGGGAAGTTCATCGAGGGTGACGCATCGAGCGATCTTCAAGCTGTGATGCAGATCATGACCGACAGAAAAGTACGGCACCTTCCGATCTTCAACAACGGCATGATGATCGGCATGGTCTCGATCGGAGACGTGATCAAAGCCTTGCTGGAAGCGGCGGACGAGGAGAATCAACTGTTGAAGGACTACATCGGCGGCTCTTACTGATCAGAACGCCTCTTTGACGTTGAAATAGAAGCTTGTCTTCATCTCGGAGTGGTCGTCGTTGTCGAAACGATCGCTGGAATTGTTCACGGTGATGTCGAGCCGGATGTTGAGGTTCTCCTTTGTGTCCCAGGCGTAGCGAAATCCGACTCCCCCTGCGACCTTTAGATCACCTGTGGTGAACTTGTCCAGCGTTGACGAGACGTCGCCCACCCCGCCGAAAACGGTCGCTCCGAAGCGCATGAATAGCGGAAACCGGTATTCTGCCTGCAACATCATGGCGTTGTGGTCACGGTAGCGTCCTTCGTAGAATCCGCGCATCGTATCGTAATCGCAGAGTTCCGCATACTCCTGAAACGGCGCGTCTCCGTCCGTGAACAGATAGATGAATTGAAACGCGAGGATCTGCTTCGGGAAGATCGTGTAATACGCTCGTGCGTCGAAGGAGTATTTCGAGTAGGTAAAATCGCTTCCCCATGCTTCATCGTAATGCATCGAAGCAAGCTGCACGAAAGTACCGGTTGTCGGGTAAATGACTGCGTCGCGCAGGTCGTACATTGCTTTTATACCGATACCGTGCGTCAGGAAGGTTTCGCTGCCGGGAAGTTCCCCCGTTTGCAGCGCGCCATCCCTGTCGATATCGGTAGGTTTCGAATACAGGAAACGGTAGTTCGGTCCGAGTGAAAGGTTACCGACGATGTTTGAAAAGACCCCCATCTCGTACTCGCCGTAGTTATCGGTATAGTCTTCTTCCTGCGTGACGCGTGTTTCATTTCCGATCCCGCAGAACTGATTGGGGTACTTCTTGATCGTCAATTCGAGTATCGCCTGAAGCGTGGGACTCAGATAGTGCTCCGCGGAGATGTTTAACTGAATCTGGTTCTTCAGGGTGTAGACGCCAACTGCGCTATAATAGTTCATGGGATCGGCGATTTCTTCGCGGTTCAATTCGTAAGCACGATCGTAATGAATCAGATATGCGCCGAAACCCCAGTCGGTCTCCGGCGAATGCATGATGACAGGCAGAACCGACGTGCCGGAATGTACCTCTTTATCCGCAGAAAGCAACAGCCCCGCCAACAGAAGCAACGCAATGACTGTCAACGTCTTGTATAACATGCGACCATCCTTTTAAAACGCTTCCATCAGCGCGACATAGATACCGTAATACGTATCGTCGTCACTCGAAATCCCTGATATCCGGCGAATATTGTTGAGCGCGAAATCGAAGCGCAGATTCAGGTTGTTCGTCTTCTCCAGCCGGTATCGCACGCCCAGACCCGCAGCGGACTTGACCTTTCGGATACTCAGTTGCTCCATCTCGTCGCAAACGTCGCCAACCGCGCCGAAAATTGCACCGCCAAACGATTTGTAGATAGGATAACGGTACTCGATCTGTGCGGCAAGGTAATTCCGGTCGCGGAATCGTGTCTGGTGAAATCCGCGCAGCATCTCGAGTCCGCCCAGCTTGTACAGTTGCAGGAACGGGACTTCCCCGTAACTGTTATTCATCAGAACTTGCATGGCGAGGATATGTTTCTTAATGACGCTTACGTATTTCCGCAGGTCGATGCTCGACTGCATGAATTCGTAATCGCTACCCAGCGCGGGATGATAGCCTGTGGCGTCCCATGAGAAGATATAACCCTTCGTCGGGAAATAGATATTGTCGCGGGTGTCCCAGTCGGTGGAGAATCCAACGCCGGATATATTGTAGGTGTCCGAGCCTTCGATATCGCCCGAGACGAGTATTCCGCCGTCGTCGCGTTCCTGAATGTCGGACGAAAAAAAGCGGTATGCGGGACCCAGCGCCCAGTCGTGGGTCAGCTTGTACATTACCGCGATCCTGCCGCCGTACTGCATAGACAGAAAGCTCTCCTCGTCCTCGCTCCTCGTGTCGTTTCCGATCCCGTAGAACGATTCCGGGAAGTATTTTCCCTGCATTAGCAGTTTGAGACGAGTTTTCTCGAAAATATCGCCGTCGAACTGCGCCATCAGGATCGCCTGCTTCTCCTGTGTACCGAAACCGGTGAAGGTGAAGTTATCGACAACCTGACGATCCCGCTCGCGAAACCACACCACCGACGCGCCCAGCCCGGTGCCTGTCTCCGGTGCGTAGAACGCAATCGGGACGAAGACGAGGCTCTTCTCCTTTCGCTTCTCGCCCTTCTTCTCCGGCAGCGGTTCCAGGTTCAGGATTTTCCGGATCTTCCGTACCGATTCGCGGTCGTTGTCCTCTTCATCTTCCCGTTCCTGCCCGAATAATGGCAGCAGAAGAGATAACAGCAGTATGACGATGCTCAAATGTTTCAAATTCATATCGGAATCGTGATAACGAACGAGCGATGCATGTCAAGAGAAACCCTCATCCCCCGCCTTCCCTCGATACGCTCGTATCTCACTACTCGGGATGACACGCAAGCGGGCGAAGGAGCTAAAAGGATGCTCGCCTTTGAAGATTCGAATTTGCAAGCAAATTCACAGAGGTCGAGCGCTACAGTCTCTTCGGAATGCGGACGTCCTCGTCCGCATCTCCTCCCCATCTACCAGTTGCCGTCCCCTCTCCCGTCCCGATATATCGGGAGGAGAGTGACAGGGTTAGGGTTTTATTCCATCCCGAACACGGCGCTGACCGTCACCTTGATGCTCTTCTTGCGGGTGCCGGTGCTGTACATGCCGTAGTCGGAGACTTCCGTCGAATAGGGTTCGGTGATCTGAAAGATGCCGGATCGCGCGGAAGTCATCTTGCCGAGTTTGCGTCCGCTGAGCGATACGATTTTCTCGGCGCGTTCGCGTGCGTCCTTGGTCGCTTCCGCCAGCAGGGATTTCTTGATGTCGCCCAGCTCGGTCGAGAAATACTCGAGATTGGAGAACTCCACACTCACGCCCTGATCCAGAAGAGCTTTGGTATCGATGGAAAGCTGCTCGATCGGATCGATATCGCGACTGGTAACGGTGATCCGCTGCTGGAACGTGTAGCCGGTGATCTCACCGCCCATGCTGTAGTTGTTCTGCGTTTCGACCGGATGGACGATCATGTCTTCGACCTTCAGATCGAGCTTTTCCCATGCCTTGCGGAAGGTTTCCAGCTTCCTGCCGATGGCGCGGTGACCCTCTTCCGGCTTGTTCAATTCCGCTTGGGCCGTTAACGAGAACGACCACTTGACCAGGTCCGCCTCGTAATCCCGAACCGCGTAGCCGACCACCCGCACGGTGTCTGCCTGCTGCCTCGCAACCAAAAAGAAGATGCCGAACGCGATCGCCGCGACGATCATGCAGATTCCGAGTATCCATGCCCATTTACTGTTCATCGAATGTCTCCTTGTGATGATGTTTGTTCTATATGTGTCGTTCGATTCGAAGGTTGTCAATCAGTTTTTGTCGATCCAGCTTCCGGTTTTTTTCCCTCATCCCCCGCCTTCTCCCGCAAGCGGGAGAAGGAGCTATAAGGAATATCCTTCTGTCAATTGCCGTTCCCTCGCCTCCCGATGCATCGGGGCGGGAGAGGGACAGGGTGAGGATATCTACTTCCTCACGATCACGATGGTCTGCACCGTCTCGGATAGGGAGCGTTCGGAGAAGCAACGAAAGAAATAGACGCCGTCGGGAATGGTTTTGCCGTCCTGCGCGATGCCGTTCCAGTACTCGGTGGTTCTGCCGGCGTCGTACCAGGAATCGTTTTTCACCAGCAGGTTTCCGCTCAGATCGAGCAATCGCCAATTCAGGTTGTCGGAGATTTCCAGATCGAAATCGAACCGTATCTCGCCATTCTCGGCGTAGATGAAGACTTCGACCGGCATCTTGGCGGAACACAGTTCGGACAGCGTAATATCGCTCTGGCGGTCATCCGCGGTCATGATGCGATAGTAGTACTGGTTGCCGGCAGTGACGTCGCGGTCGATCCAGAAATCGGTCGAATCCACGATGATATGCACCAGCTCGAACAGCTCCATGCCCGACCACCCGCCGCGCGGGATATCCTTCCGATAGATCGACACCGGACTCCAGCCGTCCATCATCCAGTGCAGCACGATCTCGTCGCGATTGCCGTACGCCTTCAGCGGGATATCGTCCTCATCCGAAGCGCCCTCGAATGTCTCCAGAAACGAGAACCGCACCGTCGTCACACGATGGTCGTCATCAAGCGTCAGATCGGGCTGGTTCTGGGTGACGCCGTCCTTTTCCGCCCGTAGCGTGTACGTTGCATTCGGTAGCCTGTTAAAAAGGAAAAAACCATTCGCGTCGGTCAGGGTGAAATTACCCGTCGGACGCAGCAGGACTTCCGCCTCGTTTTGAGGGTGCCCTTCCGCGTCGCGAACATAGCCGAAAATCAAGCCGCTTTCCAGATCGTACGGTGGAACCGCGACCTTCTCCTTGAACCGCGCCTGACGGATCTCGTCCAGATAGCCGTTTTCTTTCAATCCGGTGTAGTAGAAGAGACCCACGCCTGCGAAATCGCGCTCCCGCACCGATCCGATCTTGCTGCAGATACGTTTTACAGAGTATGATCCGCGATCGATCCAGGCGCGCAAACCGCACACGATACGATCGTTGTGTCCATAGACGTCGAGGTTGTCGAGTTGCTGATCCAGATTGCTGTCGGAAAGGGTGTACGCCATTAGATAAACATAGTCGATTGTGCCGGATTCAATCCACTCCATCCAGTTCTGACCGTATTCGCTGCGGGCCGACCGGATATCCGGTTTGACCGACGCAGTTACTGCAATCTTCGGATCGAGCGACTTCACCTCCGCATAGATTCGCGCCACCAGCCTCGACACCTGACGCTGCCGCCAGTAGAGCCAGGCTGATTCCGTCGGAACCGGCGTTTCCCGCTCGTATTGATCCAGCGCCAGCGGATTGTAGCCGAGTTCATACTCCGGATAGCGGATATAGTCCAGATGGATGCCGTCAACTTCGTAATTTGCCGCCACATCGAGAATTACATTCGTCAGGTAATCGTGTACATCCGGGATACCGGGATCGAGAAAAGCGCCCTCGTGCTCGTTCATGCGCATCTTTTTGCCGCCGCTGTTGACCGTAATCCACTCGGGATGCTCGTAATAGACGTTGCCCGGGCGCATGTTGGTCTCCTCGTGCGGCGTGACGACAAAGACAGTGAACCACGCGTGAACCTCGATGTTGTGCTTCTGCGCCTTGTCGATCAGATATTGCAGCGGATCGAAACCGCTCTTCTCGATCAGGTAGCAGATCGGCTCCGGATTGGGGTAGTCGCGATTCGTGCGGTTGGGAATATACATGGCGTCGCTGCGGTAGCGCACCTCGGCGATGATCTGATTGAAATTGCTCCGGTAGGCGTCCCGCACCAGTTCGTCGATCTTCTCCGGCGTGTCGATATCCCACACAGGCGCCCAAACAGCCCGAATCTCGGCAAGTAAGGCAGTGGAGAGTATCAGGAGCGATATGAGGATGAAAAGACGTCTCACAAGCCCTTCCCGTCGTTCGGTTCGATCGCGCGAACCTCGCAGTCGAGTCTGCCGTCACGGAGCTGGATCTGAAGCCTGTCGTCCACGGCAGCATCCCGGATCGAGCGCACAATATTCCCGGCTTTGCGGGTGATGGCGTAGCCTCGTTTCAGCACCTCGGTCGGCGATAGTTCTTCGAGCAATCCGGACTGGATTTCGAGCGCTGTCTTCTTTCGTTCGATTCTGCGCTCGGTCGAAAATCTCATGCGGTCGGTCAGCCGGTCGAGCCGATAACTGCAATCCCTGCAATAGCCGCTGGTGGCGGTCACAATCGCGCTTCGGAAGCGCTCCTGAAGCATCCGGATATCGCTCTTCCGTTCATCGATGTGACGTGTCGTCCGCATCATGCGATAGACCATCTCGTCCAGCCGCTGCTGATGCTCGTGCAGTGCTGCGACGGGGCTGGAGCGCTCCAGCCGGCTTTCCAGGTATTGCAGGTTTCGCAACAGCCAGTTCAGGCGGTCTCTGGTCAGAAGATTCAGTTGTCGAAGCCGCGCTTCGATAGTCTGCATGACCTCGTTCCGGTCCGGTACCGCGATTTCCGCCGCCGCAGACGGTGTGGGCGCTCTCATGTCGCTGACGAAATCGCAGATCGTGAAATCGATCTCGTGCCCGACAGCCGATATCACCGGAATCGGGCAGTTGTAGATAGCTTTCGCTACTTGTTCGTCGTTGAATACGAAGAGGTCTTCCTGCGAGCCGCCGCCGCGACCGATGATGATCGTATCGACATCCGAGCGTCCGAGGTGTTCGATTCCGGCGACCAGCGTCTTCGCCGCGTCGTCGCCCTGTACCTTCGACGGATAGAGCACAATCTCGCAACTCCAGCGGCGTGAAATCACATTCTTGATGTCCTGAAACGCCGCGCCGGTTGCGGATGTGACGACGCCGATCTTCTGCGGAAAACGCGGCAACGGTTTCTTGTGCTCTCTGTCGAAAAGACCCTCGTCCGAAAGCCGTCTCTTCAATTCCTCGAACCGCAATTGCAAATCACCCATACCCTTGGGATAGACTCGCGTGACGTTGAGCTGGTAGCTGCCGCTCTTCTCATAGACGGTGAGTTTTCCCGAGCAGATCACCTTATCGCCGCTCTTGGGATTGAAGTCGAGGTAAACGTTCCAGGTCTTGAAAAACACGCAGCGAAGCGTACTGTTCTCGTCTTTGAGCGAGAAGTACATGTGTCCCGAGAAGTGCTTCGTGAAGTTCGATATCTCGCCCTCCACGAACAGATTCGGGATGTTCGTCTCGATCACGTTCTTCAGATGCCGGTTGATCTCCGACACGCTGAAGATGTTTTCTTCGCTGCTGAAGTTCATGATTATTACCTGTCTATGTGCCTGCATTTTATGGGAGGTTCGCCCGGAGGTCGAACGCTACAACCACCTGTAGCCGCCGATCTCCGAGCCCATTCATCCCCACCTGTAGTCGCCGATCTCAGAGCGGCGTTCTCTGAGGGATACGGGCGAGGACGTCCGCGTTCCCAGGGATAGAGAAGGGCAGGCACAGGGACCTGCCCCTACGGAAATCTATCGGGAAATCAACTTCTGAATGTGCTGCTTGCAGCTCTTCAGAATGTTGATTTCATTGCGACATAACAAACATTCAGAAGACCTCCCGTCGGTCGGACATTCGGAAGTTTGTTGTTATCCCAATCTCTTCTCGAGTTCTTCGAGCATCTTCTTCGCCGCGTCGGGGAGGACGGTTCCGGGCCCGAAGATGGCGGCCGCGCCGTGCTCGTAGAGGTAGTCGTAATCCTGTGCCGGAATGACGCCGCCGCAGACGATCATGATGTCGCCGCGACCGAGTTTTTCCAGCTCTTCCACCAGTTGCGGAAGCAGGGTCTTGTGACCACCGGCGAGCGAGCTCATGCCGATGACGTGAACATCGTTCTCGACGGCCTGACGCGCGGTCTCCTCGGGGGTCTGGAAGAGCGGTCCGACATCGACGTCGAATCCCATATCGGCATACGCGGTGGATACCACCTTCATGCCGCGGTCGTGTCCGTCCTGGCCCATCTTCGCCATGAGAATGCGCGGACGGCGGCCTTCTTTCTCGGCGAATTCGTCGGTCATCCTGCGGACTTCTTCCACCGCCGCTTCCTCGGCGAATTCGCTGCTATAAACGCCGGATACAATCTTGGTCACGGCTTTGTGTCTCCCATATACTTTTTCCAGTGCATCGGAAATCTCGCCCAACGAGGCGCGCAGTCGTGCCGCTTCGATGGAGAGCGCCAGCAGGTTGCCCTCGCCGCTGTCGGCAGCGTTGGTCAGCGCCGTGAGCGCCGCTTCGACCTTCTTGTTGTCGCGGTTCGCCCGGAGCTGTTCGAGCCTCTTGAGCTGCGCCTGACGCACGGATGTGTTGTCAACTTCGAGAATCTCGATCGGTTCTTCCTTGTCGAGACGGTACTTGTTCACGCCGACGATGGTCTCCTTCTTCGAATCGATATGCGCCTGGCGACGTGCCGCGGCTTCTTCGATACGGAGTTTCGGGATACCCTCGTTGATGGCTTTGGTCATGCCGCCCAGCGATTCGACCTCCGCCAGGTGTTCCCAACCGCGCCGGATCAGTTCGCCTGTGAGCGCTTCCACGTAGTAGGAGCCGCCCCAGGGATCTACCACGTCGCAGATGCCGGTTTCGTGCTGGAGGTAGAGCTGGGTGTTGCGCGCGATGCGAGCCGAGAAATCGGTGGGCAGCGCGATAGCTTCGTCCAGCGAGTTGGTGTGTAGCGACTGGGTGTGACCGAGCGCCGCCGCCATCGCTTCCACACAGGTGCGGACAACGTTGTTGAACGGGTCCTGCTCGGTGAGAGACCAGCCGGAAGTCTGGCTATGAGTCCTAAGCGCCATCGATTTGGGGTCTTTCGGGTTGAACTGTTTGATCAGGCTTGCCCAGATCACGCGCGCGGCGCGCATCTTGGCGATCTCCATGAAGTAGTTCATGCCGATGCCCCAGAAGAACGACAGTCGCGGTGCGAACGCATCGACATCGATACCGGCCTTGAGACCGGTTCTGACGTACTCGAGACCGTCCGCGAGGGTGTATGCCATCTCCAGGTCGGCGGTCGCCCCGGCTTCCTGCATGTGGTAGCCGGATATACTGATGCTGTTGAACTTGGGCATGTTTTCCGATGTGAACCGGAAGATGTCCGCGATGATGCGCATGGAGGGTTCCGGCGGATAGATGTAGGTGTTGCGCACCATGTATTCTTTCAGAATGTCGTTCTGGATGGTTCCGGTGAGTTTGTCGAGCGAAACGCCCTGCTCCTCGGCGGCGACGATATAGAATGCCATCACCGGAAGTACGGCGCCGTTCATGGTCATGGAGACCGACATCTTGTCCAGCGGAATGCCGTCGAAGAGGATCTTCATGTCGAGGATCGAATCGACCGCCACGCCAGCCTTGCCGACGTCGCCTACCACGCGCGGATGATCCGAGTCGTAGCCGCGATGGGTCGCCAGGTCGAACGCGATGGAGAGACCGCGCTGTCCCTGCGCCAGGTTGCGCTTGTAGAACGCGTTGGACTCCTCCGCAGTGGAGAATCCGGCGTACTGACGCACCGTCCACGGGCGCATGGCGTACATGGTGGCGTAGGGCCCCCTGAGGAAGGGCGGGATACCGGCTGTGAAGCCGAGGTGGTCGTATTGTTTTAAATCGTCCGCCGTATAGAGCGGCTTGACCGGAATCTGTTCGTTGGTGTGCCAGAGCACCTCGCCCGGAGTCTTGCCCGTGGCTTTCTTGAAGGCCTCTTCCCACTCGCGGAAGCTGCCCGACGGCTTCATTTCGAGGTTGTGTTTGCTGAAATCTGGTTTCATTGTTCCACTCCTATGCGCGTTGCGATCATGCCCAGGATTTCCAGGGCATTCGCGCGGACGTGTATGAACTCGTCGATGCCGGATGCTTTATGCTGTTCGAGCTGGTCTTTGGGATAGCCTGCCAGAACCGTGACGATATCGGGATTGTTCTTTTTCAGACCATCGAGAATCGGCGGTACGAGCTCGGGATAGGTGTCGTCGGTGGAGCAGATGACCACGACGGGCGCTCCGTTCTCGATTGCAGCCTTCACTGCGTCGTCAACCGTCTTGAAGCCATTGTTGTCGATCACGTCGAAACCGGCGATCTGGAAGAATCCGCGCGAGAAATCGGCGCGTGCCTTGTGCTGCTTGACGCCGCCCATGTTCATCAGGAAGACGCGATTGTCCGCTTCGGAAGTGGTAACGCTTGTGCGCAGGTCTTCAAAGCCCTTCGCGAGGCGATAACTCTCAAGCGGTTCGACGGTTATCGTTTCGCCGGCAGCCGTTAGTTCCAGCGCTTCTTCGTGGGTCAAACCGTCCTTGAAGGCTTTGGATAGCGCTGCAATCGTCATCGATTCGGGCTCGATACCGGACTTCTTCGAGCGGCACGAGGTGCAATGCCAGTCTTCGCCTTCCCAGGGCGCGGTAACAGGCTTCTCGTCCGGATTGGCGTACATGTTGACGCCGACCAGCACATCCTTGCGGATGCCAAGGTTCTTGTCGCGTTCTTTCCGGATCGCGGCGATGCGATTCTGAAGCTTTCGGGATTCGAGCGTTTTGATCACTCCGCCGTCCGCTTCCATCTCGCGGAAGAGGTTCCAAGCCTCGCCCGTGAGGAAATTGGTCAGCGTCTCGATCAGGTAGGAGCCGCCGGCGGGGTCGATCACATCGTCCAGGTGCGATTCTTCGCTGAGAATGATCTGCGTGTTTCGTGCGATGCGGCGCGCGAATTCGTTCGGGAAATCGTAGGTGGCGTTGAACGGCTCGACGGTGACCGAGTCCGCCATGCCCAGCACGCCCGAAAGCGCTTCGGTGGTGGTGCGCAGCATGTTCACGTACGGATCGTAGATGGTCTTGTTCATGAAGGCGGTGCCGACGTGGATATGCAGGTTCGGCGCGCATTCCGGCATGCCATAGGCGTCGCAGAGGTTCTTCCACAGGATGCGTGCCGCGCGCAGCTTGCCAATCTCCATGAAGAATTTCGCGCCCAGCGCGAAGGAGACTTCCATCTTGTTGAGGACGGTCTCGAGTTCGATTCCCGCGCTGGTGAGTCTATCGATGTATTCCACGGCGGACGAGAGGAAGAACGCGAGCTCTTCCACCGCGCTACCGCCGGCTTCGTGGCAGACTTCCGTGTGGATGGTGATCGGGTTCATGCCGGGCTGCTTCTCGAAAGCCCATTTCACGGCTTCGACAGCGTCCGGCATCGCGTTTGCGGTAACTTCGCCGCATGCCGCCAGTTCACCGATCGGGTCCATGCCCAGCGATCCGGTGAATGGTTTGTTCATCGCGTCCAGCATGGCTGCGAGCGCTTTGCCGGATGCGTAGCTGTTGAATCTGAGTGGGACGTTCGCCAGATCGACACCGTCGAACGCCTTCTCGATGTCTCCGAGCGTCTGAATGCACAGACACGTACGGAACAGCTTGTCCTTGATATGGTTCGGGGCTACGGGGTTGATGCTGACGGCGGTCATGCCACGCGCGAGGTCGTTCTTGAGCGCCTTGTTGTAATCCGCGATCACATGCTCTTCGATCTCCTGCGCGATCAGCCATCTCTTCTTCAGGTAGCCCTCGGGTTTCATTCCGCGAACATACGCCGGGAATCCGGGCATTGCGCCGATTTCTTCGAGGCTATCGGTGTCCTCACAGTCATAAATCGGTTCGAGTAACAATCCTTCCGGCGTCTTCGTTTTCAGCACCTTGTCGAAAGGCGCGCCTTTGAGCAGCTTGTCGGCCGCTTCTCGCCATGCTTCCCGCGTCGCCTTGGGAAACATCTCTTTCCATTCTGCGTTTTGCTCCATGGTGTTTCTCCATCGAATGTTTAACTTAGATGATTCACGTCTGTCGAGTAATGCATTGATATCATTACTACTTCATTCTGGTGACGTATCCGTGTTTCCGGTCAATGTGTCAATGAAAATCGGTAAGGAACCGTGTTCACTCGAAATCGCTTGACATCATACAATTGAATGAAGTTTGTTAAACATTACTTAAAACGAGGTTGTTTTGAAACATTTTGCGATATCGGTATTCATTCTGTTTGTCGGGATAAGCTTGTTCTCATCCGAACCGGTCTGGACAACCGAGACCCGCAGTTTCGAATGCTCGGACCTTGACCACTTCCAATGGGTGTGTTTTCCCGTCATCGATACGAGTTCCGAAGCCAATCAGACGGCAGCCTTCATCCTGCGCGACAGCATCATCGGCGACTACTTCAAGCTGATCAAGTGGAGTCAGATGTCCATGGCTTGGATAAGTCACGAAATGGACATGTGGGTCAATCTCGAGCATACCATCCGCTACACGCAGGGTTACGTGATCGACCTCTATTACCCATTCGAATTGACCACGAGCGGCTATCTGGCACCGAACGACACCCGGATCGAGCTTCGGACGGAACCGAGCGGCAAGCCGAAGGAGAACTGGATCGGCTATTTCCTGCGCGATGAGATGGAGGTCTTGCATGCTTTTCAGTCGGTTCTGGACAGTATTTCCGTAATCCGCACCGAGCGCTGGGCGATCTTCCGGCATCCGGACGGCTGGCTGCAAGCGGGTAATCCCAAGACGCTGCACTACGGCGAGATGGTGAAGGTCGTCTGCGAGCACGACTGCGATTTCATCTGGGGTGGTGGCGATATCCGGCCCTGCGAGGACGGCTATCGAACTCCGGAATTTTACAGCTTTGTACGGGAAGAAGAATATCTGTCGATGTTCGTCGAGCTGCCAAACGAAGATCCTATGCCGCAGGAGGTTGCGCTATTCCTGAATGGTGAATGCCGCGGCGCGTCTGTCGTGCAGGATACGCTGGTGCAGATCAACGCCTATGTTCGCGCCGACACGACGCATAACGATTTGGACATCGAACTGCACTACGCAGACCGTGACCCCGTCGGCTATACCGTGCAAAATCCGTTCGTCGATAACCACCCGTATAAACGGTTGTATTACATTGATTTGGAAAGAAACTCTCCCTAAATCCCTCTCTTGGAAACAAGAGAGGGACTTTCCCTGCTCCCCCTCTTTGCACAAAGAGGGGGCTGGGGGGAGTTGGAGTTGGAGCCAATATGAAAAACCTGATATCTCTGATCCTTCTCATTGCCGCAATCTCCCTCTCAGCAGCCACCATCACCGTCAAACAAGACGGAACCGGTGACTGGACAACCATCCAGTCCGCAGTGAATGCAACCGCTGACGGTGACACGGTGCTGGTATGGCCCGGAACCTACTACGAAAATGTCAATTTCAACGGTCACAGTATAACCGTTGCCAGCCTGGAACTTACTACAGGTGACGAAAGTTACATCGGTACAACCATCGTGGATGGAAATCAGACGGGAAGCTGCTTTGTCCTGAATCAGGAAGAACAAGATGCCGTTATACGTGGGCTTACAATTATAAATGGGAGTGGGTATCAAGGTAGTTCATGGATTTTTGGCGGCGGGATATATATTAAGACAGAGGTAACTTCTGAATCTCGAGTGAGTGCATTGGTAGTAAACTGTCAAATTAAAGCTTGCTTAGCCTTAGATGGAGGCGGAATATATGTTTGTAATGCTGATCTTGATTTAATTGGTGTTTCCATTCACGATAATTCTGCAGTTGATGGAGGTGGGATTTCAGCAGGCCATCACGTAAACATTCAATTCAATGAACCCAACCGATGCAGCATATATAACAACTATGCAGGCAATGGTATCGATATACGCATGAATAATTTGTATGATGACGTATATTGCATCCTTGACACGTTCACCGTGAATCCACCAACGGATTACTTTGCTTCTGTACTCAATCAATATGGAGACGGTGAGTTACTTTTCGATGTAAATGAGGGCTGGATGGAAGAAATAAACCACAATCTGTATGTGTCCCCCGATGGTAATAATACAAATAGCGGTCTTTCACCGGACGATCCACTTCAAAATATCTCTTGGGCTTTGCACAAGATTAAATCCGACAGCCTGAATCCTAAAACGGTTTACATTGCGCCAGGAACATACAGCAAAGAATTGACGGGATTGATATTGCCACTTGGGTACAAAACGGATGTAAACATTATCGGGGATGCCTCTTCACCTCCTGTTTTGATAAACTCTGATGGCATGATGTTCATTTGTTTAATGTTCAATGCTGAGAATATTGAAATCGCAAATCTTAAACTACATAATTCGTGCTCAATTTACGAGGCAATCTCGGCGGGTCACGGCGAGAATTTCAGGTTTAACAATATCGAAATCGAGAACGCATACGGATGTACTAATTTTGTAGGATTGTTTTATTTGATTCATAACTCGGAGTGGTCGAACCTCTATGTTCACGATAATGAAGCTGAATATAATGCCGGATTGGAGATTACTGCCGAAAACGTCTACATGCATGACTGTCGCTTTGTGAACAACCATTCTATCGTTAGTGGTGAGTACAGTAGCGGTACTTCTCATCTAAAAA
Source organism: Cloacimonadales bacterium (SeqCode) (assembly GCA_963666875.2). GTDB lineage: Bacteria > Cloacimonadota > Cloacimonadia > Cloacimonadales > JAIOQZ01. The sequence continues at coordinate 417,133 of CAXXPU010000019.1, forward strand.
TCTACATGCACGGTGATGCACTAATCGAGAACTGCACATTCGGCAATGGCTCGAATGCTGCAACCTGGGGAAGTACAGCTATATTCATCTGCAGCATAAACGACCTGGAGCCACATCTAACCTTCCGTAACAACCTGATCTACAACAACACCGTTTCCACGGATGCGACGGTCAGGCTGGAAAGCCGCGGCGGTGCGGATATCTACAACTGCACCTTCGTGAACAACGATGCGGATGTTGCGGCCCTTCAAGTGGAAGGCTACGAGGTGAACATCGCCAACTGCATCTTCGACAATTATTCACCCAAAGAGATCACCTTTCACGATTGGACCAGCGATCCCGTGGAAACCACCGTCAACATCGATCACTGCAACATCAAGGGCGGCGAATCCACTGTGTATGTACCCAATCTCGAAATATACACTCTCAACTGGCTCGAGGGCAACATCGATGCTCCACCGGACTGGGTAGAATACGATCCGGAAGACTTATTCCCCTACCGCTTACCGGATTGCGATCTCAGCATCGATGCAGGCAGAGCGGACACAACGGGAATGTATCTACCAATGTACGACCTGATCTACCACGATCGCGTCATCGACGGCGATCAGGACGGTGCTGCCCGGATCGACATGGGCTGCTACGAGCATGATCCGTATCCCGTCGCTGAAGAGGATATCCCACGTTACGAGTCGGGACTTACCAACTACCCGAATCCGTTCAATCCGAGTACCACCATCCGCTTTACGATACCAGCTACCTCTACAGTAAAAATCGCCATCTACAATATGCGCGGTCAGAAGATACGTGATCTTGTTGGCATCACATATCAAGCCGGCGAACATGAAATCGTGTGGGATGGACGAAACAACCGTAAATCAACAGTCAGCAGTGGTGTCTATATCTGCCGGATGAACTACTCCGGTAATACATTGTATCGCAAGATGATGATGATGAAATAATTTCGGATTTATTGAACTCTCCCTAAATCCCTCTCTTGGCTCCAAGAGAGGGACTTGGCAAAGCAAAGATGAGTGGCGCATAGCTTTGCGCTGAGCAATTACCTCTCTCCTCCCCCTCTTTAATGCAATGAGGGGGCTGGGGGAGTTTCCCAAAACAGGAATACCCCCATAATTATCATGCCATGAAAGCCTATGGTTCTGCTTTGCAACGACATACCAATGCTTACCGTTTATAAAAGTACGTAAAAAAATCTGACATGAGTATGCAAAATAATTGTTGTCCTTCGACTCCGCTCAGGATGACACAATTATTATGCAACCGTCTGAAATGGATGCAGTTATCCACAGTGTGTCATCCTTGTATATTGACATCGTTCCTTAAGGAGTCAGAATAGAAGTGAAGTTTCAGGTATTGATGAGTGGATTACCCCGGTGGCCACCGGGGTAATCCAGCCGGTCTCGAGATCGTTGTCATCCAGTGCTAATAAGCCCGGAACTCAGCTTGGTCCAGACCGGTTCATAATGCGATTCCGAACAGTTGCGTGGGCTTGAAGCCCGAATACAAGAAAGGAGCAATTATGACCAACATTAGCGACAATCTCTCGACCTTCATCGGGATCGATGTTTCGAAATCGACCCTTGATGTATTTGTATCAGGAAGCGGCAAAACTTTGCAAGTAAAAAATGCTGACATTGGATTCGAGGAACTCTATGACGTAATCCACCAGTGCAATGATCCTGTCATTGTATATGAATCGACAGGAGTGTATGGGAAGAAACTGGCACGTTATTTGTTGGAGCGTAACGTAATGGTTGCGGAAGTCAATGCCTATCAGGTTCATAGCTTTGTCCGTAGTACTGGAAAGCTGGCAAAGACAGATCGGATCGATGCGGAGACAATTGCGCTGTATGCCGAGAAGCTCGGCGTCCGATTGCTGTGCAAGGTGGATAAGAGGCATGAGGCAATCAGGGATTTGATGAAACGGAAGCATCAGTTGATTGACTATCGGAAAAGAGAAAAGAATCGCAGAGAATCCACTCTGGATCATGAGATTATCGATAGTATTGATCGCCATGTCGAGTACTTGAATGATGAAATCAAACGAATCGAGAAGCAGATAGATGAACTTCTGGATCAAGTACCGGAGTTTCGTGAGAAGACAGAGCTGCTAACGACAATTCCCGGTGTCGCAAAGCATACAGCACTGACGATGTTGGTCGAATTGCCAGAACTTGGCACCCTAAACAGGAAAGAAATCGCTATGCTTGCAGGCTTGGCCCCGATCAATCATGATAGTGGAACGTTGAAAGGGAAAAGGCATATTCATGGTGGCAGACCATCGGTTCGAAATGCACTGTATCTTCCAACAATATCATCCTTTCAGTGGAATCGTAAAATCGGCTCGTTCCGGGTGGATTTAATCGAGCGAGGAAAGCCCGGGAAAGTGGCAACCACGGCTTGTATGAGAAAGATGGTGACAATCATGAATGCGATGGTTAGAGATAATCTCGCGTGGGGCATGAAATCGCCATCATTGCATGAGTCAACGAACTGAGTTTTATGTGGATAAATGCGTTTGAAGAGTAATTTGTCCACAATCCACGCCGAATAGAACGTCAAAGTGTCTCGTTCGCTTATCGTGGTGTGGATTGTGTCCATTTCAGACAAATTCCAGCATTTATCCACGGAAAACGAGAGGATACCCCCCTTTTTATACTTGACGCTCGACACAGTTGCTGAGTGCCGCGAAGCGGTGTATCGAAGGACGCACGGTGGATAACGTCATCAAACAGGCATCAAACCATGACATCACGAAAAAATGGGGGTATTCCTGGGAGTTTCCCAAAATCATTGACAAAATCCAGTCGATCACACAATCAAGAGAATGCCGTCTGATATCACCGGCAAAACAGATTCGTATTTTACGTTATTCAATGTACCATAAGGAGATGCGTATGGCAAAGCAAACCATTATCAAGGCAAGCGTGTTGTTCGACGGAAAGACGAAGGTGGAGAATCGCTGGATCACCGTCGAGGGCACGAAGATTGTCGAGGTCTCGAACAAGCAGAAGAAGCACGACTTCGAAGGCTATGTGACGCCGGGATTCATCGACGCCCACTCCCACATCGGCATGGACCGCGAAGGCGAGCCCTATCAGGAGGCGGAAGCGAACGACCATTCGAGCCAGTTCCTGCCGCTGATCAATCCCATCGACAGCATTTACTATGACGATCGCGCGTTTAAGGACGCGGTCGATTTCGGCATTCTCTATAGCTGTCTGGTGCCGGGAAGCGGTAACCTGCTGGGAGGCAAGGCGATGGTCATTCGCAATTTTGTGAAGAACCGCAAAGACGCGATGGTCAAGCACTACGGCTACAAGATGGCGCTGGGCTTCAATCCGCGCTCGACGACCGAATGGAAGGGCGAGCGTCCCAACACCCGCATGGGCGTCTATATGATGCTGGAAAAGAAGTTTGACGGCGTCCTGCAGAAGAAGGAAAAAGCCGATCTGGCTAAGGAAAAGAAACTCGCCGAACTGGAAAACAAGAAGAAAGAGAAGAAGCTGGCGAAGAAGGAATACGATCATGAGAAATCGGTGATCGAGCGCGAATACGATCTCGAATTCACCAGTGAGGACAAGGCAATCCTGGAGCTTCTCAGCGGACAGAAGATCGCCAAGGTGCACGTCCACAAGGACGACGACGTGATGTACCTGATCGACTTGGCGAAGAAATACGGACTGAAGGCGACCGCAGATCATACCGGGGACGTCTTCAACAAAGAAACCTTCGACGAGCTGGCGAAGGCGGGTATTCCGGTGGTCTATGGTCCGATGGGGACGGTGGGTTACAAGGTCGAGCTCAAGAACGCCTACTACCAGAACGCGGAACTGCTGATGAAGTCGAAGGCCTTCTACGGCCTCATGACCGACCACAGTGTGATCCACACCATCTGCCTGCGCGACACGCTCAAATACTTCCTCATCCACGGCATGTCCGAGGAAGAAGCCATCTCGATGATCACCTGGAAGAACGCGAAGATTCTCGGTATCGACGACATCCTCGGAACCGTGGAAGTCGGCAAGATGGCGAGTCTGATCGTCTGGGACAAGAACCCGCTGCACCTCGCAGCGTTCCCCGTGATGGTCATGGCAGAAGGCAAAATCGTCAGGAAGAGATAACCCTCCCTCGATACGGACTTCGTCCTACTCGGGATGACACAGGAGACGGGCGAGGGAGCAGAAAGGAAACACATGTCGGAAGATAGAAAACGACCGGAATGGGTACCGGAAAACGGTGGTACGGAATTCACGACGTCGGTGATGAAAGGTGTCGAGGACGCGCATCACAGAAGTCGTCGCGTCAAGCCGGTGGGACGTCGTCGCGACCTCTCAATCGACGAGTACGTCAAAGGCGTCGTAGCGGACGACCGCACCACGCTGGCCCGCGCCATCACGCTGATCGAGAGCAACCGGCACATCGACCAGGCGCAGGAACTCTTGCGCCAGTTGCCGTCCGGGAACTCCATCCGCATCGGCATCACGGGCGTTCCGGGCGCGGGGAAAAGCACCTTCATCGAGGCGTTCGGCATCAAACTGATCGAGCAAGGCCACAAAGTCGCCGTGCTGGCGGTCGATCCATCCAGCAGCATCTCGCGCGGCAGCGTGCTGGGCGACAAGACCCGCATGGAACTGCTCTCGCGCGAGCCGAACAGCTTTATACGACCCTCACCCTCCGGCGGCGAACTGGGCGGTGTCACCCGCAAGACCCGCGAAACCGCGCTCGTCTGCGAGGCGGCCGGCTTCGACGTCATCCTCATCGAGACGGTCGGCGTCGGACAGAACGAGATCACCGTGCGCTCCATGGTCGATTTCTTCCTGCTGATGAAGATCGCGGGAGCCGGGGACGAGCTCCAGGGCATCAAGAAAGGCGTGATGGAACTCGCGGACGTCATCGTCATCAACAAGGCCGACGGCGACAACAAGACCGCCGCCAACCGTGCCAGAGCCGAGATCGAACAGGTGCTGCACTACATCAATCCCGCCACCAAAGGCTGGCACACACCCGCCGTGACCTGCTCCGCGCTCGACGGCTCCGGCGTGACAGAATTGTGGGACCTCATCTGCAAGTTCCGCGATACGACACAACAATCCGGCATCTTCGATGCGCGACGACGCCAGCAGTCCAAAGACTGGATGCACGCCATGATCCGGGAAGCCCTCCTGAACAAGTTTTACAACAACCCCGAGATTAGAACCGTCCTGCCCGAGATCGAACAGAAAATCGTTTGCGGCGACCTGCCGGTCACGCAGGCGGTAAGGGAATTGCTGAAGTTGCTGGACAATTGATCTTACATCGACCAGTAGTCCCGCAGGGACGACAGATTATAGCCTTAGTGGAATTCAGGATTGTCAGCAAGCTGAAATCCTACAAGTACGTAAGTGCCGGGTTTTTCGCACCCAGCCCGAACCCTCCACCGAGCAGATTGGTTCGTCCAGCACCTATTGGCGTGTTCATTCACGACGAAGGCGTGGTGTTACACGTCGATAGGTGCCGGGCGGACGAAGATGCCGGTGGATGCCCAGACTCCCTGCTCCCTCGCCCACGAAATGGGAGAGGGCCGGGGTGAGGGTCTCCTCCATTTTCATTGACGAAAAACCATCCATCGTATATGATTCGTATCTGAGGTGAGACATGAAAAGACTTGCACTGGCTATCGCGCTCGCTCTGTCCGGGCTACTTATGGCGGACAACTATCAGGACTGGCTCCGGTCGCAGCAGGCGGCGTCGGAGGAACAGGCGGAAAACTGGCAGACATTCCGTAGCAGCCAGGATTCGTTGTTTGCGGGATTTCTGGAGCGGAACTGGACAGAATTCGAGATGTCCGAGGGCAGGACGAATCCGAAGCCCGATCTGCCGGACAAAATCCCCGTTGTCGAGCCGAAACCTGCGCCGGAACTGAACGACGCCAAGATGATGTACGAACTACCAATAAAGATGAAGACGCCCGACGAGCCGGTCAACTACGAGCAACTCGCCTACGCGCCGTCCGCAACCTGTACATCGTTCAAGATCGATTACTTCGGGCTGCCGCTCGAGTTCTGCTACGTGGATTCGCTCAAGATCGATCTGACGAAGCCCATCGGCGAGAAATCGATCGCGAACGCGTGGTTCAAGCTGTCCAATACACCATGGGAAGAACTCGTAGAGCAACTCGGCAAGAATCGCGAGCAACTGCACCTCAACGACTGGGGCTACTGCCGGCTTCTGCACAGGATCGGCATGAAGATCACCAATGGCAACACCGGCGAGACGAACGTTTTTATATGGTTCATGCTGCTCAAGTCGGGCTACGACGCGCGACTCGGCTTCGAACAGGACACCGTCTATCTCATGGTCCCGACCGACCAGGAGCTACTCGACACCCGCTACCTCACCATCGAAGATCGCACCTATTACATCCTCGATTTCGAGAACACGCAGGCACAGCCTATCAAGATCAAGACCTACGAAGGCAAATACCCCGCTGCCGACAATCTCCTGAACATGCGCGAAGGCGAAAGCCCACTCATCGGCCGCTTGCAGCAGAAGCGCTCGATTATAGTCAATGACGTAACCATGACCGTCTCGTTCAATCCGTCCTTCGTCGATTATTACCGCAACCATCCGTTGGGAAGCACCCTCTCGCCCATCGAGTTCTCAGCCGAACTGAAGCGCTCCCTGACCGACAACCTCACACCTGTCCTGACAGGTAAAAACCGCGCACAGGCGGTCAACACCATTCTTCGGTTCGTGCAGTCGGCGTTCGAGCAGGGGGATGAGGGAAGTTGTTCTGCAGACGAGATGATTCAGCGTGGTGTCGCGGATTCCAGGGCGCGGACGCGGTTCTTCATCGGCATGATCCAGCTTCTGACGGATTACAATGTAGTCGCGCTCGATTACGATGGATATTTCGCGGCAGGTGTGTTGATCGAGGACGATATCCCGGGCAAAAAGGTCGATTACAAAGGCAATTCCTACACCGTCTGCGATCCGTTCTACGCCTACTCGAACATCGGCAGCATTTTACCCGAATTCGAGGACACGACGCCTAAAATCGAGACGCTGGGAAAATAGCGACTACTTCTTCTCCACCACCTTCTCGAACGACTGGCTCTGTATCCAGCCGCCGAGTCCGTTTCCGAGCTTGACCTGACTCCATTCCGCTTCCCGTTTCATCACCTCGAAGATATGCCCCTCGTGGATGGTGAACACGCGGGTGTAATCGCGCCCCGGACCGCTGTACCCGATGGCGGTGTCGGCAAGCAGCACAGCCTGATCGTTATTACGATAGTGGCTCAGACGCGCCCAGCCGTAGATCCCGCTGATCAGGAACAGCACAATCGCGATCGAAAGGAAGAACAGCGGCACGCTCTTCTCCCTGCCGGAGTAGAAGATGATCAGAATGGCGATGATGACGACGATGATCAGGAGCAGGGTCGCAACGACCCAGGCAATCATGTTCAAGCCGATCACGCGGTTGATTTTCGTCAGCAGACCGGATACCGCGTCGTCCGAAGTATCCTGCTGCTTGTCCTGCGTGCGGGTCAGCGCGAATTCGAGGCTGTTCAGCGCTCGTCCGTGTCCGGGTTGGATGCGTAGCGCGCGTTTATAATTCAGGATGGCACGACCGAGGTCGTCCAGCCGGTAGTAGCAATTGCCAATATTGTAATAGAGATCGGCGCTGACGATCTTCTTGTGGACGAGTGAGGAAAAGTTCTCAAGCGCAGTCTGAAAATCGCCGTTTTCATAAGCTTTCACGCCCTCTTCGAAAACACTCTCCCTCGTCTGCGCGAAGATTCCGAAAGCGATAACGAGCAGCATCATTATGAGAATAATTCGCCTGTTTCCCATCATTTCCACCTCAACTTCGAAAGTTCATCGACCAGCGTTTTTAGCGTCGTAAAATCTTCCCGGATGTTTTCCGCGGAAAAACCGCCCGGCATGAATCGCGCCTGGTTGCAGCGATCGAAGAACGCTTTGAGTCGCTCCAGAAGCCCGGCTTCGGTTTGTCTCCCGGAAAGCGACGAGAGCAGCGCTTCCGACGTGCTTCCGCGCGGCAGCCTGAGCTTGTCCGCGAGGTAGTTGGAGAGACCCGTCTGCGCGGAGGCGTAGAATTCGATCCTTCCCACTTCGCTCGACGCCTGTCTGAGGTATTTGCGAAGGATGGAGCGCGCCTTGCGCTGCCGGATATAATCGATATTGCCCATCGACTTGCTTCGTTCACGGGCGTAGAGTCCCGCGGCGGGGATCAAAAGGAAAATCGCAAGCCAGATCAGCCAGTAAACTGGACGGGTAAAATAGGGACGATAGCTCGTCAGATCGGTCTCCCGCACGATGAAGTCGATGTCCATGCCTTCCATCTCGACTGCGGATTGCGCCACGCCGGGCGTATGCGAGATATAACCGGGCATCCCTTCGCCGGGCGAGACATCGATTGTATAGGCAGTGGTCTTGTCGGTCACGTAACGATCCTGCTTCGGATCGAAATAGCTGAACTCTACCGCCGGGATGGTGAAGGTGCCTTCTTCCTGCGCAATTCCGGGATACTTGGCAGTCTTGCCGCGCGCATCGGACTTGATCTCGGGCGCAAGAAAATGGAGATGCTGTACTTCGGGCAGCGAGGGCATCTCGAACTTCATGAAATTGCCGTCGCCGGTCAGCTTTATAGTATAGGTAAAAGAATCGCCAACCCTGAGTTCGTTCTTGTCGATACGGCTCTGGATCTGAAACTTACCGATCGCGCCGGTGAAATTGTCCGGTCGTCCCTCGTAAGGCAGTTCGCTGACCGTTATCTTGCGGTCGGGGCCCTTGATTCGATAGCTGTTGGTGCGATCGAAGTCGAAGAAGTCGCGCGAACGCTTGAGCAATTCGACGTTCATCTCCAGTCCGGGGATGGTCAGCGTGCCGGACTCGTTGGGGATCAGCTCGATCTCGGAAAGCTTCATGCGGTTGTAAGCTATGCCGTCTTTCGTGTCGCGATCGAAGGCGACCTTGTTGGCGGTAAAGACATCCTCTTTCCAGAAGCCCTTGTAGTCGAGGTCTCCGGCAAAGCTCATATTGGTGACGTTGTAGCGGGTGTAAAGCATGTATGTGACGCGGATCGGCTCGCCTTTGTAGGCCTTGAGCTTCGAAACCTGCGTCTCGATAAAGAGGTTGTCTTCGAGCTTCTGGTCCGTTTCCGGCGGATTTCCGCTCCGCTGGAAGGGAGAACTCGCACTCGGAGCCGGTCGGGTACTGCCTTCGACTACCGTAATGCCGATGGGTTTGGTCGAATACGCCTTGCCACTGTGCTTGACCGTCACCGGCGGGATCACGAAGTTACCCTTCTTGGTCGGTTGCAATGTGAAAGAATAGGTGTTTGTCTTGCTGGACGACATCTTGCCGTTCACCATGGTGTAAGATGACGAAGTCGATGTCGATACGCCGAGGTTCTCCACGAAATCGACATTGGGCAGACTGGGTTTATCCACATCTTCTCCACCGCTGCAGGAAACCTCTACAGACAGGGTGAACGTATCGCTCATGCCGATTTTGGTCCGATCTACGTACGACTGCACCTCGATCGCCCCGAATAGCGGCATCGCCAGAATGGCGATCAAAAAACAAATCGCAATATATCTCATGGGCTCATCTCCCGATATTACCAGTACTTACCTTGCTTACGCGGCGTCCCCAGCTCCTTCTCCTTCTCTTTCTTCTGCTCTTCCTTTTCCTTCTCCAGCAGTGCTTTGAGCAGCTTTTCGGCGTCCTCTTTCTTCATCTCTTCCTTCGATTTCTGCGCCTGTTGCTGCTGCTGTTCCTCTTTCTTCTCCTGATCCGACTGCTGTTGCTGCTCCTCCTGATCCTTCTTCTCGTCCTCTTTCTCGCCCTTTTGCTGCTGTTGTTGTTCCTGTTTGTCCTGCTGATCCTGGTTCTGATCCGAGTTCTGCTGCTGTTGCTGCTGTTGTTGCTGCTGCATATAGCGTTTGGTCAGCTCGTAATTATACCTCGCATCGGCGTTCTGCGGGTTTTCCACCACCGACTGCCAGTAACTGCCCAGCGCCTTGTCGTACTCCTGATTCTGGAAATAGATATTCCCCAGATTCTGGTAGGATTGCGAGACGTCTTCGAAGTCTTCGTCCCGCAGCGACATCATGTATTCCTGCTCCGCCTGCTCCAGATTGCCGTTCTTGAAGTAGGCGTTGCCGAGATTGTAATGAAGCGCGCCGTCGCGCGGATTGTCAATCGCATTTTCCTCGAAACTGCTCTGCGCCTTCTCCAGATCGCCTTTCTTGTAGGCATTGACGCCCTTGAGATTGGTCAGCACCTTGTCGTAGGTGAGGATTTCCGCCGAGAGCATCAGCGAAAACGCGAGCAGCGCAAGTAGTATTGTCAGGCGTCTCATCGGGAGACCTCCTCGGGGTTGCGCACCCATTTAACCTTCCTGCGCGCGATGATGAGCGCCTCGACGATCAGGAGCACGATCACCGCGAACGCGAAGTACTGGTAGCGATCATGGTATTTCTCGAATTCCTTACTGTCGAACTTGCGCTTCTCCATTTGCTCGATCTCTTTCAATATCTCCGTAATTTCCGACTGCCGCGGCGTCACCGGGTAGAATCTTCCGTTTGCGGACTGCGCGAGCCGACTCAGCGTACGCACGTCGAGCCGTGTCTGGATGATGTTGCCTTCGTCGTCCTTGGCGTACTCGCGGTTGCCGTTCTCGCCGCTCAGCATGATGGGCGATCCCTGCTGCGAACCGACGCCCAGCGTGTAAATCACCACGCCCTGCTTGGCGATATCCTCCGCCACATCGATCGCATTCTCCTCGAGGTCTTCCCCATCACTGATCAGGATGATCACCTTGTATTTCTGTGACTGATCGAACAGATCGTTCGCCATCGTCAGCGCCCTGCCGATATCGGTTCCATAGACCGGCACCGTCTCGGTGTCCAGCAATTCGAGGAACATCCGCAGCGCGGCGTAGTCGTCGGTCAGCGGACACTGCACGAACGCCTTTCCCGCGAACGCGATCAGCGCCACTCGATCCGACTTCAGCTCGTCCACGAACCGCGCGATCTGATCCTTGGCGCGGTCGATGCGGCTGGGCTTGATGTCCTGCGCCTCCATGCTCTTGGAGACATCCACGCAGACCACGATGTCCAGCCCTTCCTTCTTCATGATGGTCATCTCCTTGCCCCACTGCGGACGCGCAGCGGCGACGATCATGAAGAACAGGGCCAACAGCAGGATCACGTTCTTCAGGTTCCAGTGGAAACTGCTGAATTCCTGCAAGAAATAGTTGAAGAACCTTTTATCCGCGAACCTTTGAAAATATTTTATCCTCAGCCTCGCGCTCACCCAGATGAATACCATATAAACAGGGATGAGCAAAAGCAATAGCAACATGGACGGATTACCCCAGTGCATTTAACCCCCCTTTGTCCCCCCTTGTCAGGGGGGTGAGAGAGAAGCTCCCTCGCCCGTTAACGGGAGAGGGTTGGGGTGAGGGTTTTCTTCTCATCTATCTCTCCTACGGAATCTCTTTTCTCAAGAGGAACCGGAACGCGGCTTCCGCGATCAGGAAGATCATGGCGAGAATCAGCACGATGCCGAAGAGCTCGCGGTGCTGGTAGTAGGTGTTGACCTTGACCGTGCTCTTCTCCATGCTGTCGATCAACTCGACGATCTGCTCCAGTTCCTTCGTGTTATGCGCCCGGCGTGCTTTCCGCGTGCCGGTAATCTCGGCGATCTTGTCCAGCGTCTCCATATCGACGTCGCTACGACCCTTCTGATAACGGGTTCGACCCCACGCGTCCTTGTACGGAAAATCGACCATTCCCTTGCTGCCCACGCCGATGGGATAGACCTTGATATCGTAAATCTTCGCCAACTCCGCCGCGTCGAGGGGCTCGATCTCGCCGGTGTTGTTGCGACCGTCCGTGATCAGGATCACCACCTTCGACTTGGCATCCGATTTCTCGAGCCGCGCCACCGACTGCCCCAGACCCAGCCCGATGGCGGTTCCGTTGGCGTTGTCGTCGATCTCGATCGAATCCATGGTGAGGTTAAGGATGCGGTAGTCGAGTGTCAGCGGGCAGCGGGTAAAAGCGTTCTCGGCGAAGGTCACGATGCCGATTCGGTCGTTGGGACGCCGCTTGATGAACTCGCTGGCGACCTTTTTAGCGGCCTCCAGGCGGTTTGTGGGTTGAAAGTCGATGGCGTGCATACTGCCCGATACGTCGATGGCAAGCATGATGTCGATCCCGCGCCCGACGATCTCGGTCTGCTTGTTCTTGAACCGTGGTCGCGCCAGCGAGGTGACCAGCAGCAGGATGATGATGGTGCGGAGCACGAGGGGCAGGAACCGCATCAGGCTGCTGTGCCCGGACGCCTCCTTGAGAAGCTTCACCGACGGATGGATGATGCGCACCACCTTGCGGCTCTTGTAAAAAAGCTCGTACGTCAGATAGACCGGCACGATCAGAAGCAGCCAGAACCAGTTGGGGCTCGCGAACTCAAACATCGTCGGCCTCCTGATCCTCCGCTTGTTTCGTCCGGTGCTCGAACGATTTCAGGTAATTTTCAAGCCATTTCTCCGAGTTCATGCAAGCCTTGTAGGTACTGTCTCCCTTCGCGTACTTGATGCGGTCGGCGCCGTCGAGGAAGTGAAGGATTTCGCTCTTCTCCCTGTGGTCTCTCAGCACGAGGTTCTCGCGGATCTCGCGGGTGGTCATCTCCATCGCCTTGATGTCGTAGTGGCGCTCGATGAAGAGCCTGAGGATCATGGTGATCTCGAACCAGTAAGCGATAAACTGACCGTGGTCGGGCAGCTTCTGCACGCGGAGTGATTCGAGCAGTTCAAGCGCGATGATATACGCCGGTCGCCTGTCTTTCGGCTTCGCGGGTGCGGCGTCCTTCTCCGGTCGCTTCTTCAGATAGCGGATCAGAAAAACCAGACCGGTAATGATCAGGGCAAGCGCCAGGATCGGGAAAAAAAATGTCCCAGAACCCGGGATAGATCATCAATGGACTGGCGATGTCGCGCACGACATTGCTGCTGTCCGCAAGCATGCTGCGCACGCCAATCTCGAACGGCTCGGTACGCAGGACTACCCGACCGGTGGATGTATCGAGGGTGTATTCAAGCGACGGGAAGGTGTGCTCGCCCGGCTCCTTCGCGGCAATGGAGAGGTCGATCAGCGTGTGCTGCGTATCGCCTTCCACCTCTTCGAAGTGCTGCCGGTCGATGATCTGAAAGACGCCGACCGTGTCGATCATGGGCGCGTAGATGCTGTCGCCGATGGAGGACGCGATATCGATGTGAAGCTTGACCGGTGTTCCGATGAAAACTTCCACCGGAATCTCCTCCTGCTGGGAGATGGATTGCGCACCCAGCGCGGAGAACGCCGCAAGCATGATTAGAATCAAATATTTGAACCGCATAGTTATTTCCGTTTCTGTCGCAGCTTGAAGAACTGCATGAGCTCCTTGGCGTAGGGTCTGTCGGTGCGTAGATCGACCAGATCGATTTTCATCCGTTTGAAGCGCTCTTGCAGCTCGATATCACGCTGTTCGGTCAGTTTTTTATAGCGATTTCTGACGCGCGCTGAGGAGCTGTTGACCGTGAACACCTCGCCCGTTTCGGGATCGCGCACCGAGATAAGCCCGGCGTCGGGGAGTTCCTGCTCCGCCGGATCCAGCACACGGATACCGATCACGTCGTGCTTCTTCGCCATGATCTTCAGCGCGTTGTCGTAGCCCTCGTCCAGGAAGTCCGAGATCACGAAGATGATGCTGTGCTTCTTGACCAGCCGATAGACGTACTCCGCCGCCTTCGCCAGGTCGGTGCCGTTCTTCTGCGGCTCGAAGTAGAGGATGTCCCGCAGGATTCGGAGCGCTGTCTTCTTGCCCTTGCGCGGCGGGATGTACTTCTCGATCTCATCGGTGAAGAGCAGCAGACCCACCTTGTCGTTGTTGGACAGCGCGGAGAAGGATAGCACCGCCGTCACCTCGGTGATGTACTCCGATTTGAGCGCACCGCGTGTCCCGAAGAGGGTCGATGCGCTGCCGTCAACAAGGAAGATCACGTTGAGTTCGCGCGTCTCCTCGAACTTCTTGATGTACGGCGTCCTCATGCGAGCCGAGACATTCCAGTCGATCTGACGATAGCTGTCGCCGGCCTGGTACTCGCGCACCTCGGAGAACTCCAGACCCTGCCCCTTGAACAGGGAGTGGTATTCGCCCGAGAAGAGCTCGTTCACCATGTTGCGCGTGGTGATTTCGATCTTGCGGATCTTCTTTAAAATTTCGGATGTATCCATAAGCCGTTACGTTTAAGGCACTTCGATTTCGTCGAACAATTTTTGTACGATTTCTTCCTGGGTTACCTGTTCCGCTTCCGCCTCGTAGGTGAGGATGATGCGATGACGCAGCACGTCCTTGCCGATCGCCTTGACGTCGTCCGGGGTAACGTAGCCGCGATGTTCGAGCATGGCGTGCGCCTTTGCGGCCTGTGCCAGGTAGATACCGGCACGCGGCGAGGCACCGCACTCGATCAGGTTTTCCAGGTCGGCGAGGTTCTTGAACTTCTTCGGCTCACGGGTAGCGAAGACCAGGTCGAGGATGTACTCCTTCACCTTGTCTTCCATGTAGATGTCCTTGACCAGTCCGCGTAGCGCGATGATCTCCTTCGGATCGAGCACCTTTTCCACCGGGATATTCTCCGCGCGTACCATGCGTTCCATAATCTCGCGTTCTTCGTCACGGCTGGGGTAGGTGATGAGCAGCTTCAGCATGAAGCGGTCAACCTGCGCCTCGGGAAGGGGGAAGGTTCCCTCCTGCTCGATGGGATTCTGCGTCGCCATCACCAGGAAGGGCTTGGGCAGTGCGTGCGTGCTGTCGCCGATGGTCACCTGGCGTTCCTGCATCGCCTCGAGCAGCGCCGACTGCACCTTGGCGGGTGCGCGGTTGATCTCGTCGGCGAGGATGAAGTTCGCGAATATGGGTCCCATCTTGGGACTGAATTCACTGGTCTTGAGGTTGAAAATCATGGTTCCGACCAGATCGGCGGGAAGCAGATCGGGTGTGAACTGAATGCGTTTAAAGCTGGCGTCGAGTGCGCCTGCAAGCGTGGTGACAGAAAGGGTCTTTGCCAGACCGGGCACGCCTTCGAGCAGGATATGCCCGTTGGCCAGCAGTCCGATCATCATGCGGCGGATCATGTAGTCCTGACCTACGATGACCTTGCGAACTTCCGCAAATACCCGATCGAGAACCTGGCTTTTCTCCATCACGTTCTGATTGATTTCCTCGATCGTCATGAATCCTCCTGATTCTTTGGTTTTATCCGAATAACGCATAGCTTCAGCATGTGTTGCAATCCTCTTCAACGTTTTTACCCGATTCGCCGTGAACAGCCGGATTAATGATCGTTTTCAGTTCCTTCGCGTAGTTGATAACGGAATCGGATGGTGCCTGCCGAAGCGATTCGATTGTCTTCTGTATCTCACCGTACAGTTCGATGATCTGCGGACTCTTTTCCTCCTCCGCCACACGCTCAAAAATATCCTCGCGCTTCCCGATATGATATTTGTCCCGCAGGAACTGATGGAAATACGTCTTCAACAGCTTGATCCTCGCCGGTTCATGCCCCAGCTCGATATTTACCAGATGCGAATAGAATGCCAGTTCCGGCGTAAGTTTCCGGAAGAGATTCGAGTTCACGGGACGAGAAAAACGTCTCCGGGCAAAAATCAGGTAGATGATCAG
The DNA here is from genome assembly GCA_963666875.2 of Cloacimonadales bacterium (SeqCode). Taxonomy (GTDB): domain Bacteria; phylum Cloacimonadota; class Cloacimonadia; order Cloacimonadales; family JAIOQZ01. The sequence continues at coordinate 432,889 of CAXXPU010000019.1, forward strand.
CGCGACACCGAAGAAAACGATGCCGGTAACCAGCACCGATCGCCAGCCCTCGGTTTCCGACGAAGCGGTGAGAATGAACGGTATCATCGCTCGACCCTCAGTTCCTGCACGACTTCGCCTTGCAGGGATCTTACGGTCAGAAGCGCAGCTTTCGGCGTCAGTTCGATCACCATGTAGCTGGGTTCGCGGTTGCGGTCGTATTCGCTCTTCAGGTGGCCCGGATTGGCGTAAACCGTAATGCCGTCACCAACTATTTCGCTGTGGTGAGTATGCCCGTGCAGGACGATGTCGGCGCGGTGCTTCTGCTTGAAATAATCCTCCAGATGATGCACCAGTCCGATATCCCAGCCATCCACGTCCGTATGTGCGATTGCCTGTAGAGACCGATCCTTGTAGCGCGGATGAAAGATGCCCGGAACCCGCAGCAGAATCGCGTCTTCATAGAGATCGAAATTCTCCTGCATATCCTCGTAGTTGTCGCCCAGATGCATGATCATGTCGTAATCGGTCTCCAGCTCGAAGGGCTTGCGCAGAAGCCGCTGGTTGCCGTGCGTGTCGGACAATACAATGATCCGTTTCATCGATTACCTCTCTCTATTGGTGCGCCAAGCTCCAGCCTGGTACTCTGCAGAGATGCAGGCAGGGATGCCTGCGTTCCGTCACTCTGTGCCTGCCCGTCCCCACCCGTAGCCGCCGATCTCCCAGACTGTGTGGAAATGGTAGATGGATTCCGTTTTCGCTGTTTGTATTTTGAGAGACAACCCCCCTTTGTCCCCCCTTGTCAGGGGGGTGAATTGGCGGCCACGCTTGGATCCTGATCACTTTCTCACCCCCCTGACAAGGGGGGACAAAGGGGGGTTGTTTTCCTTGGCAACAGTAAACTCGATATCGATTCAAAGAGCAGATTCATGACATTTCCACACAGTCTGTCCGAGCGGCGAAAACACCGTATAAACCGCGCGTGACGGAGAGGTTCGCCCGGAGGTCGAACGCTACAGAGAAAGTTGCCAAGCTGGAGCTTGGCGGACCGTGGAGATCCAGAGCTGGACCTCTGCGTACTCAGGCAAAGAAAAAAGCTGCCATACGACAGCTTTCTTCAACAATTCTTATACCACATTGCGATTACATCTTCTCGGGAGCGGAGATGCCCATCAGATCGAGCGCGATATGGAGAACGTTCTTCACCGCGGTGATCAGATAGAGCCTGGACTGAGAAAGCTCCTTCGATTTATCGTTGATGATCGTGTATTTCTGGTAGTATTTATGGAACATACCCGCCAGCTCGTTGACGAAATCCGCCAGACGATGCGGCTCGCGGGTCTCCGAGATCGCGATCAGAATGTTGGAGAACTCGAGCATCTTCTTGATCATCAGGATCTCGTCCTGCTTGTCCAGCTTGCGAAGGTTCTTCACGTCAAATTTCTGCAGGGTGATCTTCTCTTTCTTGGCTTTCTTGATGATGCTGCAAATCCGGGCATGCGCATACTGGCAATAATAGACCGGATTTTCGCTGGACTGCTTCTTGGCGAGTTCCAGATCGAAATTCAGGTGCGCGCTGGGACGGCGGTTGATGAAGAAGAAACGCGCGGCGTCCTTGCCCACTTCATCGATAAGGTCGTCCATGGTGATGATCCGACCTTCGCGCTTGGACATCTTGACCCGCTCGCCCTCGAAGAAGAGGTTGACCTGTTGAAGGAATACCACTTCGAGCCTGCTCTCGTCGTATTCGAGCGCTTTGATGGCGGCCTTGAGACGCGGAACGTAGCCGTGGTGGTCGGGTCCCAGAACGTCGATCATCACGTCGAATCCGCGCTGATATTTGGTAAGGTGGTACGCGACGTCCGGTACGATATAGGTGATGCTGCCGTCGCTCTTCATCAGGACGCGATCCTTCTCGTCGCCAAACTTGCTGGAGGCGAACCATACCGCTTCGTCCATTTCGAAGGTGCATCCGGCCTCCGCGAGAAAGCTGAGAACCTCTTCCACCACGCCCTGCGCGCGGAGGTTCTTCTCGGATACCCAACTGTCGAATTCCACGCCGAATCGTTCCAGACTCATCGTCTGCATCTCGTGGATCTCCTGAAGTGCGAATTCCTTCATCTTCTGAAGGCGATCGCGTTCGGAGACGTGCAGCAGCTTGGATCCTTCGATCGCGTTCAGCTTCGCCGCGATATCCTTGATGTATTCGCCGTGGTAGGCTTCCACCGGGAATTCACCGATGTTTTCCTCGTGAAGCTCGCGATAACGCAGTTCCACCGATTCCGCCAGGATATCCACCTGGTTGCCGGCGTCGTTGTTGTAATATTCTCTGACCGGATAGTAACCGGTGTATTTCATCACACGATAAAGGGTGTCGCCATACGCGGCGGCACGGGCGCTGACGATGTTGAGCGGTCCGGTGGGGTTGGCGCTGATGAACTCGATCAGGATCTTCGTTCCGTTGCCGTGATCGACCTTCCCGTATGACTCCGGGTTCTCGACAATCTGCTGGAGTTCGTTCTGGAAGATCGAATTCGCCAGCTTGAAATTGAGGAAACCGGGACCCGCCACATCGACCGATCGATAATAGCGCTTCTTCGTCAGATCGTCCGCGATCTTTTCCGCCATGTCGCGCGGCTTGGACTTATTGAGCTTGGCGCTGACCATCGCGACGTTGCTCGAGTAATCGCCGAAATCGATATTGTTCGGGATCTCGATGTTGAACTCGGGATTGATCTTCAGCCCAAGCGACTCTGCAGAAGCCTGTATATCCTGACTGATCTTTTCTTTAATCATGGTTTGTCTCGATTTTGGTTATTTCCGCCGATCGCTTCTTCCATATATCTTCGAGATCGTAGTATTTCCTGGTCTCCTCGCGGAAGATGTGGAGAATCACCATACCGAAATCGATGAGCACCCAGCTCAAACTCTCCAATCCTTCCTTGCCCAGCAATTGATAAGGCTTGTCCTTCGCCTCGTGCAGCACCCAGTCGGCAATCGCGCGAACGTGCAGATCGCCATTACCGGTGCAGATCAAAAGGTAATCCGTATAGCCGGATTTCTCACTCACATCGATCTGCTCGATATTATCCGCTTTCTTCTCCTGAATGGTTTCGGTAAGAAAATCAAGCAGCTCTTTCGCAGAATAATCCATATTTCCCCTGTTCTCACTTTTTCAGAAATCGTTGATAATCGTCGCCGATGATGATCTGAAACGGCGTCTCGGCCTGTTCATCCAGCGCATAGATCACCTGATCGATTCCCGTTTTTGCTTTCAGCCTCTCCAGATCATCTTTCTCGTCGTTTCGAACCACGATGATCGACTTCTTATAGATATATTTTTTTGCGTTTCCAAAACGGATGACGTCGATGTTGTACTCGATAAAGTTGTCTCTAACTTTCCGCGCCACATCCGCAATACCGCACCCGTTAAGCAGTTCGATCCGGATCGGCGGCAGATTCTTCTCCGCTTCAGCGGCTTCTTTTGCCCTGACGCGGGGAGGAATCACAACCAGCAGTACAATCGCTACAACGAGTACCGCCAGCAGCGAAAGCCATATCCAGACGCGAATCTTCTTTGCGGGTGACAAATTATTGATCCCCTGAAAGCTTGTCAAATTGTTCTTTCAAGCGACGATACGCGGTTTCGAAGCTCTCCGGAATCACCCTCGAACCTCCGATGGTAGTCATGAAATTGCTGTCGCCGAACCAGCGCGGCAAAATATGCACGTGAATATGCTCGTCCACACCTGCGCCGGCAGCCTTGCCGATGTTGATCCCGACGTTCATTCCCTCCGGATGGAATTCCCCGTTCAGGATGCTCTCGGTGGCGCGTACGGTCATGAAGAGATCGGCAATTTCCTCTTCTGAAAGGTTCGCCAACGACGACACGTGACGGTACGGAACCACCATCAGGTGGCCGTTGTTATACGGGTACATGTTCATGATCACGAAGCAATGCGCGCTCCGGTACAGGATCATGTGCTTCTCGTCGTATTCGGTCGTTCCCGGCGTTTCGACGCAGAAGATGCAGCGTTTCTCCTTTTCGGAGAGGATATACTCGATGCGCCAGGGAGCGTACAGGATGTCGGACATTTCAGCTCCGGTCTTCATGGTACTGAAGACGGGTTTCGGGACTCACGTAGGCGTTGATCACCATGTTATGACCCGGAAGAACGCAGTCCGCGCCCAGTCGTGCATCTTCGAGTATGCAGCCCGGCCCGATGCGACAACCGCTCCCGATGAGCGTCTTGCCGCGAATCACGGTTCCGGAGCCGATCTCGACGTCGTTCTCGATTTGGACGTTGCTGCCGATGGTGACCGTCTGCGGATTGCGGATCGTCACGCCGTGGTTCAGCCAGTGGTCGCGAATCTCCATGTAATAGTGGTCTTCCAGTTCCGCGAGCTGTTTTTGCGAATTGACCCCGGCACATTCCATCATGTCCTCGAGGATCATGGAATCGACCAGATGCCCTTCTCCACGCAGGATTTCCAGAGTGTCGGTGAGATAGTATTCGTTCTGCTGATTGCTGTTGCCAACCTTCGAGAGGGAATCGAACATCCGCTGGATGTCGAAGCAGTAGATACCGGTGTTGATCTCGGCGATCTCGCGCTGTGCGTCGGTGGCGTCCTTGTATTCGACGATGCCCATGACGCTGCCGTTCTCGTCCCGCACAATCCTGCCGTAGCGTGCCGGATCGTCCAGTATCGCGGTAACCACGGTACAGGCTGCGCCGGCTTCACGATGCTGCTTGAGCAGACTCGCCAGGGTTTCCGGCTTCAGAAGCGGCACATCGCCACAGAGGATGAAGACATCGCCCTCGACATCGGTGAATTCGTCTTTGGCCATCATCACCGCGTGTCCGGTTCCGTTCTGTTCCTTCTGCTCGACGAAGCGCAGACCTTCGTATTCTTCCAGTGCGGCTGTCACATCGTCCTTTCGGTAGCCAACCACCGCCACAATGCGGTCGCTCTGGACTTTCTTCGCTGTTTCTATGACGTGCTGGATCAGCGGTTTCTCGCCAAGCTCGAAAAGGACCTTGGCGCGATTTGATTTCATGCGTGTACCCTTGCCAGCGGCGAGGATAATCGTTCCGATCGTTCGACTCAATGCAATCTCCATATTTCGTTATCGGCGTCAGAAAAGCCGTATGTCGGTAATTTTACAAGTAAAATCCGTGATCAATAATCGTAACGGTACTTCTTCACCGGGAATTTCTCGTCGATCTGCTCGATGATCTTGTCCACGATCGTGTCCGTGTCATCCGGTGTCGTCGCACTCGTGATCGCGTCCAGTCCATTGTACGACCACTTGAATTCGAGATCGTCAGCCGTCACCACGATTATTTGTTTCTCGACAGGCAGCTTCTTCATGATCCGTTTCAGGCGCGAATTAAGAAACATCCATGCCTGGCAACCATCCATGATGACAATCGCGTCGAACTCTTTTCGATCCAGATCGCCGGCGCCGCGCAGGTTCATCACCTCGATGGTGAAACGGTCTTTCAATTTCTCGGCAAGCTTATCCACGATTTTCTGCTTGAAAGGCGTTCCCTTTCCCGCGATCGCAGAGATGATGAGGGTCTTGTCGGCTTCTCGATTGTTGAGCTTCTTGAAATCGAGATAATCGCTCGAGCAACTCAACAACAGAATCAGAATGCAAAGGATTGTAAAGAAACCCATCATACGTTTCATGGTTCCTCCTGATTAAAGATCCTTTTCGACATCGACCAGCGAGCTGTGCAGGTCGGGCTTGATTGTGAATCCGCGTTTTCTGAAGACGTTGATCATCCGTGGATTGTCGGCAGTGGTCTGCGCGACGATCTTTCTCAATTTCCAGCGTTGGGTGATCTCCATGCAGAAATCGGTAAGCAGCGATCCAAGGCGCTTGTTCTGCCATGCATCCGGCACCAGAACCGCGTATTCGACCGATTCCAGATCGGGATCGGCGACCAGCCTTCCCACGCCGACCAGCTTCTTTCCCTCGTCCGTTTCCACCTCCGCCACGATGGCGACTTCACGATCGTAGTCGATGAAGCAGTAGCGAACCGCCACCTCGTGCGAATCCCAGTAGAAAAAGTAACGGAAGCGCTGATAGATCGATTCCTTCGAACAGCTTCCCAGCATTTTGAGCCACATCGGTTCGTCCTCGGGCTTGACCGGACGAAGCGTCACCGTGGAGCCGTCGTTCAGTTCCACGCGCTTGACGTACTCCTCCGGATAGGGGCGCATCGCGAGATGGGTGTACGACTCGAGACCGCGCTTCGATTCATCGACCACGATACGGGCGTCCAGCGCTACCACATCCTCGGGCGAGACCAGTAGCGGATTGATGTCCAGCTCGACGATCTCGGGATAATCCGCCGCCAGATAGGACATCCGGATCAGGATTTCCACCAGTTGGTCGATGTTGACCGGCGGCTTGCCGCGATAACCCTTCAGGAGCGGCATGATTCTAAGGCTTTCGAGCATACGCCTGGCCAGCCGTTCGTTCAGTGGCGGCAGACCCAGCGCGCGATCCTTGAAAAGCTCGGCGTAGATTCCGCCCATGCCTGCCAGCAGCACCGTTCCGAATACAGGATCCTGCTTGATGCCGAGAATCATTTCAACGGCGTTGTCGCGCTTGACCATAGGCTGAACGGTGACACCGTCGATACGGGCGTCCGGCATCTTCTCCCGGGCATTACCCGTGATGGTGCGGAATGCGGATCGCACTGCGTCCGCGCTGTCGATATTGAGCAGCACGCCGCCCACGTCCGTTTTATGCGTGATATCGGGTGAAAAAATCTTCAACACGACCGGATACCCGACCGACTCTGCCAATTTGACTGCGTCGTCTTCCGTCGCGGCGGTGATCGGTCTGGAGGTCGGGATGCCGTAGCTCTCCAGCAGCGACTTGGATATCTCCTCGGACAGGACGCGACCGTTCTGGTGCAGCGCTTCGTCGAAGCGCTTGCGGAATTCCTTTCGATCGACCTTGAATTCGACTGGCACATCCTTCGGCGTCTCGTACAGCGCCCGTAGGTTTCGTGCGTAATCTACCAGCGTCATGAATGCGCCGATCGCCTGCTCCGGAGTGGTATAGGTTGCGATTCCGGCTTCCGTCAGAATCTGGATTCCCTCTTTCATGCTGGCGCCGCCCAGCCAGGCTGCCAGAATGGGTTTCTTCGCCTTCTCGGCAAGTTTGCCGATCTCGCGCGCCGTACCGGCGGGATTGGTCATCGACTGCGGTGTGAGGATCACAAGTACCGCATCGACGCCCGGGTCCTCGAGCACGATGGAGACGGTCTTGGCGATACGCTTGGGGCGAGCGTCTCCGAGAACATCCACCGGATTGCCGTGCGACCACATCGGCGGCAGGTTCAGATCGAGTTCCCCCATCGTCTTTTCGGAGAGCTTCGCCAGTTCGCCGTTGGCTTCGATCAGGGCGTCGGTCGCCATCACGCCAGGGCCGCCGGCGTTGGTCACGATTGCCAGACGGGAGCCGTCCGGGGTCTTCTTCCTGCCGAGTAATTCCGCGATACCGAAGATCTTGCCGATGTCGTAGATACGCACAATGCCGGCTCTTCTGAACGCGGCGTCATAGACTGCGTCCTCGGCAGCCATTGCGCCGGTGTGCGAGGCTGCGACTTCCGCCGATTCGGGGAAGCGTCCCGCCTTGTAGGCGATGATGGGCTTGGTTCGGGCAAACGCGCGGCTGGCGGTCATGAATTTGCGCGCCATGGCGATCGATTCGATGTATAAAATGATGAATTTGGTGTCTTCGTCTTCGCCGAGGTAGTCGATCAGGTCACCGAAATCGACGTCGAGCGTATTGCCGATGGAGATGAAGTAGGAGAAGCCGATCTTTTCCTCGATCGCCCAGTCCAGAATCGACGTACAGAGCGCACCCGACTGCGAAACGAACGCGATATCGCCTTTCTTTGGCATCCCTTCGCCGAAGCTGACGTTGAGCTTGTTTGCGGGTGAAATGTATCCGAGGCAGTTGGGACCCATGATCCGCATACCGGGGTACTTGGCGCGGATCTCGCGAATCTGCTGTTCGAGCGCTTTGCCGTCCTCACCTGCTTCCTTGAATCCGGCGGTTACGATAATGATTCCCAGGATTCCAGCCTTGCCGCATTCGTCGATATAGCCGGGAGCCTGTTCCGGAGCTGAGCAGACAATGCCCAGTTCGGGCGTATTCGGAAGAGACGCGATATCGGGATAGCACTGGATGCCCATCACGGCTTCCAGATCGGGATTGACCGGATAGACGACCCCGCGGAATCCGCCGGTAACCAGATTGCCGAGAATTTTTCCGCCAACGCTGCGCGGATTGGCTCCGATACCGAGTAGTGCGATACGATTCGGCTTGAAAATGCTGTCCAGGTTATGAATATTCACGTGACCACCTCTTTCCGTTTATACTACAAGGTTCAACGCTTTCAGAACCCCGCGTGAGGTCAAGGGTTTTTTACGCCAGCCAGATGACAAGCAGCAGGGTCAACATGTCGAGCTTCATCCCGAGCGAAAGGATGCGATACCTGCGTGGATTCCCGTGGTGAAAATAAAGCAGGTTCATTATAATCAGCGGCAGATGTACCAATAGTGCGAGCAGAAGCGTCTGGAGTTGCCCGAGCATTGTATGTACATAGCCATACCACGTGATCCCGACAAGCAAAATCGCGAGTGCCAGATTGACTGCCATCGTCGTACGGTGGCCAGCCTTGATAGCGAAGGTCGATGCCTTGATCACCTTGTCGCCTTCGATGTCCTGCAAATCCTTCAGGAGCTCCCGGGTGAGCGTATAGACGAACGCGTACGCCGCTATCAGCCAGATATTCTCAAGATTGTGCGCTACGATGCCGCCGTAGATGAAGGTCGAAGCGGAAGCATACGCGACGGTGAGATTGCCGATGAGGAAGGTCGTTTTGAGCTGGCGAGCGTAGAAGAAGAGCAGTAGCAGATTGAACAGCGCCATGATCACCGCTGGAATGATACCCGTCAGGAAGCTGAACTGCAAACCGATCACAAAGAGCACGATCGCGTAGATGTATGCCGCTTTCGGCGAAATCTTTCCGGATGGCAGCATACGTTTCGGGCGATTGATGCGGTCGATAGGCAGATCGAAATAGTCGTTGACCACATACCCGCCTGCTCCAATGAATGTAGCGGCGAGAATCCCGGCAAGATACGTAAACGTACAGGACGAAGGATTCTTGTAAAAAAGCCCGAACAACACTGTCACCGCGATGAACAGGCAATTGAACGGGCGTATAATTTTCAGATAGGCTGTAATTTTCACTATGGCAGGCGTTCTCTGATCATGTTGATGAATTCGACAAGCACTTCGTTGTTTTTCATACTCTTGATCAGCCGATAGGAGTCGTCGAGCAGCTTTTCAGCCGTCTTCTTCGATTTTTCCAGTCCGATCAGCGATGGGTAGGTCGTCTTGCGATTCTTGTGATCCTCGTAGGGTTCCTTGCCCAGCATCTCGAAAGCGCCGACATCGTCCAGGATATCGTCAATGATCTGGTAGGCGAGTCCGAGATTGAGCGCGTAATTGCCCAGCGTGATGGTGAGATTTTCCTCGGCGTTAAACATGATGCACGCCATATCCATCGCCGCCTGCAGGAGCGCGCCGGTCTTTTTCAGATGGATGTACTTCAGCACATTGACGCGAATCCGTTTGCGGGTGGAGAGTATATCCACCGCCTGGCCGCCGATCATTCCGCGGGTAGAAACGGCACGGGCAAGCGTATTGACGCAGCGTAGCGCTTTTTTCTTGTCACGGATTTCAGAGAGCACTTCGAACGCCTTTGTCAGCAATGCGTCTCCGGCGAGGATCGCCATGGCTTCTCCGTACTTCTTGTGAACGGAAGGCATCCCGCGACGTTCGTCCGAATCATCGACACAGGGAAGATCGTCGTGGATCAGCGATGCGGTATGCACCATCTCCAGTGCGCAAGCACAGGGCTGAAGCGACTTGAGCGTGCTGATGTTTTTGCGTCCGCGAAGCATTTCGTAGGCTGAAATCATCAGGATCGGCCGTAACCTCTTTCCACCGTTAAACATCGCGTAATACATTGCATCGTATAGCTTTGTGGAGCCCTTTTTCGGCTTCGTGATGTATTTTTTCAGCGAGTCTTCAACAATGTCCTTGCGAGAGTCGAAATAACGTTGAATCAGCAAGTTCCACCTCGTATAGTTTTTTCGTACCATTTATTCAGTAACGTCCACCTGTCAATGTTTTTTCGCAGAGGAGTTCGCATACCGTAGCCGCCGATCTCCCAGACTGTGTGAAAATATGCATATCGATCTTGACTAAGTAAACGCATAGATTTAGATCGCCCCCGAGTGAGGGAATAATGCGCTACATCACAGGTGACGACCGTTATCAGATAACGGCGGAGTTTTGTTGTCTCGACGATCTGATCGAATCCGACAACATGGTTCGAATCATCGACCTTTTCGTAGATGAGCTTGATCTTGAGAGGCATGGTTTCACGAATACGAAGCCTAAGGATAAGGGTCGTAAGCCTTACAATCCAGGCGATTTACTGAAGCTATACATTTATGGGTATTTGAATCGGATCAATTCGAGTAGAAAGCTTGAACGAGAGTGCAAACGCAATATCGAAGTTCGCTGGTTACTCGGCAATCTGAGCCCTGATTTCAAGACCATTGCGGATTTTCGGAAAGATAATCGCGACAATCTCAAAAATATATTCCGCGAATTCACCTACATATGTCGAAGAGCTGATCTTATCGATTTCAAACTTGCCGCGATCGATGGAAGTTTCTTTTCGGCGGTCAACCATAACAGTAAGAATTACAGTCGAAACAAGTTACGAAAACTGATGGTGAAACTTGATCGCAAGATTGATGAGTATTTGGACGAGATATCGAGATTGGACAAACAGGAGCTATCGAAGATATCGGATTTGCAGCAGGCGATTGCGGATTTGCGAAGTAAACAACGGGAATACAGAGAGATGCAGGAAGTTCTGGAAGCTACGGGTGAAACGCAAGTATCTCTCACCGATCCCGACAGCAAAATGATGACCAAACCCCAAAGCAAAATCGACATGAGTTACAATGTGCAACTCGTTGTGGATTCAAAAAATAGTTTGATCGCCGAATGTGATGTGACCAACGATGGCAACGACAGAAAGCAATTGTCGAGAATGGTTGAGAAAGTTCTCGAGACCCATGCACCTTCGGAACTTTCGGTGGTGGCGGACGAGGGATATTCATCTGGAGAAGAGATAGATAAGTGTCACGAAAAGAATGTAGATACGTATGTTCCAGTACCGGGGAAAAAACCACCGCGAGAAGATGATCCATTTTGCCCTGCAAACTTCACGTATATCCCGGAAGAAGATTGTTATCTTTGCCCGGCAGGAAAGAAACTACCGAAATCATCCTTCAAGAAAGATGGTAGGCAGATAACCTATTGCAGTCGCAACATTTGTAAAGACTGTCCATGTTTTACGCAATGTGTTCCACCCGGATCGAAGTATAAGATCATTCACCGAAACACCTTTGAAAAGGCAATCCAGCGTCAACGCACAGTCAATCAAGAGAATAAAGAGAAACTAAAGCTTCGTCAAATGATTGTCGAGCATCCGTTTGGCACGATTAAACGGCATATGCGACTAGGCGATTTCCTCACCCGGGGGCTAAGGTCGGTCAATGGAGAATTTTCATTGATTGCTCTTGCGTACAATATGATGAGAGCTTTCAATGTCCTTGGCTTTGACAGGCTCAAGGCGGCCATTCGAGACCATTTCAAGCACGTAAGAACAATATGTGCTTTTATATGCTTATTTCTGGTCAATTTTTGTTGGAAGGCAACGCTATATGCCAAATCAGAGGCATTTTCGCGGTAGAAAAAGAGAGTCTCGGCAAAAGTCTCTCAGAAATTCGCCATCTCAGAGATAGCCCCAAACCAGAAATCCAATTATCACACAGTCTGTCCGAGCGGTGTTTTCTGAGAAATCAACTTCCGAATGTCCGAAAGTCTTCCGAATGTTGATTTCATTTCTACACATGCGGGTATAACATTCAGAAGAACCGCAAGCAGAGCATTCAGAAGTTATACCAGAGGTTGAGCACTACAAGAGAAATCAACTTCCGAATGTCCGAAGGCTCTTCTGAATGTTGATTTCATTTCTACACATACGGGCATAACATTCAGAAGAACCGCAAGCGGTGCATTCAGAAGTTATACCATAGGTCGAGCGCTACGGGGGAGCGAAGATGCCGAGCTGGAGCTCGGCGGTCCAAAAGAGAAAGAGATGCCAGACGGAAGCCCGGCATCTCTTCATTGTTCACTTTCAATTATTCATTGTCCACTACGTTCATCCACGGCGTGATCTTCTTGCCATCCAGTCCTGAAGGAAGAATATACTGCCCGTCATCCGTGGTCTTGAAGAAGAGCCGGTGCTGCCATTTGTGATCCTCACCCCAGATAACCACGACGACCTCGCCCGTATCGGAATCGATCTCCTTCACGGTGAAACCCTCCGGATCGTAGGCGTTGACCATCGCGTCCTTGGGTTCGAGTTCGTTCTCTTTCAGCCATTCAGGCGAGATATACAACACCAACAGCGAATCGGTGAACGGATGCGCCTGCATCGTATTCATGAACGATGTGACACACCGGACTTCCGGTTCTTGCGAGATATCCCGGTTCATGCTGCATGCAGTAACGATCGCGATTGCCAATACAAGCAACAAGCCATATTTCATCGACATCCCGCCTTATTTCAGCATCAGTGCTTTGCGCACCTGGTTTGTCTCGCCGGCTTCGAACCGGATCAGATACACACCGGACGCGACCTTCTTGTCGTTACTATCGACGCCCTGCCAGGTGACGTGATGATTACCCGAGGGAAGCTTTCCGTTCACGAGCGTCGTGACACGCTGACCGCGGATGTTATAGACATCGATGCGGGTATTCTCGGGCTGCTTCAGCGAGAACGCGACGGTAGCCGTCGGATTGAACGGATTGGGATAGATGTTGTTCAGTCCGGTAAAGGCCGGGCTGTCCGGCTCTCCGGCGCTCTCCGCATAGGTGTATTGCACTGGGTCCGAAGGTTCCGATTCCTGCCCTGAGTAGTCGCGAGTCACCACGTAGAATTCGTAGGTTCCCGGTTCCTCGAGCGTGTGGTAGTATTGCATTCCCTGCGAGTTCCCGAGATACGTCTCTTCCTCGCCATCGCTCATATAGACCATCATGTAACCAAAGTCGTTGATTTCAGGGAGTTCCCAGGAGAGGATCACATCGCCGTCCGCACCGGTGATCGAAAGGTTTTCGGCCGGTGGTGGGACCTCGTTTTCAGCGCCGAAGTGGATTGTCCCGAAATACTGTGGCTTGAAGATGTTCTGCATCTCAAACGGCCACCAGGCGTTGAAGCTACTCGGATCGTCCAGCACGAACAGACCGAGACCGGATATATTGTTATCGTCCGGCTGGATGTAGTTGTACTGATCGCCGATGGGAATGGCGAATTCGTAGATAATCCCGCTATCTGTCAGGGATATAGCAACCTCCCAGTCTGCGTATTCTTCGGTCGTTCCCACGCCGCTGGGGCTGAAGCACGGGCGGTAGCGAATCACGTTGCCGGAGGCATAGTGAACCGCCCAGAAGTTACCTTCGGAAAGGTCTTCCGAACCGTTTGCCGGGAAGGAGCCGTCGTTGTTGTCATCGAAATAGAGTCCGACCTCGTCGTGGTCTTCCAGCTCGAAATCGTTGGTGTTGTGAACTGCGACATACAGATTTTCGATCGCCGAATCTACTTTGAAGAAGGCGAGTACGCTGGTCATCGCATCGATTTCGTTGTCATTGGTGCCAAGGAAGTCGCCGCACTGAAGTGCGAAAGCATCCGCCCATTCATCGGCGCTGATGGTTCCGTCGATGACAGGTGTCGATCCGACGTACGCGTCGATCTGGTTCGTGATATAACTGGTCGATGACCATCCGATGACCCGATTCGAATAGGGCGTTTCGAGATCGTCGATGACCGCTGTGACCACGTAATAATACTTCTTTAGCGGTACCGCGCTATGGTCGTTATAGGTCAGCTCTTCGCCACCTACCGAACCAAGAGGCTCCAACGGGAAAGTCGCGGTGAGATAATCCTTGCGATAGACATTGAACTGCTGAATCTCCCTGATCTCAGGCGCTGTCCAGTCCAATCGAACCCACGAATCATACCCATGACTGGCGATCAGATCCGTTGGCGGATCCCCATTGGGAAGGAGGGTGAAATCGAGGTCCGTTGTGTCGTCTTCGACTATACTCGCAGCCTCGGTAACGGATTGGAATCCCGTCTTGGAAGCGGTTACCATGTAGGTGTTGGCGGGAATGTATGGAATCTCGTAATCGCCATTCTCATCGGTATAGACCTGGAAGTTGTCGATGCCGTCGATTTCGATCAGAACGCCGGAATGGTCGTCGTATCCGTCCAGCGTGACGGTTCCGGTCAGCGTGCCGCCATCCGGTTGTGCATCCACACGGTACAGCGTTCCGCCGCTGCCCATGAGACGCGCGTGCACCGCCTTGCCGCCCGTCGCACACATACCGCCTTCTCCGGCGAGTTTCACGTGGAAGATCGAACCGGGGGTGTTGATGGTGTAGAGCGGCTCGCTACTGCCCTTTCTGAACAGATAGAAGTCGGGAAGCGAGTGGTCCGTCGGGCCGTAACCGCCGGCTGCGATGAGCGATCCGTCATCGGAGATATCGACCGAGCAGACGTAGTCGCCGCAATTATCATAAATCCATAGCGGTTCGGGGATATCGGTGTCAAACACATAGACCTCGCCGTCGTAGCCGCTGCTGTTGAAAATCAGCGTTCCGACCGCGATGGTCTCTCCATCGGCAGAAACCGCCATGCCGCCGATCCAGGAACTGCTTCCCGAGTCGCCGCTATTCACATGGTAGCTCCATATCTCTTGATATGTGTCGTCCGTACGCTCGTAAACGTGTACATAGCCGGAGTAATCGCCGTTCACGATGATCGAACCGTCGTACGAGATCGCGGGAGGATTCTGATTGTATTCCACGTCCGTAAAGAGCACCGAGCCGTCGGCTGCGTTCAGCACGATCATGTTGCTGTTGTCTCCGCCGTATTGGGTGAATACCAGAGTCTGCCCGTCACCGCTGAGTGTCAACGTACCGGCTCCGCCATCGAGGGTAACGCTCCATTCCGTCATCTGTTCCGAGATCGCCACGATATCGGCGTGGTCGGAGAAAACCGCCGTGCAATAGGCCATGGAGCCATCAGCGGATACAGCAACGTTGTTGATGGTCGATCCCGCAATCTCGTATGACATGACGGGTGTGGAGCTTCCGGGATTGAATCCGTAGAGCATCGAGCCGGCGCCGAGAACGGTGTAACCTTCGGGCGTCATATCGAGTGGATACTCAAAACCTGGATCGTCGAACACATATTCCCATTCCGGTGTCGAACTATCCTGGTACATCGACATACGAATGTTGTTTAAATACCAGCCCGCAGCCACATACTCGCCGTTGGTGCCTATGCCGAGACTACCGCAGATCGCCGCTGGATCGGATGCCTGCCAAAGCTCTCCGATGCGGCTGATCGGCTGTGGCTCGACCTCGCCGTATTGAATCGTAAGACCGTCCTGCGGGTCGGTCGTAATCCTGCTTCCCACCACGGCGTTCGCCACCGTGAAGATCATTGCCAGAATGAAACTGCATACCACGAACTTCTTCATTGTTCCCCCTTGTATTAAATCATTTTCCACCAAGTATTTCAATCATATTTCCGGACGGATCGAAAAACTGAAACCAGAAATCGCCCTGTCCCATATCCATCGGTACGTCCTGAACGATTCGCAGATTCTCTTTCTTCAGCAAATCGAATATCTCGCCAGCCGATTCCACCGAGAGCGTAAACGAAGCGCGGCAACTCTGCTCGTCCCGTTGCATCTTGCGGCTTCCACCCTGGAGATAGATACCCGAATCCTCACCGAGTTTCAGGAACGCTGCCTGACTGCCCATGTCGTATTCCTTTTCCAGTCCGAGAATCTCGGTGTAGAAACGGAACGCTTTTTCGAAACTATCAGCATACACCGAAACGAACGCGATACCCTTCACGCGATTCATTACGCCTCCCCATCACACTGTTTGCAGTAATTGTTCCAGAAAAAGAGAAAAGCGAACCAGCATAACCGATTCGCTTCTCGTTGCTAAATCATAGTATTTATTCGATGCTACTTCAATATCGCGCCGGTCTGTCCGTCGAGGTGGATAATGATCTTTCCATCCTTGACCGGATAGCTCTTGCCGGTCATCAGATCGGTCAGATTGCCGTTCATCGGGACGTCCATCTCGATGTCGCGCGGCTCAAGCTCGTTGTTGATGACGCAGACGATCTTCTGTCCCTTGTAGTCGCGCAGGTAACCGTAGATCTTGTCGCGGGTGAGGAGCGTCTTGAAGTCGCCCTTGGTCAATGCAGGATTTTCTTTCCTGATCTGGATAAGCTTCTTATAGTAGTCGCGCAATGCCACGCGATCCGCTTCGCCGGTGTAGTTCCATTCGAACGGTCTGCGGCAGTCGGGATCGTGCTTGCCCATCATGCCGATTTCGTCGCCGTACCAGATGTGCGGAGCGCCAACGTAGGTCATCTGGAAGAACGCTGCCATCTTGAGCCGGTTGACGTCGCCACCCGCGGTTTCGAGGTAGCGGAAGGTGTCGTGGCTGTCGATGAGGTTCATCATAACCTGCGTCGCCTGCGTCGGGTAGGTGAGCAGACCGGGCTTGAGGTCGCGGTCGAACATGCGCGCGCTGCAATTGCGCTGATTGAAGAAGCGCTGCACAGGATCTTTGAAGTAGGCGTAATTCATCACGGCGTCGAAGTAGTCGTTGTTGACCCAGTCAACCGCATTGCTCCAGATTTCACCCACCAGATAGGCGTCCGGCTTGACCTCTTTCACGCGTTCGCGGAAGAGCTTCCAGAACCAGAACGGCACTTCGTTTGGTACGTCCAGACGGAAGCCGTCGAAGCCCACGTCGCCGATCCAGTAATCGACCAGCCCAAGGATGTAATCGACCACCGGCCGGTTCGGTTCGGCCTGGCTGATATCGGTAATCGAGTTCTCGGAGGCGTTGGACCTGCTCCGGTCGTAATCGAGGTCGGGCATCTCGCCGAAGCCCCACCAGCACGCGTAGTAGTCATCGGCCTTGTAATTACCATCCGGCAGCGGCCATTTTTTCCATTCGTACCAGTTGTAGTACTCGGAGGCAGGACCGTTCTTCTTGCCCTCCTGGAAGGCCCAGAAGGTGTCGCCGGTGTGGTTGAACGCCACGTCGAGGATGATCCTGATCCCGCGCGAATGAGCGTCTTTCACGAATGCCTTGAGCTGCTCTTCGGTACCGAAGTGCGGGTCCATCTTCATGTAGTCGGCGGCGTCGTACTTGTGGTTGGAGCGCGCCTGGAAGATGGGATTGAAGTAGATGATGGTGATGCCGAGATCTTGCAGATAATCGAGCTTCTCGTGTACGCCGACGATGTCGCCGCCGTAGAATGCCCACCAGTCCGGCTTTCCTTCCGGATGATATGGATTATTGGTCAGCGGCGCGACGTCGTACCAGTCCTTGATCAAGCGGTAATAGACCTGGTCCTTGCCCAGTTTCTTACCCTTGGGCGGCGCGGTGCGCATGCCGTCGTAATACCACTCGGAGAAGTCCGGGTCGTTGTCTTTGCTACCGTTGTAGAAGCGTTCCGGGAATATCTGATAAATCACGCCTTCCTTGACCCAGTTGGGCGTCAGGAACGGATCCAGTCCATCGACCGGATAGTGGAACAGTTTCGCGTTGTCCAGTTTATCGATGATTTCGCCGTTCAAGAGGTAAAACTTTTTATTGCCGTCTTGATAGACGAAGCAGTAGTCGAACTGCTCGTCGGGAGTTTTCAATTCCACAAAAATACGATAGTATTCGAAGCTTCCGTCTTCGGAGATCATCGTCATCGGAAGCTCTTTACCGTCTTTCCAGAAGGTCACATTCTCGACATCGCCGAGATGTGCCTTGGTCTTGAATTCGACCGTCTTTTCGGAGAGCGGGTTGACCGTCTCGATGGTCTGATCGGTCGAGATGCCGTAAGTCAGCATCTTGCCGTCAGCCTTTACGAGGGTTACGACCGGGAAGCTGTCGTCAACCAGCACAACGGAGTTCTTGCCGCCGAAGCCGTCGTCCGCGAACCGTTGCGCGTTGGGGTCGTGCAGCCATTCCATGCCGTCCACCACGAACTTGTAGTGATACTCGTCCGGTTTGAGCAGCAGGATGGTCTCATAGGTGCCGTCGCCGGTATCGAGCATCCGATCTTCTTTCTGGTTCCAGGCGTTGAAGGACCCCGCGAGATAAACTTCCTTGACGATCTTGCCCGGTTTGTAACGGAACTTCACCTGCCTGAGCGCGTTCAAGTCTTTCGGGTCGCCGGCATAGACGATCGAGTTCTGTCCGCCGTAGCCGTCGCCGGCAAATTCCATCGCGTTCTCATCGGTAATCCAGTTGCCATCGACCACGAATTTGTAAGCGTATTTTCCCGGCTGAAGCTTCATCGTCGTCGAATAGATTCCGGCGTCTTCCTTCATCTTCGTCGCCGTTGGAGACCACTCGTTGAAGTCCCCGGCAACGTAGATGTCGTGCTTGCCGCCGATCAGCGGTTCGTAAGTGAATGTGACCGGTATCTCACCCGTCGCGGTCTTTTTCTCTACTTTTGCTGACACCTTCTCCCCCGTTTTTTGCCCGTCTCCGACAACGAGAACCGAATTCTGTCCGCCGTAGCCGTCGTCCGCAGTATTGGCGTTGTTCGGATCGGCCTTCCATTCGGAACCGTTGACCACAAACTTGTACATGTATTCGCCCGGCGCTAGATCGAGTGCGACAGACCAGGTGTCGCCGTCTTGCATCATCGGCGTTGCGCCCATGTCCCAGTTGTTGAAATCGCCTGCGATGGATACGAAAGAAGCACCCGCGTCCTTGTAGGTGACGATGGTATTCCCCTCGATCTTTACCTTCTTCGGAGCTTCTCTCTTCGGCTCGACCTTCTTAGCCGTACCACCGACCGTCAGGACGGAGTTCTGTCCGCCGTAGCCGTCGTCCGCAGTGCTGGGATTGTTCGGATCAACCTTCCAGTCGGAGCCGTTGATCACGAACTTGTACATGTATTCGCCCGGCGCCAGATCGAGTGCGACAGACCAGGTGTCGCCGTCTTGCATCATCGGTGTGGCACCCATGTCCCAGTTGTTGAAGTCGCCTGCGATGGATACGGATGAAGCACCCGCGTCCATGTATGTGATGACGGTGCTTCCTTCGACCTTTGCCGGTTTCGGAGCTTCTTTCTTCGGTTCGACCTTCTTTGCCGTACCACCGACCGTCAGCACGGAGTTCTGTCCGCCGTAGCCGTCGTCCGCAGTGTTGGAGTTCTCCGGATCGGTCTTCCAGTCCGCACCGTTGACCACGAACTTATACATGTATTCGCCCGGATCGAGATCGATCGAGGTTGTCCAGGTGTCGCCGTTCTGTGTCATCGGATTGGCAGACGAATTCCAGTCGTTGAATTCACCGACAAGACTGACGGATGTTGCACTGGGATTCTTGTAGGTGATGGTTACGTTGCCGGTTGCCTTGACGGCTGTGGCATCCGATTTCGACTGCCTTGTCTCTCCCTCGAAATCGCCGAAACCGAGTGTCGCGCAACCCGCCATCGCGAGCACGACAATACAGCAAACAGCTATGATAAATTTCCTCATGAACCTCTCCTCATATCCTTGATTAATTCACTAACAAGGCTTCGATAACTGTCTGGAAGGTGGCGACGTTAGCCTGTTGCGGGATGGAGTCGTCCGCGAAATATTCGTCGCCGCCGCCGCCGATAAGTGCTACCAGGGCGATGAACTGTCTCGAATTAATAACTTCAGTACCGTACATCTGCTCGAACGGAACTGCGATCTCGATGCAGCTCGAAGTCATTGCGATTTCACACTCGAGCATATTCGTATCCACCGCACCCGGATTCGAAAGGCTCACGATATACGGGTCTGCCAGCGCCCAATTGCAGATCGCGATATCTGCGCCGAAGTTATCGGGAGTTGTTACGGTTTTGCGAAGCCGGTTTCCGGCATCGCCACCACCGATCGTCGAAAAATCGTTCACGCCGGTACCGTCGCCGAAATCCTTGTCTATGTAAAAATTCACCGTATTATCCGAACTCGAGAATTCACCGGTCACACAGATGAAAAGAAAGGAATCGTTCCGGGCAAGATACAGCGAGCCGAAATCGTTCGGTCCCCAGTTCGAATCATGTTCGTTCACGTAGAACGGGGCGTTCCAGTCGCTTAAATCGGCATCGACGGTAATCGCACGTTCCTCGAGCGGTGCGAAATACTCAAAAACCACGGTATCGACCGTCGTGACACGATCCGGCAATACCGTTACCTCAACGCTCTTACTTCCGTACAGCGAAGAGAAGAAATTCAATGAATAGTTGCCTGCCGACAGGGGTTCCACATGCCAGTATCCATCCGTATCCGTCGTGGTGCTTCCGAAATCGAAAAACTCTCCGTCATTGTTCAGATAGAGATTTACCGTTGCGATAATCGTATCGGTCGAGGCCTCTTCAAACTGCACATAACCCTCTATCGACGCGTTGTGGTAAAATGGACCGTCGGTGGGTGTTTTTTTCACACGCGACAAATATCAGTAGTATGGCGATGATGCCTGTTATCCATTTCATTTTTCGTACCTCATGATCTATTCGATGACCAGCACGGAATTCTTTCCGCCGTAGCCGTCGTCTGTGTAGTCGAGTGCATTGGGATCGGTGAACCACGAATTGCGATCAACCACGTATTTATATGTGTATCTACCGGGCGTGAGCTTCTTGACGAGAGTCCAAATGCCGTCACCTGCTTCCAGATCGCCATGAGTTCCGTCGTCGTACATTTTATCGATGTTGGGATCGTACTGAGCGCTGGTGGACGCGGTTCCACCCCAGAGGTTATCCGGGAAATCACCCGCCAGCGTCACCATCCTCGCCGATGGCGCTTCGTATTGGAACACGACGCCTTCCTTCGTCTTGTAGGGCGGAGGGAGCCGTTTCTTGATGAAGTTCAGCTCGCAGCCGGCGACAAGAAGGATGACGATGAGAATAACAAGATATCTCTGCATACAACCTCCTTAGAACTTAAGGGTCGCTTCCAGCATAAAGCGTTTTTCGTTCTCGAGCGCCTGTTCAGCCTGGCGAATCTTCTCGCCCGTATCCAGATAGGCGTTTTCCGTGTATTCCTCGTAATCGGCAGCCTCGGTAAGATATTCGTCACGTCCGCCCATATAGAATTCATCCGTAACACCGTTGAGCACGCGCGGACTGACACCCCACCCGAAGGTGAGCCGAACCTGATCGGACAGGACATAGGCTAGTTCGGTGTAGTTACTCACCCATACGTCCTCGTCGTTGCCGAAATCGGTTTCGAGTACCAGATAGGGATCGTTGTAGTACGGAACGCGCGTGCTGGACCAGATCATCCATTCCTTGCTCAGGTGGATGCCGATCGCGATCACGTTTTCGATGTATTTCGCTTCCCGCATGAATCCCTGATGGGCAAAGGTAGCATCCCAGTCGATATCGATGGGAAGCAGAAGCTTGAACTTGTAGCCCAGCGCGAGGTTCCAGACCAGCGCTTCATCGTATCCGAGCACTGTGTAGCGATTGAAAGGCATGTCGGAATAACGCTGGAACCAGCGACCATTGCCGTCGGTCTTCTCCATGTAGCGATAATAATTGTTCCAGTCAACCAGCGAATCCGGGAAATCGTAAGTCCAGTATTTCATCCCGAAGTTTGCCGTGAAATCTCCTGCTTCGAAGTCGGCGCCCAGACCGATACGATTGCGGGATATCTCTTCAGTCGTTGTTTCGGGGTTTGGGGTGAGGTTATCCGGGTTCGCGCCGGTATCGATAATATACTCGACCGTGTTGGTCTGCAAATGAGCGTTCAATTTCAACGCGGCTGGAAAATCGACGCGCAAACCATACCATCCGGCGTCACCTTTCATCCAGGTGACTTCCTCCTCCACGATCAGGGGGTAGTTCTCATTGCCGTAGTTCTTGAAGTTGTCGCGGTTCTCGAACGTGGAATATTCGGCATCGATCGCGAACATCATCGGCGCATTCCAGCCTCCGCCCATCATGTTGTGTTCATAGGTCAGATCGTAGCCGTATGTATCGTGCTTCTGGAGGAGGTCGGATGTCGAAATCCTCGCGCCGTAGATCGTATTTCCCACGCGGAGAGACTTTTCGTTGTTCTCCCGGGACGATATCAGCCAGCTCAGAGTGGCTCTTTCAGCGCCGTTATCGTTCTCGGAATCGGTCGCGTCGTCGGTATAAAACCCTTCGAGTGTGAAGCGAAGCGGGATGTCGCCCATGAAGCTGTCGAAGAACTCGTCGCCGGATTTCGCATACACGCCGCGCTGATTGTAGCCGAAGTCGTAGTGATATTTACCGATGTCGCCGACAAGGTGCAGGGGATCGTCGAAGGTTATAAACCCGTACTTGTCGAAGGCGGTGAGCTGGAAATACTCGGTTTTCAGCCGGAGGTAGGTCTTCTTGAAGGTGAGGTGTGTCATCCACATGTCGGTGCCTTCAGTGGCATTGTTGATGTTCATCACCGTGAATCCTTCGAACTGGTCGTTGAACCGAATCTTCAGTCCCAGGTCGATAATGTGGTTCGGTTTGTCCAGCATGTATCGCGATTCTTCTTCCTCTTTCTGGAAGATGTATTTCGTGTAGTACCGACCGGTGAAATAGACCTTGGGATTGATCATGCTGGCGATTCCTTCGCGCTTGACTTCTTTCGCGGCGACCATCTTGCCTTTACCGTCGATCTCAACCAGGGAATTGGAGCCGCCGTAGCCATCGTCCATCAGGTTGCTGTGATCGGGATCGAAGAACCAGTTTCCATCGACCACGAACTTGTACTGGTGTTTTCCGGGTGGCATCTTGACCGTCGCGGTCCATACCCCGTCATCATTCTTCTGCATCGGCGTCGCGGAGGTGTTCCATTCGTTGAACGTCCCCGCAACGGATACTGACTGCGCGTCCGGCGCGTTATACTGGAATTCCACACCGCCGGGTACCTCCCTCACCGCAGCGTACAGCCACATACACGGCGCTGACAGAAGAATGACCAAGACCAGACCGAGTGATCGTGTTGCTTTATCAAGCCGACTCTTGTTGGGCGCTTTCATTCTATCTCCTGTTCCATCGATTTTCATGAATTTATTGTTGTTGTAGATCGTTTTCATCAGAACCACCCCTTGAGGATCAGCTTCACCTCTTTCTGCATGTCACCGCCGGATGCGAAACTGTCGTCGTTCACGAGTCCATACTGTCCCCACCAGCTTGGTCCATATTGAAGGTAGAGTTCAGTGTTGCCGCTGAGGCGGTACTGGATCTCGCCGAAGATGCTGTGGCGCGATCCGAGTTCATCTGTCGCGATCATACCGCGCATGAAGAACTTCCAGTCCTGTGTCAGATTGACACTCACTTCGACACCGGTAAGCTGAATCTCCGAGCTTTCTCCGATATCCTTGATCTTGAACTGGGTAAGCAGTTTTGCCAGGCGGTTTTCCACAGACAGTTCCGAGAAGAAATCGAAATGATTCTCGTCATAGTAGTTATTCTGCTCATCCCGATTTTCCACATATACCTTGCCCTTGAAACCCTGGACGAACTCGACGTACATCTCGGTGTATATCGTCTGATTCTTGTTGTAAACGTCGATCAATTCCTGTTGCAGATCTCCGTTATCGTCCTCCCAGGTATCATAGATTTGGACTGGGACGTGATTCTTCGATTGCGAATAGTTCACCGACAGTGTAACCGCACGACCTGAAACGAGATATTTCGAATTGACCCAGAAGCCGTATTCGTTTCGCTTGTCGTCACCCATGTAATTCCGGTACGTGTTTCCATACGACCACACGCCTGGCTGAAGTAAAATATAACCCAGCTTGGCCGTACCCACTCTGATTCCGTTCAATTCTGCCTTGCCGGCCACGTTGGACTTCCAGAAATCCCCGAAACCCGAATAGGTGTCGTTCTCCGCTTCCACGTCCTCTTCCGCCGGTACTTCGGTACGGGCAAACTCGGCATTCAGATAATATCTTCCCATTCCGGCATGAACGTCGATGGCCGCGACTTCGTTATAATCGTCCTTCGCGGCAGTTGGGTAGTTCTTGCGCTGATAGAAGACGCCCATTCTAACGCGTTCGAGAAGATTCTGGCGATAGCGCACCAGGTGGATGTCGTCCCCTTCACCGGAAGAGAAATCCGAGAAGACGTAGGTCACGCTTCCGCCGAACGGATACCATGCGTCCATTCGCACACCCTGTCCGTTTCCGTCGTTGTTGACCGAACCGGTGTTCACGATTCCGAGCATGGAGCCATCCGTCCAGTAGTGACCGCTTTCGCGGGTGAACAGGACACTCTGAGCGCCCCACCCGTATTTCTCGTATCGATACTGGACGTGTCCTTCGCCAAATACAATTTCCGTTCTACCGGAATTCTTGTAGGCGTCCCGATCCTTGTCGTTGTCGGCATAGATCTTGAAGAAAACTTCCGCGTTTCGAATCGGGCTGGAGAAGAATCGGGTTTCTATATAGTAGTTCGGGTCCCACATATTCCATTTGTATTCTTCGGAATCGTAGGTTCTTCCGAATTGACCCTCCAGATAGCCCTCCATCTTGATCGGGCCGGCCTTCAGTATTGCGGTAACGAGGAGGATCATCATGAATGCGATGGTTCGTTTTTTCATCGAGTAATCCTTATAATTCAAAATCGTCCATGTCGAACCGCAGTCCGAAGGTCAAACGATAGGTGCTGCCCAATTCATTATGCTGATAGACGGCGCCGTCAAGCGACCACCAGCTCGATTTCAATCCGAAGCCGGCGGTCAGATTCTCGCCACTCAAGCCGATCCGGGGTGCGAATACGTTGTAGAACCACATCTCGCAGCCGAGATTAAGCTGACTGTCGCCGCCTTCCCATTGGTAATCCGCCAGGAAATTGACAATGTCCTTCCAGCTGTAACATGCTCCGGCAACATACTGACGATCCAGCTTGTCGCCCTCTTCCACCAGCTTGAACTCGGGACGGAGAATATTGCGTGTCACGAGGCTGAAGGTCAGCGATTTCACCGGCTGAACCTGCATTCCCAAATCCAGATCTGCCTTACTCACTTCCTTCGCGTCCGCGTATCCAGGGACGCTGACCCGGGAATATTTCAGCGTCGCACCGAATCTGACCGGAACATCGCCCAGCCAGACGATCGAAGCGCCGCCCAGATGGAACACGTCCTCGTAATACTCGCCATCGAGACAAACCTGCGTCCAGGCGAAACCGGTACGTATGTACGGCAACGGCATAGCCAGGGCGATCATTTCGCTATTCAGTCCCGAAATACCATAGAGGTTCTGATGAGACATGGTAAACGAGTATTGTTTCACTCTCGTCAATCCGGCGGGATTCCAGAACAGGGCGGTTGGATCGTCGCTCAACGCGGTGTAGGCGTTCCCGAGCGCGTATGCCCGGGCACCGTGATTCATACCCTTGAAATCCGCATGAGCCTGTTGCGGAAATAAAACCATGAGACCGATCGCGATCAAGCAAACCATCGAGAAATAGCGTCTCACCGGAGTATATAAAATCTTTCTTTTTTCAATCATATTCATTATTCCCATTCCTGCGACTTCACGATACATGAGAATCAGTTCACGACAACGACGGCTTCCCGGTGGCTGGTCTCCCCCGTAATCGCGACAAATCTTAAGATATAGACGCCGAAGGGAACCCGGTTTCCATCTCGATCCCGTCCGTTCCATTCCCATTTCAGGGCATCGACTTCCACCGCACGTCCAATTCTCTTGCCGTTCAAGTCGTAGATTTCAACGTAGAAATACATATCCCGGTTCGGTTCGAGCAGAAACTCGACCTTTTCTCCCCTGGTCGGTGCGAAAACCTTACCGTTCAGGAACCTGATGCGATCGACTTTCAGTCTTTGCGAATCGAAGGGAGGGGATTTAAAATAGGTCACGATACGATTCGGCAGGACTCCCATATCCGGTTGCCCGTCACCGTCCTGATCCACATTGATCTCGACGTAATTGTCCAGCACGACGCGCTCCGTGTCGTCCGGCATACCGCCGAGGTTGTCGGGTGCCGCATCGGGACTGCTGCTGTAATCAGCGCCACCGGTAATCATCGCCACGAGCTTGATGTACGGATAGTTCAGCATCGACCTTTCGT
This sequence comes from Cloacimonadales bacterium (SeqCode), assembly GCA_963666875.2. GTDB lineage: Bacteria > Cloacimonadota > Cloacimonadia > Cloacimonadales > JAIOQZ01. Next base: position 459,189 of record CAXXPU010000019.1, read on the forward strand.
CACTATAATAGATTGCGCTCCAGGGTATCTTCGCCTCGAGAGACCTGCCCTGGGCTCCGGTGTTGAAGGTCGCGAAATCCTCGAATCCCGAGCCGGACCACTCGACGGCCTCGTGCTGGTATCCCTCCTTGACCATCCATGCCTGTGGATTGGTGTTGGTGTCCCAGGTCGCCAGGAAGAAGTCGGGGTAACTGTTGGAGAACCAGATCAGGCGTTTCCAAGTGTTGAGGTCTTCCATGTTGTCGATACCGTAGTCGTCGTAAACATCGAAGAAGAGAACGACGTTGTTGTCCCAGCAAATCGCATCGACCGCCACATAGAGGTAACTCAGGTCCCAGGTCAGCCGGATCTGCTGTATGTCGTTGTTCTCTCCCCAGCGAGAATCGTTGGGGTATTCGAGCAGGATTCCGGTCGAATCGTTGAGGATAAATTCGTCCTCGGTGAATTCATCGCTGTAGCCGTTGATGACGATCCGTCCGGAGAGGTCTTCGGCGGTGATAGCGAACAACTGAAAAGAAAATACGAGAACTGTCAGGGTAACAAACCACTTCATAGACGCGTCCATTCGATATAGGTCTCCCTCCGCGGTTTGGCGGAGGGAGACACAAGATGATTACTTGATGAGGATAACCTTACCGGAAGCCGTGATTCTGCCGCCTTTCAGCTTCATAAGATACACGCCGGAAGATACTGACTTGTTGTTGTCGTCGGTTCCGTTCCAAACCACACGGGTCTCGCCCTGCGGCGCTCTGTCATCATAGAGTGTGCGGACCTTCTGACCCTTCAGATTGTAGATGGTGAGCTCGACCTTCTGTTCTTTTTCGAGGTTGAACATGACAGTCGTCTCGGGATTGAAGGGGTTGGGATAGTTAGTCAGATTCACGCCCTGGAATTCGGGCACGGTAACATCGTGCGAGTCGTTGGACATCTGTCCGTATTCGACTTCGACGAGCATGGTGGATTCGCTGTCGTCAATGTTGATGATGTGGTTTGTGAAAGCCCCGGCTTCGACGTCCATGCTGTTGCGTCCGAACTTGAATTCGAGGTACTTCTGGGAGCCGGACGGGAAGGTCACATCGACGGTCCAGATGTTGTCGCCCTGGTCTGTGAGCGGATGCGTGTTGGCAGCAAAATCCCAGTCGAGCGGAGCAACGCCACCGCAGATGCAGAGCGTGGTGAAATCGACACCCGCATTGACGGAATCGGCGACATCGCAATTGAATGTCACGGTGACATCCTGCGTGGTGTAGTTCGCGGGATCGTCATTGTTGAAATAGACCACGTCCAGAACCATCGTCGGGTTCGTGTCGTCGATCTCGAGCGTACGATTGGCGATCGCGTCTTCCCAGTTTACGCCGTTGACGAATTTGTATTCGATCATCGGGCTGCTACCCTGTGCGAAAAGCACGTCGCCGGCGTAGATGTTATTACCCTGGTCCGTGAGCAGGTTCGCTCCCGCTGTCCAGTCGTTGAATGAACCGGCTATCGAGACGACGCCCTGTACACCGACCAATGTCAGATCGACCTGGAAGGTGACCGTCACGTCCTGTGCAAGCGGCGAGCCGATGGTGTACGTTCCCGGTGCGTCAGCCGTGAAGGGACCGGCGTTGTTCTGGTCGGTACCGTAGGAATAGGTGTCGTCCGAAGCATCGTGACCCTCGCAATAGAACTCCACAACATCGCCCGTGGAAAAGGTTCCGGCTTCGAGGATTAAGTTATATTCGTCGTTGTTGCCCACTTCGCCGAGATAGTTCATATCCATCGAATCCCATTCCGATTCTCCGGAAAGTCGATAATAGAACATTGCGGAGATATCCACGCCCTGCCCCTCGCCGGGGGTGACTCCGTCTTTCCAAATCTGATAGTAAATGGTCAAATCTTCGGTCGGAACGTGGAACGTACCCGAGTTGGGCCATATATTGCCACTCCATCCGATTTCTGCGCTCAATACGAGTGCAAATGAAACAAGGATCAGCATCATACCGATTCGTCTCATAATGAACCTCCTGTATTTTTTTTCTATATCTAAGACTTTATTACCCCCATCTCCTACCCTCTGCCATAAATGCGAGAGAGATATAAGGATGCTCGCCCGGAGGTCGAGCGCTACAGGGATGCGGACGATGACGTCCGCGTTCCTTTTGAGACCGAGCGCTTCAGCGGAGCGCAGTTATCTCTCCTGTCTCCTGTCTCCTGTAATAAAATACCACATCTATCCGTTTCGTCAAGAACACATTACGGTTTTTTCAACCTTTTACACTGCCAAGCGTGAGACCGGAAACCAGCCAGCGACTGAGGAAAAGGAACAGTGCAACCACCGGAATGCTGATCAGAAGCGAACCGGCGGCGTACATACCCCACTCGGTGGTCATGTTGCCCTGGAGGCTTTTCAGACCGAGTGGGATGGTGAACATCTCCTCGTACCACAACACCTGTGCCGCGACGATGTATTCGTTCCATGCCGCCATGAAGCTGAACAACGCCGTGATCACCAGCGCCGGCGCCGCAAGTGGCATGATGATCTTCCAGAAAGAATAAAATCGTCCCGCGCCATCCACCATGGCGGATTCCTCGAGGCTGAAGGGGATGGTGTCGTAGTAGCCCTTCATCAGCCATATACTGAACGGCAACGCCGTCGCGCTGTACATGATGATCAGACCGAGGAAGCTGTTGATCAGATTCAGCTTGGAGAGCATGATGAACAGCGGTAGAAGCAGCATCGTCGCCGGGAACATCTGCGTGATCAAGAGACTCAATAGTCCTGCCTTCCTTCCTGGGAAACGATAGCGCGAAAAGGCGTATCCCGCCAGCGACGCGAACGCCACGCCCACGATCGTCACCGTGATCGAGATCATCAGGCTGTTGCGAATCCAGAGCAGGAACGGCTTCTCCGTAAAGAGCCGCACGTAGTTGTCCAGCGTGGCATCCTCGGGAACGATCGCCAGCGAGCGGTTCAAGAGGTTGTCGCCCGGGCGCAGCGAAATGGTCAGGATGCGCAACACGGGATAGACGGCGATCACTACGAATAGAAGAATGATCGCGTAAATAATCACGGTGGTCAATGTTTTCTTGAATTTGTTCATGCGTCCCCTCCTATGCCTTTTCCGCGACCTGGCTACGGTTCATGAACGTCAATCCGAAGATGGCGAGGAAAATGAAGATCAGCACGCTGAAGGCCGCCGCGTAGCCGTAGCGGTAGAGGTTGAACGCGGCTCGATAGACGTAGGTCACCAGGATGTGCGAGTGATCGGCGGGTTGTCCGCCGTTGGTCACCAGCCACAGGACGTTGAGGTTGTTGAATGTCCAGACTGTTCCGAGCGTGATCGCAGGCACCATCACCGGCTTCAGCAGCGGAACCGTCACGTTCCAGAACTGCCGCCACGCCGACGCGCCGTCGATCTCCGCCGCCTCGTAGAGCTCTCTCGGAATCGACTGCAATCCGCCCAGCGCGATGACCATCATGAAGGGGAATCCCAGCCAGATATTGGTGATGATCGCCGCCAGAAACGCCATCGTCGGTTCGGAGAGCCAGTTCACACCTGCGATTCCGAGATGCCCGAGGATGAGGTTGATCGCGCCGGTGTCCGAGATGAACATCCCGCGCCAGGTCAGCGCCACGATGTACTGCGGAACCGCCCAGGGCAGGATCAGCAGCACGCGGAAGATCGGTTTGCCGGGAAGTTTCCTGTTCATCAGCATCGCCAGCATCACGCCCAGCGTCACGTGAAAGAAGACGTTGATCACCGTCCAGACGATGGTCTTGAGGAACACGATAATGAATTTATGGTGCGTGAAAAAGTATTTCAGATAGTCCCAGGCAACAATCCCCGATCCATCTCCCAATGAACTGCGATACTCGGCGAAGCTCATGTCGAAGTCCCACAGCACCTTGCCGTACTGCTCGACGCCGATCACTTCCCACGAATTGACGTTGGTCATGTTCATGTTCGAGAACGAGAGTACGATGTTGTAGAAGAAGGGATAGACGACCACGCCAAACATCACGATGGCGGCCGGGATCGAGATCATGATGGCGAACCGTGCGTTGCGCGATTCCATGGTGTAGGGATTCCGCAACAGCGCCAGCACGAACTTGAAGATTAAAAGGTAGGTTAGATACAGTCCCAGCGCGATGCCGAGGATGTAGATGATGTATTTGGTGATGCTGCTTCCGCTGCCCTCGCCGGCGACTTCGTACATGTCTTCGATCTTCTCGATACAGAGCTTCTGCTGATAGACCGCCGCTTCCTCCGGTGTCATGTTTCCGCCCACGACGTTCTGCAGCGCCGGTCGCATGGCGTCCCAAGCGGCACGCATCTCGGGAATGATCGGCATGAGCTGACCCGCCTCGATCTGCGCGGCGGAGGTCATGACGATGGGATCGTTGGCGAACGCCGGGTCATTATACAGCGTCTTGATGGAGGGGATCGACTTGAACATGGTGGCGAAGCGCTTCTGCACCTTCTCGCCGGTAAGCCAGTCGAGTAGCTTCTTGGTCGCTTCCATGACCTCGGGCTTGGTGTTCGAATTGACCGAATAGCCGGTAGCCGACACCATCGGGCTGCACCAGTGACCAGACTCTTCCACAAATGGAAGTTTCGCCAGTCCGAAATCGACTTCAGGCGATCCCATGTATTTCTGCCACGACCAGTCGCCGTTGATGATCATACCCGCGTTGCCCTGATTGAACATGTTGTCCGCGATGTCGTAATCGCACTCAGGCGGCATGATCTTGTACTTGTCGCGCATGTCCTTGATCAATCGGAAGGCGTCCGCGGCAGCCTGCGAATCGAGCTGCGGCTTGCCATTTTCATCGAATACCTTACCACCGTACCCGCCGAAGAACGGGATATACCAGAACGGCTCGGTGTAGTTCCACACCAATCCCCACTGGTCGATCACGCCATCGCCGTCGGTGTCTTTGGTCAGCTTCTGACCGTATTCGATCAGCTCTTCGATGGTCTCGGGCGGTCCGGGGAGTCCCTCTTCGTCGAACAGCCTTTTATTATATGGTAGTGCGAGGTGGTTTCCGACGCGATCGGCAATCTGATATAGATGTCCCTTATAACGGATCAATCCGTTGGGCGTGAATTTTGCGAAGAATTCTTCGGGGAAGAGCTCTTCCAGCGGCATGATGATGCTTCGATCGCTATCCTTGAGCTTCATCACCTCGAAGGGCCCAATCTGATCCATGGGTCCATAGACCAGCTCCGGTCCGCCGCCGGTGAACGCCGCCGCCGCCTGATAGCCCGTGCGAAGCTCCTCCACGTTCTTGGAGAGCAGGATCACCTCGATGTCGGGATTGTCGGCCATGAATTCATCGACAACTTCCGCCAGCAGAGGACGTTTGTTCGGCTCCATGGTATGCCACAAATGCACTTTTTGCACCGCGAACAGAGATTGCACCGCAACAAATAGCAAAAGCAGCGTTATACGTTTTGTAAACATCATCTTGAACCACCATTCGTGTGTTGTCATCAACAAAATACGAATTTATGCGATCCCGTATCAATGCTGTCAAATTAATTATTTTCTCCGCAAAATCACTCGCACCAATTATTCTACTCTATTCCTCATGAATCCCATATAATACAGTCGGTTACAGATGTTTTCTCAAGCCTGGTGCAATCTTTTTGTTAAGATGAATTACATGAAATGAGGTGGGTAAGGAAATGCCAAGCTGGAGCTTGGCGGACCATCAAGATGCAGACCTGGAGATATGCGTACCGGCAGCCTATTCCTCTCTCACTACGGGAATAAAGGACACATCGACAGGCTGCCGCATGCAATTGCCTGAAGGATCGCAGGTCTTCGCACCGATCGTCAGAACATAGGTGTTGTAATTCGTGAGTTGCTGCGCAGGCTTCAGAACGTAGCGACTGGAGTTGCCTTCGACGACCTTCACACCGATCGTCTCGCCTGTTTCCGCGGAGCGCATACTCACCTCGAGATCCGATGTTAGAACGATCTCGGAGAACCGCACATGAATCTCGGGCATCCGGGTCGTGACCGATGTACCGTTGCGTGGGATCGTCTGGACAACGCGTGGCGCGATGGAGTCGGGCTTCGCCTTGCCCTGAAAGAAGATGGAATCGATCTCGCTGTAGTTGTCTTTGAGATCGCGGAGTCCACGCGCTTGCATCATGTATTTGAGCGTATCCTGCGCCTCGGTAAGGACGTGCAGGGTGTCTTCGAAGTAGCGGAATTCGATAACGGGCAGTTCGATCGCGAGCGAATCCTGGGTCTGGATACGGATCGATTCGATTTCCTGCACCGGCTCCGTGATCCTGACCAGGAGCTGTGTTGCCGATAGCGACTTGACCTCTTTCAGAGACGGCGCGAGGCTATCCTCGTACGCCATTTGCCAGTCGAGCGTCATGCTCTCATTCAGCTCGATCTCCTGATGGAACCAGGGTTCGGTGCCGTAGTCATACTTGCCGTTGCCCGAGAGGTCGATGAACGACTCAATGATATAACCGCCCGGGTTGAGGTTTTCCAGCACGTAGTTCGATCCGGTGATTTGCGTCTTATAGACGTTGACCGTGTCGGCGTCGAAGAGCGACAGCGTGATGGGCTTGTCCGTGTCCTTCAAAAGTTCATATTCGATGTTTCCCGAGAGCCGCATGCGTTGCAGTTCTCCGCTGGCGAAGGTATAGAGGTAATCCTCTTCGAGCGGATTCCCGTGCATGCCCTTGATCTGTGTGCTGAACATGATGTAGTAGTTGGTGTTTTCTTCCAGCTTTTCGTAGATGCGGATGCCGAGGGTGTTACCGTCGGGCCAGCGGTATTTCTTCTTTAGAATCGGGGGATAGATATGGATGCCGGTCAGAACGGTAGCTCGGTCGATGGGTTTCGAAAACGTAATCTCGATGTTGCCTTCTGCGATCGATTCGTATTCGCCCGGATCGACGCTCACAATCTTCGGTTTGACCGTGTCCTTCGGCCCACCGCTGGGCGCCTTCTCGCTACCGCAATGACTGAGAATTATCCCGGCCGTAATGAGCAGAATTATGTATATAACCTTTCTCAACCAGAACTCCTTCCTACCATGCCACCTTGAACATACAGACTGATAAATTGATTCCGTTGTTGCCAATTGCATGTCGTTTCAGGGAGAACCCCCCTTTGTCCCCCCTTGTCAGGGGGGTGAGTGAGTTGTAAGCTCGATCGCTTTCTCACCCCCCTGACAAGGGGGGACAAAGGGGGGTTATTCTTTTCATTCGATCTTGATTCACAAGTCGGACAAGTCGCATTTTCACACAGTCCGACAATCGAAGGGTGAGTCGTACAGCATGACAGGTTCGTCATCTTGGACATACATCTAAAAACCTTTTTCAACCAGCCACTCCTCGGTAATCTTGAAACGCTGTTTATCCTGTTGTCGAAGAATATACTTGCCGATGATATCGTACTCGACATTGACCGCATCGCCGGACCGCAAGAGTCGCAGATTGGTACTATCGAGCGTGTGCCCGATCAGCGCCACGGTGACGGAGCTTTCGGAAAGTCTCGCGACGGTCAGGCTGACGCCGTTGATGGCGATCGATCCCTGCGCGACGACCAGCATACTGTTGTCCTTCGGCAACGCGATCTCCAGATAATTCGTATCCTGATGCTTCTCATGCGACAACACCGATACCCGGCAATCGACGTGACCCTGCACGATGTGACCGCCGAATCGTCCGTTCGCCGGCATGGCGCGTTCGAGGTTGATCGCCCTGCCAGATCGCCAGTCGCTCGCGGTGGTCTTTTCGAGTGTTTCCCGCATGGCTTCCAAGGTGATAGAGCGGTCGTCGAACCGGATCACCGTCAGGCAAACGCCATCGCAGCAGATGCTGTCGCCCAGCTTCACGTCGCGGTTCACGGCCTCACAGCCAATGGTGAAATAGCGCTTGGCTCCGCGATTTTCCACGCGTTGCAGCGAGCCGACCTCTTCGATGAGACCCGTGAACATCAATCCATCCTGAATCGGCGCTTGAACGCGGTGCTGAGCGTTACGGGACTGGTGTATTCGAGGTCGCCGCCGAAGGGTATGCCGGTGGAGAGTCGCGTGACGCCGATGCCGCGATCCCGGAGCAGGCTGGCGATGTATTCCATGGTCGCCTCGCCCTCGGTGGAGGGATTGAGCGCCAGGATTACCTCTTCGGGAGCGAGTCGCTTCAAGTGTTCGAGCAGCCCGGGGATGTGAATCTCGTCAGGTCCGATGCCCTCGATCGGCGAGAGCAGTTTCCCCAGCACGAAGTACCGTCCCTTGAACTCGTGCAGCCGTTCGATCGCCAGCACGTCAGCGGCCGTCTCGACGATGCAGAGATGTCCGTCGTCGCGTCCCACGTCGGTGCAGAAGCCGCATGGGTCGCTCTGCGTGAGCATGTTGCAGCGACTGCATGTGGTGATCGATTCGACCGCGTTTCGGATGCTGTCGGCCAGTTCCAGCGCGTTCTCACGCGAACCGCTGACCATCTGCAAAGCCATGCGCTGCGCGGTGCGACTACCGATGCCGGGTAACTTTTTCAAGCTGTCGATCAGAGCCTGTAAAACGTCTTCGAGCATGGAATCAGAACAGCCCGGGGATATTCATTCCGCCGGTCAGCTTGGACATCTCGTTTTCGCTGCTGCGGGAGATCTTATCGACACACTCGCGGAACGCCGCGATGACCAGATCTTCCAGCATCTCGATGTCGTCCGGATCGACTGCGTCCGGCGCAATCTTGAGCGATTTGATCTCGTACTTGCCGTTCATGATGACGGTCACCATGCCGCCGCCGGAAGTTGCTTCGACCTCGCGATTGGCGAGTTCTTCCTGCGCCTTCATCAGGTCCTGCTGCATCTTCTTCGCCTGTTTCATCAGGTCGTTCATACCTTTCTTTCCGCCTGGGAACATCGTTTACTCCTTAATATGTTGGATGAAGTTTTAGATTGTTCCGTATCGAAAATCTGTCAACCGGTTTTCAAACCAACTTGGAATACCCCCATTTTTCTGTGGAATCTTGGTTCGATGAATATTGATCGATGTTATCCACAGTGTCCTTCGACTCCGCTCAGGATGACACACTGTGGATAACTGCATCCATTTCAGACGGTTGCATAATAATTGTGTCATCCTGAGCAGAGTCGAAGGACAACAATTATTTTGCATACTCATGTCAGATTTTTTTACGTACTTTTTTAAACGGTAAGCATAGGTATGTCGTTGCAAAGCAGAACTATAGGCTTTCATGGCATGATAATTATGGGGGTATTCCTGGTTTTCAAACCAACCTCCGAATGTCGATATCATGAGAGGCTCGCCCGGAGATCGAGCGCTACGGGTGACCACACTTCCGAATGTGCCGAAGGCTCTTCTGAATGTTTGGTCTCTCGAAGTTGGCATTCAGAAGAAATAAAGATTGACGACCTGCAAGCCTGATGCATTATCGGTGCCAAAGGAAAGCATAATGAAGAGCCTGAATAACATAAAACTGATCATTTTCGATTGCGACGGGGTGTTGACCGACGGGCGCATAATATACAACGAACAGCGTATCGAAACAAAAAACTTCAACGCGAAGGACGGACTCGGGCTGCGGATGATCCTTAACCTCGGTATCGAGGTGGCGGTAATCACCGGAAGACATTCGGATCTGCTCGCACAACGTTGTAAGGACATCGGCATCACCCACCTTTACCAGAGCGTACGGCACAAGCTGCGCATCGCAGACGAACTGATCGAGAATCTCGGTCTGACTTGGGAAAATGTGGCCGTCATGGGTGACGACTGGAACGATATGCCCATGATGGATAAGGCCGCGATCTCCGCGACTCCCGCGGACGCTTTCCCGGACATCCAGGCTCGAGTCGATTTTGTAACTACCCGCGACGGCGGAAAAGGCGCCGTGCGCGAATTCATCGAATGGATCCTGAAAGGGCAGAACCGGTATGAAGAGGCTGTGCAAACACTTCTTGACCGCTTTATGGCTCAGTAGCCTGATCGGCGTATTACTGATCGGCTGCGGTGGTGAAGAACCCGCCACATTCGAGCGTCAACCCGGCGTGGCGGACGAGCAATCCGACTCCGTGCGCATCGTCTCCATGAAAAACAACACCGTCGAATACATCCTGAACGCCCGGCACATCCAGCGCTTCTACAACAGCCGTACCCTCGACGCGGATACCGTTCGTGTCGAATCGTTCGATGAGAACGGACACCTGCGCTCCGTACTGACCGGAAGAGAAGCCGTCATGGACGAGGTGAAAAACCTCCTGACCGCGCAGGGCAACGTGATCATCGTCAACGACGAGAACGACTCCCTCAAGACGGAACACCTCGTGTGGAACCGCAATACCGACGAGATATACGCCAAAGGAAAAGTCACCATCATCCGCGGCGAAAACATCTTCCACGGTCATAACATGCAGACAGGCACCAGCTTCCGCGAACTGCGATCGGTGAACGTCGAAGGCTCCGGCAAAGTCGATAAGGAAGACCTGTCCGATGAATAGATACACGCTCATCCTCCTGCTTCTGGCGATGACCATTGCGCTCTTCGCCGCGGAGGAATTGCGTCCCTATCGACTCGAGCACGCGGATTCGCTACTGGCAGTCAAACAGGGCACGGAATACGTCACCAACCTCAATGGCAACGTCCATTTCTTCTACGGCAGCACCGAGTTCTACGCCCGGAACGCGCGTTTCCTCGACGAACAGAAAATCGTCTATATGATCGAAAAGGTGAAGATCGTTGAGGATACACTCACCCTGACAGCCGACCGCGCAACCTACTATCGCAACACGGACAAGCTCGAGCTTCAAGGTGGTGTGCGGCTGACCGTCGAGCGCTCGGACAACACCAGGCAGGTGGTTCGCGCCGATCGTGTTGATTGGTTCCGCGAGATGGGCAAGGTGCAGGCCAGCGGATTCGTCAAGGCGTGGGACACGAGAGACAGCCTTCACGCCGAGGCAGGGCGTATCGACTACGACCTTGAAACCGGTTATGGCTACATGATCATGAAGCCGGTGGTGTATCGCACAGGCAAGGATTCGCTGCGGATAAGCTCTCAGAAGATGGAGTATTATCGCGATCAGCAGAAACTCGTCGCCATGTTCGACGTGGTGACCGAATCGAAGGACTACCGCGCGCTGAGCGACTTTCTGATCTACTACGCGGAGAAGGATGAGGCAATCTTCACCGGAAAGCCGGAATTTCACACCGAAACGGCGGACGGCTTCGCGCGTGAATTCCATCTGTTTTTCGAGGATAACAATCTCGATCACGCCACCTTCATCGATTCCTGCCGCATCCTGTTCAGCGCCGGCGAGGATCAGGAGAAGAACAACCTCATCACCAGCGAGATCATGCGCTTCAACTTCGACGAAGAGAACCGCATCCGAAGCTTCGAAGCGGAAGGCGATATCGATTCGCACGTGATGCAGGATCACGATTCGGAGCAGGATAAGGAATACTTTGAAAACGCTGCAATCGGCAAGAAAATGATCATTTCGATCGACGAGAACAACAAGATCGAATCGATCGTGATGAAGAACAACGTCTTCGGGACGTATAAATTCGAGGGGAAATAGATTTGCATCAAACTTCTGAATGTGCGACGAAGGAGCTCTTCCGAATGTTTGATGCTGATCCAGGTTAAACCAACATTCAGATGACCTCACTTCGTTCGGACAATCGGAAGTTGGTTTTGATGAGAAATATCGGTTGACAGCAGTTAATTGAATTGGTAAACGTTGATAGGAAAAACGGTATGCAAAAGAACAGGATTCGAGCTGAGAAACTGGTGAAGTACTATGGGAAACGCAGAGTACTGACCGAGATCAGTCTGGAGATCGAGCAGGGAGAAGTTGTCGGGATTCTGGGTCCGAACGGAGCCGGAAAATCAACTACCTTCTACATCATACTCGGATTGGCGAAAGCGAACGCGGGATGTATCTATTTCAACGATCTGGAAATCACGAAGAAGCCGATGTACAAACGCGCGCAGCTCGGTATCGGCTATCTCGCGCAGGCTCCCTCGATCTTCCACAAGCTAACGGTCGAAGAGAATATCATGGCGATACTGGAAACGATGAAGATGTCGCGCAAGGAACGCCGCGAGAAATGCGACGAATACCTCGGCGAACTGGGGCTGACCAAGCTTGCCAGGCAGAAGGCCTACACGCTCTCCGGGGGAGAGCGCAGGAAGCTGGAAATCACCCGCTCGCTGGTCACCAATCCATCCTTTATCCTCATGGACGAACCCTTTGCCGGCGTCGATCCGCTGGCTGTCGCCGACATCCAGGACATCATCATGAAATTGCAGGATCGCGGCATCGGAATCCTGATCACCGATCACAATGTACTTGATACTTTGAAAATCACCCAGAGAGCTTATATTATTTTCAACGGGGAAATTTTATTGTCAGGAACGTCGAAAGAGCTGGTCAACAGCGAAAAAGCAAGAGAAGTTTATCTTGGAGATCGCTTTTTAAATCCGATTTTTGAATAATGAAGTAGATATGGCAAGAATACAACAAATCCTTTCACAAAAGCAGGAGCAGCGGCTGGAACTCCGGCCGAAGATGCTGCAATCCTTACATCTGCTTTCCTTACCCATTCTCGAACTCGAAATGCACATGAAGCATGAATTGATCACCAATCCCATGCTCGAGATGCAGGAAGAGGACGATTCTCGCGAGACGGAATCCGACCATAAGGAAGAATCGGAATCCAGAGAAACGGAACTCGAGATTGATACCGAAATCGTTGCTGAAAGCAAGGACCCGGAGCTGAAGGAGACGATCGACGAAGCGAAGGAACTCAGCGAAATTCTCGATACATGGAACGACTACCATTCCGACGAGCGCACCTCGTATCGCGAAGCGCCCGAGGAAGTCGATCACGAAAACACGTTGCGGATTCAAGAGGACAAGAAGCAGGAGTATCGGGATCAACTCGATCGCTTCAACCTCAACGAGGACGAATACGACTTCGCCACCGACCTGATCGACACGGCAAATGCGCACGGATTTCTGGCAGAGGATTTCGACATCCACGAACTGGCGGCCGAATACGGAATCGAGCCGGATCGAGCCGACGAAATCCACCAGATCGTTCTGCATCTGGATCCCGCGGGTATCACGGCGCGCAGTATCCCGGAATGCCTCATGGCGCAGCTATCGATCGAGCAGATGGACAATCCGATCCTCACCGGCATCATTCAGGAAGATTTCTGCGACCTCATCCATAGAAGATATCAGAACATCGCCTCCAAATACAGAATTACCGTCGAAGCCGTACTGGAGTTCAAAGAAGAAATATCGGTTCTCGACCCGAAACCGGGATTGCGCCTCGTCGCCAACGAGACCAACTATATGGTTCCGGACGTGATCATCAAGAAGATCGACAACGACTACGAATTGATCATCAACGATTCCTTCATGCCCAACATCATCATCAGCCGGCGCTATCGCGACATCATCAAGAGCATGGGCAGAGACAAGGACGCGCTCAACTACGTCAGGAGCAAGATCAATTCCGCCAAATTCCTCATCAAATCGATGTATATGCGAAACCGCACTCTGGAACGGGTGACCCGCTCCATCATACAGCATCAGCGTCAATTCTTTTACAACGAAACCGGAATCCTCGAACCGCTTACCTACTCCACCATCGCGGCGGAGCTACAGGTGAATGAATCGACCATATCCCGCGTCGTTCGCTCCAAATACGCGGACACCCCCTTCGGTGTGATGTGCCTGAAAGATTTCTTCACATCCACCGCCGGCAAGGACAAGAACTACGACGCCGTCTCGCGTCAGCTTGTCGAACGGAACATCCGCGAAATGATCGAAGAAGAGGACAAGCGAAAGCCGATCAGCGATCAGGACATCGCGAACATCCTCAAGGAGCGCGGCATCAGCGTATCGCGGCGAGTCATCGCCAAGTATCGCGAGGGATTGGGTATTCTGAATAGTCGTTTGAGGAGGAAGGAGGGATGATCAATCGCACAGTAGCAGTGATTGGCGGTGGGCCCGGCGGATACGTCGCAACGTTGAAGCTGGAACGATACGGAATCGACGTTGTCGTCTTCGAGAAGGAACGACTGGGTGGCGTCTGCCTGAACAAGGGTTGCATTCCCACCAAAGCGCTGGTCAAGCCGGCGGAGCTCTTTTACGAGATGAAGAGCGCTGAAGAATTCGGACTATCCGCCGAGAATCCGACGGTCGATTACCCGAGCGTGGCAGAACGCAAGCAGCAGGTGGTCGAGCAGCTCGTAGGCGGTATCGAGTTTATCTACAAGAAGAAGAATATACCCGTGGTCAACCACAGCGTGTCCTCCATCCGCAAGACGGACGAGGGCTACGTCATCACCGCGGATCAGGAGTACCTCGCCGAGTACGTGATCCTCGCCACCGGTGCGGCGCCGATCGAATTGCCCTTCATGAAATTCGACGGCGAGATCGTCTGCTCCTCCGACCATATTTTATCCATGACCGAGCTTCCCGAGCGACTGATCGTTGTGGGGGGCGGCGTGATCGGCTGCGAATTCGCGTCCGCCATGAACAGCTTCGGCGTCGAGGTGGAGATCGTGGAATTCCTGCCGAGGCTGGTCGCCACGGAGGATGAAGAGGTATCGAAGCGCCTGACGATGGCGTTCAAGAAATCGGGCATCAAGGTACATTTGAAGAAAGCGGTGGAAGACTGCCGCATCGAGGATGGCAAGGCAATCCTGGCATTATCCGGCGGCAAGGAACTGACCGCCGACAAGGTTCTTGTCAGCGTAGGCAGGAAGCCGCGGCTCGATATCGAGTTCATCGACTGCCGACCCGCGATGGAAAAGGGCGCAGTCCTGATCGACGACAACATGCGCACTGATCGGCCAAAGCTCTACGCCATCGGCGATCTGACAGGTAAGATGCAGCTCGCGCACGTGGCGAGCAAGCAGGGTCTGCGCGCGGTGAAGGATATCAAAAGCCGCATCGAGGGCAGCGAAACGACGCTCCCGGTAATCCGATACACGGACATCCCGCGCTGCACGTTTACACATCCCGAGATCGGTTCCGCCGGACTCACCGAGGAGCAGGCAAAAGATTTTTACGGAGAAATCCTGGTGGGCAAATTTCCCTTCAGCGCGAACGGCAAGGCACTCGGCATGGGGCAGTCGTTCGGATTCGTCAAGACCATTGCCGACGCGAAAAGTCACCGGATCGTGGGGATGCACATCATCGGCGCGAACGCCACCGAGCTCATCGCCGAGGGCGGAATCCTGATCCAGATGAACCTCACCGTCGAACAGGCGTCCGATATCGTTTACGCACACCCGACGCTGTCGGAGGCGGTCGCGGAAGCGGTGGAAGACCTCGAAGGCATGGCACTGCACAAGGTTTAATTGAATCGAGATATAGATGAAAGAACTTCGTAAACCCGAATGGCTGAAGGCCGATTCTCTCGGATCGCGTAAAACGCGCGAGATCACACGGCTGCTGCGGCGGCTGAACCTCAACACCGTCTGCGAGAGCGCGAAATGTCCGAACCGCGGCGAGTGCTTCGAGCGCGGTACCGCGACGCTGATGATCCTGGGCGACCACTGCACTCGCAACTGCACATTTTGCACGGTGGAGAAGGCTACATCGAATTTACCGCTTCCCGATCCGATGGAACCGGAGAAGGTCGCGGAGACCGCACGCGTTCTGAAACTCAGGCACGTCGTGGTCACCATGGTAACGCGGGACGACCTTCCCGACGGTGGCGCGGAGCATATCGCGAAGGTGATTCGTGCGCTACGGGACAACAAGGGCATGACCATCGAAATGTTGATATCGGATTTGCAGGGCGATGTGGATGCGCTGCGCACGGTCGTCGATGCGATGCCCGATATTCTGAACCATAACGTTGAAACCATCGCGCGATTATACCCCCGGGTTCGACCCATGGCTGATTTTTATCGCAGCCTGAACCTCTTGAAACGTGTCAAAGAGATCAGACCCGACATGCTGACCAAGAGCGGTTTCATGGTCGGGCTGGGCGAGACGCGCGACGAGGTTGTCGAGCTGCTTGGGGCACTGCGTGAACACATGGTCGATATCGTAACCATCGGGCAATACATGATGCCCTCGCCGCGCCATTATCAGGTTCGCGAGTACGTTTCGCCGGATACGTTCGAGTACTATCAAACCGAGGGCGAGAAGATGGGATTCCGGCTGGTTTGTTCGGCGCCGCTGGTACGAAGTAGTTATTTGGCTGAAAAGGCATTTGACAAAATCGAGACATCGATAAATAAATCCGTTAAGGAAATGGAAGGAAGGAGGTATGCGGAAGAAAAATCGTTAGTCGGCAATTTGAAATAAACCAAAGAAAAGGGGTACCATTATGCAAATCACAATCACTGCACGCCACTTTGATCTGACCAACGCGATCCGTGACCACGTTGAAGAAGCTTGCGAAAAGCTGGAGAAGTACTTCGATCACATCATCAACGTTCACTTGACCCTTTCCCTCGAGGGAAGCCGGAATCACGTTGAAATGTCGCTTCACGCATCCCATTTCAGCCTGCAAAGCGAGGCTGAAGACCATGACATGTACCTGGCGGTAGATACGGTGATCGACAAGATGGAAGCTCAAATCAAGAAGCTGAAGGATAAGGTTACAGACCATCAGAAAAAACGACTGAAGGAAGATTTGCATTTCGTTCAAGCTGACCTTTTCGAACGGTACGGCGATGAGGAGAAACCGAGAAAACGCCTCAAAACCAAGCGCATCGTCGCCGAGACCATGAGTGTTGACGAGGCGATGGACCAGATCGAGAAGGTAAAAGATTCCTACCTGATTTTCAAGAACGTGGAGACCGACCGGATCAATGTCCTGGTCAAACGCGACGAGCACACATTCAAACTGCTCATGCCGTAACACCGTTTCCACTTTATAAATGGGCGCCGTCCTTCGGGGCGGCAGCCCTTTTACCAGAGAGGTACTATGGTTGAACTATCCGTAAAAGAATTGTTCGAAAGAAAAAAAAAGGACCTGGCGCTTTCGCTGATCAGCCGCAAGAAGACGCTGAGCAACTCGATCTCCGACTCGCAGTTAAATCGACCCGGTCTGGCGCTCGCCGGCTATCTGGATCGATTCGCCTACAAGCGAATTCAGGTCTTGGGCGAGACCGAGATCAGCTTCCTGCAAACCCTCGGAGACGACGCGCTGTACGAGCGGATCAAGACCATCTTCGAATACAGCATCCCCTGCATCATCATCACCAAGGGACTCACCGTGCCGCATCACATCGAGTACCTGGCGAACGAGATGAATATCGCGCTGCTCTCCAGCCGACTCACCACCGAAAAGCTCTTCAACAACCTCAATCGCTACCTGAACATGTATTTCGCGCCCAAGAAGACGATCCACGCGACGCTGGTCGATGTCTTCGGCGTGGGCGTGATGCTGACCGGGGCGAGCGGTATCGGGAAGAGCGAATGCGCGCTGGACCTCGTGGAACGCGGTCACAGGCTGATCGCGGACGACCTGGTGAAGATCGCGCTCTCCAACGACACGCTGATCGGTACGCCGGCGCGAGACGCGGGCTGGTTCATGGAAGTACGCGGCGTGGGGATCATCGATATCGAGCGGATGTTCGGCATTCAGGTGGTTCGGCAGAGCAAGCAGATCGAAGTCCAGGTCGAATTGATGCCCTGGCGCGACAGCATGGACTACGAGCGCATCGGGCTGAAGAACAATTATGTCGGATATCATGGCGTCAACATTCCCGTAATCTATCTGCCGGTTTCACCCGGCAAAAACGTCTCCGTCATCATCGAAGTTATCGCGATGAACCATATCCTCAAGACGTTTGGATACGATGCCGCAGAGGCCTACACCAGAAGGCTACAGGAAGAAATCAGACAAAAAACCATCTCCATGCGGAAATAAAGATTGACCTGAAATCAGGATCGAAAGCAGAATCGGGATGACAGAAAAAATAACGATCGTGCAAAATAAACTGGGCTTGCATGCCAGACCATGTACGCTCATCGTGAAGACGGCGAACAAGTTTCGCTCGGAATTCAAGATTATCAAGGATGACACGGAAGTCAACGGCAAGAGTATCATGGGCGTCATGACGCTCGCTGCCACAAAGGGCACGGAGCTGACGCTCTGGGCACACGGACCGGACGAAGAATACCTTATCAGCGAAATCGAACACCTGTTCAAGACCAGGTTCGACGAGGAATGATGCAAACACTGAAGGGACTTGGCGTTTCACAGGGTATCGCCATCGGTAAAGCGGTTCTGAAAGAGAGCCGACCCATGACCATACCCGAGCGACGCATCGAGAAACAGAACGTACCCAGAGAGATCGAGCGCCTGGAAGCCGCTATTGAGAAGGTTGTTTCCGACATCGATCGGCTGATCAACGAATTTTCGTTCTCGAACGTGGAAAAAGAGATTCTTCATTCCCACAAGCTCATCCTGCAGGATCCGGAGCTCAAGAAGAATGTGGTCCGTATCCTCGAAGAGGAGCTTGTCGGACTGGAGAACGCGGTTTACGGCCATTTCGCCTACGCGATCGGGCTTTTCGAGAACATGGACAACGAGTACTACGCGGAACGAGTATCCGACTATCGTGAGATTGCCAATCGTCTGCTGGGATACATGATGGGCTACGAAGAGGACCTGATGTCCAATCTACACAGCGATTCGATCATGATCCTCGAGGAGATTCCCGTTTCGTTGCTAACCAAGGTCGCCAAACAGGGAATCGCCGGCATTGTTTCCGAGATCGGCAGCCGAACCTCGCACAGCTCAATCGTGGCTCGCGCACTTGGAATTCCCGCCGTTGTGGGCGTGGAAGGCATCCGTAAGGCTGTCGCCCAGGATGAAGAGGTCATTATCGACGGATATTCGGGCGAGGTGATCGCCAGTCCCACAAAGCAGAAGACCGAACTCTACAAGCACATGATCGAGCAGGCAAAAAACCGCTCCATCGAGCTGATGAAGCTGGTCGATCTTCCTGCTAAAACCAAGGACGGCGTTCGCATCAATCTTCGCTGTAACATCGAGCTCCCGGACGAATTGGCGCATGTCAAGCGGATCAACGCCGACGGTATTGGGCTTTTCCGTACCGAGTTCATCTACATCGGCGACAGCGAACTCCCCAACGAAGACGAGCAGTTCGAAGCATACAAGCAGATCGCCGAGGAACTCAATCCCAAACCGGTCGTGATCCGGACGGTGGATATCGGCGGCGACAAACTGCATTCCCTGATCAATCTCAGGCAGGAAGAAAATCCCAATCTGGGCTGCCGCGGAATCAGGCTCTCGCTGCGTCATCAGGAGATGTTCCATGCGCAGCTCAAGGCGATCCTGCGTGCCAGCCACTACGGAAACGTCCGCGTCATGTTCCCCATGGTATCCAGCCTGGATGAACTCCTGCGCGCAAAGCAGCACGTCAACGAATGCATGAACGAGCTGCGCAAGAACGAGATACCTTTCGACGACGAAATAAAGCTGGGCGTGATGATCGAGATTCCCTCCGCGGCAATGATCTCCGATACCCTGGCGCAGCATTGCGACTTCTTCAGTATCGGGACCAACGATCTGATCCAGTACACGCTGGCGGTCGATCGTGCCAGCGAAAACGTCACCGACTACTACAATCCCTATCATCCGGCGATGATGCATCTGATCACGCTGATCGTGCAGAACGCCCGCAAGTACAACCTGCCGGTTTCCGTTTGCGGCGAGATGGCATCCGATCGCGATTTCATCCCGTTTCTTCTGGGCTTGGGCATCACCGAGCTGAGTACCAATCCCGGATCGCTTCTGACCATCAAGGAATTCGTCGGCAAGATCGATTCGAGCGTTCTGGTGGAACTCGTGCTGGATATCCTGGATCAGATCACATCGAAAAACGTACAGAAAACTATTTGCAAATGGAGAGATAAATATGGCATTAAAGTTTGATTACACCCATTTGTTATATTCCGACAGCATCCCATCCGGTATCAAACCGCAAGAAATCGAGAAAAACCGGGCACGTTGCGAGGAAGCGCATCGTAAAATTATAAACGACCGCGAAAACGATATACTCGGATTCTATGAACTGCCCGATTTCGACACGAGCAAGATCCACGCCTTCGTAAACGAAGTACTGGACGAATTCGACTGCATGGTGGTTCTGGGTATCGGCGGCTCGGCGTTGGGAAACCGCGCGCTCTACTCCGCGCTCAAGACCGAGAAGGGCTTGGATAGAAAGCTATTTATCGCCGACAATGTCGATCCCTATATGATGAAAGAGATCCTCGATCAGGTCGAGCTTCCGCGAACTCTGTTCAACGTGATTACCAAGTCAGGCACCACCGCCGAGACGATGAGTACTTACCTTATTGTTCTGAACATCCTGCGCGACGTCTTCGGGCCCGACTACAAGAAGCACGTGGTCGTCACCACCGACGCCGAAAAGGGTTTTCTGCGGCAGCTGATCAAAAAAGACGGCTACCGCGATTTCGTGGTGCCGGGCAACGTGGGCGGACGATTCTCCGTGTTGACCGATGTGGGGCTGGTCTCCTCGGCGTTCGCCGGCATCGACATCGACAAGCTGCTCGAAGGCGCGAAAGCCATGCGGAAGCGTTGCGAGAACGAAGACGTGATGAAGAATCCCGCGTACTTGAACGCACTCCTGCACGTACTCTACATGGAGAAGGGAATGAACATCTCCGTGATGATGCCCTACTCCAACCCGCTGTACGACATGGCGGACTGGTATCGGCAGCTCTGGGCGGAAAGCCTGGGCAAGCGGTACAACGTCGATGGCGAAGAGATATTCGTCGGACAGACGCCGGTCAAAGCGCTGGGCACTACTGATCAGCATTCGCAGGTGCAGCTCTACGTGGAAGGCCCGAACGACAAGGTCACAACCTTCCTCGGACTGGAGAAATTCACCTGGGATTACGAGATACCGGGTATCTATCCCGAACGCGACGAAGTCAATTACCTCGGCGGACAAAGCCTGAGCCGGCTGCTGAACGTCGAGCGGCAGGCGACCGAGATCGCGCTAACCGACGCAGGGCGTCCCAACTGCACCATCCTCTTCCCCACGCTCGACGAACACCATCTGGGCGAGTTCATCTTCCTGTACGAGGTGCAAACGGTGTTCGCCGGGAAGCTCCTGAACATCGATCCGCTGGATCAACCGGGCGTGGAAGCGGGTAAGATCGCCACCTATGCCATGATGGGCAAGAAGGGCTTCGACACCCGCAGAAAAGAGATCGAACAATTCATGCAGTCCAAAGCGGAGAAAGGTAAGGTACTGTAACGATGTATGAAAATATTATCCACCTGCCGGAGCAGGTCATAAACGCGTATCAAAACGCAGATATCAGGATTCCGGAAGGATTTAAGCCACCGGAGAACATCAATCGAGTCGTAATTTGTGGGATGGGCGGCTCCGCCATTTCGGGTGACCTCGCAGCCGCTATTTTCGGCAACAATTTACCTATCGAAGTTATCAAGGACTATCGACCGTCATACATCGACAACCAGACGCTGCTGATCGCCATCAGCTATTCCGGCAACACGGAAGAAACTCTTTCATGCGTGGATATCGCGAGGAAGAAGGGCGCCTGGATCGCGGCGATAACCTCCGGCGGCAAACTGCAAGCCTCGCTGCTTCCGAACGACCCTCGGGTCACGGTTCCGGGTGGATATCCGCCCCGGGCCGCGATCGCGTACCTGTTTTTCTCGGCGATACGGCTCATGGAAGCATACAAGCTGATCGAATCACAGGAAACTGTCGTTAAGAGCATTATCGCGATGCTGATCAAGAAGGCCGGTGCGATTGCCAGCAGCGTCGATCGTGATTATAATTTCGCCAAACAGATGGCGCAGGAATTACAGGGAAAGATACCGGTTATCTATGCGTCAAATCCAAAACTGGCTCCGGTGGCGTACCGCTGGAAATGCCAGTTCAACGAGAATTCGAAGGTTCCCGCCTTCTATCACACGCTGCCCGAGATGAATCACAACGAGATCGAGGGCTGGGAAAGCGTGGAGCTTCGGAAATATTTCATACCGATCTTCCTGCAGAACATGGACGAAGACGAGAAATATCTGAAACGTATTCGCGTCATGCAGGATTTATTCACAAGGGATACCGTGCCGTCACTGGTCTTCTATGCCGAAGGCGAGACCTTGATGGAACGGATGTTTTCGCTGATCTATCTTGGCGACATGATCAGCTATTATCTCGCGGAACTGGATGATACAGATCCGACCGCGATCAACTACATCGACGAATTGAAGAAGAACATATAAGGAGAAGCCCATGAAGGACGAAAAACACCTCTTCACGTCTGAATCCGTGACCGAAGGGCATCCGGATAAGATGGCGGATCAGATTTCCGACGCGGTTCTGGACGCGATCTTCTCGCAGGATCCATACGCCAGAGTCGCCTGCGAGACGTTTCTTACCACAGGCATGGCGCTGGTAGGCGGAGAAATCTCGACCGAGTGCTATGTCCATATCCCGGACATCGTACGCGAGACCATAAAAAAAATCGGATACGACAATGCAGACTACGGTATCGACCATAAAACCTGCGCCGTGATCACTACGATCGACAAGCAGTCGCCCGATATCGCGATGGGTGTCGATAAGACCGAAACCCACAACATGATCGGCGCCGGCGACCAGGGAATGATGTTCGGCTACGCGTGCCGCGATACGGTCGAACTGATGCCCATGCCCATCATGATGGCGCATAAGCTGGTCAAACGACTCGCAAGCGTTCGCAAAGGCTGCAAGGACTGCCCGCCGCAGATCAAATACCTGCGACCGGACGGGAAATCGCAGGTCAGCATCGAGTACATCAACGGCAAGCCGCATCGCGTCGAGGCAATCGTTATCTCGACCCAGCACAACCCCGAAGCCACCCACGAGCAGATCGAAGCCGACATGATCGAGCATGTGATCAAGCCCGTCATCCCTGCCGAAATGATCGACAAGGACACCAAGTTCTTCATCAACCCGACCGGCAAATTCGTACTCGGCGGACCGCATGCCGATACAGGACTGACCGGACGCAAGATCATCGTCGATACGTATGGCGGAAAAGGAAGCCACGGCGGTGGCGCGTTCTCCGGAAAGGATCCGACAAAGGTCGATCGTAGCGCGTCGTACATGGCACGATACATCGCCAAGAACATTGTCGCGGCTGAGCTCGCAGAGGAATGCGAAGTGCAGCTCGCCTACGCGATCGGCGTGGCGGAACCGGTCTCCGTTATGATCAACACCTTCGATACGGGCAAGGTCTCGGACGAACAACTGGTCAAGGTGGTTCGTCAGGTGTTCCCGCTCAACCCCGAGGATATTATCGAACATCTGCGGTTGCGCCGGCCGATCTACCAGCTTACCGCGGCGTATGGCCACTTCGGAAGAGAACTCGAGCAATTTACCTGGGAGCGGATCGACAAGATCAAAGCGCTGCAGAGTAAACTGTAGAAATTGAGTCGATACATCAACAAAATGATTACGAAAATGCGGGTGAGACCTCTCACCCACATTTTTATATATTGGAGTAAACATGATCCATTCGTGCGATCGGGCAATACCGCTTTACATATCCGAGTCGTTTTGCCTGTTTGAGGGGACGCTGGTTCATCAGAACCGGCTGTATCACGGAGATGCCGCGTCGAAGAGGTTCGAAGATCTTTTCACGAAGAATCCTCCCCTGCAATGGCTACCGGATGTGGAAGGGATGTTCCGCTTCGTGATGAAAGACGACGGCGATCGTATCTATTTCGGCTCGGATCGTTACGGATTGCTGCCATTGTTCTATCGGCTGGACGAAAGGCTGGAGATTTTCTACAATCCCTGGCAGCATCGGAAGGAAATGAAGCTGAACGACGCCTCCTGGTGCATGATTCTCGCCGGTGGAATCACGATGGACGAATACACCGCCTACGTGGGTGTGATGGAGTGCCTGCCGGGCGTTTTGTACTGCTTCGATCGACTGACCCGGCAATTGACCCGGCACGAATGGTCGGAAAACAGCATCGCGCACGATCGCGATCGGTTGCCGCTCGAATCGCCCTTCAATCACCTGCTGCCAGTTCTCGATGATCCCGATGCCAGGTACGATCTTGCGCTTACCGCCGGACTCGATTCAAGGCTGGTGCTATCCGACGCGCTTCGCAAGGGAATCGAAATCGAATCCTTCACCTATGGACTCGAAGACGAGCCGGACATGCTCATCGCTTCCAAGATCGCGTTCAAGGCGAAAACGCTGCATCGCAACTTCAGTTTCGACCGCGTTTCCGCCAAGCCGGCATTCACCGAGTCGCGTATCGAGAAGCTTGTCCAGAGCGGATTTCACGGCAGAAACGTGCCGCAGGAATCGGGCTGGATTGCCAGCAACCGCATGGGAGAAGGGAATCGCGTGATTATCACAGGTCACGGCGGAAACTGGGTCGCCGGAAACGCGATCACCAACGAAGTGCTCGAGATGAAATCTCGCGATGAACTCGCCGGATATCTGACCTGGAAGGCATTCTACAACACCGCACACTCCTCGCGCGAATTCACGGCATTCGTGCGGGAACTGGCGCTGAAATCGCTCGAAAGGATACCGGGCGAATCGATCCCGGCGATCGCGGAGACATGGTCGCTGAACAACCCCAAGCGCAAGTTCCATACCGGATACAATTACTTCGGCAAGGGCTTTCCGGTGTTCTACCCATTCTACCAGTCGAGTGTCGTCAAGCCGTTTCTCGATCTCCGCGTTACCGAGCGCTACAAGCAGAAAGCCTATTTCGACGCAGCGCTGTCGTTCATCCAGGGAACGCCGAAGGAACTCGATCAGATTCCGGTCAATGGCAGACCGCTGACCGAATGCAACGACTCGATCAAGCGCCATGTGCGTTCAAACCGCATGATCGCCAGACGCAACGCAGATCCGGGAAACCGCATACGAAAATGGCTCCTGCCATCGGAATTCGCATGGCGGGAACCCTACAGCTATTTCGGTACGACCGGCTATACGGCATTCATGAAATCGAAAGTGGGAAAACTATTTCCGAAGCTGGTAGCTTGCGAATCCGCCCTACGTGAAAATCGATGCTCGATGGCAGCCGACCACCTGCACTGGATCCGCAACCAGCAAGTGGCGCAGATGTCTCCCAACGGCATCATGTGCTGCGCTTTCCTCCCGGCAATGCTGGGAATCGACGAAGCATGAACACCCTTCGGAGCGTTCGCTGGACATTCACAGCCACCGCCCTGAAACGGGCGCTGGTCATCCTGCTGTTTCTCTACATCGCGCGTATGATCGACAGTCAGGCGCTGGGTCTCTTCGGAACCTACACACGCCTAATCACGCTGCTGACCACCTTCGCCGTATTCAGTCTGGACGCCCTCTACATCGTCGAGAAGGATCCCGACCGGATGTATCCGCTCTTTATTTCCCTACCGCTTGTTTTGGGCGCGATTCTGACCATCCTGCTGCCCGTCGGCTCCGGTCTGATCGCAAGACTGTACAAGACTCCCGAGCTGCAAAGCCTGATTCTATACACCTTCCCCATCCTGCTGTTCTATGTGCTGAGGCAGGTTCTCAAGGTCAGCCTGAAGAAGGAATTCCAGTTCAAACAGACATCGATCTTCGAAACGGTGAATGTCCTTCTTTATTGCGCCCGCCACGGTGATCTTCCTCTTCTGGCAACACAGCATCTGGGTAATCCTGATCGCGTTTTTTTGCGGCGATCTCATCGAAACCGTGCTGCTGCTGTTCAACCGCGGCAGTCGATTTCCTCAAAAGCTGTCAGTTGCGCTTTTCCTGACACCTGTTCGCGAGAAAATCGATCGCTTCAAAGAAAACGCAGGCTTTCTGACCACCACCACCGCCATGCACTTGATGGGCGCGTTCGTGGGGATCGGGCCGATCTTCCTGCTGGGAATCGCCTTTCCGGAGAGAGGTATCGAATACACGGGCATCTACTTCCTGGCGTGGAACGTGGTATCGTTGCCGGTCACGCTCATGACCGAATCGGCGTTGCAGGTGTTCTTCCCTTCGTTCGCGCGGATGACCAACGAAGGCATGCAGCGCAACGTCCAGCGCTTCCTCTTCTTCACCATATCAACGCTCTGGCCCCTGGTGCTGTTTTACATCCTGCTGGCGAGCAGACTGGTTCCGCTGGCGCTGGGCGGTGAATGGGCAAAGGACGTCCGGCTTGATGCTAATCCTGGGACTGAGCGCACTCACCACGCTGGTGATGAATCCGCTGAGTTCCATACCGCTGGTGTTCCGCAAGCCGCACATCGAATTGTTCTGGCGCATCCTCTCGCTGATCCTGACGAGCGCCGGACTCTTCATCGGCTCGCGCCTGGGATTCTATCAGGCTATCGCCGGTTTCGTGATCGCGAAGTCGTTCACGCACGTCCTGTTCCTCGGCATCGTATTCCGAATGATCCGGCTGGATTATCGGAATCTCATGAAAAATATCGCGCTGATCGTCACCATGATCCTCGCGCTTGCAGCAGCGCTGACTTTTAGCTATTTCCAGAAATTGTGGCTCGGTCTCGCGGTTGCGACCGTGGCGATATTACTCTATTTTGTCCTTGCCAATTTCGCGTCGCGGAACAAAGTTTTCAAAGAAGTCGGCAACCTGATCCGGCAGAACGATAAAGGGGTGTAGTGGTGGAGTTTTTCGGACAGACAGATCGAGGCATGATGCGGGGACACAACGAGGATTTCCTCTTTCTGCCGGACCATACCTTTCTGACGGGACTTCCCGCACACGACACGGAAACACTGGGGGAACTGTTCATTCTGGCGGACGGACTCGGCGGATATCGGGCCGGGGAGGTCGCCAGCAAGTTTGCCACACAGTGGTTTGCCACACAATGGTACGCACTCAACAAAATGCCCGCATCGCCGCTCCAGGTCATGCGGATCATCACGGAGAACGTCAGCCAGCGGATTCGCGACTACGCTTACAAGAATCCCGACTACTACGGCATGGGCACCACACTGATCGCCGCACTGGTTGACGGACAGAACCTGCACATCGTTTCGGTGGGCGACAGCCGTATCTACGAGTACCGCGAAGATCAGATTTTCCAACTCAGCAAGGACCACTCGGAAGTGTGGGAGTTGTATGAACACGGTATCATCACCAAGGACGAGATGCGATCCCATCCGCTGAACCACCTGGTCACCAGCGCGATCGGGATCGATCTGAATCTGTCTATCTTCAGCCAGACCACGTCTATACGACCGAAGGCTACCTACCTTCTATGCAGCGACGGGCTGACCGACCTGCTCAGCGACAGAGACATCAAGACCATCATCAAGCACTCCTCCGATCTCGACCATACCGCGTCGAATCTGATTCAGTCCGCCAACGAAGCCGGCGGAAAGGACAACATTACGGTCGTGTTGTTTCGGGCGGAGAATAAGGAATAACCCCCCTTTGTCCCCCTTCTCAGTGGGGGGAATACACGGGCAGACTTGCGATTCTATCTTTCTCACCCCCCTGAGAAGGGGAGTTATACTTCAAACAAGTTCGAGCAAATCCTGCGGTCGATCGACGATCAGCTTCGCTCCGGTCTCACGCAATTTCTCCGCCGACTGAAATCCCCACGAAACACCCACGGGCAGGATACCGGCGTTTCAGTCCGGTCTTGATATCGACATGCATATCGCCGACGTAGGCAGCCTGTTCTTTCGTAACGCCAAGCTCATCGAGTATGTGGAGTGTGCTCAGCGGATCCGGCTTGGGCGGGAAATCCTTTCTGTGACCCATCACGAAATCGAAAGGATAATCCTTGAAATAGTGCTCGACCATCGCGCACGTGAAATCGTCGGGCTTGTTGGATAGCACGCAGGTGCGGATTCCTCGCTCATGAAGCGCGTCGAGCATTTCCACTACACCGGGATAAACCACCGTCTGCTTACTCCAGTTTTCCTTGTAGTTCGCGCGGAATCCAGCCAGCAAACCTGCTCACCGTTTCGTCATCGCGATGCTCTGGCGGTACTGCCTTCTTGACCAGTTCGAACGCACCGTCACCGACGAAGTTCAGAAACTCCTCGACCGGATGCGTCTTCAAACCCATCTCCGCGAGTGCCGGGTTGAGGCTGTCGGCGATGTCTTGCAGGGTGTCCAGCAGCGTTCCGTCCAGATCGAATATCATCGCCTTGATCTTCATGCGTCTTGCGCCTTCCGCTCGAACATTTTGGCAGCCAGCACCTCCGCGATTGTGTAGAGTGAGCCGGTGATGACAACGATGTCGTCCTTCGCCGCTTCCTTCACCGCACGCTGGACTGCGTTCACCACACCGTCGGCAACCTCGAACGGCGTCTTCGTGGTGCGTGCCACATTCGCCTGCTCCTCGATATCGGCAGCCCGATCGGACTGATTTTTCGCGATGTAGAGCCTGTCCGCGATCGCGCAGATGTCTTCGTCGATCATCCGATCGAGACGCTTGTCGCGCAGGATCGCCACCACGAAGAGGAGCCGCCTCGACGGAAACATCTCCCGGACGTTTCCGACCAGCGCTTTCACGCCTTCTTCGTTGTGCGCGCCGTCGATGATGACGGTCGGTTCGGCGCTCAATATCTGCATACGCCCCATCCAGTTGACCCGCCCCGAGCGCATGTCGGATTTTATCTTCGTTGAAAGCCAGTCCGCGCCGGTTCATGTAGGTGATGAAGGCGGTAATCGCGGTGGCGGCGTTGACCGCCTGGTGCTCGCCCAGAAGGTTGACGTTCATCCCTGTAAACTCGATGTCGAGGCTCTTCGATACGTAGTCGAATCGCGTGCCGGTAACGTCGGTGGCGATGTTTCGAGCCTCGAAATCCACGCCGTATCGCTGAACGGGGACGTGCTTCTCGCGCGCGACATCGAGGATCACGTCTCGCGCAGTGTCCGGCATCCTGCCCATGATGAGCGGCGTGCCGTCTTTCAGGATTCCCGCCTTCTCACGCGCGATCAATTCGATGGTGTCGCCCAGACTCTTGGGGTGATCGATCGAGATGCCGGTGATGACGGTAACCGTGCTTTTAAATGGATTGGTTCCGTCCAATCTGCCGCCCAGTCCGACCTCGAAGATCGCGGTGGTCGAGCTTCTCCCGATGGAAGATGTTGAACGCCATCGCGGTGCTGATCTCGAAGAAGGAAGCTTCGGTTTCGTCGAAGTCCTTCTGCCATTCGAAGTAGATTTGCAGCAGCTTCTGGTAATCGATGTTCACGCCGTTGATGCGGAAGCGCTCGCAGAAATCCACCAGGTGCGGCGAGGTGTTCATGCCGGTGGTCCGGTCGTGCGCCAGCGCCATCGCTTCGCACATGGCAGCCACCGATCCCTTGCCGTTGGTGCCGGCGATATGCAGTCCGTAGAGCTTTTCGTGCGGCGAATCCATCCGCTCCAGAATGGCTTCCATCCTTTCCAGACCAAGCTTTACGTTGCTGGAATGCCGCTGGTATATCGTATCGAGAAATGTCTTGTAGTCCATGATCATCCTTCTGTTTTCTTGATGCTGTTGTCGTCGATCTCCCAGTATGTGTGAAAACGCGACATCTGATCTCAGTTTTTAAGAAAGATACCCCCCCCTTTGTCCCCCCCTTGTCAGGGGGGTGAGGGAACGATGGTTTGCTGTCTCTTCACCCCCCTGACAAGGGGGGACAAAGGGGGGTTATCTCCGTGAAAAAAAAACCTCCAAGCGGAGCCTGAAGGTTTGAAACTTTTCTTTGTTCGTTTATTTGAACTGCGGCGGAAGCACATGATCGGGATATTCGCTTTCCCACGGGCATTTCACGGTGATGGTGATCAATGCCTTCTTCTCTTCTTCCGGAAGGTATTTACGATCTTCAGGATCCATGTTCTTACCTTCTTCCGTCCAGAGCCCTTCGATGATGTATTTATCGCCGGCCGACTTCTCCGGGCATTCGAGAATGCCATCAAGATAGCCCATACGCTTCAGATCTGCGGTGTCTTCGCTGCCGTCGGCATTGAATTCCAGGTTACGCTCGATCATGTAGCGCTGCACGGCAAAGTAAATCTGTTCCATGTTCTTCACGCACTGGTTGGATTTCTCTTTTGCTTCGAGGTCGAAGAATTGCGGCAACGCCAGCACGAAGATCATTGCCAGAAAAGAAACGATGCTGATAACTTTGTAGATGCTGAATCCACCATTGTCACGGATCATGTTTTCTCCCACATGGTTTTTTCGTAGTTTCTGACGAGGCTCTTTTCCCGTCAAGTTTTTTTTATGCGCTAATTCCTACACAAGGCGGCTCGCCTATGGGGAATTCGATTTATCATACCTCTGTCTGAAAATCACAGGAGGTCGAGCGCTACAAGAGAAGAGAGATGCCAAGCTGGAGCTTGGCGGACCATAGAGAAAGGCAGGTTCAGGTTTTTCATTCTTCAAAACCTACAGGTGCCTGCGTACCGGCAGGGCGATCAGAACATCGAGGCGAAAGGTCGCCACTCGAGATTCACACCAAATACCAGTAGTCGTATTGCCTTCCGCCGTTCTCGATTGCATCGTCGTCGAAGTAATTGACTTCTGTGTACCCTGAGGTACCCACAAGCCGCGTGGACTCGTTGAGATAAGCTGTTATCTTTACGTATTCATCAAAGCTTAGATAACTGTATTCGACATCCTTTTCGAACATGTAATAGCCGACGCTCGTCGTCACTTCGAGCCCGATCCGGTCCGTTAATTGAAGTAAATAAGATGCACTCGGAACGGCTGAGAGCAATGTGAAGTCCATTGTCTCTTCGTCCTTTTCGTATTGCCCAGCGATAGTACTCTCAACCGTGCTTTTTGATGAAGTAATAGAATATCGCACTGGCAATGAAAACGATATCTGGCTTTGCACCGAAACATTGTTCCAATATCCGACGCTCCCGTAGAGGCCGTAAGAAGGCTTCTCTGTTTCTTCTTTATTAGTATATTCACCAAATGATTCTTGACAGCTTTTATAGTCATAGTAAGCGTATTTGTAAAAGCAATCGATCTCATACCGTAAGCCTTGCTTCCGATTCAAAAGCGTACCGGAACGCGCTTCGCGGGTCATGTCGAGAAATTGATCGTAGGTGAGTTGCAAACCGAGGTCGTCCATCACGTCGCGCCAGAAAGTCGCGTCAGAAGCGTCGCGATACCAGTCTAAAATATTCGTGTAGGCAGTCTGCTTGTCGAGATACTGAGCCAGAAGCAAAATTTGTTCATCGTTCAGTTCGATATTGTGGTAATACCGCAATCTGTCCGCCATCCACTTCGCCCGAACGACGTTGGTTACGTCTCGCAATCGTCCCCGTCCAAGCCCAAGATATGCCATGATATCCAGATCCTTCACCTCTTTCTCGTAGGTATCTCCATCAATATAGTAGTTCTTTTTATCTTGTCGAGAGCCATCGAAAGCCGTGTTAAATGCCACATAGTAATCGTCATTGAAATAGTGCTGACTGTTCAGGCTCTGCCTTACTCGAAGAAAGTGTTTTTTCACAGTCTCGTCCCCGGTTTTCTCCGTGTGCCCGTCATTGCTTGTGTATTCACGGTACTCATACTCACGAGACGACCAATCATACGATGGCTGGAACATAAAATCGTAGCACGTTCGTTCGCTCTCTTTCTGCCTGTCATAGCGAAAGCTGACATCATAGCCGTAGTATTGCATATCGTAGATTGACTCATCCGCTGAATCATCATATTCGTTCGGATCACTGGTATCGAGCGATGGGAAGTTGTAATTCCGATATTCTTCCGAGTAATGACTCCCAAGATCGACCGTCAATTCCTGATAACCCCAACTGCCGCGTTCGAATCTCTTAATCAGCGTGGGAAGGCTGTCCCCAGCCGACAGTCCGACACACATCGTGGCAAACAGTGCAACAAACATCTTTCGCATAATACCTCCAAAGCAATAGAAAAGGGTAGGTCAAACCTACCCTTTCATTATTGTTCGTCAATAATTTTATGCTTGTATTGTTATTTCAACAGGATCATCTTCTTCGTCAGGCTTTCACCCTGAGACTGGATCCGGTAGAGATAGACACCGGACGCGCATGGTTTTGTCGTTGTCGTCGGTGCCGTTCCAGGTGATTCGGTGGCTGCCGGCGGTCATGGTCTCGTTGCAGAGGATTTTCACCTTGCGACCCCTGACGTTATAGACTGTCAGCTCGACCCTGCCGTCGTGTGGCAGCGAAAATTGAATCACGGTGTCCGGGTTGAAAGGATTCGGCGCATTCTGCATCAGGTAAAGGTTCGCGGGTGGAATGAACGCTTCTTCCGATTCTCCCATGTCCTCGCCAAACCAGAAGAGCGCGTCTTCGAGCATGTCTGTTTGCGTCTCTTCGGAGGTTACCTGCGAGAGGTCGAAGGAGAAGTAGAATGCCTTGTAAATGAGGTTGTCTATCCATGTGGCGCAGACACCGTGATAAAGATATGCCTGTCCGTTGATCGGACCGTCTTCGAACATATAAGCGTTGTGAGAACCGATACCGGGGTTCTGCACCTGATCGGCATACCAGTCCGGGCAGGCGTCCTTCTCGAAGATGCAGTCCGGGCTGTTGGCATTTACATTGACTTCGTCGCCGGCCGTTCCGATGGGCGACTCATCCAGACAAACGATGGAGCCGTCAACGTATCCGATGTAGTCCGGACCCGCCAGACCGTTGGTTCCGCCGCCGATCGCCGTTCCGATGTAGGATGTGCGGAAATATGCGGTCAGGAGGAGTTTCCGCGGATCGGAATTCGGCGTACCGCTTTGCGAATAGGCGAATCCGTCCGATGCGAAGAAGACGTTCTTCGGCTCGATGGTAGTGCCGGAATCGAGATACTCGACCAGCGCGGTGGAGAGGGTGTCGCTGTCTTCGCCCGGTGAGCCGGAACTGGCGTACGCGATGATACTGGTATATTGATCCGGGAAGCGGTAGGAATCGTATTCCTGCCAGTCGTAGATGTCGTATTCGACGTTCAGGTTTTCGAGCGCTTGAATATAGACAGGATACTCGGTTCTCTGCCAGTCCTGTGTGCCGGAGTAAGCGAACAGAATTTCAACGTCCTGTGTGGGAAGCGTTTTGAAGGAAAACGTGTCGTCCGGCGCGCCGGATGGAAGGGTGCCCGTGTATCCGTTTTCGTCCGTGGACTCGAAGTAGTATTCGACGTTCGATCCCTGCGGAATCTCCTGGGTCGTGAAGTGATAGGTAGCTCCGTCCACGCTGTCGTAGGAAGCGCTGATCCACTCATCTGCGTAGCGATAGAAAAGAGTCGCGGAATCGATCGCGCTCATATCGACGATATCCACTTCGAATTCAATGGTCGTTTCGAAGGTATTGCCTTTCTCTTCATAGGTCATGACCGGCGGCTGCATATCGACGCCCGGGTAGAAGAGGATTGCCATCTCGTTGTGAGGGAGGTTGCCTTCCGGTTCGAATCCCTGCCATATACTGCCGAAACCAGCTCTCTGAGGTAGCAGAGTCCGATGTCGGTCTCCTCGTTCTGGATAGCGATGGTTGAACTCTGCCCGAAGTCGTGCGGAGCCTGGGTTCCTGTCTGGCAGGTGCGAGGTTCTGGTACTGCATGAGGATGTCGCCGTTTTCGTACAGAATCACCTCGAAGTTCAGGTAGTCCTCCAGCCCGGTACCGGAATGGAACCGGAAATCGTGCCACTGGATCACACAGTAGCGATCCGGGGCTGATCCGAAGGTCTGGTAATAGATATCACCAACACCTTCATCAGCCTCGAGATCATCCCAAAATACGGCGATCAGACCCGGCATCTGTGTATATCCCGGAATGGGATATGTCCAGTTGAAGACGTTTCCGTCATTACCCCATCCATTGCTCGGATAGGGTTCGTACCAGGTGTTTTCGCCCAGCAGGAGTTCTCCATTCGTGTCAACATAGTAGGAGGGGTACATGAATCCGTAGAATGGAAAATTAAAACCGAACTCGATCGGTTCGGAAAAATTATCGTCACCGGAGAATGTATCGACGTTATGCATGATCGCCGATGCACCCGTTTCCGAGATATCGATCCAGCTATAGGTCGGGCCGCCGTCCGTCTCGCTGTCGATCCACAGATAGCCGAAATCGTCAGGTCCGTCTTCACCAAAGTGCTGTGCGACGATGAACTCGGCGGAAATCTCGTTGTTGTCCGTGTTGCCGTCGTCAAGATCGATCGTGAACGTGATTGTGTAATCGCCTTCGATATCCGGCGTGCAGGATATCGGGAAATCGAACACGACTGTCGCGCCGCCATCGATTGTCAGCTCGCAGCTCTCCGTCTCATCGAAGAACACCTCCTTGAGGGCATCGATGATCAGGCAGTTGACGTTGAAAGGAGCCGTCATCGCGCCGGTGCCGTCGTTATAGATGGCAAGTGCGGGAACCGTCTCGCTATCGAGGTACGATACCACCTGCGGGTTCACGATGCGATACGCGATCAGGTCGATCTCCGGCGCCTGCCCGACGACCACATCGACGTCGTCGCTGTCGGAGCCGTTCTCGTTTGTAAGCGTGAAGGTGAGCGTCTCGGTGCCATACCAGTCGGGTGATGTGATTGTCACCTCGAAATCGTCGATCTGCACGTCTATGTTGTCGTTGCCCGTTACAGTCAATTCCGGCGTTGTCGGGCTGCGCGTTCTCGATATACGTACTCATATCGACCACGAGGTTCTCACCCTGAATAAAGGTAAAACTTTCGGGCAGGTCGATTTCGGGCAGAACGCTTTCCAGCGAGCCGACGAGAACGTCGTCGATCAGGAGCCCGTAGGTGTCGCACTCCCAGTAGAAAGCCAGATAGACCGATTGCCCGACGTAGCTTTCCAGTGAAATATTGTAGCGTGTGTATGTGTTATCGACATCGTCCGTGTCGAGCAGTGTGTAGTCGAAATCGTTGATTTCTGGGTCTTCGGTTGACAGGAGTACCTGCAAGTTTTCGGAACTCACCCACGAGCGGGTGTAGAAATGAAGAGAGTCGCCTTCTTCTACCGTGAACTGCGGCATGATAATCCAGTCTTCGTTTTGGTTGGGGAACAGATTCTGGCAGAACATCGCATGCGTGCCGCTATGTGCGTGTTCTTCATTATTCAGGACGTAAAACTGGTTGCCGTCGCCATCTTCATCGATGATCGTCCAGCCTGTAGGAACCGCGCCGGATTCAAAGTCTTCCTGAATTTCCCACTCCCCGTAAACCATGCTCAACAGCGCGACCATTACGATCGCCAACATCATCTTTTTCATTTATGCCTCCAAATTTTTCTACTCCAGATTGATCTCCGGAGAATCGAAATTGACGGACCATTCAAGTTCACCCTCTACCGAACCGCCAAAGGATACGTTTTCACCGAAATAAATCGAAAGAATGCCGGGCGCTTTGTGCTGTAGCGAAGTATCGATCGCACCGCCACTCATGTTGTAGTTGGTATTGATGCAGATCAGCGCCACCTTGCCGCCGTCATCGCCTCCCGCCGCGATTGCCCGTTCGATCAGATCGGGATTGTCCGCCGTGAAATCGACCACCTTGTCGTTACGGAAGGTAATGCGTGGATGGTAGATATGCTCACCGAATGCCTGCCCCACTTTCGAGGAGAAGGTACCGTTCAGCGTGCCCGGCTTCGGCAGAATCAGCACCTTTCCACCCGGAAGGTTGATAATCGGACTCTGGCGCGGACTGTCCCCGAACGAGCCGTACTCGCCCACGACCTTTCCGATTTCGAATCGAAGCGCTGCACTCTGCTCCCGGATCTCCATGAACCGATGGCTGAGCATCTTGGTGCCCACAGCGTCCGTCGCCTGATAAAGTTTCGCGTAATCGATATCCAACGCTTTCCAGAACCGGATTTCGGAGAGGATATCGCTTTCCTGAAGCGTCTCTTTCATCAATCCCGGCATGATGGCTACGCGAATTTTGTTTTTTGCGATGATCTCGCGACTCTTCTCGAAACCGCGCGCCCGGATCGCCATTCGTTCGTCGCCTTCCATGGGGATGTAGCGCGCTTCGCCGTTCAGGTTCAGAAATACATCGTGGTTCTGTAGAAGAGAATTGAATCGCTCGTAATCGTGCGTCAGAGCCGAGAGTGAATACTCGCTGTACTTCGCCCGGATGAGATCCGCGTGATGATAAATCATGGTGGTGTCGATCTGACGACGACCGGCCTCGACCAGCAGCTTCTCCACCAGCGGCATGTTGTACTTGCCGGTAGTGACCAGCAGGCTGTCGCGTGGACGCAGCTTGAGACAGTCCTTGAGAAGCTTCACCGCCAGGAAATCGAGATTGATCCCGTAGTTCTCCTTGAGGATGGCGTTGAGCAGTTCGCGGCTGTTCATCGGACTGGACGCGGTGTTCTTGCCCAGCGTGAAATCGATGACGTAGTTCAGCGCGCAGGCACGATAATACTTCTCTTTATTATTGTACGGTTCATCGTCTTCCACCCGTATCAGCCCTTCATTCAGGAGTCCCTTCAGATTGTAGTGCACCTTTTGCTTGCTGACGCCGAGGATATCCGCCAACTGCTGGCAGGTGGCGGAATTCATGATCAGCTCGTTCAGAATCCTGAACTTGATGTCCGAACCCAGTTCCTTGATCTGCGTATGTTTGTTGATGATGAATACGTTTTCAATCATGTTCACTCCTTCGCGGCTTGATTGGCAGAACAAACATACCACAAGCCGATGCATACGTCAAACGGATAATGCATGACTCATTTTCACGAATCATTCAGATACGGTCAAGATTTTTTTGACTATTATTTCCAGATTTTTTGACATAATGGGACAGAATCACTGATCACAGGCGGAATTGCAGACTTCTCACAAATCACTGCCGTAAGCACAATAATAGAATAAAGCGGTTACGGTCAAAATCTTCGAGACCTCCCCGCCATCCCGGACGCCCGATGAAGCAATTCAACACAAAATATCAATGTGGTCAAAAATATATTGACAATATTTTCTCGATCATGCGCAATCGGATCGTGAATATCAATCCACAAGGAGGTAATGGAAATGCGGAATATACTTGTTATGCTTCTTCTGCTGCTCACGCTCAGTGCATGGGCATCATCCGCAGATTACGTTTTCAGTGTCGATTCAGGAACTTATACGGAGATTGTGGGAACCCATCTTATCGATGAAAGCGAAACCAACACAACGGCAGACGGTGTCAATATCGGTTTCGACTTCATCTACAACGGCGAGGTCTATACGCAGTTCGGAGCCTGTTCCAACGGCTTCCTTAACATCGGCGACGGCACGATCAGTACCCGTAGCAACGATCTCTCCAGTAGCTTCTACTACCCGGTTATCGCAGCGCTTTGGGACTACCAGAGAGTCGGATACGACACGGGAGAAGTTTCCTACGCACTCGAGGGAACCGCGCCCAACCGCATCCTCAAAGTCCAGTTTTCCGAAATGTACTGGTACAAAAGCCAGGACCCAGTCAACCTCGTCAATTACCAGATCTGGCTGTACGAAACAACCAACAACATCGAGTTCCATTACGGCTCGTTCGGAACAGCGCCTGGTTCGACCGCCAGCGCGTCGATCGGCATGAACATGCGCCAGGACGGTGTAACACAGTTCGTCAGCATTACACCGGGCAGCCCGGCAACCGCCAGCACCACCACAGC
Source organism: Cloacimonadales bacterium (SeqCode) (assembly GCA_963666875.2). GTDB lineage: Bacteria > Cloacimonadota > Cloacimonadia > Cloacimonadales > JAIOQZ01. Next base: position 496,779 of record CAXXPU010000019.1, read on the forward strand.
CAATAACAACATCGGGCAGAGCGATATCGGATACTTTTTCGACGGAATGATCTATCGCCTGGCATACAACCCCGCAAATCAGTCCATCAATTCGGTGGTCGTCACCCAGGCGAGCACGGACGGTGCCGAACTGGGAAGCAGAAATCAGCAGATTCTTCGCCTCGACGCTAATACCACCAACTCGGGCAATCCCTTCAGCGTAAACGGACTGACCTTCACGAGCAGCGGAACGCTTCCCGATGCGACCGCACATATCTTTTATACGGGATCGTCCGGCACATTCTCGACATCCAATCAGTTGGGAGATGCAGTCTCGTTTACATCGACGGGAGAGAGCTTCGGTTTCACTTTCTCGCAGGAACTGTCCAACGGCAGCAATAACTTCTGGCTCGCCTACGACATCCCTGCCGACTACGATTATTTGAATATGACTGCGGACGCTATCGCTACCTCGATCGATATCCCCGGCGATACGACGCCACTCACAACACCCGATCCCGCCGGCGACCGCCTGGTAGATGATACAACAGCGCCAGCGATCAACTACAGCTATCTCTCCTCACCCTTTAACACAGATGATCGCACACTCTCCGGTGTAACCATCACCGAAGCGATCAGCATGACAGTGATCCCGCGCATGTACTACAAGAAAAGCGCGAACGCCGACGCCTTCGGCACCTACCCGGGCGACAACGTTGCCACATTCGACGGATGGAAATACGCGGAGGGAACTTTCGCAGGCAGCGAGTGGAGTTTCGCACTGGATGTCGATCTGATCAACGGCGGACTCACCGATGGAGACGTGGTCGAATACTTCGTCGTCGCACAGGACGACAAACCTGGCACACCGAACGTCGCATCGAAACCGGAAGGCTTCGTCGGCACGGTTGCGGCACCCGTCACCGCACCCTATTTCAGCGCGACCTACAACGTAATTCTGCCGCTTTCGGGCGATTACTATGTCGGTCCGTCCGAGACAATAACCTCTCTGTACGATTTCTTCGACTACGCCGAAGCCCGTGGCATCGGCGGTAATACAACCGTCTGGATCACCGGCGACATCACGGAACCGGACAACGCCCAACTCGACACACTCACCGAATACGGCGCTGGCGGATACACAATCACCTTTTCACCGGTACCCGGTACACCGGCGACCATCACTGGAGATTTCTCCGGCTCGCTCATCATTATCGATGATCAGGACAACGTCGTGTTCGACGGCGGCGAGAACAAGGAACTCTCCATCGCACCCGCATATTATCGCGGACGGTGCATCGAAATCAAGAGTGGCACAGAGAACGCGATCATCCGCAACTGCCACCTCTACAACGCAGACGACGAGCCCAATACCAGCGCGTATGGTATCTATAACACTGGCGGCGGAGTCAACGATCTCCTGATCGAGAATGTCGATATAAATCACTGCGGATACGGAATCTACTTCAGCAGCAGCTCCCTCAACTACTGCCAGAACATCACCATCCAGAACAGTCGCATTGGAAGCGATGATCCATCTCTGTACTTCCTGGTTGATCCCATCTACATGCGTTACCAGAACAATGTCATCATCAGCGGTAACGATATCGGCGGTTCTCTCTCCGACAGTTGGGCACCTCGCGGCATCAATCTCGACTACGTCACCAACGTCGAAATCACATCCAACAAGATTCACGATATCCTATACGGTGGAACATCCGGTATGGCTTCCGGTGGTATTCTCATCGGGGATCTCTCCGGATCCAATCCGAATATCAATATCCACAACAACATGATCTGGCACTTCGGCGGCGATTGCGATCACCCGACATACGCACCGTCCGGCATCCGCCTCAACGGTTCATCGGTCGGCGGCATATCGGTATGCTACAACACGGTCTATCTGCCGTTCGACGACACCTATGGAATGGGTAGCTACGACAATGATTTCACCTACAGCACCGGCATCATGATCGACAACGGCAGCGGGATCTGCCCCACCGGCATTACCATGAAGAACAACATCTTCGACAACCGGCTGGGCGAACGCACCGGCAACGATCTCGAAACCTACGCGACAGCCGTTTATATCCGCAGCACGGGCACGTTCACCAGCCCGTTCAGCGAAATATCGAACAACATCTACTACACCGCCAACGCGGACCATAACGTCATCGCGCTGCATTTCGACAACGACGCTACCTACAACTGGTACAACTCCCTCGCCGACTGGACAACAGCCACCGGCGAGACCGGAAGCCTCAACGTCGATCCGCTCTATGACGATAGCGACCTTCTGCATCTGCTCGACACGTCGCCAGCCATCGGTGCTGGCGTCACGATCCCTGCAATCACCACCGATATCGACGGCGATCTGCGTAGCGATCCGCCCTGTATCGGCGCCGATGAACGCGAAGGCTTCGTCCTGGGCGCTCCGACCAATATCACGCTGACCATATCGGGTGAGTGGTTCACCCTTTCCTGGAGCGAAGTACCCGGCGCGATCGGTTACAATATCTATTGGTCCGATACCCCGAACGGTGAATATGAATTCCTCTGGTACACTATGGGGACGTGGTTCATGTCATCTCCCGGTGACACAATGAAGTTTTTCCGGGTGACCGCTACACAATAAGAATTAAAGTCAGTATTAATCTTCCCGTGTAGTTGACCCGATATGAGCACCCGGCGCGATCCCCAATCGTGCCGGGTGCTTCTCCTTGCAGTCACGATCAAGTGTTGATTGCGGTATAAGCAAATTTCTGTGTCTGCCCAACGCCGCTCGGACAGACTGTGTGAAACTGTACGACCGATTCTCTTCTCTGTTGTAGGGGCAGGTCCCCGTGCCTGCCCTCTCTCATCTCTCGAACTGCGTTGAACATGACAACAAGCCTGGGAGAAAGGGGAAGGGCAGGCACGGGGACCTGCCCCTACAACAGGAAAACATCTGGCATCGAACGATTGTAAATGGCGTTTGTCATTATCACACAGTATGGGAGATCGGCGGCTACGGAGATTGTAGCGTTCGACCTCTGTGAATTTGTTTGCAAATTCGAATCTCTCGAAGTGATTTTCAGACAGAGGTATGATAAATCGAATTCCCCATAGGCGAACCTCCCTTTTACATCCGCTATTGAAAAGGGAAACACCATTTGACACATTTCCGGCTGAACGGCGTTTGTCCCTATAGAGGAAAGCACATGAAACTATACGACACGATCAAGAAATACTCGCCGGGACTGCTGCTGGTCATTGCGGTATCCGCCAGTGCATACTTCATCAACGAATCGATCAAACACGCGATCCATCTCGAGGCGGTCACCATCGCGATCGTGTTGGGGATTATCATCTCCAACACGCTCAAGCTGCCGAAATCGACCGGCCACGGGATGCGTTTCAGCGCTCGCGACATCCTGCAATACGGAATAATCCTGCTGGGCTTCAAGCTGGATTTCTCCGCCGTGCTGCACCTCGGCTACCGGACGATCATCCTGATCGCGCTCTTCACGCCCATTGCAATATATATTGCTTATCTGTTGGGAAGAGTGTTCCGGATCAAAGACAAGATACCGCTACTTATCGGGATCGGATCGGGAATATGCGGCGCTTCGGCGATCGTGGCGATGTCGCCGGTCGTCAGGGCAAAGGATGAGGAATCGGTTGTCGCGGTCTCGATCGTGAACTTCCTGGGCGCGATCGGCGTACTTGTCTATTCGTTCATTGCTACGCAGCATCTGGTTGGAATCGAGCAGTACGGGATATGGTCGGGTATCTCGCTTCAGGGTGTGGCGCATGCTCTCGCAGCGGCGTTTGCGGGTGGCGACAGCGCAGGTGAACTGGGAACCATCGTCAAGATGGGAAGGGTGCTCATGCTGGTACCGGTCGCGCTGTTCTTCAGTGTGAAGAACCACGGTCCGGCTGCTAAGGTGAAGTTCCCCTGGTACGTGCTCTTCTTCGTGCTCGCCGGCGTTCTGAACAGTCTGAACATCCTGCCCGATGTCCTTACCGGGATCCTCGCGCGGATCAGCGGATGGTTTATTCTGATTGCCATGACGGCGATGGGATTGTCTGTGAAGCTGGCGGCGATCCGTAAATCTGGTGCCCGATCGCTTGTGATGGGCAGTGTACTTTTCGTGATCATCTCCATTTCAACGTTCATAATCGTCTCATGGATTTACTGATTACGTTGAATCGAAAAACATCAATTGATCAAAACGATCATCTCCTGTGGGATATGCATCGATTTCATCGTCTCAAACAGGCTACGATTCATCAAGCTTGCTCACCTCACGCTCATAGCAATCCGGGCAAATAGTGTGCGTGGGCTTTGCTCCTGAGATATCGTCAACGTACTTCTCGACCGAGACCCAGTTACCGCTTTTTTCCCGCACTTTCTTGCAATAACTGCATATCGGATATATTTTCGACAGTTCGTCGAGAAAGTGATCGCATCTTTCCACCCTCGCATTTGCCATGACAACCCGCAGAGAAAGCTCGATCATTCGTTTCACCTGCTTGATGATGATGAGATGCAGATCATTGTGCTCGTTGGTCTTATTATCCAGAAAGCATACGGTGCCGAAATTAGCGCCATCGGGAAATCGAATTGGCATTCCTGCATAGCTGACGATTCCCAGCTTCACCGCTGCATCATTATCCTTCCATTGCTCGTCATTCAGAGCATTCGGTATCAGATTTACATCTCGACTCTTCAGGGTATATTCGCAATACCAACCGGAATCGGGATATTGCGATATAAAGTTTGCGGGATAAGGGTTACCTTCCGTCTCGCTAGATAGCAGGATTTCGATCTGATTGCCATCGACACGTGTTATCAACCCTGCTGGAACGCCAAGTAAACTTGCCGTCTCGTCCAGTAAATTCTGCCATTCGGTAAGAATCTCATGTGTTAGTAGCTCTCTAGAAATTGGATTCTTCTGCAATGCTATTTCACTCATAAATTTCTCCACTTTACAATAGAATATACACCGAACATCGTTCAAGAAAAGTCATATCTGTCCTGATTCGGATTCAGCAGGAGGTTTCTTGATATTAATGAAATCGGTTCCCTATATTTTTCCATTCAAAAGAGGAACCGACTGATTCTCTGAGGATTTCACTATCGGGGGTTATTTGTAGCTCATTTTCAAATCGAGTGGGTGAATGTTGTAATGATGATCCTGAAGTCCAGGAAGGACGTGAGATTTTAGCTCGGTACGTGAGTGCCGGGTAAAGGCTATGAGAGCAGCACAACGTCCCGTAGGGACGACAGATAACGTGCTGATTATACACCTGTCGCACCTCCGGCGCTCTATTCGTGTATTGGCATAAATAACCGGGGCTTACGCCCCTGTATGATTTCAGCTTGCTGAAAACATGAATCCCCTACGCGCCTAATATCTGTCATCCCTGCGGGATTGTTATTGTGAAATCCGTTCTACCCACCAGGTTTGCAACAGAGTCTAAAAAGAGCGTATGGATACAAGGACTTCTCATACTTCAGATTGAAGGTTCTGCAATGTTGCGGATATCTGAATCCTCATTCACCCACTTAATATGCAACAGAGCCTAAAAAAACAGGTCGCACGGATGTACGACCTGTTTCATCGTGTCTATCGGATTTTATGGTTGATCTGAAGCGATGATTTTATAGAACATCATCTGCTGAGCACCATGTTCGACATGAGTCGATGGCGTCTGTGTGGTGCAGATATATGTCGTATCATTGCATTCGAAGTCGGGCGTCGTGCCGGCATAGACTTTATACCAGACGCCGTTGAGCTCGGGATAGCTGTTGCCTTCGTACGATCCTGTCGTCACTGCGGACCAGTCGATCTCCATCATCGAAGCGTTGCGATCGATGGTCACGAGCATAACCTGATCGGGTGCGATGTTATCCACCGAGTGTCCGCTGGCAGTTTCGGATTGCCATAATCCTTCCATGCGATGGTGCATGACCATGAAGGTTGCATCGTTAGTGCCACTCGTGGAGGAATCCGCGATTGTTGGCGCGTTGTAGATGTAGAACTCGCTCGTTGTCGCAGGTATGGATGCGATAAACGCCCAGTAGGTATCGTCGTAGCGGAGATACATTGTCTGACTGCTTGTCCGGACAGCCGCCATCAATTCTTCCGCGCTATCGAATACTGCATTGGAACGAACCACGTCATCCTCTCTCCACAGGCTGTAGAATGCGCTGAAATCGTACATGCTGTCGTGTGAACTCGCCTTCCAGAGCACTTGCACCTGATGCCCCTGGTCTCCCGGGATATCGTGGACATGCGCAATTACCGGAACTCCCTGGTCGTAGTAGGCATAACCGATATCCACGACCGTATCGTCGTCGTCGGTCACATTCGGATCGCCGGCGTCGATGAGCGGCGATTTGGTCTCATCATCGTCGGGACAGCTTGCCCACGTGGGAATGTATTCTTCGTCCCACAGCGGATTTTCCGAGATAATGTTCGATGTGGTCAGGCTCATGTTCGTACCGCTGAAACCGGATGGATTTTCAAGATCGCAATAGCGCACGTCGATGTTACTATTTCCTGAACCGCTACTTCTGATAAAGGCATTGGTGCAGTCCCACCATACGGTATTCGTCACGGAGAGATTCATCTGGAAACTTGGCATGGTGTATAAATACACGTCCCCTTGGTAAAGGTATGTGTAGTTATCGGCAAAGGTACAGTTCGCGATCGAACTTTGAGTATTGTAACCGAAGTAAACGGAAGTTCCGGCTTGCGAACTGTTGTCGGCGAACAGACAGCGCATGATATCTACATCGCCTCGCATGATGTATATCGCTCCGCCAATATCGTTCGCAAAATTACCGATAAAGGAACAGTCGGATATGATTGCGCTGGAGAAGTTCAACCCAATCGCCCCGCCCTGATCATCAGATTGGTTATCGGTAAAGAAACAATTCGATATGCTGATGCTTTGCGACATATATCCTTCAATCGCAGCGCCCTGACATGATTGGACGCTGGAGGGCGTAAGATGCAGTCCCGAGAAATCACAGGCATTGAAGGAGCAACTTCCCGGCGCGTTCGAATACAGATAAACATTTCCGGTCTCGATTCCCGGAACAACAGGAGCGAAGCAGATGCGATCGCTGTCGGTGCCGTTCGCGTAAATCGCACCCTCTACGGTGATAATCCACGGTCCGTTATAGAGCACCTCGACGCCTGGTTCGATTGAGAGGGTCTCCCCGGAGGCTACGTGGATCGGTCCGCCGATACGGTACGGGCTTTCAGCAACTGTCCAGAGACCGGAAACCTCGCCCATGACGTGCGGTCCCTGATCGTAATATGCATAGCCGATATCCGAAACGGTGTTGTCTCCATCTGGAGTGCTTTCGGGATCACCCGCGTCGATCAGTGGTGAACGATACTCGTCACGCGCGGGGTAGGAATTCCAGATCGGTTCTTTGTCGAAATTCCAGATGGGATCGACGGAGATCAGATTGTTTGAAACGAGGGTGATGTTGTCTCCGGCGAAAGCGGGTGTGTTCTGTAAATCACAATAATTCACATTCAGGTAAACAAGGCCTTGATCGATCGTGTTCACCAGATAGTCACAGCTATTCCACCATACGGTATTCTCAATGTTTAAATAACTGTCGTTACCGGAATAGGGATAGACAAAGATATCGGTAATATACGTTGCATCCGAGTTATCGGACAGCGTGCAATTCGTGATGTCAACATGGCATTCATAGCCGAAATAAATCGCGCCGCCAACTTGCCCGGTGTTTCCGTTGAAAAGACAATGGTCAAGATTCACGTCCGAAGCGTGAACGCTAACAGCGCCGCCATACGCTGGTGCTGAATTCGATTCGAATATACAGTTCTCGATCGTATTCTCGGATGACCAGATTCCCAGCGCACCGCCTTTACCCTGCGTCGAATTATTCTCGAAACAGCAATTCGAGAGGGATACGCCAGGCGAATCATAGATCAGCATCGCCCCCCCATGTCCATCGACGGGGTCGTTTGATTGGACATTGAAGTAGGAGAACTCACACCACTCGAATGTGCTGATTCCAGGATTGCTTTCGAATTTGATGTGACCGGTGGGATCACCGGCAACATAAGGCCCGAATGTTATCGGATTGTCCTCGGTACCAACTGCAACGATCTCTCCTTCGACGTCGATGTTATACTCATCATACAAAAGCACATACGCACCGGGATTGACTGTCCATACTTCCCCAGCGGGTACGACCGCGTCGGCATAGATGAAGAGGGTCTCGTCGGTTGCAACAGTTCCTGAAAGCACTTGTGTGTCGGCTTGCAGAATCACACTATCGACGAACCAGAAATCGAGATAGTACGAATCGCCCGAAAAGAAGAACGAAATTTGGAACTGATCCGTATCGACAAGTGAATTGTCGATGGTCACGGTTTGCATTCTGGCACTGATATCGGATTGTGGATTCACGCTCCACACAACCGTTTCCGATCCACCAGCGTCATACACCTTCACACCGATCGTATATTCGCCGTTTGTAAAATGGTCAAGCATATACCTGAACGACAGCGTTAAATCCCGAAATCCCGACGTGTCGATATCCGGGCTAATAAGCTCCTGCTCTCCCACGGTTCTTGGCTCGTACTCGAACCGGGCTTCCGGTATGGCACCACCGGCATTGTTCGAGCTGAAAATCGACCAGTTGTCGCCGTTATTGGCGCCCAGGGTCACCCATTCCGACATGGGATCACCCGAAAAATCTTCTGTAAATACGACAGCAGTGGCGCTGAGACGCAGCGCAATAAATGCCAAAAAAATCAGAATCATCTGTTTTTTCATATTTTCTCTCCCTCAATTTTTTCTGAACATGGCTCGACACAATAAATCGAACCTATAATCTAATCATAGCATTTCGCCCCGGCAGGTAAAGAAATTTTGCTTTTCAGGGCAAGAAAAATGTACGGATTGGATTTCTGTTCATAAAAAAAAGACCTCGTGGGATTTTTTTTCTTGCAGTTCAATCGTAAATGCTTCAATAGATGAAGGAAATTTCTCTAATTTATTGACTCAGATGCGTTTATTTGACTGGAATTCGCATTTCTCGTAACCATTCTCGCTGATATATCGGATTCTACCCCTACAGTTTCGATGAATTGGCACTATCGATCAAGCCGATCATTTCCTGTGGAATGCGCATCGGTTTTTTCGTTTCAAAATCGTAGAGGCACCACTGAGTCATTGATTTGGCATGCAGGCGATCGGTCTCGGCGTTGCGAATCTCGACCGCACGAAAACTGATGAAGCCTTCGAATCTTTCGATCCAGGTTATAGCCTTGAGCCTGTCGCCAAGAAATGCCGGACGCTTGTAGTCGATGTGATGGCTCTTGACGACCCATGCGTATTCGCGAGAAAGCTGTTTACTCAGTACCCCACACCAGTGCGCTTTCGACACATCCTGCACCCACTGCAAGTAGCGGACGTTGTTGACGTGATCCTGCTCGTCTATATCGTCTGGCATAACGGTGATTTCCATTTCGTAGCGATTCATACGCGATCCTCTCATTCGCTTTCAATGTGCCGTCAAGATTGCAGAAAAAACAAGCATGGCAAGAAAAACAATACAGAAAAGCCGGAGGCATCAAACCTCCGGCTTTCGTGACTGAAAAAGTGCGTTCTATTTACCATGGTGCCAAATGTCCCCATAGTTTTTTGGTATACATTCCCGAAAGAAGGGAAAGCAATCAATAATGAAAGCAGCCCCTTCCCTCGGTTTCTTTGTGTGAGTTTTTTCTCTCATCTAACCACCTCACTGTCAACGATTTTCTGATACGTCGTTAAATTCGTTATAGATTGCGATGTATTCTTTTACCACTTTCATGCTTCGCCGAACGATATCCTTGATCTCTGTGGCGGACATCCCTTTCCGGATCAACAGTTTGATCTGGTCGTACTGCTTGATGTAACGATCCACGGCATCCTGACTGTGGGAGGTTTTCAGCACAATATCGGCTGGCGACATCCCCTGTTCGTAGTACGATATGATGATCGACTTGTGGGTCGGCAGACTGCCCATGTCCATCACGTAGCCCTTCAATGGCGGGATTTTTCCCGTCTCCTTTACGTATGCCTTGAGATATTTTTGTATTGTGTTCAAACTGCGATTCAGCAAGACACTAACCTCGGCTCCGCTAAGAAGACCGCCCTGGGACTTTGCCGACTCGAGCAAGCGGATCATCGTCCTGATCTCACGTCGGTCGCAGTGCTCGTAATTCGTGTTTTTATTTCCGTTTCGGGTATAGACGCGGTTCTCGATATCCTCCTCGGTCACCAGTGGCAGGACAACCGTTGTCGAGCTGTAATCCTCGGTTTTCTTACCGTAATTCGGGCGTTGTCCGTCGTCCGCGGTGGTGCGAAACACGATCTCACCGATACCCACTGTCGAGGTCGATACAAAATACTCCGAATGAAGTTGCTCGATATCATCTGCCAGAAGCGAAAGGATTTTCCGCGAACCGATGATCTTGTATTCCGTTTCCAGCAAATGAATTAGAGCATTGCGAAAATTGCGCTTGTTGATCGATTCATAGCGATCTCGCTGGTTCCGATTCATTGTTCCTCCGTAACTGCCGCTTTCAGCCCATCGTTTTTTAGCGTTTTTTTTACTCCGTCCATATACTGGTTCTGCTCGATCATGATCGAAAGGGTATCCTGCATGATGGGGGATTGCTTCGCTTCCGATATCAGCGCCCGATACTGCTTGACCAGATAGACCGATAATCCGGTTACCTGCGCGATATTTCGGGAGTCCGTAACACCATGGTGGAGGCTCATCAGCACCTTCTTGAAATCTTCCAGGTAACGCTTGATGGATGAGGTCGTGTGGTAACATTTGCGGTGAATCTCGCTGTAGGTAAAGCCTTCCAGATACAGGCGGATGATCTGGCTTTTGTGAGTCTGGCAGCGTCCGACGTTGTGAAAAACACCACGCGTTACGACATGAACACCGCGATCCTGAATTGCACGAATATCGCGCCTGATTGTCCGCTTACTGCAACGAAGCAATCGGCTCAGGTCTTCCTGGGTAAGGAGCCCGTCCTGCTCGATCGCTTCCTCGGTGATCCGCTGGATGGTCACCTGGCGAAGATATGTCCGCCCGTATTGGTGAAGGATCGAAAGGTCATCCCGCTCATCATCGAGCGTCACGTAAATGGTGCGTTTGCGGATGTTCTCCATGCTTTTACCGCTCTTCTCTTCGATATCGGCTACCACGACAGGAACGACACCGGGATAGACGGTACTGGATCGATAAAGAATGGACTTGGCTGTCTGAAGGATTTGTTCGCTTAATCGAGGGGAGAGTTCGTATGAATTCTGCAACTCATACAAGAACTCTCCCTCATAACTCTTTAACTCATCGCGCCTTAGCGCATTGTCTCGCTGATGCATCGGGTCCCCCTTATTCAGACGCTGCTAAACCAACGTAGCAACTGGAGGACATTTGTCACTATTTGATCAGTAGCATCTTGTGTGTAAAGGTCTTGCCTGCTACGGTCAGGTGCGCGTAATAGATACCGCTTCCCATGCCGTCCGCATCCCATACGATGCTCTGCTCGCCTTTTGTCATCGCGCTATCGTGCAAAAGGGTGGCAACTCTCTGACCGCGGACGTTATAGATTTCCATCGTCACGTTGCTGTCATTTGCCAGACTGAAGCTCACAGACGTGCTGGGATTGAACGGGTTGGGGAAGTTACCGGTCAGACCGTTCACGAATACGACTTCCGGCGCTTCGGGTTCTTCTTCACCAGGCGTTACCGTACATGTCACCGGACCGAAGAAACTGGTCGAGCCATCGTATTCAATCGATTGCAGCCAGTAGCGATAGGTCTGGTCGGCTGCTACGTCTTCGTCTTCGAAGCTGTAATCGGTCTGCGTACTGCTGTTCTGCGCATCGATGATCCCCATGTTGATCTGAATCGCCTCGTCCAGAACACTCGTCTGGCTGCGGAGGAGGTTGTAGCCCAGCATATCCGATTCGGACTGCGTGGTCCACTCGATCATCACGGTATTGCTGGCGGTGACGCTCGCCGCGAAGCTGCTGAGTTCCACGGGCAATGTGGAGCCGTCACCCTCGTTCATGACGAACGTTTCGCCACCGTCACGAAGCGGTGTATCGAAAATCCATGTGAAGGTAGCTGTTTCCGCGAGATAATCCCAGGTCACGCCGCTAACCGTCTGCCAGGTCCCGCCGTTGTTCCAGACCAGCTCATCCGGCTCGAAGGGCAGTCCGGCGAAGTGGAGAACGAGCTGGACAGGCTGACTCGTGCCGTTGACAGTCACCTGATAGGTCAGTGCGGCATTGACGGGGACTTCCACGTCGCCATTCCCGACGGTCACCACGATATCCACCGTGATGGTCACGCCGGCCTCATCCGGGTTGACATCCACATCCGGATCGACGACTACCGCGCCGTTGCCGTCGTAGTCGTAGGCATCGAGCGGCTCGACATCCACAGCCATAGGATCGGCGTCCGGAGGCGTTCCGCTATCGCTGCCGGTTCCTGCCGCAGGTCCTTCATAGGCATATACCGCGCCGGAATATTCAAGCTCTCCTGTCCCCTGAAAAACTGCGCCAACCATCACACTTTTACCACTTATCGCAACAGCATTTCCGAAGTTGGCACCTGACGTACCGTCGGTGGCATATATCTTCTGTATTTGCGTCCACTGCGAGTCCACGTTTTTGAAGATGTATGCCGAGCCTGTATCTACTCCTTCGGGAACATCATAGTAAGCCCCTACGACTATGTAGTTACCATCAATCGCAGTTTTGTAGCCGAAGCAATCGCCCTCACCTGCATCATCCGCATACAGAATTGAATACTGATTCCAGTCGGTTCCGCTACGCTGATAGATATACGTCGCACCTGCATTGTTAGCCATGGTATCATCGTTACTTATTCCGAAAACTGCGAATTCCCCGGACAGGCTCACACTATTCCCCAAAGTGCTGTTAGCTGGTATACCCGCAGGGACAATCTTTGTCTGAAAGGCCCAGCCCCTACCTGAGTTGTAATACGCATAGACAGCGCCGGCCAGATTTGCGGCATCGTCATCGCCTGTTGCGCCGATCAGAATGTAATCGCCATCGATCGCGACGGCATAGCCAAAACTGTCCCAGGCCTCACCGTCATAAGCGGTCAATCGGTTTATCTGGGACCAGGAGGTGCCGCCCAAAGCGAATATATATACCGCCCCCATGTTCGTCCCACCGGTAGCATCACCAAACGCGCCAACAACGAGATACCCGCCATCCATCGATAAACTGTTTCCGAATTGATCTCCGGCGTCAACCTCCGTACCGATCAGTTTCTGATGAAATTCCCAGGTAGATCCATTACGATGATATATATACACGGAACCGGAATCAGTGCCGTTATCGTCGTCCATATAGGATGAGACGGCAATATAGTCACCGGATATAGCAACAGCATATCCCATCATGTCGTACATCTCGGCATCATAGGCAGTTATTTTTTGCAGTTGCGTCCATGTGCCATCAACTTTCTGAAAAACGTATGCCGCTCCATAAGCTGACCAATCTGCGCCCTCATTATAGGCTCCGATAATTGCGTAATCGCCATCGATCGCAACATCATACCCAAATCCATCGTACAACTCCAAATCGCTGGAGACCATTTTCTGTTCGAGCCAGTCCGCAATCAGCAGATTGGACAGAAAGACGAGCATAACAATCCCAAAAATCTTTTTCATAGAATCCTCCGCCTTATTTTAATTCGGCAACCCATGATATTATACCTTTCATCAGTGTTTCTCAAATTTTTTTCTTGAATGGGATTCTTTTCATAGCGTAATCGTTCAAAGAATGGAAACCTTTCAGTTAATCATCAGGATACAAATCCTGAATCTGCCGCAAGTCTTTTTCAGAGATACCCCTATAATTATCATGCCATGAAAGCCTATGGTTCTGCTTTGCAACGACATACCTATGCTTACCGTTTAAAAAAGTACGTAAAAAATTCTGACATGAGAATGCAAAATAATTGTTGTCCTTCGACTCCGCTCAGGATGACACAATTATTTTGCAACCGTCTGAAATGGATGCAGTTATCCACAGTGTGTCATCCTGAGCGGAGTCGAAGGACACTGTGGATAACATCGATCAATATTCATCGAACCAAGATTCCACAGAAAAATGGGGGTATTCCAACAAGTCTTTTTTCCTTGACATACCAGCTAGTTACGTTAGACAATTCGTTTATAAACCCACACGAAGAGGAGGTACTTATGGTTTCTGGTGGACTCGCTCTTCTATTCCTACTGGTCGCCATCGCACTCATCATTCTGCTGACCAGTACTGCGAAGATGAATGCATTTGTCGTGCTGCTCCTTGTCGCAATTTTCTACGGATTGTCCGTCGGCATGCCGCTGGGGGATATCATTTCGAAAGTGAGGGACGGATTCGGCGGAACGCTGGGCTACATCGGTATCGTGATCGTCGCGGGAACGATTATCGGTACAATCCTCGAGAAGACCGGCGCCGCGATCTCCATGACCAACGCAATCCTCAAACTTGTCGGGAAGAAAAATTCCCCCCTGGCAATGAGCATCGCCGGTTATGTCGTGTCAATACCCGTGTTCTGCGACTCGGGCTATGTGATCCTGACACCGCTGAACAAAGCGCTGGCAGAGAAAACAGGTCGATCGATGGCTGTAATGGCTGTTGCGCTATCTACAGGTCTGTACGCAACGCACTGCCTCGTACCGCCTACACCAGGTCCCATCGCAGCAGCGGGTATCCTCGGCGCTGAACTCGGGCAGGTCATCCTCTGGGGTTTAGTCGTATCGATACCGGGTATGATCGCCGGCTACATCTGGGCGATCACCGTAGCGAAGCGATTCGAGATCACACCTGTCCTGGAGGAGACATACGACAGCCTGATGACCAAATACGGCAAGCTACCACCCGCATTCCTTTCCTTCCTGCCACTCCTCGTGCCGATTATCCTGATCCTGCTCAAATCTCTCGCCAATCCCAAGCTGGGTATCATGGCGGAAGGCGGCTTTTCGAACTTCCTGAACTTCATCGGCGATCCGGTTACCGCGCTCCTGATCGGTATCTTCCTGGCGCTCCTGCTGGTGAAAAGAGAAGATCTCGGTGCCGCGGTCAGCGACTGGATGGGGCATGGCGTCAAGAGCGCCGCGCTGATCCTGGCCATCACCGGCGCGGGAGGCGCATTCGGTGCAATCCTCAAGGCCTCCCCCATGGCGGGTTTCCTGGGCGATACCATGTCGGGCTGGAACCTCGGCATATTCCTGCCATTCATCATCGCGGCAGCGCTAAAGACCGCGCAGGGATCTTCCACCGTCGCCATTATCACCACCTCTTCGATCATGGCTCCGCTCATGGCGGGACTGGGACTGCATCCCGCACTCACCGTGCTCGCGATCGGAGCCGGCGCAATGACGGTCAGTCATGCCAACGATTCCTACTTCTGGGTCGTGAGTCAGTTCAGCGACATGAAGGTTTCGGTGGCATACCGTGCCTATACATCGGCGACGCTGATTCTGGGACTGGTTTCCATCATCTGCGTCTCGATCCTGTCGATCTTCATCCATTAGTATGATTACGCCCCGGGGCTAATCGGTTCCGGGGCGCCGATATCCTTATGAATGTATTCGACTCGATTCGCCTCGCCTGGTGGAAACGCCACGCCTTGAACGCCTTCGTCACAGGGCATTACGATATCGCGCTGAAATACTTCGGCGAGATCAAGAATCGATGGCGGGATTTCCCCGGAATCGACTACAATCTCGGACTCACCACACTGGCGCTGGGGCATTTCCATGACGCCGAAGAACACCTGCTCAAGGCGAGGGAAACCGATCCCTCCTACCCGGTCTTGCGAGCCCTGGGAGATATCTACTACCTCAGCGGAAACAGCGAATCCGCCATTGAGATATACAAACAAGCGAAGAAGGACGCTCCGGGCAAGAAAGACACGAACGTGCTCGAGAAACGGCTTGCCACATGTCGCGATCCGAGAAGCTACGAGAAGGCGATGGCTGGCTGGAAAGCTTTCGATCAGGCTATCGATCTCGAGAAAAAAGGAAAGCAAGACGAGGCTGCCGGCTATTACAGTCTGGCTATCGAGGCGGACGAAACGAACTTCGTCGCAGCCAACAACCTCGGCGGATATTACATGAACCGGCAATCGGACTACGCTCGCGCGCTATCGTGCTTCCTGAAGGCCGACGCGCTGGCGGATCATCCCGTGGTAAAAACCAACATCGCCAAACTCAGGCAATTGGAGACATCATGAAGGAACTTCTGGATCAAGTGTTTCGCGCAGGTCTGGAGCGAGTTGATCCATATCTCATGCTCAAACGCGGCATTACGATCGAAGGCGATTGCCTGCGCGTTACCACCGAACAGGAGAGCAAGCAATTCGATCTGTCGCGGTTCGAACGGATCCTCGTGATTGGCACCGGCAAAGCCTCCGCGGTGATGGCGCACGCACTTGAGGATATCCTGGGAAACAGACTCGACGGCGGTGTGATCAGCACGAAATACGGCTTCGGGATGGAGCTTCGGCGAATCGAGATCATCGAGGCGGGGCACCCGGTCCCGGATGACAACAGCGTCGCGGCCGCGAAGAGTATCGCCGATATCGCCCGACGCGCCGATGAGAAAACACTGGTCTTGTGCGTGATCTCAGGTGGCGGCTCCGCTCTGATGGCAGCACCCTACGAGGATGAGCGAACCAGACTGCGCCTCGCAGATAAACAGGAAGTGACCAGGATCTTGCTCGCATGCGGAGCGGATATCTCGGAAATCAACTGCATGCGCAAACACCTTTCGCTGATAAAGGGCGGGAGACTGGCGCAACTGCTCTACCCCGCCACGACCATTTGCCTGATCCTGTCCGATGTGGTGGGCGACAATCTGGATACGATCGCATCCGGACCGACAGCGCCCGACGCGTCATCCTTCGAGATGACCAACGCAATTATCCGTAAGTACGACATCCGCGAAGAACTGCCGGCGCCCGTCAGACTGCTGCTGGAGCGCGGTATCGCGGGTGACGCTCCCGATACGCCGGACCCGGACAGCGAGGCATTCACAAGAGTCCATAACTTCCTGATCGGAACGAACTACCAGTCGCTACTGGCGGCGAAGCGCAAAGCATGCGAACTTGGGCTGGATGCGCGTATTCTTACGGACTGCCTCGAGGGAGAGGCGAAAGAAGCGGCAAGATTACTCTTTTCCATTGCGAGATACCATTGCAGGTATGGCGTAACCAAACCCCTGCTTCTGATATTCGGCGGCGAAACGACGGTAACGCTCTGTCCGGATCACGGCAAGGGCGGACGCAATCAGGAGATGGCGCTGGCGTTTCTGTGCGAGTTGAAACGTGCAGGTTCCGATATGCAGGCAGCAACGCTACTGGCAGCTTCCACCGATGGCAACGACGGTCCGACGGACGCTGCTGGCGCATGGGCCTCTCTCGAAATGCTCGAGAAGACAAAGAATATGGGTGTCGATCCCATCGAATACCTGAAGAAACACGATGCCTATCACTTCCACGAGCGGATCGGAGCGCTTTACAAAACCGGCCCCACCCGCACCAATGTCGGCGATATCCAGTTGCTGTTGATAAACACACCTCAATACTAATCGAAACCATGTATCACGAGCTGTCGCAGGACAATCCCCCTGTCCCGTTCCGAAATGGTTGAATTTGTTGTATAATTACGACATTTTTTATCATTCCTCATTTCCAGAGTATCAACATCGTTGCTTCAACCCACACAGAATACCCTTTTCTGACATACCCCCGGAATTCTCATGCGGCATCGAACTAATTCATGACATTATAATGAGATAGATGCATATTATCGTAAAAAAATCAAATTACTTCTCTGATTCGCGATCGTATTGATTTGTGTGTAATAATAGTTTGTCCTTCGATACACCGCTTCGCGGCACTCAGGATGACAAACTATTATTACACTAAGAGTTATCCTCCGTGTCATCCTGAGTGCCGCGAAGCGGTGTATCGAAGGACGCACGGTGGATAACGTCATCAAACAGGCATTAAACCATGACATCACGAAAAAATGGGGGTATGCGTGAATACCCTTTTATCTTGACGATATCTTTCCCATCAGTAAAATTCAATAAAACTTCGAGGATCGATTATGAAATACATTCTGACAGCGGCCATCGCATTTCTCGCGTTATCTATCGCGGCGCTCGGTTTCATCCCGTCTTCACCCCTTATACACCTCGTCATCGGAAAACCCGCCGATGACCCGCTCGTGATCTACTATGCCCTCCATTTGGGCGTTCAATACGAAGAACTCAATGGGGAGATGACCGTCCATAAATATTATGATAACGTCGAAATCAGTGTTACAATGTCGTTGGCAAGAGGACTCCGGGAGACCATTATCACCTGCAAAAAGGACGAAGAAACCGAGGAATTGCTCGGCGAATTGCTGGCTTTCTACGGTCTGCCGATCAGATACAAGGATTTCCTCGTAACGGCTGGCTACACCGATTCGGCAAGCGATCTTGGTTTGGACGATAAAAACATCGATTGGGAGAACTTCGATTGGGAATCTTATGGAGAAGCGGTTAAGGAAGGAAATCATCTTGTATCTAATACCGTATGGGATATCGAGGACACTGCGTCGGAAGGAAACCCAAACGGTGCGAAGATCGTCTATTATCCGAAGGGCAGCAGACGGGATGCAACTGCAAGCCTGCGATACAGTTACAGGTTCTCGGGTGATTTCATCGTGGACGAAGTAACGATCGTGGGTGATTTCATCAAATCACCGCCTAACATCTGGCAGGAGGACGCCGAGGAATTCCTGCAGATGTTGCCCAGCGAAGAACGTCAGTCGATCCTGAACCTCGTAGCCGCCGAACACAGCACGACCGGAGAGACATACGTTGACCAGTATGAGCACATAGCTAAAACTTCGAATCAGGACATTGAAACTGAACTCCGCAGTGTCAAATACATCGACAACCCTGAGCCAGCAGAGACCCATCCCGATATCTGGGAGCAATATTTATCTGAAAACAAAACAAAGAACATGGTCGAAATGTTTGGAAAAAAGGACTACTCGTACGATGATTGGAAGGTTCTTCGGGAGAAATACGGCTTTAAAAAAGACGGCGTATTCGCAGTAGCGCCCGGGAGTAAAATTGTTATCCAGACGACCGACTACGACAGAGTCATCTGTTCGATCCTGTTAAGGATCGATCGGGAATCCGAATTGCACATGTACGGGTTGGACAAACAAATGAGCTACGATGAAATCGAAAAGAAATTCGGTCCCGAATACGTTCGATCGACTACCAAATACACTTGCGTCTCGATGCCGGAGGGAGTAACCGATAAGAAGCACCACATGATAATCGAGATGAACTACAATTCGGATACATCCACAATCAAGAGTCTGGAGTTCAAGCCCCTGCATCCGAAAGAAATCAAGGTTTCCGAGGCATACGAGGTCGTATCAACCGGCCCGGTTAACCTCGGACAAATCCAATACCAGTGGGTGGATGGATACTGGTTCTCGGGCACAATGATATCCGCTTTACCTTATTCTGGACACATATACGCCTATGAAGGCACAAATGCAATTTATACCATGCTGGACGGAAAAATGCTGAATAATGGCATCCAGCCAACGATTCTCATAGATAATGAAAACTCCTACGATCCGCTTTATGTCCATTTCAGTAATGCTATCGATCAGATGAATCTATTCAACCTGGACAAAGATATCGCGACGAAATATTTGATCAGAATACAAGAGGACGGACCAGGCGATAAATACGACGCCAATTGGGAAAATCTGAACCACTACGCCCAGGAGTGCTTCAACGAGCTCGATATCGCACACGAACAACTGTTTCGGGCATCTCTCATCATCGAGAAGATCGGCGGCTGTCAATACATCGCACAGGAATTCCGAAACATGATGATCGCAATTTCAGAAATCAGGAATCTCATCGAAACAATGAGAAAGATTGGCTTGAGTATAGGTCAGGCAACCCAGGAAGATATTGCTGAGCTGAATAAACTCGAAGGTTATCAAAATCAATTGAGTACCGGCAAAGATAAAATCTTACAGGGCTTGAAGGAGTGTGAGTATATCAAGAAAGCGCATGGTGGAGAATAAATATGAAGTAGCAAATAAAATTCTAAACGAAAACTGAGAGGGAAAACGCGCCTTTTACGCTCGGTCTACTCACTAAAAACTGGACAAATGATAATGCGAGTCTCCGAATACGAATTGGAGGCATACAGACTCTTTAGAATCGCTCCACCAGCTATTTGTACAAACTCGTGTCACTTTTCTGCCAAACTGGTGGCACAAAATGCCATTCCGCGTATAAAATGACACCCCCTTGGCAGAAGTTTACAAACGCTCGGTTTTCCACCCAAGCATCGACGGACTTGCGAGATAGGCGTCTGCAAGCGTTTGTAAAGAAATGGCAGAAACGGTGCGTTTCGTCCCGTTCGATGCCACGGGTTTGGCACATGGGTTCCACTCTCGCAGCCATGTTAAGCCGTTATTTCCGTGGAGATTCGCGCAAACTCATGGGATATCGTCTGTAAAGCGACTGTAAAAGGGGCGTCTGTAAACGTGTGTAAAGGGCGTTTGTAAAAGAGCGACTGTAAAACGTTTGTAAAACACAATGAAAAAGGCGAGCGTCAAACGACCGGGTGAAACGAACCCGATCGAACCGATGCTCGCCAATTCTTCTAATATAGCCTGAACTGAATCACCACCACACCCACGAGGTGAACGTCCATTGGTGAATCCTCGTCGAGCACGATGACATTGTAGTCTTTGTTGAATGGGAGGAGGAGTACCTGTTTGTGCTTCGGAACGAGCTGCACCTTCTTCAGCGTGATGCCATCATCGGTTCGAATAGCGCAGACCTTACCATCGAGACTCGTCCAGTCGTAGTTGTAATGGATGACAACGATGTCGCCATGATGGATGTTCGGCTCCATACTGTGTCCGTTCACTCGGAACACGCAGTAGTTCACCGTATCACTCGAAAGGAACACGCGCGGGATTTCGATATACGCGAGGCTGTCTTTCTTCGCCTTCACGGGAGGCCCCGCCGCAATCTCCGCTTCCACCGGCAGACTCACCGTCCGGCTGAAGTAGTTGTCCGACGGATTATACGGCCTGCCGTCGATGGTCTTGACCGTGTGCTTGAGCATTTCGAGTCGCTTCTTCTTACCGTCCTCGGTCTCAAGTAACGCTTCGGGGAAGGGTTCGATGAACATCGAGCCTTGTCCTGTGAGCAACCAGTTCATATTCACGGCATGCATTTCGCAAATACGAATCAGCGCATCGATGGACGGTTTGCTCTTTTTCTTGTCAGAGAGCCAGTCCGACAGGTTTCCGGTTGACACGCCGATAGACGATGCAAAATCCATCTTTTTCATTTCTAACGACTTAACTACAGCCGCCAATCTGTCTTTTACTTCCATGCTTTCTCCTGCAATGACTTACAGTTTATGCGAGAAATCTGTTGACATTTCGCACGCAATTCTTCTTTATTGATGCATGAACTCGAAATTGCACAAACACGAACCGGTGTCAATGGAAAATTTTCAGCGGAAGGGAGAAGGGATTGAAAAAGTACACGCAAAACCAATTCAAGGCTGCCATAAAGCTTAAGGGAATCAGCATTTCCGAGATTTCTGAAACCATTGGAATTTCGATGCGAATGCTTGAATATTATATGAAGGGCGAGAAGAATATGCGAAAAGCAGATGCATTCCTCGAACTTCTCGAACCGGAATTGAGTCAGATTACAGGAGAAGCATATAGCTCAAATGCGAGAGACGCGAGAAGGAGGATCGGATGAATTGGATGACCTGCTCGGAATTGCAGGACATGTTGAATGTGTCACGTCCGACAGCAGTCAAGATAGCACGGGAGAAAGGATGGGAGTCTCGCTACGAGACACTACCGCAGGGAGGACGTCGCAAGTTGTATGCCGTCCCAGATGAGAGGACTGAGACGCCGACAGAGCCAGAAATAGCACACGATTCAGAAGAGGATGAGCAACAAGAGTCAGTCTCGATTTCGGTACCAGCCTTGCGGGACGAGACGATACCCGACCTGCGGCCCAAGCATAACGAACCGATGCATTATCAGGAGCAGGCGCACCTGCGCGCGCAGCTCTGCGACGCCATTCTTGAAGTCCTTAACAGCGCTGACTCCAAGACGGATGCGTGGAAGACCATTGTCGAAGCCTACAACGACAGACGCTTCATGCCGGAGCTGTACGTCGTCGAAGGGCATCGCGGCGAGCGGACACTGCGTCGTTGGGTGCGGAACTACGTCAAAGCGGGACGAGACGCCAGGTCGCTCATCCGCAAGTACACGGTCGCGGAAGCCACGCGCAAGGCGACAGAGACCGAACAGAACTTCCTGCTGCACCTGTTACTTAATCCGAATCGCATCTCTATCGGGTCGGCCATCCGCAAGCTTAAGCAGATGGAGACCTTGCAGAAGCTGGAGTCGCCTTCGAGCGAACGCACCCTCCGTCGGTGGTGCGAAGAGTGGCGCGACAGCCACAAACCGGAGTGGAACCTGCTCCGCAATGGCAAGAAAAGCCTCAAAGAAACCGGCATTCTCAGTGTCCTTCGCAGTGACGAACTCGAGGTCGGCGACGTATGGGTTGCTGACGGCCACAAGCTCGCCTTCGACATCATCGATCCGGCTACCGGAAAGCCCAGGCGCATGACGATGATCATGTTCTTTGACTGGGCTTCCCGTTACCCGGTAGGAGCGTCGTTGGCGGTCTCGGAAGATTCTCAGCATGTGTTACTGGCTCTCAGAAACAGCATCATGCACTGGGGCGGCAAGCCCAAGTACGTGTATCTCGATAATGGCAAGGCGTTCCGCTCGAAGCTGTTCAACAAGCAGTGGGAGAAGCACGACCTGAGCAAGGAGTTGGTGGGTATCTTCCCGCGACTCGGTATCGGGGTGACGTTCGCAAAGGCTTACAACGCGCGTGCGAAGGTGGTGGAGCGGTTCTTCCGAACCTTTCAAGACGACTTCGAGCGGTACATGATGACCTTTCGGGGCGGCTCGATTGACGACAAACCCGCGACGCTCAAGCGCAACGAGAAGTGGGTGCGAAACATCTTCGCAGGAAAACCGCTGACGATCCCTCAGGCCAAGGCGATGATCGGACTCTACATCGAGAAGATGTACGGCTTGACGCCGCACGGAGGCTTGAACGGCGCGAAACCCGCTGAGGTTTTTCACAACGCCATCGTGCCTGACGACCAGAGGATCGATCCTACAAGACTCAACTTCTTGATGCTCTCGGCCACCGACCGCGTGGTGCAGGCCTCCGGCGTCAGGTTCAGCAACATCCACTTCTGGCACGACGAGCTCATACAGCACATCGGCGACAAGGTCACCATACGCTACGACCTGATGGATATGCGCTCTGTGCTCATCTACGACGCGAAAAACCGCTTCATTTGCCAAGCAGAAGCGCGACGTCACCAGCACCCGTTCATCCATCTGGCCAAGGACAAGCCGCAGGCGCAGAAGGCCCTTCAGAAAGAGCTTCAGGGCATCCGGCGACTCGAGAAGAACGTGCAGGAGTCCTCGGAGAAGATACTGCTCAAGGTCAACGAGGCAGTCGGACAGATACAGCAACCGATGACCGAAGAGATTGGCGAGATTTTCGCAGACCAGCCTTTGATTGAGCAGCCGGAGCCTGAACTCACCATCGATGATATCGTCAAAGCATCTGCCGAAAACGAAACCATTCAAGAAGAGCGAAAGTCTGGCGAGGATGACGAACCCAGCTTCGCAGAACTGATGAAAGCAATTGGAATAGGATAGACGGAGGTCTATTAGCATGAAAGAAAGGGTATTAGCGGAAACCGCGAACGTGAAAGGCGCGAAGAAATGCATCGCCTACCTGCAGAACCGACCCAAGACCGAGATGGTCGGCTTGGGACTGCTCTACGGCGCGCCGGGACTGGGTAAGACACGCTTCGCAAAGCGGCTCGCCTACACCAACGACTACATTTATCTGCGGCTCGAAGCGTCGATGACGGCGAAGGTGTTCGCTCGAGAGCTGCTTCGACTGATCAACTACCGCTTCGGCTACCCGGACGACAACTTGCACGGCTCGACAAGCACGCTTCTGCGTCGGTGCATCAGCGTGTTGCACTCGTATCCGGAGGCGGTCATCATCATTGACGAAATCGACTATGCCTTCAACCAGCCGATGCTGCTCGGTTCGATCCGCGATATCGTGGACGAGACACTCGCAATCGTGGTGCTGGTCGGGATGAAGGACGCCCGTGAGAAGCTGCTCAAAGCCAACGCGCACTACTTCGACCGCTGCAACTTCTTCTGCGAATTCAAGGAGCTTGGCAAAGACGACATCCAGCAGATTTGCGACGAGGTAGCCTCGGTCAAACTCAGCGGCGACATCGTCAAGTACCTGCACGGCAAGACCAAGGGCAACATCCGCAAGCTCGTGAAGTCGCTCTACTCCATCGAGGGCATCGCGCGCGAGCTGGACGTCGCAGAGTTCGGTATCGAGCACCTGCAACAAGCGAAGATCGCGTAGGTGAATCATGGATTGAATAAAGACAAATGAATAATGATCAGTTGTACGAAAACTGTCAATACATTCTACTGAACAAAATTGGAATACCCCCATTTTTCTGTGGAATCTTGGTTCGATGAATATTGATCGATGTTATCCACAGTGTCCTTCGACTCCGCTCAGCAACTGTGTCGAGCGTCAAGTATAAAAAGGGGGTATCCTCTCGTTTTCCGTGGATAAATGCTGGAATTTGTCTGAAATGGACACAATCCACACCACGATAAGCGAACGAGACACTTTGACGTTCTATTCGGCGTGGATTGTGGACAAATTACTCTTCAAACGCATTTATCCACATAAAACTCAGTTCGTTGACTCATGCAATGATGGCGATTTCATGCCCCACGCGAGATTATCTCTAACCATCGCATTCATGATTGTCACCATCTTTCTCATACAAGCCGTGGTTGCCACTTTCCCGGGTTTTCCTCGCTCGATTAAATCCACCCGGAACGAGCCGATTTTACGATTCCACTGAAAGGATGATATTGTTGGAAGATACAGTGCATTTCGAACCGATGGTCTGCCACCATGAATATGCCTTTTCCCTTTCAACGTTCCACTATCATGATTGATCGGGGCCAAGCCTGCAAGCATAGCGATTTCTTTCCTGTTTAGGGTGCCAAGTTCTGGCAATTCGACCAACATCGTCAGTGCTGTATGCTTTGCGACGCCGGGGATTGTCGTTAGCAGCTCTGTCTTCTCACGAAACTCCGGTACTTGATCCAGAAGTTCATCTATCTGCTTCTCGATTCGCTTGATTTCATCATTCAAGTACTCGACATGTCGATCAATACTATCGATAATCTCATGATCCAGAGTGGATTCTCTGCGATTCTTTTCTCTTTTCCGATAGTCAATCAACTGATGCTTCCGTTTCATCAAATCCCTGATTGCCTCATGCCTCTTATCCACCTTGCACAGCAATCGGACGCCGAGCTTCTCGGCATACAGCGCAATTGTCTCCGCATCGATCCGATCTGTCTTCGCTAGCTTTCCAGTACTACGGGCAAAGCTATGAACCTGATAGGCATTAACTTCTGCAACCATTACGTTATGCTCTAACAAATAGCGTGCCAGTTTTTTCCCATACACTCCCGTCGATTCATATACAATGACAGGATCATTGCACTGGCGGATTGCATCATAGAGTTCCTCGAATCCCACGGCGGCATTTTTTACTTGCAAGGTTTCCTCTCTCCCTGATATAAATACATCAAGGGTCGATTTCGAAACATCGATCCCGATGAAGGTCGAGAGATTGTCGCTAATGTTGGTCATAATTGCTCCTTTCTTGTATTCGGGCTTCAAGCCCACGCAACTGTTCGGAATCGCATTATGAACCGGTCTGGACCAAGCTGAGCTCCGGGCTTATTAGCACTGGATGACAACGATCTCGAGACCGGCAGGATTACCTTGGTGGCCACCAGGGTAATCCACTCATCTAAACTGGCGGCGTTACCGCTATTCTGGCTTCTCAATGAACTGTGTCAATATACAAGGATGACACACTGTGGATAACTGCATCCATTTCAGCCGGTTGCAAAATAATTGTGTCATCCTGAGCGGAGTCGAAGGACAACAATTATTTTGCATACTCATGTCAGATTTTTTTACGTACTTTTTTTAAACGGTAAGCATAGGTATGTCGTTGCAAAGCAGAACCATAGCCTTTCATGGCATGATCATTATGGGGGTATTCCTGATTCTACTGAACAACGGAAGTCGGTGAACAATTTCAGGATGAGACTCTTCGCCCCGTCCTCGTATATATTGATTGCCACTTCACGTCATGTAAGTCCTCCTATTGACATGAGGTTACTCAGTTTTCAGCAGCAACACAGAAATACGAATTGCTTCCTGATAGCGGAGCAGTCCAGTTTGTGCCGTCGAATATTCCAGAAGTGTCTTCGGTGAATTCGCCGTTGGCGGTTGCAGAAGAGTATACCTCGTAGGACGTTGCACCAAGAACGGGGGCCCAGGCCAGCACGATACTGCCGTCCTGAACAGCAATTGAGACATATACCGGAGCGGCTATTTCGGATTGGTATCCCTGCTTAGCGAAGCGGTGTATCGAAGGATCAAGGTGGATAACGTCGTAAAAAATACATCAAACCAGGATCTTACGAAAAAATGGGGGTATTCCTGCTCTGATATTATCCTTGACAGTTTCAAGTACTATAATAAAATTTTCATCAGTTAGCATCCATGGAGGACGTTATGAGCTTGCGATCTGTATTTAGAAAAGTTATAGGTGCAATTCTCTTATTCCCAGCCATATTAGTAGTTCTTGTTCATTTTTTTTATCAATGTATGCTATGTTCTTTCCAAGCATGAGCAGTAAACTGGGGGGCAATTCTTTTACACAACCCCATTTTGTCTATCCAGGTGCGAAGATTTCGATATTTCCAGATATTATTGAAACATATACGGCTAAAGCTAGCGAAGTAGAGATTGATGCTAAAGAAATCAAATGGTGGGATTCTCTGAGATGTATTCAACATGATGAAGGTGGCGATGTTATTTCTGGTATAATGCAATATAAAGCAGATCCATTGACAGGAAGACGCCTGAGCCCGAATTATGCAGTATATTCATCTCCGGTGGAAGCCGAGATTGTTGTATATATTAATAATGATACGAGACTGTTTAATAAAAATCTTCCAATAACTGTATACGATTCTCAATCTCAAATAAGTGCTCAGTACTTAGTAAAAACAGTTCCTAATAACGGCCTTAGGTACAAAATCATCCGGTGGTTTTATGATATGGACGATAAAAGTAAAATTCCAATATTTACTTTAATTGAAGTGTTGTTTATTTGTGTGTTCATGGGAATGTTTTTTATAGCTCCTGGCTGGGGTCTTCTCTTTCTGGATATTTCCCAAAATAGAAATTCGCACAAATAATTTTGTGATTTGCATATAAATATAGTCTTGTATGTGATAAATTGATTGAGAAGAACAGATAGATGAAAATGATCAATTAGCTATTCATTCATAAACTAATTTCTTTCCCGAAATTCTATAAAATGATACCTCTTTAGCAGAACGGACGTTTGCTCCCGTTTTAGGGTTATCTCTCGTCACCTGTAGTCGATAGACGAGCGACCGCGAAGGCCATACAGCGAGAGATACTCGAGGTTGTGGAAGCAGAGTCCGGCGTCACCGCCATCACAGGCTTTCGCGGACTGGGCAAGACGGTTCTCATGGGTGTGGTGTATCCGATCTGGCGGGTGATCAAAGGCGAGCGGTACGTGATCCACACAGCCGCAGACGTCGATCTTGCCGAGGAACGCACCGCCTTCACCTTCAACGAGCTGACCAACAACAAGCGGCTACTCGGTGATTTCGACGACCTGCGGCCCATCGACACGACCGAGGACGACTTCTACCTCCGCAATCGCTGCCGCATCCGCGCGCGAGGCGTGAAGCAGTCCTTTCGCGGCTCCATCAATCCCCGCACCTCCACCCGTCCCGGCCTCATCGTCTGCGACGACATCGACAAGGAAGAGAATGTCGGCAATCAGACCATTGGCCGCAGACGCATGGACAAGATCGTGCAGGAAATCGGCGGCGCGCTCGACCCATCGGGCACGGGCAAGGTCATCTGGCTTGGCAACCTCGTTCACCCCAACTACGCCATCTGTCAGTTCATGGAGTCGATCGTCGAGGAAATCAAGTCAGACAACGACAGCTTCAATCCGGACGACATCCAGCATCTGTTCGCAGAGGGAAGGCGACTGCTGCGCTTCTCTCTGGAAACCGATGACGGACGCTCCGTGTGGGAGAAGCAGTACCCGACTTCTGAGCTGCCGCTGTTGCGACGTAAGTTCGGTCACACTGGCTACCAGCGCGAGTTTCTCGGTGTTCCAGTGATCAAGGGCAACATGTTCAAGCACCACTGGTTCAAACGCTACGCGCGGCTCCCCAAGCGCATGAAGCGCGTCTGGATGTACGCTGACCCCGCGTGGGGCGAGAAGGGCTGCTACAAGGCGATCATCTCGATCGGCTACGACGGCCTGAAGTTCTACGTGCTCCACTGCTGGGTGCGCCAGACTGAGAACAGCCGCTTCTTCGCCTTCTACTATGACGCCTGCGACGAGCTGTCGCGTCGCTACGGAGTCCGTTTCCGCGCCGCGATGGAGACCAACTACGGTCAGCATCGCATCCTTGCTGACTTCGACCGCTGGTGCCGCGAGAACGGTCGCAATCCCATCTCGCACCGCATCCGGCGCGTCAACAACGACCGCAACAAGGCCCTGCGTATTGAGCGCGTTGACACCGTCATCGAAACCGGCAAGGTCGTCTTCCCCGATGGGCAAGACACGCCAACACTGATCAGTCAGTTCCTCACCTACCCGCAGGGCTACGTGGACGGCCCGGACGCCCTCGCAGGCTGCCTCGAACGCTTCCCCGAATATGACACTGGCCGCAACAGAACGCGCGTCAGGAGCTTCCGGTTTTGACCTACTTCGACCGCATCATGCTCGAGTACTACCGGGTGCTGAACAACGCCTGGCAGCGCGAGGTTCGAGAGTCGGCGACGCAGGCGATCAGAGCCCTGTCCGACATCCCACGTCACGAGCGGCTCAATCGCACGCATATTGACGACGTTCTCGCCGTCATCGACTCCAACCTCGGCGAAGATTTTTCGTCCGCTGTGCGTGCCGAGACGAAGGCATACATCCAGCGATGCATGCTGCTTGGCTTGAACGACGCGCAGAAGCAGGTTCCGCACAACACCCGCATCGGCTTGTACGGCGCGCGCGAGAAGCGGCTCGAGACGGTCATCACCCGCCAGAACCTCTTCTGGATCGGAGAACGCTATGGCACCGACATCTCGCAGAAGTTCCGCACGACCCTCACCGAGGCTGTCGCGTCCGGATACACGAAGAAGATGCTGCGGGACAAGCTCGCGGAGCAGTTCAAGGACTTGGGCGCGAAATCGCAGCACTACTGGCAGGGCTTGGCGGAACACACAGCGTTGCGGATTCGGGAGTTCGGGAGGTTAGAAGGATATCGCAAGGCTGGCGCGAGGTACTATCGGCTGGTGATTGTGCTCGATGACCGCACGTCGGACATCTGCCGTGCGCTGGCAGCGCAAAACAAGGCCTATCCGCTCTCCGACGCGCTCGAGGTGATGGAAGACCTGCTGGCCATCGATCCGAAGCAGCACAGCCTCGAATCGGCGCGAGAACGCACGAAGGAGCTTGCTCCGTGGGTCAGCGACGACCAGATTGAACGAAACGCCAGTTTTGAAGGATTCGGGACTATCGCTTCGCGAAGTCCCACAGGCAAGCCAACCGGCGTCTCAGGAAGCCATACGCCCTTCCCGCCATTCCACTGGAAGTGCAGGACAGGGACGGAGGTGGTCGTTTAATGATATCTTTGTTCTCTCTTCTTGAAAGCCTCATCACCACCTTCGAGAATCTCGCATACGTGTTGTTTGATGCTTCTTTGCTGCAAAATGTACTCGCTTTCTTCATCTCGCGCTATATCGTTCTCCAGACTTCCAGTTGTGTATTGAAATTTGATGTCATTTTCGTTTTTTGTGCTGTCTCCATTCTGATTAGCTACAATAACTTCCTCAGCATCAGCTCCAATCACGATGTTAGGATCATGAGTAACAATTATCAGTTGCCTTTCTTTCTTCTTTCTTCGCAAGAAAGAAACAAGGTCTCTGAAAACAGAGCGACTGTCCAAGTCATCTTCTGGCTGATCGATCAAGATTGGACATTCTCTGGAACTGAAATCAAGCAGTAAACGTAGTACTATGAAAGCACGTTTCCCTTCTGACATTCTATTCAAAGTGTCCCCTTGGAATTTCACATCATATGATATGTCGAACCATGGTTGTGAAAAGATATCCAACATGAACTGCTGCTTATCGCGAGAACTCTTGAGGGTGAGTTTCTCTTCCATAATACTTACAAGCAGAGACCTCAAATACTCCTTGTGTGTAGAATTGTCTACAAACTTGTAGTCCATGAGCTGTTTGTTTGCTTCAGAACCGAGATGAAGCTTATCACCCAATGCTTTTCTGAAATCTTCACAAAGGAAGTTCGGAAATGGTTTTATCTCTGTCTCGTGCTTGCAGTATTCAAGCCGAGAGCACGAATCATCGATATCAGCTAAAAGATTCAGGTGTTGAGAGAGGATACTATCTTTTTTGTCAGCAATCAATGCTTCTGAAGCTTCAATCTCCTTCTGGTACTGCTGATGCTTCGTAAGTTTTCCCTGTTCGGTTTCTGCCCTTGTCATCAATTCTTTCAACCCAGCGTTTGACTTGAAGAAGGCTGCACACTTCTTGAATATTGGCATTTTTTCTATTTCAGCAAGACGACTCACAATGTTTACAAGTTCGGTATTGAGCTCATCAATGACTGAAGATAGAATTTGTCTCCATTCATCAGCAATTCGCGCAGATAATACTTCATATTCGGTACTAATCTTCTTGATTACATCATCTTCAAGTAATACAAGTTCATCAGCAAGGGGTCTAACCGGACTAAGTGACATGAGCTTCTCTATCCGAGGTTTCATCGTTTCTATGCGCTCTTTCCTTGTATTTCTTCTCTCGACTTCTTCTTTCAGTGAATCGTATCTGTTTTGTTCTTCAGGCGAAGGTTGATCAGGAAGTTTTCCCTTCTCGTCTCTTATTGCTGTTTCAATTTTGTCATATTCTGCTTGTATGCCTGTCAAATTACCAAGTGTTTTCTGCTGGTTTCTTTTGTCTTCAGTTCGATTGATGAGATTAAAGAGATCAGTTACGTCTTGATTGAGTATTGAGCGGAATGAGGATCGCATTTGCTTCAATGCTTCCAATTCATTTTTATGTGATTCTTCTGAAGACAGTATGTTCTCGATAAGGGATTGAATTTCAGCATCTTTCGCTGCAAGATTATTTATGTGTGACTGTGGGTAAAACTCTATCTGGTGGGCTGCTTCCTCTTCTTGCCGAAAATGTAGTGTTGATAACTCAGATATCTCTTTAACGTATTCCTCATATTCATCGTTGTTCGCTTTGATGTCTTTATCTGTACCCGCCAACTTCGCAAGGGTTCCCAGAAGAAGCGATTTACCTGTCGACCTGCCACCTATGATTACATTCAGATTAGGATTAAACGGAATGACAGTTTGACCAAAATCAGAATGGTTTATCTCTATACGATCAATCAGCTGGTAAACAGGCTTGCTCTCCGGCTGTAACGACTGAATTCTAACACGGTCCACTGGTTCATA
Source organism: Cloacimonadales bacterium (SeqCode) (assembly GCA_963666875.2). Taxonomy (GTDB): domain Bacteria; phylum Cloacimonadota; class Cloacimonadia; order Cloacimonadales; family JAIOQZ01. The sequence goes on from CAXXPU010000019.1 coordinate 528,691, forward strand.
TAAAATTTGCCGAAGACCATTAAATGTCGTATCGGCTTTTATCCAAGTGAATCTGTCATCCGGATATTGGTCGACATCATGATTATCGCTACATAAGATAATTGGAAGAGAAAATCCGATTTTCGGGAAAACGATTGTCTCATAATCACTAACATTCGATGGCTTGGCGATTTCAATAACATCAATGTGATCCTTAAGCAGATCAGTCTTCAACTGCTGTTTGAACAACTCATGATTGCTGATTCCTTCCAAGGTGTTGGATCGTCTACCGGCATGTATACTAACAAGGCCTCCCATGTCATGAATATGCTTCGCCGCTTCTTGGCAATCTACGTATACTCGATCATCACCATTCGCATTTTTCTGCTTCGATAGTTCCAATTTTACGTCAAGTTCTCTCCATATGTCAGCAGCATCTAAGGATTCAGGAAAAATCCCAATAATATGTACACTTTCGTGGCCACCAAGCTCTGTACGTAACTCAATTCCTGGGAGAACCACTAATCTACTGTCAGCAATGGACCTTATATCATTTATTCGTTCAGCATCAATATAATGGTGATCAGTTATCACAACAGCAGATATATCATTTTCTATTAAGCCATTCACTAATTCTTCATTTGAATAGCTTTTATTCTCATAGTCAAATGATGATGGAGTATGAAAATGAAGGTCCCATTTTCGCCATACTGACCCGATTGACTGATTCACGGCCATCAATCACTCCTCTTTCTTCTTTTAGTTCACTTAAGTAGCAGGCATTTCTTCGTGATCTTTTTCCCGCATGATTCCAGCCGGTAAAGATACACCCCAGAAGACACTCGCTTCCCTGTTTCGTCATTACCATTCCAGATTGCCTGATGTTGACCTCTTTCGATATGCTCATCCACCAACCTCTTCACCAATTGCCCCTTGATATTATAGACGTTCAACACGACCCGACTGTCCGCTGGGATCGAGTATGAGATCGTCGTTGTAGGATTGAAGGGATTGGGCGAGTTTTGTTCTATGGTGATGGTGTACTTCTGGATAAGGTTGTCGTAGTCGTGTGCTTCGAGGCCTTGCATTGTGACGTTTTGGTAGGTTGGCGATCCCTGCTCAACCACAATGCCGCTGACTTGCTGATCGTCGTAGTGCATGCGTTCGATGTTGAGCGTGAAAGTGCCCGGACCAGTCAGAATGCGGAACCAGCCGGTCGAGTCGCTCCACTCGGGGAACTGCACGCCATCGACGGTGATCTTCGCGATATCGAGCGGGGTTTCACCATCCTCTTCGTACACGTAGCCCTCGATGCCGCCCCAGAAGGGTGCGCCGTACTCGAATGCTCCGATATCGATGGTCGCGATCCCGTCGCCGTCGCCGTCCCATACGCGTACGTTGCCCAGGATATCCGTTGGCGGGTAATCCCCATCCGGCATGCCGGCATCGATGCACGGGCTGCCATCCGCCAGGCTGTAGTCGCCATTCAGCGTATCCGCGAACATCGGATCATCACCGATGATGTTGCCGCCGCCGTCGTAGAAGTACGGATCAACGGGAAGTGGGTGGTTCATATAATTGTAGCTGAAAGTGCCTCGTGGGTTACTTGCATGAATAATCTCTTCTTCAGCAATCAGTAAATTGCCATATACATTTGACCCTATGGTTGGATGAGAGATGCAGTAATCCTTATCGGTTGCGAAAGTGTTTCCGAAGAATGCCAGCTGATCATCACTTGATCTTACATACATGGAATTGATATATAGATTATTATAAATCGCATTGGGTGTGTAAACCGAAATGCATTCCTCGTTATTCCCATTCATCACGATATTGTTACAAATAATGGTGGAATCAGCGCCATAGGTTTGTACTCGAATATCGCCGTCGAATGTGTTTTCAGAAATGTATGAATAAAAGCCTGGCATTATCAGGGTCATGCTATATTCATCAATATCATGGTCATAGACATAGTTCTTGCGAAAGTAACCAACCGTGTCGATATTCCCTTTCACTCTTATCTGACTCGCCCAATTGTAGTAACGATCTCCATAATGAGCTACCGTAGATTGAGTTCGTAATAGGGATTCTTCTGCATCATCATATATTCGGTACTCATTTGATCGAACATACTTGTTATATATATACCTCATTTGGATTGCTCCAGATGAATATGTTCCTGTGATGATATCGAGAATATCAATAAATTGATTCCTTGCAACGACACATTGATGGTTTTGATTGTATTCATAATCGCTACTAATACTGAAGCCGAAATATCGCGAATCCGGATAGTATTGTGCCTCTTCTGTTGCCTGTATAATGTTTCCATAGATGAACATATCTTCTTGAATATTGTTAGAACCGATTGCTGTCTGGCAGTTGGTAAAGGTGCAATTCTCGATCCTGAAATCACCGTTATGACAACACACCGCACCACATGTCTCCGTCCAGTCGAGGAAGACGTTTCGATACGTTCCCTTGAATTCGCAATATTGAAAAATCGGCTTATCGGCACCTTCATCAACGAATATTCCGCCCCAGGCATAGGCTTCAGTGTCGGGATAGCGTGTGAAGGTTATTGGTTCTTCTTCGGTACCAATTGCGTTAATTCGTCCGGATACATAAAATATTTTGGCTTCCGCTTCGCCACTGGAATCATACCAGAAATTGTCGCCATTACTTGATGGCATCGCCTTGATATGGATTTCGCATCCGGGAAGAATTGTCAGTGTAGCATTGGAATGAACATAGACGTTTTCTTCGAAAATGTATGGGTTTTCTCTTCGATCCCAAACGGTGTCCTCGGTGATGTGGAGTGCGTGCAACAGGGCGATAGTGAGCAGGATCAGTAGTAGCGTTCGTTTCATGGGGCCTCCAACTCCCCCAAACCCCCTCTTGGAATCAAGAGGGGGCTTAAGGAAGGTTTTCACGTCGTTAACAGTTTGTTGTCATACAACTTGCGTTGCCAAGTCCCTCTCTTGAATCCAAGAGAGGGATTTAGGGTGAGTTATTTACCATGGTGCCAAATGTCCCCATAGTTTTTTGGTATACATTCCCGAAAGAAGGGAAAGCAATCAATAATGAAAGCAGCCCCTTCCCTCGGTTTCTTTGTGTGAGTTTTTTCTCTCATCTAACCACCTCACTGTCAACGATTTTCTGATACGTCGTTAAATTCGTTATAGATTGCGATGTATTCTTTTACCACTTTCATGCTTCGCCGAACGATATCCTTGATCTCTGTGGCGGACATCCCTTTCCGGATCAACAGTTTGATCTGGTCGTACTGCTTGATGTAACGATCCACGGCATCCTGACTGTGGGAGGTTTTCAGCACAATATCGGCTGGCGACATCCCCTGTTCGTAGTACGATATGATGATCGACTTGTGGGTCGGCAGACTGCCCATGTCCATCACGTAGCCCTTCAATGGCGGGATTTTTCCCGTCTCCTTTACGTATGCCTTGAGATATTTTTGTATTGTGTTCAAACTGCGATTCAGCAAGACACTAACCTCGGCTCCGCTAAGAAGACCGCCCTGGGACTTTGCCGACTCGAGCAAGCGGATCATCGTCCTGATCTCACGTCGGTCGCAGTGCTCGTAATTCGTGTTTTTATTTCCGTTTCGGGTATAGACGCGGTTCTCGATATCCTCCTCGGTCACCAGTGGCAGGACAACCGTTGTCGAGCTGTAATCCTCGGTTTTCTTACCGTAATTCGGGCGTTGTCCGTCGTCCGCGGTGGTGCGAAACACGATCTCACCGATACCCACTGTCGAGGTCGATACGAAATACTCCGAATGAAGTTGCTCGATATCATCTGCCAGAAGCGAAAGGATTTTCCGCGAACCGATGATCTTGTATTCCGTTTCCAGCAAATGAATTAGAGCATTGCGAAAATTGCGCTTGTTGATCGATTCATAGCGATCTCGCTGGTTCCGATTCATTGTTCCTCCGTAACTGCCGCTTTCAGCCCATCGTTTTTTAGCGTTTTTTTTACTCCGTCCATATACTGGTTCTGCTCGATCATGATCGAAAGGGTATCCTGCATGATGGGGGATTGCTTCGCTTCCGATATCAGCGCCCGATACTGCTTGACCAGATAGACCGATAATCCGGTTACCTGCGCGATATTTCGGGAGTCCGTAACACCATGGTGGAGGCTCATCAGCACCTTCTTGAAATCTTCCAGGTAACGCTTGATGGATGAGGTCGTGTGGTAACATTTGCGGTGAATCTCGCTGTAGGTAAAGCCTTCCAGATACAGGCGGATGATCTGGCTTTTGTGAGTCTGGCAGCGTCCGACGTTGTGAAAAACACCACGCGTTACGACATGAACACCGCGATCCTGAATTGCACGAATATCGCGCCTGATTGTCCGCTTACTGCAACGAAGCAATCGGCTCAGGTCTTCCTGGGTAAGGAGCCCGTCCTGCTCGATCGCTTCCTCGGTGATCCGCTGGATGGTCACCTGGCGAAGATATGTCCGCCCGTATTGGTGAAGGATCGAAAGGTCATCCCGCTCATCATCGAGCGTCACGTAAATGGTGCGTTTGCGGATGTTCTCCATGCTTTTACCGCTCTTCTCTTCGATATCGGCTACCACGACAGGAACGACACCGGGATAGACGGTACTGGATCGATAAAGAATGGACTTGGCTGTCTGAAGGATTTGTTCGCTTAATCGAGGGGAGAGTTCGTATGAATTCTGCAACTCATACAAGAACTCTCCCTCATAACTCTTTAACTCATCGCGCCTTAGCGCATTGTCTCGCTGATGCATCGGGTCCCCCTTATTCAGACGCTGCTAAACCAACGTAGCAACTGGAGGACATTTGTCACTATTTCAACAGAAGCATCTTCTGTGCCTTCGATTTCCCTCCGGATTCGAGGCGATACAGATAGATGCCAGACGATACGTTCTTGCCGTACTTATTGTCACCGTTCCAGACGGCCTTGTGCGATCCGGCTTCGAGCTGGTCGTTCACCAGCGTCTTTACGAGCTGTCCCTTGATATTGTACACCTTCAAGACGACCTTGTCGTCCTTCGGAATCGAGAACGATATCGTCGTAGTAGGATTGAACGGGTTGGGATAGTTCGCGTCAAGCGAAAACTTGTAAGCGGGTGCTTCCTGTGATTCGGTCTCACCACTAAGGAACATCCTAAGGTTTCGCATGTATTCGAGATATTCCTCGAATGTCTTTGTTCTTACGGTACATTGTTGCGGTAACGCACGATCTCCGGTCTCAGCAAGCTGCACGTAGCAGTATCCCTGCGTCGCTACGGCAACAACGCTGTCCATTTTCGTATCGGGTGAAGTAATTGTCTCTTCGAGCCGTTCGATCACTTCGGTGTAGTTTTTCTCGTAGAGATACGATTGCGTGACAACGTATTCTTTCTCTTTATAGAGGTCTGGATAATCCTCCGAAACCAGAGCGTTCAGTTCCTGGCGCAAGGTCTCGTAATCCTGATTTGTTTTCGCGGTTATGTAAAGGAAGTAGATCAGGGCGGAAATCGCTTCTTTCGATTCGGGATAATCCGTTACCAAGAGCGTCAGGGTATATTTTGCGCTCGTATAATTCTCCGATTCGAAATCGGAAATACCGCTCGCATACAATTCCTCAGCACCGGTAATTTGCCCCTCCTCGAAATTGAAAGCGAAGTATGAAGGATAAAAACGGTCTTCAAAATCGCCATCATTTTCGTTTTCGAAGGTATTTCCGAAAACGTCAGCCGGTCTAGTCATGTCAGTTTTCACCAGAATATACCGATCCATTTCAGCCGCATTCCAGTAGTCAGGCTTTTCTCCCTGTGGTACAGCCGTATAGCCCGGATCATAGAACGTGTTATTGCCATTAACCATACCCTGCATGAAATAACGACAACCGATAACTTCAGCTCCACCATTATTCGTGATTGAGTTCTCTTTGAGCTCACGTAATGCGCCGCTGTAACCCCATAAACCATTCAGATCGTTATGGTGGATCACATTGTTATAAATACGCAAGTATTGATCCGATACATAGATGGCATTTTCGGAGTTGTTCTCGAAAGCACAATCCATGATTACGGATTCTCTTATCGGTTCGGCAATCGACGCCTCAATTGCTCTACCATTATTTGTGAAAGTGCATGATCCTAAGGATATATAATCGGGATTATCCCATTTACCACCAACGTTAATCCAGCTTTCATAGCAAAGGAGCGCCGTGGTCGTATTGCCTGTAAACGTACAATTAGAGATTTCTTCGGGTTCGAGATTATCTGCATCTCTGATAACAAGCCCGTATTGATTGCCGGTGAAAGTCGATGGATAGAATACATCAGGACTTGCCTGGTATTTCGTGACATATATCTGCGGAACCTCATCAGCATAAATGCCATACTTACAATCCGTGAAATCACATCCCTCGATCCGTGCCGGGAAAAGACCAGAAAGTTTAAGTCCGTATCCACAGTCTTCGAAATTGGAATCGATAATTTCAAGAGAAAGATCGTCGTTTGCGCTGAAGATTAACGCATAGATTCCCGACACATTCAGGGCAGAAAATTTCAGTTCATCTGTACCGAAGGTGTACTTGTACGTTATTCCTTCCCATCTATCTGATGATGTCTCTATTGTGATATTCTCCAGATAGGCATCTTCGTCATATGGCTGGATAGTTCCCCCGCCTTTTACCACAATTCTGTCGCCATGCACAAGGCTTTGTGCCGGAGTCTCGCCGGTAATTGTGACGTTGTCGTGGAGTTTCAATGTGGCTGTGACGCCATAATAGTCGTCAGAAGAGATTTCAAGCAATGAACCACCTGACAAGAAAAGGTGCGAACCGTTATGTAACGCAAGCATTCCGCCCCAAAGATCGCATTGCGAACCGTTGATCAGGCGCATATCACCGTAGATATCAATTCTAGGGCTGAAATTTTGCGTATCAAAATCGGCTCTGTCAAGAATGAGTTCGGCACCATAACATATTATGAATTGGTCGGCGGCGACGGGGTCGTCGTCGTCGTCGATAGTGAATTTCATATTCAAATCGACGACAGCATAGGGATTGTTTATTGCCAGCGTAGCGATGAACTGAGCATCTTCATGCACTTCGATCGTAGCATGATTACGTTGGTACATTCTGCCTGTGACTTCAAGTGTTCCATAGACATTGATTACACCCCGTGTATCAAGCTCGTAAACCGATAGAATCGGTGATGGCTCATTCTGTAGCATACCAGACCCAATATCCAATCTGGTTTCAGCAGGATAACCTTGACTCTGCATATATAGATTCGAAACAGTCATGGTGTTATCCGGATCGCCAACAACGACACACCAAGCGTCATCGACATCGTCGTAACGCAGGAATTCCATGGTGTTGATTGTCAGTGTGCCGGATTCATTCAACTGAATCAAAGAATATTGATCTGCAGCGGGATCGCATTCATTGATACATTGACATACATTGGCTTCAAGGTCTGCTTCGTCATCGATATCCAGTGTTGCCTCGTTGTTTATCCAAAGCGTATCGGTGTAAACGCCGATAGCTTCAACAAATAGTGTGCCACCGGGTTCGATGGTTATGCTATTGTAGTGGATGTTGTCGTATGTAATATGGAATTCCTGATCACGAGGAACCACCAGATCCCTCTTGAAGGGAAGATATATTTCTTCCTGATCATACATTTCGACATGCCTAAACACCTCTGATACTATTTCTTGATCTTCACCTTCTCCAGAGACATATGAGAATCCTACAGTATAGTTAGGATGTGCAGGTAAACGATCGAAAGAAGCATGATACGTGTTTTCAAGTTCTCCAATACATCCTTGTCTCAGATAGCCGTTAGCGAAAATTCGGTCAATTGTTACACCTTCGAGTACATCAACAACAGTAATGCCGCAATTGTCTGCCCACGTATATGAGCAATTGTTGGTTACATCACGCTGGAACTTGCTGTTGCTGATATTGGTAATTATCGGTTCACCTACATCAAGCTGATAAGGATATCTGACTGCTTCAGCCGGTAAATGGTGCTTCCAGCTATATAGCCATCCAGTATCAGCACCGAAAAGTGCATTGATATTGCTTTCATTTGTTTTATATGGGGCCAGCCCACCATAAGTATAGCCTTCTTTATAGACATACTTCTCAATGTCATTGTCCTCAATTCCATGATCGAACCGAGTCAGCTCGATGATAAAATATCCAGGTCTGAAATCGTTGTAGAACATAGGGATATTTTCTCCATCGACAGGATTCGGATCATCAAAATCAGTATTGCCGATAGTTACCATCATCGAGTAATTATGTTTGAAGTCTTCGAACATGATCCCATAGTTATTGTTGTCGCTTGTACCATCGACTATGCCATCTGGCGCGTGAGGGATAGCGCTATCCTCGTAAATTGGATCTGTTTCGCGGTAGTCATACAATCTTTCAATCTCAGATATTCGATATGCTGAGCCCAAGTTTCCTTGCGACATCAAATTACTTGAGAAATCGGACATCAGTAATCCCGGAAGCTCATCTGAAAGTACGTTTTCGATATCTTCAAGAAGGAATGCGCTGGTGGATGTTGTTCTGGCTTTCCGTGAAGTTCGTTGCAGATCAGTGCCAGGAAAGTAAAGGTATCCTGAAGCATCGAAGCAAGGAGCTCCTTTTGGATATAGCGTGTCATTGCCGATTACTTGCACTGGATTTAAGCTTGAATTGAACATAACGACATTGCTGTCATTGCTAATGAAATCACGAGTCATTACTGAGAAGTAAACATCATTACCAAGTCCATAATCCCATACCAGTGGGGTTCAGAAACACTCTGCTTTATCACTTGTGCATGATAAACCACTCACCGAATGGACCGAGTCCAAAGAGAGTCCACTTGTGGAAATGTTGACTTTGAAAATGCTATGCAGGCCTGCGACATAGATTGTATTGCCAATCACGCATGGCGTTGAAGCATATTCAAGTAAGTATGTTGGGGCGTCTTCAGGAAAATGCTGTAACTCCAGTTCGCGTAAATCCACACCTGTCCTAAATCGGATTCAGCACGAGGTTTCTTGACATGAAAAAAGTCGGTTCCTAAAATCCTTTCGACCAAAAAAGGAGGAACCGACCCATGTTAAACATGAGCCTATTTAGTCAGCTACTGCAAATCATATCAAGGAAAAAATTCAGCGCCCTCATACAAAAACTCGAAACTGACCGATTTTGCAAGGGATTCACGAGCTGGGATCACTTTGTCAGCATGCTGTTCGCGCAATTTTCGCAGTCGAAATCCCTGCGGGAAATCACCAACGGCTTACGGAGCTGCGAGGGCAAACTGAGCCATCTGGGCATGAATCGCGCACCCAGCAAGTCGAACCTCGCCTACCGCAACGCGAAGGGAACCGTCGAGCTGTTCGAGTCGATATTCTGGGATACGCTGGATCAGTGCCGCGCGATTTGCCCGACAGGAAAGCGCAAATTTCGGCTTCCCTTCAAGCTCTACAGCCTGGACGCCAGCTTGATCGGGCTCTGCCTGAGCATCTACGACTGGGCACGATACACGACGACGAAGGGCGCGATCAAGCTTCACTTGCTTCTCGATCACGACGGCTATCTTCCTGCGTTCGTGCACATTACCGAGGGCGCTGTCCACGAATCCCGGATAGCGCGGATGGTGCCGCTACAACCGGACACCGTGGTCGCCATCGACAAAGGCTACATCGACTACGCCCAGTTCCATCAGTGGACGTTGCGACGCGTCTGGTTCGTGACCCGGCTGAAAGAAAAAGCGCGCTACGAGGTGGTCGAGACGAGGTTGTGCGAGGGCAATATCCGCATCGATGAGATGATCCGGCTTACGGCTCCCAAAGCGTGCAAAGACTGTCCCAGTCTGCTCCGGCACGTGGTCGTGTGGGACGCCGAAAACGAGCGGGAAATCTCGCTCCTGACCAACCAGTTGAATCTGTCTACGGCGACAATCGGCGCAATCTACAAGGAACGCTGGCAGATCGAGATTTTCTTCAAGACCAGTCGCGTTTCCGTTCCGGAAACGGCTTTTTGCGGATCGCGAAGCGACCGCCAGCAGAATCTTCAAATCAAAACCTTCTACGGAACCAGTATCAATGCGGTCATGATCCAGTTTTGGACAGCAATGATCACCATTCTGCTGCTGAAATTTCTCCGATTCAAATCGACGGAGGATTGGTCGATGTCAAACCTTGTGGCGCTTCTGCGCATGAATCTGTTCACCCACAAGGATTTATGGGCATGGATTGACAATCCGTTTATCAAACCCGAGCCGCCACCCGATCAACAGCTTCATTTGGCGTTTGGGACAGCATAATCATCTGAAGAAACGCAAAAAGGGAGGATTAACAAGATTAGGGGCTGTTTTTGAGTTGAAAATCGAGATCGCGTTATGACGGCGTCCTAAATGCGTCCAATATCCATCCCGGAGTTATTTAGGACAGCTGTGCTGAATAGTCACCCTTATCAACATCTGCCTTAATCAGATATATTCCCGAAGATACTAATATTGAATATTTGTTCGTCCCATCCCAAGTAACTATATGATTTCCCTTGTCATAAATTTTATCTGAAATTGTTTTTACTAATTGACCTTTCATATTATAGACCTTAACCGAGACTTGGCTTTGATCTGGTATCCAAAACTCAATGCTTGTTGTGGGATTAAAAGGATTAGGATAGTTTTGTTTAAGATGGATTGTATTGGATATGGCTTGCATTTCATCATCATAGTAATCTTCATTCAATAGAATAATTCCATCCTGTGGGGGCAATATCACAGAATTACATAGTGCTCCATTGTTTACGCTGGTATCCTGCGATCCATCAATTCTTCGATATGTATTGTCTAAATTTATTATTGCAGGCTCAGCAACTGGACTATTCATATTGGTTAACACTATGCCATTCTGAAATTCACGCTTATACACGCAATTTACAGCTTCACAAAATATTACATCATCTATCCAGACAATTGCATCATCTTGCCCCAAATGAAAGCTTAACCGAACCTGCTCAGGTTGAATGGACACTGGAATGTTTATGGTAAAAGTATAAGAAAACGGTGTCCATTCAGTTGTTAAATGTGTAATTATTATTGGCCAGAAGAACCACTCCCAACTTTCCTGGTCATTCATTATCATAAAACTTATCTCCCTATCTGAACTAGCTTTTGCATTGAATTTTAACTGATATATACCGTTATCGCTCAACTGAAAATTGCTATTACCTACCTGCTTCACTTGAAAATGATAATCCATAGTTGAATTCCCTGGTATGCATTTTACACAATTATCTCCATCAACTTCAACAACTGTTGCTGCACCTGCATCTTCATTGGATACATCAAGTGACCACATATATGCACCATCATCAAAACTGCCATTTATAACAAGATTGATCGGAATATCAGTTAAAATGTTTTCGCAAGTACCTAAAGGAGAGCCTAAATCTATATCATATTCATCATACCACCATAATTGGGAATGATCTAAAGGACCTTTATCAAACAAATAGAAACCATCATACAACAAAGTTGTTGTTAATCCAAATCTCATTTTTTGGTAATTTGTTGAATTACCACTTTCATCCCAGGCGTTAATGATATTATAACTTGGTTGAATCGCATTATCCTGAAAATTTGAGTATAGGTTCATCATCACACCCCAATTTCCTCCAATTTCAAGATATCCTTCGAATAGAACACCATTCAAAAATTCCTCATAATCATATCCTGCATTTCCAATAAATATTTTATCAGGGTAGTTCTCTCTAAATATTTGTAGCATATTCTCCATACCTGATTTCCAGTTGCTGTCTAAAAAACCAAAATCATCCGCATAACCATCATTATCAGTATCTAAAGAACCTTCAAAAAAATCATCATGAATATCGTCATACTCTTCTAACCAAGACACATTTGACCAGCAGTTATCTAAACACATCCCATCCCAGATATCATTAATCAAGACATTGTCACTTATAAATTCAGAAAAAAAAGAATTCCACCTATATCCACCAATCTCTGGACAATTAGGAGTTACATTAAGCATTCTTGTTCCAGTCCAAAATGTAACATAATCTCCTAAATCTGTATTTAACCACCAACCCTCAGGAATACCCTGTAAAATGCCTGAACGCAATTGAGCTTCATTAGGAGCATTGAAATTTAAAGCTATTTCTTGCGAAGTCATATAGGCTAATAACCTAATATCAGGATTCAATTGTTTGATTTCCTCCAGCACTTCTGGACATAAGTGTTGAAGTTCCATATCTAAGATAAGTAAGTCATATTTAGCCAGCTGAATAGCATCATCTAAAGTCGGACATCCACCATTATCCCATACCAAATAGTAGTTTGCCAATTTAGGGTAGATTCTTTCACTACTCGGCTGCAAATTACATCTATAAAAATAGGCACCACTATTATAAGCATTTATAGTTCTATTAAGCGTATAATACCAAATGCCATCTGTTTCCCATACCCAGTTCTGCTCAATAAGTTGAACATTATTGTTGTTGATAGTTTTTACAATAGCAACATGATTACAGGCATACCCCCAGAATGTTTTAAGTAAAAACGTGGTAGAGCTTATTATCAGCGGTTTTGAGAAGAAATAGGTTGTGAAAAAAGGCTCCTTCGCCAAAATAGTTTCGACCAAAAAACTAACAAAGGAGCCAATATGCAAGGTCAACTTAAGCAGCAGTTCCACCAGATGCAAGTAAAATTTCACAATTTCATGCGCAAGTACAAGGCGGAACTCAGTATTCCACGCTTCAACTTCTTGAAACAAATGACGAAAGGTATTCTCGCCAGTCAAAGCGTAATTGTACGCCAGGCAGCCCGTTCGCTACACGAGCAGATTCCATTACGCAAGACCAGTGGACGCTTGTACCGACATCTCGATCAAGAAGATTTAGCGTCGGATATCCATGATATTCTGTTCGCTTCGCAAAGTCGTCGGCTCGAACGCGACAGCCTGATCTTTATCGACGAAAGCGATATTGTGAAACCCTATGCCACTCGCATGGAAGGTCTGGAAAAGATACGCGACGCCAGTGCCAACAAGACAGAGTCAGGCTTTCACTTGATCAATGCTGTCGCCCTGGTCGGGACGCCTTCAAATCATTCGATTGTTCCGCTTTGCAGCAAGATATACAGTAGCAAGAGCGAGCATGATACCCGTTCAACGGTTACACGTGATCAAATCGATGAAATAACGATCCATAGCAACAATCGTGGCGTTTTCGTGTTGGATCGATGGTACGATATTCGTTCGTTGATCGGACATTTCCACGCCAATGGAAACTCGTTCATTATTCGCAGTAAAGGTACGCGCAATTTGATAGACGAGGATGATGAAGAAAAAGACTTTCTCCGTGTCTGCAAGTCAGTGAAATTGACCATGGATTTTGGGAATGCGGGACATCATTTCCGCGTTGGATTGAAACGTGTCAAGATACGCTTGAATCCGCATCCCGTGCAGAATCCGGAGACCGTGGAAGTGTGGCTTGTGATCGCACGATACCACGATGGAAAAGAGGGCGGTTTCTTTTACTGTTTGTGCGACTTTCCGGGGCGTGACTGGGACGCAAGAAAGATCGTCGAGTTCACACTCACAAGTTACCGTGCGAGATGGAAAATCGAAGAAATGCACCGGCAACTCAAGCAAGATTTCGGATGGGAGCAAATTCGCCTTTTGCAGTATCACAGGCTGAAAAACTTGAATGCGATATTCTGGCTGGCAGTAACTTTCCTTTACTCGATGATTACGGATGTGCCCGGATTACAATCGATTATGATGTCGGCATTTATCGAACGGAAAAGTGACTGGAAGCGCCGTGGATTCGGTATTTACTACAGGTTAACCTACGTCATATCGGAGTGTTTCCGATGGTTTGACTGGTACTGGATAAAGCCCGATAAAGGAAGGTGGAAAGAGCAATTACAGCTCAAGGTCAAATTCGAATGAAAAATTGGGGGTATTCCTGATAGCAACATGATTAGGATTGACAAATACAGCGACATCTCCAGGCTGTACACTATCGTTATCTACCTGAATAAGGCTATGGTTTATGTTGTTTTTTATTACCCAAGGTGCCGTCAGGGGTATGTTTGAGTAACTAATAAAAAAACCATTTAACCCGATTTCATATCCTTGTGTATCAGAATCTGTAATATCTTTTGTGTTCATATAATTAATTCCAAACTTTGCCCACAGATATCTTCCAACAAATTCAGTACATTGATAAAAACTACCCTCTGAACCACCCGAACCATTATTGGCTAAGTTAAGATATGCTGGTACTCCATTAAACTCATCTATTGTATAAACCCACTCTCCACCAATAAAATCACAATTGGATGAATCGAAATCTGGAAATTGATGAATACTGGAGTATAAAAGAGATGCATAAATAAACAAGCCAAATATTATAGACAGTATCTTCATAACAAAACCCCTATATTAATTACCCCCCAAAAAACTGCTAAACCATATCACCGAGTATACCGAAGGTTTCCAATTCAAACTCCTCAATATCTATCACATCTTAGTTTTGATTAGATAGTCATAGTATAATTCTGTTCTTTTCTGTGTCAACCTGTAATATATTGAGAGTGATCCCATCGGGTGTCTGATGAGCACTGATTTTGCCATTCAGGTCGATAATATCAGTCCGTTCGTAAATGACCACTATATCATTGTGCATTATCTAGGGAGTTATAAAGTCACCATTATACGCAGAGCTAAATAGGTATTCTCCTGATCTGATAAATACGCTTTAGGCATGTTTTATACTTCCAAGTATCTTTTCGTAAATGGAGATTGGATGTCCAGCAGCAACCTCACCATCGTCTCGTTACCCGGCGGCACGCTGCGGCTGGTCAACAAGGACGATGCTTCGAACACGGTCACCACCATCGACTCCGCCGACGTGATCGAGTTCAAGCGCAAACGGCTCAATCGCTCCCGACCCGACACGTCTGTCCTGGACTGTCTGCTCGGTGACACAACCAATCTGAAGCAGCTCATCGCGGACTACTACGAGACGCTGTTCTGCCAAACATGGAGCCTCGAAGCGACCGTCGACAACCTCGCCAAGTACGACCTTGCGTTGTTCGACAAGCTGCTCGTCGAGGGCGCTCAGTATCGTATCACGGAGTTACAGCGCGACCCCAAGGCGGACGAGCACAAGCTCAAGGCGTGGGAAATTCAATGATGAATTATGAATTAGGAATGATGAATGCCCGGAGACGGCTCCGACTGGACTTTTCATTCATAATTTCTCATTCCTCATTCAGCATTCGCGACCGAAGGGAGCGTTAATGCTGCTCTACGACGGCTTTCGCATCATCTCCATCGCAGTCGGCGTGTACTCCGGATTCGTCGTCGAGAACGGTGTGATCGACTACCAGCCGCAGCGGAAGTATCGCGTGGAAAAGCAGTGTGCCTTCGACCCCACCATCCTCATCCGGCGCGAGCCATACAACGAGGACTCCATCGAGTGCGAGGCGTACTTGCCTGCGACGCAATATGACGAGCTGTACGGCATCCTGAGCGGCGCAGACCAGCTCTACATCGAGTTCGACGCCGGGTCGGGAACGCTGCAATTCCCGGTCGTGATCGACAAACTGCCCAAGCTCGAGGACGACGCTCGCTCGCACCGCAGCCGCATAAAATTCACCCTCACCAGCATCTACAAACAGCTTTCGCCCATTGACTTCGACAGCGTGTTCGGCTACGGTAACGGCTGGGGCGACTGCTGGGGATTTTAGGAGGACGCATGCCCGAAACCACCAATTTCAACCTCTACAAGCCGGTCGCCGGGGAGTCGGGATGGGCCGCCCCGCTCAACGGCAACTTCGACACGATCGACGCGCTGCTGTACTCGCATCAGACCAGCATCGACGGTCACACCGGCACCGGCACCAACAAGCACAACGCAGAGCAGATCCGCACCTCGGACGGCTCGGATGTGCAGTCGACGCTGGCGGCCAAAGCCAGCCTGCACCACTCGCACCAAGCGGACGACATCATCTTGCCGGACAACAACGATATCGGCCATCACATCGACGATATCAACGACGCGATTCTTGTCCTGCAGAACGGCAAGGCGGACACAGAGCATGAACACTCCGAATACGCCCTGCAAACGGCTCTGGACACGATCGAGAACACGCTCGACCTGCTGCTGCCCGACCTCTGCTCGGTGACACTGAGCGTCGATGTGGTCAATCGCAGTGGCGGTATCCGAATCCTGTTCCACACGACGCCGACGGTGCACTTCTCGCAGGCTGAAATCCTCATCGAGAAGGACGGCGTGGAGGTGCATCACGAGACGGTTCTGAGCACGTCCGTGTTCATCGATGGAAGCGAACTGAGCGGTGTCGAGAACGGCGATGTGATCAACCTCTCGGTGACCCTCTACAGCGGCCTCAGCTCGAAGATCAAGAAAATCGACCACACCTACGCGACGACGACCTCGCCGCTCGAGGAGCGCATCGAGACCATCGAGACGCAACTCACCCTCGGCAACATCATCGACGCTTTCGCGCAAGATGAGGACGCGCTGCAGGTGTTGGCCAATGTGCTGCACTCCTCGAACACCCTTGCGCAGAAGGTCTCGGAGCTGATGCGGACGTGAAAACCATCCGCCAGAACACCGTGTGGGACCTGCTGAACCGCAAGACCAAACCGACGGTCTCCACAGACCGCGATATCGCCTTCGTGAAACCGATCTATTCCACTGTCGACGAGAAGGAAGACCTCGGTATCCACGACGAGAATCTCGTGCTGAGCGGTGCGGATTTTCCGCCGGAAGCAAAGCCCGGCCAAATGTTCATCAAAAATGGTAAACCCTACATATATAAGGAGCAAACATGACGCAAACCGAACTCTACCAGACCACCAAGCTGGAGCTGACCAAGGAATATGAGCGGCTCCAGAGACTTATCCAGGAATCCCGCGAAAAGCTGCTCAAGACTGAGGGGGCGTTGCTGCTACTCGGTCGGCTCGAGCGTGAAGCGAAGGAGGCGTAATGGCTGGCACATGGCAGGAAATCCTCGACTCCGGGCAACTCGGCGTCGCCAACGGCATCGCGCAGCTCGACGCTGACGGAAAACTGACTTCGACGCAGGTACCGCAGATCGAGCCCGGTCATATCACAGGTGTACTGCAGGCGAGCCAGATTCCCGACCTCGACGCATCCAAGATCACCACCGGCGTCTTCGTCGTGGATCGTGTACCAGACCTTGATGCCGCCAAGATCGCTACCGGCACCCTCGCCACAGACCGCATCCCAACGCTGGCGCAGAGCAAGATATCCGGTCTGACGACGGCTCTTGCGGCCAAGGTCGAGACCCGAACCAAGATCAACGGTCACGCCTTGGAAGGCGATATCAAGCTCGAGACTACCGACATTATCGCGGAGGTCACTGAACTGCCTGAAGAAGGTGTCATCGGGGAAGTCGTCGCATACGGCGGGAAGTTGTATGTGTGGAGTGGTGATAAGTAGAATCGAAGGAAATCAACCGGCCTGCTCGACACGGGGCAGGCTATTTTTCTGCTCAAAAACACCCATATAGTGCCATTGGTTTGGCAGAATTTGCCAGACCCGTGTCACTTCACAACCACAATTTCACCACATCATTTAAGAAAAATCGAAAAAGTATTTGACAGAAAGAGTAACGGTGTTATGGTTGACCCATACACTAAAACTGCTGCATCGGAGGATACGATGAAGGAACTGGTTATCGACAGCCTCAGCAAGACATACGCGAACGGTGTGCAAGCCCTGAAGAGCGTCACGCTGACCATTAAACCCGGGATGTTCGGTCTGCTTGGACCCAACGGTGCCGGAAAATCCACACTCATGCGCACCATCGCCACGCTACAGGAAGCGGATGAAGGCAGTATCCACATGAACGGTATCGATGTGCTGCGCGACAAGCACGAAGTGCGCAAGATACTCGGTTTTCTGCCGCAGGAATTCGATTTCTATCCGAAGGTCACCGCGCTCAATCTGCTGGATCACTTCGCGGTGTTGAAGGGGATATCCAATCGTACGGAGCGCAAGGAGACCGTTGAAGCACTGCTGAAGAAGACAAACCTCTGGGATCACCGCAAGAAGAAACTCGGAGAATACTCCGGTGGAATGAAACAGCGTTTCGGCATCGCACAGTCGCTACTCGGTTCACCCGAACTGCTTATCGTCGATGAACCCACCGCCGGACTGGATCCCAAGGAGCGCAACCACTTCCACAACCTGCTTTCCGAACTGGGCGAAAACATGATCGTGATCCTCTCGACCCACATCGTGGATGACGTTCGTAACCTTTGTCAGGAAATGGCGATCATTCACAAGGGTCAGGTTGTGCTGGTGGAGAAACCGCACGAAGCCGTGGAGAAACTCATGGGTAAAATCTGGAAAGTCGAAATCGACAAAGACGACCTGGAAACCTATCAAGGGCAATATCAGATCATTTCACACCGTCTGTACGGTGGTCACCTGCTGCTGCACGCATACGCGGAAGAACACCCAGGGGACGGTTTCGTCGAGACGGAACCGACACTGGAAGACGTCTATTTCCACACCATCCCGACCAGTGAAATCGTATAGGAGCTCTATATGAAAAACACTTTTGCCGGCTTCCTGGAAATCTTCCGTTTCGAGCTATCCTATCGGTTCAAATCGCGCATAACATGGATATTCTTCCTGGTGATGTTCGGGATTGGGCTTTTGGTCATGCTCTCCGCCACGGGTAAATTCGGCGCGATCACCGTCCAGATATCCGCGACCGGCGACAAGCTTCACCTCAACAGCCCGTATTTCCTATCGCTCCTCATCGGTCTCCTGAGTCTGTTCGGACTGTTCATCACCGCCTCGCTGATGGGAAACGCACTCTACCGCGACTACGAACGGCGCAGCTTCGCGTTGTTTTTCTCAAAACCAATCACGCGATTCAGTCTATTGATGGGTCGATTTTTCGCCAACCTGATCGTAGCGACATTCGTGATGACGGGCATCGGCATCGGTTTCGGCATCGCCATGTTGTTTCCGGGACTCGATCCCGAGCTGTTCGGACCGTTCAGTTTGCACGCGTTCCTTCATCCGTATTATATCAACGTGATTCCGAACATCCTGACCACAGGCGCTTTCTTCTTCGCGCTGGTCGTGTGGAAGAAGAAGATGATGCCGTTGTACGTTGGCGGGATCGTCCTTTTCATCGCGTATCTGATCGGCACGAACCTGATGGAAGCCACGCTGGAGACAAAGGACATCGCCGCAATACTCGATCCTTTCGGCTTCAACACAATGTTTCGTATGACAGAATACTGGTCGGTTGCGGAGCAAAACACACGTTACTTGAGCTTCACCGGGATCTACCTTATCAATCGTCTGATCTGGTTCGCGTTCGCAGTCTCTATGCTGGCTCTGTCCTATTTCCGGTTCTCCATGACAGCATCGAAGTCGAAAAAGATCGTAAAAGCGGAAACCGAGTCCGAAGCGATCCTTGTGTCCTCGATCGCGCTTCCGCATCCGGTGAAAAACTTCTCGTTGCGCAACACCATGCAGCAGATTTTCAGCTTCGCCCGCATGGAAGCAAAGACCATCCTGCAAAGCTCCGGATTCATCGTTATCACTATCGCCGGCATATTCCTCTTCGTACAGAGTGTTATCTATACAGGCTCAATCTACGGTACACCGTTACTGCCCGTCACATACACGATCATCGGTGCTCTACACAGCCTTTTCATGCTTGTGGGAGTCATCCTGCTCACGATTTACGCCGGTGAACTTCTGTGGAGAGATCGCGAGCACGAGATGCACCTGCTGATCGATTCACAACCTGCCCGGACGTGGGTATATCTCATTTCAAAACTTGTTGCCGTGATTGTCATCCCGGTAACGTTGTGGCTCCTGATTTCGCTGATCGGGCTGGGATCGCAGATCGTGCGGGGTTTCTTCGCAATCAATTTCGCTCTCTATTTCCAGTACTTCATCATAGAAGTACTCACTTTCATCACGATCGCATGCATGGTGTTCCTGATCCATATTTTAATCAATCGCAAATTTGTCGCTCACTTGCTCGTCATTGGCTTTTATATTTTAGTCGGTTATCTCCCGCATTTTGGTCTGGAGCACACACTCTGGGGATACAACAACGATCCGGGAATACGTTTTTCGGACATGAACGGCTTCGGCGAATATTTGCCCGGCTACATCAGCTATCGTCTGCACTGGATAATTCTGATGGTCATCCTCGTTATCCTCTCCTACCTCTTCTTCGTGCGCGGTAGCGGCGAGAGCTTTATCAATCGTTTGAAAATCGCCCGGAAACGATTTCAAGGAAAGGTAAGAATCGTATCGGCAATACTGGTAGCTCTGGTACTCCTGTCCGGCGGCTGGATCATATACAACACCTGCATCCTGAATGACTTTTCCACCTCCCGCGAGGATCAGAAGGACGCTTACGAATACGAGACGACATACGGGAAATACCGTGATGTGCCGCAGCCCAAGGTTACCGCGCTGGACTGGACGATCG
Organism: Cloacimonadales bacterium (SeqCode); assembly: GCA_963666875.2. Classification (GTDB taxonomy): domain Bacteria; phylum Cloacimonadota; class Cloacimonadia; order Cloacimonadales; family JAIOQZ01. The sequence goes on from CAXXPU010000019.1 coordinate 549,226, forward strand.
ACCTCTTTCCGTCCGATAATCGCGCTGACTTCATCGCCGATATGACGCTGAAGAACAAAACCAATATCCCCATCGACTCGCTGCATATTCATGTCAGCCCCAATCTGGAGCTGAGAGAATTATCCCTCTCACAGAAATACGAAATGACCCATTACAACGAAAAGTTCGGCTATCGCATCTTCCGGCTCGACCCGCCGCTCCAACCGGGCGAGAATCTGACCATCCATTATGCAGCATCCTACGAGGAAAAGGGCTTCAAGGATGGCGGACCGGACAACTGGCTCACGTATAACGGAACCTTCTTCACGATGGATCGCGCTCTTCCATCGTTCGGATATCAGGACGGATTCGAGTTGTCGTCCGACAAGTGGCGTCGGAAATTCGATCTGCCGCCCAAACCGCGCATGGCGGACGTCAACAACATGCAGGCGCGGATGTCCAACTACGTCTCGGACGACGGCGACTGGATCGACTACCACGCGATCATCGGCACCGAAGCGGACCAGACCGCGCTGACCCCCGGCTACTTGCAAAAAGAATGGCAGAAGGACGGCAGACGCTACTTTGAATACACAATGGACATGCCGATTCTCTATTACTTCCCGGTGATGTCGGCTCGCTACGAGGTGAAGCGCGACATGTGGGGTGACGTCGCGATCGAAATCTACTATGACAAACACCATCCCTACAATATCCAGCGCATGATCGACGGAATCAAGTCCACGCTCGACTACGGAAGCCGAAACTTCGGTCCATACCCGCACCGCGTGGTGCGCATTGCCGAGTTCCCGCGCTATCACGCCTACGCACAATCCTTCCCGACGCTGATTCCGTTCTCCGAATCGATCGGGTTCATCGCCAACGTCCGTGACGACGACCTCGACTACCCCTTCTATGTCACGGCGCACGAGATGGGCCACCAGTGGTGGGCGCACGAGGTGATCGGTGGAAACGTGCAGGGGTCGGTCATGATGGCGGAAGCCTTCGCGCAATATACTGCCATGATGGTCATGAAAGAACACCTCGGACCGGAGAAGATGGACACCTACCTACGCTACGAGCTTGACGATTATCTGGATGGCCGGGGAACCGAGAGCAAGCGCGAGATGCCGCTCTACCTCGTCGAGAATCAGGCATACATCCACTACAACAAAGGCTCGCTGGCAATGTACGCCGCGCAGGATTACCTGGGCGAGAACGTCGTAAACCATACCCTGCAGGAATACATTCGTCTGACCGGCTATCAGGAGCCGCCCTATACCAACTCGCTCGAATACCTGGCGCTGCTCGATGCCGCCACACCCGATTCGCTCCAGACCACCATCGACGACCTCTTCCGTCACATCGTGCTCTACGACAACAAGGCGACCGAAGTCGAGGCGAACCAGCTCGACAGCGGCGAGTGGCAGGTCACATTGCAGTACAAGACGGCGAAGATCGTCTCCGACAGCCTCGGCGCTGGAACAACCGTTCCCATGGACACCATGGTGGATGTCGGACTCTTCGCCGACAGCGACGGCGACGAACCCGGACGACCGATCTACTTGCAGAAACAGCGTCTCGAAGACTCCGAAGGCACGATCACTCTCGTCGTCAGCGAGAAGCCAGACCTCGCCGGCATCGATCCCTATCATATCCTGATCGATCCCAAGCCGTCCGACAACCTTATCAAAATTCAGTAATCCTCCCCACTCTCATAAATCCCCAGGAAACCCGCCCTCCCGCGGGTTTCCTTCTTCCTATGTAGCGTTCGACCTCCGGGCGAACCTCCCTCGGTCGAAACATGCGATATACCATCACCTCCGCACAGCAGATTCGTTTGTTTCGCACTGCTCGCGTGGTGTTTCACACATTTATTCTCGTGTCCGGTAGTACAAATGTGTGGTATATCCACGCGAGCAGCGCGACCGGACGAAGATGCGTGCGGATGGGCACCGGAGAAAAAACAAACATTCGGAAGACCTCGCTTTCCTCGGACACTCGGAAGTTTGTTTTTCCTCGACAACCTTCGGCGCTGATTTTCAATGCCCTCATGGATACATTCGAAAACTTACTGAAGAACAACCGTATCATCCTGCTGGACGGCGGCTGGGGATTCCAGTTGATGGACACCGACTGCCCGGAACGCTTCAATCTGGAGCAGCCGGATCGTGTACTATCGATCGCGCAGTCGTACGTCGATGCCGGAAGCATGATCATCGGCACCAACACATTCGGCGGTAAATGGCCACGTATTGCCGTGCGGCTTTCGAAACAGGCAGCCGGAGACCGTTGCCTGGTCAGCGGAACGATCGGACCGATGAATGACTACGACACATACTTTGAACAGGCAGCCATCTTATCCGAGTGCCTCGTCGATCTACTTACAGTCGAGACTTTACGCGATCCTGCCGAAGCGGCGACGGCGGTAAGAGCTTGCCGTAACGCTTCGAAGCTGCCCGTTGTCTGCACACTCTCTCCGTTGGACGAGGATGCAGCAGTCGTCGTTCGTGGCTGTGAAGCGGCGTTGAAGGAAGGCGCGAGCGCGATCGGCGTTAACTGCGGAAACGGTCCGGAAGCACTTCTTCCCTACGTCGAACCGCTGGTGAAAGCCTTCCCGGGCGTACCAGTGGTATTCAAACCCAACGCCGGCCTACCGCTGAATAGTGTTTATCCGGTTTCGACTGGACAGTTTATCGAAGCAGTAGAAAAAGCGATCGAAATGGGCGCGAGGATGGTCGGTGGCTGTTGCGGAGTGGACGCCGGGATGATTCGCGCACTGAGAAGGAGGATCGATGAACGTCGATAGCATTCAGGAACTCTTGCAGTCGTCCATCTCACCGGTGGTGCTGATTTCTGGCATCGGATTGCTGCTGCTCTCCATGACTAACCGGATCGGTCGCGTGATCGACCGCGTACGGCAACTGACGGACGAAAAAAGGATTGTCGAACCCGGGATGGAGCGCATGCTGCACATGCAGATCGAGAACCTCTATAAACGCGCGAAGAATCTCCGATCGGGGATTCTCCTGATGATCGGATCGGTGCTGATGGCGGCGCTGATTATCATCACGCTGTTCGCAGGCCGGCTTTTCGAGCTTCCCATCACCGTGATCATCGTGCTGGAATTCTTCCTGTGCCTGGCAGCGCTAATCGCGTCGTTGCTGTACTATATCAAGGATATCGGACTGACGCTCAAAGCGCTCGATTACAAGATCGACATCAATTGACGCGCCGGATCCACTCGCCGAGACCCGGTTTGACCACATCCGGTGCGGTTTGATCGTAAACTGTCCTGCCGCGCACGATGGTCTTGTCGATCTTCACGGAGAATGTTCTGCCCTGGAACGGGCTGTATCTACCTTTGCAGCGCAGATTCTGTTCGTCGAACGGTTCCGTCCCATCCATGTCGATCACGGTGAAATCGGCGTCCGATCCCACTTCCAGCGATCCTTTGCGCGGGTATAATCCATGCCGTTTGGCGGAATTCGTCGATAGCAGATTCGCTATCGTATCGAGCGGAACACCGCGCCGGACGTAGAACTCCGACAGGATGAACGGAACCATCGTCTGCGTCCCGGGGATCCCGCAGTAGATATCTTCAAACCGCGTACAATTTTTACCGCTTTCGTACTCGACACCGGCATGATCGGTGGTGATAAAATCCACCGCGCCGTTCATGACCGCTTCCCGCAGAAAATGCCGATCCGCAGGGAATTTCATCGGCGGTACCGTCTTCAATTTACCCCTGAGATACTCGAAGTCCTTCCAGACGAATTCGAGGTAGTGCGGGCAAGTCTCGAAGGTGACGTCTTTACCGCTTCGCTTTGCTTCGAGGATCAGTTCGGCGCCTTTCCGTGAGCTGACATGAACGAAATGGACGCGGTTATTATGTTGCAATGAAAGGATGTTACGGATCGCTTCCGATTCGGCTTCAACACTGCGTATGTGAGGAAAATTCTTCCAGTCGGACGAATCGAGTATTGAAGCGTCGATGACATCCGCTTCCTCAGCGTGGAAGCCGAACATAATTCCGGAGCCGTCGAACACCCGAAAAATCCGTTCGATCTGTGGGTACGACAGCGCTTCGAAGGTCTCCATCCCGCTGATCGTATAGATTTTAAAGCCGGTCACGCCTTCGTCCCAAAGCTGTTCAATACGCTTTTCGGAGAAGGAGTCGTTACCGCGGATACCGCCCCAGAGCGCGTAATCGACCACCGCCTTACCGGAGATCGCCTCCAGCTTTCGTTCCAGCGCTTCGGTATCTGTCACCGGCGGAAGCGACGTACACGGCATGTCGATCACCGTCGTGATGCCGCCTGCAGCCGCCGCGGATGTGCCGGTAAAAAAGTCCTCGCGCTCGGTGAAACCGGGGTCGTTGAAATGGACATGCGCATCGATGCAACCTGGCAGAACGAGCTTTCCATCGAGATCGATTACCTCGTCGAATTCGGTATCGTCCGGAAGCTCGTCGTAGATGGCGCTGATCACCCGGTCGAACGCAATATAAACGATTCGTGTGCCGTTGCTATGCGCGATCCTCGCTCGTTTTAGCAGCTTCATCGATCGCCTCCACGATTTGCTTGTAGCCGGTGCAGCGACATAGATTCCCCGCGATCGCTTCACGGATTTCCGCCTCTGTAGGATGGGGGTTTTTATCCAGAAGCGCTTTGGCGGACATCAGCATGCCGGGTGTGCAAAATCCGCACTGCACCGCACCATGCGCAAGAAACGCCTTCTGCAGGCGGCTCAACTCGCCGTCAGTTTCCAGACCTTCCACCGTGAGTACCGTACCGCCGTCCGCCTGAACCGCCAGGATCAGGCAGGAATTGACCGCCTCACCGTTCAGGATCACCGTGCAGGCTCCGCATTCCCCAATGCCGCAGCCTTCCTTGGTCCCGGTGAGTCCCAATTCCTCACGCAGGACGTCCAGCAATCTTCGGTTGTCCGCGACTTCGATAATATAATCTATCCCATTGACATTTAGTCTGATACGCTTCATTTCTGCTCTCCTTTACCTGCCAATTCGCGGACGAGATCGTTTACCATGCCGATGAACGCCGGAATCTTGTACTCCGACGACCACCTTCCGCTGATCTCCTTATCCAAGAGTGCTTTCAGTATCGTCTCCGCTTCGTCAGGAAGTCCCTGGTTGGGATTCTGACCGATCATCGCTTCTTCCACATCGAACAGCCTGCCCGGCCTAGCCAGCAGCGATCCCTGTACGATGCGGCAGGTTGCAATCGTGCTGTCCGGATTCAGTTTCGCCGTGATTCCGCAGCTCATGCGGGTGATGTTCATGGCGTTGCGTCTGCCAAGCTGGTAGTACGACCAAACGTTATCCGCTTCCGGCTCCGGCAGGATGATCGATTCGAGTATCTCGCCGGGGTTCAGCGCTGTCTTGTATGCGCCCAGTACGAAATCCGCCGCGTTGATTTCCCGCATGCCGTCCGATCCCGCGATGCGCAGTTTCGCGCCGTAGAGGATCAGCGGCGGCACCGAGTCGGCGCAGGGCGCGGCGTTGACGATGTTCCCGCCGATGGTGGCGCGGTTTCGAATCTGCAATGCCCCGACACGACTGATCGCCTCCCGCAGTACGGGATATCGATCCATCAATTCGTTATTCTGCAATAGTTTCGTAAACGTCACACCCGATCCGATGCGACCACCTTTCATCGTTGTCAATTCTTCGATGCGACTGATGTCGATTAGCCTTTCCGACTTCGCGGAGTTCCTGAGCTGCACCAGAAGATCGGTACCCCCCGCCAGATAGCGACCGTCCAACCGAAGCGCTTCCTCGATGGTCGTGGGTCGCTCGACGGTCAGTTCACCCAGACGGAGCTTCTTCTGCTCGCCTGTCTCGCTACTGCGGTGCGGCTTGTAGAGCGGCTTACCGATGAGCGCCTTCTCCAGATTGATCGGGATGGAGTCGCTCGGTTTGCCGACGGCGTGGAAATAGGCGTTGTTCACGGCGGCGGCGGTAAGTTCGAGGGTCGGTTCGCCCAGGGACTTCGCGCCGTAGGGCCCGAAGTCGTCCGGATTCTCGATAAATTCGGCGTCGATATCGGGGACGTCCATCGCGGTCGGGATCAGGTATTCGTCGAGATTCTCCGACTTCAAAACGCCCTCCTGGACGTTGTAGTCCTCCAGCATGCCGTAGCCCATGCCCTGCGCGACGCCGCCATAGACCTGACCCTCGGCGCCGGTGCGATTGATGATCTTGCCGGCGTCGTGGACGGCGGTGATCTTCAGTACCTCGAGCTTTCCGGTGGACTTCTCCACCCGGACTTCCGCCACCTGGCAACCATAGACGAAGGTGTTGTAGGCGCGACCCTGCCCGGTGTGGTGGTGCCACTCGGCGTCCGACATCCGATACCAGCCGTAGGCGGAGAGGTTCACGCCGGAAAAAGCAGCCTTATGCGCGACCTCTTTGATTGCCATCGGTTCGAAGCCTTCTTTCCGGATCATACCGTCTTTCCATTCGAGGTCGTCCGGATGTTCCGCGTCGAAGTGTTCCTTCACCGTCTCGAACAGCCGGCGCCTGACCTCCTTTGCCGCCAGTTCGACCGCCTTGCCACCCATGATGGTGCCGCGCGAGGCGACCGTTGGACCACCGTCGGTCACGGTACTTGTTTGCGGATCGAGGAACACGATGTCACCCAGCGCGATGCCCAGTTCCTGCGCCGCGATCATGCAAAAACTCGTCTTCAAGCCCTGCCCGTTCTCGTTAAGACCGGTGATGATATAGACGGAGCCGTCCGCCTGCATGGAGACGACCGCTGCTGCCGCGTCGGTACCCTCAGCGCCCAGCGAACAACCGCGATGACTCACCGCCAGACCGATCCCGTACCGGTAGCGTTCGCTTTCCATCGATTGATATTGCGCGCGTTTCTGTATGAAATCGCACTTCTCGACGGCTCGATTCATCACCTCGATCAGCGACACCTCGTGTCCGTCCAGAAGTTGCCCGGACGCGGTTCGCGAGCCGTTTCGGAAGCCATTGATCTCACGGATTTCGATCGGGGTCAAGCCACAGTCGGCGGCGATCTCGTCCATGAGCGTCTCCTGCGCGAAGACGATCTGCGGCGAGCCGAATCCTCGGAACGCGCCGGTATAAACGTTGTTGGTGTAGATGCCGCGGATGTCGGTGTGGACGTTCGGGATCACGTAGGGACCGGTCGCCTGCACCACCGAACGCCAATTGACGAAAAAGGTCTGCGAGGAATAAGCGCCGGCGTCCGCGAGCATGTCGATCTTCATGGCGTTCAGCCTGCCGTCGGCATTGTAGCCCACCTTGTAGCGCAAAATGTACGGATGCCGCTTGTAGCTCTCGCGGAACGATTCCTCACGCCGATAGGTCAGCTTCACCGGTCGATCGGTCAACTGAGACAGCAGCGCCACGCGACACGCCATGGCGTTGACCGTGTCGTCCTTGCCGCCGAAACTTCCGCCCAGTACCGATCCATGGACGTTCACGCGGTTCAGCGGAATGCCGAGATAACCCGCCACAACGCCGCGCGTGGTGAACGGATTCTGGATCGAGCCATAGACCTTGAACCCGCCCGTACTGATTTCCGGTTCCGCCGCGACGGTTTCCGGCTCGATGTAGGCATGCTCGTGGTATCCGGTGCGGTAGGTGCGCTCCATCACGCGGTCGGATTGCCTGAAACCCTGCTCCACGTCGCCCTTGCGAAGCGGATAATGCACCACGACATTGCTCTCGAATTCGGGGTGAATAAGTCTCGCGTCGGGCTTGTACGCCTCTTCGACATCGTAGATGCCATTTTCCGGCTCGAATTCGACCTCGATTGCTTCCGCCGCTTCGCGTGCCGCATCGAGGGAGGTCGCCGCGACAATCGCGATTACATCGCCCTGATAATAGACGCGATCCTTCACCAGCGGGTACTGGTCCTGTCTTATCGCGCCAATCAGCGGTTTACCCGGCACATCGGCGTACAATGCTATCCGAACTACGCCTGGGATTTTCATCGCCTTATCGATACCGATTCGGGTGATTTTTCCGCAGGTGATATCAGCGAAACGGCAGCACGCATGCAGCATTTCCGGGAAATGAAGGTCGTCGCCGAACTTCGCTCTGCCGCGCACTTTGACCTCTCCGTCGATTCGTATAACTCGTTCTCCTATCATCGTTTCATCCTATCTGATTTGTTATAAATCTTTCGTGCAGTCTTTGCGCGATGCGGCGATTCTTCGACAGACGATCGTCACAGCAATCGGAGACCAGTCTGCCGTCGTCCAGCAGCACGTTACGATCTTTGATCACCCAGCGCGCGGTCGATTCCGCCACGCCGAAGAGCAGATGCCCGATCAGGTTTCCGTCGTGGATCGGCGTTACCGGAACATAGTCGAATACCGCCAGATCCGCCGTTTCGCCTTTCGTCAAACCGAGTGGAAAGCCATAGGTCCTTTTCATGTTCCAGTTCTGAAGCAGCATGGATTGAAACTCGCCGTATCCGATATCGGGATCGCGGTTAAGCTGCTTCGTGTATAATACGCTGGTGCGCAGGGCTTTCAGGATATTCGAGCTCATGCCGTCTGTGCCGGCAGCCAGCCTGACGCCCAGCTTGATCATCCGGTGGATGTTGCCTATCGTAAGCGCGTTGTTCATCGCCGATTCGATGTTGTGTACCACGTAAACGGGCAGATGCGCAACCTCGCGCATCTCACTTTCTTCCAGTAAGTTGCAGTGGACGAGCAACGAATTTCGATTGAGCAATCCAAACTTCCAAAGTCGCTCGACGATTCCCAATCCGCTGATCTCCCTCGTAACGCGGATATCGTCCTCCGCCTCCGCCACGTGGATGTGTATCGGCGCACCATCGATGCGTTCCGCAATCTCCCGAAGCTGCTCATCCGACAGCGTAAACGACGCGTGCAGCCCGATCACGCCGCGCAGATTGCCCTTCGCGCGCGACCGAAACCGGATATTCTCGTCCAGCGATTGCCGGAAAATCTCTTTGCCGTTGCGACCGGATATCTCGAAACAGAGCACGCCGTTCAAGCCGTACGCGTCGAAGACCTCGCCCATCCTCTGAAGCGAGCCGTCGATGAACGAGCTGGAAATGTGATGGTCGAACACGGTCGTGACACCGCTACGAATACAATCTTCGAGCGTCTGCGCGGTCGAGAGAATCACGTCCTCTTCGTTCAATGTGCGGTCCAGGCGCCACCATAGCTTCTCCAGGATGCCGGAGAAACCGCGCATGGGACCAGCCACCGCAATGCCTTTCGCAAGATTAGAATAGATATGGTGGTGGGCGTTGACCAAGCCTGGCAAGACGATCCTGCCACCGCAGTCGATCACGCGATCGGCCGATACGAGTTCTTCGCAGATTACCCCGTCCCGAATGAATACCGGCGCTTCGTGGAGCGCTAATCCACTGTCAACAGGCATAATTTGCAGGCAGTTGCGTAGTTCGATGCGCATGTTGTTTCCTTTTCGTTTAGTTCAACATGCAATCAAGCAATTGCGGACATGATTCGTCAATGATTTCTTGCAGCTCCCCGCATCGTCCGCCGATTCAAACCACCGCGCGCAGATTCGTTCGATCGTGATCGAAGGCGTAGTGTTCCGCACATTTATTCTCGTGTACGGTAGCAAGAATGTGCGGTATATCTACGCCTTCGGGAGGGATCGGGCGAAGGTGCGTGTGGTTGCCGACCGGTCAGACTTCGATATAACCCTGGATGGTGTGGTCGAGAGGGCGTTTCTTGAGTTCGGTGCGTCTTCCGGAGGAGCCGTCGGGCATGGTGAACACGACGTTTCCCTCGGCTGAGAGAACATATCCTTCATCCGGATAAACCTCGATCACGATACCGATATGACAGAAATCCTTCTGCCCTTCGAGAAGCTGTCGGAACAGAACCAGATCGCCCGGCTGCGGTGAGTACGACGGTTCACGCCACGAATTGTTCTCTGGAAGAACAGACCAGTCATACCAGGTTCGGACAAGCGCAACGGTGGGTTTATCGATGAGCGGCTGAATGGGCATATCGTATCCAGCCTCGATCATGCAATAATAAACGAACGCCGCGCACCAAGGGAAACCGTTATCGCAATTGTTGTAATGTTCCGTCTTACCGTTACGGTTTAGCCTCTGCCGAAACGGCGCAAGATATTTTTCAATTGCTTCGCCACTGTTTCCCGGCATTACGGCTTGATAATTCAGCAGAGCTTCCTGCTTCGCGATTTCGATGAGTCTTTGCTTTTTCATGTCGCAGTGATCGGAGATTCGCTGAATGGTGTCAACTAAACAATCGGCAGAATGTCCTGCGGTTTATTGGGATCGGTATCCACATGAACGAATTTCTTGTCACGGTAGATAACGACACGGCGGAAACCTGCCAGAAAAAGCGCCCGGACAATCCGATATCGCGTTTGATGATCAGGTGTGGAAATATCTGCCGCGAAACCCTTCAGGTGGCTGGATGTCGGAGAGCCTCTGACCTCGATGTTGTGCATTTCACATCGATATCCCGAATTGACGATCATGGGAATACCGACGATTTTTCGAGCGCGATCGAGCATCCTGACCAAGTCCGCCGAAATCCGATCCGAATTACAGCATGGACACATGAATTCCTGCTTCACGAAGTACTCAATCTCAGTCCATCCACTTTTTGGCATATATGCTCCCCTCTCGTCAGAAAGGGGAGCATTGTGTTTCGACGGCATCAGCGTGACCAGCCGAATGCAGTGTAGAGAATCATCTGAAGAATCTCCACCGAACGATCGTCGAGTTTGTTTTCGGTTTTCTCCGCTACCTCGGTCAGCCATTCGACAAAGGCATCGACGATCACCTTGACGGGCAGCACCTTCATGACGTGCTGCAGTACGTACTTCCAATCCATGTTTCCCTCCTGTTGAATACCCTGTTATTCTGTGTTCGGATCGATCAGGTTCTCCTGCTCGATCTTTGCTTCTATCTCTTCCCGGTCATCGCTCTCGAACGAAGGATTGACCGTCCGGGTCTCGGTGCCGGCGGCAAACTCACCGCAACACCGGATCACCCTGGTTTCTCCGTTCCAGATCAACCGATATCGTTTCGTCAGGCTTGTCATCATGTCTCCTCTTTATCCAGCGTGATATCCCAGCTTCGGGCGATGAGGTTGATATGAGCCGTTTTACCTCCGCTACTCAGATCATCGTACGTAACTCCGCAACCACTGAAATCAAGCATTCCATCACTGTTGGCAAGCGCGTCGATATCTTGCAGCACCCGTGAGATTTCACCGGCATCAAGGCCATTTAGCTTTCTGAATGAAGCATTGATCGCGCCCCACGAAAGCGAACCGCCGGAATACCCATTCACGAGCGTTGCCGATATATCTAAGTAGGTCATGGGACATCTCGCCAGATCCGAGATATCACCATCGACATTCGTTCCAGTCAAAACAACGTTCGAGAGGTTTGCCAGAGCGGATAAATCGGATAGACCGCCCGTTACTCCGACAAGTCTGCCCAGTTGTAAATAGCTGAGCGACGATTTGTCCGAAAATACTGATATATCGCCCGTGATATCGGCGTTATCGAACAATTGACTCATGGCGCAGTAGCTGATACCGGTCAATGGAGTCAGCCCGGCGACAAGACTACCGAAATGGGGAGATTTATCGAGGTAAAGATATCGCACTTCGGTGACATGTCGCAACGTATCGAGATTCACGCCGATGTAGCATTGATTCCGCACCATCAGCGTAGTTATTTTGTTCAGATCCCCGACAATCCAGACCGTGAACGTCCCGTTTTCGGCATACGTATGCGAGTAGTCCTTGTTCACCCCATCATGAGAGCACGTGGTGTTGTTTCCGTCTCCCCAATAAATCATGGATGTCTTACCGGCAATACCGCGCATCGTGATCGTCACGGGCTGGACAGAGCAGTTCGTGATATTCGCCCTGCAAACCACGCTGGGACCGCCTGGAGGAGCTGACGTGATACTCGTTGATACCGACAGCATACGTCAACCCTTGTAGGCTTTGACTTTACCGCCGCTCAGCGTAATCCGGGTGAAGTGGCCGTACGTGATATCGCCGTAGGGCAATTCCCCGTTGAGCGGCGACAGATCCTTGTCTGCGCCGTTGACGGTGTTTCCCGTCGATGGAAAAGACGCGTTGTAGCTCTGAATGGCATACCAGTCGCCGGTGTGCGCATTTGCGTCGCTGATGATATCGAAATCGTCCGGCGCCATCCGCATTTCTTTTTCGATTCGGTCCATGTTCCCTCCTGAAGGATTTGGTTAGATTGTTATACTGATGTGTTTCATGTCGATATACTCCTGGCTTATCAGCTTGAGATAGACGCTGTCGTATTGCGGATACGGCAGTCCGCTTTCGCCAGAAGCAAACGATTGATACTTCTCGATTACGAAGATGACGTCCCACGCATTCGAGCCGGTCTCGTCGCCATGGATTCTCAGCTTGATCGTCTCCTGATCCCGCAGCGATTTGAAGATATTCATGGAGTCGCGATCCAGATTGTAGATCACGATTTCCGCTTGCATCCTGCCGTAATCGGCGCTGGCGGCCTTGTCGTAAACCGATATTTTCCCTGTGATGACCGACGTATGAAAGAGACGGTCCTTGAGCCAGGAGTAATCGAAGTTACAGTCTTCGTTCGAGAGGTCCCAGACGGAACCGTATGATGTCCCGTAATAGATCACGGGCGCTTGACTACCCCAATAAGCCATTATGCCTCCTGTTTGATTTCGGACGTTTTGTTCTTCAGGTCGTCGATCTTCCGGATATATCGCTCGTCCATGTCGGCAACGAAACCGGTCTTTACATTGATGTACGAGATATCGCGCCGGAAAGCCTCATCCAGGATGTCCGCCAATTGGACTTCGAAGGACGGGCTGAGATCGCTGATCGCATTGCTTGCGTTGTCATGACGCTGAATGATGAAATGACTGGTCAGGTTCACGTCGATCACCGAATTCCGAACCTTGTAGGAACTGCTGATATTGTTCGCGGACACTTCTTCGGCATCGGACGATGTCCAACTGTCCCAATAGTCGATCCCGGACGAAAGGCGAGTCTGGTTGACCTGGTAGTACTTCCTTTGCTTTTCGACGATCCGCCGGTAATCGAAATTGTCGTCGTCCATGATTGTCGCCGAATCGTAGCTGACCTTGTCGTATTTAACGACGCTGTCGTCGATGAGGAACGTAAGGCGCAAGACCAGCAGCAACTCGCGAAGGAGCGTAGCCATGTCGGCGCTGTCGTTGTCGTCCTTGCTTCCGCGACCGGCATAGCTCATGCAATAGTGACTGATCGCAAACCACTTGTAGCTGAGAGCGCTCGAAGAATCCCTGTATCCGGACGCCGCATCGACAAGCGACGAGACATCGACCGACAGGATGTTGTCGTACTGAAGGAAATACACCACGCTCTTGAGAACGAACAACGCCGTCACCCATCTTCTCGAACTGACGCCGAGATCGAAATAGTATTCCGTCGTGCTGTAGTTCGAACCGGTGAAGAAGACCGGCGTCAGATTGCTCCACCAGTCGGTTCGCGACGTGGTGAAGGAATTGCTGCTGCTCAGGAAACAATTGGAGCGTACATTCTCCAGTGCCGTGAAGATGCTCTCGCAATAGATGCGCATCAGCCCTTCATCCGTTTCTTCGGTGCGATGAATCCGATACAGCCAGTTTTCTTTTCCCGAGCCGGTATCTTCAATCCCGATCGTGTCGTTGATCCGGATGGAAACCTTCCCGTAATAGACGAACGACATATCGCTCAGAATCGGTGTACGGAAACTGTCCGTCTCGTGTTTGAGCTGGGTGATGTCGGTGATACCGTCCGAGATAACGGTCTTTGCGGGCCAGAAATCGGATGGAATCGTTCCGCAGACCGCCGCATTCCGATTGCCGAAGAAATCCTTGATCGTCGCGTCGCCGACGCCGCCGTAGTTCTTGTAGAACACAAGTCTGCGGTAGGTTGACGACTTGTAGTACCAGAAATCGAACAGCGTCCCGGTGAATTGATGCTGTGGACCGCCCAGGCTGTCGCTGGTCGCGCCGACGAAGAGGTTCGTCGATGTCAGCGTTCCCGTCGATGTCAGAGTGCGGGTCTCGGAATACACGGAATTGTTGTACTGATCCCGCACGTTCAGGACGATGGACGGCGTCGTGGGGTGATTGATCGAGACATTGTATATCTCGTCACGGTTCATATCCAGACCCGGATAATCGTAATCCGTATCCAGATAGCGAATCCGCAAGTGGTATTTTCCGCTGCTGACGTAGAGTTTCAGCGAATATGCGTCATTTCCGTTCCCCATGCCCCAGACGCTTTGCTCCGTGGTTCCGGACGGGAATTCCTCCATCCGGAAGCGAACTTTCACCGAAGTGACCAGTACGGATGCGTCGAGCGACGTGTTGGTGTTGATATAGACGTTTCCGTCAAACCTCGCGCCGTTGAGATGATCCCTATAGTGCCAGATTTTCACCTGTGCCATCGTAGCCTCCCAGGCTGAGTCGTTGCCGGACGGAATCCATCTCCATCAGGGCGGTCTCGCTGTCGCGATATCGACCGGCGCTCACGCTGAATTCCTTCTTGATCAGATTGATGTTCAGCGCCCGAAGCTGTATCGAGATGCGGTCGAGCTTCTCGCCCAGACTCCCTGTGCTTCCGTGGTTGATCGCGTTGAGCAGGTCGATATTTCCTCTGGCAGCCTGCGCGTTGACCACGTATTCGCCGTTGCTGAGAAATGCCGGAATCGAATCGGATGTACCGGTTCCAGGGCCGGTCACATAGCCGCCATACGCATAGGTCTGCGCCTCGATCTCGGCAACGGTCGCAGCCGTTTTCGCAGCCGCGACAGCCGCGGCCGCAGCCGCCACCAACGGCGCTGCCGAACCGCCGTATTTCATACCCCAGGCATACGCGGACTGCACCGCCTGCAAGCCGTCCAATACCGCCTGAACCATCGAGAGATGCTTCCAGGTCTCGAAGCCTTCCCGACCGTAAGCACGCGCGATATCCGCCATGTCGCCGAACATCCCCGCCGTACCGGACAGGAGTTCCCTCTGGCGCGCCATTTCGAGCTTGAGATCCTTGTTCCGCTGGTCGTTGCGCTCCTTCGAATAATTCTCGAAGATCGCCTGACACGCGCTCTCGTGTTCCAGCGCCATGGACTCGAGCTTCTGGTATTCCACAAATTGCAGGTCGGTCCTGACATCGAGCGAATTCCGCAGCGTATCGAGCACATTCTGCTGTCGCTGATACTCGCTTTCGATCGCCGCCAGTTGCAGTTCCTCGCGGTTCTTCGCCTCTTCCCGCATCCAGTCGAGCTGCTGCTGATGGCTTTCGCGCATGGACGCCATCGAGGATTTCCCCGGCAACATACTTCTGGATGCACTGCCGAACGAACTCATTGAGCTGCGTGCCGCATCGAGTGTCTTCTGCAGGTTCTTAAGCAGTTGATCGGTGCTGACCAGCGAATCGTTGAGCGAATTCACGTTTCGATTCGCGTCGTTGAACACCTGGTTATCCCATGTTGTTTTTCGTTTCATCTTGCCCCCGTTGAAGCTTTTCAATCGTCGTATCCCGCTGCAATCTTTCAGCGAGCGCGTAGAGTTCCATGAACCATTGCGGCTGCATGCGATGGTCTCCCTTCCAGGGATAGCGCATCCCACCTCGCGCGTTCTCGGTCAGGTAGCCCAGCACCATCCGCACGCCGGGCAGTATCTTCGGAAAGGCAGGTTTCTTCCTGCACGTCTCTTGCGCCCGACAAAAGCCGCAGAAGGTTCTCTCACCTGCGTAGCCCTCGATCATGCCCTCCCAGCGATCACCCGAAAAGATCATCAACCGGAGGGCGCGGGTCAGTTTTTTCGGATCGCCTCGCGGTGTATGCGATAGTCTTCTTCCATCGCCGCGATCTCTTTCCAGAGCGATTCCAGAATATCCTCCCGCAGCAGATTTACATTCTCCAGCGTTACCGGGCGTTCGAACACCCATCCTTCCCGATCCACACGGTGGGTAACGCCGTTCAGCTCGCCGCCCAACGCCAGAACGATCTTCGCCAGGCGAAGCGTCTCGGGCTGGACACCTTCGTAAATCGGTTCCTCGCCGTTGAAGCTCAGCTTTCCCATGAACGGAAGCAGGGCGTCGCGGTCGAGTGGTCTCAGGTGGCGAATGGTCGCGATGCGCTCGCCGTCGAGGAACACTTCCCTCGTCAGCGTTGCGCCGTGGTCTTCGAAGCAGTTCTTGATCTTGTCACTCATGGTCGCATCCTACGAAATGGTGATCTTGACGGACGGATTGGAGTTATCCGCCATCAACTGCACAGTCGCCGCGAAGTTGAATATCTGCCGGTCCGGATCGGCCGGATTGACCGCAGTGATCTTGCCGTTGGTCTCCACCGCCCAATGATGCGTTCCATCGGTCATCGTGAAATCGATGTTACCCGCGGAGACATCCGTGGATAGAAGTTCATCCTCGAACCAGCCGACGGTGGAATCGTAGTTTGTGTCGAATGTCGCCTCGCCACCGAATCCCTCGATCAGTTCGCGCTGCTTGACGAACGAGTTCTGGAAAAGCGCGTTGTCGTTCACGAACTTGTTGGATAGCGATAGGCTGAAGGTGTTGAACGAGCTGTAAGACGAATCGAACAGGTCGATCGAGTGGATATCGCCAACCAGGAACGGTCTCACATAAGGCGCCGCCACCAGTCCATAAGAGACATAGTCGCCGGCAGTGAAATCGACCTCGGTTTCGATGGTTCGCGCGCGGAAGACAGCTTCGACTGTTACAGTGCCACCGCTCTCGCCGGAGATATTCAGGCTTTCCAGCACGCAGCCGGTCGCCACATTACCTTTCCGGTCGTCGGTAAAGAACTGGTGTATTTCGTACGAGTTGGGTTTCTTGACGGTCTGTACCTGATACGGTGACGAAGTCTTGGTGAACAGGGCTTGCAGTAGAACGTCGTGCAGGTAGGAAAGCTCGCCGCGGATCGTTACCGTTCCACCTTGCCTTCCCGCCAGCATTTCCGAGTTCCAGGGCTCCATCGTGTCCGTTTTTGCCCGCACCGAGATCGCTTCCCGCGTGGGTTTCATCTCGATCGTGCTTGCCAGGATCCGATCCATCGAGCTATAATCACCCATGTAGTTTCCGTATCCGCTGCCGGTACCGGAGTCCTGCTCCTTGAAAACCGTAATCAGATAGCCGTATCCATATCGATACATGGTTCCTCTCCTTTTCAGTCATCGCTTCGAGTGTCGAGAATCTGCATTCTGAACCCGATTTTGCGAATGGTTAGATTGTTGTAGATTCCCGGCGCCAGATAGTCGGTCGTCTCGCCGTGCGCTTCGCCCTTCTCGACCGATACCGCCTCCAGGTTGAACACGTATTCCGCGATTCCCGGCGCATTGAGGACCTTCTCGATCACCAGGTCGCTCAGGACGTTCATGGTGATCACGCGATTCTGACCGGGACGGTGATAGAGCCACACGAAGACTTCGTACGTGTATCGGACCTGTCCGCCAGACATCATCACGTATTCCGGCTGATCGCCGTCCTGCACCAGCACCGCCGGCAGGTTTCTGCCGAATCGATCGATGTCGTCCGGGAATTCGCCCACAAAAGCGAACTGGTCGTCGCTTTTCAGTGTATCTTTTATCCAGGTAAGTACCTCATTCTGATATACATGCATTGTTTCTTCCTATCGTTTGTGTCGTGTTGTCGAGAAGATGTTTGCCCGATAACGATCGACGCTGCCGTCGAGTGTCGTATCCAAATTGAGCGCCTTTGCGGCGACATCGAAGTGATCCTTATAGACGCGGTGATAGAATTCCGCCTTGGTCCAGTACATCTCCCTGCCCATGGCGTTCGCCAGATCGGTGTAGATCAGGTGCAGGGTGAGGTAGTCGCTGCAGATGTCGAACAGCTCGGGATTGACGACGATATCGAGAAGCACCTTGCCTGAGCCTTCATCGACTGTGTATCCCTGCGACGACAACTGGTTTTCCAATCTTCTGCCGATGATCTTCTTTGCCATGGCGATCTTGTCGAGCCAGTTGGCGCTGACGGTGTAGGTCGCGTGAAGTGCGGTGGAATCGAGTTCCGCGTGGTTGCCGTTTCCGCTGATATCCAGCGCGATCATCTCGACGCCTTCGTCGCAGTTGTATTCGGCGATTCTCGTTTCGGTTATATCGTAGCCGACGATCCGGAAGACGTACTCGCCGATCGGGATAATCCAGCTTTCGCTCAGGGATATGCAGGTCTTCTCTCCGTCCGGATTGTACCAGTCGATCCGATGTACATCATCGGGGAAAGTTATCCCGCCGGAGCCATCACCTTTGTAGCACTGGTGGATCGTTCCACCTGCGAGGATGTTGACTTCCGCATCGATGCGCGCGATGGAATTCGGCGTTGAAAGTATTGCGTTTGCCCATGCCATAGTGGGTCTCCTTTCGTGAAGGTATGGGGAGAGGTTTCCCCCTCCCCGGATTCGCTACGCGAGGACGTGCAGAAACGCGTCGATCTTCTGATCCGAGTCGTTGGTGGTCGTCGCGTACTTGAGTTGCACGTAGGGTCGATCCCGCAGCAGACCTTCGGGAATCACCATTGCGGTGATGAGATCACCTGCGCTGAACGACAGCCCGTCGTCGCTGGCGTCTTTGTACAGCATGTAGAAGTGGGCGTCATCGACCCAGCCGCTGGCGCTGTTCTTGAACGGTGGCGCCGCGCTGGCGGCGGTAGCGGACGAGTAGCATTCGAGTTCGATCTTGAGAACCTCGTCCGTGGCGATCGTGATCGCGGTGTTCGCATAGACGCGAATCTCCACCAGACCGCCGCTGTTGCCCGCGTAGCGGATGTTTGAGGAGTCCATTCCGGTTCCGTCGAATACCGCCTGGGCATCCGAGAGGGTCATGTTTTCATCTACCTGGTAGCCGTAGTATTTGCTCATGGTTCGCTCCTAAATGGTTTCGGTGGATGAGATGTTTTCTTCGAGGACGACCGGGATACCGTTCCAGCGCTCGATCAGTCGGTTGTAGTCGGTATCGGCGCTGGAGACCTGCATCTTGCTCTCCTTGAGTTCCCAGAGCAGCCTGCGGCCGGTGCGGTTGCAGTAGATGAAGGTGTCGCTGACGCTTCCTCTGACCATATCGATCAGCTTGTCCATGTTGCCGGCGGTCGGTTTCTTCCCGCTGGCGTCCTGAATCGAGACGTACGCCGCCACGTTGTCGCTCGTCGCGCAGAGCAGACCCATGTACGCTTCGTAGAGCGCCTGATAGACCGGCTTGACCGCGCCGGTGGTCGTATTGACGACGACCATCACGGGGTTGCCGTTGTTCAGCGGACGTACGGTGATCAGATTGCCGTCGGCAAACGCGTTTTCGTTGAACAATCCGCAGCAGACGCCCGGTTTCCAGCGTACCGCCAGAATGGTGGTGCGGTCGCCGGAAGCGCCGCCGGCGTCGATGGTGTTGCTGTTATCGACCGCGTGCTGACGAAGACCGGAGAAGCCTTCTTCGTCTCCGAAGCTGGTATCGGTGCCATAGACGAGCTGGCGTGCAGCCGTCTGACCGAGTCCTTCCACGAACGCGGGAAGTTCGTCGGCGAAGTATTTTTCGACGCCGCCCGGGTAGCTCTCGCAGATCGCCTTGTCTTCCTGCTGGATGTCGGTGAGGATCTTGAGGTCTTCCTGCATGACCACGTCCTCGGTGGTGTGCGGAATGATGGAGCCGTTGACGCTGCGGAATCCGCCGCCCGGAAGCTCCGGTTTCAGTTTGTACTTGTGATAGATACCGTGACTCGCCTTGATGAACGGCATGGTCGCAAGAATCCCGGATTCCCGGATGAGCGAGTCGATGATTGCCGTCTGGTTCGGCACGTTGTATGCCGCAGCCAGTTTCATGAGTGTTGCACTTGCCATTTACCCTCCAAATGCCTTGAATACGTCGGTTAGATCCGTCCGCTTGCGGGGCGTTATTCCCTGAATGGGACGGGTGTTGTCATAGTCCTGGTTCGAGAAGTATCCCGCCTTGAGATAGGGCTGGATCGCCTGCAAATTGTGCTCGATGTCTTCCGCCGTCAGCGGTTCGGTATCGGTGCCGAACCTGAAATCGTCGCGGATGCGCAGCATCTTGTCGAACTGCGGGTGATCCTCGCCAACCTCGAACATGTGCGCGTATTCTTCCCACTGTTTCCGCTTGATTTCATCCACGACATGCTGCAATTGGTCCTTTTCCTCTTGCAGCGTACGGACATCGATCTGCTCGAACTGCTCGAGTTTGCTCTTGTAGCCTTCCAGTTCCATTTCCATCTTCTGAAGCTCCTCGCGCAGTTCGTTTCGTTGCGCGATCACCTCGTCGAGCCTCGATTTTGGAATCTGGTTTTCGCCCTTTTCGTCGATGAGCTGCTGAAGTTCCGCCTCCAGCTCGTCATTCTCCACGGAATATTTCTCGAAGATTTCCTGTAGAATCATTCATCCCTCCATTTCATGACGCTGTTGTGTCAGCGCAGGTTGATTGTTGTGAATACGGATTCGTGACCGGAATTCGGCCATGTAAGTCATGAGATTTGTAACGCGTCATTTTTAACGGTGCATGCCACCGGAAACACTCATTTGAAAATCACGAGCAATATAGACGATTGCTAAATAATTGTCAAGCAAAAAGTTATAAGTTTATTTCTTATGTTATATCTTAGAATAGCTTGGTTCCAGTCAATACTCTTTATGGTATATTAGAATAGTATCCGGATTGTGCATGCGCTCGTGATCAGCGGTCCCGTTTTACAGGTATTGTAATGGAATTTGCGATAATATTGAAACCCTCACCCCGACCCTCTCCCATTTCATGGGCGAGGGAGCAAGCGGAATAAATGGCAAATTCTCTTCCAATATCTGTAAAACGCCCCACCCACCCATATTCACGAGCGCATGCAGATGAAAGGCAAAAAAAAACGAGGACCGTTTCCAGTCCTCGTTCAAATAACGTCAGGTCAGGTTTAGTACGCAGCTTCCTGAGTCGTTTCGAATGTGTTGTTGCCGCTTGCGTCGATCGTACAGGTGATGATCCACGGGGTCGCACCCTGCTTGCCGGTAGCGGTAAGAACGACTTCGTCAGCTTCAGCGGATGTAATTTCGTAGGTAGCATTGTCATTGTCGAGCGCTTCGGCTGTGCCGAGATCGCCATCTTCGAGGTCCGCATAGGATCCGCCACCACCGTCCATACCGGTCGGGGTGATTCTGAACTTGTAAACTTTCGCGGAAAGGTTGGTCAGATCGGAAATCATAGCGTCCTTGTTTGAGCTGAGAGCATGATCTCTGAACATTGTAATACCGACAGCCACAGCGACACCGACGAGGATAACGCTAAGCACGATGAGCAGAATTTGTTGTTGTCCCATTGTAATCTCCTTGTGTTTGGATTTGTTTTCATACTTTGCAATGCCTGTGCCAAAAGGCTCCTACGATTTCCGTAATGTCCTTGCACACAGCAGTTTACGAAATTATCTGGTTGCGTTTCCTCATGAAAACATCATGAAAGCAACTCCCGAAATCCATCGATACAGGCATATATGTCAGAGATTTCTTACGCCCTGTATCTTAAATCTTACACATATTTTGTTTGAAAGATCAAAAAGATGCCGTCTGAACAACCGTGATGGTTTTATTGCCGCTGCCATCCACGACACACTGAATAATCCAAGGCGTATTGCCGATCTTGCCTGTCGCCTGGATCACGACCTCGTCCGCCTCGACGGAAATTAATTCAAAAGATCCGTGATCGTTGTCGAGCACATCGGAAGAGCCGAGATCACGCTCGGTGATATTGAGATAAGAACCGCTTCCACCGCCCATCACGATCGTCATCATGCGATACTTGAAGGCCTTCTCCGCCAGCCAAATCAGATCCGCACGCAGATCGTCCTGGTTGGCGTCAACCGCCTGATCGCGAAAGAGTTGTGCTCCAACGCCCACGGCAATGGCAATCAAGATCACCCCGATGATAATGAGCAATATCTGTTGCTGTCCCATTTTCTTCCTTTATCTGACTTCTTAAAAATCATTGAAGCAATAACGCGACCAAACACCCACCTGTCGAGTCACACAATATTCCGATTGACACGCTCGTGCGTTATTCCTTTTTTTTGTCATCCCTTGAATTCGTTCAGGGGAAACATCAATCAGGGGTGATTTATGGACTACGCATCAATTGCATTCATGTTACTTGCCACAAGTCTCGTCATGCTCATGACACCGGGACTGGCATTTTTCTACGGAGGACTTGCCCACAAACGCAACATTCTGGGCATCATGATCCAGAGTTTCGTTTCTCTCGGCATCACCACAATCCTGTGGTTCGCGATCGGTTACTCGCTGTGCTTCAGCGGTGACGGCGCGATTATCGGTAACTTCGACAAGGCGTTCCTCAACGGCGTGACAATCCATTCCGTGCTGGCCCCGCCCGTCGATCACATCCCGGAATACCTCTTCTTCGCCTACCAGATGATGTTCGCGATCATCACACCCGCGCTGATTACCGGCGCATTCGTGAACCGCGTATCGTTCAAGGCGTACCTGATCTTCCTCTGCCTGTGGCAAATCTTCGTCTATTACCCGTTCGTCCACATGGTTTGGGGCGGCGGACTGCTGCAGCAGTGGGGCGTTCTGGACTTCGCAGGCGGAATCGTCGTCCACGCGACGGCCGGCTTCGCAGCGCTCGCGTCCGTATTCTATGTCGGCGCGCGTAAAGAGCAATCCTCCGTTCCCAACAGCATTCCGCTTGTCGCGATCGGAACCGGCTTGCTCTGGTTCGGATGGTACGGCTTCAACGCCGGAAGCGAACTCGCCGTCGACGAGATCACCGTGCAGGCGTTCGTCAACACCGACATCGCCGCGTCCTTCGCAACCGTCACATGGCTCTTCATCGAGTGGTTCCACGCACGCAAACCGAAACTCGTCGGACTGCTCACCGGAGCCGTCGCGGGTCTCGCTACCATCACACCCGCCGCGGGATTCGTTCCCGTCTGGGCTGCCGCTCTTATCGGTATTGCCGCGAGCGTCGTCTGCTACCCTCGCCGTCCAGCTCAAGAACAAGAAGGGCTGGGACGACGCGCTCGACGTATGGGGCGTTCACGGTGTCGGTGGTGTGGTGGGAACCATCCTGCTCGGCGTCTTCGCATCCCAATCGGTCAATTCCGGCGCTCCGCAGGGCCTGATTTACGGCGGAACCGGATTCTTCGTCAAGCAGGTCGTCGCCGTGGTCGGCGCAAGCCTCTACGCCTTCCTCTTCACCTACATCATGCTCTTCGTCATCAACAAGATCACGAAGGTGCGCGTCTCCGAAGAAGAGGAGCTCAAGGGACTCGACGCCGCGCTGCACGAAGAAGTCGCCTACCAGGAAGGCGTGCTGTAGATACTAACAGCTATACCGTTGAAAGGGCGAAGCGATTCGCCCTTTTCTTATGCCGGAATCACCCGGCAAAGCAACGGACTACGTACAATTGCAAGTGTCAGAACGATCTCGAAGAGGATCGATGGCTACCTGGACGACCTCCAGACCGCGAAAGGAAACATCACAAACGGATTGAGGGATTGCGGGTATAAGAAGGGGAAGAAGTAGGAGGCAGAGAGAGCATTATCGGGAAATCGGTTGGTAATGAATTCTAAGAAGCTACAGGTTATCCGGGTTATTTTTTCGGATCAAGTTTGTTGTATATAACCTTAATCTTCTTGATGAGTTTTAATTCCCAATTGTCCTTGCTATCGCAATATTCTACGCCTTTAAGGTCGCTGGGAATCTCTACACCTTCATCGCGAATGATGAAAAGGCGACCCTTCAGTTTCATCCACAAATACCCAGTTTCGAGAATCACATTCTGTCTTGCTCTTGGCTTCAGGTTTGTATCGGTCTTTCCCTTTCCAAGATCATCTGCAGTCCATAAACAAATAGCGAAATCAACATCGGAATATTTACTGAATTTCTCTTTGATTGTCAGCACTTCATCATCAACCTGTTCATTGAGAATAATCGGTTCAATCTTTCTTCCAGAGAAGTCTTCTCCATGCAAGAATAGCGCTACATCTTTCTTGAGTGAATCATCATGGCCATGTACGATGAAGCACTTGTAGGATGGTATCTTATGGGCCTGATGTTGATCGCTGCGAGCCATTGTATTGTCCTCTTGGGGTTTAGTTGTTGCAGATAGGTCAATATACCACTGTTCAAACACATTCAACATTTGATTTAGCTCATTTAGGGTCGATTGTCTGTCTAATCCTTCTCCATGAATGATTTCTTCGAGTGGTTTGTTTTCTATTACGAACTTGCATTGCTTACTTTCTGGATCTGAGATCCTAAGAATTAAAACTGCAGCCTTACTTAATACACGTTTCATTTGAATAACTGAAGGTGCCTTCTCATGGCCTTTATCAAGTGTGCTCTCAGCTAATGTGATCCATTCTCTTATCAGTTCAATTTTCTGTGTATTGTTCATGCTATTGTCTCCTTCAGCGCTGCTCTCTGATTCGGAATTGATACTCGATTTAAGTGTGACAAGGGGCTGTTCATATTCTGGCGATCTCAAATCATCAATCCAGTTATTCGCATAGATAAATAGCTGCTGTATGAGATTATAGTGTGCTCCCACACCTAAGCGAGATAAATATGGGAACATATCCTTAAAAATCGTCAAATTGCTTACTTTGTCATACTGATGGCTTTTAAGTCCAAAATTCTTCACTGCGAGTCGTTTAAGTTCACCGAGACGAGCTACCAAGGAAAGATGTTCGATATCTCCATTATCGGTTTTAGGCGATTCTAAGAAGTCTTTTTTCCACTTTTCAATCTCGGCAATGGCTTTGTCTATCTCAATAGACATCCCTATCTCCTTAACAGAATTACATCGTCCTGATCACCGTTTCCAACACACCCACCAGGAAGACGTCCTGGTATTTGTCCTAGTGAACGACGATTATATTGAATTTATGGTTGTATGGATTCAGGAAAATCACCTCTGACCCAAACTCCCCCAAAACTCTTTTCGGTTGTATCACGCCATTTGACTAATTACATATAAAGTTGCAGAGAAAATTCTAAACGAAAACAGTGAGGAAAAACGCCCCTAATCTGCTTGTGGTGCGGCTTTGGGGGCATGTGTAACGAAACCGAACAGTTTTCTAAATGGCGTCATTTCGCTTCCATTTGTTTCACAAGATTTCCAAATACTTCCGCAATCGCGTAAACCGCTGAAATGTATAAGAAACGTGCTATGTTGCAAGTAGATTTCTAAATTGCCATGTTGCAAGTGGTTTTCCAAATGATTTAGATGCGTCATTATATAATGTACACGCGGTCAATAACTCCGGATAAGGAACCGTAAACGCCCGATCGGTGTAACGTGGTTGATGTTGAAATCAACTACAATCGGGTCAAATGTTTTATTGATGGGCACGAGGAACGTGGTTTTGTGGCTGATCATGAGGCGTTTCAGTGTAAGATCTCCGTCGATACGCCAGGCGGCGATCTGCCCTTCCAGGCTGCCCAGGTCGTTTGTTCCGTCAATGATGACCAGGTCGTTGTGCTTGATTTCCGGCTCCATACTCTGACCATTGATTCGGAAACAATAGTATTGCTTCAAACCCCTCAGCAGCGTGGCATTGACACATACGGTGCTCAGCGGCTCAGTACCGCTACAGCCAGGCATCGGCACCCCTGCCGATATCTCCGCCACCACAGGCACGTCTATGAACTCGCCGGCTTCGCCTGGCTCCACGATCCTCGGTGAATCGCTGCCAGGCTTGTCGAACATCTCCCCTTCGCCGGTAAGTAGCCAATTAGCATTCACATTATTCCATAAAGTAATAATCTGGATAAGCATGTTCTTGGATGGCTCTTTCCTATGTCCTTCAATTTGAGCAATTCCGCCTTGTGAAGCTGAAATTTTTTCTGCGAACTCAGCCTGCGTTAAGCCAAGATATTTCCGCACATTACGCATTCTGTCGCATAAAAGTACATCCATTATTCCCCCGAAGTGTCACAGAAAGTTATGAAATTACTTGACGTACTGGCACGAAAAGTAATAACGTGTCTTTGTATTCAGATTGATTTCTAATAGTGAGGTGGCAAATGTCAAGAACAATCGAATCCGGAACCATGAGCCGCAAGGTGGTTAAGGCATTCGTAACCCTTTATTTTGGGGACTATAGGAGCTTCTGTAAAAAATACAAAATCAAACAAACGTCATTCAACACTTGGATGCAGGGAGTTGATACCATGCCGCGAATCACCTCGAAAGTTCAGAAGGCTATGAAGGACTTCGAGTACCCGGTCGAGCATGCGTTCAATCCCGATCTGAAGCTTCGGGTCGTTGGTGAGTAACATCAGGAGGAACAATGATGGATATCGAATCTAAGCCCTTATTAGCCCAATCATGCAACGATCGGGAGGGCACGTCCCCAGAAGCGCATACGAAAGAGCGTTCGGATGCTGGACACCATACTGGTCAAGCAACACAAGAAGATCGTCCGGAGTCGGATTCTGCGCCAGGAGCGAATCCCAGAAATAAGCAACCCGAACCGTCAGCGGGAATAACTCGGGAAGACCTATATTCGCTTGTAGCCCGAGCTCAAGAAATTTTTCGGCTGCTTTATTCGTCTTCTCCGATTCACGATGCGTCAATAACTCTATGTGACGCTGCTGGAAACCAGCTTCGTAGTTCTGTAGCGCCTCCCTATAAGAGGAGATGTATTGCTGAAATATTCGAAGTTCTTGAGCAACCTCTAACACCTTCACCGTCGGGACAGAATTATGACTCATAATAACCTCCATGAAATTTTCAAGATGATGATTTCCGGCAGGCAAATGTCAAGAAAAACGCGCATACCTATCAACGGAGGAACCCATGAGCAAGTTTGAAATCATGCCATTCGCGACCCATACGGTAGATGTGCGGGTGGTGCAAAGCCCGATTGGCGCGGTAACGCCGGTTGTGGATATCGCACGGGCGATCGGATACGAAAGCTGGAAGCTGACCGAAATCCTCGATCGATATCCTGAGCAATTCGAAGAAACAGTGGCAACCGTCACGGTAGGTAGTGTTTTTGAGCAGAAATCAGCCAAAGGAAAGGTGTATCAGCGCCAGCAAGATGTTGAAGTACCAGCTCTTAACGCCTACGGTGTGGTCGGTCTCTTGATGAAGCTGGATTACAGCCGCATCCAGGACGAAGACAAACGGGCTTCGGTGCTTCGTTTCCAGCGTTGGGCGATGAAGGTCTTGGGCGATCATCTGACCGGTAAGCCGGTATCCGCAATGCCCAGGGTTGGCAGTCGTCGGATCGACGGCTTCGAGATTCTTCCGGATGGCGTTGAAGCGATAACCACAACGGAAGCCGGTGAAATGCTCGGGATTGACCGCGCATCGGTACAGAAGCGCATCGAGAGAGGCGTCATAAAGGCATACAAAGCCCGTGGCTACAACGGTACCCGCTACGCGATTCCAGTGAGTGAGATCGAGAGAATTATGACACCCATTCGTAAGCTTGAACGAAAGATCAAAGTACAAACATTAATCCCTTTCGACGGGCATCTGGCGACCAGCTAACCAACAGGAGGAACGATGGCTAAAACGAAAACTTCTTCTTATCAAACGAAAGGAAATCTATAGATTTTCTTATGTTCAAGAACGATTCTACGGCTGAAGCTGCGGCGTTTCTTTTGGAAAGTCCAGGAGGCATCTTGTTGGCTTCATCAAGCATTCTTGCTGCTATTTGCAACGAAACAAAGGAAGCATATAAGAGAATGGACTTCACTTCGGGCTCGCTATTCCATACCTTTAGCTTGTCCCTTTTCGCAGGTGTCGCAGCAAGAAAGGCCGCTACACTGTCCACGTGCTCTGACAGGAAATCTAATACGCCGTTTTCGCCGTACTTTTCATGAAATAGCATGGCGAATTCCCTATCCTTGTCAGTCACACTCTCCAAAATCTCCCATACAAGCTCCCTGCAATCAGAGATATACGTCCTTAAATGCATGGTATCCTCCTCTAAGTGTTATGCTGAAAGAGATATCAAGCTTGATGAAGGATAACGTGTCAACTGATTCAGGTAAGAAAAATGACTAAGACCATCATCGGCACGATCCCTGACAACGCTCAGCGCATGATCGTATGCCGACGCTGCAATCCGGGGCGCGTGTCAACCAAGCGTTTTGCGGTGACGACAGTCGAAGGCATCATTGCTTATCATCGCGTGATAGGCTACCCGGACAACATCAAGCTTAATCGTATCACGCAATACGAACTCGAAGAAGAACTTCGTAACGCCGACCGGGTCACCCTGGACGGCGAACCATATACCTACCATTCGTCAATCCGGAGAACGATATGACACAGCCAATTGAAGTGGGGAAATGGGTGAAAATTACAGAGCGTTTAAGCCGCTGTGTTTGTGGAAGTAAGAACGTATGTCTCCTAAACGGTGGCTTTAACTTCCTGTGCCTGGACTGCGGGCTGAAGGTCACAATCGAGCAGTGCACGGACGAGCAGATTTTACAACTCAGAAAGACTGCAATAACTACAAAACCTAATCCATAGGAGGAACTCATGGATTTGCAACTCATTTGTAACGTATTACTGCCTGTTATCATCGTGGGGCTGGTTGCCTGGCTATGGAATGATATGAAAGCGCTACGGGAGCAACGAGACCGCGCCAGCCAGTGGATGCATGAAGCCGGTTCCGAGCGCACAGCAAAGGAATCCTACAAGTACCAGCTTGAAGCTGAGAAGAAGAAGGTGCAGGTCGAGAAATCAATGGTGAAGATGCTTATAGGGCAGCGAGACAAACTCTTCGAAGCCTGCAAGCAGAAAGACCTGAACCTGAAGCTTGCGAACGAGAGCATCGAGCAGCTCGAACAACACATCGACAGCCTGCAAGCGAGCCCTCTCAACAAGCAGAAAGAAGCGATCCTGAAGCAGGCAAAGCACTGGAAAGAGCGCTGGCAGGAAAGCGAGAAAGCCCTCGAGGATTACCGGGTGTTCGTGATCAACCAGATCAAGGCAATGCTCTTCCTCTCGTGCGATATCGACCGCTTGCAGAAGAACGCCAAGGGCTACTATAAGAAGGAATACGAACAACTCATCCGGATGTATAACCAGCTCTCCAATGTGCAGGACTGCACAGTCGCAGAACTCGCACACGTCAAGCAGTGCGCTGAAGACCTTGTGAACGCCATACAGAGCTCTCAGTACCCGGAAGAACTCGATCCACCTATCCAGAAGCTACTACCGTTTTTCGTTGAATACGAGCCTGAAACAACGCCTGAACCCGTTACCCAAACCGAAGCACCTCCAGATGGAGAGGCGGAGTCGGCATAGTCACCTCCTGAAGTAACGCCCTGTATAGCTGGGCCTGTGCAGGGCGCTCTTGAGTAGGTCACTAAAAAACAGGGAGATACGAATGAAAGACAAGGTTGAAATCCCTCCGAAAGATGTCATAGAAGCCTTCAAAGAGGGTGATTCTGATACTGATAGAGAGAAAGGCATCGCCCTTGAGTTCTCGATCGGATATATCAACGAGCTGCTTGAAGCGCTTACCAAGAGACTGGCAAGCACAACGACGATCCCGAACGAGATCACGCTCAAGATAGAGCTCTATCACATGAACGGTAACAAGTTACAAAAAGGAGATACGCATGAAGGACAAAGTTGAAATCAAAGACGAACAGCTGCAAGAAGTAGCAGAAGAATCCGCCGAACTGACGGAAGAAGAAAGTGAAATCCTATTGGGAGCCCACTCCGTGCTGGTTCTGGAATTGATCAAGACTCAACAGGATGTCATCCTGGAGAAGCTCGACCTCATCCTCAAAGCCGTCACACGCGCGGTACCTGAGAAGCCGAACACAGTGAGACCCGTACTC
Organism: Cloacimonadales bacterium (SeqCode); assembly: GCA_963666875.2. GTDB lineage: Bacteria > Cloacimonadota > Cloacimonadia > Cloacimonadales > JAIOQZ01. The sequence goes on from CAXXPU010000019.1 coordinate 579,096, forward strand.
GCCGATCCGAGGATTCGCCAGCAAGAGATCGACCATCAACGAGCCCTACGTCGCCAAAGCCATTTGAAAACCTAACTCTTGAACCAATGCCCTGTTGGGCTGCGGTTCGCAGGGCACTATTCAGGAGTAAGGACTATGTGGTACACAACGCAAGAATTAGCTAAGAAGCTCGGTGTTAGCAACCGTACAGTGCAACGACGCGCCAAGAAAGGCGAGTGGGAACACAAGTATGAGGACAATCCGAACGGGCAACCGAAGCTATTGATCTTTTACCAGGATCAAAGCAGTGACGACAAGTCAGTGACGACAGATCGGGATTTCAGTGACGACACGGTAGTGGCGACACCCAGTGACGACAAACCAGTGACGACATCGAGTGACGACAGTGGCGACACTTCAGTGGCGACAGCCAGTGACGACATTTCAGTGACGACACCCAGTGACGACAGTGACGACACACCAATCGAGCCAGAAATCCCAGGGGACGATACATTAACCGCCAAGAGCGCCAGTAGCAACGTAGCCGCCAGGAACACCGAGCGAGGTGTCACCGCCAAGGCACCAGCGCCGCCAGCGCTCCGCGACCGGGGTATAACAGCGCCACCACCGACATCGGTGGCGCTTCCGGTCGTGGACGGTGAGGTTATCCAGGACGATGCACACAGTTTCGATAATCGGTATCACGACAGGGCCCGGCTGAAAGGCGCTCTCTGTGAGAAGATCGAGTTGCTGCTGAACAAAGCGAATAGCAAGATGGATGCGTGGAAGGACATCACCAGCTTCTACAATGACGGTCTGCTGATGCCCGAGGTCTATGAGAATGAAGGCGCTCGATCCGAGGACGCCTTACGCAGATGGCTTCGAGCATACCAGAAATCCGGGCGTGATTACATGGCACTGCTGCCCAAATACCAGGTTGGCAAAGGCGCTACGATAACTGAGTTTGAGGAAAAGGTCATGCTTGCCGGTCTCATGGGCAAGGATGCGGATAACTGCAGGAAGGTCGGGTCTGTGATCGCCCGACTCAAGCAACACTGTCACCATGTGAAGAGCGGTGAAGTGCCTAACACTCTTGAAATCAACGGCAAAGTCTATCAGGTTATCAGCCCTTCATCGGCGGCAACGCTCAGACGCTGGGCAGACCAATTCAAGCGACATCATCGAGGCGAGTGGATACTCAAGCGGCATGGCGAGAAGGCTCTCAAGGATACCTTCCTACCCAGTATCCTGCGCGACGACAGCGATATCAAGCCTGGAGACGTATGGATATCTGACGGTCACACGCTCAACTTCATGGTGATCGATCCGGACTCAGGCAAACCGCGACGCCTGAACCTCATCGCCTTCTTCGACTGGGCATCGCGCATGGTCGTGGGTGCTACAGTCGATTGGACTGAGAGCACGCAGGCCATTGCAGACGCTTTTCGCAATGCGGTGCTATACACAGGATACCTGCCGAAGCTGGTCTATGTCGATAACGGAAAAGCGTATCGCTCGAAGTATTTCGGCGGCATCTCCCTGGCGCGCTATGAAGCTGAAGTGACCGGAATCTTTGCAAGACTCGGCGTGGGGCTGTCTTTCGCGATCCCATACAACGCGCGATCCAAGATCATCGAACGCTATTTCGAGACGCTGAACAACCAGTTCGAGAAGTGGATGCCTGGCTATTGCGGCGAGTCTATCGATAAAAAACCGGCGAGGATGCGACGAAACGAGAAGCTGATGCAAAGCTACAGCGTCAAAGACATTCTCACAGTAGAGCAGGCTATTCTGGCACTTGAGGGATGGAATCTGAAATACTACGGCTACAGCTTCCACCGGGGAATCAAGGCGCGACCGATGGAAGTGCTTGAGTCTGCCAATATCCCGCCATCGCGTCATATCTCGGAAGAGCGCTTGAACCATTGCATGTTGGTAAGTGATGAGCGCGTGATGAGCAAGGAAGGTGTTCGGCTGCATGGAATCCTGTACTGGGATGACAATATGCTGAATTACGTCGGAAATAAGCTCACGCTCCGTTACTCAATCCGCGATCGCCGCTACGTGAAGGTCTATAACAAGCGTGGTGATTATGTAGCGACAGCAAAGGCTCGCGACCATGTACACGCGATGGTAAAGCTTTCCGATGACGCCCTTCAAGACGGTAAGAAGCTCCAGAAACAAATCAGGGAATTCAAGCGGCATCAGAAGCGAATCAAAGAATCGACTGCTGCCATCGCACAAGCAACCGAATCGGTACCTGAACTGATCGATCCGCAGAACATCAAGCAATTGATGAAGGAATCCGACCCAATCCCGGCACCTCCCGAGATCGAGAATAACAACAACGTGACGGACATCACTGAGATGCTTCGTAAGATTGAAGTGACCGACGATGATGTTGTAAAGGCTGAAGAAAACGAAATCGATAGACTTATCAAAACGATGGGAGTGAAGTAATGAAAGACGTATTGGTGCAAACAGATAACACGAAATTCGCAGACAAGCTTCTGCACAATGTAGAGCGCCAGGCCGAGGGCTCGATCGTAATGATATACGGCTTCCCTGGCACCGGAAAGACGTTCTATGTAAAGAGGAAAACCTTTTCTAACGGTTGGATTTACCAGTGCATTACTGCATGTGAACATCTGAAGACCTTCCTTGAGGAAGTTTATCGACGTCTGAATCGTCATGTGCATGGTTCTGATGCAGTCATACAAGGCAACACCGCAAAGCTGCAAAAGGCTTGCAATGAGCTTTTCCAGCATCCGAACGCCGCCGATACTGTGTTTGTCTTCGATGAAATTAACCTGCTTATCCAGTTCAAGAAATGGCAAATACTCGAAGTCATCCGCCAATTCAGGGATATCGCCGGTGCAACCATCGTTCTTGTCGGGGAAAATGACACACGAGGCAGAATAACGGCGTATAATGACCACTATTTCAGCCGGTGTAAGTTTGTTGAATTCAAAGCGATAACTACGGGCGACCTAATCCGGATCGTCAAGGCTCGCAGCGAGCTCGATATCGACGATTCTGTCGCCCGTTTCCTTGTCTCCAACGAGGTTAAGGGCGAGGACGGAAAGACAAAGCATGTTGGGCATGGATCGGTCAGAATAACAATGGATCGGCTTGAGATTCTCGAACAAGAAACCAAACGCCAGGGCAAGACAAAGATCGTTTTTGACGAAGTGAAGGGAGTGCTCGATGCCACAAACTGAAATGACGCAGAGTGACCTGATTCGCAATATGGCATATTGTACAAAGAAGCCGTTCACATCGGAAGATGTGGTGAACATGTGTGCCATTGAGGAGCGATACGCGCGTCACCTTCTGAAGAAGCTTGTCGAGACCGGCGAGATCAGCATATCAAAACGTGGCGAACACGGTCTGCATGTTTACGTATGGGGTTCGGGGGGACATGTGAAGTTACCGCCATCGCACGTTACGATCTACAACATATTATACCACACGCATCAATGGCTGCGAAAGAATGAAATAGTCGAGCGAACAGGGCTGACAATCTCAACCATCGAGCGATGGCTCCCGGCCCTGCTGATCGAGAAGGCTGTCCTGGTCAAGTACGTCGATGGGAATCTCGCATACTATACGGCAATTCCAAACGTTGACCTGACCAATATCAAGACACTGAGGGAATATGGCATACGCAATGACTAAGAAGCAACTCTACTACGCCAAGCAACTCCGGCAAACGATTATGGCAGCCGCAAGCAAGCAGGGCTGGGATTACGACTATTTCCATGACCTGATGGTGGACTGGGGCTTCGGCAACTCACTGCGAGCTCTCGGTATCAACGAGTTGCACGAACTGAAAGAGCTGCTCGCAGGCCAATACAAGCCGCATTACACCAAGCTCATGCGTCAGATGATGGATCATGCGATGAGTACCCAAGGTGGAGGTCTCTCGGCATCATACCAGCAGGTGTGCTACATCTGCATCCTGATGGGAGGCTACTGCTGGTACAGTCGCACCAGACGTAGCGAGTGGGACGCATTCATGCGCAATTGGTTGAAGAAGTATATCAAGAAGGGTGAAGCGGTGTTTCTTTCATCGGAAGAAGCTTCTAAGGCAATTTATATGCTGGAGACGCAGATTGTTACTACATTCAAGCGAACAGCCTTCACACAGATAACCGGAAAAGAATATCAAGGAAAGAGATAAGGAGTAAGCGCATGTGCAAACTGTTTAAAGATGATCACGCCTATCCTCCAAATGTGATCGCCGCCCGGCTTGGCGCGAGTAGAGCAAAAGTCTATAAAATGATTGGTGATATCAACGACCCTCTCCCTGCCTTCCGTCTCGGTGGTAATGGGTCTCTGCGGGTTACGGGTAAAGATATCAATAACTATTTAGCCAATCACAAGGTGGAGCCGGAAAATGAGTAAGAAGAAATCAATGAGTCTCGCCGCTATGAAAGAGGCTGCTGAGGCGTTGTACATCAACAAGGTATCGATTGAAGAAATCGCCATCAAGTTCGACCGCACTCCCCGGACGATCCGCAATTGGCGCGACAACGGTAATTGGGACGCCGAGCGAATCGATATCCGTGAACTGGACAAGCGGATCGAGCGCGCAAAGAAAAGGGCGATGATCCGGACACTCGACCTCTTCGAGGCCGACCCTTCTTCCGTCGAGCTCAAAGACCTGACGCGTATGCTGCGTGAGGATTCCAAGAATACTGATCCTCGCCAGTACACGGAGGATACGCTTCTCAAATACTCCGAGCTTACGGTTGACTTCCTGATCGCCGAAGCCCCTGAAGACTTCCGTAAATGGTTCCAAGCGAACCTTCCTGAACTTTGCGAATACATCAAGGGGCGCTTGAAATGAGTTCCTTCACAGCTCGATTCGATAAACGCCTCGGTGAGATCGCATCAAAGACCCCCCATATCGAGCCGTTTTCCGGAGAAACGCCCAAAAGAAGGAAGGCGCGGTTAAATCGTGTCACGGGGGAAGGCTGGAAGGCGTTTCGCGAGTTTTGTCAGACGTTCTTCCCGCACGTGTTTGGCTTGTCTTTCAGCCCGGATCATCAGGAGATGTTTGAGCTGATTGAAGGCCGAACGGGAATCACGGGTCTGACCGGTTATCGAGGATTAGGCAAGACCGTCGAAATGGGGGTGGTGTACCCGATCTGGAAAATCATCAAAGGCGAGCGTTATGTGATCCACGTCGCCGCCGATATTGATGCCGCCCAGGAACGAACGGGCTTCATGCTCAATGAACTCCAAAACAACCGGCGCTTGCGAGCTTACTTTCCCGATCTCGCCCCTGAAGGATCGGACGACGAAGACTATTATCTGCGCAATCGCACCCGCATCCGGGCTCGTTCTATCAGGCAAGCTATTCGAGGAACGGTCAATCCCCGAACTGCTCAGCGTCCCGGACTGATCATTTGCGACGATATCGACAAAGAAGAAAATCAAGGTAACCAATCGATTGGGCGGCGAAAGAAAGACAAGATCGTCCAGGAAGTCAGTGGAGCCTTGAATCCGAAAGGCAGCGGCCGTGTTATCTGGCTCGGGAACCTGGTGCATCCCAACTACGCCATTTGCCAATTCTTGGACGGTCTGATAAGCGAACTCAAGGAAGATAAATCCGACTTCGATCCTGACCAGGTCAAGCACATCATGACCATATCGGCGCAGCTTCTGCGGTACCCAGTTGAGGATGAAAGTGGGTGTTCGGTGTGGGAAGACCAGTATCCAACTGAAAGCCTTCCGGCCTTGCGTAAGAAGCTCGGATCAGTCGGGTATCAGCGCGAGATGCTCGGCAAGCCGATTATCGAGGGGAACATCTTCAAATGCGAGTGGTTCAAAACACATATCCACGACTACAATCCCTTCACTCGCGTGTGGCTGTACTCCGATCCCGCGTGGGGAGAGAAGGGCGCATACAAAGCCGTCATTACGGCGGGTTGGGATGGAGATCACTTTTACATAATTGATGTATGGGTACGTCAGACGAAGAATTCAAGTTACTTCCAGTACCTTTACGAGACCATTATGAGGAGGCGTAATCGATTCGGCGCACGATTCAGACCTTCGATCGAGACAGTATATGGTCAAGATCGAATTCTCGCGGACTTCGATCGATGGTGTCGTGACACGGGTCTTGAACCGATCTCACATCTATTCACGCGCGTTAACAATAAGGTGAGTAAGAATCTCCGTATCGAGCGTCTTGATACCGTTATCGAAAGCGGTAAGCTCCTCTTTCCAGAGGGGCAGGACACGCCGACACTGATCAGCCAGTTTCTAACATATCCACAAGGCTATGTGGACGGCCCGGACGCCGTTGCCGGATGCCTTGAAAGATTCAAAGAATACAGCACCCCTTGCAATCAGGTGAAAGTCAGACAAATAACCTACTAATGAAGGAGCGAATCATGAACGATGACATGATCGAACAGACCCCGGAAGAAAAATTCGAAGCCGTGGGAAGGCTCAAGAAGACCCTGGAAGATAACTTCGTGACTCTCGGCGCCCTGCTGTCCGAAATCAAACGCAGCAAGCTTTACAGGTTGCGCGGCTACAAGAACTTCAAAGATTTCGTCGAGACCGAGCACGCAATGACCGGCGGCTTCGCCAGCAAGCTGATTGGCATCCACGATCTGTTTATCCAGGAACTGGACATCAACGAGGAATCGCTGAAGAAGATCGGACTCGACAAGCTCACGATGATCAAGCCGCTGGTCAAGGGCTGCGTTTTCGAGGAGACCGAAGCCTGGATGAACAAAGCCGAAGACCTGCCCACACCGGAACTGCGTGAGGAGGTCAAGACCGAGAAAGAGAGGCGGAACCGGAAGGACAAGACGCTCAAGGAGGTCTTCATCGACCAGTTCTTCGAGAAGATGACTACGAGCTTCAATTGCAGCCGGAAAGACCTCAACTATAAGCTCGCGATCTACTTCCAGGACATGAATCTGACGGCGGTGAAGGACTCGATCCGGATCAAACAACGCAAGCTCGAAGAAGCACAACAAATGACTGGCATGCCGCAGGCGTGACCGAAGGAGATATGTATGGCAAAGCGTAAACAGCAGTTTCTCACGGATTCGAAGGGGCGGGAGTACCCGCTCGACATTCTCAATCCCGATCTCGTCAAGCGCGACAGGATCGTCAGAAGGATCGTTGCGCGTGCGGAGAGCCTCAACAAGCGGATCATTGACGACAAGACAAGGATGAATGAGGAAGCCGAGAAATACCTCGATGACCTTGCCGCCCAACGAGATGCGGAGTGGAAGGGCAACGCCGAGCTCGTCAGCTTCGACAAGCTACTCAAAGTCGAGATCAGTAACCGTGACGTGGTAACGTTTGGTCCGACAATCCAACTCGCGAAACAGAAGCTCCAGGAGTACATCGAGAACGCAGTAAAGGGTGTCGATCCGCTTATTCTGGCAATCATCGACGATATCCTTAAAATCGACAAGCGGGGACAGATTCCGCGTACGCGCCTGCTCTCTCTCCGCAAATACCGATCAAAGGACAAGGCGTGGAATGACGCGCTTGAACTCATCAACGAGGCTATCGACGTCAACGACACCCGAACCTACCTCAATGTCTATACCCGCGCCAGCGTTGACGATTCGTGGAATCTCGTTAACCTCAACTTCTCACGTGCCTGACCACCTCATCCCTGACCGCCCAGGCGACTGGGCGGAATGGAATGAAGTGAAACGAAGGAGATGCGATGAAGACTTTACGCGAATATTGCAAAATCATCAACGAGTTTGCTCATCGAGCCAACTTCTGGGGTGGATATGATCAGGTGGCGACAGAGAGGCAGCGGAGGGGAATACTTATTCGAAAAAGCGCTGAAGCTTGACGAAGAAGTTAGCGAGCTTATTAGAGCATTGGTTTTCCGCGATATGGCACAAGTCCGAGAGGAAATGGCTGATGTCGCGATCGTACTGCTCGATCTGGCTGAACAGAGTGAAACAGACCTGGAATCCGAGATCGATCGCAAGCTTGAGATCAACGAAGAGAGGCTGAAGAATAACAGGTGGGGAACCCTGTCAGAAATTACGGAGGATGTATGTACAGAGTCCAAGCATTAGGGATAGCTGCAGAGATCGTAGTCCAGCTTAAAGACCATTGCGAACAGTGCGAGATTGCCGGATCGATGCGACGCAAAAAGAACGAGGTGCACGACATCGAAATCGTGTGTATTCCGAAGCAAAACCCATCAGCCCAAGGTGACTTATTCGCTGAGAGTTTCGAGCGGTCTCCTTTGTTTGTAAAGGCCGTGCTGTCGCTTGGAATAAAGCTCAAAGGCGATCCGAACAAGGGGAAATACGTCCGGATGCGTCACGAGAACATCGACATCGATATATTCATCGCGAGCCCTGAAAATTATGGACTGATCAAGTTCATTCGCACGGGGTCTGCTGATTGGGTTCGCAAGCAATTCATTGAAATGAACAGGTGCGGTTTCTATAGCTGCCACGACGGGCACCTGTGGCAAGGGTCTGTTATGATCGAAACGCCTGAAGAAGAAGACGTTTTCAGGACGTTGCAGATTCGCTGGACTGATCCCGCGGATAGGGAGGTGTGATGTTTTGTCATTGGTTTTATCTGATGATAGCTTTTGGATGGGCGCTATTGTGCTATGAGCGTGGAGATTCGTATTTCCTCCCCGCTGTGATGTACGGGTATGTCCTTGCCCAGATGATCGACGTTAGATGGAAGGATAAGGAGAAATAATGTCACTTCGTGAGAGCTACGACCGCCTCGCCTCCCTGGTCGGCGCGACAGCAGCTGCAATCAGAGTCAAACGCTCGATCGACAGGATGATTGCCAAGATCGAGAAGCAGCAGAACGCCGATGGTGATCTGCCTGTCATCTTCCGCATCATCGAGCACCTGAACGACAAGGCTCGCCGGTCATTCAGCGGGTACACTGAGGAATACCGGAAGCTCATCCGGGCCCGTATGCAAGAGGGATGGACGGAAGAGGATTTCAAGAAGGTCATCGACGTGAAGGTCAACAATTGGATCGGGACGCCAGTCGAGCAGCACCTGAAGCCCGAAACCCTCTTCTCGAAGAAGCATTTCGGATCATACAGAGCTGATTACGACAATCCCGCCTGCTGGAAGAAGCACGGTAAAACCAGAACATACAAAGAGGATAGAAAGAATGATCAGGGTTGGTAAGGCAAATATCGAGCGTGTCGCGCTCTTGCTGCCAGACGAGTATAAGATCGCCACTCCGGAGATTGTCGCGCGAATCAGGGCTGATTTCGAAGCCGGTAAGCCGTTCCATTATCTATTCACGGGAGGTGTTGGGCGCGGGAAAACATTCCTGGCAACGATCATGTCTCATTCGATTCGGTACGCGATGATACGACTGGGTATCTCGCCGAACAGTGACGAAGTCTTCGACAACATTATCCATGAGAACGTCCGGAAGATATATCAGCGATACCTTGCAATCATGGGCGGGAACAGTTCGGAAAAGGCACTGGATGTGAAGAGGCTGACCGGCTGGGTCAATCGCCCTGTCGTGCTGATCGACGACGTCGGCGCGGAGACGCCAGGCACGGAGTCTGCACGCGAGTGGATCGGTAGTTTGATCTGCGATCGCTACGACGCCTGGAAGCGAGGTCGTGCCCAAGGGACGATCATTACAACCAACCTGGACTATACCCAGCTACGCGATACCTACGGCGACCGCGTGCTCGATCGCATCGAGGAGATGTACACGATCATGAAGTTCACGAACCCGTCATTTCGACGTCAGAAGCGGGAGGTCATCGAGGGATGAATGCATTCGATAGACTGATGCTCGACTACTACCAGGTGCTCAACAACGCCTGGCAGAAGGAAATGAAAGAGGCTGCAAGGTACGCGATCCAAGCGCTGTCCGACATCCCGAAATCTCAACGGCTCGATGCCAGGGTACTCGCGAACATCATCGAGATTATCAACAGCAACCTGGGCACCGATTTCGCGGCTGAAGTGAACAAGGATACCAAGACCTTCATCCAGCGTTCACTCAAGTACGGTCTCGGCGATGCTCAGCAGCAGGTCGGTTCCGGCATCTCGATCGGCATCTACGGCATGGAGCAGCAAGGAATCGTCAACAAGTTCACCGAGCAGAGCGTCTTCTGGGTCGGCGAACACTTCAATGCCGACGTGTCCAAAAAGTTTACGACCTCCCTGACCGAAGCGATCAAGGACGGCTACACAACCGATATGCTCAAGGACAAGCTGGCGAGTGAACTCAAAGACCTCGGCAAACAATCGGCTCAATACTGGCAAGGACTCGCTGAACACACAGCGCTACGTGTTCGGGAATTCGGGCGTCTGGAAGGATATCGTCAGGCAGGAGCCACGTATTACAGGCTGATCAATCCGATGGACGACCGAACTTCCGAAATCTGCCAGGCTCTTGTTGGTCAGAACAAGCGCTATCCGCTCGCTGATGCAATCCAGGTGAGGGATCAACTCATGGCGATCGACTTAAAGAACCTCACCGACGCCCGTGAGCAGATCAAAGCGCTTGCACCCTGGGTAAAAGAAAACCAGATCCAGCGTGATTCGAACGGAGATCCCGTCGGTGTCACCGGAGCCCATACGCCCTTTCCACCATTCCATTGGAAATGCAGAACGGAAACGGTGATTGACTATTAATTGAAGCTTGACGGAAATTGATGAAAAAGCCAGGATAGGCAAACAAAAACTAACGGAGGTGATCATGAGTAGGCTCGTAAAGTGCCGTAAGTGTGGTGAGAAGATCGATGTCTCAAAAAAGGAATGCCCTCATTGTGGGGCCGTTCTCTTCACGAAGGCACACGGATGCCTTGCGAAGGTCGTGCTATCGCTCATCGTGCTGACGATTATTCTGTGGATAACAGTCTTCATTGTACCATCAGCTCGCGGCTTCAAAACGGTCGGCAATGCTGTGAGTGGCAGACACACATATACCACCGTTTATACGAGTCATACAGATATGGACGTCATACGAATATATGCAGATAGGCAAAGCTGGACTCCTGGGCGCTTCACCGTAATAGCCTTCTATGACGACAAAGACTTGACTCCCAATCTCGTTACTGCGTATGATCCATCAAGTTATCCAGAAGAATATCGCAAGCACTGCATCGCGTTATATATCAAGAATTCCTCTGGTGAAGTATCCTTCAATGATTTGAGGAGCTATAACGAGAAGGTGTATGAATGAAATAACAACACAATTTTCAGCCCCTGAGCGATCGGGGGCTTTCATTTTGTAAAAAAGTTGGTGAAATCACAAGAAACTGTCTCATCTGTTATCATCTGTTTTTGACGCCCTACTGAAGCTACTGCATACTCGCTACATAAAACGAAGCGAGGTAGCAGAATGGCAGCAGCAATTCCAGTCAGCGAAGTGGATGTCCGGACGATTGTAAATCTTCCGAACGAACCCGCAATCAACGATGTTCTGAAGGCACATTCCGCGCTTGCGCTTGCCTATCTTAAAGCCTACACGAAAACCGAATACTACGACGAAGCCTCCGGTGAAACACCCGGCGCAGACCTCGCGACAGCATACAAGTTCGCATTCAGCTTCAAGCTATTCGAATCAGTCATCGAGTTCCTCAATCTGAAGACCATCGGCACGGGCATCATCAAGTCAACCGGCATCGATGACCAGGCAGCCGAGTTACTCACCGTCAAAGAAATCGAATCTTACAAAAAGCAATTCGAGCTTCGAGCTCTGACTCAGGTGCTCGATTATCTCAATACTGCAGGGCAAAATCGATACCGCGAACTGCTGACAGGCTCTCGCTCCGTTCGCGGAACCCGCGCTTGTGTCATCAGCGGAGACGTGGAGGACGATGTATGGACGACCTGATGAATGAAATCTACCGGGCGATCCATGCATCCGTCATTCAGCGCGCTCATCTGATTGGTAACGTCCTCGTCGCGAAATCCAAGCAGAAGATACTCGACGATGGCATCATGGATAAGGGCGACTTCTACCGCAATGCCGAGTATCGAGTTATCCGGAAGGGCAACGAGATCAACCTGCATGTTGGATCGAACGTCGCCCACGAGCCGTATGTGCTGGGTGGCAAGGTGCCGTCATGGACTCCGCTCGAACCGCTGAAGTCTTGGATCGAACGCAAAGACTTGGGTTGGAAGCACGAATCGGGAAAACACAAAGGTGAAGACATGACGATCGAAGAGATGGCATACCTGATTCGTGGCAAAATCAAGCGTGAGGGTATCGAAGAGCGAAACGTCTTTGCAGAGGTGATCAAGAATGCCCAGGAGTGGATATTCGATCAGCTCGACAGCATCGAGGTGGTGCTGTCATGACAGCGAAATACCAGGCTCTACGAACTCAAATCGTCACCGCACTGAATAATGCAGGTATCTCCAGTGACAATATCTTTTTCCGCCGTGACGACGTTCCCGGGCCGGGTCATTATCCGGCAGCGGTTGTCTATTTGGACAGTGATCAGGGAACCAATCCGACCAAGCATTTCAACAACAACCTGCAGCTGAACATAACCGTCGCACTCGTTGCGGACATCAATAAAGAAAGCGACCCAGATGTCGCGGCCATGACGCTCAAGGAGGCGTTTCGTGAGCAATACAAAACTATCGTGGATCAAGATGTTACAGCATGTGAGTACTATGATGCACGTGCTGATTCGTCGCGCAAGGTCAGGATCGCGAAGATCAAAGTAGAGTACACGATATGAGAGTCCTGACACTCGGCAACAACGCTCTCGCTATCTCGAACGCGCCCGAGCTTCTCGAAAAGAGCTACAAAACAGAGAAGCCTGATTTCAAGAAGACGCAATGGCGCGGGCGACGTTTGTCAAAAGCTGATAAGAAGGTCAAATTCGTTTACGCGCCGTATTCGATGTCCAAATTGCTGAAGATGCTGGAGATCGACGAGTATCATTCGGGCTGTGTCGAAGCGATCAAAGAATCGACCATTATGCAGGTCGAGACCTCAAACGCCAAGCTGAATGCCTGGATTGCCGCAGCTGAGTTTCCGGGCAATGAGGATTTCGGCTCGATTCTTGGTGAGGCGGTTAAACACCGTGCCGGCTGCGGAAACGCCTTCCTGCTCAAGATGCGCGACAGCGGCGGTAACTGGGTAGGGCTGGAGCGAATCCTGCCCTCCGAGATCGTTATCGTCGAGAAATACGACGAGTTCGGATTCATGCGCCCGGATTACATCCAGACCAAGAACAACGTCCGGACACTGCACGATAACCGGGATATCATTCATTTCCGGAGACCGACCCACAAGTCGAATGCCTGGGGACTGGCTTGCGAACCGATCGCGCTCAACATCGAGATTCTTGGCGAGATTAAGAAGTTCGATTTCAATAACTTCAAGAGCGGTCTGCTTATCGATTACTTCATCATCGTCGAGGGTGGCAGCCTACGCGACGGAACGGTTGTGGATGATGAGGGCAATGTCGTCGTCACGGACGCATTTGAGACGATCCAGAAAGCATTCATGGATGCGCAGGGTAATTCGAAATCGCATTCGTCGATCCTCATCGAGGTCGAAAAAGAGAACGTCAAGATCAGGCTCGAACCGCTCCGTCAGCACGACAAAGACGGCGGGTTCATCAAATTGAAGAAGGACTTGCGTGAAGGCATATTCGCGTATCACCGCGTCCCTGCCAGACTCGTTTCTCAACTGGTGGCCGGACAGCTTGGCGGAGACAACAACAGCGACATGACGCTATTCTACGTTTTTGTGGTCTCGCCACTACAGAACCGCATCGCCTCAGCCCTCGCAAAGGAATTCAATCGCGAATTCAGCTGGGGAATTCAGGCTGAAGAATTCGACTTCGGCGACCTGACCCAGTTCTTCCTGACCGCCGATGAAAAGATTTTTAGCACAAACCGAAATAAATAATCAAGGAGGCAGTATGAAGCTGTTCAAGCGCAAGACAGTTCGCAAGGGCGAGCTGCGCAATATCGACGTTGATTACGTGTCGCTCCTGTTTGATGTCGTGAAGCCGGCGAATCAGAAGGGCGCAGTAATCAAGTCAGCCGACGGGAAGATGCATGAGCATGTCCTGTCAACAACCAAAGTCAAGTCCGACAAGCAAGGGCGCTTGTACGTGACGGTCATGGAGCCGGATGTAGTGGACTCCCAGGGAGACTTCTACACGAAAGACGAAGTTCAGAAGGCGTGTGACAACTTCTCCCGAAAGGGTCTGGTCGAGAAGAACGATGTCAACCACAACAACCAGCCGGTCAAGGATTGCCGGATAACCGAATCCTACATCCTGAAAGCCGCCGATCCGGAACATTTCCCGGACACAAAAGTCGGGGCATGGGTGCAGGTGCTGAAGTTCGACGATCTCAATTCCGATCTCTGGAAGAAGGTCGAGAAGGGTCAGTTCAACGGCGTCAGTATCTACGGACGTGCGGACGATCACGGTGACACCAATCCTCAGCTTGAGCGGCTCGCGCAGAAGGTCGATAGCCTCAAGGAAATGCTCAAGGGATTCAAGGACAAGGCGAAGGGCGACGAATTCGACGCCGCAATCAAAGAGATCGAGAAGCAAATCCAGCAAGCAGAGGGAAATCAGGCAGATGCCACGATGGATGCCAGACTGGATGCCGCGATTGAACGCCTGGGATCTGCAATCGAAAAAATGGGGGATACCGTGCACCGAGCCATATCGAAATCACTGAACGGCGAGCCGGAGGAAATGGCCGCCGACAGAAAAGTAACCATCAAGGGCATCGAGATTATCGTCAAGGCGGAGAAGCGCGAGCTTTATAAAAGCATCGCCAATGTTGATTCCGGTCAGCCGATGAACATCCTGACTGAAAATATGGCAGGTCTTTTCATCGACGAAGTGATCGCATCCAACCCAAGCGATACCCTTTCGGACATCACGGTAACACTGCTGCAGAAGGACGAGAAGATCGATGCCGGTCTTATCGATGACCTCGTTTTTACCAATTCGCTTGATGGCTCACCAACCGCTCAGGCCATCTCGACAGGTGATATTTCCTGCCCTACCGGTATCCTCACGGCTGAGATAACACTCAGCAAGGAAACTGTCGAGTTCTACAAAGACAAGTACGGAGAGGAAGCTTTCGGAGCATACGTCGAAAAGGTCATCGCCGGGAAGGCCGAGAAAGCACTGCGCAAGCTGCTGTACAAGGGAGATCGCGACTCTGCGACACCAGCGCTTGCGGCTCTCGATGGTGTCATCGTACAGGCTTCCGACGCTTCGGTAATCACGGATGTCAATCCTACAACCTATGACACCTGGTCAAAGCGGTTCGAACAGGTTCTGCTTACATTCAGTGACGACATGCTCGAGGAAAAAGAGGGATTCGTCATCTATGTAAGCCACAAGGATCACATCCGAATCGCTGCAGAGATCGCTGCTCGCCAGACACAACTCGGCGACAAGCTCCTCATGGAAGGCGGCAAGATATCCTACGGCGGTATCCCTGTCAAAGAGCGACTTCTGCCGGATAACTATATCATCGCTGGTCTCGCCAAGTTCATCATACTCGGTGTCCGTTCAGATGTCGAGCTGAAGAAGGAACATCACGGCTCTGACTGGAAATGGCACTTCTATCTGCGCCTTCGCGCAGGAATCACGTACGTAAACGGTTTCGCGCTAGTCTTCCACCTGACGACCGGCGAGTAAGGGAGGCAGCAAATGGCAGTAGCAAAACCGACACTTCCCGACGATATGACTACCGGAGATATGGCATTACTGACCACACAGGTCAAGACCATCGATGTTGATCAACTCTACATCGGTACCGGAAGCTATGCGTCCGCCGACATATCCACGAAGTTCGCTGACAAGACCGTCCTGGCTACCGAGCTCTCCACCAATCTGGAGAAACTCGGACTGCTCGCCGAGAAGGCGTTCAAGCCGGACTCGAAGGTCGAGAAAGTGAAAACCAAGCATTATAGCTTCGAGACAAAGCGCACCAATATTTTCGAAGCCACAATCAACGGAATCAGCCAGGACAAGAAGACCTTCCTCGAAGGGATCAGTCGCGACGGTACGCAAGTCACCATGGTTGCCGTGAATAAGGCACTTAGTCAAGCGCTCATCGTCAACGGCTTGACATGGTCAGTCGCCTGGTCTGGCGAGGATGGCGGTCTTTGGTCAATGGTGCTCACAGCCGAACACAACGGCACGACCGAAGATATCTTCATCATCAAACATAATATCCCGGATGCAGCGTAATCCAGGCTTGACAGGATAACGTAAACATGAAATTGATAACCGAGTTCACGCCAAGAACGCAAATCATCAGCATTTCGAAACTGACACAACGGGTGTCACGTTTTACGACCCTCGTGGTCGTGGCGCTGCTGATGGCGTTCTTGGCGGAGAACGTGGCACCCTTCATAGATTTCAACTCCCGAATATCTACCGACCAATCTATTGAGGAATCCCACACTATGAACTCGATTATCGCCTGGGTCGGTGGCAAAAGACTTCTTCGAAAATCCATCATTGAACGCATGCCGAAGCATGACACCTATTGCGAGGTGTTCGGTGGGGCTGGCTGGGTTCTCTTTGGCAAGAGCGACGATCCCAAGGACTGGGGACTCGACTCTCGCCAGAAATACCGCGAGATATACAACGATCTCAACGGTGACCTGGTCAACTTCTGGCGTTACATCCAGCGACACCCGCAGGCATTCACGGCAGAGCTCAATCGACTGATAGCATCCCGAGAGCTGTTTCACGAGTTCCTCCGGTCTCAGCCAACCACCGATCTCGAACGGGCAGTGCAATTCTACTACAAGGTCGCCTGCTCGTTCGGATCGATGGGAAACACATTCGCGGTACGTGGGCACACAAGCATGCTTCCGCTTCGAGAGCCCGAGAAGGTCTTGAAGGCAACGGACAGACTGCGCAATGTGATCATCGAAAACCAGGACTTCAAGCAGCTGATCAAACACTACGACAAGCCCGGCACTTTCTTCTATCTCGATCCGCCGTATTACGAGCTGGAAAGCCTGTATGAAAGGGACGGAATCGAATCGTTCACAGCACATGACGAACTATGCGAGCAGCTGAAGGCGATCAAAGGCAAGTGGCTGCTGTCGTACAACGATCACCCGGCTATTCGTGAAATGTACAAGGATTTCAGAATCGAAGAACTCGAAACCACCTACTCACTATCTGGACAACTGAAACGCAAGACGGAACTGCTAATAGCAAATTTCGAGGGATAATATGAAGTGTGACGAACATGATAAGTTAGATGGACAGCTTTCAAAGCTACATGAGGCTATTTTCACGCTATCAACACGCCTGGCGCGTCTTGAGGGTAAAATTGTCATTATCATTGGTATTGTAAGCGCCGTCTTTCTTATGCTGTTCGCAGACTTCTTCAAAGGCTACCGTAACCAACAACAACCAACCAAGGAGTATTCCTATGAATTGGAAAGCCGTTCTCCTGCACATCTTGAACATTCTGCCAATCAGCCTGATCATCTCGGTCTTTCTCGACTGGATGGAGAAGCTGGTGCAGAAGACCGAGAATAAGTTCGACGATGCCGCACTGCAGATCGTTCGCGTCATTCTTGTGAACGCAGGTCTTCTCGATCAAGGTCAGCTCAGCTTGATCTCTGGACAGCCCGGCGCTGACGGCGTCCCCGGCAAGGCTCGTGAAGGACTCGCATAACCAACGAATAACGATGGGTCGCCTGGGCAACCGGGCGACCTCCTATTGGAGGGATGATGCCAAGCAAATGGATTGGAATCAAACACTTTGAAAAGCATGAATTTAACTGCAAGTGCAAGTGCAAGTGCGGAACGAACAACATTCATGAGGGGTTTGTCCGTAAGCTGGACAAAGCTCGCGGCATTGCTGGTGTTCCATTCGCCATCACTTCCGGATGCAGGTGCGAGAAGCATAACGCTGAGGTTTCCGACTGTAAGAATCCCAAAGACTCACCGCACTTGAAAGGACTCGCAGCGGACATCGCATGTTCGGACAGCTTCGCACGGATCCGCATCGTCATCGGGCTTGTACTGGCAGGCTTTCGAAGAATCGGGATCAGCAAATTACACGTGCATGTAGATGCTGAATCCGGCAAACCTTGGGCACTATGGATATACTGGGGGAAATACTAATGCAAACACTATCCTACGACACATTTCGCCGAGTCGTCGGCGTTTTCGTGAAGAACGAATCGCTCAAGAAGGGCATCGAGAAACTCGGCGGTCTGGAAGACCCGGAAAACTTCAGCATCACCGGACTGGTGACGCTGGTTTACGACTCGAAAGCAGACGTCGAGATCATCGAAATACTGACCGGTACGCCGGTGACAGAGCTGGATATGGTCAAGGGCTTCGAGGTGCTCAGCGATTTTTTTACCAGTATCATCGACAGCTGGCAGAGGTTAAAGCCCTTGCTTGCAAGTTTCGGGTTAAATCTGCCGGACACCAAGAGCACCAGCTCGAACGACTCGAAATGAGCCTCCGAGCTTCCGGGATGACGCATGATGATTTCAGTCAACTCACATTCGCAGAGTGTTATCTACGCTACTGCATCATGATCGAGGGTCAGAAATAGCATGTCAACAAACATCAACGTTCCGATAATAATCGACCTAAAGCCTTTCAAAGAAGGACTGGCGGGAGCTTTGACCATTGGTCAGGAGTTCTCTCGGCAGTTCCATGCGATTGCGAAAGGTCTGATGGCAAAGCCTGACCTCTCAGCGCTGGAGCATGTCTTTGATCAGGTTCAGAGCGATCTTGAGGACGTTGATGATGCGGCCAGGGGCACGCAGAAAAGCGTCAAAGACCTTGGCGACGAGACCGAAAAGACCGGCAAGAAGGGCACGAAAGCAAACAAGAACCTGCTGAGTACACTGTCAGATATCGGTAATGCTTATCGTGGTGCACGTCAAGCAGCAATGGATATGTACAGAGCGCTGGAGAAGCCGGTCAGTATCTTCACCGAGTTCCAATCCGGAATGACCAACACGAATACAATGCTGCGTCTTACCAAGGAGGAGCTTCGAGGAGTTTCTGCCGAGGTTCTTAATGTTGGTAAAAATAGGGGCATCAAGAGCCTGACCGATCTTACCCAAGGCTTTTACGATGCGGTCTCAGCAGGGCGTAAAGAACTTGAATTCTTGGATGATGCAGCGCTGTCTGCAAAGGGTGGATCGGCGACCTTTGCGGAATCAATCAACTTTGGCACGGGTGCCTTGAATGCCTGGTCTCTTGCTACCAGTGAATCTACCCGTGTTTTCAATGTGGCATTTCGGGCTGTCGAGCGCGGTAAAACTAATTTCGCAGAGCTTGCCAACAATATCGGAGCGGCTTCATCAACTGCGGCATCGGCCAACATCCCTATTGAAGAAGTGATGGGCGCAATTGCCACGCTTACCAAGAGCAACGTTGAAGCTTCAACGGGCTTCCGGTATATGCGGGGTACCATCATCGCGCTCAACAAGGTGCTTGGTGACGGCTGGACAGCATCGATGACATTCCAGGATGGACTTAACCGAGTTCGTGAGATGGCTGGTGGATCGGATACCAAGCTCATGGAACTCCTCGGCAGCCAGGAAGCCTATGCCTTCACCCTTGCTCTCACCGGCGAGAAAGCAAAGATGGCGGCCGACGACCTTGCGTTCATGTACAATGAGGCTGTCACAGCCCAGAAGGCCTACGAGCAGCAAATCCAGAACGACAAGATTAAATTCTGGGCTGATCAGCTTGTTGCGACCTTCAACGCGATGATCGTCAATATGGTCGAATATCTTGCACCTGCTATCAGCGGATCGTTGAGGGCGATTACAGGGCTTTTCAATTTCGTGGATGCCAACAAAGACATCATGCTGGCGCTTGCCGCGACGATCGGAACAGCCACAGCTGCGACGATCCTCTATCAGAAGTGGTCAATCATCACAGCCGCCGCGGTCAAGGCGTTTACAGTCATTCAGAGCCTTCATACGCTATCCTGGAACGCGCTCAAAATCGCGATAATGTCCAATCCGATCGGCACGATAATCACGATCATTGTATCGTTGGCCGCCGCCCTTTTGGTCGTCGTCAATCGCTTGGGTGGATGGGGTGTACTGTGGGAAACGATCAAGCTCTACGCCAGCGCTTCCATCCAAATTGTCTGGGACTACATCAAGGCGTTCGGGCTGTTCCTGTTCGACTTTGGCAAAGGCATGCTCAAGACTCTCACGGCTCCCTGGTACGTGATGTACGAGGTGGTCAAGAAGGTGTTCGGCAATGTGGGCGAAATCCTGAAGGACATCGTTTCAGGCAACTACAAGGACGCTCTCAATCGTATCAAGACAGGCTTCGTCGATGGGTTCAAGGAAGCGACGACCAGTGTGAAAAACAACTTCTCGGACGCATTCAACCAATTCAGCGGACTTGGAACGAAAGCGGCAGAGACCTGGAATGTTGCGAAAGAAGCTGCTCAAGCGGCTATGCAGGCTGCGAAAGCCACCGTTGATGAAGCCGATGGAGCCACATCCGGATCGGCGACACCCGTAGGCGGCGCTGGCGGTGGTGGAGGGGCGAACGACGCCGAACGCCAGCGGCTTCAGGAACTGAAGGACATGCATCAGGCATTCGATCTCGCGCTCATCCAGAATGAATACGAGCGAAAGCAGAAGGAGATCGAGATTGCGCGTCAGGCCGCCCTGGCGAAGGCTCGGGAGTTGAAGGCCGAAAAAAGCCTGCTCGATGACATCAATAAGAAATTCGACAACGATCAGGAAGCCCTCACGCAATCGCATCAGGAGAAGCTGAATGACACGCAATTTGACTTCGAACAGCGTTCATTAGAGCTCGCCGGCAACACCTACGATGCTCAGATGGATGCGATTGATCGGCACTACGAACAACGCAAAGCCAAGCTCATGGCGGCAGGGTTTTCCGAGCAGCAGATCGAGGAGCAAAAGGAAGCCGCAAAACAACGAATCAGGGATAATTACAACAAGCGCGCTGTCCAGGGCGCGTCGAAAACGTTGGGCGATCTTGCTAAGGCAGCCAAGGCTTTCGGTAAAAAGGGGTTCGCGGTTTGGAAACGCCTGGCACAGATTCAGGCGATTGTGGACACCTATTCGGGCGCGACAGCAGCCTACAAATCGATGGCCGGCATCCCATACGTTGGACCGGTATTAGGTGCTATTGCCGCTGCTGCAGCAATCGCGGCCGGACTTGCGAACGTTGCCGAAATCAACAAGCAGAAGTTTGCCACAGGCGGCTTTGTGAAAGGCAAGTCACACGCTCAGGGCGGCGAGTTGATCGAGGTTGAAGGTGGCGAGCATGTGACGCGAAAGAGCCGAGTGGCTGCTCTTGGCCGCAGAATCTTCGATTTCCTCAACAACGCACCACTGGCGCAGGTGCAAGCCGCCATCGGCAACATGATGTTACCCTCGATCCCCGTGCCTGCCACCGTGGGCGGCAGATACGCCGACGGTGGCGTCGTTTCCAGCAGCTTGGCGCTCAATAGCCTTGTCGGTGAGATCGTCGCGTTACGGGGAGATATGGCGCGAGTCGAAGTAGCGATTCGGGAATCTCGTTCAAGAACGATCGTGCAGTTCGATCCGTTTACCACCGATCCGGTCAAGGTCAGTGAGGTTGCTGAAGAGGGTGATCGCCAGAGGAGCCGGATATGAGCATTCGTATCGACTTCATCGACGGCAACACAGCTTCCGCGACCTATGGCGATGTGGTTCATCAGCTTTATCAGCCGTCATTTATCAAATACCAGAATTCACCGAAAAAGATATCCGGTAGCGGCTATTTCGCCCATGAGCCAGTCAGGGTTAAATTTCAAGTGCTGCTCGACACATGGATATCCGACCACCTCTTGTCCGATTCGTACGAGCACGCTCGCAGTATCAGCTGGTACGAAGCCAAGGTTTATGACGATACTACACTGATCTACTGGGGAATTATCGACACCTCGGTGATCAGCTACGACTACAGCGATGATGTGTTCGAGATTACACTCTACGACCGGCTGCGACTGCTCAAGCTGTTCGAAGACCTGGTGCATAGATATTACTGGGGTACACCTCTTACACCATACAATGTCATGCAGCAATTCAGCGGTAGAATTGAGGGTCAGATCGATGTCGATCTTCCAACCAGCAACGATCTGACGATCCCGAGTTTGAACGTAACCGGGCAATCGCTCGCGACGATCGAATATTCCGATTTCGAATCACTACCGGATGACACAGCATATTACGATTATGAATGGTATTACAAAAATCATTATTCAGCCTCGCTCGCAACGGATGGACATTATGTGTCGCCATCGACAGGCGCTCTCGTCAGCAATACCGATTATTGCGCGTCCCACTTCATCCCGATCGTGGCTGGGAATGTTTATCATAGTTCAGACAACATGCGTTTTGTGGCTATCTTCGACAGCAGCTATAATGTCATGCCGCCTGCTGCAACATTTCCGGATGAAAATACCAACGTTTTCACGGCGCCGAGTGGGTCGGCATACGCGCGAGTATCGATCTTACAGACCGACAAGACCGCATTCAGCCTGCATCTTCATTCACGCTGGACGGCTGCACAGATAGGTTTCAATGGTACGAGCCCGTCGTTTGCATTCGCGTACATGAGGGTGATCGAACGTGAGAAGATCAGCGACAGCACGTTGACCTACATGGGCCGATACAAGGGCCGGGTGTACATCTATTTCAATAAAATCTGCCCGCTGATTTACGAGTACGACGAAGAAACCGACTGGGTCGAATCTATCGACGAGTTGGGAGATCCCCTTTCCGAATTTTATGCCTTTTTCGCCGAACACGGTATCAATGAAGTTGCGCTATTCAACCTGAACGCAGGCCATACAAGCGGCAGCGACACGTTTACAACGGCGCACACATCGGGGTCGGATGATGTCGTTTTTACAGGCAACGTGCTTCCGACTCAAATGAAGCTCAAGAGTGGCGACACAGAGGTTATGGAGGTCTCGCTCATGAGCCTGCTGAAAGCGATGTTGCTGCTCTACAACGCGACGCTTTTAGACAACCTGGGGACGATATCGCTGGCGAACAAGGGATCGTTTACCGGAGAGCCCCTTGCGATCGATCCGACGGATATCACGAAAATGACAAAGAAGCGTGTAGCAGCCGACACGATCGACTTCTCTCTTCTCAAGGTGCTACAAGGCGATACGACAGTGCTGGGCGAGATATTGCAGCAATATTACAACGATCTACTCTCGAACAAATGGGAATACTCGATCACGATCGACGATCTGTCGAAATACGGCTCGATCGATCTGTTCACAAAGATATCCTTCAGCGGGGCGACCTATGGGATGGTCGAGGTTCAGCCGGATCGTGTGAATGATGAGATAAATGTCGTGGGATGGGAACTATAATGCTGAATATCGACGGTTTTCGCCTGATCAGGATATCCGACACCGATGTCGAAATACTGACCGTGTCGTTCGGTCGCGTCGAGTATGAGCCTGCAATTCGCTGGCGATTCGAGAAGCCGGCTGTGTTCAATCCTACGATCATCATTCGAAGGGGAAAATACTGCGAAGATCAGATCGTGTGCATCGCAGTAGCCTATCCGGACGACGCGAAAGAGTTGATGGCGTTTGTCGATACGACGGACAGTCTCAGTGTTGAATTCGATTGGGGAAGCGAGGTGAAGCAACTGGCGATTTCAGCGGTTGACAAGTTGCCTAAAATCGATGACGACGCCAGGGAATTTCGGTCTGAGTTCACGTTCACCTCGATCTACGACGACACGTACTCCGAGATAGATTTGACAGGCTATTCCATAACTTATGAAACAATAGGAGAGTAAGAAATGCCATACACTGAAGTCGTTAAAATCAGTAACAGCGCAGGCGGTGGGATTACCGGGCTGACCGTTCAACTCAGGAGCGCAAGCGAAACCGTCACGCTGACCGATGTGGGAGGCGGGTTATATATGACAGCAGCTCTGACCGGCGGCTATTATACGCTATGGGACAACCGTACGGGAAGCCTGATCGAGACAGCCGAACATCGCCAGGTAGGGCCCGCAAGGCTCGATGGCATCGATACGGATATCTTCGACGAATCGCTCGACGTCTCAAGTGGTAAAATCTCGGTGGCATTCATCGAGGCTGGGAAAAACAAGTTCAACAAGGACGCTACAACGGACGGCTATTACCTTTCTGGCGGCAACGTGCTGCATGCCTCGGCGAGCTATACTGTTTCTGATTACATAAAAGTTACCGCAGGGCAGGCATACATTGCAACGCATAATCTACGGTTTCTGTGCTACTTCGATGCCGACAAGGTGTTTATCGATGGAGGCTATACAAACGAGAATGTAATCCAGACAACCGCACCGACCGGAGCGGCTTATATACGGGTTTCAATCCTTTTGAGCGTCAAGGCGTCCTTCCAACTCGAAGCCGGAACCACTTCGACGGATTACGAGGCCTTCGAGCTGGTGCTGAGTTACAAGTTGTCGTCAGAAAAAGAGGCATCGCTCATCGAGAAGGCCGTCCTCGCAGCCCGGGCCGACATGATCCCGATTCAGAATGATGAACTCAGCCTGCTGGCGACGATGAAAAACCTGTTTGACCAGGTTGCTGCCACCGACGGCTATTACGTCAGCCCAACAAGCGGAAATCTTGGCGGTGGAGGCACCAGCAATTACTGTGTGTCGGATTACATCCCGGTCATTCCGGGTCAGGCATATACACCGTCGATGCAGATGCGATTCATGGCATTCTACGACGCCGACAAGCTTTTCATCTCAGGCGGAGAAAACGTGACGCAATTCACGGGCGTTACCGGCGGCGCATACG
>CAXXPU010000020.1:0-102654 GCA_963666875.2 Cloacimonadales bacterium (SeqCode)
TGATTTCCGTGTTCAAACCGGTGGAAATCGTCTTCGAACATCCGGATGACGAGGCGTTCTTCAACGAGAAGAATATGATCCTCAATCCATCCCGAATCGAGATCAAAGGTCCACAGAATCTACTCAAGTCGATCACGCACATTCAGACCGAGCCGCTCTCACGGAAGATGGTTAAAGATTATATCGCAACCGCGAGCCTGGTCAATCCGGACCCCTCCGTGAAGCTCCTCAGCGACAAAGTTAAAATCGATATCTCAACAGCGCAATATATTACGATCACCGTTCCGCTGATCCCCATCTTCAACCCACGCTCGTCCGAGTTCGAGATCATGCCGCAGAAAGTATCGGCATTGGTTCGAGGCAGAAAGGACATGCTGGACGATCTCAACGCGGAAGACCTCAACCCCTCCGTCGATCTGAAGAACGTACGTTCCGGCGACGAGGTGAAGATCGAGTTCAATCCGCCCGACGATATCAAGATCCTGGAATTCACCCCAGCGAAAGTGCAGGTCAGAGCCATTGAATAACGCGAAAATCCTCGGAATCGAGACATCCTGCGACGACACCTCGGCAGCCGTCGTCGATCTCCAGTACAACGTCCTGTCCAACGTCGTATCATCTCAGGAAATCCACAATAAATTCGGCGGCGTGGTGCCGGAACTGGCATCGCGCGTCCACCTGAAAAATATCATGGCCATCGTCCGTAAAGCGCTCGAGAAATCGGAAACAAAGCCCGAAGACCTCTGCGCAGTCGCAGTATCGGTCAATCCGGGCCTGATCGGCTCGCTGCTGGTCGGCGTCTCCTTTGCCAAGAGCTATGCCTGGAGTCTGGGTATCCCGCTCATCGCCGTGAATCACATGATCGGTCATATCTGCGCCAACCGCATCGAACATCCCGATGTCAAGCCGCCCTATCTGGCGCTTGTCGTCTCCGGCGGGCACACTGAACTGGTCTGGTTCAAGAGCGATACCGACTACCGTCTCATCGGGCAGACCCTTGATGACGCAGCCGGCGAAGCGTTCGACAAGATCGCCAAGATCCTCGATCTGGGCTACCCTGGCGGACCAGCCATCGACAAGGCGGCACAGCAGGGCGATCCGAATTACTACAGCTTCCCGCGCGCGCTGCCGCAGAAGGATAACTATCACTTCAGCTACAGTGGACTGAAGACCGCAGCCATGCAGTTCATCGAAAGCAGCGATCCGGAGACGATCGAAAAACATAAAAACGATATCGCCGCCTCCGTTCAGCAGGCGATTATCGAACCACTGGTGAAGAAGACCATCCGTTTCGCGCGGAAAAACAATATCGAGCGTGTCCTGCTTGCAGGAGGCGTGACGGCCAACAGCCTCTTGCGCAATGAGATGCGGAAACATGCAGAGCGCTCGAGGATCGAGCTGTTTATCCCCGCGCCGGTCTATTGCACCGACAACGCGGCCATGATCGCCATCGCAGCGATCGATAAATACCGGCGGAAGGATTTTGCCGGTCTCGACCTCAACGCTTTTTCGAAGAAGGGATTGCGTTTGATCTGATCGTATGTTACGATTCTGTTAATGGATTTCCCGTAATAAACCGTGCCAAACCACTTGAATTTCAATGAAAAAAATCCTGCTCCACGCAAAAGTTATGCACAAAAATGATTTTGACTGGCATATCCCCAACTCATTGTGTATCAACATGTTATGAACTCGGAAATTCTTTCCCCTACAGTTATCCACATGTTATCCACATCGGGAATTCCTGTTATTTCAGGCAGTTGGAAAATTACACCCACTTCACGTTATCCACACAACCTCGTGGATAATTCATCTTATCCACACACTCCGAAAACAGCATAGTTCAGTCTGATAATTCCAGCTCCTCGCCATGATAGCGATACAGGAATTCCAGCCAGTTGCCTTCGCCGAACCGGATGTTCCGGTAGTCGGCGGTAAGATTGTGCAGGATCACGACGTTATCCGGAAACCATATCGTTGCGGAGGCGGAAAAACTCTCCGGGCAGTTGTAGCTGTCGGAGTGAAAGAACAGCGCATCGATTTGATCTAAAATGGTCTGTGTGTCGTGCGCGAGAAGCGCATCGTCGGTATTATCATGTACCAGCGTGAAGAATTGCCGCACGTCGATGTCCTGCATCACGGTACCGAATTCGAGGCAAGCCTGCCGGGCGTCGTGGAAAATCTCCGTGGCTGCGGAATCCTTCCATGCGGTCACAAATACCGACAACGAGTCTTCAAAGGCTTTCAGCATCCGGTAATCCGCAGTCGAGCAGGTGACCTTCAGGCTGGTTCCCTCCTGGCTTCCGCCAGGTCGATAGGAATCGACGTACGTGTCCACGATGGCTTCGGAAAGACTTTGCGCATCCGACGTCGTGTTCCACAGCTCGAAGGTTTCCTCGAACGGAAAGCCATCCGCGCAGATCTCTTCTTCCGAGCCGACGATGTAACGAACCTTTCCATCGGTCTCTCGCATCACCTCGAGTCCCTGCATCAGGCAGGCGTCGAAGACGAGGATATCGATGCTCTTCTTCATCGATGCCATGGCGTTGTAGAAGTCGCCGGTCCGCACACCGATGCTGTTGTTGCTCTGGTTGTCGGTGCAGATCGAGGTCAGAGAGCCGTCGCGGTACCAGGAATCGCCGTGCGACCAGATCACGAGCGCATAGTGTTTGGCGGGATATTTATCTGCCACCCAGTTGGTGAATCCCGAGAGCGATCGCCAGTCGCCGCTGTCGATTTCGCCCATATTGCTAATCAGCTTCGAGCCGATCCCATCGTTCTCGTCGTGACCGATCAGGTATCGCTGCGCCCCCGTGACGTCGTTGTATTCGCTCCAGTCAACTTGCACGACGATTCGCACATCGCCCGACACATCCGCCAGTTCCATCTCGTTAATATCTTCGAGAGCATTGTCGTTCAGACCGTTATCGGCAGCCATATAGACCATGATGGTCCAGTCCGATTCGTCCGGTTCATCTTCACAACCGACCAGAAAAAGGATCATTCCGGTTATCAACAGCATTGTTTTCAGTATATTTTTCATGGTTGCATCAAATATCCATGCCCCGTTATGTCAAGGTCGGATACGGATTTGGAAAATTTATTCCTTTTTACTTGTCAGATCGCATCCGCAACACAATCTCGCCGTAGCAACAATCACGATGAAATGAAAGAAGTCACTGGAGAAAAGATGGATCAGGCATCAATCGAGCAATCGATACAAATATACAGAGATTCTGCTTCGAAGGCACGGAAAGAGAAGCGATATCAGGAAGCAATTGATCTGTTTGAAAAAGCATGGAGCCTTGCAAAAAACTATCAACTGCATGATGCGTTGAATGAAATTATTCCGTCCTATCTGAACGTATTCTACGATGCCCACATGTACGCCGAAGGGATCGAATATCATCAGGACGCGCTGAGCTATGCCATCCGGATCGGCGATATCAAATTGCAGGCGAGGCTTTACACCGGACTCGGCGCATTGCTCTGGTTCGACAAGCGTTTCGAGGAGGCCCTGTCCGCACTTCTTGTGGCTCGCGAAAAATCCGAACAGTGCAGCGACAATGAGATGCTGATCAAAGCGCTCACAAACCTCGCGCTGGTCGAGTCATCCCGGGATAACATCGAGAAAAGCCTCGATTACTACCGCGAACTGTTCACACTCGCCGAAGAGCAGGGCGCACAACAGGATCTGCTGACGGCTTGTCTGAACATGCAGGCGATGTATTTCGAAATTGGCGACTACGATCGTTCGCTGGAATACGGTTTCAAGGGTCTGAATCTGGCTCATCAGAAAGAAAGTATGGACGAAATCGCGGCGTTCATCAACAATATCGGAAACGTCTATACCCGCCGTAAGGAGTATGATAAAGCGCTCGAATTCTACATTCAGGGCATCGAGCTGTTGGATACGAAACATGCCAAACCGGCATGGATAGCGAACAACTACCTGAATATCGGCATGTCGTACGTACATCTGCAACAATATGAAGAGGGCGAACGATACTTGCAGAAGGCAATCGATATTGCCGACAAGCATCCCACCTACTGCCGGGAATCACGCGCCCGAGCCATGGCGAATCTCAGTATAATCTTGATCCATCGCAACCAGCTTGAAGAAGCGGAAAAGATCCTGGCTGATATCATCCCGAGACTTGATCAGCTCGATCTGGGCTATAATCGCCTGTTCTTCATCCAGTCTTACGCCGAGATCCTTACACGACGCGGAAAACACGTAGAAGCGATCGACGTTTATCGCATGGCGCTGGAGAAAACGATCAAGCAGTTCGAAGACAACCTGACGACAGAAATCGCCAAGGCGCAGACGCTGCTCGATCACGACATGAAAGTGCGTGAAGCGAATCTATTGAAAAGGCAGAATCGTGAGCTCGAGAGGAAAAATAGAGAGCTGGAAGAAGCGCAGGAGACCATCCGCGATCTCGAGCGTAAAAACACGATCTACGCCATGGCGGTCACCACCAATCACGAGCTGAACCAGCCTCTGATGATCATCCGCGGCAATCTGGAAATGCTGACAGGCAGCTGCGATATCAAGAATGAATCATGCAGCCGCTACATCGATAGGATCTCGACTTCCGTCGATCGCATCGAGAAAATTCTGACCAAATACCGCACCGCCGAACGCAGCTCGATGGGCAATTACAGCGAAGACACCCCGATGGTTAATTTCGAAATGGATTGACATTTTTTCATCTATATCGGATAATTCGAAAATAGCCAGAAAGGGGAACTCGTGATTAGAATCCGCAACCTTACCAAGCGTTTCGGCAACATCACCGCACTCGACGACGTTTCACTCCAGATCGCAGGCGGTGAAGTCTTCGGGCTGCTGGGACCAAACGGCGCCGGCAAGACCACCCTCATCAACATCCTCTGCACCTACCTTGAACAGGACGATGGCGAAGTGGAAATCGACGGTGCACCGCTTCGAGAGAAAGCGAGAGAACTCAAGAAACGCTTCGGAATCGTGCCGCAGGAAATCTCGCTTTACGATGACATGACCGCACTCGAAAATCTTTCTTTCTGGGGCAAGCTGTACGGTCTCTCCGGCTCCGTGCTGAGGGAGCGCTCGGAAGCCATCCTGAAGTCGGTCGGGCTATGGGACAGGAAAAAGGACGCAGTAAAAAAGTACTCAGGCGGAATGAAGCGAAGACTCAACATCGCCGCCGGCATCCTGCACAATCCGCCCATTATCTTCTTCGACGAACCAACCGCAGGCGTCGATCCGCAATCGCGCAACTTCATCTTCGAACTCATCGAAGCCATGCGCGATGAAGGCAAGACCATCATCTACACCTCGCACTATATGGAAGAAGTGGAACGACTTTGCACCCGTGTCGGAATCATCGATCACGGAAAACTGATCGCGCTGGGAACCCGAAAGGAATTGTATCGGCAACTCGGCGAGGAAGATCGCATTATCATCCGTCTGCGCGAACCACTCGCCGCCGAAGATTTTTCGCGGGAACTGGATATCGCGGTAATCCAAAAGGATGAATGCAGCCTGCTGATCCACGGACAGGGACTGGTCAATCGACTTTCGCAAATACTCAACACACTCGAACGAATGGGAACGGAACTGGAGGAAGTGCATATCGTGCAACCCAATCTGGAACAGGTTTTCCTGGCGCTGACGGGAAGGGAGCTTAGAGAATGAGACTGCTTGCACTGATCGGAAAAGACATCCGCATCTTCTTGAAGCACCCGGGATCGCTGATCCTGACCTTCCTCGTGCCCATGGTCATCACACTGATTTTCGGTATGGTGTTCGGAGGCTTCGGCAAATCATCCGGCATCAACGGCATCCTGGTCGTCGGCGTGGATGAGGACCAGTCCGAATACTCGAAGAAGCTCATGAAGGCGATTGGAGACCTCGAGGAAATCAGGCTGGTGACCGAATACACGCAGGGCGATTCCACGTACTTGTACACCGGCGACGTCATGGACGAGCACATCAAAAAAGGTAAGCGCCACATCGGCATCCGAATCGCGAAGGGATTTCAGGACAGCCTCAAGGCCGGCGATCAACCCAACATACATGTCAACTACGACCCGAAATACCCCATCGAGCAGGGCATCGTGAACGGACTCATGCAACGCACCATCATGATGCAGATGCCCGACCTGATGCAGGAACGGTTGTTCAAACAGGCGGACGACTACCTCGGCGATGAAAAGGGTCAGGGTTTCCGCGACGACCTCCTGAAAACACTCAGGACTTACTTCGATCCGAATATTGAAACGCTCGATATTCCAACCACCAACGCCTTTACTGCTACCGAATCGGATACGACAGCAACCGACGAAAACAATTTTTCCATGGCCGATATCGCGCCGATTAAGCTTCGATCGACTCAATTGCTGGGCGTCGATGAGGATAATCCCATGTTCGCGCACTCGGTGGCGGGTATGGCGGTGATGTTCCTGCTGTTCTCGGTGAGTGGAGCCGCGTCGTCGCTACTGCATGAGAAGCAGGACGGTACCATCAAGCGACTGATGATCTCGCCGGCGCTGAGCTCGGAGATTTTGTGGGGCAAAGCGCTGTTCATCATCCTGGTCGGCGTCGTGCAGCTCATTGTGATGTTCATCTTCGGATGGCTGGTTTTCGGCCTCAACATCTTCAAGGACGTCCCGGCGCTCCTGATCATGATCGTCTCGACCGCGATCTCCTGCGCCACCCTCGGGATGCTCATCGCCGCCGCATGCAGAGACCAGAAGCAGGTCGATGAGATTTCGACGCTGCTGATCCTCGGCATGAGCGCGCTGGGCGGCTCGATGTTCCCGTCGTTCATCATGCCGTCCTACTTGCAGTTCATTGGCAAATTCACCCTCAACCACTGGGCGATGAACGGCATCACCAACATCTTCTGGAGAAACCTGCATGTTGTGGATATCCTGCCGCATGCCGGCGTCCTGCTCGGTGCGGCAATCGTTTTCTTCCTCATCGCATGGTGGCTGTTCAAGAAGCGGCTGTTCAACGATTGATGTATAAGCTCGCTCATCTCCCGACTTCTTTTCCCTGTTCAGGGGAAAGGTTGGGATAGGGTTACAGCGAATATAATTTCACTTCCGACAAACCGGAATCCATAGTTATTTCAGCATGAGCATCTTTCCGGTCGTGGTCTTGCCATTGACCGATACCCGGTACAGATAGACACCCGAAGATAATGTTGCCCCGTTCTCGTTGTCTCCGTTCCAAACGACCTGATGATCGCCGGCGTCCAGCCTGTCGTTGACTAATGTTCTGACCAATTGTCCGCGCGTGTTGTAAACGCTTATTTCCACCATGCCACCTGCCGGTAACGTAAAACTGATCGTGGTGGTGGGATTGAACGGATTGGGGTAATTACATGCCGAAAGATCGAGCGCCGGACTGTCGGTCGGATCGTCGATCCCAATTGGATTGTTTGCATGAAAGACCTGTACGCTGCTGCTGTCTGCTTCAAGAAAGATCAGTGTTTCGTTTGCGAGCCGTTCGATATTGGTCGAAATAAAGGGAGCTTCTCCGCAGTCTGTGACAACGCCGCTGGTGCGGTTGCGAATCTCGTATTTATTCGATTCCGGTGCAAAGTAAATTGTTAAGGGCACATTGAGAGAATCCTTGAAGCAGCAAGACACACACACACCTTCATAAAGATCGTATTCAGTGAAGGTTGTTTCATCTGTCAACCACACCGCATTTCCATCCATATCACGTTCTGAGATGAACATCTCGAATACGCCCTCGGAAGAGTTAAAATCAAATGAGAGCATCGTAAATGTCTCTGGTTCATCCGTAAAATGATCGGACAGAAGCAAGTATCGATCACAAAATAGCGATTGATAGAAAGCAATATATCCTGTAGCTTCCATGATGCATACGTCTGTATATATGTATTTATGTCGGCTGGAATCGTATGATGGCCAGTATTTACTGGACTCTCTTCCAGCGGTTATTATTGGATATCCTGCGATGGATCCAGTCAGTATGTTTTCGCCTGAATCAATGAAATGATTCACTTGTATGTTTTCACCGTCTATTATACACTCAAACAAGCGTGTTTTAATTGTATCGACAAAGTTTGTATAATGAGGGGTACAGGAAAATATCCCCTCATTGTAAGTGAAGACCGGCATATAGACGTGGTATGCCCCATCGTTATCACGATTGTTTTTAGGCTGCCGCAAGTCTATACTGTAATCTTCTGTCGAAAAACCTTCACCATGTTCAGTATAGTAACTATGCACGGACCATAGTATGTTTTCTTCTATACATTCACCACTGTCGAGGCTGTATATCCTGCAATAAATCTCATCATCTCGGGTCCAGTTAGCTTCGTTTTCGTTGTCATATATCGTGTCGCCTTCCTCTACACTATTCACAATTATATATGGTGTTTCCTCATACTCGAAAAAACTCATTCTACTGGTATCCGTGTTATCCGTCATCGCCAGCGACATGGTTTCGACGACGTTGCCGTCGGTGTCGCAGATTGTCAGATAGATGCTGTCCATGTCCTGAGAATAGACGACGACTCGGTCGGTCCCCTGTACCGATTTCAGTTCGGCGTGTGAATAGGTTCCGTTCGGTATCGAAATGGTGTTCATCTGCGTGAAGTCCATCTCCGCAGCCAGTTGGAATGTCAGTGCCAGAACAATCACAATAATCCATGCCCTCATGTTTGCCTCCGGAAATCTGTAGGTTGATTAACTATATTGTGGCAGGGAGAAAATTCCTGTCAAATTATTTCAGAAAAAAGACAAACATCAGAATGGTTGCAGGCACTTCGAATGTTGGTTATCGTGATGAAACCAGCGCCCTGACCTTCTTCGCGATGGCGAGGGACGCGGTGAGACCCGGCGATTCGATGCCCATGAGGTTGATGAATCCGGGTAATCCGCGCTTCGATTCCTCTTCGATGTAGAAATCACGGAACGCGCCGCCCGGTTTCTGCAATTTCGGACGGATCCCGCAATCGTCGGGCGAGAAGAACTCCTCATCGACGTCGATATACTGTTTCACCGCCGCAAGAAATTCGTCTTTGTTGGACTCGTCCATCCGGTAGTCGATATCATCGATATAGTAGGCGTTGGGGCCGAAGCGAACTTCGCCGTTGAGGTTGATCGTGAGGTGGATGCCGAGGAATTTCCCCTGCGGATCGGGCATGGGATAGACCAGATGCTTGACCCCATGGATATGGGTGGTCTTAAAGTATTCGCCCTTGCACCAGTGGATCGCCAGATCGGACTCTTCAGTGTCGATTCCGACCATCTTCGCCACCTTTTCGGTGTAGAGACCGCCGCAGTTGATCAGCGTGCGCGCCTGAAATACCTCGCCGTTGTCGAAATACACCCGGTACCCGCCATCGACCTTTTCGATCCGCTCCGCCTTCATGTCGTAGATCACGAAGCCGTCTTTCTCCTCGATGAGCTGGTTGAGCTTCTTCATGTAGGAATGGGTGTCGAAGATGCCGGTGCTGGGAACCCACATTCCGCGGATCGCCCTGACCTGCGGCTCCAGTTCGGTACACTCGCTGCCGTCGATGAGCTTCATTCCCCTCGACGCCGTTGTTCAGACCGTTCTGGTAAAGTTTCTCCAGCGCTTCAAGCTCGTCCTCTTTGGTCGCGACCACGATCTTTCCGCAGTTGGAATGCGGTATGTCGTTCTCCTCGCAAAACCGGTAGAGAAGCGGATTGCCATCCAGGCAGAGTAGTGCCTTGAGCGTGTTCTGCGGATAGTAGATACCGGAGTGAATCACCTCGCTGTTTCGGCTGCTGGTGTGCCTGCCGAATGAATCTTCCTGCTCGACGACCACCACGTCGCCGCACACTCCCGCCAGTTCATTGCCCACCGCCAATCCGACTGCGCCTGCACCGATAACCAGGACATCCATTTGTTCCATGAAATTCTTCCTTTATTCAGATTTGTATATTGTCGATCAACCGGGTCGATCCGATCTTCACCGCGACCAATAACCGATCTCCGTCGGATATCTTCGCCACCGGCTCCAGCGTGTTCGAATCCACCATCTCGATGTAGTCGATCTCGCCGCCCTTCGATTCGATGTGCCTGCGCATCCGCTCGCGTAAAACCTGCACATCGTCCTCGCCCTCGTCATAAGCCAGTTTCGCCATCCGGAGCGATTCGGAGAGGCACAGCGCGCGCTTTCGCTGGTCGGCATCGAGGTACTTGTTGCGACTCGACATCGCCAGTCCGTCTTGTTCCCGAACGATGGGACAGCGCACGATGCGGGTGGAGAAATTCAGATCGCGGATCATGGTCTCCAGCACGACGATCTGCTGAAAGTCCTTCTCCCCCATGTACATGCGGTGCGGATTCACGATGTTCATCAGCTTCGCGACCACCGTCGCCACGCCGCGGAAATGTGTCGGGCGCGACTTCCCGCAAAGGATTCCGGAGATATCCTCGACCGTGATATAGGTCTTGTAGCCATTGGGATACATCATGTCGTTACTGGGAAAAAAGACGTAATCGACGCCCTCGCTTCCGAGAAGCTTCAGGTCGCGATCCAGGTCGCGCGGGTAGGTAGCGAGGTCTTCCGTGGGAGCGAATTGCGTGGGATTGACGAAGATGCTGACGAAGACGACGTCGCAGTCCTTCTTCGCGGCACGCACCAGGCTCAGGTGCCCCTCGTGAAGGTAGCCCATGGTGGGCACGAATCCGATCGCGAGTCCTTTGCGGATCAGACCGGACGAAACCTCGCCGGTTTGTTCGATGGTCTCCAGAATTATTGGCGTCAGATGCGATGCCATTTCTTGTTGTCCGGGCTTTCGATGACCACGATCTTCGGCTTGTGAACCTTCAATTCCTGATCGTCCAGATGACCGTAGTTGACCACGATGATCCGGTCCCCGCGATGCACCATTCTGGCTGCGGCGCCGTTCACGCCGAAAATACCCGAACCGGCTTCGCCCTTCAGAAT
Organism: Cloacimonadales bacterium (SeqCode); assembly: GCA_963666875.2. Lineage (GTDB taxonomy): Bacteria > Cloacimonadota > Cloacimonadia > Cloacimonadales > JAIOQZ01. The sequence continues at coordinate 10,947 of CAXXPU010000020.1, forward strand.
ATACGTCTCGAAACGATTGCCGTTGTCGATATCGAAGACGGCGACCTTCTCGAACTCGACCATCCCCGTCGCCGTTAAAATGTCCTCGTCTATGGTGATGCTTCCGACGTATTCGAGGTCGGTTTCCGTGATCACCGCCCGATGAATCTTCGAGAGCAGCATTGTGCGTAACATAGTTTCCTGCCTTGCAATAATACAATTTCCGCTACAGATAATGTAGCGCTGATCATTTGAAACAACCAGAAAATTCAGGCGCTGTTTCCATGCAAGTCATTCTTTCGAAAATCGTGAATCGTCGATGAAATCCTACCAGTATATAAGCTGATATAATCTCTGAGGATCAGCCGTATATTTTCTCCACCTTCTTCAGCACCGGCACCAGTTCGTATTCGATCATGTCCGCCAGCAGCACCCAGTCCTTGCTTTGCTGCACGTCGATAAGCTCCGAGAGCTTGCCGCTGAAGGTCTTGATATAGTCCTGCCCCTTCGTGTCGCCGATCGTGGTGGTGTTGAAGTCCCTGCCCATCAGCACGAACGATTCCTGAATGACGGTGAAGAAGGCCTGCATGTTCTCGATGGACTGCACCAGCCGCGCGTTGGCAGTGGTTTCGTCGTCCAACCGGAAGCCCTGCGCGGTCTGCTCGAGGTCTCCGATCAACTTCCCGAGCTGCTCCCGGGTCGCCTGAAAAGCGCGGTTGCCGATTACGGCGGCATCCTCGGCATCGATATCCATTTCGTCTTCGTTCATGACGTAGATACGATCCTGCTTCTGCAACCAGTCGGCTTCGAGCGGACGGTCGTTGAGCCTGATCGCGGTGATGAGCTGCGTGGGTGGCAGCCTCAGACCGGAGATGACGTTACCCAGATTTTCCACGGTGGATATTTCAAGCGTTTTCTCGACTCCGTTGACTCGGATTTTCATCGAGGACCTCCTTGGTGTTCGTTGATCATTCGCAGCATTACGGCGAGCTGCAATTCGAGATTCCGGTAAATGCTTACGGTTCGCTGCAAGAGCTTCCGCATGTCGTCGCCGGTCAGCGCACTTTCGCGAAACTCGGCGAAGTGAAAGATGTCGAAGAAACCCGGGAATTGCCGGGCGTCAGCGAAAATCTCCTGTTTCAATTGCTTAACAGCGCTCCACGAACTTTTAATTTTGTCAATCGATTTCTTGTCCCGACCGGAAATGCCGCAGAGGCTCTCCAGTTGCCCGACATAGCGCAGAACCATGCCGTGCTGACGTGTCAGTCGTTCGATCTCGTCCCGGAAATCGAGTGGCGGAAGCTCAAAATGCTGCCCGATATATTCCATCGCCCTTCCCGCCCAGTCGGTGTCGGCGTTCAAATCGGTCAGTAGCGTCATCGCCCAAACGGCGCGCTTGCACTCGAAGAAGAATTCCTGCTTGCGGATTGAGCGCCGGTTCGCCGGCACCTGATGCTGCAAGCCGAAGATATCCTTTATGCCCTTCCATATCAGCACGTTGGGCTGCTCCTGGATAGGTCGCTTTTCAATCACCGATTTCGCGGTGTTATAGACCGCCTCCGGCGTGATATAATGGTGGCAGTTCAGGTGACTGCACTGGGTGTCGAACCGGCACGGATGGCACTCGATATCGGCTTGCAGGATGACGGACTTATCGCTGTAGGGCCCGGTCTCCCAGAGGCTTACGGGACCGAGCGAGAGATTCAGGATGGGGATGTCTCTCGAGGCCGCGATGTGCATGGGTCCGGTGTCGTTGGTGATCAGCAGATCGAGCCTGCCGATGACCGCGGTGAGCTGATCCAGATTGCAGCCGCCGATCATGTCGATGAAGTTTTCGTCCCGGATATCGTTGAACAGCGGCTTCAGTGAGGCTTCCTTGTAGCCGCCCAGCAGCACGATCCGGCACGAATGATCCCGCAGCAGCATCTCGATCGCGCGGCGGAATTTCTCCGGCTCCCACGCCTTGTTGGACTGGCTGGCGCCGATATGGAATCCGATCGTCGGCTTGTCCTTCTCCCAGACATTTTCCGCGAACAACTCCGCTTCAGCCGACGGCATGAGCCGGAAAGACTCCCTCCCGGCGCGCACGCCACCCACGCCGGCGAAGATATCCACCAGGTTGAAGGTGCGGTCGCCGAGGTTGTGCTCGTTGGCGAGGTGGCAGGCGGTCCAGTCGGAGGTGATGGACTGCTCGCGGTCGCGGTTCATGACCATCCCCAGCTTTTCCTTCGCCGGGATCAGCACACATAGGATCGAGGACTGGATCGAGACAACCGGATTTACCACGATATCATAGTCGCGATCGGCAAGTTCCTTCGCCACCCGCTGGATTTCGAGGTATGCCGGTCGAAAATCCTCGTTGATCTGCTCCACGACGGGGCGATCGTCGATGGCGATCACACGGTTCAGTCTCGGAAAATTGTCCAGAATCTTCCGGAACGACGACATGGCAAGGTAGTCGATCTCGGCATCGGGATACTTATCGTAGAGGCCGTTGACCAGCTCCAGCGTCTGGATGATGTCGCCCATGCGGGTGAGGTTGATGATCAGGATTCTCATGATTCGTTCCTGTAAAATGTTTCCAGCAGCAGCAGGATCGCCTGATAATCGTGGAAACGTCCCGACTGCTCTTTCACCGCCTCGACCAGTTCCGGCAACGACCGACTCTTCTCCGGCGGTAACGACTGGATGAAACGCCGGAGTTCGGGATCGTTCGCGCGGTGCAGAAAATCGTCCAGACTGCCTTTCTCTTGCGCCAATTGACCGCTCAGGCGCGGGATCTCGCGCACCAGATCCGTAAGTACGCTACGCATACGATGAGTATATGTATGCTGCGATAAAACCTTGCGGCGACCGGCTTCGGCGATCCGTTTCCGCTCGTGCGAATGCGATAGATAGAAGTCGATCTTCTCGCGCAGGTCGGAGAGCGAATCGAAGGTGACGATCTCCTCGCCTTCGGTGAACAATTCCGGCAGCAAGAGACGTTTATCGACGAGCTGGAATCCGCCGCACGCCATGATCTCGAAGGTGCGCGGATTGATGAAGTCGCCGTCCATCTCGAAGATATCGCGGTTCATAGAAGAATGTAAATTGATATTGATCTTCGTCGCGTTGTAGATTTTAACTGAATCCCCGATGGAAATCCGCGCCCCGTCCCGCTGCACGACCTTTCCCAGCATCGGGTGGTCCCAGTCGGTTCCCCATATCTTCAGGTTGTAGTTCAATAGCTGCGCGAACATCTCCCTGCGGTTCGGGTACCCCGCGCCCATGAAGGCCACGTCGGCACCGAATTCCTCGATTTCTTCGTCCGTCAGATCGAGCGGTCGATGGACATCTTCGTCCGCCGCCATGGGAAGGTATTTTGGATTGTGCGCGCCAAGCTGGCGTAGCTGATCGAGGAAGATTCCTTTCTGGATACCGTAAAATCGCTCGAAATGCGGTGCGTAGTCCTTCCAGTAGGCGAACCGGCGATAGTCCTCCACGAACCAGAACGCGGTTACCGCCTTGTTCATCTGCCGGATGTGCTGAAGAAGCGGGATCGTAACCGGCGACTGTGCGGGAAAGAAGCAGATGTGCGGATCGAAACGCTGCATCTCGTGCAGATAGACCTCCGACAGCAGACCGGTCAGCTTCGCGGACATCTGACCGGCAAAAATGCGGTCGTCCGAGGCCAGGAAAGATTGCAGCAACATGTTTGCGATGGTGTTATCGACGGTTTTCACCTCGCAACCCAGTCGCTTGAAGGCGTTGGTGATGTACTCCGCCGTGGTCAGGCTTCCGCCATACACCGGGAAATCGACCAGTACGCGAATCTGCCGAAAATCGAACGGATCGTGCCGAACCGTCGGCGCACGCTTCTCCCGCATCGTCCGAAGAAGATTCTCAACATGGTGCGGGTACATTCTCCGCACGGCTGCCAGATCGTACAGCGGCATCTCGCCCAACCCGGTGAAATCCCGCAAGTCGGACGATATCCGAATGTGATCCGGTATCGCAGTGTCGCGGCTCTTGCGCATGGCTTCGATCATCTCCGGATTCGGCTCATAGATGTGTATCGCTTGGTATAGATCGGCGAGCGGCTCGATGTGGTAATAAAAACCAAGCCCGAACACGACGATCCCGTCCGCATCCCGGTGCTGCTCGAAGAATCGTTCTGCAAGCTTCCTGCCTTCCTCAACCGGCGCATAGCGGCTGTGAAGCGAAATGCCATCCAATACCGGTGTCGGATTGCCGTCTTTCGCAATGACTATATCGATTTTCGGCATCAATCCTCCTGATGCGTCAGAATGTAACAACCATCAGAATTCTTACAATGAAAATTTCAGTCGGTTCAAATCGGGGGCTCCTTTGGTCCGCCAAGCTCCAGCCTGGCATTCTCCCTGTCTCACTCGGTCCGCCAAGCTGGAGCTTGGCGGACCAACAGAGAAAAAAAAGCGCCTCCGAGATGAAGGCGCCTGATGCTAAAAACTGAATCCCCTTAATCCGCAGTCTCAAACTCCTCGATAACTTTGCCTTCGATGAAGAGCTTCTTGGGGCGACTTGGCATACCGGTCTTCTTGATTTTGTCGCTGTCACCTTCTTCCACGTGCCGCCAGATTTCCCATAACTCGCCATCGCCATCGATACAAAACGTGATACCCTTGCGGGTGAAATCATCGATGATGAATTGGATGGAATCAAGAGGCTCCGCCTTTGTGACCGGGATACAGAAATTCTTTTTGTCATAACAAAATCTCGAATCCTTTTTCATATCACCTCCAGTTTATTCATTGAATCTGTAAACTTGATAGCTTCCGACGTCGTCGATCCAGACAATGCGATCCGACGTGGAATTGATTGTGACGATGATCCTCGCAAAACGGGCATAGTTGTTGTAAATGGCCGAATTGAACTCGATCTTCTGCCAGTCCTCGTCGATGGTGACGACGTGTATATCCTGATCGAGTTTCTTGCCGTCCTCGTCGAACACGATGAAGAAGCATTCGATGCGATCGCCCGATTCGCGGCTGGCCCGAAGCCATATTTGATTGTAGTGCGCTGTGAATGGTTCCACGGCAAACGATTCCGAAATCACGCTGACGGTGTTCTTCTCACCCTTGATGCGCAGGCACCGCCCCCCTTCATATGCTCCGGTATCGACCCAGTTTACCTCGGAAAGGTCGTTGTTGGTCCGCATGACCATCCAGTCAGCCGGAAGCGAATTCGGGTTATATACGCCATAAACCCCGTTTTCAAAGCCGGGATTGGCTACGACATTGGGTTTGCCTTCCGCATCGGCTGCAGTGAAGTTCAGCGTCGAACCGAAGAAACATCCTGCAAACAGAACGGCGATTAATATCGATCCTGCGATAGTTCTCTTCATCTCCTCCCTCATTCTATACTGTGAAGACTCTTTCGCCTGCAAATTTCAAGAAGAGTCCGATCCCCAGTGAGTTCACCAAAAGACTCGAACCTCCGTAACTGATGAATGGAAGCGGTATTCCCGTGGTCGGGAATATCCCCATGTTCATTCCGACATTGATAAAGATCTGTATGAACAAATATGCCAGGATGCCGTAGGAGGCGGTCCGGTATTGCTTTCGTTTGATCCGGCCAGCCAGGTGTACCATTCGCATCATCATCCACGCGAACAGCATGATCAGAAGAAAACAGCCCACAAAGCCGAATTCTTCCCCGATTACCGAAAAGATGAAATCCGTGTGCTTCTCGGGAAGAAACTCCAGGTTCTTCTGCGTCCCCATCAGAAATCCCTTGCCGGTGATTCCTCCGGAGCCGATGGCAATCTTCGCCTGGATGATCTGGTATCCCGCGCCGAGTGGATCGCGTGTCGGATCGAGGAACGTCAGGATCCGCGATTGCTGGTATGGCTTCAAGCCACTCCAGATCAAAGGTGTAATCAGGTAGATGAACACATTCAGCGACAGCGCGATCCCGATATTGGGAAACGAAAATCGCTGCCGGTACATCACCAGAATCATCACCAGAAGGAACGCGATAAACACCACGACATGGATTCGCGACAGGAGCGTGATCACAGGGCTGGCAAGCAGGAAGATGTAGATCGGCTGGATTCCCGCCGATATCCACACTACCATCAGCGTGAACACGAACACCAGAGACGTCCCGAGATCCGGCTCCAGAAGCACAAGTATGGCTGGCACTCCAAATCCGGTCAAAGACCTGAGAAACGTTTTCCACTCACTCATCCAGGGACCCGAGAGGTGCCTCGCCACGAATAGAATTGTCGCAAGCTTGGCGATCTCCGACGCCTGAATCTTGAAGAGACCGAGTGAAATCCAGCGGTGGGAACCACCGGTTGACGGCAGAAACAATACCACGATCAGCATCAAGAGCGAAATCGCGTAAACCGGATCGATCAGGATATCGATGATCTGATTCGGGGTCCGAAGCAAGAGAACCACCGCTATCAGCGATATCGCGATCCAGACAATCTGCCGAATATAGAAGCTCTGTACATGGACTTCGTCTCCGATTCGGGTGGATGAGGCGGAATAAATCGCGAAGACGCCCAGAATCATCAAAATCAACCAGAGACACAACAGCTGATAGTCCAATTTCATGCTTTTCTCATTATCACTTTGTCGAAAAAAAGTTGTCAAGTGTAAGTTCGGATATTTTCATCATCTAATCTCCTGTTTACACCTTTCCCAAAGGGAATCTCACTCGAAAATCCCTGCAAATTATCACGGTTCGGCATGATATTTCTCATGATACAGATTAATAATTCGACCGGCGATGGGAGCCGCGACGCTACCGCCATGACCGGCATTCTCCAGAAAGACCACCACCGCGATCTCCGGATTTTCCCATTCCGCCCAACCGGCAAACCAGGCATGTGTTGTCTTCCCCTGATGGTTTTCCGCAGAACCGGTCTTGCCATAGACTTTCGCGATCGGGTGACTCGCGGTCTTGCCTGTTCCTGATGGATTATTCACCACCTTGTAAAGCGCTCGACGGATAATCGACTTCGTATCCGCGGACATCGGCAATTCCTTCTCGACACTCAGAATCTCGTATTGATCGGCATTCTCGCCGATCAATCGCTTCAACAGGTGCGGCTGCCTCCAGGTACCGTCGTTCGCCAGCGCTGCATAATAACAGCACACCTGCAACGGAGAACACAATATCTCGCCCTGACCGATGCTCAGATTCACCTTCATGCCCTTGATGCTGACGTACTTGCCGTAGTTATCGACGTACCACTGCTCCGAAGGGAAAAATCCTGCTCGTTCCTGACCGATATCGATGCCGGTGCGGTCGATAAGGTAGTTCTGAATCGTATATGCTCTCAAATCGCCAAGTTCCAGACGATCGGAAAGGTCATAGAAATAGACGTCGCACGATTGAGTGATTGCATCGACCACGTTCAGCCGCCCGTGACCCCATTCGTTCCAGCAGCGGAAGTAACGGTTTCCCACCCAGTATCCGCCGTCGCAAAACGCCAGCTTCTCGTCCGGCTCGATTATCTCCCGATCCAGCGCCAGCGACGCCACCAGCGGTTTATAGACCGAACCGGGCGGATAGGTTCCGTGGATAATACGATCCATGAGCGGTCGCGCCGGATCGTTGATCAAGGCATCCCAGTCCTCCGCGCTGATGCGCGACATGAATACATTCGGATCGTATTCCGGCGTGCTGATATAGCTCAGGACATCGCCGTTTCGAACGTCCATGACCACGACCGCGGCACGGGCGTCCCTGGGCAGAGCTTGCGTGATCTCTTTCTGAAGCTCCGAATCGATGGTGAGGATCATCTGCAAGCCCGGCTTGGACTCCTTCTCGAGATTGTGTGTGAGAAAGTGAAGATTTCTTCCGCGAGCATCCACCTGCAACACCCGATATCCCGGTCTGCCGCGCAGGATGCTCTCGTAGTTCTTCTCGATGCCGTTCTTGCCGATGGTATCGTCCATCGCGTAATCCTGATCCTTCAGCGATTCGTACTCCTTATCGCCGATCTTGCCCATATAACCGGTGAAATGGTTCTCCAGCAGGTACTTTCTGGAGTTCTCCGCTCTGAAGAAGAGCGACGGATAGAAGTTCAGGAACTCGGACGCATCGATGAAATCCTCGTACGAGACATCCTTGACCAGTCGTATCTCATAATACGTGCGAAAGCGGTTCTGGTAGATGATATCCAGAACATTCTCTCGCGTGATATCGAATCGCTCGGAGACGAAATTCGCCAGCGCTTCTTTGCTTCGGATTCTGCCGGGAACGAACATCAGGTTGATCGAAGGCTGGTTCAGCGCCAGCGGTTGGTAGTCACGGTCGAAGATTTCACCACGTATCGCGGGAATACGCAGCAGCCGGACGTAATTGTTTTCCGCAATCTGGGCAAAGGTGTCTCCCTGAAATACCTGAAGCCTGGCGAGCATGAATATCAGCAGGAGAAATCCGAGCAGAATGCAGAGATGAAAGACGCGCGTCAGCCCCTTACTGATGGTCGTCACGGACATAGATACCCAACCGGTTGATAAACGCCAGCACTGAAACGATCGCAAATGAAACCGCCGTGTTATAGACGATGCTGAGCGGCAGTTGCAGTAGCAGAAAACCCAGATATTTGTATGCGATGAGGTGATACAGGGACAATAGGAAGAAGTAGAGGACGTTGATCGCGAGGACGCCCAGCGCGACATACGCCGGCTTTTCCTTGTTCAGCGACGGATGGTGGAGATTCACCAGCGCGGCGATGAGCACCATCGTCATGCTTCCCAGTCCCAGTTGCAGTGGATAGGTCAGGTCGAAGGCGAGTCCGAAGAGAAACGCCATGATCACCGAGAAGTTCAGCGAAAGCCTCGTCGAGGTGTAGATAATGTATCCGAGCAGGAGGTTCGGGATCACGCCGGCGATGGACAGCGATCCGCCCAGCAGGATCTGCGCGTAGAGGAACAGGATGCCGAGGAGCCAGAACGCGAATACTTTCATTGCGTCTCCTCGAGGAGTTCGCCGAAATCTGTCTCACGCTGGTAGAGAAGCACAATCACCTGCTCCATGCCTGAGGCTTCGACAAAGGTCTCCAATTCGGCTTTCTGATAGGTCTCGCCGGGGATCTTCACCACTTTGCTGACCACGCCCACCGGGAACCCGCGCGGAAAAATTCGCGACAGATTCGAGGTGATGATGGTGTCGCCCACCGCGATGGTGGCGTTCAGCGGGATCATCGACATGCAGACTTTCCCGGCGGCATTCGACTCCAGCAGACCCTGATCGTGGCTGCGACGATCCAGCACCCCGAGCTTGAATTCGGGATGGTTCAGCGGCAGGATTATGCTGTGGTTGGCTGCGGTGACGATCACTTTCCCCACCACGCCGCTGCTGCTGATCACGGGATTGTTGATTTCGATACCGGACAGATAGCCCTGATCGATAATCAGGTTGCGGTTGCCGAAATCACCGTGGTATCCGACCAGATTCGCGACGATGTATTGGATATCGGTGGCGGCGTCCGGGATCTGCTGAAGCGTGAGAAGCTGTTCTTCCAGTGAACGCAATTGTAGCTGGAGCCCGGCGTTGTGATTTAACAGCATGCGGTTTTGGGATTTGAGTTCGAATATCTGATCGATGGTCTTGATCGACTGCATGAAGGGAAAGTACAATGTGTTGCCGATGAAGTCGGCACGTTCGAGCCGACCCTGACGACTCCCCAGAAAAAGCGCGATGGACACCAGCAGCAAGACAACCGTAAACGCGAATTTTCTGAACACCCTGCCACCTTGTCCGGCGAGAATCAGTCGTCGATTTTCTTAATGAGAACCTCGCGGAATTTTTCGAGATTATCCAGAATCTTTCCGCTACCCTTCACCACGCAGGTGAGCGCTTCGGGAAATACGTGAACCGGCAGATTGACCGTGTCGCTGATGCGCTTGTCCAGACCCTTGAGTCGTGCGCCGCCGCCGGTGAGAACGATACCGCGTTCGGCGATGTCCGCCGCCAGCTCGGGTGCGGTCTTCTCGAACAGCCGTTTCACCGCGTCGATCATCGAATCGACCGTCTCCGCGATCGCGTCGCGTATTTCTTCCGAGGTGATTTCCACGGTGATCGGGTAGCCGGTGATAATATCCCGACCGCGGACTTCCATCTTCAGTTCGTCCTTGAGCGGAACCGCAGACCCGATCTCCATCTTGATCCGTTCCGCCGTCTGGATACCGACGAAGATATTGTTCTTCTTGCGAAGGTAATTGACGATGTCCGTGTCCATCTTGTCCCCGCCGAGGCGGATGGAGCTGTGCACCACGATGTGCGAGAGAGAGATTACAGCGATTTCCGTCGTGCCGCCGCCAATGTCCATGACCAGGTTTCCGAAGGGACGATGGATAGGCAGATCGGCGCCGATGGCCGCCGCGATGGGCTCCGAAACCAGATGAACCTCGCGTGCGCCTGCATGAAGCGCGCTGTCGCGCACCGCACGTTTCTCCACTTCCGTAATGCCCGAGGGTACGCACACGATCACGCGCGGTTTGATCAGAAGGCGCTTGCGCTGTGCGCGGAGGATGAGGTCACGCAGCATGATCTCGGTAATGTGGAAATCAGCGATAACGCCATCCTTGAGCGGCTTGATCACCTTCACTTCGTCCGGGTTCTTACCCAGCATCTCTTTTGCTTTAGCGCCGACTTCCAGCACCTTTTTCGTGTCGGTCGAAAGCGCGACTACGGACGGCTCGTTGATGACGATCCCGGCTCCCTTGCGATACACAAGCGTGTTCGCCGTTCCGAGATCGATCGCGATATCGTTGGACAAAAGCCCAAAAAACTGATTCCAGAACATCGTACCTCCGGAGGAATCCAGACAATAATATATTTTATCAAAAACGAAAAACTGTGAAAACCGTCAAGGAAAAACATGAATCTCCTACGGGCAGAGGTGCCTATGCTGATGGAGATGTGGAGAGACTCGCCCGGATCCTCAGGGAAGTAGTGGCCCTCTCCCACGAAGTGGGCGAGGGGACATAGAGCTTCAGATGATTATTTCCCTGATAGCACCTTCTCTCGTTTACGGGATAAGGCGGGGATGAGGGTTTCAAATGTTTCATTTTCCGATCGAGTAACCAAAACAAAAAGCCTGCAAGCCATCGACCTGCAGGCTGAAAAGCAATCTGGCGAAGCGCTATTTGTTTTTCAGTTCTTCTTCCAGTTCCTTGAAGGACTGGGATGCCTTGAACTGGTTGTAGAGCGCTTCTTCGTTGCGGATGTTATCGACAACGTTCTTGTTGATGGTGTCTTTCGGGATCGCAACGCGAACGAAGGTCTGGAATTTGTTGTTCTCGAGCGTGATCGTCTCCTGCTTGTTGACAAGCGCGTTGGAGAATTTCGCTTCCGAAACGACTTTCACGACCTTGCTGGTCAGCGCGAGGTTCTGCGGGTCGTTTACGCCTGCTTCTTCCTCGTAGTTCTTGATCATACCCTTGACATAAGATTCGACATACTGTGCTGCCTGAAGCATTGCATCGGAGTATGCTGCGTCGTAGGACATATTCTGCGAAACCTTTGTAGCCATTCCGAACGTGTTGACGTGATCCGGGCTATCCTGCACACGCCACCAATCCGGATAATATACTTGCTGAACGCCCTTGGGCGCCTTCGGTCCACCACCGCCACATGCCGTAAACATGCTCACAATCAATACCAGTGCAACGATTATTGCTGTCGTTCTCATTCGTCCTCCTTTTGTTGAAGATAATTATTAAATTCATTTTGCCAGAGGAAATTCACAATGTCAAGAAAATCCGTCGAAAAACGTATGGACATCATCACCGGAAATAAAAAAACGTCGAAAGATGAAAAAAAAGCTTTTACCGGCATCGGGAAAAACCGGATCAGTGCTTCTCTTCGTCCAGAAACTCCCTGACTTCGCCCCCCGGAACCTTCTTCACCTTTCCGTTGTCGTTGATGTCACGCACTTTGGTCGGGATGATTTCACCCGAATCGGTGTAACCTCTCAACTCCCAGAATCCCGGTTCGTAATGGTCCATCAGTTCGATCTTCACCACGCTCTTCGCCGATTTGTATCCCCAAAGGTACGGGCAGAAAATCCTAACCGGTCCGCCGTAATCTTCATCCAGCAGTTCGCCGTCGAATTCCCATGCCAGCAGCGTGCGCTCCATCATGGCGGTCTCCAGTGGGATGCTGGTGTCGTATTCAAGCCCGATCGACCAGAATCGCACATACGTGACATTCTCCGTCGGCTTGACCCGATCGAAGATATCCGACAGCTTCACGCCTCCCCAATCGCCACGTACCGACCACCGCGTCACGCTGGTCAGTCTCGCGTCCGCGATTGTCTTCGGCATATCCATCATGTCTTTCCAGGTGAATGTGGTCGGGTGTTCGCATAATCCACCTACTTCGACCTTCCATTCCTCGTGCTCCAATTCTCCCGGGTGCCCTTCCGCCCAGAATATTGGCGTTCTCAGCTCATGCAATTTCGTCATCTTACCACCCTTTTCTGTCTTCTCCGCGGAGCCGCAGCTTGAAACAAGCATACATAACGCAAAAAAAAGCATATCTTTAATGAATGTACCCGTCAGCTTACTCCGATTACAGGAACACAACGCATAACCCAATCATAAATTTCATTACGAGAAAGTAAAGAGGTTTTTTCGGATATAATTATCATCTCGAATACACACAGTATTATCACACCCTTTATTGTGGCTCTGCTTCATATTGAGTGGGTGGATATCGTAGCAATGATTTCTGAGTCCTGGAGGGATTACAAATGATGAGTCTATTCTACCCACCAAGTAAGCAATAGAGCCTTTTTCATTGACGGATTTTTACGTCAATGATTTTCGTCAAATGGAGGTCACATGAAAAAAGAAACGATCGCCGGCATATTGACGATAATCCTGATGCTCGTCTTCGCATTCGCTTACAAGGGATGCACCGATGAAGGTTTACCGAAAAACGTCATCCTGATGATCTCCGACGGCGCTGGGTTCAATCACTTCTATACCCAGTCATACTACAGCGAAGGCACGAAACTGCCGAAAGCGCTGTCCTCCCTGCCCGTGCAGCTTGCTGTGTCAACGTATCCTGTCGATAGCGAATACGATCCGGAAAAGGCGTGGGCCGATTCCGTCTGGATTCGCGAACGCCACACCGACTCGGCTGCCGCTGCGACAGCCATGGCGACCGGCAATAAAACCCAGAAAGGCATCCTCGGCATGTCCCCGGATAAAAAACCACTGCTCAATATCACCGAGGCGGCCAAAGCAGCCGGCAAACGAACCGGCGTCGTCACCACGGTGATGTTCTCACACGCCACACCCGCAGGATTTGTCGCTCATCAGCCTTCGCGCTCGTTGTATCCAGAAATCGCCCGTGAGATGCTGGCGAGCAAGATGGATCTGATCATCGGCTGTGGATACCCGACCACCGGAAAATGCAAATACGTCGGCGGTGAAGAAGTATGGAAATCGCTACAGAAGGGCGACTGGGAATTCGATTACAACGCGGATGGCAAGATAGATTTTACCGCAGGTGATTGCGATGGCGACGGCATTCCCGATCCGTGGCATCTTATCGACTCGAAGCAGGAATTCGTCGAATCTGCCGGGAGTGAATCTCCAAGGAGAATCCTCGGAATCCCCAGATGCTACCACACGCTTCAGCAGGAACGCGACGGCAATGCAGAGGCCCTGCCGTACGAAGTTGCCATGCAGGACAGCCTGCCGGATCTGTCCCTTCTTGTCCGGACAGCCTTGCGTCATCTGTCGGTTGGCACAGATGGCTTCTTCCTCATGATCGAGGGCGGCGCTGTCGATTGGGCTGGACACGACAACCAGACCGGCAGGATGATCGAAGAACAGACCGATTTCATCCACGCAGTCGAAACCGTCGTCGAATGGATCGAAGAAAACGGCGGCTGGGAAGAAAATCTGCTCATTATCACAGCCGATCACGAGTGCGGCTATCTCACTGCGAACGGCAACCTCAAGGACATGAAACAGAATCTCGTCGTCAAGCCATCGCAGAAAGGGATCGTTCCCGATGTGATCTGGCGGAGCAAGAGCCACACCAATTCGCTCGTGCCGCTTTTCGCTTCCGGCAAGAATTGTCATGTGCTCAATGAAACCATCGACGGAACCGATCCGGTATTCGGAGACTATATCGACAATACCGATATCGGAATCCTGCTTCACGAGTGGGCGGAGAGGTCTCAGAAGCAATAGAAAACGCCTGAATCAGGATCGGAAAAGAGATTCGCTCATTGATTCTATTTCCATTCCGGAAGAGCTTTTAGAATTCTGTTGCACGTGAATTTTTACAGAATCCTGCATTTTTCATTTGACATGAATCCCTTTATCGTGTTTCTTATCTATACCAGCTCCAGATATTTCTTGTTCACGGTCCCAGATATGTCAACTTTACGTGAACAGGAGGATTTATGAAACGAGTTTTGGGTATTGCTATGCTTCTTTTCTTGCTTTGCAACATGCTTCTCGCGGACGCGATGCAAGCTGGACCTCAGAAAGAAGCACGCAATGAAAAAGGTACCATCCAGGCACCAAGAACACGCGAAGTACCGGAATGGTCCTTCATTACCGAACCACTGGGCATTGAATCGTCTTATTTCGATTATATGATGGGTAGCTACAACAGCACCCCCATGCATATTCAGGATAACGGCGGTGTGTATCTGGCATTTCATGGAAAAGAGACGGCTGCCGCGCAGCGTCGTTCTTATCTGACGTACATCAACCCTGATGGAACGCTCAATTCGACCAACTATGTCGGACAGACGGACGAGTACGAAGGATACGTAGGAATCGACCTCGACCCGGAAACCCAGGATCCATTGTATGCCTGGCATATCGATTCCGGTGTAGGCGAGATCTATAATGTCGTGTTCGGTATGGATGTCTGGCATCTTCTGGGCTCGCCCGGCCTGCTCAGCAGCCCATACATGGTCATCAACAACAGCGACTGGGATTCCATGCCGGTCGATCCACCCTTCGACGATGACCAGTTTGTCTGGCCGTACGTCTATATCAGCAAAGCCCCCAGCTACGACGAAGATGGAAGACGCCGTGTTTATATTCTGGGAAACAACAACGTTGCGCATTCCTCGGGCGACTTCCCGTCGGAAAATGTTATGATCGCTTTTTGCGATTATACAACGACCGATATCGAAAACGGCACATTCCCTACGCTGGACTGGAACTACATCACCATCCCGCAGATGGATGAATGGAACGCCGATCCGGACTGGATTCGTCCTTTCTTCTCCGCTGCGTGTTCATGGGATGGACACTTTGCCATCTTCGGTAACCTGGCTGGTGGCGAAGACTACTTCGAGCTTGAAGATCCCGACTACTTCGTTCTGCTGAACGACAACTTCTGCGAAGGAGAATGGGAATACCATGCTGTCAATTCCGAAATGTATGTCGATAATCCGCTCAACCAGGATCAATCGACCTGGCCGGATGATGCATACGATATGTTCTTCTCGTTCTCATTCGCCGGTCACATGACTACGATCTGGGACGATGAAGGATGCCTTCACTTCCAGGCTCCCTACGCATTGCAGGGATGGGTTGGCGGCGAGCTGAAATACTGGCCCTATTTCCATCAGATGCGTAACTTCATCTACGATACAAACACCAATGAGTTCATCAGTTATGACCTCTATCCGAAAAGCGATACGCCGAACGATGGTCTGCCCTTCCTTCCGTGGGATGTCAATGAAGACGGCGAAGTGGATGAGTATTATGAAGAAACCGGCACAGTCAACGGCGTAAGTGGCTGGCCAATTTTCTACTACGACTCGGAACAGGCCTTCCACGAAAATTACTTCAAAATCTCCTACAACGCAGAGAACAACTGGATGGCGGCGATCTGGTCGGATGGACTCAAAGAACTGTACTACAACGATGCAGGTGACGAGGATTATGTTGACTGGGCTTCCGCCCCCGAAATCATGATCTCCATTTCCGGCGACAACGGCTGGACATGGTCCGATCCGATCATCATGAACGCCAATCCGAACGATCCGGACGGAAACTATGTCGAACAGCTCGACGGACACATCCCGTGCTATCTCTATCTTGGCGACAAGATCGAAGATCTCGGCGACGGTCACGGCAAGCTGCACATCCTGTACTTCGATGACAACAGCTTCGGCTCGTACGCGCAGAATGATCTCGGCGACAACAACGGCGGTACGGTAACCTACATGGCGATCGATGTCGATTTCAACCCGTGGGATACCGATGACGAAGTTCCTTCCGTAAGCCAGAGCATCACACTGAACCAGAACTTCCCAAACCCTTTCAACCCGGAAACCACCATCAGCTTCAACGTTCCCAACGAAATGAACGCAGAGCTTTCGGTGTTTAACGTCCGCGGTCAAAAGGTGAAAACCCTCTTCAACGGCAAGGCCGAAATGGGTCAGAACACGGTCGTCTGGAACGGTACCGACGAAACCGGTAAGAACGTCTCCAGCGGCGTCTATTTCTACAAGCTGAATGCCGACCAAAAGACCATGACCCAGAAGATGGTGTTGATGAAATAGCCTTTTCGGCTTTGACGCAGTCAAAACGAAAACATCGAACGAAAGCCTTTCGCGAAGCGAAATAGCGAAAGTGGATCGTCGGCTTTGACGCAGTCAAAACGAAAACATCGAACGAAAGCCTTTCGCGAAGCGAAATAGCGAAAGTGGATCGTCGGCTTTGACGCAGTCAAAACGAAAACATCGAACGAAAGCCTTTCGCGAAGCGAAATAGCGAAAGTGGATCGTCGGCTTTGACGCAGTCAAAACGAAAACATCGAACGAAAGCCTTTCGCGAAGCGAAATAGCGAAAGTGGATCGTCGGCTTTGACGCAGTCAAAACGAAAACATCGAACGAAAGCCTTTCGCGAAGCGAAATAGCGAAAGTGGATCGTCGGCTTTGACGCAGTCAAAACGAAAACATCGAACGAAAGCCTTTCGCGAAGCGAAATAGCGAAAGTGGATCGTCGGCTTTGACGCAGTCAAAACGAAAACATCGAACGAAAGCCTTTCGCGAAGCGAAATAGCGAAAGTGGATCGTCGGCTTTGACGCAGTCAAAACGAAAATATGAACGCTATGATTCCGATTTTTCGGAATTATATTAGTGGAATATTGAAGCTCCCATGTCCGTACCCCGGGCATGGGAGTTTCTTATATGCATTCATAGACCTTCAGGTGCCTGCGTCCACATGGAAAAGAAAAACCCCGGCGATTGACCGGGGCTATCTTGCGACACTTGGAAATGCTTTAAACCGAATTGAGGCGCTCGGCGATCTTGTTCTTGTTCACGACACCCACCATCTGGTGCTTGACGGTGCCTTCCGAAAAAACAAGCAGGGTCGGGATCGACATCACCTGGTAGCGTGAAGCGATCTGCGGTGATTCATCGACGTTCAACTTCAACACCTTCACCCGACCATCGTACTCCTCCGCAACCTGCTGGACCGTTGGGTTCAACATCTTGCAGGGACCGCACCACGGAGCCCAGAAATCGACCAGCACCGGGATGTCGGACTGTAATACCTCGCCTTCGAAATCGGCTTGCGTGATATTCTTTACGTCCACAGCTTACTCGACAATCGCCAGAATATCGCTGCGCGATACGATCAGATACTTCACCGCGTCGATCTCAACTTCCGTGCCGCCATACTTCGCATAGAGTATCTGGTCGCCGATCTTAACGATGTCCTTGAGTTCTTCGTCGGTTCCGACAGCGATCACTTCACCTATCTGCGGTTTTTCCTTCGCTGTATCCGGGATGATGATCCCACCAACCTTTTTCTCCTTCACTTCGACGGGCTTGATCACTACCCGGTCGTCAAGCGGTCTGATATTCATATCGTTCCTCCTTACAGGTTTTCTTGTATTGCTCTTTCAAAGCTAATCCGAATCATCAAATTAGCAAACACTTTTTTAGAGTGCCAGTTTCTGCCGTCAAGTATTTTCTGCATTACTGGTTTCTGATATCAATACGAGGCAGCCGAACGGTACAAGGGAGAGGGATGGGAATGCCAAGCTGGAGCTTGGCGGACCAAGGAGAAGCGATGCGGACGAGGACGTCCGCATACCCAGGCAGAAACCGACCACCTCTCTACTCCTTCACCTTTGCCAAAGGGGAAGGCCGGGATGGGGTTTCTCTTCTCCTGACTACTTTTCCTATAGCGTCCACAGGTAATTACCCTTGAAGAACAACTGAACATGGTCCTCGAGGCGATCGAACCGGTCGAACTCGACAAGATTCACGCCGAAGTAGATATTGCTGAGCGGACTGTATTCCCATGTCAACAGCAGGCTGTTCGAGTATTCCGTCTCGCTGTACGATTCTCTTGTATCGAGGTCGTATGTCCTTTGAAACATCCCTTGCGTGATATTGCGGATGTACAGGTTCTGCGAGATCAGGAAGGTGACGCGGTTCCAGACCGTATAGTACTTATAGACGCGATCGCCGCCGAATTCCTCGTAGAAATCGGTCACCTGGACATTGGGACTGATCGACATCCGATCGAACAGGTCGAGGCTGAAACCGGATTCCAGGAAGTAGCTCCACCCCTCGAAGCCTTCCCCGTCGAAGTAGGGCTCGGTCCCAAAGGAGCCGTTCAGCCAGGCCCTGAAGGAGCCGGAGAACATCTTCCAGTTCTCGAGGACATAGCGGACGGTGCTCAAATCCTTCGCCTGTACGTTGCCGCTTTCATCCACATACTCGTGACGGTTGTTGTTGATCTCGATCTTGAGTTCCGAGTTTCCGACACTCTTCCAGTCTGCCCATATCCCCACCCAGATGAACTCTTCGAGCGGTTCGTTCTGCATATCGTAGAAGTTTTTCATGCCGAAATAAACCTCGACCTCGTTCCACCAGTTGTTTCCTTCGAGGATGTCGTACTTGTTGTGCGTGCCGAGTTGATAGCGATCCTTGCTGAGCGAACTCATGTAGCCCGAGCCCGGCTCGAAGTTCTTACTTATCGCCTCGATCCAGAAGTCGTTGTAGCTGTGTTCGCCGTTGTGCTCGACGGTCGTGTTGTGCGCCCAACCTCTTTCGTAGCCGTCGCGGCCCTCAACTTCCTGTTCGGTCTTCAGGCTATCGAAGCTGACGGCCGTCTGCGACTTGATACGGATGTTGAGCGGGAAGGAGTAGAACCCATCCACCGCCGCGACGCGGTTGAACGCAGACGAGCCCATATCTTCCCGGTCCGTGAGCAGGACGCCGACGGTCGATTCGTCGAGGACATCCAGCCGGTAGCGGAACAGGTTGTAGAGTTCCTTGCTATCGTCATCGACACCCTCGTCGTACGCCGACACATAGCCGAAAGACGAGGAGGGATACTTGCCGCTGAGCTTGGCTCCAGCCACAGGATTGACGATGTTCCGCGTATAGACGAGTTCGAACAGGTTGGTGTAGAAAAAATCCATCCCTTGTGTGAAGAATGGGCGTTTTTCCTGCAACCAGGTCGGATCGCGCTTGTTGATATCGACGTTCATGGGATCGGCTTCGATCTGCGAGTAGTCCGGATTGATCGTCGCCGAGAGAGTCAGCCTGGGATTCAGTGAGTACGAGGCATCGATGCCGGTATCCAGTTTCCGCTTCTTGCCGTCGCGCAGATAGGAACCGAAGACATACGGACGCAAATCGAGCTGTCTGCCCGATTTGATATTCCGCATACCGGTCAGAACGCCCGATTGCGCGAAGATATTCTGCATCTGGTGCGTCCGTGGCGGATAGACGGACTGCTCGTTGTGCGTTTTGTCCAGTCGGAAGTAGTAGAAACCCCAGCGCTGTTCTTCCTGCGTATCATCGAACGGAAGCGAGGCAAACGGGATCGCCACCTCGACAACGTATCGATCCTGATAGATTTGCGACTTGGACTTGAGTGGGATGTTCCAGTTCATGTCCGAGGGCCCTGCGGCGGAGGATATCCAGTCCTTGGGATTGCCGTACGGATTGAAGTTGAACAGGTATGCTCCGCGATCCGAATTGAACACGTCGATCGCAAACACGACCTGTTCGTCGTTGTCCCAGTTTTCACGCGTGGCCACCGTGGCGATCAGGTCGTCCGGATCGTCGATTTCGCTGATGAACAACACGTAGAAGTACTTATCATCGTATGCGATCCGGGCTTCGGTCTCGTAACACGGATCCTTCCCTTCCTCCGGACTGTAGGTGACGGGCTCCGGCAGACGCGGAATGTCTTTCCAGTCGTCTTCAAGTCCGTCGATCGTCATGGGATGGTTCACCCTGGTGACTGGGATTTCCGTCTTCGCGAAGCAAAATACACAGATGCACAAATACAAAAATACCATTGTTGTTTTCAATAGAACCACCTTGTTTCATCTGGTTGTGTGTCAAACGGGTGTTACGATGTTACGATCTCGGTGGTGGAATGCATTTCATAATCCAGATATCGGAAGAAGGATTTTCTTGTCAAGATTCATGAAGATACAGTAATTAGAAAAACTGAAGGAGCAATGTATGCCCGACAACCGTAAAGACATATCACCTTGTGGATTGTATTGTGCCGAATGCCCGTTTTATGTTGGCAAAATTGCCGATCTGGCGAGGGATCTGCGCGCCGAACTACGCAAGAATCGCGCGGATAAGCTCGCGGAATTACTCGCAACGATTCCGTTTTTCAAGGGATTCGAGAACTACCAGACGTGCTACGAGACACTGGGATTGTTCGTGAAGACGCGCTGCGGAAAGGTGTGCCGCGATGGCGGAGGCAATCCGCGTTGCGCCATCAGATTATGCGTTGCGAAAAAAGGATACGAAGGCTGCTGGGAGTGCGACGATTTCGACAAGTGCGACAAACTGGATTTCCTGAGGGTCAGTCACGGAGACGCGCACATCAAGAACATGCGCAAGATCAAGCGCAAGGGTGTGGAGGAATTCCTGAAGGGTGACAAACCCTGGTATTCGAAACCGAAGGAAAAGTAAGAACCTCATCCCCTAACTCCCACTCCTCGATCGAGGCGAAGGGTTACCGATGCTCGAGCGCTTCAGTGAGGCGCTGTCCATCTTCGGACAGAAATTACACGATTTCGGACGTTGTACCTGTATAAAGAGGGACTCCCGGGGGGTCACCCGGGAGTCGATTGTAGGGTAGATGCATGTCGTGCAGAAAAGGTCATTCCTTCACTTTTCTGAACACGAGAGGGATTTTATCCTTTTCGGGAATCCCGATTTGAATCAGTTTCCAGTCCTTATCGTATTCCTGGATTCGATGCCTCAGCGTCATGATCTTATCGCTCGTTGTCGGCGTATTCTCTTCCCATTGAACAAGTTCGACCCGGTAGTGGAGTGTTTCGGTCTTGCCGTTCATACGAACTTCGATCTCCAGATTGTGCTCGCCTTCCATCTTCGGAAGCGTTAAAACGACCTCGCGCATATCCATCTCCTCTTTTTTCGTTTGACAAACGAAGCCCGCGTCTTATCTTAACTCAGACTCCGTTCCTGCGATGAAGGAATGAATCTGACATTAAGGGGATGGCGGCGGACAACTATGTCATACCTCCATCCTGATGGAGGTTAAATGCAAAAACGAATCCATTTGATTTCGGTTACCGTTTACGACCGTGAAAAGGCTTTCCATTCCGTAAGTGAACTGCTACACAACTACGCGCCGTACATCCACCTGAGAGTCGGTTATCCCATGCCGGACAAGAACTGCGCCGTTATCTTCCTCGTTACCGAGATGACCACCGACGAACTCGGCGCGCTCACCGGCAGGCTGGGCCAGATCCCGTCCGTCAGCGCGAAATCGACTACGCTCAAAGTATAATATATCATGATGAAAATAAAGGAGTTACAATGAGAATCACGCCACAACCCGAGTCATTCATCCCCACAGCGAAGATCGAATCGCTACTGGAAGAATATCGGCACCCCGATCGCGCTCGCGTCAAGGATATCATCCAGAAATCGCTCGATAAGAACCGGCTCGATCCGGAGGAAGTCGCCTGCCTCATCGGCGCGGAAGATCCCGACCTGATCCACGAAATCCAGGAAGGCGCGCACGAACTCAAGGAGCGCATCTACGGCAACCGCATCGTCCTCTTCGCGCCGCTCTACATCGGCAACGAATGCATCAACGACTGCGTCTATTGCGGTTTCCGCGTCTCCAATACCGAGGCCGAGCGCAACACCCTCACCATGAAACAGCTCGAAGCGGAAGTGCGCTCGCTGGTCACCAGAGGACACAAACGCCTCATCCTGGTGTATGGCGAACACCCGCGCTACGACGCGCAGTTCATCCACGACACGGTGAAGAAGGTCTATGCCACCAAGGAGGGCAAGGGCGAAATCCGGCGCGTCAACATCAACGCGGCGCCGCTGGACGTCGAGGGCTACAAGCTGGTCAAAGAAGCCGGCATCGGCACCTATCAGATTTTCCAGGAGACCTACCACCTCCCCACCTACCAGAGAATGCATCCCAGCGGACCCAAGAGCGATTTCAACTGGCGACTCTACGGACTCGACCGCGCCATGGAAGGCGGTATCGACGACCTCGGCATCGGCGCGCTCATGGGACTCTACGACTGGCGGTTCGAGGTCATGGGACTGCTCTACCACACCATCCACCTCGAAGACCGCTTCAACATCGGGCCGCACACCATCTCCTTCCCGCGCATCGAACTGGCCAACAACACCGACTTCACCAAGCACCCGCCCTATAAGGTCTTCGACGAAGATTTCAAGAAGCTCGTCGCCATCATCCGGCTGGCTGTCCCCTACACCGGCATGATCCTCACCGCGCGCGAACCGATCGAGATTCGCAACGAGGTGATGCGCTACGGCGTCTCGCAGATCGACGCCGGCTCCAGTATCGGCATCGGCGACTACGCCGCAAAGGACGCCGGCTCCTTCCGCAAGAGCCAGTTCACCCTCTGCGACAACCGCACGCTCGACGAAGTGATCGCCGAACTCGCCCGCAGCGGCTACAACCCCTCCTTCTGCACCGCGTGCTACCGCCTGGGAAGGACCGGCGAACACTTCATGGAATTCGCCATCCCGGGCTTCGTGAAACGCTATTGCACGCCCAACGCTATCCTCACCCTGCTGGAATACGTCGAGGACTATGCGACGGATGGTACGAAGGAAGCATGCCTCGCGCAGCTTTCCGAGGAGATCGAGATGATCGAGGACGAAGGAACCAAAGCCGAGATTCAGAAGCGCATGGATCGCGTGCGCAGCGGCGAAAGAGACCTCTACTTCTAAACGGGAGCAGCTTTTGAGCGATAAAACAAGAATCGAACGCGACGCGCTGGGCGAGATGACGATACCTGCGGACAAGCTCTACGGCGTCCATACCGCCCGTGCGCTCGAGAACTTTCCCATCTCGGGACTTCGGAGCCACCCGCTCTTCATCCGGTCTCTGGCTGAGGTGAAGTTGGCGTGCGCCATCGCCAACACCGAGCTGGAATTTTTAGACAAACGCAAGGGCATGGCGATCCAGAGCGCTTGCCGCGAGATCGCGGAGGGAAAGTACATCGAGCAGTTCACGCTCGACGCGCTCCAGGGCGGTGCCGGAACCTCGACCAACATGAACATGAACGAGGTGATCGCGCGGCTCGCGGGGGACGACGTCCATCCGCTGCACGACGTGAACATGCACCAATCGACCAACGACGTCTATCCCACCGCCGTGGTGGTGACGCTACTCAAACAGCTCCGAGCGTTGGAAAACGACGTGGCGAAGCTTCAGGACACCTTTCAAGCGAAAGAACAGCAGTTCCACGACGTGGTGAAGCTTGGAAGGACGCAGCTTCAGGACGCGGTGCCCATGACGCTCGGACAAGAATTCAGTGCATATGCTGAAGCCATCGCTCGTGACCGTTGGAGGATATTCAAGTGCCGCGAGCGGATCAAGGTGATCAATCTCGGCGGAACCGCCATCGGAACCGGCCTGGGCGCGCCACGGAAGTACATCTTCAAGACGACCGACGTGCTGCGCCGGATCACCGGACTGAACATCGCGCGCGGCGAGAACCTCGTCGATGCCACGCAGAACCTCGACGCCATTGCCGAGGTCTCGGGCATCCTCAAGGCGTACGCGGTGAACCTCTTCAAGATCGCTTCGGACCTGCGGCTGCTCGCGAGTGGACCGCACGGCGGATTATCGGAAATAGCGCTTCCGGCCATGCAGGCGGGTAGCAGCATCATGCCCGGAAAGATCAACCCGGTGATCCCGGAGGCAGTATCGCAGGCGGCGCTGAAGATCATGACGAACGATTCGCTCATCACGCATGCCACCAGCCTCGGGCAGCTCGAACTGAACCAGTTCTACCCGCTGATCGCCTACACCATGATGGAGTCGTTGGAAATTCTTCAAAACGTGTCGCGCATTTTCAGAGAACGCTGCGTGGACGGCATCCGGGCAAACGAAGAATCGTGCCGCGAGAACCTGATGCGGAGTCCGCTGATCGCGACGGTGCTGGTACCGCGACTCGGTTATCACAAGGTCGAATCGCTGATCAGAGAAGCCGCGGAGAAGGGCGTTTCCGTGCTGGCTCACATCAGCGAATCGGAGAGCATCCCGATGGACGAACTCGAAGACCTTCTTGCGCCCAAAAACATGTATAAACTGGGGTATTGATTCATGATAGATTTCAACAATGTCAACCGTGACAACCTGATTGAACTGCTGACCACCGAGGACGAGAAACTCATCGAACAGATGTTCCATGAAGCGTATCGGATCAAGCTCGAAAACGTGGGCAACGTGGTCTATTTCCGCGGCATCATCGAGTTCAGCAACATCTGCACCAAGGACTGTTTCTACTGCGGCATCCGCAAGAGCAACGGCAAGGTCGAGCGCTATATGATGAGCGAAGAGGAAATCCTCGACATGGCGAAATGGTGCCACGACGCCAACTACGGCAGCCTGGTTCTCCAGAGCGGTGAGCGTAGCGACGAGCAATTCGTCGAGTTCGTAGAGCGAATTCTTAGAAAAATCAAGTCGCAATGGAATCTCGGCATCACGCTGTCGCTGGGCGAGCAGACCGAAGAAACGTTCAAGCGCTGGTTCGACGCGGGTGCTCACAGGTACCTGCTCCGCATCGAGACCTCCAACCAGGAGCTCTACCGCACGCTGCATCCGGCCGATCACAAGCACGACATCCGGCTGGAAAGTCTCGACAACCTACGCAAACTCGGCTATCAGGTGGGAACCGGCGTCATGATCGGACTACCCGGTCAAACCGCCGCCGACCTCGCCGACGACATCCTCTTCTTCAAGGAGCGGGACATCGACATGATCGGCATGGGGCCCTACGTGGTGCACCACGACACGCCACTGGCCGAGAAGATGCCCGACTTCGACAAGGAACGTCAGCTCGATCTGGCGCTGCGCATGATCGCACTCACCAGGATCGTCCTGAAAGACGTCAACATCGCCTCCACGACCGCACTCCAGGCGCTCGATCCTAAGGGACGCGAGTACGGACTGCGCGCCGGAGCCAACATCATCATGCCCGTCATCACCGACACCAAATACCGCAAGCAATACCTGCTCTACGAGGACAAACCCTGCGTCGATGAAAACGCAAGCATGTGCCGCTCCTGCCTCGAAGGACGCATCCAGTCGGTGGGCGAATCGATCCGCTACGGCGAATGGGGCGATTCGCCGCATTTCAAGAGGAGGCAAAATGGCTAATGCACCGCGCGGAGAACGACTCATCATCGCCATCGTGGGCAAGCGCAACGCGGGGAAATCCTCGCTCATCAACGCCCTCACCGGACAGGACATCGCCATCGTTTCGGACACCGCCGGAACCACCACCGACCCCGTCGCCAAGCCCTACGAACTCCTCCCCATCGGGCCGGTCACCATCTACGACACCGCCGGCATCGACGATACGGGTGAGCTGGGCGAAAAGCGCGTGAAATCCACGCGCCGCATCCTCTTTCGTAGCGATATCGCCATCGTGGTGGTAGATCAAGAGGGGATTGACGAGAAGGTCAAACCGATCATCGAGGAGATACAGAACCTGAAAATCCCGTTCGTGGTGGCGTTCAACAAGATCGACCTCGCCGACGTGAGAACCGAAGATATCGAGTTCTGCGAGACGCGCGGCATCCCGTGGAGGGGCGTATCGAGCGTCAACGGCGACGGTGTGACCGATTTCAAGGAGATGATCGCGACCATCGTGCCGGGCGAATTTCTGGTCGAGAAGGTGCTCATCGGCGACCTGATCCGCGCCGGCGACCTCGTCGTTCTGGTCACACCAATCGACCTCGCGGCGCCCAAGGGCCGATTGATCCTGCCGCAGGTGCAGGTGTTACGCGAAATCCTCGACAACGACGCCATCGGCGTGATCGTCAAGGAGCGGGAACTCGAGGACGCCCTACGCAAGCTCGCGAAAGAACCCGATCTGGTGGTCACCGATTCGCAGGTGATCCTGAAGGCGTCCGGCGACGTCACGCCAGATATCCCGCTGACGACCTTCTCGACAGTCTTCGCGCGCTACAAGGGCGATCTGGACCAGTACATCGACGGAGCGAAGAAGATCGACGACCTCGAGGACGGCGACAAGGTACTCATCGCGGAAGCCTGCTCACACCACGTGCAGTCGGACGATATCGGAAGGGTGAAAATTCCGCGCTGGCTCAGGCAATACACCGGCAAGGAGCTCGATATCGAAGTGGTCTCCGGGCACGACTTCCCGGAAGACCTCGAGAAATACACCCTGGTGATCCACTGCGGCGGCTGCATGATGAACCGCATGGAAGTCATGCGAAGGCTGCGCGAATGCTCCCGACGGCATGTCGATGTGACCAACTACGGCGTCGCCATCTCGAAATTGCATGGTGTGCTGGATCGCGTGGTGGAGCCGTTTTATAAATAGAAACCATCATCCCTACCTTCTCCCGCAAGCGGGAGAAGGCGATAAAGGAAAAGTCACTCGAAACTTGATGTTCCCTCGCCCACTTGCGGGAGAGGGTCAGGGTAAGGATTACAAATACTTCAGCGGTTCTTCTCCGTCAACGCCGGCGTATAGCTCGATATAGGGCTTGACCGGGCTGGAGGCGATTTTGGTGAAGAGCACCTCTTCGACCTGGAAGAATCCCACCGACTGGTTCATCTCGACCATGATCCGGATAGGCTTGCTCTCGCCCTTCAGTATCTTCACCTTGTTGATCTCACCCGCCGAATAGCGGTGGATATCTCCCACGCGGGGTTCGTTACGAATTAGTTGCGGGATGCGAGCGCGTCCCTTTTCCAAGTCGCAGCCGTCTCCGATCAGGACGAGTCCGGCCTCGAGGGTGTGGATTTTGGTGGTCGCCATGTGACCGAGGATTCCCTCCGCGATGAGCGACCGCAAGATAACCTGGCTGTGCAGATCGTCTGGATAGAGTACTTTCAGGAGTCTTTCGGTGACGGGCATGGCCAGGATGACGCTGAGATGCTCGTGCGAACTGCGCGCGACGGTCATGCCGAAGTCATGGAACAGCGACGCCATCAGGACCGCCACGCGGCTGTCCTCGACCGTTCCGATACCTTCTTTCTCCAGATTGAATTTGATGCCTGCGTCTTCCAGCAGCTTGAACATTTTCATGGCGTTCAGTGCCGCCATCCGCATGTGTACGGGTCCGTGATCGTTGAATCCCAGTCGGCGGATGGATACAACGTTGGCGTAATCGTGCATGAGCTGAATCTCGGGATCGTCGAATATCAGCTGTGCCGTCTCTCGCGCTTTCCCTTCCAGTATCTTGAGCAGTCTTCGCTCGAGCGCGATCTGTTTCTGTGATTTTTTCATCTTTTTTTTACCTCGCTGGATAAGTTATTGATTGTTGTGCAATTCGTCAAATGAAATCGCGAGGAGATGCAGACGGAAATCCTTCAACTCCTTCCCCCGCTTTCTGTCTCTGTTGCAGGGACAATCCTCTGTGGTCGCCATTTGCATGGGACGGCAAACTCGCACACACGCGTTTCGATTGATGCGACGGGCTTCTCTTTTCCCGGGATGGGCAGGCACAGAGACCTGCCCCTACAACGGGTCGCGCTTGCCCACAGCCTTGATCAAGGGCATAAATCATGAAAACCACTCGACTTTCGGAATACTTCTTGCAGATTTAGGTGTAACTGGATATTATGGCGTTCAAGATTCAACTCTGAAAAAAGGATGTAAAATGAAACGAGCAGGATTCATTTTCGCATTGGTTGCGCTCGGTATGCTTTTCGCGCAATCGATCGATTTCACGCCGGAAGAGACGGCCTTCGCGGTCGTTTCCGATATGCCCGGCAAGCTTGATATACGACTGGAGATCGATGCGATGAACATCGGTGAAATTACGATCGAAGGATCGAAGTACAACACGATATCGATCGGCGACTGGGGACGATTGACAAAGGAAGGATACCCGGCACTGCCGCAGTTCGGCAAGCGGATCGCGGTACCGGCGAAGGCGTCTGTCTCGATCGAGATGACCAACGTCAAGCGGCGCGTAATTCAGAATATCACGCCATTCCCGGCGCAGCCTCCCGCGATCGACGAAGTGGGCGCCAAGTCACCGCCGTTCACGGTTAACCGAAGCTATTACGATCACGGCGGTGTTTATCCCGAGCAGAGCGCATGGGAACAAGAGCGCGGCACGGTTCGCAGTGTGGAGATGGCGTTGATCCGGTTCGCGCCGGTATCGTGGGATGCTTCGACAAGAGAGCTCACCGTAATCGAATCCTGCGATATCGCGATACACTATTCCACAGGCACTATATACGACGAGCGGCTCCACAGCAGGTGGTTCGATTCGCTTTTTTATCAGCGGGTACTGAACAGGAACCAGCTTTCTCCGGCATCAAGCAATACACGCAGTCGCGACACCGGCTGCGACCTCTTGATCGTCACCAGCTACGAAATGGAAGAGGCGGCGGAGCTGCTGCGCGCGTGGAAGCAGAAGATGGGCTACATTACCGATGTCGCCTACATCGAGGACATCGACAACCTCGAGAATTACCTCGAAGAGGTATACGACACCTGGGATATTCCGCCCTCGTTCGCCATCTTCCTCGGCGATGCGGAAATCATCGATTGCGATCACGTAAACAGCGCCATCAGCTATGACAATGTCGGAACCGACTTGACCTACTTCTGCATGGATGGCTACAACGACTATTATCCCGACATCGCTTCAGGAAGAGTTTCTGTGGACACTGCTGAGCAGGCAATGACCGTGGTCGGGAAAATGATACAGTACGAAGCCGATCCGCCGGAACTCGCATCCTTCTACGAAAGCGCCACTGTCTGCGCGTACTTCCAGGATGACAGCGACAACGGCTGGATCGACGGATACGAGGATCGACGATTCGTGAAGACCTCGGAAGAAGTTCGCGACTGGATGCTGGACGAAGGCTATACGGTCGAGCGAATATACTGCACACCCAGCGATCGGGTTCCCACCAATTACAACGACGGCTACTATGCCAACGGCGAACCGCTACCCGACGAACTATTGCGCGAAAACGGCTTCCAGTGGGACGGCGACGACGCCGATATCGCCAATGCGATCAACGATGGCGTGTTCATCGTGAATCATCGCGATCACGGTATCTCGCGGAACTACACCTACGAAAGCGGTAGCGACCCTTCCTTCGACGGCTGGGGCGATCCGTACTTCGATTCCTGGCAGGTACAGGCGCTGCATAACGGAAACTTACTACCTTTCGTTTTCAGCATCAACTGCCAGACCGGCTGGTTCGACGGCGAAACAGACTACGACCCGAGCAAAAGCTACGAAAGCTTCTGCGAGGAATTCATCCGCAACGAAAACGGCGGCGCGGTCGGCGCATATGGCGCAAGCCGCTCCTCGCTCAGTGGTTACAACGACTACTTCGTGCGCGGGTATTTCGACTCCATGTGGGAACACTTCATGCCAAACTACCAGTACATGGAATCGGGCGGCTCGACGACCCTGATGATGATCACGGGGTTGATGGCGATGGAGGAATTCTGGGAGCAGGATAACTACTCGGAATACGAATTCTACATTTTCCACAACTTCTGCGATCCCACCCTGCGTATCTGGCGTCAGCAACCGGAGGAACTTGCCGTTGAACACCCGTCAACGCTCGAACTCACTGCTGTCAACATCCCGATCACTGTATCGGAGGTCGGCGGTATCGCGACTTGTATCTTCGACGATGCGATCGTCGGACGCGCTGAAATCACGGAGAATTCTTTCACACTCACACTCGACGAAGCCATCGAATTCCCCGGCACCGCAACGGTGACCGTCAATATCCGCGACAACTTGATCTATGAAGGCGAAATCGAATTTATCCAGCCCTCGGCCGGATTCGTACTCATCGATAGCCTGATCGTCAGCGATATAAGCGGAAACGACGACGGAGAATGGGACGCCGGCGAGGAATTGAATCTCCAGTTCTTCTACCGCAACGCAGGCACCCTGGCAAGCGATCCTGTAACCGCGGTCATTTCACCGGACGAATTCATCGATCTGGACATCGAATCGATGCAGATCGACGAAACCGTGCCGGGTGAAATCGGGTTCTTCGAAACAACCGGTACGCTTTCGATGCAGTGCGACGACGGACAGAATGTCATCATTACGATAACCATCGAGAACGACACGGGAACATTCGAGCACCAGTATGAAATTCCGGCGGTATTCCTGCCCAAGCTGGTCTGCGAGACCGATTCGGTCTATACGCAGCTCGATCAACCGAGCCAGTCGCAAATACCCGTCACACTCGAGAATATCGGCGCTGCGCCTCTGGAAATCGAGGTTATCAACTACAGCAATCAAGCAGCCGACCTTACCGCGTCGGACGCATACATCATGGCTCCATCAACCGCGGGATTCGACAACCTGAACGAAATGACCATCATGCTCTGGTTCAACATTCCAGACGGGTTCACGCCGGGTTACCTTCTGTATAAGGGCGAAAGCTTCATCAACCGCAGCTTCCAGATCGCTCTGCCGAACATGAATTCGCTCAACTACGCGGTTCTGACATCAACCGGGGTAAATGCATCGCGCAATCTGGCCTACAATTTCGAAGCCGACCACTGGTACCATTTCGCGGTGACGGTGTCGGAAGACGGCATGAAATCCTATCTGGACGGAATCCTGATGGGCGAAGACGAATTCACGCCGCCGATACGATACAACGAAGACGCATTCTTCTTCGGATGCGCGATGAACGGCGTGTATGAGTTCAACGGCTATATGGACGGACTGACTTTCTTCTCACGTGAACTAAGCGCAGTGGAAATCGTCGAGAAAAGCTGCCTAATCCTTCCGAATCAGGAGATCGGACTGATCGGGTACTACCCGTTCGACGAAGATACCGGATCGATGAACGTGGTGACCGGCGTCGAGGGAACGCTGGTCGGTGACACGACATTCGATACCGTTGGCGCACCGATCTCGACCTGGCTCTATTGCAATCCATCGACCATCGAGATTCCCGGATACAGCAATGTCGAACTGTATCTGAACTTCATGCCGGAAGCCTATCAGGCGGGACTCTACGAGTCGCACATCGAGCTGCGCAGCAATTCGAGTTACGAATCGTCGATTGATATTCCCGTCACACTCTATTATACCTACTATTCGATCGGGGACGAGCCGCAGCCGGAGCAGGATTTCCAGATCAGTCTGCTGTCGAATCCGTTCACGCCGGGTATTCGGGCGGGTGGATTCCGGTTCGATCTTCCCGAACCGATGAACGTCGAGATAACATTGTACAACATCAAAGGACAACGTGTGCGCAAGCTCGTATCGGAACTGAAACCACAGGGAACACACAGTGTCACCTGGGACGGATGCGACCAGGCAGGCAAGAACGTCGGTTCCGGTGTCTATCTCGCCAGAATCGTTGCCGGAAAGCACAGGGCAACGCGTAAGATGATGCTTATCAGATAAAACGAAAGAGGTACCTATGAAAGAACTTATCAGGGAAAATCTTCTCAAGATCATTCACGACTACCCGGATCTGAAATTCGATTTCGAATACAGAATCTGGCAGACGGATTTCCTGCGCTTCTTTCGAAGCCAGATAAACTACAATATCTCGAACCGGATCAGTCGGCTGAGCGCTACGATCCACAAGGGGAAACGCTCCTACGGATTCGGCATCATCGATCCCGACCTGCGTAAGATCCGCCAGCATGTGATAGACGCGCTGGAGATCATCGACAAGCTTCCGCCCGATCCCGATTTCAACGATCTCGAGGACAATACCGAGACCGTCGATGTGATCGAAAAAGAGAGTAACATCGAGACACTTCCGCTCGAGAAGAAAATCGACATTCTCGAAACGGTTTCCAAAGCGATCGAACCGCATGGATTCCGCATCTACGGCACTTTTATCTGCAACCACATCGAGGATCTCATCATCAACAGCAACGGATTGGACAAGCGCTCCGTACTCAGCCCGATCATGCTGGAACTGAAGGCAGTTTCCGACAAGAACGACGTGACCGTACTCCAGTCGTTCGGCGGTGAAGATTTCTCTCTGTTCAATCGGGATAAATTCATCGAGAAAATGGTAATGAAGGTCCAGGCAGCGGAAAACGATATCGTGGATGTCGAGTCGGGCGAATACGAAGTGGTGCTCGCGCCGCGCGTCATCGGCGAATTGATCTCATACCTTTCGTACGGTATGTCCGCCGGAGCGCTCGACATGAAGCGTTCTTTCTTCGAAGGCAAGCTCGACCAGAAGATATTCCCAGAATCGATTACCCTGCGCGACGATCCCGACTATCCGGGGCTGATTCGCTACGCCTACAATCACGACGGCCACATCTACAAGACGGTCACGTTGATCGAGAAGGGCGTGTTCAAGAACTTCTTCGTCGATAACTACTACGGACGCAAGATGAACATGGAGAAGAACGGCGCCGGCGGGCTCTGCATCGTGCTGGAGCCGGGCGATGAAACCCTGGAAGATCTGATAAAGCCGATCAAGCGCGGTCTGTACATCTCCAGCCTGCACTACATGAACTTCATCAACCCCAAGGAAACCTCCGTGACCGGACTGACCCGCGACGGAACTTTCCTGATCGAAGACGGTAGGATCACGCGGGTGGTCAACAACCTGCGCTTCACACAGCGCATCGCCGAGATCGTGGAGCGTATCACCGGCATCGAAAACGTGAACTCCGTGGTTCCCTTCTCGGGCAACTACGAGGACTTCGGGATCGATACCGTCAGCATGCCGCACGTGCGGGTTAACGGATTTAAAATCAGTTCCTCGACGGAAACGATATAAGGAGCTATCATGAAAAAAATCGTACTTGATATTATCAATCGTCTAAATATCCCGTCGATAACCTTCGCCGACGTGCGTCTGACCGTGACCGATTCGCAGGTCATCTATTTCCGAAAGGGCGAATTGAAGCGCTTCGCGTCCGAGATGGACTCACTCACATTGGGCGTGCGGGTTCTCGTAGATGGCTGCTGGGGATTCGCCGGTACTACGGAGCTGAGCCATTCCGCCACCGAACGCATGATCAAACAGGCCATCGCCAACGCGAAACACGGAAGCAGGTTCCGCAAAGAGAAGATCGCGTTTCCCGCCATCGAACCCTTCTCCGGAAGCTATATCTTCAAGCCGAAGGAAGACCCGTTCCTGATGCCGGACGAAGAGAAGATCGCCTACATGGAAAACATCGCGAAGAAGATGACCGGCAACGAGAAGATCGTCCAGTCGTCCGCGTCGGTGGTGTTCCACAGACAATACAAGATCTACGCGAATTCGGAAGGAACCCTCACCGACTCGCTCGTCTATGACACCCTTCCCACGATCATGGTGCTCGCCTCGGATGGCAAAGGCGTCTATTCACGCACCTACCCCGGTCACATGACCGCACGGCGCGGAGGCTTCGAAGCACTGCGTAACTGCGAACTGGAGAAGAACGCCGAGATGATCATGGAGGAAGCCATCGCGCTTCTGACCGCACCGACTGTCGAGGAAGATTTTGCCGACATCATCATCGGAAGCGGACATCTGGCTCTGCAATTGCACGAATCGGTGGGACACGCCACCGAGGCCGACCGTATCTTCGGAATGGAGATATCCTACGCCGGCAAGACCTTTATCAAGCCGGAAATGCTCGGGAAATTCCGCTACGGATCCGACATCGTGAACATCTACAGCGACAGCACCGACCCACGCGGCATCGGATATCATCTTGTCGATGACGAGGGTGTGCCCGGTCGCAAAGTCGATATCGTGAAGAACGGTATCCTGGTCGATCAGCAGACCTCCCGCGAGATCGCCCCCAAGCTTGGACTCGAGCCAAGTTCCAACATGATGGCGACTCACGGCAACGACTTCCCGCTGATCCGCATGACAAACTTCTGTCTGGCGCCGGGTCATGGATCGCTCGACGAGATGATCAAGGACACCGAAAAGGGCTACTACATCGACTACACGAAGACCTGGTCCATCGACGACAACCGCAACAACTTCCAGTTCACCACCGAGATCGGCTGGCGAATCGAGAACGGCGAGATCAGGGAAATCGTCAAGGAACCAACCTATTACGGCATCACACCGAGGTTCTGGGGCTCCTGCGACCGTATCTGCGGAGAAGAGGAGTGGACGTTCCACGGAACCTTTAATTGCGGCAAAGGAGAGCCCGGACAGGCGATGCACCTCTCGCACGGCGTCGCACCGGCACGGTTCAAGAATGTGAAGGTTGGTATAAAGGCTTAACTCTCTATTGTATTGTAGGGGCAGGTCCCTGTGCCTGCCCTCCCCATTCTCTCCCCATTCGTTGAGTACCACGTCAATCCCAGAGAAAGAAAAAGGGCAGGCACAGGGACCTGCCCCTACAAGAAAAAAATCACCCACCGAAAAGGCAAAGGGAGTCGCGTGAGAGCCTTTACAGCAGCCCTACCTCTTTTCCGACCAGATAAAACTTCTCCAGCGCGAAATCGAGCTGCTCTCTGGTGTGCGTCGCCATGAAGCTGCACCGGATGAGGGTGTCGTTGGGCGCGACGGCCGGCGGGATCACCGGGTTGATGAAGACGCCTTCTTCGTCGAGCCGCTTCCAGATCTGGAACGCGGTCATCATCTCGCCCACGTGCAGCGGGATCACCGGCGTATTGGAGGTGCCGGTATCGTAGCCCATCTCCTTGAACGACTTCAGCATGTAGTTGGTGTTTTCCCAGAGCTTTTCGATTCGCTCCGGCTCCTGTTCGATGATGTCGATTGCCGCAAGCACGGACGCCGCGGAAGCAGGCGGTAGCGACGCGCTGAAGATGAGTGCGCGCGAAAAATGCTTCAGATAGTGGATAATCTCTTCGTCCGCTGCGATGAATCCGCCCACGGATGCCAGCGACTTACTGAAGGTGCCCATGATGATCTCGGTGTCATCGACCGCGTCGAAGTACTTCGCGCAGCCGGCGCCGCTTTTGTGCAGCACGCCCAGCGAGTGGGCTTCATCGATCATCAGACCGAAATTGTATTTCTTCTTCAGCTCGAGGATGTGCGGAATGTCCGCGATATCGCCTTCCATGCTGAAGATGCCGTCAACCACGATCAGCGAATTTGCGCCTTCCGTTTTCTGCAGGGTCTTCTCCAGACTTTCGATGTCGTTGTGGTTGTAGCGGAGCATCTTGCCCATCGAGAGCCGGCAGCCGTCGATGATGGAGGCGTGGTCGAGTTTGTCGGTGACGATGAATTCGCCCTTGTTGACGATGGCCGAGATCGCGCCCACGTTCGCCTGATATCCGGTGGCGAAGACCAGCGCGGCCTCCTTTCCGACGAATTGTGCGAGCCGTCTTTCCAACTCGATGTGGATGTCCAGCGTGCCGTTGAGGAATCTGGAACCGGCACATCCGGAGCCGTATTTTTCAAGGGCGTCCTGTGCCGCCTTTTTGACGTTCGGATGCGTGGTCAGTCCCAGGTAGCTGTTGGATCCCATCATCAGCATTTTCTTGCCGTTGACCAGCACCTCGGTCTCCTGTTCGGTGGAGATCACGCGGAAATAGGGATAGTATCCCAGCGCCATCACTTCCCTGGCGCGGGTGAAATTGCGGCATTTGTCGATAATACTCATTGTATATCCATTATATTAGATGATTTCGAATTCCTTGAGATTCCTGTACATGACCATCACCAGACCCCGTACGAGAAAGACAACGGGTACCGAGAGGAACATTCCAAGTATTCCAAACAGGTAGCCACCGGCAATAACTGTCAACATGATAATTAACGGGTGCATCTCCGTTTTGTTTCCAATCACAATGGGATAGATGAAATTGTTGTCCAGCACCTGGACCAGCGCCATGCCTCCGGCGACCCACAGGATCATCACGGGATTCTGCCCGGATATCAGCACGGACGACACCGCCAGTATTGTTCCGATCCAGGGACCGAAGTAGGGAATGGCGTTGGCGAAACCGGCGATGATGCCGATCAGCAGTGAGTATTGAACTCCCAGCGCCGTCAGCACGATGGTGGCGAGAATGCCCACGATGATGATCTCGATCAGTAGTGCGCGCATATAGGTTCCGATGATGTCGTCGATCTTCTCCAGCATGATGATGGTCAGCTCGAAATAACGGTTGGGGATGATCTTCAGGAACCAGCTTTTGATCGATTCCTCGTCCTTGAGCAGGAAGAATCCCACGATGGGGATGGCGACGATGAACGACATCAGCGTGATGAATACGCGCACGATGTCGCCGAGATTGGAGAGCAGCCCGGTCGTCTGTTTCTCGACATAGCCGATAATTTTTTCCTGAACCTGATCCATCGGAATGCCGAGTTTGTTTTCTATTTTTCCGAAGAAATTGTCGATATACTCGAATATCTTAAGCCGCGAAAGGCCAGGTTCGTCCTGCTGCATGAAGTCCTTCAGCGATGCGCCGATTTCCTGCGCCTGTTCGATCACGACCGGTATCAGAAACCACACACCGGCAAAGATGATCAGAACGAAGAGAGAATAGACGATGATGATGGCGACAAGACGATTAATCCTCCAGCTCTCCAGCATGGTGGTCAGCGGTTTGAGCAGATAGGCGAAGATGACACCCGCGATCAGGTAGGAAAAGACGCGTGCGTAGAAGAGGATTCCGAGAACGATCAGAATCAGCATGAAGCCGTAGAAAACCAGCCGAAGCGCTTTATTCCTTTTCATGAATATATCCGCGCAGTTTTGAATTGGTATCGACGAGGCTCTCGCTGAGCCGCTTGCCAAGTTCATACACGATCTTGACTCCGATGCGGGGGTATTTTCCGATCAGATCCTTGAAATCGACCTTCGAGACAGCAAGCAGAACAGATTCTTCCGCGGCGAAAGCGGTTGCGGTCCGGTTGGTATCGATGAAGAGCCCGATCTCGCCGAAGAAGGATTTCGGCGTCAATTCCGCGAGCTTGATCGGCTCTTTTTCATCTGTTTCAAGCACGATATCGATCTTGCCTTCTTTCACGATGTAGAGCACCGCATGCGGATAGCCCTCGCGGAATACCACCTCCCCCGGTTTGAATTCTCTTCGATGGAGCAGGCGCGAGAAGGTTTTCAGTTCGAAGAAGTCCAGTCGTTTGAGGAAGGCGATCTCGCGCAGGAAGCTCGATTCGAGCTTGTTGCCTTCTTTGTCTTTCGTCTTGAAAAGTCCCATAACTACCCCCTACAGAAAGAATTTCAGTGAATGGGCGACGCCGAGTGTGACCGATGTGACCACTACGCCGGCGATGAGAACTCCGATAAAGATGCAGGCGATCGATTTCCAGAACTTAAGTCCCAGTAAATATGCCGCGAACGACCCCGTCCAGGCGCCCGTAACCGGAAGCGGTATGGCGACAAACAGAATCAGTCCCAGTTCCTCGTACTTCTCGACTAACGCGCTGCGTTTGCGTGTCCGCACGAAGATCCATTCGAGAAATCGCTTCGACCATTGATATTTGAATCCGATCTTCGTAATCCAGTCCAGAAAGATCAAGAGGAAAAATATTGGAACCATGTTGCCGACCACGCTGAGCAGATAGACCTTCCACCAGGAAAGGTCGAAAAACTCGATTCCGATGGGGATCGAGCCCCGTAGCTCGAAGATGGGCAGAAACGAGATGAGAAAGATGATGGTTTCTGACGATAGACCTTTCTGCTCGAGCTTCTCCACAAAGCGGGTTTTCCAGCCGTGATCTTCCTGCTGCTGCACTTCCGTAGCGAACATGGGCGTTAAAATGCAGATCAATGCGAAAATGATTATCAGTCTTGCCAACCTTCTTCTCCTACCAGCGGGACAAATGCGCATCCGCCCCATTTTTCCTGTGTATATTCGTTGTTACGATGCGTAATCAGAATCAATTCCTGTACATAGCGCGAGCCGGCCGGGATGACCAGCTTACCTCCTTCCGCGAGTTGTTCCAGCAGCGGTTGCGGGATCTTCGGCGCTGCGGCCGCCACCACGATACGGTCGAATTCGCTCGCGGCAGGATAGGCTTTCTCCCAGCCACGTGTGCCGTCTCCAACGCGGTAGTGAATGTTCTCATAGCCCATCGCGGTCAGGGTTCGTCTGGCGCGGCGCAGGAGTGGATCGATACGCTCGACGGTGAAGACTTCTGTCACCATTTCGGCGAGCAGCGCGGTCTGGTAACCGCTGCCGGTTCCGATCTCGAGCACGCGGTGTTCGGGCTTCAGATCGAGCAGACTAAGCATCAGCGCCACGATGTAGGGCTGGGAGATGGTCTGTCCTTCTCCGATGGAGAGCGGATGATCGGCGTAGGAATGCACCTTGAAATCGTCCGGGACGAACTCCTCCCGCTGCACCTTGAGAAAGACATCGAGGACTTTCGGATCGCTGATACCACGCGCTTCGAGGTTGTCCCGCACCATGATCCGGCGCTGGTCTTCAAACTTCATCCGGTTCCTCCGGCGACTCGAACAACTCCACCTTCTCGATCCATCGGATAATGGGCTTGACCGTGCTATCGCTCATGAAATCGGGATAAAGCGGCGAGATGGAGATGTTTCCCGAATGGACGCACGCGAAATCGGTTCCTTCCTCGCGCGACCAGTGCTGGATATCGCCGCCCACCATGTAGGACTGATTGCCATCTTCATCGATACATTCCCGCACGAAGTTCCGGTAGTGACGGTGCCCGGGTCTGGTCAACTGAATACCGGAGATCCGATCACGTGCCAGATTCGGCACGTTGATGTTGAGGATATTCTCCTCGCTGACAAGATCGGCGATTCCGCTGTCGATCATCTCGGCGACATACCAGGCGGCTGTTTCGAACTGCTGATCGCGATAGTCCTGAATGGACACGGCAATCGCCTTCCAGCCGAGGAACATCGCCTCCAGCGCCGCGGCGACCGTACCGGAATAGAGGATATCCTCGCCCATGTTCTGCCCGGAATTGATCCCGGAGATGACCAGGTCGGGCGCGGTTTTCACCAACACTTGTTGTGCGAGATAGATGCAATCTACCGGTGTCCCGGTGATGGCGTGCCAGTCCTTTTTACGGTGGATGATCCGGAGCGGTTTCCGAATGGTGATGGAATGGGACGACGCGCTTCGTTCGCTCTCCGGCGCTACAACGATCACGTGATGTCCGCGCCGTACGAGTTCTTCAGCCAGGACGTTAATCCCGGTCGCGTCAATTCCGTCGTCGTTGGTCAATAGTATTCGCAAAGCTACATCCTTTCAAAATTTTGTTATAAAAAGAAATACGTCGTAATCAGGACGATCGCGAGAACCGCAATCACCAGACCGACAACAAGGATGACGCCAATATTCCTTTTCACGAAACGTTTCAATGACGGTGGTCTCGATAGCTCGATTCCTGTACCGTGCAGTACGCGATAACCCTTCTGAGATGGCATGATCCATTTAATCTTGCCTCTTTTCGTCAGATATGGACGATAGCCACGGTCCATCAGATATTGCTTGTTTTCGTCGCTGATAGTTGTGACGTCATCGGGATCCAGAAATTGATCTCGATCTTGATATTTCATATAGAATTACTCCCTGGAAATTCAGCATATCACGGAGATGCCGGATATGACTTATCTGCTCGTTGTAAATTGTGTCGATCCCGGTGTGCACGATTCGACCGCCGTTGCGGACGTATTCGAAAATCACCTCGGTCTCGAATTGATAGCGTTCGGTTACCAAAACGCTTCCCTTCAAGGTCTCCAGACGATACAACCGGTATCCGCTCTGCGAATCGCAGATACGCGTTCCGGCAGAGAGGGTAACAATCAGGCTGGTGAGGGTGTTGCTGCATATACGCGCCGGAGGCATCCCGCCACGGAAGAAATCGCGTCTGCCGATAACCATATCCGCACCCGTCGCTCGCTGCGCCGCGAGGAATTTCTCCATCTGCATCGGATGATGCTGCATGTCGCTGTCCATTGTCAACGCGAATTCGAATCCCTTGCGCATTGCCAGATTGAATCCAGTCTTTAGCGCGCAGCCCTTTCCGCGGTTACGGGGCATCCGATGCACCAGAACGCCATGATCCAGACAGATTTCCACCGAATCGTCCGTCGATGCGTCATCGACGCAGATCACCTGATCCGCGGGTACGAATGCGAGGACGCCCCAGAGCAATTCAGAAAGCGTATCCCCGGCGTTATAGACCGGAATGACGATCGCGGTGTTGTCCCAGTCTGCCTGCATGTATTCTTCGTTCATTCAGTTATCTTGCGAAACAAAGGCGAGATGTCAAGCAAATCATGTTATCCGCTTATTTCCGCTTCGATTTCCATATTGTGCCGTCCTTGGTGTCCAGCAGCTCGATACCGATGTCGTTCAGGTCATTGCGGATCTTGTCTGCCATTGCGTAGTTCTTCTCCTTCTTGAAAAGCTGTCGGTACTCGATGAACATCTCGACCAGCTTCCCTGAGAGGTCGTCCTTCCTGAGCTTCTCGTCCAGATTCGAGAAGAATCCCAGCACGCTGCCGATCTCGACCAGCGCGTGCGCGTACTGGATACGTTCTTCGAGCGGTTCGTCGAGGTTCTTGATCATGCGGGTCAGTTCGAACAGAATCGCGACTGCCTTTGCAGTGTTGAAGTCGTCGTCCATGGCGGCCTTGAAATCATCTATGAAGGATTGCGTCTTCTCACCATACTGCGGCTTCTGATCTTCGATTTTCAGGAAATCGACGAAATCGAGCGCGTCATAGAAATTCGCCACGCCGGACTTGGTCTCCTCGAGCAGCTCGGGCGAGTAGTCGATCGGGCTGCGGTAGTGCTTGGAGAGGAAGAAGAGCCGGATCACCTCGGGATCAAAGATCTTCAGCACATCGCGGGTGGTGAAGAAATTGCCCAGGCTCTTGGACATCTTTTCGCCCGACATGTTCAGGAATCCGCCGTGCATCCAGTAGTTGGACAGCGGCTTGCCGTTCTGCGCGTATGCCTGAGCTTGCTCATTCTCATGGTGCGGGAAGACCAGATCGACCGCGCCGCCGTGGATGTCGAAGGTATCGCCCAGCAGATCGCGCGACATCACCACGCACTCGGTGTGCCAGCCCGGACGTCCTTCTCCCCACGGGCTGTTCCAGGTCGGTTCGCCGGGCTTGGACTTCTTCCAAAGGGTGAAGTCGAGCGGGTTGCGCTTTTGCTTGTTCTCCTGAATGCGCGCGCCGACCATCTGCTCGTCGGGCTTCTTGCCGGAAAGGCTGCCGTAGTTGTCCAGCTTATCCACCGCGAAATAGACGTCGCCGTCCGCCTCGTAGGCGAATCCCTTCTTCTCCAGATCGCGGATGAATCCGATCATCTTGCCGATATACTCGGTCGCCTTGGGTGCGTGATCCGTCGGACGCAAACCGAGTTTCTTCGTGTCCTCGAAGAATGCCTTCGTGTAGTGCTCCGCCACCTTCTCGAACGGGACGTTCTCCGCAATGGACTGCTGGATGATCTTGTCGTCGATGTCGGTGATGTTCTGCACGAAGGTTACGTCGTAGCCGGCGTATTCGAAATAGCGCCGCACCACGTCGAAGAACATGAACGTACGCGCGTTGCCGATGTGGAAATAATTATATACGGTCGGTCCGCAGGCGTAAAGCTTCACTTTGCCCGGTTCGACCGGTGTAAATTCTTCCTTTTGTCTCGTCTGTGTGTTGTATATCTTCATCTATCCTCCGGAAAGGCATTTATAGAGATTTGAGATGCAGACGGCTTGAGAGATTCGAATTAGCAAGCAAGTTCACAGACGTCTGCTTACCCAGTAACTCCCTCGCCCATGAAATGGGAGAGGGTCGGGGTGAGGATCTCCAAAACCAACATTCAGAAGTAGGTTTTCTACACCTGCAAGATGGTCACGACCGTATCGCCCATCTTCTTCTCGTAGATGCGGTACTGGTGCCATGCTTCGTCAATCGGCTCGTCGAAGGCGTGTTCGACCATCACCCTGCCGCTGGTCTTGAGCAGATTTCGCTCGAAGATAGGCCGCAGGGTCTTCTCGACCAGTCCCTTTCGATAGGGCGGATCGAGCAGGATCAGGTCAAACTGCTCCTCCGTGTCGTCCAGAAAAGCGGTCGCTTTCTTCTTCCACACCTGCGTCGTGTCGCGGCAATCGAGCTTGTCGATATTCTTCCAGATTATCTGCACCGATTTCTGACTCGCATCGACGAAGATCGTCCTCTCTACGCCTCGACTGAGTGCTTCCAGACCCAGTGCGCCGCTTCCGGCGTACAGGTCGAGCACCACGTCGTCGTCGTAGAGGTCGAGAACGCTGAAAATCACTTCCTTCACGAAATCGGTCGTGGGTCTCACACGGTCGCCGGGTACGGAAAACAGGTGGTATCCCTTGTATTTGCCGGTAATTATCCGCATCACTCCCCCTTTCGCACTCCGGTATATTGTCCTGTAAAGATCGTCCCTTGTCAGTTTCTGTTATACTTTCTACTACCGAAATTGATCTCGAGCTGCTCCGGTCTCTTCTCGAAATTCGGGCAGGTCACGAGGATCACATCCGCCGATTGTTTGCACTTGTTCATGCACTTCGCGCACAGTTTGTTGATATCTTTATTCTTTTGTTCCATAGAAAACTCTGATCAGCTCTCCCAATGTGACATCCCGTAGCGGCGTATCTTCGCCCAGCAGTTTGGATGCCAGCCTGGCAACCTCGCCCACTGTCATGTCGAGCCACTCGCCGGACGGCACGGCTTTCGAGACAGGCGATTCCTCTTCGTACGAACCTTCGAGATAAGTCTTGCGCGGTTCCGGCGCCAGCTCGTCGTCCGCCTCGATGTTCAGATCTTCCTGCTCGTCTTCCTGTTGTTGCATCGACTCTTGAAGCTTCTCGTAACGATCCTGCGGCAGGATTTTCAAACGCTTCCGCTCTTCGTCGTCGAACAGCCTGGTCAATCGCGGATCGTAGTGCAGCTTGTCGTCGCCAAGGATGCGCCCCTGAACCGCCTCGAATCTCGCCCGAATCTCCGGATCGCTTCGTTCGGTGAGGAGCCGTGAATAGACCGCCAGCGCGTCGAAAAGCTGGTTCTGCGATTCAAACAACTGCGCGAGCGTCATAGTTGGCGCAAGTGATCTCATATCATTCCCCCAGGATTATCTCGGGTTTCATTTTCTCCAAAATCTTCTCGCCGATTCCGTCAACCTCGAGAAGTTCCTCGACTTGATGAAATCGGCCGTTCTTCTCTCGATATCCGACAATCCGCCACGCAAGAACCTCGCCGATCCCTTCGATCGTCATCAGATCTTCCACACCGGCTCGATTGATATCGACCAACAGTAAAGAATCCTCAACCGCCGTTTCGTTGTCAAGCGGTATCAGGTACGGCAACATCCCTTCAAACAGCTTTTTACCGATTCCGCGCACGTTCATGAGTTCCTCGCGGCGCGAAAATCCCGGATTTTCGGCGTATTGCACGATCGCGCGCGCCTTCGACTCTCCGATGCCGGGCAGCGCGATCAGGTCTTCCAGCGCCGGGTGCCGGAGATCGACCCTGAGATCGCTCTGTTCGAGTGTCACACACAGCGAATCGACTTCAGCCTGTGATCCGCCGGTGAAAAACCGGGCGCTAAATCCAAGCAGTGCCAAACCGGTAAGGAACAGTAAAATCCGCTGCTCGCCGGGCGTGAAAAGCCTGCTCAGAGGATTCATCCATCCTACACGCGAACGAATGTCGCTTCAGCACGGGCGTGGACTTTCCCCTCCAGATCGACAAGCCGTGCGCTGCATTTCAGGATCCTGCCCTTGTCTTCATCGACGCTTCCGCTGAGCAGATAATCCGTGTTTGATTTCACATACTTCTTGAATTCGAGATTCATTCGTCCCGTCACCGCCTCGCCGGCCTTCTTGATAACGATTTTCGCCATGGCTTCGTCCAGAAGCGTAGCGACGATCCCGCCATGGATGATTCCCGGGTATCCCTCGAATTTCTCCGGCAGATTGATCTTCGCCATTGTTATTTCCTGAGGATAAGTGAATTTGATCTGCAATCCGTCTGGATTGTCCTTGCCGCATACGAAACACTTGTTGTACGAATTATTCATATCACCCCTCCAAATCTTGAAGTTTTTTTGTTTGATTCACGTATGAAATTCATTATCTCATGAGCGATATCCCGGGTCAACAGGTCGGCTCCGATGTTGTTCAAATGGATGAAATCGTAGTAATATTCACGTTTCCCGATATAGCGTGGGTCGTTCCAGTAGTTCAAAAAATGTACGTTCGGATAATTTCTCTCTTGCTCGTAAATCCATTCGATGGTCGGACTGTTCAGGCAGTCTGTCTCGAAGTAGGGACAAATAACGATGAAAAGTTCGCAACCGGAATCGACATACGTTTTCACAAGCTTGTCGAATTGAGTGGCCGTATCGGGTACGATTTC
Source organism: Cloacimonadales bacterium (SeqCode) (assembly GCA_963666875.2). Taxonomy (GTDB): domain Bacteria; phylum Cloacimonadota; class Cloacimonadia; order Cloacimonadales; family JAIOQZ01. Next base: position 55,709 of record CAXXPU010000020.1, read on the forward strand.
ATTCATGGAATATACGATTGGCGCAACGTCGCTCAATGGACTCCGATAGGTTCCATAGATCGGCTTCTGCCCGCACGTGTCATTTCCTCTGTTCGGACCTCTGTTGATCAGGGCGTACATCAGATAGAAGATGTTCGAATTGTTTGCCCAGAGACTCGAATTGAGCAGGAATTGCTGAAAAGGACTCTCGGGGTACAGATATTTTCGAATCGATTTATCCTGTTTAGTCAGGGGTTTCAACTGTCTGATGCTATCATAGGTAAGTGGCGACTCCAGATCATGAGGCTGCATGAACTGAATCACAAAATCCGGCTTGTATCGTTCAAGCACTTTCTCTTGTACGCATAGAAAGTATTGAATCAATTGACTGCCGCGTCCCCCATTCCAGCAGGTGAGTCCCAGCGAATCGGCCATGATGGATGGGTTGAGGGTTACTTCCGCAACCGACGAGCCGACGCCGATCACTTCGGCTTCCGTACTGTATAGGGTGTGCAGAAGCTTATAATATCCTCCCGACGACTGGTATTTCAATGAATACTGCACGAAGAAATTGAATCCGATCTCTGTTATCGCCAACAAGATAATCACAAGTAAAACCAACATCATAGTCTTCTTTATCTCTTTCACTGAATGCTCTCCCTAAAATTGAAAGTAGATAAACTGACTTTGGTCAAGAACGCCGAACAGGAGAATGATAACGATGATTGACGAGATTCTCAGAGCCGTGACGAACAGATTTTTTCCTCGTAATATAACGGGATTACCACCCCTCTCCATGTGGATATCCAGTGCGAAAATCGCGAGAACCGAGAGGACGCTGTAGAAGAAGATCGCAGTATCGCCTATGTATATTCCCTCGGTGAAATGAAACAGAATCTTCTTTAGAATGAGAAAGGCGTCGTGCAGGTTTTCCGCCCGGAAGAAAATGAAACAGAAGGTCATCATCGTGAACGTGATCAGGATTTTTGCAACATACAGAAAGGATTGAAAGACGCGATTCTTTACCTTCGACTCAACGGTAAACCAACGCTTCAACAGAGGCGGTTCGACCGCCAGGAACAGACCGTTCAGCAATCCCCACACGATAAATGTCCACCCCGCTCCGTGCCACATTCCGCTGACCGCAAAGACAAAGATCGTCAATATTCCGCTTACGGTCATCGATAGCTTCTTGCGGTCGCCCAGCCACGATTTGTAAATCGGAACATACAGGTAATCCCGAAACCAGGAAGTCAGCGATACGTGCCATCTGGACCAGAAGAACCTCACCGAGGTTGCAAGATAGGGCTGCCTGAAGTTCTCGGTCAACCGGAATCCCAGCAATTTAGCGCTGCCTACGGCCATGTCGGAATACCCGGAGAAGTCGCAGTACAGTTGCAATGCGAAGAAGATCGATGCGAGAGACAGGCTCAGGCCGGAGTGTAATTCGATATTACCGTAAACATTCCCTACATAGACAATCAGGCGATCCGCGATGAAGGCCTTCTTGAACCACCCGATCAAAATCTTGCTAACACCGGTTATAAACTGGTCGTATGACATGCACTTGTTTCTCTGTTCGAACTGAGGAAGCAATTGAGGAGCCCTACCGATCGGGCCCGCACTCAACTGCGGAAAGAAGGAGATGAACAGGGTTGTTTTATACAGGCTCTGCGGTTTTGCATCGCCCCGATAAACGTCGATAACATAGCCGAGTGCTTGAAATGAGAAAAAGGATATTCCGATCGGCATAAACAGGTCGGGAAGATGGAACGACACGATGTGAAAGGTGGATATCATAGCTTCCAGTTGAGCGCTCAGGAAGTTCAGATATTTGAAGGTCACGAGCGGGAGCAGGAGCAACGAAGCTGACCACGCCACGATGCGCTTTTTCTTCTTCATTCGTGATGTCCCGGATATCCATTTTACCGAAAACCACGCGACGAGAATGATATAGGCCAGTAAAAGACAAAAAATCGGCTTCCAGTTGGCATAGAAATAGAAACTCGATACGATGAGAAAGGGATTCTTCAAGCGATCTGGAAGAGCATAATAAAGAATCACGCATACCGATAGAAAGACAATATATAGCAGCGAATTAAAAAGCACAACATCTCCTTACGCGTATTTACGATGCTCAATCCGAATCCCAACGCCAACAGATACAATATCAATTCAAATTTGTTTGGAGTAATGCGAGGTTCAAGTCAAGGAAAAACCATTCGGCAGGCAGAGGAGATAATCGGACGACAACCTCGCAAACATCGATGTTCTACCATGATGCCCTGGTTTTTCATTGACACGATTCTCGATCTCCCGGTTTTCAGTTCTCAGGAGATAATATGAGACCGATCGAGACAAAAATACTCTCAAAGATCGATGAGAAAGGGGTCACGTTCGACCGCGTCGAGGAAATCATCGACGGCATGACGCGTCAGGAACTCAAAAAGAGCTTCCCGGACGACTCCATCTTCCAATCGCCGCGCTACTTCGCGAAAGTGGTCCTCGACAGCCTGCTGCGACGCGGCGCCATCGAGAAACGGGACGGAAAATTCGCAAAGCCCTCGAAGAAAAAAGAAGACTAAGCCATCAACTCATCATCGTATTTCGCCATCGCCTCGATCGCCAGTTCGAGAAAATCGGATAGCTCGATTCCGATATCCGCACAGGTAGCGATCTGCTCCCGGTTCGCACCGGCAGCGAAGCTCTTCGACTTGTACTTCTTCTTCAACGACTTCAGCTTAACCTTGTGGATGGTCTTTCCCGGCTGCATCAATGCCGCCGCGGTGACAAGACCGGTCACGGGATCCGCAGCGTAGAGACTTCTATCCAATAGCGATTCCAGCGGCGCGTGATCCGCATGCGCCTTTACCGCATGAACCACATCCTCCGGAAATCCCGCCTGCGCCAGCATCTGCGCGCCCTTCACGCTGTGCTGATCCGGATCGTCCATCGTGTATTCGTAGTCGATGTCGTGCAGCAGCCCGGTCACGAACCACTTCTCGACATCCTCACCGGATCGCTCCGCCAGCGCTTCCATCACCGCACCCACCGCCAGACTGTGCTTGCGCAGGTTGTCGTTCTTCAGGTGCTCGAACAGTAGCGCCTTCGCCTCTTCACGATTCATCGTCACTCCTTCTCAAACCGAACTTCCGAATGTTCGGGTCGCATATCACATAATCCCAACATTCAGAAGAGCCACTGCGTGACACATTCGGAAGTTTGAATCATCCCCATTGCCGCACCACCTCGTAGCACGTCACCGCGAACGAAGTCCCTACGTTCAATGAGTTCTTCCAGCCATGAACGGGGATTCGCACGATCCGGTCAACCATTTTCAGCGTATTTTCGTCGATTCCATGCGCTTCGTTGCCGATCAGAATCGCGCATGGTCGCGGAAAATCCATCTCGAATATCGTGGGTGCATCCTCGACTGTCTCCAGCGCGATAACGGGAATGCTTTCAGCCCTTAATTTACCGATTACATCGTCAATATCTTCATAGCATTCCCAGATGACATGATCGTCCGTGCCCATCGCCGTTTTGCGCACTTTTTCGTTGTTTGGCGTGGCGGTATATCCGGTCAGATAAAGCTTTTCAATTCCCACACACTCCGCCACACGGAAGACGGAACCCACGTTGAACGACGAGCGCAAGTTGTGCAGGATACCGCACAGTGGAATCTGCTTCCTTTCGCCGGAGCCGTCGCCTTGAAGGATACGCAGATCCATGTCCATCGGTTCGTCGCCAAGCCTTCGCAGGACGGGCACCGAGAACCGCATGAAATCATCCAGCGTCTCGCAATCGGGAATATCCAGCATCTCGCCAGCATCGGAAGCGAATTGTGCCAGATTGCGGATCAACTCCTCACGAACGTCCACCTCGTCCCAGCAGCGCTCGATCTCCTTCAGAAATTCGATCAGCGTCTTTTCGATCTTGTGTCGGTCAAACCGTGCGATTTTCTTCTTCGAATACTTCATTTCGGCAGCATGCCGGCAGCCCATTGTGACCGTCAATGCATTTTTCGATTGCTAATGAACCGCCAGTCATTATAATTGGCTCCGATAGTCGGAGGAATCATGAAATCGACATACGAACGCAAGATCATCGGGTACGAGTGCGACATCTACGGGCACCTGAACAACGCCAACTACCTGCATGTCTTTGAAGAGGCGCGAACCAAGGCCCTGAACGACATCGGGCTCTCCATCTCGGGCCTGCTCGATAAAAACCTGCACATGTACATCACCGAGATCAATATCAAGTACATGAAAGGCGTACCACTCGACAGAATCGTCACTGTCACCACCGAGATCATCGTTAAAAACCGGCTACGCTCCATCTGGCATCAGGAGATGTACGACCAGAACGGCAACCTGTGCAGCATCGCCGACGTCCACGGCGTCTTCGCCCGTGACGGCAAGCCGGTAAGAATCCCGCAAGAACTGTTGGGCAACTTCGGACTGGAATAGATCTACCGCACGAAAATTAAAACTGACATACCCCCGGAATTCTCATGCGGCATCGAACTAATTCATGACATTATAATGAGATAGATGCATATTATCGTAAAAAAATCAAATTACTTCTCTGATTCGCGATCGTATTGATTTGTGTGTAATAATAGTTTGTCCTTCGATACACCGCTTCGCGGCACTCAGGATGACAAACTATTATTACACTACGAGTTATCCTCCGTGTCATTCTGAGTGCCGCGAAGCGGTGTATCGAAGGACGCACGGTGGATAACGTCATCAAACAGGCATCAAAACATGACATCACGAAAAAATGGGGGTATGTGTGCACGAAAATTAAACTCTTGACAACTGCCTGAATTTTTTCCTGAATTGTGTCATAATCTCACGGATACAAAGCAAGGAGGCAGCTATGTTGAAGGGTATTTTCACACTGACAATCGCACTCGCATGCATCATGATGTTCGCAGACGGCGTCCAGCCCAACGGATCCGGAACCTACAGCGATCCCTACCTGATGGAATCGCTCGACAACCTTCTGTGGCTATCGACCACAGAAGACGTCTGGGGTGACAACCTGCATTTCCTGCAAACGCAAGATATCGACGCCAGTGATACTGAGAACTGGAGCGATGGCGCTGGATTCTCACCGATCGGGTGGTATAACTCCCCCACGGATTGCTTGCCATTCATTGGAACCTATGATGGCGGGAATTTTGAAATCAGAAATCTGTTCATCTATCGACCCGATCTCGATTATGTTGGACTCTGGGGTAGTACCAGGTACTCGCATATTGAAAACCTCTCAGTCGTTGATGCCAGTGTACTTGGAGCGGATTATGTTGGTGCACTCGCAGGAGCATTATACAATGCAGGGACCGTTGAGAATAGTCATTCGAGTGGAACCGTAACAGGAAATGACCAGGTAGGAGGTATCTCAGGAGTCGCGTCATCCATTGTTAATTGTTCATTTGTTGGGACGGTAACGGGCAATTACCAAGTTGGAGGTATCACAGGTCAAACCAGTTCATCCAGTATCGCCAGTTGTACATTTACAGGAACGGTAGCAGGCAATATCACGGTAGGAGGTATCTCAGGATACGCCAGTTCAAACAGTATCTCCGATTGTTCATTCGCTGGAACGATTGCACAGAACACTGGAGCCGGGAATTATTTTGGAGGACTTGTTGGCTATTTGTATGCTACCAATATCAATAACTGTCATGCCGATATCCAGATGACAGTGAATGACACACCTCCATCCTACGTCGGTGGACTTGTTGGGTATCTCTGCAATTCATATTCCGAAGTAACCACCTGTTATGCTACAGGGTCTGTTGAGGGAAACTTGCTTTGTGGAGCGCTATTCGGTCATATCTCTTTCGATTTCGACTCTTCCATTTCCAATGTCTATTATGATTACGATGCATTCACTATCAATGGAGAGCACCGTTATTGTGTCGGCGCACTTCCTTCCTATATGTTCGGCACCTGGGTCGATAATGGATACTCTCTCGATCCCGATAACTATCTCACGTTGCAAGATGGGTATTACTCGATAACCAACCCGCAAGACCTCCTGTATCTTCTTGCATTCGGACAGAATGATGATCTCATGTTTCACCTGACAGAAGACATTGACTTAGCGGAATATCCGGGGTTCACATTGCCTCTATTCCAGGGTACTTTCAATGGAGCTGGTCACAAAATATCCAATATCGATATCGATTCCCCGGATGATGCGGTCACTGGCTTCATTGCATACGCAAATAAAGCCGAATTGACACGACTTCATCTCGACCCGGTCAATATTCAGGGTCATGATTATGTTGGCGGATTGATCGGTATGGGATTCCAGACTGAAATCTCGCATTGCAGCGTCCATGGGGAAATAATCGGACAAGATCGATGTATCGGTGGGATTTGTGGCGGTTTAGGTGAGGCAAGCAATATCAAATACTGTTGTATAACTGGAGAAGTATCCGGGCCCAATGAAGTAGGAGGTATTATTGGAGGTGGGTTCTGTGTAGGAGTACAATGCTGTTCAAGCGCCGCAACGATTGAAAGTAGTGGATACAGCTCCGGCGGAATTGGTGGAGGTCTTGTATGGTGCGATATCTCTGATTGCTATTTCACAGGTTGTCTGAACGGAACTTCGGAATCTGGAGGAATCGCCGGACAATTGGAAGAATCTTATGTTCGTGACTGCTTCGTCAGTGGCTCGATATCTCCATCGACTGCATCGAGTATTGTTGGAAAATGCTACCATGGATTTTTCTTATATCCTTCAGTGAGAAATAGTGTTTGGAATACTCAAACAACCGGTGTGGGGATTGCTGTCGGATACTGCGATTACGAAAATTACGAGGAAAACGTAATCGGCTGCACAACCGCCGAGATGCTCCAGCAATCCACCTACCTCGACCTCGGCTGGGATTTCGTCGGCGAAACCGAAAACGGCACCAACGACTACTGGGACATTTTCACAGACTGGAACCAGGGCTACCCCTACATCCACGATATATGGGTCTATGTCGAGAACGACGAAGAACCCACCGCGCCGCCCGTCACCGAGACCACACTGCACAACGCCTACCCCAATCCCTTCAATCCCACCACGACCATCCGGTATTCGCTCGCGGAGACGGGACCGGTCGAGATCGCGGTCTATAACATCCGTGGTCAGAAGGTGAAGGCGCTGGTAGATGAGAACAAATCCGCCGGCAATTACGATATCGTATGGGACGGCACCGATCTATCCGGCAAACCGGTCTCCAGCGGCGTCTATTTCTACCGGATGTCCTCGCCGGACAGGACGCTCGTGAAGAAAATGACGATGGTGAAATAGGTTCGGCTTTGACGAAGTCGCACCAAAACACGGCAGATTCTTCTATTATCGTAGGGCAGATCCCCGTGCCTTCCCAGATTAGAAAAGCTCGCTATCGTTTCACTTGGGATTCGCGTTTGCAAGCAAACACACACTTTTTGAGATTCGACTTTGCAAGAAAAATCACAGAGGTCGAACGCTACAACTCCGTAGCTGCCGATCTCCGAGCGGCACTCCCCGAAAAGGTTCGCCCGGAGGTCGAACGCTACAACTCCGTAGCAGCCGATTTCCGAGCGGCGTTTTCCTGCTTTCAAAATTAACAGGAATACCCCCAGAATTTTTGAGTGCGTAGCTGTAAGGTGATGGAATGCTATCATTTATGTATGTTTAATAGTAAAAAATCCGGTAGACTATCTGAGTGTTAATGGTTCTTTGCTGTGTAAAATAATTGTTTGTCCTTCGATACACCGCTTCGCGGCACTCAGGATGACAAACTATTATTTTACTATGAGTTATCCACCATTGTCATCCTGAGTGCCGCGAAGCGGTGTATCGAAGGATCATGGTGGATAACGTTACCAAATTGGTATCGAACCAAGGTATTACGAAAAACTGGGGGTATTCCTGCTTTCAAAATTAATGGTTGACACAAATTTCTTTCAAGGTTACACGTGTCACCGATCGTATTTTCCAGACACAATTCTTGTTCCGTATCCGGCGTATGTCTTGTTCCGTGCCTACCTAAGGAGGAACTATGCGATTTACCCTGATTATCCTGTTCTTGTCACTCACATTGATTTTGTCTGCTGTTCCGGTCGAAGAAGCGATCGTGACGCAAGTCGCCGCAAACTGGCATCAATTGAAAACCAACCAGCGTACCGCACCCGCTTTGGAACCGATTTTACTCGATCAGAGAGTGTGGTTGTGCACGATCGAGGATGGAGGATACGTGCTCGTCGCCGGCGACGATGCCGCGTATCCAGTACTCGCCTGGAGCGAAACCGGCACGTTCGATCCCGAGAACAATCCCGCCGCGCAAAACTGGCTCGCAGCCATCGGTCGGCAGATGGATACGATTGCCGACAGGCGGATATCCAATGACGAAATGCGTCCACTTTGGGATGCGCTTCTGGAGGGAGACGACACCTATTCCAGCATAGATCGCGACGTCGAGCCGCTGATCACTTCGCGCTGGCATCAACGATGGCCATACAACGCGCATTGTCCCGAGGATGACGACGGATACAACGGACATGTGCTTGTCGGCTGTTGCGCCACGGCCGCCGTACAACTGATGCGATTCTGGCAGCATCCGGTCAACGGCGTGGGATCGCACAGCTACGAACACGGTCAGTACGGCACCATAGCCGCCGACTTCTCGGAGGCAACCTACATCTGGTCGGAAATGCCCGATACCTTATCGGACTATAACGAAGAAGTGGCTGAAATCTGCTTCCACGCCGGTGTGGCCATGGACATGAATTATGGTGTTGGCGGCTCCGGCGCATCGTTTGAAGCGGTATATTACGCCTTCTCAACCCATTTCTCCTACAACCCCGCGGCGCAACTCCTTCCGCGCCACAGCTACGACGAGGATGTATGGGATACGATGATCCGCGAAGAGCTGGATGAAGGACGCCCGATTTATTACTTTGGAACCGAAGAGGACGGAACCGGACACGCGTTTATCATCGACGGCTATAACGATCCCGACCATTTCCATGTCAATTGGGGCTGGGGAGGAAATTGCGACGGCTACTTCTACTTCTCGAACCTTGTTGGTGGCAGCCACGATTTCACGTATCAGCAAGAAGCCTTCTTCGACCTCTTCCCTGTTGAAGCGAACGGCTTGGAACCGCCAACCGGACTCGAAGCTGAAGTGGTGAACGACAACGATGTGCAGCTTACCTGGACACCACCCGTAAACGACGAAGGCGAGTGGTTCTCGTATGTCGATGAGATGTCGATGATCCAGTTTGCCGGTCCGGAACGTGCAATCCTGTTCGATGACGCAGTCTTTTCATTCAGCTATCCTGCGACGATCCAGCAGGTGCAACACGCCTTCTACGATCACGTGCAGAATCCTTGGGGCGACAACGACCAGTTCATTGTAAAAATCTACGATGCAGACTTCGAAACGGTGCTGTACGAATCATCGACGCAGACCGCGCTACGCTATCCGACACTCACCACGCACACGCTCGAAACGCCTCTCACTGTGTACGACGATTTCTACGTCACGATTCGCGCACTCGATGAAGTGACCTTCTGTCCGTCGAGCACTTCCGGCGAGTGCACCGGTCTCAGCCATAGCTGGTGGGGCGAAGGCGACACATGGGAGCAGATCGACAGCGAGTGGATGACCAGCGTAAATATAGTCGAAGAAGCTACCGGGCAAAGGCATTCGCTCTCCCGCAACCGGATGTTCCTCGGCTACAATGTCCAGCGAAACGGAACCGTTATCAACCCGTTGTGGCTTGTCGAACCGGAGTATCTGGACGAGAACCTCCCGGCAGGCGATTACACCTACACGGTAACCGCCGTATATGACGACGGCGAATCAAATCCATCCAACGCGGAATTTGTCCAGATTGGGCTTCATGCCGGTGACGACGCTGTCGCCGCATTCGATTGCAGCCTGAATGTCTATCCGAATCCGTTCAATCCATCGACGCGAGTGAGTTTCTCGCTGGATCGTACGACGGACGTGAGCCTCGCGATATACAACGTGAGGGGGCAATTGGTTCGGACGCTCCTAAGCAGGAAGATGGAAGCCGGAGAACATTCCGTCGAATGGCATGGAGACGATATCAGCGGCAAGTCCCTCGGCAGTGGCGTATATTTCCTCTCGATGAACGCAGACCGGTATGTCTCCGTGAAGAAAATGCTTTTATTGAAATAACTCCCGATACATTGGAAAAGGGGGGCGGGACACTCAGGCTGTGTTGTTGTACGGCATCTGATCTCAATTTCGAGAAAGATACCCCCCTTTACCCGCTTATCGGGGGGTATCATTTTCAGTTTTAAGCACGGAACCCTGACCCAATATACGTGTTGAAACCTTTCCATTGACAACCGTCGGATGAAATCCTGAATATCGTTCTCATGAAAAAGGTTCAAACGATCGAAAAGACACCGTTATACATTTGGCTGATAGTTATTGTTCAGTTCTGCATCATCCCGTTCGCGTTTCATCCCTATGCGGTGGATACGGTTACGCCGATTCGGATCATGGTGTTGACCGGCGCGATTATCCTTGGATATCTAATTCTGCTGATGATAAAAAAGGAGTCCGATATTCCGTGAGCGGAGATGAAAAACGGTATCCTGCTGTCACTGGCTGCGGTGGCGGCATTCTCGATTCTCTCGGGGATCACGGCGTACAACAGGGCGGAGTGGTTTTACTGGGTCTGCCGCGATATGATGAACCTGGGGCTGTTCTTCCTGCTCTATACGGGGCTGCGTCGGCAGGAGTCTCCGCTGTTGCCTGCCTGGAGATTCGCGTCGGTGGTCACTCTTGTTCTGACGATCATCGGACTGATCCAGTTCTTCACGCAGTCGTTTTTCATCATTCCCGGGATCGAGGACATCCACGCGCTCTTCACCAACCGCAACCTGCTAGCCTCGGCGCTCTTCCTGATGTTGCCGTTGAATCTGGCGACGTTCTTCCGGGAAAAGGGCGTTTGGCGCTATCTCGGCGCCGCGTCGCTGAGCCTGTCGTTTTTCCTGATGACCGCGTTGCGTACACGGGCGGTCTGGATCGCACTGGGTCTGGCCCTTATCGTCGGGATCGTACTCGGCTTGATCAATAGAAGGAAACCGAGGTTTGCCGAGTGGCTTCCGCGCAGAAAGGTCGTGACCATGTTCGTCCTTGCGATCGTTTTTCTTGCGGCGGGATTCTTGGCATTCGAGCTGTACGAACAAAATTTGGGTGAGGATTTTGCCGGCAAGAAAATCATCGGCGGAAGCAGTGTTCGGATACGACTTATAGCATGGCGCAAGAGCCTGGACATGATCGCGGATCGTCCCGTCTTCGGCGTGGGCGGAGGCAACTGGCGTCTGATGCAGCCGGAGTACCGTCCGGAACCGATCCGGAAGGAGAAGGGCTTCGTCTATTATATCCGTCCGCACAACGATTACCTCTGGATTGCGTCCGAGTATGGCATCTTGGGTCTGCTCGCGTTTCTGTCCGTGTTCGTCTTTTTCTGGCTCTATGTGCTGCGGATCCTGAAACGTGACGATGATGGCGCGGCTTCTGCGCAAGCCATCCTGATCGCCTGCGGTGTGGCGGGATTCATGTCTGTCTCCTTCTTCAGTTTTCCGCGCGAGCGAGTGTTTCACATCGGCATGTTCATTTTCTATCTCGCTGCGATCTCTGCTTTGTTCGCGAGAATGCAGCCAAAAACAGATGGGAAGAACTCGCCGCGATGGCCGGTCGGCGCGATGCTTGTCGTGCTGGTGATCGCGTTTGTCGCATTCTTCATCCGCTTGAATGGTAGCGTCCACCTGAAACAAGCGATGAAGGGCGTGGATCGCATCGAGGAGATTAAAACCGACTTACGGGACGGCAGGATCACCCGTGCGCGTGCCGGTGCGCAGGCAGCGAAACAGCAGAAGGAGATTATCGATCATATTTCCGCGATCAATATCGCACTCTACAATGTCTCGCCCGACTGCATCCCCGCGCTGACTTACCGCGCTGCGCAGTACTTCCTGAAGGGCGATTTCAGAAAAGCTTATGACGACTACCGGAAAGCCTACCGGGCGAACCCGAACAACGTCAGCATGCTCAACAACTACGCGGCTGCTGCCGGAAAAATGGGAAAAATGCAGGAAGCGCTCCAGCTCCAGAAAAAGCAGCTCGAGATTTCTCCGGGATTCGCGGACGCAATCGCCAACCTGGCGCGCACTCATCTGGCAATGAACGATCCCGATGAAGCGATACGTCTCATGCTGGAACAGAAATCGGGCATCGACAGCTATCATTTCCAGAAAGGCTTGACCGATATCGGAGTCGAGCTTCTCAAGCTGAATCGTGCGGAGGATGCGAGGAAGCTGTTCGAGCGCGTCGATCCGGAGTTTGATTACCAGCCATACCGGGAAAACCGGAACAGGATTTTGGGAGATGAGACGCCGTAGATTCCTGCTGTTTTTTATTACGATCTCGTGGCTGACTCTCACGGCAAAAGACTGGGATTTCACCAATGAATTCGACTCGCCAAGACTGTTTCTGCATCCGTTTATTACCTACGCGAGCAGTATCGATGATGATATCGCGTGGGAGAAGTATCAGTTCGCCAGAACGCAGTTCCGCATGAACGTGGGCAGCGTGTCGTTGAACCGGCTCAACACGAATGTGGAAGCCAGACTCAACCACGATCTGGACGACCATTTAACCTTCCGTGTCAAATACCATCGACAGAGTTATCAGCATGATCCGGACAAGCGTGAGATTTGCTCCATGGAGATGGAATGGCGGCTGTTCAGAAACCTTGCCGTGTTCGCCGGAGCCAATCCCGAATTCGACAAGGAAGACGTAGATATCGTTGCGGGTATCATGCTGGCGGACACCACCCGAACCCGCTACGCCCGTCTGACGATCGTCTATGAGGACTTTGTCTATGACGAGAAGAACGAGTCGAACGGCCGAACGACGCACGAGCCGTTCGGTGTTCGGTGGCAGGCATATCAAGGTAATGGGATTTATACGGAGGGGTATTTGACGGAGGGCTTTCGGCGGGAATTCAATGGTGGCGATGTGGCGGTTCACGAAGGTTTTCAGCGCTACATCCTTTTTCGTTCGACCCGATCGTTTCTCGGAAAACATCGATACAGCTTCGACCTGCGATTCGATGAATATTACGATAGTAAGAGTTATCATGCTTCCGATTCCGTTTCGACACACCGATTATTCATATCGCAGGCGGGTTTGAGAAATGAAATTGCGATCGCCGGGAATTTTCACCTGTGTCCCCATCTGCGATTGGTGGTTAGTCGTCTGGGAGATTATCCCGATTACTGGCTGCGGATCGAATTCCTGTACGCGCTGATTCTCGTATATCGAAGCGAATGGGGCTCGTGGGAAACGGGATACATGGCAGGGGATCGCGAAATCCGTGATAACGATATGCCGTTTATGCCGAATAACCTCGAGCACGAGGACAAGGTGTATCTGGGTTGGAACTGGTATTTCAAGAAGAATGCGCACCTGAAGCTCAGCGTCAGCCACGAACCGTCCATCGACGGCTTTGGCGGTGCCAATATGCAGTTCTGGATGCGATATTGAGACCCTCACCCACTTCATGGGCGAGCGAGATGGAAAACCCGGTCAGGGGTTTCTATCTGGGGGAGATTAGAATAACGATGACTGCACCCATGCGGGGCGCTTCAAACCTGACCGGATTATAAAATCGAGAGGGACAGTTGGAACCGGGGTGAAGAGTTTCCGCTGCCCCTCTGATAGGTCTTGCCCAGACCAAAAATCTATCATACCGAATCGGTATATGATCGAGCCTGTATATCTTATTACAATTATCGTGCCACTGGCTGTATATTCAGGCTATCTTGCTGTATAGCAATAAGTAATGCGACAGAATCGCGATTTGTTCATAATTAATACTGTGGATTTTTCGACAGTCGCTGCGCAGAATTCTACAACGCAGCTCGGTTAGATTGTGTGGAAATTTAATGGCACCCGGAAATGTGATAACGAACAGGCTTTGCTGTCAACGATGGTTCGTAATCTCTTCTCAAACATCCTGTTGATCGAAATCCTCGAACTCGAACATCATTGTGGTGTCTGTGTATTCGGTGAGGTGCATCTCTCCCTGACTGCGGTATTTCTGCAAGATGCTTTCGATGCGGTGTAACGCGGTTTCAATACGCTGGTAATATCGTGCTTTCACAGCATCATTCGGATTCAGCCGTCCACGCAGCAGCTCGAGATTTCCGTGGATGATCATCAACGGCTGATTCAATTCGTGGTTAGCGGTGACAGCCATCGCCATGATCGAGCTTTTCCGTTCCAGATCGCGAACCGCGTCCTGTGAAAGCTTGAGCTTATCGTATGCGCTCTGCAATTCATAATTCATCTTCTCGAGATCTTCCGAACGACAGCGATAAAACTCGGCTTCCTGAACCTTCTTTTCCATCTCGTATCGCACTTCCATGTCCGCGAGACTCGATGCAAGTCTTTCCGAGAAGTTCATTGTTTCATACTTGAGAATTTTCTCATGAACTTCGCACGCTGCCTTGAAGTCCTTTCGGCGTTTGTACAATTCGTACAAACTGCTATTCGCAACGATGTAGAACTCGGGCTGGCCTATCTCGCACGCGATCTCCAGCGAACGATTGAATAATTCTTCCGCCTGATCCTCGTGGCCCATTTCCAGCTTCAATTTACCCAATTCGTCATACCCTCTGAGAAGCCATTCTTTATGATCAATCTTTTTCGCCAGATCGATCGTCCTGCTCAGATCGACTTCACTTTCAGAGTGCCGATTCAAGCTCATCAAGATAATGCCGCGATTGAGGAGCGCGGAGGTCAATCCGGTGATTCTTTCGGGAATCGTCTCCAGTATCGCGATACTCTCGTTGATCATTTCCAGCGCTTCATGCATTCGATCGTAGTGTCGATATACCACGCAGAGGTTGATCTTCACACCTGCCACAGCACCTGAATCGCCGGACTCTTCCGCCATCTCGAGCGCTTTCAAGCCATATTCTTCGGTTTTTTTCAAGTCGTGCAGAGCCATATACACTTTCTGGACGTTCAGGTAGGCGTGCTGAATGATGCTTGGATCGCCGATTTCCTCGCCAAGCTTCATGAGTTGAAAGTATATGGACAACGATTGATCGAGATTGCCGGTCGTGCTGTAGCAGACAGCAAGGTTGTTGAGCAGCGACCCCTCCAGGCTTCTATCGCCGATCCGGTGCACTGCATTGAGTCCCTTCTGGATAACCTCGATATTCTCCGTATAGCGCTGCGTCTGACTATATACCCAGCTCAGCGCCAGCGCCGATTTCGCCAGCAGATCGTCATCCTGTTCATCTTCGGCCAACTTCAAGGCATGAAGATTCATGTCGAGCATCTTCTGCTTGTCCTGACCCTGGGTGAAATAAAGTCTGCCTAAATGCGGAATCAATATGTGCATCGCTTCCGATAACTCATTATCGATAGCGAGTTTCCATGCTTTTTCAAAAAGTTCGAGTGCTTTGCGCGGCTGGCTGTCCCGTAGAGGTTCTCCCGTTTCAATCAGCAGCTGCACCTGTGATTCGATCTCTCTGAAACCTTCTGATGTGCTGTCCACGCATACTCCCAAGCAATCATCAAGTATTCCTATCATACCTGTATATAGCTCGATATCATTACCAAATGAATCATCGATCATGTTCACAATCAATAATGTAATGGAAAACCACGGCATGACCAACGATTCCCGATGCACGATGTATAAATTCGTGAAAAATCCAGAAATCATTTGACACGTTTGCGTATATGCAATATCTTGCAAATAAGCAAGGAGATGAGATGGATTACGAGAAAGAAAAGCTCGATATGCTGGCTACGATCATCCGGGCGACCGCGCATCCGGTCAGGCTGTTCCTGCTGCAAACGCTTATGGACAATCGCTACTGCGTCAAGGAACTGGCCGATATGCTGCCGTACGATTTTTCTACGATATCGCGGCACCTTCAGCAGATGAAGAGCAACGGACTTCTACGCGACGAGCGTGAAGGAAACTGCGTCTATTACCGGCTCGAATGCGATTGTGTGCGGCGGTATTTTGACGCGGCAATGTCCATCCTGCGAAGCAACATCGAGCGCAACAACAGACTATTACAAAAGGAGTTATAAATGAAAATCAAGGTACTCGGATCGAACTGCGTGAAGTGCGACAACCTCTTGAAAAACACGCGGCAGGCAGTTGAACAGCTTGGTCTCGGCATCGAGGTCAACAAGGAGATCGAGCTGGATAAGATCGTATCGTACGGCGTGATGACCATTCCCGCACTAGTGATCAACGAAAAGGTGGTCTCCGTGGGTAAGGCGCTGGCCGTTGACAAGATTATCGAACTGATCAAAGCAGCGGAGTAGGCTTTATGGATTGGACGCGTGAGTGGAAGAAGCTGCTGCTGATCGCCGTGATCTTCCTGGCGGCCTACTTCATGCCCGTGGAAACTTCGCGGTTCCAAAACGCTGTGCTGGAGGCGTTTCAACTGGTTCGCTGGTATGCGCGCGAACACGTCCTCCTGTGCCTGATTCCGGCGTTCTTCATCGCGGGAGCAATCGCGGTGTTCGTCAACCAGGCGTCCGTGATGAAATACCTCGGCGCCCAGGCGAAGAAGGTCGTCGCGTACGGCGTGGCATCGGTCTCCGGATCGGTTCTGGCGGTATGCTCGTGTACGGTGCTGCCGCTCTTCAGCGGAATATACAAGATGGGCGCCGGACTCGGTCCCGCAGTGGCGTTTCTGTATGCCGGACCGGCGGTGAACGTACTGGCGATCATCCTCACGGCGCGAGTGCTGGGCTTAGAACTCGGTGTTGCCCGTGCGATCGGCGCGGTGGTATTCAGTGTGGTTATTGGCGTCCTGATGCAGCTTATCTTCCGCAAGGAAGAAACCGAGCGCCAGAATGTGCAGATGGCTATGCCTGAAAGCGGTGAAGGTCGGTCGCTCTGGCAGAACGGTCTTTATTTCCTCACGCTTGCAGGCATCCTGATCTTCGCCAACTGGGCCAAACCAGCGCAGGACAGCGGTGTGTGGCACACGATCTATCAGATGAAGTGGCTGATCACCGGCATCTTCTCCGTCGGACTCGGCGCGATCCTGACAACGTGGTTCAAGGTGAAGTGGTGGAAACTTCTCATGGCCGCAGTGCCGATTGCGATTCTGGCATTCGTCCTGCCGTCGCAGCCCGTGTTCGCTTTTTCGGCGGGTGTCATCGGACTTTCAGTCGTCCTGATGCGCGGCGAGGATGAGGAGCGGGAGTGGCTTGACTCGACCTGGGATTTTGCGAAGCAAATCCTGCCGCTGCTTCTGTTTGGCGTGCTGATCGCGGGTTTGCTGCTGGGTCGAGTGGGCAAAGAGGGCTTGATCCCTTCCGAATGGATTTATAGCGCGGTGGGCGGCAATGGCCTACTCGCTAATTTCTTCGCCTCCTTCGCCGGCGCCTTCATGTATTTCGCGACCCTGACCGAGGTTCCGATCCTGCAAGGACTCATCGGTAACGGTATGGGCAAGGGTCCCGCACTGGCGCTCTTGCTGGCGGGTCCAGCGCTGAGCCTGCCCAACATGCTCGTTATCCGCAGCGTGATGGGCACCAAGAAGACGATCGTCTTCGTATCGCTGGTGATCGTGATGGCGACGATCAGTGGATATATATTCGGATTGATTACACTGTAAGGGGGAGCGATGAACAATATTCGAATTATCACAATTTCTGTAATTCTGCTGCTTTGCGCATTCCTGACGGCCGTCGAAGAGACTGCGAAACAACCGGCAATTACGTTTATCGAGCTTGGTTCGAACAATTGCATACCGTGCAAGCAAATGAAACCTGTCATGGAAGAAATCGAGGCAAGATTCGGTGAACAGGTCAAGGTTGTCTTCCACGATGTCTGGATTGCTGAGAACCGGAAATATGCCGAGAAATACAAGATTCGTGTAATCCCGACTCAGGTCTTTCTGGATGCGAGCGGCAATGAAATTTACCGCCACGAAGGTTTCCTGCCAGTGGAAGACATCATCGACCTGTTTGCGAAACACGATGTCCATCCTCTCCCCGATGAAGATCCCGGTGATTGATCGGAGGTATTCATGTTGGATTTGTTTACCGCGCTAACCAATCTGACATATTCAAGTCAGAATGCCCTTCTTCTGGCTGCGACCTTCATCTGGGGTGTGATTTCCGTTCTGTTCTCTCCCTGTCATCTTACCGGCATCCCTCTGATGGTGGGATACATGCTGAACCGCGAGAAACACGGAATCGGAAAGACTCTGGCGATGTCTGGACTGTTTTCGGTCGGTATCTTCCTGTCTATCTTACTCGTGGGGTTGATAACCGGCGCACTGGGAATGATGCTGGGGAACTTGGGCGTTTGGGGAGAAATCTTCCTGATCCTTGTGCTGATTTACTTCGGACTGGCAACCATCGGCGTACTGCCCTTCATGCCGGGAATCGCGATCGATACAGGTAAAAAAGGGCTGCTGGGCATTTTCATCGCCGGACTGCTCTTCGGTACAGGACTGGGACCTTGTACATTCGCCTTTATGGCGCCCGTACTCGGCGTGTTTCTGGAAAAAGTGACTTCGAATCCTATCATGGCTGGAAGTCTGATCGTCACTTTCGGCGTCGGACACTGTCTCGTAATTATCCTGCTCGGTACATTCTTCGATCGCCTCGCCTTTCTCGGGAAGAGCGGAAGCTTCGGGAAATGGGTCCGATTTATCAGCGGGAGTGTACTCTTCTTATATGGATTGTATCGCCTTGTAAATCTCTTAAAGAACATATTTTAGCGAAATAAGGAGATCGCATGGGATGTACATGCAATTGCAATGATGAACAGGGAAAGATGATGATCTATCCTTGTTCCGGCGGAGCCGATGTTGGTGGTTTGACTGATCGAGTCGCCAGATTCCTGAACCTGAAAGGCGTCGGAAAGATGCACTGCCTGGCCGGTATCGGCGCGGGATTGGACAGCTTCATCGAAACGGCTCGAAATGCCCCGGGCGTTATCGCCATCGATGGCTGCCCGGTCAATTGCGCCCGGAAATGCCTCGAGCGCCACGGAGTCGAAGTAACGCACCATTTCCAGCTCGCTGACATGGGATTTTCAAAAGGAGAAAGCCCGATCGATTACGAAAACACCGTGAAAATCGTTGAGGAAATTGAGCGGGTGGTTTACGATGAATGATAAAATCCGCATCCTCGTTCTCTGCACAGGCAATTCATGCCGTTCGCAGATGGCGGAGGGATTTCTGAATCGCTACAAGGGCGTCGAGGCGTTCTCGGCAGGGACGAAGCCGTCGGAGCAGGTTCATCCGCTCGCGATCGAGGTAATGAAGGAGATCGGTATCGATATATCGGGCTCTAATCCCACGCATGTCAATAAATTCCTTTCGCAGGAATTCGATATCGTCCTGACGGTATGCGATTCGGCGAAGGAGAGTTGCCCGGTATTCATCGGAAAGGTGGGCAAACAGCTTCACCACAGCTTCGAAGATCCGGACGGGCAGTCGATCGAGGTGTTTCGAAAGGTGCGCGATCAGATCAAACAATACGTACACGAACTGTTTTTTTCCACACAATAGGAGTAGAATCATGGTGGAGAACACAAGAGACATCGAACAGACCAAAGGCAAGGAGCTTTCATTTTTCGAGAAGTATCTTACTGTATGGGTTTTACTCTGTATTGGTGCGGGCATTGGTCTCGGCAAGAATTTTCCCGGCATTGCCATAGCAATGGACCGGTTTTCGGTGCATCAGGTTTCCATACCGATTGCGATTTGTCTATTTTTCATGATGTATCCCATTATGGTCAAAATCGATTTCGCGGAGGTTTTAAGAGCTGGTAGAACGCCAAAACCCGTGTTGTTGACGCTTGCTGTAAACTGGCTGTTCAAACCGTTCTCCATGTTCTTCATCGCGACCTTTTTCCTGACTTTGTTCTATCGTTTGGGACTGATACCCGGCACTGAAGTTCTGCCTTCTGGAACGGAAGTTCCACTTTACAGGAGCTATATTTCCGGAGCAATATTGCTCGGAATTGCCCCTTGCACCGCGATGGTTTTAATATGGAGCTGGCTGGCGAAGGGCAATATGGGACATACACTGGTAATGGTTGCGATTAATTCACTGACGATGCTGTTTCTATATGCTCCATTGGGTGGATTCCTTCTGGGTCAAAACCAGATGCCAATTCCATGGGAAACGATCTTACTCTCGGTGTCGATCTATGTGGCATTCCCATTGCTGATAGGTTATGGATCCAGGAAATTCATTATCCGTAAAAAGGGATTTGATTACTTTCAGAGTAAATTTATACCCTATCTTAGTACGATCTCGATTATCGCACTTCTGATTACGCTGGTTCTGTTGTTCACTTTCAAAGGTCAGGTAATACTCGATCAACCGCTGACAATCGTATGGATTGCGATCCCCTTGACGATTCAAACTCTGTTTGTGTTTACCATTGGATTTGTTTTGTCGAAAGTGCTCAAGCTTTCGTATGAAAATGCAGCGCCGGCAGCCATGATTGGTGCATCAAATCACTTCGAAGTAGCAATCGCGACTTCGACCGTGCTGTTCGGTTTGTCGTCGGGAGCCTCCCTGGCAACCGTTGTCGGTGTTCTGATCGAGGTTCCAATCATGCTCATTCTTGTTCGCATTTGTTTACAAGCCCGGAGATGGTTCAAAGCCTGACGAGATATACCTTTTCTATTGAAGGACAGACCGTGCATATCCTTTTCTTTGTCTATGATTTACTACGAATACAGCGATTGAGAAATGAGAGATGTGCAGGCACAGATACTTGCTACCATGAAATGGGATGTCTTTCGACCAAGATTGAAAATAAGTGGCTCTGTTGCAAACCTGGTGGGTTGAATGGATTTCACAATAACAATCCCGCAGGGATGACAGATATTAGGCGCGTAGGGGATTCATGTTTTCAGCAAGCTGAAATCATACAGGGGCGTAAGCCCCGGTTATTTATGCCAATACACGAATAGAGCGCCGGAGGTGCGACAGGTGTATAACCAACACATTATCTGTCGTCCCTACGGGACTTTATCACCTTGTCGGATTCGGTACCCATGGCTTACGCCTGTGATTTTGCTTGCAAAATCGAATCCCCATGCGGGTTAAATTCCATCGTCCTTCCAGGACTTCATAATCATCGTTAAGATATTCACCCACTTAATATGCAACAGAGCCAAATAAGTCATAGATGCTTCCTGACACCACTTTTTTTGATAGAGAGAATCATCACTAAAATTTCTTGACACCGGGTTCCATTAATATCGGAATATAAGTGAAATTAATTTTGTGGTGATGCAGCATAGAACAATGTGTTTGAAAACCCATTCTTACCTTACCGGGAGGTTTTATGAAAAGGACAACCATTATCTTCCTTGTTTTATCGATATTCATCAGCATGTCGTACGGTCAGGCTCGCACAGTTACGATCAACTGCCCTGCCTTCAATGTCACGTACGGCACCGGCCGCTGCACATCGTCGGAAAAGATGGACGGCAGAATCGAACTGTCCCCAGCGAATGACCCTCAACCAAGGACCGGCTGGGCGTTGTTCAACGTCTCGGCAATTCCCGAATTGGCGGTGATCGAAGAAGTCGTATTACATGTCTATCATTCCAGTCTCGGTACGCATTCCATTGCAACATACGTTCGAGGTCTGACCGTTGATCCGATTACTTCATCCGGACCGACGATATACTGGTCGAAAAGCTCAGGCACGCAATATCTCGACATTGATATCGATGATAATTTTGCCGCAGAATGGACCGAACATAGCCTGAGCGGCACCATTGCGACAGATATTCTCGATGCGACCGATGGAGAATTCGGAATCATCTTCGACCCGCACGGAACAACGAATGAATGGACACGCATGAACGGTCATGATTCGTCTCAATCGCCCTATCTGGAAGTCACGTATTCGGTGGTCGTCGAAGGCTCGGTATCGGGAACCTGGCAACAGAGCTACTCCCCATATTATGTTAATAGCGACCTCACGGTGGACCTCGGCAATGAACTGATCATCGAACCGGGCGTGGAAGTTATCTTCAACGGATACTACAAGATGACGGTTTACGGACGTCTGGAAGCGGTGGGAACCGAAAGCGACATGATCCTCTTCACCAACACTTCGCCCGAGGCGGAAGGCTGGCACCGTATCTGTTTCCTCAATATCGATACGAACGGGCAGGATCCGAGTACTATCGACTACTGTCAATTCCAGTACGGCGACGGAGATTATGGCGGGCCGGGCGGCAGCTCGGAAGACGATGGCGGCGCAATCCTGTGCGAATACTCGTCCAACCTGACCATCTCGAACAGCATCTTCTGCAACAACAAGGCAAACTACGGCGGCGCAATCAGTTGCCGCTACAACTCGAACATAACCATCGACCGCTGCATGATATACGATAACGAAACCAATGAAAACTCCGGCGCGATCATGTGTATCGATGCCGACCCAATCATCATCAACTGCCTGATTACCGGAAGCTCCCACTACGGAATCTGGAACCTGAACGGAGCTGGCCCCACACTCGTGAATTGTATCCTGCGGAACAATGCGCTCGGGTCGATATTCAACTACAATGGAGCGATTTGCAATGTCACCTACTCCGATATCGAAGGCGGCTGGGAAGGAACGGGAAACATCGATACCGATCCGCAATGGGATGAAGATTATTATCTGACTTGGACCGGCTGGCCGGATCCATTAACCGGCAAGTCTCCCTGTATCAACACCGGAGATCCCTCGATCCTTGATCCCGATGGCAGCCGCAGCGATATAGGTCTATATCCCTTCATGCATGACACAGCGCTTTCCGGGACGTGGCTGGCGGAGTGGAGCCCGATCGTCATTTCGAATTACAGCGAAGTTCCCTCCGGCAGCACGCTGAATATCATGCCCGGATGCGAAATCCTGTTCGGCGGTCGCTATTCCATCAATGTCAAGGGCAACATGCAGGCTGTCGGTACGGAAGATAACCCGATCCATTTCGATAGCAATATCGACGATGCGACCTGGCTCCACATGGAGGTTACGGATATCAACGGAACCCGAACCGACACGATACGCTTCGTTCATTGCATCTTTGAAAACGGTCAAAGCGGCACAACGAATCCGGGTGGCGCACTTTACTGCAAGAACTCTGATAACGTCCTCGTGCAGAATTGCATCATCCGCTCTTGTTACGGGCATCACGGCGGCGCGATGTATCTGCTGAATTCCGACATCCATATCGATCATTGCCTGATGCATGGCAACAACACGAACAACCATGGCGGTGCGATCTACTGCAACAATTGCAGTCCGACCATCGAGTTCTGCACGATTACCGGAAACAGCTCGAACGATTCCGGCGCTCTGTTCTGCTACAATAACTCCGGACCCCATATCGAGAATTCCATCCTGTGGAACAATACGCCAAACGAGATTACCTTCCACAACAGCGGCGCAGCCTGTGCCGTGCATATCAACTACTGCGATCTGTCAGGGGGAATCGCCGGTATCGAGACCAACTCGAACGGAACCGTCTATTCGGATTACGGAATCATCGACGCCGATCCGCTGTTCGCTGAAGACTATTTCCTCACCTGGGCGAACTACCCGGTGCAGGATGAAACCATGTCACCCTGTATCGACGCGGGTGATCCTGCCGAGGATTACGATCCTGACGGCACCATTGCCGACATGGGCGCTTTCTATTACGAGCAGGCAATCATTGCACCGGACAGCCCGGTTATCGCCAGCGCCGTGATCCAGGAAGGATCTGTTCTCATCGACTGGGGTGAAGTCAGCGGCGCAAATTCCTATAACGTCTATAGTGCGGAAAAACCGGAAGGACCTTTCATTCTGGACGAGACCGGGACATTCGACGGCACAAGCTGGTCGGCACCCGTACCGACAGACGTGAGAAAATTCTACCGCGTAACCGCAGAGAATTGATACGAGAAGCGATCGACAGGCACAGCATAGCGCACCAAAAGTGAACGGAGCATATTGACGTGCGTCAATCCGTGATTATCTTATGGTAAATATGCATTGGAGGACCAAATGAATCGTATCATAGTATTGCTTGTGTTACTCACCCTTTTCGTTTCTCTGAGCTGCACTCCCGAACAGTCCGAGACGAAGCAGCCGAAGCAACTCGTCACCACCTCGTTCATGGATTTCCATGACTGCAACAAGGACGGCGTGATCTCTCAGGACGAGTTCAAAGACTCGACGAAGAAGCTGTTCGAAAACCGTGAGGTCAACGGCGACGGTGTTCAGGACAAAGAAGAAATCACGGCGAAGATTGAAAACATCTTCAACAAGTGGGACAAGAACGAAGATCAGAAGGTCACTCCAGAAGAAATGAAAATGTCCGCCGTAGGATCCGGATGGGAAGAAATCAATACAGAAGGGCTCGAGTGTCAGGATAATCCCCCAAGGCAATTCATCGTGATCGACCTCAATCAGGATGGCGTTCTCGACAAAGCCGAATACATGGCCTTCACCGATAAGCGCTTCAAGATGCTCGATGTGAATGGCGACGGCTTTATTGCGATGGATGAGATGAAACAGATGTACATGAAAGAGCACAGCGCGATGGATCAGGACGGCGATAACATTATTGACTTCGATGAATTCGAGTCGTTCAGAAACAAATAACGATCTTCCCTATTCCGACAGAAAGCGCTCCCGATGCGGAGCGCTTTTTCATTTCCCGTGGAGTTCGATTCGGAATAATTTGACATCCTGAATGCGTGACGTTAATGTTCGTTATTCGCACTCGTGATGTTCGACTGGTGCCTCGAATATGCATGAGAACCATATTTTCGCCGGGGAGTGTTCTGATGGAAATGAAAAATGCACAATACGCAACCCTTTTCGATACGTTCAAACCACACATGCAGAAAGCTCTCGGATCGATCCAAAATCGAGACCTCGAAACGGGACAAATCGAATACGAAAAGATGCGTGAAATCGTCGAGCAATCACAAAATCCTGAAGATCACGGATTGCTGTGTTATGTGAAACACAATCTGGATATCGCACTCGGAGAAGATAAAAGAGCGCTTATGTGGCTCGATAAAGCGAAGGAGTTTTTCGACCAGACCGGGAATCCCAGACGCTTGATGCTGGTATTTTTCGAGAAAGCCAATTACCACTTTCATAGAGGTGTTTACGATAAAGCGATGATCGAATTCAATCAGGCCCTGGAATGCGCCGTTCAGGTGAACGACATAGAAAATCAGGCGAGTATATTGAACAATATCGGCGAATGCTACCTCTTCATGAACCGTAATTCCCTCGCTCTGGATTACACATTGAGGGCTTTGAAGATTCGGCAGGAACTCAACAAGACCATGCCAATCGGGCTTTCTCTGAGTAATATCGCCCGAATCTACAACAACCTCGGCGATAATGAGCGAAGCCTGGAGTATGGTCTTCAAGCGCTGAATGCTCTCAAGGATTCCGGGCAGATCACTTACTACGCGAATACCTTGAATACCGTTGGAATTACCTGCTATTGCCTCAAGCAATACGATCAAGCGCTGGATTATCTGAATCAGTCCCTCGAAATCAAACGCAACCAGCATGATCCTCTCCGAATCTCGAATACGCTGAACGGCATTGGGAACATTTATTTGGAACTTGGTGATTACGAACAAGCGCTGCACTATCATACCGAGGCATACGAACTGCGGAAGAAGCACCAGGCACTTGAACTGATGAGCCGATCGGAGGGGAGATTGGCATTCATCGCGTTTCGAACGAATCAATACGACAAGGCGGAATTGCTTTGCAGAAGCGCTATCGATCGTTTGCAGAACGATAACCGACTCCTGCTGGAATTGTATGAGCTTGCGGCGGATATTTACGAATCGAAACACAACTTTGTCGAATCATGCCGATATCGCAAGATGCTTCTGTCACGCTTCAAGGAATTCACTGAGGAAGACAATCTGAGGCAGCTTGCGGAGATGCGGACGAAATTCGAATTAGAACAGAAAGAAAGAGAAACGGAGCTGATTAAAGAGAAAAATCGGGAGCTTGAGGAAAAGAATAAAACGATCACGGCACAAAAAGAAGATATGGATAAAACACTACAAGAATTACGACGTAGCGAACGCAATCTGGACTTCCTCACGGACGAAATCAAGAGCAATTTCGAGACCCGGATCATCGGTAATAGTGCAGCCGTCCGGAACATCATTCAACTGATGGCGAAGGTTGCGCGAGCAGACGCTACGTCCGTGCTGATCATGGGCGAAAGCGGAACGGGCAAGGAGCTTGTCGCTCGCGGAATCCACGACCTGAGTCAACGCAAACATAAATATTTCCATGCGGTGAATTCCTCCGCAATTTCTTCGACCTTGTTCGAAAGCGAGTTTTTCGGCTATGAGAAAGGCGCCTTCACCGGTGCGCTGTCGCAGAAAGCCGGATGGTTCGAGGTTGCAAACGGTGGTACGCTGTTTCTGGACGAGATCGGCAACATGCCGCTGGACCATCAGATAAAACTTCTGCGAGTGCTGGAAGAGCGAAACATTATCCGGGTCGGTGCACGACACGAAGTACCAGTCAACGTGCGAGTTATCTCCGCAACAAACATGGACTTGCTCGAACTCGTCGCGGAAAAGGATTTTCGCGAAGACCTTTATCATCGATTGGCTGCCTTCGTGATACAGATCCCGCCGCTTCGTGAAAGGAAAGAGGATATCCAGCCGCTCGTCGAATACTTCGTGAACATGTACGCGCCACGGCTGAACAAATCCGTGCGTCGCATCGATCCTGAAATCTACAATCTCCTCAATGCCTATGATTTCCCGGGAAATATCCGCGAACTACGAAACATGGTAGAGCGATCATTGATACTCTGCGACAGCGCTACGCTCCAGGCTCAACATTTTTCGATTCCCCGCAACGGTACGAATCATCCTTGTGCAGACGATGGTGAAATCGTTCCCCTCGAAAAGATCGAGACAATCATGCTGAAACGTGCACTGAAAAAGACAGGCAATAACCAGACAAAAGCCGCAAAACTGCTGGGTATCTCGCAGAAAGCGGTCGAGCGCCGCATCAATAAATTCAATTTACGAGACGAGTTTTCCTGATCACAGGACGATAACGTCTTCATAAGACGAAATCGTCTAATCCCACCGCATTTCACCATAAGTGCATGATACGTATCATCTTACTCTAATACTACAAGATATCCATTAATCGCATCAGACGAAATCGTCTGTCCCCATCGGTGCGCTGCATCACATAAATGCACGTATCCTGCTACCACACTTATACTTATGGCGCTTGGCACTCATCATGCATTTATACCCCATACAGACAGGAGTTTACATGAATATTTTACTGGTCAATCAGGAGTACTTGCAAGCAGAGGATCTGCAAAAGATCCAGCAGAGCCTCAACACAAGCCTCTTCTTTGCCGTGACCTGGAACGATGCCCTGCGCTTGCTTTTGCAAAACCGGATGGACTTCGTGATCCTGGACGACCGGCAGGAAGATAACGAGCAGTTCCTGCAATTGATCCGGCAGAATCCTTCCCGAACGCGAATCATCCTGACCAACGCTGGGAAACATAGCCGGACACCATCGAAGCACGTTTACCGGTTTGACGGATACCCTGAAGTGGACAACTTGATTCGGATACTCGAGACATTCACATTAAATAACCATATAAAGGAGTAGTTGCTATGAAAACCATGATCGTTTTTCTTATGTTGGTCGTTACGACAATGCTTGTAGCACAAGCAGTAACGCTTCCCTACACACAAAATTTCGATGCTTCGTCGAGCCTGCCGGACGACTGGACGATTTTCATCAGTGACGGAACAAGTGCTTACGTTGCGCCCTATCCGGCATATTATCATTCTGAGCCATACTGTCTCTATTTCTGGAACAGCAGTCCACCACTGGAAAACAGCTATATCATCGCAGCGGGACCGTATATCAGCTCGTCGGATTTCAACAACCGGGTGATATCGTTCTGGGCCCTGGGATATTCGGAATACGAAATGCCCAGCGTGAAAGTCGGTTTCCTGTCAACAGCCGATGACCCGACCTCGTTCATCGAGTTCAATTCCTATACGTTGTCGGGAAGCGTGTCTTATTACTCGGTCAATCTCGACTGGGTTCGCACCGATTACCAGATCGCCTTCAAGTTCGAGCCGAACGATGGATCGCAGGGAATGTCGCTCGACGATATCTATATCGGCGATGCCGGTGGCGACGTCGGAACGGAACTGCCTTACTTCCAGAATTTCGACGACTCGGAAGACTGGCCGGACAACTGGCAACCCTATGTCTCCGATGATTCAAACGAATATATCAACCCGTATTACTATTATTCCCACTCCGATCCAAACTGCGTTTATTACTGGAAAGGAGACGAACCTGAAGAAGGTGATTTCATGTTCGCCGGTGGTCCCATTTTGAATACCGACCAGCTTGAGGGGCAAGTTCTTTCGCTCTGGGCATCGTGCTACACAAATTCCACCTATCCATCGATCGGCGTCGGTTATTTCGACAGTCCGGGGAATCCCGGGAGCTATTACGAGGTAGAATCATTCGAACTGACTGAAAGCATGCGTAAGTTCGAAATCGAATTCTATCCCGTACGGTCGATCTTCCAGCTCGCATTCCGCTTCATCCCCACAGACGCGGAGCAGGGCATGGCGCTGGATGATGTCTATGTCGGCGAGCCCGGCGGTGATGTGCCGATCGTTGAATTACCCTATGAAGAGGATTTCAATGAATCCTGGCATGGTAATCTACCCTCTCCGTGGGAGGCATTGGTAAGCTCTGAATCTGAGTATGCCGAGGTCAACATCGATGAATGGTGGGGTGTTGATGATACACCCTGCATGTACCTATACAACAGTGATGACGACTCGGAAGAGCTTCTCCTTATCGCAGTCGGGCCGGCCGTTTCCGATGAGGATTTCGACGGAACCAACAGCCTTTATTTCGAGGCAGCTTCCTCCGAGTATTCCGAGTTTTCACCCTATCTTCAGGTCGGTTACATGACAGACCCGTCAGATCCTGACATGTTTGTCTCGCTGGACACCTTTGAACTCACATCCGGATTTACGAACTACGAGGTCCATCTCTCGAATGTTCTCCGGGGAGCTTCGTATATCGCATTCAAGATGTGTCCTAATGAACAATACCAGAATATCCTCATCGACAACGTCGTTATTACGGATGCAGAATCCGGACCTGAAGGCGATCTTCCCTGCGAAGAAATGTTCGATTTCTGTGGATTCCCCGCAACAGGCTGGAGCGAGGAAATCGTCAATTATGGAAGCGGGCCCGGCTACGAGCCGGAATGGTCTGCCGTCATTCAAAACACATACCCGAATTGCGTGCCATACGAGGGAACCTCGATGGGTATCGTCAACGGACTCAGTCGTGCCGGCGGACAGATAAGATATTACACACCTGGTCTGGATTTGAGCACATACGCTGCCCTTCGGCTCGAACTGTGGGTCTTGCACAGCGCCGATATGAGCGGATCGCCTTACGATCAGGAGGGTATCCAGATCCAGTTCTCGACGGATGAATCGGACTGGTACGATATCGGGGACTTCATTCCACGCGCCGAGTCTTCAGCGCCGGCGCCCTACTGGAAGAAGCACGTAATCGATCTTTCGGATCTTGCCGATTCGCCCAATGTATATATCGGAATGCTCGCAACCTCCATGTACAGCGGATACAGTATCCTGGTCGATGCGTTCCAGATCGTCCAATCTGTGCCCGTCGTCGGTACTATCTACATCTCCGAGGTGTGTGACAATCTCACGGGACAAGCCGAGAACACCGGTTTTATCGAGCTGGTCGGCAATGCGAGCTATTGCCAGGATCTGAGCGGCTATCGCATCCATACTGGAACCGCAGACGCGAACGGCGGAAATTTTGTCGCCGACACGCCGGAAGTCTATTACGACATCCCAGACGGAACCTATATCAATGGATCGAATGGCATTCTGGTCATCGGCAGTGGCGCAACCGAGACCGATTTCCGCAACGCCTGGGGTATTAGCGGCAGCATGATGTACGTGCAGGGGACATCCTCCATGCCCATCACCAATTCCTGCGCGTACGAAATCTACGATCCCACCGCCAGAGCCGGTGAAATCGACGCGACACCGGTTGTTTACGAAGGCGAGGACATGGTGCAGGAGACCGTCAACAACTGGTCTGCCGGCACGCCGTCTAACGCAACGCCCAACGAACTCGGCAATGACCAGACTCTGCCGGTGGAACTCACCTCCTTCTGCGCTTCCGTCGTCGATGACGCGGAAGTCCTCGTCTCGTGGGTCACGGCTTCTGAAACGGAAATCCTTGGCTATCAACTGCTGCGCGGCACCACCACGGACGAATCCGAAGCGATCTATCTGACGACGGAAATCATCCCCGGCTTGAATCAGCCAACCGAAAATCATTACTACTATCCGGATACCGATATCCAGAACGAAGAAGAGCTCTACTACTGGGTCGTCAGCCTGGAGCTCAGTGGCGCTTCCCAGATGTTCGGACCCGTTTCGGTCATCCTCGAAGATGGCGGAGAAGAACCGGAAGTGCCGGAGGTTATCATTTCAACTCAATTGAAAGGAAATTACCCGAATCCGTTCAATCCGGAAACCAATATCTGCTTCGATCTCGCGGGTGAAGTTGGCGAGATGGTGCCGGTGACGCTGGAGATCTTCAACGTACTCGGACAAAAGGTGAAGACGCTCGTGAACGGCGAGTATCCCGCCGGAGCTGACGCGAAAGTCACCTGGAACGGAAGAGACGATCACGACAAACCGGTTTCGAGTGGAATTTTCTTCTACCGGCTGAAAACGCCGTACAAAACCTGCACAGGAAAGTCACTGTTGCTGAAATAGTTTCGGATTTCACGAAGTGAAAACGAAACCATTAACGTTGTAATTTCGATTTGTCGAAATTATGTTAGAGGAAATTGGGCAGCCTTTCCGGCTGCCTTTTTTTATCTGATTTTCTTGACGATTATGGATCATCGTTAATATAACTCCCTGTCCACATTGGGAGGTTATATGAAATCGAACTGTCTCATGGATCTTCCGATCGAATCGGACTCGATGGATGATATTCCGCGTTATCTGTTTCTGCGGGATGTTGTCGGGAAAGATCGAAGCGATAGCGAAATGATCGCGTTGAAGAGTAGAATCCTCGAAAATGTCCGCGTTCGAGAGATACTTTCCGAGCAGTGGGACGATGGATCGTGGGGTCGATTTCACAGCCTGAGCATCTCGTCCAATGCCCATTTCACGACAGAACAAGCGCTGCAACGGCTTTACAATCTCGGTCTGGACCGACATGATCCCCCCATGGCAAAAGCGCTATCCTATCTGGAATCCTACATGAAGGGTGAAATCCAGTTACGCGACCGTAGAGAGAAAAAGCACGACTGGGATCTGCTTTCGAGGTTGTTCGTAACCACCTGGATCAGGCTGCTCGATCGAGACAACCCGCTCATCGTTGCGGAATCGCAGAAATGGGCGGAAGTTGTCAGCGCAGCATACAGGAGCGGAAAATTCGATCGGGACGATTACAACATGGCCTATTTCGCCGTTCTGAAGCCGAAAAAAGGCAAGACGATCTGGGGAATCCGCAATTTCTACCCGGTTGCGCTACTTGCCGGTTTCCTTCCGTCTAAGATCGAAGAATCGTATCTCGATTTCCTGCTGACCAATCCCCAGGGAATCTACTACATCTACGAGGGATGCCTGTCCCAATGCCCAGCGCTCGATCGTCCGAAACAGATCATGCGCTTCCTGAACACGCACGAGCTGTTGAGCAGATACGGATGTTACCGGGAAAAAGCCGGATATGTTACATTGTGGCTGAACGAAATCCGCATGAGCAACGGCCTTTGGGATTTCGGATCGAAGGCGAAAGACGGCGTCTCGCTTCCTTTTTCGGATAGCTGGAGAAAGCCGATCGACCGCAAGATCGACTGCACCGTGAAAGCCCTGCGATTGCTGCATCGAATCAAGCGCTCCGGGATGTAAATCAGGAATACCCCCAGAATTTTTGAGTGCGTAGCTGTAAGGTGATGGAATGCTATCATTTATGTATGTTTAATAGTAAAAAATCCGGTAGACTATCTGAGTGTTAATGGTTCTTTGCTGTGTAAAATAATTGTTTGTCCTTCGATACACCGCTTCGCGGCACTCAGGATGACAAACTATTATTTTACTATGAGTTATCCACCATTGTCATCCTGAGTGCCGCGAAGCGGTGTATCGAAGGATCATGGTGGATAACGTTACCAAATTGGGATCGAACCAAGGTATTACGAAAAACTGGGGGTATTCCTGCTCCGCGATGTAAATGACTTGACAGAGATCACTCCGCTTGCAAAGCATTAATCAACCCATCGAAAGGAGTACTCGTGAACAATAAATCATCAAACCAATCGCCCGGACTTTATTGTATATGGCTCCTGCTCATCCTGTTACTGACCGGCTGCGGACTGCCCTCAGGCAAATCGACGATCCCGCGACAGCCGATCAATCCGTTCACCGATGATCCCGAATATCGGAAACTGAATCCCTTCCAGCAGGACCTGGAATACTACCTCTATGTGATCCGGGATTCCCACCCGAATCCTTACGCCGAATTGCCGGAGACGGAGTTCGACCGCCTCGCCGCTCAACTAAAAGACGACCTCGCCACGGTTACAGACACCTCCCGTTTCGCGGTTCTGCTCAGCCAGTTCACCTCGCGTCTCGGCGACGGGCACACATCCGTCGGCATGCGGACCAGGGGCAAACTCAGTTACCCGATCTACCCGCGATGGTTTCCGGAAGGATGGTACATCTATCACATTGACAGCCTCTACTTCGAGCAGTTCCTCGGCGCAAAGATCGTCACCGTCAACGACCGCCCCGCAACAGATGTCATGGAAAGGCTCATGACCCTCGTTCCCGGCGAGAATCTGCACTGGCGCAGGTACCAGGTGCGGAACCGGCTCTCGCAACCGGCCTGCCTGAAACTACTCGACCTCGCGGCGCCGGACGGCAACCTTCACCTCACGCTGGAGCAGGACGACCAAACGTTCGACATCGTCCTTGAACCGGGCCCGTCCGACAGAATCCAGCCCATGGAATTCGACGGTTTCACCTTTCCGAAAAACGAGTTATTCTGGGGCAAAGCGCTGCCCGATAACGACGCATATTACATCCAGTTCAACAAATTCCTCGATAAACGCTCCGCAAGCGACAATAAATCGCAACGACTGCCCGAAGGTTTCGTTTTGCCCAACTGGGGTGAGTTTCTCACCAAGACCTTTCATGAAGTCGATAGCCTCAGGCTGAACAACATCGTCGTCGATCTGCGCTACAATACCGGCGGAAACTCGATGCTCGGTGACCAGTTCATGTTCTTCTGCGAGACACCGGACTCGATGCTCAGCTACTCGACCCAGCGCTGCTACAGCGAACTCTTGCAAGGAAATTATCAATGGAGCGACATGCTGGATTATATCGCCGAACAACACGACATCGATAAGGACGACATCGTTCTCCCCTACCGCGCCAAGCCGCTCGATCCCACTCGGGGCACCAAGGTTTCACGGGAAGAATTTTTCGCAGAGATATATAACGATGAAAGCATCTGGCACCTCAAGAAACCGGAGAAGCTCTTCTCGGGGAATGTGATCCTGCTGACTGGTCCGATAT
The DNA here is from genome assembly GCA_963666875.2 of Cloacimonadales bacterium (SeqCode). Lineage (GTDB taxonomy): Bacteria > Cloacimonadota > Cloacimonadia > Cloacimonadales > JAIOQZ01. Next base: position 89,457 of record CAXXPU010000020.1, read on the forward strand.
CGTTTTCCTCAGCGGTCGATTTCGCTACTTCCTGCCAGGACAACGGCATGGTAACGATCTATGGCGCGCCCACCGGCGGAAAGCCATCGTGCTACGGCGATATCCTCTCCTTCACGCTGCCCAATAGCAAAATCTACTGCACCTGCTCGTGGAAGTACTTCCGTCGTCCCGATCCGAGCCGCGACCCGCAGGACAGCCTCATGCCCGATGTGCCGGTCAATTGGACGAAAGACGATTTCTATGACAAGCGCGATGTCACGTGGGATAGGGTATTGGATGATATTCGTGCGAACAGCGTACCGAAGCCGAGAGAACAGACGAAATAGTCGGATAAAAAATGGTGGGTGCTAACGGACTTGAACCGCCGACCACCTGCTTGTAAGGCAGGTGCTCTCCCAACTGAGCTAAGCACCCACAAGGCTATGACAGATTTAATACGTGATTTTTTCTGTCAAGAAATTGGTCGGGGTGAGAGGATTTGAACCTCCGACACCTGGTTCCCAAAACCAGTGCGCTAACCGGGCTGCGCTACACCCCGACGATGCATGACAGGTTTCTCGACGGGATCACGGTGTCAATAAAAAAGATACCCTGAATCACTTGACGACCAAATCCATATCGCAATGATGGCAGGAAGGAGGTGTCCATGCTGTTAGATGAAAATAGCCTCGCAAAGACGATCGACAACGTCAATGACGCTCTCTTCTGGAAGAAACCGATCAGCAGTAATGAAAGAAAAGCCGTATCGGGATGGATCTCGGATCGTTTCGCCAAACCAGGATCCTATCGTGGACTCTTCGCACCGACGGATTTCGATTACCGGAATGGTATCAAGCTCTACACAGGCGAAAAGGTGTCTTCTGGCGCCGGTACCGCACACATCCTGAGCGAGGAGGCCGGGCGCGCTTTGCTACTCCTCGGAAGCGATATCAACGAAGATGTCCGGCAAACCCTGCTGTCGATGCTGAGTGAAAGAGACACGCCGAAACAACCATGGGGCCTGTGGTGCTGTGGAACTTGCTCTGCATCTTTGTGGCGGCACCTTGCAGCCGGCGGCGGAGATCGTCAGGAACAGCGGATGATCAACGGACTGAAGGACATCGAACGCTTTCGATTGATGAACGGACGCTGGAAACGCTATCCCTTCTACTACACCATCCTGGCGCTGACCGAGATGAATGTCGCACTTGCACGGGACGAACTGCGTTTCGCCGGCAATGCCATGGAACGCGCAGTCGTGAGACTGCGGGACCGCGACGAATATGAAGTACGGAAAAAGGAGCTGCTCGGACGAGCTTTGGAAATGATATGAAGTGGTTCTACTATGTAATCCTATTGATGGTCATCGTCGGCTGCACAGGCGAGAAAGACCGGACCGAATACATCAACCCTCTGGACAGCGAACCGGGTGTCGTCGCTGCGAAGGAATGGCTGAAGCTGATCGATAGTGAGGAATTCGGAACAAGCTGGGATCAGGCGTCACTACTCGTTAAAGATACGGTCACGCGCGATGAGTGGATCATGACCATGAACAGTCTGACGAAACAATATGCAATGCGAGTGGATCGGAAGACCGACGGCGTCACGTGGCTGACGGTACTGCCCGGCGCGCCGGAAAGCGATTACTGCGAGGTCCGGTTTTTTTCTGAAATGGACGGCAGAGAAGTCCACGAGACCATCACGATGCAGAAAGCGGATGAGGAATGGCTCGTGGCGGGGTATTTCATTCGGTAGGTTCTTCCGGAAGCGGTTCGGTGTGATAGGGATAGAAACGCTGGATCACAAAGCCTGAGACATTGACGACAGGAATAACCACCTCCGGATATCCGGGCGCATTATCCAGCTCTTCATACTTCACTTCGAGGCTGAAGTTAACGATCGCGTTACCGCCCATCAAGCTGGCCTTTCGATAGGCATGATCGAGGATGGCTTGATAGTCGATTTCCTTTATATCCCAGCAATAATAGGTAACCGTTTTAACACCTGCATTTCTGGCTTCTTCTGTCGGCTCGTTGAGATTCTTGATCACCATGTCCGCTTCGACATTGTATTTGAATTCGAGGATACCGATCGAATTGTACTTACCGCTATAACTGCGCGGTGTGAATAGAAATCCTTTTTCGGTATAGGAACTGAAATCGAGAAGGAATGTCCGGAATTCCTGTGGTACATGCATGAGGACGGGAACACCCTCTTGATCCGGGATGCGATCCGCTACACATCCCAGAAGCAAAATCGTGATTAGTAAAGTCGAGACAAGTTGTATCCGTCTATCGAACGACATCGAATTTCCTATTCCTTCACTTGAATTAAGGTGAATTCGACGGCTTGAAATGGAATCTGTCAAGCTTTTCAATTAACGGATGTTATAACCATGCCTCCGATAACAATTCCGTAATTTTCCAAATATTAAATGCGAAGCACTATCCTTAAATCGTTCTGAAAAACCTTAATCGCTCTTCTATCTTTCTGCCCGAACTTTATCCAACACAACCTTACTATCGGGCACGAACTCGAAGAATTTTTCCAGCTTCTCGCAGATGTAGTCGTCGCATACACCGCAGTTTTCGATGCCGCGCTCGACAGCGCAAAGCCTGATCTCGCACACATTGCAATGGCTGAAAAGGACTTCCCCGTTCTGGCAGCTCAGGCAGTTGATGTTCTCCGGCGCGATATCGACATTGAACATCTTCGACCACTCTTCCGAGACTTGAGCTCGCAGTTCGTTGTCATTGGCAAGCGTCGCCTTGTAAGCGCCACAATCACTGCAAATTAATCCGCATTTTGCAATTATTTGTTCCATGATTCCCCCGGTTATCAGTTTATTTCGTTTAGAATTCTATTGAGTACGATTCCAGCTTCACCAGCCATCACCTGACAGGTTCCCACGCGCTCGTGTCCCCCGCCGCCGAACTGAAGCAACATCGAACCGACATTGACCGTCGAACTTCGGTTGATCGTGCTGTGACCGACCGAGATCATCACGAGTTGACGATCGCGCGAATCGACGAGCCGTACCGAAACATTCTGTTCCGGGTACAGCACATACTCGATGAAGCGATTGCCGGTCGGGATGTCGTGAATACCCCTGAAATCGAGGACGATCGCGTCTCCCTCGGTACGGGCATGCTCCAGGATGAAATTCTTGTATACCTCGATCTGCTCGCGATAAACGTCGATCCGTTCGAGGAAGTCGGGCGATCCGAGGATCTCTTCGATCGACTGGTTGCGTAACCTGGAGGGCAGCGACTTCATCAGCTCGAAGTTGCTGATCCGGAATGTCCGCTGATAACCGAATCCGGTCCGTGGATCCGCGATAAATGCCAGCATCATCCAGCCCTGCGGATCGAGGATGTCTTCGCGGGTGTAGTTCCCGCTGTCGGCTTTATCGACGGCATCGATCATTTCAGCGAAGCGCTCCAGCTTGATCCGATGCTTCAGTAAGAAGTAGTCGTAGATGACTCTCGCGCAGCTCGGTTTGTTCTCACTCGCACCATCGAACTCGAAATCGATCTTCTGCCGCTCGTGCTCGCTCATGTGGTGGTCAAACCACATCCCGCAGCCTTTTCCATACGGCACATTGGCAAGGATATCGTTGCTCGTGATCGGTATCTTGTTATCCTGAATATCTTTCGGATGCGTATAGTGAATCTCGTCGATCAATCCGAGTTCTTCCAGCAGGGCGGCACAGGCAAGCCCGTCGAAATCGGAACGTGTTATCAGTCTCATGCTTCCTCCGTTTCGCATAATATCTCATTATTGTAATCATGAAGAACCCGATCGATTCGTCCAGAAAAAAATGTGAATACAAAATAAAAAAGAGAATCGCACCCGGGAAAAGGAAGATTGACAGAATGAAATCCCTCCTGATAGTTCGATTCTGGAGGAATATTATGAAAATCCGCAACAAGAAATACGTAGTGATGTTTTCGTTACTGCTGCTCGTTCCGATGCTCTTTGGGCAATCGAAAGGCTTCTTCTGGGAAGTGAAATCCGACAAGACCACCGTGTATCTGCTCGGGTCGATCCACGTTGCCAAAGAGGACTTTTATCCCATGCAGGCGAAGATTGAGAACGCCTTCGAAGCCTCGGACAGCCTGGTAGTCGAAGCGGACCTCGACAGCCAGAACCAGAGCACCATCCAGCAGACAATGATCCAGATGGCATCCTATCCCTATGGGGAATCGATCAAGGACCACCTTTCCTACGAAACGCTGAGTCTGCTGCGCAATCGCCTGACCGAATACGGAATGAATCTCGCGTCCATGCAGATGTTCAAGCCGTGGCTTGTCTCCATGACCATCCAGATGCAGGAGATCGCGAAGGCCGGCTTCACCTCGGAGCACGGCATCGACCTCTACTTCATGAACAAGGCGCGCCGCACGGGTAAGGGCATCATCGAGTTAGAAGGATTACTCTACCAGATCGAGCTATTCAATTCATTCCCCGATTCGCTACAGGAGCTCAGCTTGCTCGACGCACTCACGACCCAAACCGAAATCTATCAGAATATCGACCGTGTCGGACAAGCATGGAAGGACGGCGATACGCAAGCCATACAGGATCTGTTCCTCAAGGACATCAACGATCCGAAAATGAAACCGCTGTATGAGACCGTGCTGTATGGACGGCACCCCGGCATGATCGAGAAGATCGAGCGCTTCCTGAATTCCGACAAGACCTACTTCGTCGTGGTCGGCGTCGGGCACATGATCGGAGATCGAGGATTAGTTGAAATGCTTCAGGATCGCGGATACGAAGTGAAACGGATGTAGATGGTTACCTGTTGGTGTCGTCGCACCAGTTTTTGGGTACTGTCCCTTTAAGTGTGTCTTGAACCTTCAAGGTATACAATCTCATTCAGTATTTATTTGGAAAGAGTTTCGTGTCAAACTTGAAATTATAGATCGGATACTTTCGGTATCGATCAGACTTATCCATAGCAACTTTCGAAAGCAGCAGCAATGCCGACTCCTCCGTCGGCATTGAGTTTCTGATCTTCAATACCCGTCGGAAGCTTTTGTGCAAACGTTCCACCCAGTTCGTCGTATAGATCATTCCTCTGATACGGTAATCATATTGTAGATAGGTGAAGTAATACGTCATCTCGTGTCGATTCTTCAGCCTTTTGATATATGGGTATTTCGATCCCCATTTGACACAGAAAGTTTCGAATCTGTCACTCGCTTCCTCCCGGGAAAAGGTGGGATCCGATATGTTGAACACCTCACGTAAATCTGCCGCAACTTCCTCCTTATGGTCATGACGAACATGGTTGAGAATATTTCGTTTCAGGTGGACGACACACTTCTGCAAATCAGCTTCAGGATAGACACGAGCAATGCTGTTCTCAAGACCATTGATACCATCAGCGATGATGAGGTCTGTTGTCTCCAAACCTCTTGCCTTAAGGTTTTGCAGCAGAGACGCCCACCCCGAAGCGGATTCCTGGGGGATATTCTCGATTGCAAGGATATCTCGACTCATATCTTCCTGCAGACCGATCACGGTATAGATTGCTTCACTCTCGACCTTTCCTGCCCTTCTGATATGGGTAAACAGAGCATCCACGATTAAAACAGGATATCGCCTTTGCAGAAGACGGTCACGCCACTGCTGAAGCTCTTCTGAGAAGGACTGCGTGATTCGACTGATACTGGATTTGCTGTAGTTCTTACCGTAAATACTTTCGAAAACGTCACTTACATCTCGTGTCGATAAACCCTTGCTGTAAAGGTTGAAAGCAAGCTCGTGGAGCTCATTCTCCTGATTGCGCAATACGCTCAGGATTACCGGGTAAAAATGCCCAAGACGATCACGTGGAATCCGTAGCGACAAGGAACCCCAAACTCCGCTCGCAGAGCCTGCTCGGTAACCATTTCCTTTGTTATTCATATCGGACGCAAGGCGTAAAAACTCGTTTCTCTCCAATTTCATTAGACAATTGCAAAACGTTTGATAGACTTGGTTAAGACCATGCTTGTTGAGAGCTGTGTCGACGATTTGCTCTATTTGTGGGAGCGAAAAGTTCATGAGAACCTCCTTGGTTTTGTTTGCCAATTTAACCTTGGAGGTTCTTGCTCTTTTTTGTCAATCAGACACACTACTTGGGACGGTACCAGTTTTTGTAGGGGCAGGCCTCTGTGTCTGCCCATCTCTTTTTCTGAAATTGCCCTAGCCCTCAATGAATGGGGAGAAAATAGAAAAGGGCAGACACAGAGGCCTGCCCCTATAGCAATTTTTCCATATACTGGTTGATTATTTCAATTCATCGAACACCGAACGAATGATCTGAACGCATTCGTCGAGCTGTTCCTTCGTAATGACCAGCGGCGGCGCCAGACGGATGATGTGACGATGAGTCGGCTTACAGAGGAGTCCTTTCTCTTTGAGCTTCAGGCAAACATCCCATGCTTCCACGCCGTTCGTCGGCTTCACGATGATCGCGTTGAGAAGACCTTTTCCGCGAACCAGTTCGATCATGGGAGTATCGATCTTCCGGAGTTCTCCGCGCAGGTATTCGCCGAGTTCTTCTGCTTTCTCGGTGAGCTTCTCGTCGCGAACCACCTCGAGTGCAGCCTTGGCAACGACGCACGCCAGCGGGAATCCGCCGTAGGTCGAGCCATGCTCGCCCGGCTTGATCACCAGCATGATATCCTTGTTCGCAAGAACGGCCGACACCGGCAGCACGCCACCGGAGATCGCCTTGCCGAGTACGAGTATATCGGGCTTGACCTCTTCCCAATCGCTTGCAAGAAGCCGTCCCGTACGGGCAATACCGGTCTGGACTTCGTCGGAAACGAAGAGGACGTTGTATGCCTTGCAGATATTGTAGCACTTCTTAAGATAGCCTTTGTCGGGTACGTTTACGCCGGCTTCACCCTGAATTGGTTCCACGATGAACGAGCAGACTTCGTCGCCGATCTCTTTCAGTACTGTTTCAAGCGCTTCAGGATTGTTGTAGGGTATCTTCACGATACCGGGCATGTACGGACCGAATCCACCGTACGCGTCGGGATCCGTGGATGCCGAGATAACGGCCAGCGTTCTGCCGTGGAAATTCTCTTCGCAGAAGATGATCTTGGCTTTGTTCTCGGGGATCCCCTTCTTGACATAGCCCCATTTACGGCTGAGCTTCATCGCAGTCTCGACAGCTTCCACGCCGGTATTCATAGGGAGAACCATATCGTATCCGAAGTATTCGGTGATAAATTTTTCGTATTCGCCAAGCCGGTTGTTGAAAAAAGCCCTGGATGTGAGTGTCAATTCCTTAGCCTGATCGATGAGAGCCTGAATAATCTTCGGGTGACAGTGACCCTGGTTCACTGCGGAATACGCCGAAAGGAAATCATAGTATTTTTTACCTTCAGGATCCCACACGCATGCGCCTTCGCCCTTCGCAATCACGACGGGCAGCGGGTGATAGTTGTGAGCGCCGTAGCGTTCTTCCAGTTCCATTGCTTCGGCGCTTGAGATGCGCCCGAATTCGAGTTCCGCCATTCGTTCCTCCATAGGTATGTAATTTGTAATCGCTAAATGCCAAAGCGGTTTAACTGTCAACGCATTTTTATCGGTGAATATCCCGGAAAATGAAATGCCTATTCCGTGTCGAGTCGATATTGGTTTCTGATGTAGGCGTCAAGCAATCTCGAAAGCTTTTCCGCGCCGATGTAGTTCAGGTGGTCGGCGTCGTAATAATCCTCTGCAATGAACCGGTCGCTGTCAAAGAGGTTCAGGTAGGAACAGTTATCGTTTTTTTCCGCAAATGATCTTGATGTGTCGATGGTGATAGTCAAAATCTCCGGATCGAGATTCGAGCTATTACGGTAAGTCTTGTAAGCAGGCATGGTTAGAAGAACGACATACACACCATGCTCATTGCTCCACTGCACTATATTATCCAATGCTTCGATGTTTTCACGATAGATATCCTCGTACTGTCGTGAATGGATATCATAATCGGTGTGCCGTTTTGCGGCATCGTTGCCTGTCTCCAGTAAATCCTTGGAATCCTCCGGTCGGTAGGAGGTTCCCCAACCAAGATCTGAACACGCCAGATCCCGCTCGCCCATGAAATAATACTGAACGATGATCTCGATGTTGAACTGCATTTTCCTCGCCAGAATTTCGAAACACTGGCTCAGCTTGTTCGAGGTCCGGATATCGTAATAAAGAGCATAGTTGTTCATTCGCCAGCCCTCGACACCTGCACCCAATTTGCCATATAATGTGAAAACTGAGATTGGTACGACGATCGTCTTAAGATTGTGCAGGCGATCTTCGTACTTCTTCAGAAGCAGATAATCGACATCCAGCGTCTGCGCCGGATGACCCAGATTAAATGTGTTATTATGGAAGTATTGCGGATTGACACCGAAAAATGTATGCGAGCTGCCCATAACCAGCGTTTCGATCTCGCCCCCATGCTCGTTCAGATAGTCGTTCTTGTGCTTGTATATATTCGGTATTAACCGCAGAGTCAACTCCAGACCCATCGCGATAACGATGATCGGAAGGATGAACAGAATAATTTTTACGATAAACTTTTTCATACGTCAAAACTGGAAATAGATAAACTGTTGTTCCGAGCCGCCAAACCAGAAGATCGACAGCACAATTATATAGTACATCGCATATCGATACGCCGTTTTCCACGTCAGACCAAGGCGCTCCAGTGCAAACTGGCAGTCGCGCCCCATCCATTCGATCAGAAGCATGGTCATACTCAAGAGTAGAACGTAAAATGCCTCTCCCCTGCCCGAGAAGAACGGGATCGATATCAATGACGACGAGAATAATCGGGCAATATAGCCGAACGCATGCCCCAGGCTCTCCGCGCGGAAGAATATCCAGGCGAACACGGTCAATCCGAAGGTGACCAGCATCGAGATCAATTCACGGATGCTGGGAAAGAATCGACCTTCCGCTATGACGTCCAGATTCTTCCGGTTGTTCTTCATCAGCATCAGTGGCAGGAAATAGATGGCATTCAACGCCCCCCAGACGATGAAGGTCCAGTTTGCGCCATGCCAGAAACCGCTTACGATGAAGATGGCAAACGTGTTGCGTATTTTCTTCCAGATACTGCCGCGACTTCCACCCAGCGGGATGTAGAGGTAGTCCCGAAACCAGGTCGAGAGCGAGATATGCCACCGCCTCCAGAATTCGGCGATATCGCGCGAGAAATACGGGAATGCGAAGTTCCGCATCAGGCTGAAACCGAAAAGCCGCGCGGTACCGATCGCGATGTCCGAGTAGCCGGAGAAATCGCCGTATATCTGAAAGGTAAAAAACAGGACACCGAGTAGCAGTGTCGAGCCGCTGTAATCCTGATAATCACTGAATATCAGGTTCACATAGTGCGCACACTGGTCGGCGATCACGATCTTCTTGAACAGTCCCCATAAAATCTGCCGCATGCCGTCAACTGCCTTACTATAATCGAACGTGCGCTTCTCGTAGAACTGAGGTAGAAGATGGGTCGCCCGTTCTATGGGTCCGGCGACAAGCTGCGGAAAAAAGCTGACAAAGGCTGCAAACTCGATGAAATCCCGGGTTGGTTCTAACTTACGTCGATAGACGTCGATGGTATAGCTCAACGTTTGAAAAGTATAAAAGCTGATTCCCACCGGCAATATAATTTGGAGCGAGCTCGCATGGATCTCGTATCCGAAGAACGTAAACGCACGAATAAAATTGTCCAGAAAGAAGTTATAATACTTGAAGAATCCCAGGAATCCGAGATTGACGACGATACTCGTCCAGAGTAGAAATCTTCTCCAAGGAAGCCGTTCCTCGTTCTTGAGCCTGAGTCCGACGGTATAATCGACCAGCGTACTGAACAGAATCAGCGAGAGAAATCGCCAATCCCACCAGCCGTAAAAGAAATAACTTGCGACCACCAGCAGAAAATTCTGCCATCGCAGGTTCCGATTGACCACGAACCAGTAGAGAATAAACACGACCGGCAAGAATGTCGCAAAATCTATTGTATTGAATAGCATGGCATCAAGTACCGTATCGACCTAAAATTCCACAAACACATATCGTTTCGGTCTTTCCTGTTCTAATATTTTATCCAGTTTTTATATCAGTATGGAATACTCGTTTGGCAGCCGTCTCGATGTCAATGTTTTTTCCGTACGTCACTGACAACTGCAAACCGTTCGTGGTTTTATCGCAGAAATCCAGGCTGACTCCTTAGCCGTTTTCAACGTCTATAGAAGGTTAATAGAAGCAAATTAAACCTGGAACCCCTTGATGGCGCGGCTTTGACGGTTGCAACCGAAAAAAAAGCAGGAAAAACTGGACAATATACCCCTATCTGAGTGGTTTTGTTTCGCATTCATGCTGACAACATGATGGAAATCGCATAGCACAGGAGTATTAGACATGGTATTAGAAAATCCTGAAGAAACAAAAATCCAGGAAGGACAGGAAACAGCAGGCGAAGAGACTGTTGAAGTCACTGAAGTGACCGAAACCGAAACCGAAACTGTTGATGATGATCAACCCACTGAAGAAGCTGAGGAAGAAGATTTCGGTAAAATGCTCGAGGAATCGATGCCCCGGACGTTTGAAATCCAGGAAGGCGACGAAGTATCCGGTACGATCGTAAACATTACCGACCTCTACATATTTGTCACCCTTGGAGACAAGCTTGACGCCATCGCCGAGAAAACCGAATATGTGAACGAGGAAGGCGAACTTCCCTTCAAGATCGGCGACGCCCTCAGCGGTTACATTGTTAAAAAGAGTGATACGGAAACCATCATCGCCAAGAGCTTTTCCAAATCCCATGCATCTAAGACCGTTCTTCTGGATGCGCACGAACGGAAAATCCCGGTTACCGGTAAAGTCATCAGCATCATCAAGGGTGGCTTCACGGTGAACCTGCTCGGCGCGAGAGCGTTCTGTCCCGTTTCGCAGATCGATCTGGGACCCGTTTCCGACACCTCGAAATATATCAATCAGGAATACGAATTCGAGATCACCGAATACAGCGAGAGCGGACGAAACATCATCGTTTCTCGCCGTGTTCTGCTTCAGAAACAGCGTGAAGTGTTGCGTAAAGAAACACTCGACAAACTCGAAGCCGGCAATATTCTCAAAGGCAAGGTAACTCGCCTGACCAACTTCGGCGCGTTCATCGATATCGGTGGCGTGGAAGGTTTGCTTCATATCTCGGAAATCGCCTGGAAACATGTCGAATCTCCGTCCGATCTGCTCAACATCGGCGACGAAATCGATGTAAAGGTCATCCGGCTCAAAGGCAATAAAATTTCTCTGAGTATCAAACGCCTCGAGCGAAATCCCGCAGAAGTCGCGCTTGAAGAACTGGAAGAAGATCAGATCGTATCCTGCCGCATCGTTAAAAATGAATCCTTCGGTTCATTTGCCGAGATAAGAACAGGCGTTCAGGGCCTTATCCCGATCTCCGAAATGCGTCGCGGACGCAGGATCGGACATCCGTCGGAAGTGGTTCAGGAAGGCGACCTCGTACAGGTTAAGGTTCTTCGCATCGACCGCGAGAAACGGAAAATCTCGCTCTCCCTGAAAGCGCTCGAAGAAGATCCGTGGGACAGCATCGACCAGATCCTGACCGTCGGACAGATCGTTCACGGAACCATCGATGGCGTCTCGGACTTTGGAACCTTTATCAAGGTGCGCGAAGGTCTTACCGGACTGCTCCCCAAGTCGCGCATGCGACTCGCAAACATAGCACACACCAATGAAAGCATCGGGCAGGAAATCGATGTGCTGGTTCGTCAGATCGACTACGACAAACGCCGCATCTCGTTCGACCCGACAGATATCCCCGGCGAAGTGATCGAACGCGAAGGCGACCGCAACTGGCGCGCATACGCTAAGCAGAAATGGGATCCAACCGAAGGAAACCCCTTCAAAGACCTCGACTAATACATCAAACTATACACAATGAGCCCTTGTCCATGCGGACGAGGGCTTTTTCACTTTACGAAAACTCCTTTCCGCTACGAATGCGAATATTAAAGCAGGAATACCCCTATAATTATCATGCCATGAAAGCCTATGGTTCTGCTTTGCAACGACATACCTATGCTTACCGTTTAAAAAAGTATGTAAAAAAATCTGACATGAGTATGCAAAATAATTGTTGTCCTTCGACTCCGCTCAGGATGACACAATTATTATGCAACCGTCTGAAATGGATACAGTTATCCACAGTGTGTCATCCTGAGCGGAGTCGAAGGACACTGTGGATAACATCGATCAATATTCATCGAACCAAGATTCCACAGAAAAATGGGGGTATTCCAACGAATGCGAATATTAAAGTACTTGACAACTTCCTTTTCCGCACATTAACTTGAATATTGATTGTCAATTTTCTAAAAAGGAGAACAGATATGAGAAGGATGATTTTCACATTGCTGTTTCTGATGACTGTTAGCCTTATTTTCGCACAACCAAGCAATCCTCATACAATGGCGGGGTTCTTTTACTTTGATAATGGAACCGGAATGCATGCAGATATTGGTGTTGCCTTTTATAATGCAACCTATAATTTCGGGACGTACTACTATAACTATCCTGGACATGAAGATACTGCTGAAGGTACAAGCTATAATGCCACAACCGGCGAGTTGATTATTCAACTTTCAGTAATGCTTGTTCACGTGGCTGGTGATGTCATACATGTCGATGCAATCGATAATATATCTGGCGACACCAGTTCAGGAGAATTCATCATAAGTTCAGGTTCTTGGACCGACATGAATAATATCCTCTTTGGCGCCCCTTATTGGATTCTCTCCGGTAACATCGGTATGCAAGGCGTAACCTTCACGGGAATCGGAACATATCAGAATGAAGTCGTCTCCGGTGAATCAGGCGACTGGCAATTCGCATGTGATGAAGGTGCAGAAGTCATGATCACTCCGTCGTTGGAAGGCTATTCCTTCGATCCAGAGTATTACTACGATGATGTCGTTACAGAAAACAACACGGCGATCGAATTTATCGTGACCGAATTGCACTATCTAACCGGATACGTTTTTCATATTGATGGCGAAACGATTCATGAAGATCTCGGTATTCACTTCTATACAACGGTACCGTGGTTTCAGGATTTCTACTGGAACTGGCCAGGACAGACCGACAATGCGCCAGGCACCCAGTACGATTATGCAAATGGCTTTTGCCAGATTCAGACTGA